>NZ_CP110007.1:1905000-3875848 GCF_025947265.1 Flavobacterium sp. N2550 | reverse complement strand
ATATTAAGATAAATTATTATGTTTTTTAAAGTAAATCCTACAAAAGAAAAAGTGCATCTTTCGTAACTTCTTCGGGAGAACAAATATGTGACAAAAATCTGTAAAAAAAAATTAATTACATGTTGATTTTGTAAAAATATTGTTGTAAGTACACAGTATAAAAACATTGTCTTAACCTTAAATTTAAACTGAAAAAAGACATGCGAGAATATGAATTTAAAGTAAGGGTTCGCTATGCCGAAACGGACCAAATGGGAGTTGTTTATCATGGCAATTATGCCCAATATTTTGAGATGGGTCGCGTGGAATGGCTCAGAAACCTTGGCCTTTCTTATAAATGGATGGAAGAGAACGGAATCATGCTTCCAGTAGTTTCACTTTCCATGAATTACAAAAAACCGGCGCGTTATGACGATTTGATTCGGGTAAAGACAATCTTTAAAAGCCAGACGTCGGTCAAGATAGAATTTGACTACGAAATCTATAACGAAGAAAATGAGTTATTAACAATCGGCAATTCTGTGTTAGTATTTGTTGACATGAAAACAGGGCGTCCGACCCTTCCTCCAAGTTATGTTGTTGAGAAACTTTTAGCGTTTATTGAAGAATAATATTGAATTCGCATTTTTGTAATTTATTCTTTCAATTTAATGCTGATTTCATATAAATTTGAAAAAATGTCGAATACCATTTCGGCATTTTTTTTTCGGGTTTTTAGTTCAATTTCACAGCTCATTTCCATTTTTTGGGAAACAATGTCGAGGTTTTTTTCTTTGATGACTCGCATCACCTTGTTCATGTTTTTGTAGTCAAAAGAAACTAAATAGTGGATGTCGATAGTTTTTTCTACGATTTCAGAAGCTTCCAAAGCCATTTGGGCGGCAGTTCTATAGGCTGAAATCAAACCTCCGACTCCCAATTTTATACCTCCAAAATAACGTACAACTACAACTAAAACATTCGTGATTTCAAAAGATTGAATCTGTCCGTAAATAGGCATTCCGGCACTATTACTAGGTTCGCCGTCATCATTGGCCCTGAAATGAATTTTTTCTGTTCCGAGTTGGAAGGCATAACACCAATGTCTTGCGGAATGATGTTGTTTGCGTAAGTCGTCAAGAAAATCTTTTGCTTGTTCTTCTGAAGAAATCGGGAAGGCATAGCCGAAAAACTTGCTGTTTTTTTCTTTGTATAAAACTTCTTCCGAAGGAAAGTCAAGCGTCCTATAAGTGTCTTTTATTTCCAAACCTATAAAGAAATGATCTTTTTATCGAACAAGTCTACCACATCTTCTTCGCCGACCTGCAGATTCCAAATTTGGAAGCCAAGGCTTTCTGCAACATCGGTATTGGCTTTCCTGTCGTCTACAAATAAGGTGCGTTTAGGTGATAATTCGTGCTTGTTGATAATATAGTTAAAGGCTTCCGGTTCTGGCTTTCGCTGTCCTATTTCGAAAGAAAAATAAACCTTTTCAAAACATTGATAAAAATCGCGACTGAAAGATTCGCCTACCATATTTTCGAATTGTTCTACATGGATAGCGTCAGTATTGCTCAACAAAAACAGCTGGTAATTGTGCGAAAGCTTTTGCAGGAATTCTAATCGATACAAGGGAAAATCTAATAGGACTTTGCTCCAAGCGTTTTTTATCTGTTCTAAAGAAGCTTTCGGAATATAATTTTGGATTCCTTTCAAAAAATCTTCTTCCTTGATCTTTCCTTTCTCAAATTTATAATTCAGCTTGTCTAGATCTTCATTCCATTCTTTGAGCCCTAGTGATTTCATGGCGTTTTCCATAGCATTGAAATCCAGGTTTATGAAAATATCTCCAAAATCAAAAATTATCGTATTAACCATGGCTTTTGAAAATTAAAAGTTCGTCATTCAAGATGTTTTTCCTTTCGATTAATTCTCCTTTAAGCTTAGGGGCTGCTGTTCCGGATTGAAAAAAATGTATTCCTTTAAAAATCCTCGCTTCATCCCAAAGACCTGCGTCAATGAAAGTCTGCAACGTTTTTTTGCCTCCTTCAATGATGACCGATTGGATATCATTTTTATATAAAATTTCCAAAATTGAATCAGGAAGGCTACTATCAAAGATAACATTTTCAAAAATAATATTTTCAGAATTTGTTAATTTTTCCTGTTCGGTAATGATAATTGTTTTGGTTGTATTGTCTTTTACAAAATAGTCATTAGAGATTTTTCCAGTCCTGTCTAGTACGATCCGTATCGGATTATTTCCTTTCCAGTCGCGGGAATCAAGTCTTGGATTATCATCTAAAATCGTTTGTGTTCCTACTAAAATTGCTTGCTCTTCAGTTCTCCATTTGTGAACCATTTGACGTGAAAACGTATTCGTAATCCAAACCGGCTTTTGTTCTTCTTTAGTATCTGGACTCAAAAAGCCGTCAGCACTTTCTGCCCATTTCAAGATTATATAAGGTCTTTTTTTCTGGTGAAACGTAAAAAAGCGCTTGTTCAGTTCATTGCATTCTTTTTCCAGAATTCCGACTGTCACATTTCTGCCCGCTTCAATCAGTTTTTTGATTCCGTTTCCAGAAACTTTAGCAAAGGGATCGATGGTGCCGATAACAATATTGGGGATTTTTTGCTGGATAATCAAGTCGCAGCAAGGAGGTGTTTTTCCAAAATGACTGCAAGGTTCCAAACTGACATAAATTGTCGATTCAGCAAGCAAAGATTTGTTTTTTACAGAATTGACGGCATTGACTTCGGCATGCGGCTCGCCCGCTTTTTTATGCCAACCTTCGCCGATAATTTTATTTTCATGCACGATAACACTTCCTACCAAAGGATTCGGATAGGTTGTTCCCAGTCCATTTTTGGCAAGCTCGATGCATCGTTTTATGTATTTTTCGTGTATCTTCACGTCACAAAAATAAGTTTTTCCGCCAAGAATGAGCACGATTATAATAAGAGAAATCCAAAAGACTGACAACGTTGCGATTGCCAAAGTGATTCGCGAGGTTTTGATTGAACATAATGTGCCAAAAGTCGGTACGGCCTATGCCGATCCGTCGCTTGATTTTATGCAGGAGAATTATTCAGCGCCAAAATCTGCTTATTTTGTTGTTGAAAAAGACGGAAAAATTATAGGCGGGGCAGGTGTGGCACAGCTTGAAAATGGACCAAAAGGCGTCTGCGAATTGCAGAAAATGTATTTTTTATCAGAAGCCAGAGGATTGGGTCTAGGTGCAAAGATGATGGAGAAATGCCTCAGCAAAGCAAAAGAATTTGGCTATGAAAAATGCTATCTTGAAACCATGCCTTACATGGAAGAAGCCCAAAAGCTTTACAAGAAATTTGACTTTGATTATTTAGATGCGCCGATGGGCAATACAGGTCATACCTCTTGTCCGGTTTGGATGCTAAAAATATTATAATCTATGAAGAAGCTATTTGCATTAGTGTTTTTGTTCTCAATTTTAGTTTCCTGTACAAAAGCCAAGACAAAAACTGAGGAAGCGAACGATACTTTGTCTGTTAAAAAAGAAGTTTCTTCGATAGAGACAAAATCCGTTGAAACAGTCGCAGATGAAGAGTTCAAAAATGATTTTGCTATTTTACTAGCTTCTACTTTTAGAGATTGGGAAGGTGAAAATCCGGCAAAATCGCTAACCAAAAATTGGATTGATTTATACGAAAAGAATGGAAAATATTATTTAGGGAAAGCCGATTTTGATCTTGAAAGCGGTTTTTCAGAATGCAGCGGCGATTCTACAAAGACAATCGAATCTCGAAATAAAACGGTTCTTTTCATGGATTATCCGGAGTTAAAATTAGGAGAAGTGAAGTCGTTGAAAATTTCTCAAAAACGAATCTGGCCAAAAGAGAAAATAGCGTTTACTTTCAACAATGTTGAATACTTTTTGAGAGGCGAGGGAGATATCATCGAAAAAGGAGAGACGATGGAAGATGGCAGTGAAAATCCTGTGCCTTGGCATAAAGTGGAAAACTACAAGCTTTTTATTTCCACAAAAGATACTCCTGAAAAATTGCTTTTAAAAGAAGATTCTTTTAATGATACTTTCGTAGAACTAATTTTTGTCGGCGACATCGATCGCGATGGAAAACTTGATTTTATCTTTAGCGCGAATAGACATTACGAAGAAGAAAGGGTAATTTTGTTCCTTTCCTCAAAAGCAAAAGAAAATTTGGTCAAAAAAGTGTCTGAAATAGTCAGGACTTTTGACTGTTAATCTTGAATCATAAATTACGAAGCAATGCTTGCCAAAGACTACAAAACTCTTTTTATCGAAAAACTCACTCCGCTATATGATTTACTTGAAACAGAAAGTTTCTTTTATATCATTTTAGAAGATTTGCACCAGATGAAAAGGAGTGATTTAGCTTTGGATCCAGGATTTTTTTTTTCTGATGAAGAACTTGAAAAGTGGAATTCGATTACAGAAAAGTTGCAAAAAGAAATTCCAATACAATATATTTTAGGTAACGCCCATTTTTACGGATTAGAATTTGAAGTCAATGAAAATACGCTGATTCCGCGTCCAGAAACAGAAGAGTTGGTAGAATGGATTGTCAAGAAAAATGAATTTAAAGGAAAAATAAAAATTCTTGATATCGGGACAGGAAGCGGCTGTATTGCTATTTCGCTGGCCAAAAATCTTCAAGATGCAACAGTTTTTGCTATTGATGTTTCTGAAAAAGCGCTGGAAACTGCAAAAAGAAATGCGGTGAAAAATGAAGCAGATGTGGCTTTTCTATTAAAAAATATTTTAGAAACTGAAGATCTAGGACAAAATTTTGACATTATCGTTTCCAATCCGCCGTATGTGAGAAATCTTGAAAAAGAAGAAATCAAAAAGAATGTTTTGGACTACGAGCCGCATTTGGCATTGTTTGTTGAAGATGACGATGCCCTAATTTTCTATCGAAAAATTGCTGAATTAGGACAAAAAAACCTTGTCCAAAACGGACAGCTTTATTTTGAAATCAATCAGTATCTAGGAACAGAAATGATGGATTTGTTGCAAGCAAAAAACTTTAAGGATATAGAATTGAGAAAAGATATTTACGACAATGACCGGATGATTTTTGGCTTAAAATCAGACGGTTAAATTGATTTATTCATATCTCAAAGCCTCGATAGGATCTAGGTAAGCAGCTTTTATAGCGGGATAAAGCCCTGAAAATAAAGCTACGATAAAACTGATAATTACAGCAGCAATAATAGCTTTCCAAGGAGCGACAAATTCGAAATCCAGTCCTGTAGAAATTCCATAGCCAATCAATACGCCGAGAATAATTCCCACAAAACCGCCCAGCTGTCCAATAACAAGACTTTCTGTAAAAAATTGGAAAGCAATGGTCGAACGTTTAGCGCCAAGTGCTTTTCGGACTCCGATTTCGCGGGTTCTTTCCGTCACCGAAACAATCATGATGTTCATTAAAGCAATCGATGACCCGAAGACGGTTATGATACCAATTATCCAAGCCGCATAACCCATAAATTCCGTTTGAGATCGGAGCATTTCTAATAGCTCATCGCTTCTGGTGATTCCGAAATTATTTTCTTCAACAGGGTTTAGTTTTCGAACTTTTCGCATCGTGATAATGGCATCATCTACAGCAGCATCCAATAATTCTTCTTTCCCAACAAGTACTTTTAAGTCATAATTGATGTTGGGAGCAGTAAATAAGGAACGTGCTATCTGTGTCGGGATGAGGACTCGCAAATCTTGGCTGTTTCCAAAAGTAGAACCTTTCTCTTTCAATACGCCAATTACCCTAAATTTGGCACCTCGAATAGACAGCACTTTGTCAATCGGGTTTATATCTTTTAAAAGTCCTTTTAAAAAATCAGAACCTACTACGCAGACATAATTATTATTTTGGATGTCAAATCCGGTAAAATTTCGTCCCATTTGAGTTTCCAGACCCGAATTGATGAGGAAGTTTTCATCGACTCCCAAAACTGAAATATCTGGATCGGTCTTTTTGTTTTCAAACTTAATTTCGGCTGTTGAAGTCGCCGTAAATGATAAAGAAGTCGAAGTGAAAGGATAGGAGTATTTTTCTTGGAAAGCTTTTGCCTGCGGATAACTGATAATCGGATTTATCTTTTCGACATTGTTATTTCGGTTGATTTGTGCTGAAGCGTCATATTGGCCCATCGAAAACGTGTTGGCGCCCATAGACGAAAAGTTGCCGCTGATGGTATTTTCTAAAGCTGATACCAAAGTAAGGATTCCGACCAATGCCGTGATTCCGATTGCAATGATAAGTACCGTAAGGATAGTACGCAATAACTGTGTCCGAATGGAACCCATTGCGATATGCACATTTTCTTTCAGCAGTTTGAACATGTTTCTGTTTTATGGCTCTAAAGTATGAATTTTTAGAACAAAAGTGGCAAGCCGAATGTCAAAAGTTGAAACCCGATTCTATTTTCCCAAATCCCAAATAAAAATAAGATATTTGCATAAGTTTAAAGTACAATCTAAGAAGTCAAAAAATGGCCAAACCAGGAATTCCAAAAGGAACCAGAGATTTTTCTCCGATCGAGGTTTCGAAACGACAGTATATCATCCAAATCATCAAAACCAATTTTGAAAAATTTGGCTATCAGCCTATAGAAACACCATCTTTTGAAAATTCAGAAACCCTCATGGGGAAGTATGGAGAGGAAGGAGACCGCTTGATTTTTAAAATTTTGAATTCTGGCGATAAAGTCAAAAAAGCTGATTTGGCGGCTTTGGAAGCAAATAATCTGGCTAAATTTTCCAATTCTTTGTCAGAAAAAGCATTGCGCTATGACCTGACTGTGCCTTTTGCCCGATATGTCGTGCAGCGCCAAGGAGAATTGGAATTTCCTTTCAAGAGGTACCAAATCCAGCCAGTATGGAGAGCCGATAATCCGCAGAAAGGCCGTTTTCGTGAGTTTTATCAATGCGATGCTGATGTTGTAGGTTCGACATCTTTGTGGCAAGAAGTAGAATTAGTGCAATTGTACGATTCGGTTTTTGCAGAATTAGGTCTGGAAGGCGTTACTATAAAAATCAACAATCGAAAAATACTATCTGGAATTGCAGAAGTTATCGGCGCAAGCGACAAGCTGATTGATTTTACCGTAGCATTGGACAAGCTAGATAAAATAGGAGAGGACGGCGTAAAAAAAGAAATGCTAGAAAAAGGAATTTCAGCAGAAGCCATAGAAAAAGTCCAGCCGCTGTTTCATTTTACAGGAACGATTTCTGAAAAAATCAGCCAGCTTTCCGAACTTTTGTCATCATCTGAAGAAGGCAGAAAAGGGGTAGAGGAGTTGCAGTTCATCTGCGATACGATTGCCAAATTGGGCTTGAAAAAATCGAATTTTGATTTGGATGTCACTTTGGCTCGCGGACTCAATTATTATACGGGAGCTATTTTTGAAGTGGCTGCCCCAAAAACTGTAGCCATGGGTTCTATCGGAGGCGGAGGCAGGTATGATGACCTTACAGGAATTTTTGGACTGAAAAACATGAGCGGGGTCGGGATTTCTTTTGGACTTGACCGAATTTACTTGGTTTTGGACGAACTAGGTCTTTTCCCGGAAACGGTAACGGTTTCTTCAAAAGCTATCTTTTTCAATTATGGAAATGAAGAAGCTTTTTATGCCATGCAGGCCATTACCCGATTAAGAAATGAAGGAATAAAAGTAGAATTATATCCAGACAAAGCGAAACTGGACAAGCAGTTTAAACATGCAGAAAAGCGCCAGATTCCTTTTGTAGTGATGGCAGGTTCTAATGAAATTGCAACGGAAAGTTTTAGCGTAAAAGATCTGATTACAGGCGAAAAACATACGCTAGATTTTAACGGTCTAAAAACATTATTGCAATAATTTTTGAATACTATAAAAGTAAAAAGTCCCGAGAAATCGGGACTTTTTTATTAAACAAACCTAAATTATAATCCCCATAAATTATAATTATCTTACAATGATTTTTGTACTCAAGTCGCCTTTTGTAGTTTTTACCTTAACGATATAAGCTCCTGTACTTAAGTTAGAAATCGGAATTTGGATATTTTGTTGTATTTCGTTTTCAACATTCCACGAACGTAAATTTTGGCCTAAAAGTGTATATGCCTCAACTGAAGTTATGGTAGTGTCTAGCAATTTATTTTTGATGTGTAATGTATTGTTGTTGCTTGTAAAAGCGATGTCAATGCCTTCTTCAAGTCCATGGTCGACAGTGCCTAGATTTTCGGTTGTAGAGAATCTCAAAGAGAATCTCCTGTCGTGTAATCCAGCGTCAAGATTTACCTGAAAAGCGTTGTTTTTGATGCTGTGGTAGATTCCTGTCATGTTATCAAAAATGTAGACTTCTTGATCTTCATCTAGGTTTTCTACTTTGTCAAGCATGAATTTTACATTTCCGGCAGCGTCTGCTTTTACGGCTAAAGGATAGATATTGTCTGTGTTGAAATAACCATCGCCTTGGATTACCAATTTGGTTCCGTTGTGGATAAAATACATATCATTGACTTGGCTGTCAATGTGGATTGCGTCATAGCCTGGCTCAATCTCACTGCTTGCATTTTCGTTCATGAAGCCCAATAATATTTGCCTGTGGTAATTATTTCTTGAATCAAATCCAAGCCTTATTTTGATGAAATTATCAGGATCTTCTCCCAAATTTTCCGAATTATTCTCGAAATGATTAGCATGAGGAATTGTTCGGTTTCCGTTTCTGAACATCGCATTTGAATCGGCGTGATTTTCTTTTGCAAACTGTCTTTGGTTGTTATTGAAAATCATATCGCCTCCAATATTGCTTGATGTCACAAAGAATCCTTGTCCTACTGGCACATATCGGTTTGGAGCTTTTGACCCAGGTCCGATGTCTTCAAGCTCTGGCTGTGACATAGCTACGACTCCTCCGACAAGATTTCTCGCCGCATAACCCCCTAGATACGATAGCAATACGTGAGTTTCGCCGCCAAAATGATCCCAGAAATATAAAGTTCCTGTTGTCGAAGTCAAGTTGTCATTGATAAAGGCAGTTGCGTCTAAAGCAGAAGCATACGGATTTCCTGCCAGATTCAATAAGTTCGGACCGATACTGTATTGGATTTTTCCATTGTTTGGCTTGCCGACAAAAGTATAATTTTGGTTTGGCGTTGCAGCGGCGCTTCCTTTCATCGTAAAACCTTGAGCAGCCTTCAAAGCTCCGGTATGTCCGACATAAATCCAGTTGGCGTAATTATTAGAAGAGCTTTGGAATTTATAAATCCATTTGTTGCTCAATGTTATAGGCGAACCAGCAATTGCATCATTGGCCGATGTCCATAAGATGGTTTGCGGAGTTGCGGTTGTTCCGTCTCTGAGCACGCTATTTACAGTATAATTATTGTTATTGGTAGTGCTATTTGGATTACCTACAGGAGAGCACCAATAGTTGTAATTGTATTTGTTACTAGTTCCTTGTTGGTCTCTTTCTAAAGAACCTGAACTTGTCGGGTCTAGATCGCTATTTAATGTCTGTAGCAGCTGTGATTTTCCTACCAAGTCGATTTTTCCGTTTACTTTCAAGTAATGAGAAACCTCTAGTTTGGTATCGTTTTGGGCACTGAGCGTATTGTTGCTAACGATTAATCCTAAGACCGTCTTGTTTCCTACCGAAGTAACATTATGCGAAGTTTGCACGATATTCCAATCTACAGGAATGCTGCTGTTTACGATAGATACATTGTTCGGAAGCTCTTGCAATGTACCGTTTGTCCATGTTGCGATTGTAGCCCAAGCTCCGTCTGTCGTAGATACATAAGGCATCGGCGCTGTTTGCGTGCCTACGATGTTTTTGTCAACCGTAAGGTATTTGATTCTTGCCCAACGATTGTTGTCGGATTTATCTTTTATAGATGTTCCGTAAAAAGTATTCAAATCGTAATAAGCTTGAAGATTGTTCCAGGGAATTATGGAAATATCATTTTTTGTAATTGTGCTCGGAATGGTTCTTCCGTTAGTGGCGGTTCCGGTTTTTTCTATTTCCTGATTCATCACAAAGCGGATTTGAGTGCTTGTCAGCGCATTGTTCCAGATTCTGATTTCATCAATATCGCCAGAGAAAGTGCTTGTGATAGTTGATTTTCCTTGCCAAACCGCACCAATAGAAAAGTTAGCTGTGTTTGAAAGAGGAGTAGGAAGGCTAGAAGCTGTTGCATCTAAAACACCGTCGATATAAAGATTTGCGGTTCCGCTAGCGAAAGTAACTGCTACATAATGCCATTTTCCATTATTAATAGAAGTAGTGCTCGTAATCCTGTCAGCCCCGTTCCAGTTTCCAACTAACTTATTAGAAGCGTTGATGTAGAACTGATAGGCACCATTTTTTGCAAGAACTGCACCGCCTCCGCTTGTGTGTCTGATCCATCCAGAAACGGTAAAGCTTGAATTTAGATTGATGTTTTTTTCTCCCAATACAAAATCTCCAGCTTGGTTGTCTAATCTGTATTTGCTGTCGAATTGGTTGGCAACACCAAAGCTAAAGTATTTCGTAGTGTCAAAGTCATACCATGCTTCATAGTTGCTGCCTGTATCGGTGAGTGGAATAATATCCACAATGTCATTACTGCCGAAAGCACTGCTTGACGAAACGATCAATACATATTCTTGTGTTGCGGTTTTGGTAAAGTTCGAAGTTAAAGATGATTTAGGAAGAGAAACGACGGTCTGTCCGACGTCTGTACCAGTTTCTACGATTTTCCATTTTCTGTTTCCAGAAATAAAAGAAGTGGTAAGGCCTCCTAAGTTTACGTTAGTCGTTGTTCCTGAAGAAGCAAAAGAGCCGTTGTTGCATCCCCATACCAAATAATCTTTATTAGTTGAAAAAGTTGTTGCATTTGCCGTATTTGTGGCGGCAACTTCTCCCAATCCTATGGCTACATCAGTAGCTAAATTGACACTTCGGGATTGTTTTTGATTTAATTTTGAAAGATCGTCTCTTCCGATTCCGGCAATATTCCAGTTGAATCCTGCATTGGCAGTCGTGTTCCAGATTACTGTTCCGTCTGAATTTACGTAGTTTTGCGACGTACCATTAACGCCCATGGTGATACCGTATTTGATAGCCAGATAACTTTCGATTTTGATTCTTTCGGAAGCATCATTTTTACGAGAACTGAACGTAATGATTTCTGCAACTCTTCCGTCAAGGGTAGCTTTCCAGCCTTCGCTTCGTCCAATCCAGTATTTTCCGTTGGATAAGTTCATGAAAGTTCCTGTTGAGGTTGTATTTACGACATTCAATCCGTTGTAAAAAAGTTCTTGCGCTGTCGAACCAGAATTATTTCTAGTATTGATTATACCGACATTAGAATATGTTTTTGAAGTACTTGTTTCTGCAACTCCATATCCATTTCCTAATCCTGAAGATGTATTGTAGGCATAAGAAAGGACTTCGTTGTTGAATCGTTGTGAATAAGCTCCAAAACCAACGCCGGTAGCGTCATTTGTTTGTGTTGAAGTATCAGAATCTGCACAGAATATATCCATACTTCCGAAAGAACTGTTTACGGTGACATTCGGAATGACAACAACAAATACGTCTTGGGTATAGTATCCTGTACTGCCGCCAAGATATTGCTGGCCTGCTAAAGCATAGTTGTAGCTGCTCGATGCTTCTGTCGAGATATTGTCAAAATCAATAACAGCGTTAAAATTGACGTTATCAGTTTGATTGTTTTTGTATTTAGGTTCCTGTCCTGCTGTATGTACTGTTGCATTGCTTCCCATCGCTTGTGTCTGCCATGAGGTTACATTGGTATTGTCTGTAACTGTTGAAGTACCGTTTACTAAGTCAGCACGTAGCCATAATTGTAAGGCAGAAGTAACGCCACCCGGACCGTTTGGCAACGTGTAAGTAATGATTACCTGTCCGTTTCCGCCATCGCCTCCATTTCTATTAGAGGAGCCACTTGTTTTCTTGGCACCGCCACCTCCACCGCCAGGGTTGGAGCCGTCTGTACCGCCACCATTTTGAGTACCTGATCCAACTCCGGCACCACCATTTCCTCCGCCTGCAGGAGCAGTACCACCATTAGCTGTATTTCCACTGACTCCGTCAAGTGCTGTTCCAGCGGATGAACCGCCGCCGCCGCCATAAAGTGTTATCAGGGCTGAACCGTTGGCACCATTTCCGCCAGAGCGTTTGAAGTCGCCGATACTGGAACCTGCAGCGCCTCCATTGCCGCCTCCTGTTGTGTTATTGGCAACGCTTTCTCCTCCTTTGGCAAGTAATAGTGTGTTTGATCCGAACCAAGAGTCACCTCCCGCGGCAGTGCTTGTACTTCCTGCTCCGACAGTTACGGTATAAGAAGTTGTAGGTACTACAGTTAGTACGCTTCGAACATAAGCGCCACCGCCACCGCCACCAGCGCCACCGCTGTTATTGGTTCGTGTTCCGCCTTTTCCGCCGCCGCCCCATGCTTCAACAGTAATACTGGTGACGCCTACAGGTACAGTGAAAGTTCCAGAAGATGTAAATGTTTGATTTTGCGAATAGCTCACGGAAGTAAGCAATACAAGAAATAGTGTAAGCGCTAGCTTACAGCCTAGTAGGTAGGTTTTTTTCATAATCTTATGGGGTTTAGATTAATGATAAATACGATAAAATAGATTTGGGATTTTTTTTCTCCGGGTTACAGGGGCTTAGTAACTTGAGCGGCTATTTTATAGGTTTTAAAGATTAATATTAGATTTGGGTAGTCAAATATAAAAACTTTTTTCGAATTTTAACATAAAACAGTCAAAATATATTGTAAAAAAACGTAAAGGCTTACAAATACTGGTTTTGCAAGCCTTTAGCTAATAGGGAGTTATGGTTTTGATTAGGGTTTTATACCTACAAAAGCATAATTTTTGTCATGGAATTTATTGTTAAAATATCAGTCTTAGAATTTTACAAGTTTTCTGCAACTCTTTTTGATCTGTATTTTAAGAATATATAAGCAAATCCTACTAAGGCTAATAGCCATATATGATCGCTGATTGGAGCGGTCGGACCGTCTAAATCTTCAGGAACTTCTTCAGGATTATCTGCAAACGCAGTTAGTGTCGTAAATAAGAAGAAAATCAAGCTGCAAGTTTTTATTACTGTATTTCTCATGGTTTCCTTTTTATTAATTAGTAAACTGCTTTTTTGATGGCAACGCCATTCTCTGCAGTAGTAATTTTTACAAGCAGTACTTGGTTTGCAATTAAAAGATTTGAAATAGTCGCTTCGTTGTCATCCACACCCAGCTTTGTGTAAATCAGCCTGCCGCTCACGTCATATAGCTCAATCTTATCCATGATGTAGTTTCCGGAATTGATGTGGAGGGCTTCGTTCTTTTTATAAATCACGATGCTGTTGGTGTTTACGGTAGGCGTTTCTACACCTAGTAAGCTTCTGTATACGATTTCAAATCGATTGGTAAAGCTTCCAGATTCTGTTGAAAAGCTATAGCTTGACGTTTTCAGATTATGGATTTGTGCCGTCAGATTATCTTTTAACAAGATGTCTTGGTCGGTTTCAAAAAGACCGTCGACATGATCGATAGCAATACTATAATTTCCTGGCGTATTCGTTTTAAAGCTTAACGGAACAATATCCTCTGGAGAGAAAGGCAAGCTTCTTCCTTGTATGGCATATTCCGAGTTATCGATATAAGAGGTCAAGGCAATTGGACTATCGTTGAAATATTTTCCTTCAATTCCATAATCTATTCCTTCGGTAGCTCCGGCCATATAGCCAAGCAAAGTCTGGCTTACAACATCAGTTTCATTTGATAAATTCAACCAAATACGGTGTTTTTCAGCTTCATCAGAATCGGAATGGTTTTCTAGGCTACCGTTTCTCAAAAAGATGCCTGTATTAGTAGAACGTATGCTGTTGTTGAAATTTAGCGTTGATTGCGTTGCGCCATTTTTTACTTTCACGAAAAATCCTTGTCCGGTGCTGATGATACCATTCGGATTCATGGCAGCAACTTCAGGTTGAGCGCTTGTCATTCCAAGTCCTGTAGTTGTTGCATAACCGCTTCCAGCCACGCCGTTTCTTTTTCTCCAAAACCAAATTGTTCCATCAATTGCGTTAGAGTTGGAAGAAAATAATCCCGAAATCGAAATTGCTGATGGATATGGATTTCCTACAAGATTAAATCCGTTGTTAGTATTGGAAAGTGCAAAGCTATAGCTTCCGTTGTATGGAATTCCGACAAAAACTCCGTTATAAGAAACTCCAGGAATTGAAGAGCTTACATAAGAAGCATGATTGTCAGGAACTCGTATCAGATAACCTTTTGCTTGTGCAAAAGTATACGTTGCTTCGTTTTGGGCAGGATAGATGGCTTCGTAACTGCCATTATTTCCAAGCACAGAATTGTAAATGTAAAACCTGTTTGTTAGAGTTGAAGGCGAAAAACTGCGAAGGTTTTGTCCGCTAACTGGCGATGACCATAAGGTATAATCAAAACGATACAATGGCGCACTGTTTCTTTTGACAGTAATTAGTCCGGTATTTGTAGCGTTATTCGTCTGGATTAAATTGGCATTGTTTTCTACTATAAAGTTTGCTGCGCCTGCATTGTTTGTAATGCCATTGCTGACAGTAAGGCTTGTTCCTGTAGTTACAATTATTGTAAAGCCAGAGTTTACGGTTAGGCTTTTTGTAGTGAAAGAACCATTAGTGCTTGTTGAGAAATTTCCGTTTATGATTGCATCAACGCTTGCTGTTGGCGCTCCGTACGACCAAGAAGTACCGTTCCATGTAGTTGAGGTCGGTGCTGTAATCGTAAAAGCAGTTGCTGCTGTCGAAAAATTATTGCAAGGGTTGTTGATTTTTACATCAATGGTACCGCTGCTCGTAATTTCAGAGGCTAGGATTGGAGCTGTTAATTGAGTCGCGCTTACAAAAGTCGTTGTTTTGTTTACACCGTTCCAGCTGATTATAGATTCTCCATTTACGAAATTGGTTCCGTTTACGGTCAATGTAAAGCCTGCATCGCCTGCAATTTTGGTATTCGGACTAATTATAGTTATCGCAGGGTTTGGTTTTACGGTCACAACAACTTCGTCTCTGGTACTTTTGAATGTCTGTAATTTCCAGTTGAAGAAAGTCAGGAATGTTCCGCTTCCGCTATTAGCTGTTATTGACACGATTCCATTCGTGTAGGGATAAGTAATTCCTGAATCTGCTCTATAAATACTCGCTCCAGAAATTTCTCTTAAGACTAATCTCAAGTTGTTTTCTGCTGGGACAAAGAAATTCAAATCAATCTCTTGCGTTCCCGAAGCAGCCAATTTTATTACTTTAGATTCTAGCATTGCTCCAGCGCTATTTTGCAGTTCGACCATTACTTCTCCCATAGCGCTTGTGTTGATCAATACACTTTTTAGCTTTGCAGGAGCAGTAGAGCTGAAAATAGAATATCTGTTTCTAGCAGTTGCATTGTCTACAGTAGCACCTCCAGCAATTGTAGCTGGGCCAACTGTCTGCGGTGTTTCGCGCTCTACAAAATAAGATGTAGTTGTGCTTAGCTCTGGAGTCGTGTAAGAACTTCCTGTAGCCAAAACCGTTGGAGTCGTATTATTAGCATACCATCTGATAGTTCCGGTTCCTGTAGCTGTCAAGGCAGCAGTCTGGCCTTCGCAGATGATCTTGTCGGCTGCAGTAGGAATAGTTGTGCTAGCCACCATTGTTATATTCAAGGTTGTAGCTGCATTGTTAGCAACGGTCACGCTTTGCGTCTGGCTTACATAGCCTGGTGCTTCAAAAGTAACATTATATGTTCCTGCAATAAGTACTTTGTAATAATCTCCTAATGGACCTGTCTTTACCCAAGAACCCATCAAGTCATAATTGCTGATGTATACTTTAGCTTCAACAGCTTCGCCAGCGGCATTTTTCACGGTTCCTTTCAGGCCATAACTGGCTTGTTTCATGTAATTTAGAAGTGCCTGTCTGTTTCTTTCCCAATAAAAAGGAAGGTTGGAAGCAGCCGGAAACTTTGTGGCTGAAATCTCAATGGTAACTTCTTTATTATGGTTAAAAAAGTTGTTCCAGTCTTGTCTTCCTCCGTAAACCGAATACCAAGCCGCGCCATTTGTTGTGCCTGCAAATTGTCCAGAATTGTAAACATCGTCCATGTAATTTGCATTTCCATCGGCAGTCTGGCACAATTGAGCATATTCTTTAGAGACAAATTTGAAATAGTTATCGTGTGGATGGTAGCTAAAATTAGCAGTACTCGGCGTATTCGAAGTATCCCAAGGGAAGTTTACGACTTCAGCGCCTCCGTGATAGTTGGCTGCCAAGACAAAATTTCTTGTTTTTTCAAATTCGATAAAAGCAAGAGTTTCAGCTTGAAATGGATTGCCATCAGGATGGATGCCGTCAATTGGGTCAGGATAGTTTCTGTTAAGATCGACTCCTGCCGCATTTGCTCTTGTTGCTGTATTTCCTGTGGAATTCATGGTGTCGTTTCCAGCTCTTTTATAAGAACCATCAGGATTTGCTAACGGACAGATGAAAATTTCTGTATTATTAACGATACTGCTGATTTCGCTATTTGTAGCGTATCCTGTCAAGAGATAATCAATAAGGCGCAGCATAGTAGGGTATCCGGTAATCTCGTCTCCATGCATGGATGAGGTATACAGAAATTCAGGCTCAGTCTCATCAACTTGTGCATTGTCTGAAATTTTCAGAACATATAATGTCCTGCCGTTTGGAGTTGTTCCAATGCTTTGGAGCTTACACAAGCTAGGGTATGTTGTTGCCCAATATTGCATTTTTGCAACATACTCAGAATACTTTGGATACGCATTCCAAGTGTCATCCCAAGCGGCTGTGCTGAAGGTAGTGTATTCATCTACAGCAAATTCATTTTCTGAAACGCTTACTTCAAACGGAATTCCATACGTCTGGAATTTTTTGAATTGCTCCGAATTGGCATACGCCTCGACCTTCAATTCGACCGGATCGACTCTTTTATGGCTGATGGATAAGAAATCGGCCAGTTCTTTAAATTGTTTTTGGTTTTGAGCTCGAAAAGTGAAGACAACTTCGCCTTTTTCTTGTAGATAGTGCTGAGCTTTTTCAAGTGGGGACTTGCTGTCAGACATCACTTGACCTTGAGTTATGCCCATAACGAATAGGCACAACATTCCTAGGAAGGTAGTTTTGTTCATAATTAATATTAGATTTGGGACTACAAACGTAGGAAAAAAGTTTTAAAGAATGTTAAATTGTTGTAAATTATTTGATTTTGATCAAAAATGTTACTCAGATTGGATGAAATAAGATAGATGAAAAAAGAAAAATGAGGAATAAATATTGAAATTATCTCTAGTTTTTGTCAAGGATTATTATTTTAATTTATTGTTACTAATAAAATAACAAAGGGCTGACAGAAATGTCAGCCCTTTGTTTTACAAATAGCTCAAAAGTGAGATTCTTTGAACACTTTCGCGAAGCCGGTAATCCTCAGCAACCCTTATTTTTGCTAAAATCACGCTTAAAAAGTATCTTATTATTTCGCTCAATATAATCGCCCGATAGAATCAAATAGGGATGATTAGGCGAATACCCGGCGCTGCGGCTTCTTACGATTATTTTGTCATTAACTTTCAGGCTATTTAACTGCTGAAAATCCTTAGGAATAAATTGCATCATGTATTCTTCGCCATCAATCCTGACGATAAGCCATTTTGGTCCTGACGATTTCGCGTTTGCGCGCTTAAAAGTAACTGAGGTTACCACGGCCTCCATATCGGTAAAATCTTTTATATACTTCCTTATTTTATCATGACTGGCATGCACTTTTTTACCTTCAGGAGAAACCTCCCATTCTTTGTACTTTATGCCGTCAGGAGATGCCTCCCATTTTTTCCTGTTATCCAGGACGGCTTTTCTGTTAGCAATAGAAGACGGCTTTAGGGATGGCTTAGTTGCATTTTTAATTTCACGATTAGCAAATACTAGTCCGCTTACCACAACCAGCAGTAAGATCAGCACATAGGTGACTTTTTTCATATTTTTTATCCTTTCAAAATTGATTCACCGAATTTACTTTGGTATTTTTCAATTTGAGCGATTTGGATTGTAAATAAAAATGTAAACTTTGTAAATAGTGTGTTTGATAGCGGTCTAGGGCGGTTATGAAGCAAAAAAGCTACTCTCGTTACGGGACCATACCCGCTGTATTAATTAAGAGAAGCAAAAAATTGGACATAAAAAAAAGCAGCAATCATCAGATTACTGCTTTCCGTAGCGAGAGAGAGATTTGAACTCTCGACCTCAGGGTTATGAATTTGGCAATGCTTTTTATAACCCTGATTTTACTGGTATTCGCAAAAGGAAAAATTGTTCAAAAAACACAAATCGTATGCGGTATTATATTCTTTTATATTACATTCTGTTGGCAATTTTATCTAAAGATTTTTGCAGTACATTGTATATTGAATAATCAAAATACATTTTCATGGATACGCCTAATGATTCAGTTTCTTTACAGAATTTCACAAACAAATCAGTATTGTTGAAAGGCAAACACAAATAAACAATCTTATCTTTTTTATCCTTTTCTTTTGTTAGCACAATTGATAATGCTTTAGTCTTGTTCGATTCTTTATGCTTTAAGAGCGAATATGTAATTATAAAACCATTAGCTTTATTTTCTTCTATTTTTTGTAATTCATATCCTGATTTGAAGTCGCTTCCAGTTTCCTGCTGGATTTTATAACCTTCGGTTAAATATTTATATTCTTCGTCAGTTGTTGAAATTTTATCTTGAGCAAAATTAATTGTTGGTAATAATACCAATAGAAATAGAAATTTTTTCATGCTTGTTGTTATTTGGTTAAATATACTATCCATCGAATTACGATGCCTTTTCTTTTCCCCGCTTATCATCTTTGAGCTTATTCTCCAAAGCTTCAATTTTTTCTTTTTGCATTTTTATCAATTCCCTTTGGGTGGCAATTAATTCCTGCAAATTAGAATTGCTAGAATAATCAGTTGTTGACTCAGATACTACATTTTGAATAGGGTTACTTGCTATCATTTCGCCAATACCAGTCAGAACCCAATTAGCATTAATTTCAGTGTATTTGTTTAAGATATTTTCTAATTTATCAACGCCAATAGTTTTATTGTTCTTTAATTGGCTTGCAAATGATCCATTTGAGAAACCACATTCAATCTCAAATGCTCTTATGCTAATACCTTTATAATCAATGTATTGCTTAATTCTTTTTAATGTTTCTGACATTTATTTTATAAATATTTAGAAAATATCTTATATATTATTTGGAATATAGAAAATATCTTATACATTTGTATTGTCTAAACGTTACAACTTAATTGCAAAGCGTTACAAAAGCGTAACCGCTAATATAGTTAAATCTATTTTACGGTTGCACGAAAATAACTGCAAAATGCAATTGCAACACTTAGGCCAATCGAGGTAAAAAAAATGAAGTGCAATTTCATCCAATCCTATGCAATCAATTACAATCTCTGTTACTGACCTGAACAAAGCAATCCGCAACGCCGTTGCTGCTGAGTTTGAAAATTTCAAGCAGAATTTTTCCAAGTTCAAGGACGAGGACCTGATTCCGAGAAAAAAAGCCGCAACGCTTTTGGCCTGCGATCTCTCGACGCTCAAAAGATGGACCGACGAAGGGTATCTGAAAAGCCACAAGATAGGAGGCAGGGTCTACTACAAGAAAAGCGAGAATCCGAAGCACTTTAACTGAAAACTATGGAAACTGCAAAGACTATAATTTTCATCATCCTTTTTATCTGCACCATGCGTGCGCTGTACATCAACATCAAAGAAAGATAGCACAATTCTAAATTTCATCTTATGAGAATCTACACGATCGAAGAAATAGGAATAATTATCAAGGGCTGCACGACAGATAAGGAACTGAACCAGGTTGCAGCTTACATTTTTGAGAATGCCAGGCACTACACGCTATTAAAAGGCATAGGCATTATGAAAACCTTCGGGGTGATGCTGAAGCTGGTACAGCAGAGCATTGCAAATTCAAATTCATGAACATTAAAAAGCAACAACATGATATCTGAGA
The DNA here is from genome assembly GCF_025947265.1 of Flavobacterium sp. N2550. Taxonomy (NCBI): domain Bacteria; kingdom Pseudomonadati; phylum Bacteroidota; class Flavobacteriia; order Flavobacteriales; family Flavobacteriaceae; genus Flavobacterium; species Flavobacterium sp. N2550. The sequence goes on along the minus strand of NZ_CP110007.1, from coordinate 3,855,747 downwards.
CATTTAAACGAATCATTATCTCGACGCTCGGCAGCCAATATTCGCCTGCAATAGCGAGCCATCTGGAAGAGCAGGGAATCAGGAACAATGACGGCAAGCCTTTTTCAAACGAAAGCATCAGGCAGTTCGTAAACGGAAACCGAGAGAACAGGGAAGTAGAAAGGGCTGTCGTCGATCTTGTCGAAAAAGAAAGCCAGGAAGCCAAGCAGCTTGCAAAAAGAACAGAGAGAGTAATCAAGTCAATACAGAGCGCGTAATCATTAATTCACAAACTATGAAAGTATTACAAAACACTATCGGAGTTGATTTCCTTATATGGGAAACGAATCCAAATATCAGGATGATCAATAACACAGTTCAGCTGTATGTAGAGGAAGGAATAGAACCTGGTGATATGATTATCGGACAATATTCTGCAACTGGTGTAAGTACTTGGAAAATTGAAAAAATATTTGAGGAAAGAGAGGGCAATTTTCCAAATAAAACGCACATGATTATACAGGCCGAATGGAGTATCAAGCCTACTTCCTTCTTTTTGAACCTCGACTGTTCCCAAACTTCTAAAAGTTTTCAAAACCTCATATTCAAAGCTCAAACTGTAAGCTAATGAGCCCGAAAGTACTTTCAATGCTTAACAACGCCAAGATATTTCTCTCTTCTGACGAACTGAGAGAACTGGCGTTGTGCATTGAAAAAGAACTCGGAAAGGCAGAAGCCAAAAAGACAAAACGAAACGCCTTGGAAGGCTTTACGCTCGAAAGCGTCACGGCCGACCTGATGGCAACCCATTTCAACAAGAACAGACGAAATAAAAATACCTCCAGCAAATAGCTGAAAATCCCTAGACGCAATGGCGCATCCGTGCGCCTTGCCGAAAGGTTAAAATACAAAATTATGAATGATGAAAATTTCGATCTCGATGATATTAATGACAGAGTAAAGATTGTCAACCTTATCATTTTTGCAATAGCAACCCGTGGACGGCTATTCTTTTCCTATGAGGACCGTATAGCTTATATGTTCTTAAAGTCAGGTAAGGTATACATGCGAAATGAATACAATCATGAAAATATGCTTATCGAAATTGATAAGGCCAAACCCAAACACTGGACCCATGGAGGAACACTTCTAGCACTTACTAAAGATTTTGCAGAGTTCATATGCAAAGGAGGAAAAACAAATCACAATAATGGCTATGGCGGTTTATTTTCTAACCATTGGGGATATCCTGAAAATGACATGATAGCTATAAGACAAAAGGCTTATAAACTAGGATATCTATAAATAATATAGTATGAAACAACAAAAGCTAGACAGCAGGGTTTTCAACCTCGCATCAAACCTTTTCGGATATGGAACGACAGCTGAAAAGCTTGCATTGCAGAATGAGATTGCAATCTCCAATGCAGCCGACCTGACCCTCGACAGCCGCATAATGGCGGTCTATCCTGCCATCGTAGACGAAGCCTATTCGATCACGATGGACAATTACAGAAAGCATGTCGCGGCATACAATACGAGGACTGCCGATGAAAACAGCCTTATAGCAAAGCACAATACATCTGTAAAATCGTACCGCAAGAAAACCGAGCTGACGGAAGTACAGAAGAAATTTTCCCTGATTTTTGAGCTGAAGCACAACTCGCTGCCGCCGAGAAAATACAACGAGCTTGCAGACGCCTTCTGCAAGGATTACGGCCTGATCGTAGAGAAAAAGAAGATACAGACCGTAAAATATGCTACAGAGATAATCTTCTCCAACCTCCTGCACCTGTACAACTCCCAGCTGATGAAAAGAAATACGCGGTACATGAGCCTGCGTGTTACCGAAAAGCGTCCGCTCCAAGAGTTCAAGGTCAACTCGTTCCTTGTCACGGAACTGAAAAGGAACAACCACAGAAGCCTGGACCTATGTTCCAAGACCGTCAGGAATCACCGTCAGAGGCTGCAAGAGTGCGGAGTATTCATCGACTATCATTTCGCGGGGCAGAACAGGCCGGTAGAGCTGCACATAAACCCTGAAATCCTCGCCGTTTTCGACCTCAAGACCAATAAATTGGCTATCGCTGAAAATCAGCGACTTAACCTCAATTTTGGGAAAGTTTTACCTGATAACAATGATATTACAGGAACATGTTTAAATGAATATCAAAAGAAAGAGAATGCAGGCAGTTCTCTTGATATAAGGAGTTCGCTGGCGCTCACGCCTTTTTATGTGTCTTTTACAGGAACACCTGCCAGCAAAGACGGAAATTCCACTGAGGGGGGCGCGGCCGAAAATGTTAAAGTTTCGGAAACCCTTTCTGAAAAGCTGCTCGACCAGATTCTGCACCCGCAGGAACTCGCAGAACGCCTGGCGGCTAAAGAGTTCAACAGCTACAGACCGATAGATATCCGATATCTCTACAAAGAAGCCTATTCCGGCACGCTCACCAATGACGAGTTCCGCGAACTCGCGATACAGGATTTTTTCAAGTCCATTTCAAAATTATGGAAGAAGAGCACGCCGTATGCCGGCAGCTGGAAAAAGGCGATAAATCTCTATTCGCAGTCAAAATGGATCGCCTTTACCGGAGCTTCCTTCACCAAGGCGAATATCGTCGAAGACATCCAGCAGATGCGATGGCGTACCGAGTGGGCGCGAAAGTGGTTCATCAAGAACGAGTTCCCGCCTCTCTTTCCTTTCGAGTATTTCGACATGACGCGCAAGACTTCCAAAGAAGTAGGCTTCGAGTACACCTTGAGAAAATGGAACGAGCATGAGGCGGCCAAGCAGAAATACGAAGCTGTCAAGAAGAAATTGCAGGCCGATTCCATCAGGCGCAGGACCGCGATAAACTATTCCAAGAAATGCGAGACGGCAGTTGCCAGATTCCTAAAAGACAAGATCACCCTGCCGCAGCTCTTCGACTACGTAGAAAAGAACCTGCCGGCCGAGTTCCTGGCGAAGCTTCCGCAGATCATCGAAAAGAAATCTGTCATTGCCGGACCATCCGGAGCGAAAGAAAGCTTTGCGGCTTATGGAGTACATGAATTTTAACCAAAAAAACAAGATATGCCGGTATTCGAGACGCAGAAATCAAAGATCAAGATGGTGATCCTTACAAAACCGAAGCTTGCAAACAAGGTTTGGTGGTCGCCGATAAAGCATAACAGGCGGCCGCGCGAGTTCATCGTCAAGAGCATGCTCGGAAGGTTCAAGAAATCGGAACTGTTCAAAAATACGCAGGTAGTACAGTTCTATGAAAACGGACAGAAATTTTTGCAGCTAAAAGCGACAGAGATATGAAAACAGTGACATTATCAAAACTTGAAATCGTAGAAATAGAAGCATTGCAGAGGCAGCTTGACAATTTCATCACGTACAAAAATGCATCGATCAGGTACATGAACCGGACCGACAACAAATTTTATGATGCGCTGCTTATGATAGATATCCTGCAAAAGCTTTTTTACAGCTTCCGCAGCAAGATCGAAAAGACTACAAAGACTACTGCAAGCCTGACGCTTTCGGTAAGCGAGGCAGTAATGATCTTGCAGGTCTGCAATTCGGCATTGACGATGCAGGACGATTACGAAAGATTCGTGATGCAGAAATCAAGCGGACTGATCCACCAGCAGCTGATGAACATTAACTAAACAACTATAACATAATGAAAACAGAATTAACAGTAAAAGAAGCACTAGAGCAAGGATATACTAAGTATGTATATGATTCCGATGGGTTCCAAAGGCTATCTGACATTTTAGATGATGAAATTGATTTTAGTCGAAACGACATTTCATTAGTAGAAAAGGTAGGCTATAATCCCGCTGGAATGGATTCAAAAGAAATAGCAGAACTTCTAGCTGATCATATTGAATCTAACCATGTTAGCGAATCAGGTGACGATACTAATACTGTCTATGATGCTATTAAAGAATTAGACTTTTCAGAAGCTGAGATGAAAATAACTGAAACACTGAGCTCTTTATTTTATTATCGATCATCAGGCATAAAATTAATTCCATAATCATTTAACAATCATATCATGAAAAATCAAATTTTTAAAAGGTCAAGAAAGAAATGGCAGAACGATGAAGCTGCCGCTTTAGCAGACGTTCTGGAAAAACAGCAATTACAATCTGCCGATTTGGAAGCAGAGCACGACGAAAAGCAGTTTGTTTGGGTTCGTGCAGTAGAGTTTTCCTATGCAAAGGACCAGCTGACCGAAAAGCACGCAATCGGAAATGCGCTGAACGACAGCGGCGTGATGCAGCACGAGCTTTCAAGACACGATACGGAAACGCATTTCGTGTTCAGGAAGATTCAGGAGTAAAAAAAGGCTAACCCGCATATCATTAATAATCATGGAATTGATAAAGAAAGAACTAAAAAAAATACCGTATTCGCTTACCAAAAGCGAACTGGTCAAGATGTGCTACCCGCTTTCGGAAAGAAAGGTAAGGCACAGGATCAATACGATTATTTATGATATGCGGAAAAACCAAGAATCCTATAGGAACCTATCGATGAGAGAGATAATCGCGACCCATCAGATCGAGAGAAAAGAGATTGTCGAATATTTCGAGACTTACGGGATTCCGGCAGGCTTTGAATTTTAAATATATAACTGCAAAAACTATCCTATGCCAGCACTTAAATCAGACAATCCGACAAATGCCCTGATCAACAAAAATTTCGTGATCCGAGTAAGCGAATATGAGGGCAAGAAAAGAGTCTTTGTAGATAACGGCAATACTGATGTTGAAACCGTAGTCGATATCTACTCCAAAAGCAAATTGACGACAGCTAGAAAGTGTATCGAGTACATTTTAGACGAAGAACTCAAAATGAGGCTTTTTAAAAAGGTTTTGGAGGGCAGGCAGTACAAATACTCCTTCAAGATAAGAAAACGTCTTAGAGTTGATTTTCACTCAAAATAACAAATTGCAATAATGGACGAATTTAACCACATATCCTTTTTCTCAGGCAAAGGAGGCTTTGATTTGGCAGCAGAATGGATGGGATGGAACAATATCGCCCATTGCGAAATAAACCTTTTTTTGCAGACGCTTCTTAAATATTACTGGCCAAATGCTATTACTTATGGAAACATCAAAGAGACAGATTTCTCTGTTCACAGAGGAAACATTGACATCGTTACAGGCGGGTTTCCCTGCCAGCCCTACAGTATCTCAGGAAAACGCAAGGGAAAAGACGACGAGCGCCATCTATGGCCGGAAATGCGTAGAGGAATTAGAGAGATTCAGCCGCCTTGGGTCGTGGGCGAAAACGTTCGCGGCTTGCTTAATTGGAATGGAGGGCTGGTCTTCGACGAGGTGCAGGCTGACCTGGAAGCTGAAGGGTACGAAGTATTCCCGTTTCTATTGCCAGCTTCGGGCGTCGGCGCTCCCCACGAACGGTACAGGATATGGTTCATTGCCTACTCCGACGTGTTTCGACAGAGCAGAAATAAAACAAGGCAGGAAATCCTCAAACCTGAACAAAGGAGGCAGGCATTCGGTATCGTTGATGGAAATGGCAGCAAAGGGAATGCTGCCAAGCCCGACAGCAGCAGATTGCGGAAAGAAATTGACAGGATTAGAGACACAAAATTCTTTGACAAAAATAGCAAGGAAAGAAACTGGAGAAACTTCCCGACTCAATCCCCTGTTTGTTTCGGAAATGATGGGCTTCCCACCAAACTGGACATTGATGCCATTTTTAACGGAAAAATACCAAAAAGAACAAACGCACATGTAAAGTGGAGAAATGAATCATTGCAGGCATCAGGAAATGCAGTTGTACCGCAGTTGGTTTTTCAGATTTATAAAGCAATCGAATTTTACAATAAGTCGATTTTTTAAAGTTTGGCACGTGGTCTGTATGCAGACAATCAATTAACAACTTAAACTATTGGTTATTATGAAAAGACTATTACAATTCGCATTAATGCTGGTATTGGTATCGGCGAATGCACAGGAAAAGAATTACCCTTATGTTGCTGCTGGTTTCGATTTGCGAAACGCAGCTCTCGGAAGCAAGCCGACAGGAAACAAGCCCGAATTGGACTACCAGCTGAAAGCAGGAGCGATTTACAATAACGTTGAGATCGGAATCCAATACGAGGCATTTCCCGCGATCGATTACAAGCAGTATAGCGTCTACGCAAACTATGTTTTTCCGATTGACAAAAAGGTATCAATTTCAGCCGGACTTGAAGCCGGAAGCATAATCCGAGAGGGTAATTCAAACTTTCTTTTTTATGGCGGCAATACGGAATTGCGCTATGATATCCATCCTTTTGTAATCGGAGCTCAGCTCAATTACAAATACCGTTCTGACCTTACATATCTGTATGACCTCGACAAGAGAGAATTTAAAGCCTCAGTTGCAATCAATCTTTACTACAAATTTAAATAGCATGATATACGAATTTAGAATAACAGTAACTGTTTCCGGCGAAGTAACTGAACAGGAAGCTTTAGAATTTGTCGGTTTTAATGTTGGAGCAATTTCTTCAATGAAATCAAGCAATCCGCTTTATGACGATGATAATGATGCAGAAGTACTGGATATTGAAATAAATTAATTATAATTATGTGTGGTTCTTCAACTGTTTTTAATCTCGACTGCATGGAAGTCATGCGCAATTACCCTGACAATCATTTTGATATTGCAATTGTCGATCCGCCATACGGAATCAACGCACCCAATATGAATATGGGAACCCACCTTACTCGGAAGGGAGACGGATACCCAGGCGAATCCGTCGCAATGAAGCTGAAAAAAGGGAGGCTTAATTCAAGGGGGGGCAAATTAAAAAACAGGAACCTAAATACTTCAATTATCCATTGGGATTATGAAAAGCCTGGCAGAGAATATTTTGATGAGCTGTTCAGGGTGTCAAAGCATCAGATTATTTGGGGAGGCAATTACTTTGACCTACCGCCGACGCGCTGCATCATCTGTTGGGATAAGCTCCAGCCATGGGATAACTTCTCGCAATGGGAAATGGCTTGGACTTCGTTTGACAAGCCTGCAAAGATGTATCGCATTTCAAACACCGGAGGAGGGAATAAGGAAAAGAAGATACACCCGACGCAAAAGCCGGTTGAATTGTATGATAAGATTTATAATGATTTTGTTGCTGAAGGAATGAAAGTGCTTGATACTCATCTTGGCTCAGGAAGCCATCGTATTACTGCTTTTAAGTTTGGCACTATTGAATTTACTGCTTGTGAAATAGATGGAAGTTACTTTGCTGATGAGCAAGAAAGATTTGAAAATTTCAAGAAGCAATTGCGTTTGTTTATTTAACTAAATAATTTTAATGAAAATACTAGTTCTATTTTCAAGAGGGAAGGACAGCCTATCTAGTGGCTTTAGCTTTTATGTTATTTAAGCACTGTCAGGAAAAATAGGTGTTACTGTTGGTAGGTACTTCCGGGTTTTAACTAATTTAAGCTTTATGCAATTATTGTTTATTCTTTCTAAAGCATTTAGAAACTCAGAAGTATCTAAAAAGTAACTAGGGTATGCTTTTTTTAATGACTTAAAGGATGTCGCCGAAACTAGTACTACTGCATTTTTAGTATTGTCAATGGATTTCTCTAATCGTAAATAGTTTTCTGTTGCAAGATTATATTGTGATTTGGTGTAAACGTTCAGTGTGACTCCTTTTTGAACAACATCAATATTAAGCAAGTAGTAGTCTCCCGGAAATTTTTGTTCTTCCAAATGGTTAGTTGTAACACGCAAGGCTTTTAAAGTATCAATAAAATTCAATTCTTTACACATGTCATAGCAAGATATCATAAGTTCTTCCATTGTTGTATTTTCATGAATTTCAAGAACCGGTAATTTCTCTTTAAGCGCAAACAAAGAGCTTACTATTTTGAAAAATTCTAGCCACTCATCAGGTCCCTGGCTTGATTTTAATGAGGTTTTAGTTATGATTCCGGCCGTTTCAACAGCTGTTGCCCAATAGTGCTGCAGCTTTGTCCTTATCTGCAATTCGACCTGCAATCCATTATATTTGTCTACAGAAGAATTATATTTATAGATGTAATGAACGCCTCTATAGCCGGATGTTTTTGGCATCGAAACGTAGTCTTTTGTTTTGTCAAATAACCTTTTGTATGATTCGTTTTCAATATATTTTTTGAGCTTGAATAAGTCTTTAGAGTCTTTTAGCACAATACGAAATCCTCCAATATCTTGCATTCGTCCTAAGCCCATCTTGGGATTAAGGTCTAATTTATATTCAATAGAGGTCAGCCTCTTGAGTCTTTGGGAAATCAAGTAAGGCTCAATCCGATTTCTTTCTAATGTTTTTACTAGCCTACGTTTAAGCACTTTTAACGGCTGTAGGTGATTGGTCCTCCAGTCGTTAATCTTATTTAATGCCTGGTTAATTTCATCGGCTGACTTAGATGTCAGGAGTGTGTTGCCGGCTTTAGTGATTTCATATTTTGAATACATCATATATTTTCCGATTGCCTTTAATTCAAAATGAATTAGTTCTCTTACAAACTTATCAAGACATAATACAAAAGTCCAAATTTAGTCTATGAATAGCTCAAAAATACGTTAAATTGACATTCTGAAAACGTTTTCATAACATAATAGGGCGTAATTTGCAATTTGCTATAAATCAAACAGTTGTCAATTAGCATATATTTAATAAATTATAAGACCATTGACACTATATATTTATCAATTTACTATTGCAATTAACTCTTTCAATAGGTTAAATTAACCTTTTTTTGGCCTGATTGAATCATAAAAATCATTAAATTTGTTAAAGAAAAAAATATTAATAAGAGTTTTATTTAGTCAAAAACATCGACGAAATACATTCATATGCCATTCAAATGTTAAAATATGGTGCATTTCATCGATTTTAACATTCAATTCATATTTTTTTTATAATATTACCAAGTACAAAAACAAATTGGATATTTTTAAGCGTTCATGTGGTCAATAATGGCATGATTTTGGTTTATAAATATTTGATTTTTTTTTATTTTTATTTGTAAATAAAAAAAGTATCTTTGCACCCCGGTAATAAGCGATTAAACAAAACTATATAAAATTAAAAATGAGCACATTAACAGATTCAAAAGACTTAAAGTCATTGTACGACTACTTCGAAAGAAATAGTATTGAGTTCTCTGTTGATAACAATCCATCACCAGAGAAGGTAAGTAGGATTAAGCAAGCTATTGAAAGAAAAAACGAATTAATTGACGCTTCGATTAAGGCATTTAAGAACACGATAAGATCGAAAGCCTAATTTTCTATGCTTGACTACAAGAAGGAATCCATTTATGGAATAGCTGTATATTCTTTTACGACAGACAACAATATTTATTACCAAGTTACATTTGAGGAAGATTTAGACCCAAGGTCAGGAAGATTTAAGGTCGATTTGCAAAACCTAAATGGAGGCAGTGAATTAGCTGTTGATCATAACGTCAAGCATACTGTATGCGAATGTATAAAAGATTATATTACTGAATTTCCCGACCGTGAAATTTATTATGAAATAGACCTTACCCATAAAAGAAACATTTCCAAGCTTAAAAAATTTTTACATTGGGCAACAAGCCATAAAAATTATTCATGCAAGGTTGAAGTTACGACCGGGTCATCAGAAGATGGCGAAATAATTTATGCGGAAGTACTCATAAAGAAAAAAAAAAACCACCACTTAGGTGGTTTTTTTTGCAATATACTTTTGCAATTATTTCGTAGATTAGGCAAATGAATACAAGAACAATATACTCGATACTTCTTTCAGAAAATCTAGAGCTGCCGGAACTGGATAATGACGACCTAAACATAATTGTTCCAAAGATGGTTTTGCAGGAACTGAAGACCGGCAATCCAAAGGTAGTTGACTGCTATGCAAGCGAACAATATGGAGACATCAATTCTGCGGATTATATCGACCCGATCGAACAGGACGAGACTATCATCGAGATCGTTGCATCTTTTAAGGTAGGATTTGAAAGAAGAGAATTTCCGAGAAACGAAAAATTGATATTGCAGAAGGTAATTGCGCAATTTGAAAACAGCAAGGCTTTTCTTGATATCGTCTGGAGCGTGAAAGGAGGCAGGTACACCCGACAGCATATCCTTTTTGAGAATATGCCTGTGGATATCTGCTAGAAAAGCTGGCCCTGAAACGGTCCGATAGGCTCTGCAATCAGCTCTATCTCTTTCCTGCTGTGATAGGATGCAAGCGGATCGCCGTCCAGCCAAAGCTTTTCTTCATCCCTCTGTAAGACTACCGGCATTCTTTTTTTTGTATTGTGGATTTCGGCCATAAGCTCGTTGGCTTCTGTAGTAAGTATCGAAAAGGTCTTGATATCGTCGATAGGGCTGTATATTCCGGCTAATGCGAATGGCTGGCCGTCTTTAGTATAAATCCTATGCTTGATCTTTTCCTTTCCAATATGCTTCCATTCGTAAAATTCGCTTGCCACTACCAGGCATCTGTTGCCGATGCTGTTCCTGAATGAGTTTTTTTTCTCGATACCCTCAATGCGTGCGTTAAGCGTATTTGCATCTTCCCGGAAACCTTTTATGTTATCAGCTGCAAATGCCGGAACAAGACCCCATTGCGCGGCCTCTATTATCTTTGGGCTTGCATCCGAAATGATGGGAGTGTACGGATTTGCAAAGCCGTTGAAATCTCCGATCTCGAAAATATCCTCGTCAGATTCAACTAGGGCATCGAACCTGGCTTCAAGTTCTTTTTTTGATTTGAGCTGAGCATAGAAGAAACACATAATTAGCAGTTTTCGCAGTTGATTGTTATTAGGTCGCTCCAGCGGCTCGTGTATGACGGCGAAAGCCTTTCCCTTCTCATCTTCCATTTTCTTTTGAGGCTCTGAGCCCCGAACCTGATCTTTGTATTCCCGATCTTCCTGTTCAGCCTGTCAATCACCTTCAATACGTCTTGGTGCTTCGGGTTCTCGCCTCCGAAAATTTTCATCTGATAGCAGTCGGCCGGAGTTATGGACCCGACCATGACGCCTGCCTTTTTGTAGTCGATGCCCTGCTTGAAAGCCATATCAAGCGCGATCAAGGCAAGCCTGTTTATCTCGAAAGTCGAATTGGTGGGAAATTCTGTCTTGATCCGTATTCTTTTCGCGTATTGCGGCAGGTCTTCCCTGAATGGGTTGGACCATAATACGACATCTATCGAATTCGCATGCAGCTTATCGTTTCTAAGCTTCTCGGCCACCGTTCCAGCAAAGGTCGATATCCTTTCGCGAAGGTCCTCCTTATCCCTGAGCATCCTGTCAAAGCTCCTGTTACAGGCAATGTTCTGTTTCGGCTTTACTTCCTCGAAATCAATAGAGCTGATTCCTTGAAGGTCATGCTTCAGCCTGAGCCCGACAACCGACATATTGTGCCTCACCCAGTCGTCTGACATCTGCGTAAACTGGTAGGCGGTCCTGACATTCAGCGCCAGCAGCTTTTTAGCATGCTGCCTGCCGATTCCCCAAACATCGCCTATCTCTAACCATTTCAGGGCCTTTATCCTTTTTTCTTCAGTATCGATCACATAGGCGTTGGCTGTGCGGTCCGGAAACTTCTTTGCGATCCGGTTTGCAATTTTTGCAAGAGCCTTTGTCGGGGCTATGCCGATTGAAACGGGTATGCCCGTGCATTTCATCACGCGCCTGTGTATGTTCCTGCCATATTCCAGTAGGTCGTAATTTTCAAAGCCGATAAATTTCAGGAATGCCTCATCAACGGAATAGACTTCCATATCAGGCGTGAACTCTGCAAGGGTAGACATCACTCGCTTGGACATATCGCCGTACAATGCGTAATTGCTTGAAAACACATGGACATTGTTTTTCTCAAATTCTTCCTTGAACTGGTGCGCAGGCGCACCCATCGGAATATACGGCTTGCACTCGTTCGATCTTGCAATGACGCAGCCGTCATTATTTGACAGGATAGCGATCGGCTTTCCTATCAGCGACGGGTCAAATACGCGCTGGCAGCTGGCGTAAAAATTATTGCAGTCTACAAGTGCAAACATTACCTGAAAGATTTGATTACGTTTATTACGATGCCCCAGATTATAAGCTCGTTTTCGGAAGTAACCTTGATAGGGGCATACTGCTCGTTCTGTGCGACGAGCCAAACAATATCTTTTTCTATCATAATGGTCTTTACAGTGAACTCGCCGTCCAGGTAGCATACTGCAATATCTCCGTTTTTCGGCTCAAGCGATTTGTCGATTACCATGATATCGCCGTTTGATATTCCTGCATCCTTCATGGAGTTGCCTTTCACCTTGGCATAGAATGTCGCGCTTGGGTGCTTTATAAAAGTCGCGTTGAAATCAAGCTCGTTCTCTAGGAAATCTTCTGCCGGAGAAGGAAACCCGGCAGAAACCCCGCCATCGACAAAAGGCAGGCTCATCATCGTCTCGGTGCTTGCCGTGTAAAATTCCATGGTTTCGCTTTCATGCATCCTTATCACTTTCATAATTCATATTTGAATACAAAACTATCTAAATTCTGAACACTTTTTTTCATGCCTGCACACTATTAACATTTAATGTAGGAAATCTCACAACCGCAAAAAAGAATTGCAAAACTGGGTTGCAATTTCGTGTCGAATCGCGTCGAATCACAGCAAACCGCGTCGAATCACGTCGAATCGCGTCAAACTGACGCACCTTATTTTTTTTATCCGCTTCATTTGTTCCATAAAAGAGGTTATGAGCGAAGCGGACATCTTGAACTATAGGGAAATAAAATCAGGATCAGAATATGATCACCTGATACCGAAAGGCCAATGCGTAAGCCAATACAAGGGAAAAGGCATGACGGATTTCTCAATCAACCAGATGAAAAGCGTTGTCGAGGAATATTCATGGCAGGCAGAAGACCTGGCAGTCGTATTAGAGAAGGAAACGCTCGAAAAGACGGCGATTGCAATACATGATTTCCTGTACAGCCATTTCCAGTACCATGCAGACCAGGAAGACCAGTTTTTAAGGACGCTGGCGTGCAGCTGGCACGACCGCAAAAACGGGATCGACTGCAAGAGCTATTCGATAATCGCAAGCTGCATACTGGCAAGCCTCGGCATAAGGCACTCGATAAGAAAGATCAAGCAGGCTGACTGGCAGCCCTCGGAATGGACCCATGTGTACGTGATAGTGCCGAAGGACCAAAAGACGGGAAAGACGGACAAAGGATATTACACGATCGACGGTACGCTGGCCACGATGCAAGAGCCGGCAAGAATTGATAAAAGTGATTTAGATATGAGCTTACCACACTACGTACTTAACGGAACAAGGACACACCCGAACCAAGGGCTCAACGGCTTTGAGTTCGGAGACGTGAAAAACCTGCTTTCGAGCATAAGCTGTATCGGAGGCACTGCCTTTGACGCGCCAAAGCTCAACGCCAACATGAACGCCATCACCACTTATTTCAACGACACGATCGCTGAAATGAATGCTGCGATCACGGCACGGAATTACGAGGCGCTATCGACACAGATAAACGAATTCTACGGATCGGCAAAGATGTTCGTTACCGGGTATGAGAACAAGAAGCGCGAGAAAAGCTGGAACTCATGCTCCAGCAGGAATTTCGACGCGGCAATCAAGATCAGCAAGTTCTATAGAGACACGGTAGGCGCAGGACTGACGGCATACCTTGACAAATATTTCACCAAAGGAGCGGCAAACGGCTCAGTAGTTTTCAAGCACCCTTCGACAGCCACCGAAAGCATAGGACTGTGGCTGCACAACGTGAATCTGACTGAGCCAAAATATACATGGTCCGTAAAGACAGGAGTATTACTGATACCGGCTTTCGAGATCACGCCATACGCGGCAGAGAATATCAATTCGCCTGCCTCATTCAATACGGCGCAGTTCTTACAGGGGCTTTCCAATATCATTTCTTCTGTCTCACCAAACAACGGCGGCGGAAACCAAGCAGGAAACGGGCAGTCCGGCAACGGACAGGGCACGGGCGGCGGGATCATTCCCGTAGACAAAAGTACCTCTCAGGCAGGCTTCGGAATAGTCGGCTGGCTGTTTGTAGCGATAGGAGTGGGTTACGCCTTTACGCAGATGAAAGACCAGCCGTCTAAACAAGCAAAAACACCTAACACGAAATAATATGCTACCAGCAGCGATAAACAGATTACCCGCAAAATCATATCCAGGCACAGGCCTAAACGGCTGGTTCGGCAGGCTGATGAAAAAGCTTGTCAATGCGGCAATTAGTATTATTGATTCTGTTCCTATCATAGGACCAGCAGTAGCTAGCGAGTTACGTAATTTAGTTCAAGACTGGACTAATCCAGCGGATCCCAATAATGGCTGGTGGAATCGCGGCACTGTAGAATACGAGCCGACCGCATCTGAAGAAGTGATACTTACAAAGTGGAATACGGAAAAATTTTCGCCATTCTACAAAAAGCTTGCGGAAGGATTGTCGGCCGCATTGCAGCAGCAGGATTTTGCAGCTCAGCTGACGGGCATCAATGCGGCACTTAACAAGATGTGCGTAGTAAGAAGCTATTTCATGAATAACGAAATGGTAGGGCTTTCGGCAAATGCGATCGCCTGGCGACTGTCGCTGATCGACGAGCTGCTCAACCCGATAGAAGATATAATCGAAAACGCGGTATCGTCTGCAAATCTTGCAAGCGTGCAGGTGTCGGTTGCAATTACGGATTTTTCGCCTTATGCGCCATTGATAACAGGCAGCAGCGCATCTTATGCGTGCTTCAACTACCTGGGCGGGAACGCGGCACAGAATCAGACATTCCTGCCGGTAGGAACGACGCCAACGGCGCCTGTCCAAAACCAGGAGCCGGTAAAGCCGATCATCAAGATACCGGCAACGGTAAAACAGCCGATTACAGAAACTCCCAAAAAGAAAACAAATATCTGGGCGATTCTAGGCTTCGGCGCGCTTGCATACTACCTGCTGTCACCGGACGGCAAGAAGAAAAACAAAGACAAGTAAAAACAATTATAAATAAAAATTAGAAACAATGAAAGTAGGGAAACCATCAGGAAACGATGTGAAAAACGCCGCCTCAGTTGCTGGTGGTGTTGTTGTCGGATCAGCCGTATCTAACGGCGTTTTCTCAGTCATCCATGACGAGGAAAAAGCGATTGCGGATGCTGCCGAGAAAAAGAAGCATGACAATATGGGGCTTCTGAAAAGAGGCGCGCTTGTTGTCGTGGGCGGCGGATTAGGCGCGGCCATCAAGAGCAACGACGTAGTGAGCCTTCTTGTAAAAGGAGTATGCTACGGTATTGCAGGACAGCAGGGCTACGCGATCGTAAAATCTTTGGCAGGGAAAAGCACTGCGGTACAGAAAATGGCTGCGTCGGGCGACAAGCTCCAGCGCGCTATTGCTAAATCTGTCGGGCTAGGCTGCGCATGTGGCGACAAGGTGCAGGCATATCCTGCCTATCCGATGAACGGCCGAAGAAAAAAGAGAGGCATGGGAATGATCATGCCGGCAATTGGCGCATATAGCGATATGGCTCCGTCAGGAAGATTTGGAGAAAGCGCAAACGCTTTTGACAATGCTATCGGAACAGGCCAGGCGCTCGTTGCACTTTAGCGGAACCAAAAAAGGATAATCAATAAAATAAAAAATTATAAAAATTTAAAAATCACTGTAAAATGAAATCAAATTCAAGTTTAACATTGCAAGAAATTTTAGCTTTTAAAGGAGCTATCCAGCCTGGCACTAGCTTGCCTATCTCAAATAACAAGGCAATCAAGTCCGTAACGCATTACTGGACGGGATTTCTTAACCAATTGGTTAACGGAGAAATCGTCCTTTCAAAATATCAGGATGCAATTGGCGAAAGATCGCTAAAAGGAAATACCATCCCGACCGGTACAGATTTTTTTGCAACTGAAATTCGTGTGACATTCGATACTACTGCCGGAGTTCAGGCGGCAGGTATCTTGACGGCATCTTTTGGAAAGACGGCAGCGCCTGAAATTTTCAAGAATGGAGAGCTGATCATAAACCAAGGAGCAGACCTTTTAAGAACTTCCGGATCTGACGTCTCGAACTTCAAGGCTGTTTCAGGGGATGACTACATTTTCAGATCAGTAGTCCCTTTCAACCTGCGTCCTGACGTGATCTATTCTATCAAGGCCGCTTTAGCAGGAGCTGCAGCCGTAGATCAAGCTTTTAAGGTTGAGATCAGAGGCTTTGAGTTTGTAGATACAGACCGCGCATAGTTTTAGTTTAGTTGAGTTGTAATTGAAAAAGCCAAGTCGCAAAGGCTTGGCTTTTTTTAATCAAAAAAAAAATAACATGAGTACTAGATCGACAATTGAGCATATAGTTCCCCTTACGGTTGCAGCAGGCTCTACCAGCAACAAAGAAAGATTTGAGCTGCCGGCAGGCAAGATATTGGGCTGCATGATCTACAAGGGAGAATTGAACAATACGGGTTTCGTGAGGGCTTCAATCAAGAACGTCGGCGGCGAGTTCATTTCGGAACTCCAGCACATCGACAATTACAGAAGCAGAGAGGCATCCTATGTGGACGGCATCAAGCCCTTGCAGATTGAAGGGGGAAAGACCTACACCTATGAGGTGCTTGCTACGGAAGCATTTACTGGCGACTTCCTGACGGAACTGATTTTCGTTTACGAGAATCTTAACAAAGAATGCAATATCTAACAACCCATGACAGCAACATACAACAGCGAGAATATCACGGAAAAAAGGAAGGTAAGGGAAAAAGGGCTTACGAGCCTTACGCTTGCCAACCATGGAACGACGGACGTTCTGTTTACCATAACAAACGTTACCCGTACGCTTCCTGCGTTCGATCCTTTGGTCCATTTGGCGCCGCCGAAATTCGATATCGATGGCGACGGCTTTCCGTTCGAGATCGAGATGACTGTTGATTTTGCTACCAAGGTCGGAGGGCTTGCAATAATGGATTATAGAAAAACAAAAGAATGTTAATCATGAAGCAACTGAGTAACACAATATCAAGATTAAAATCAGATCCCCTTAATGCAGTAACGGTAACTGACAAGGACACCCTTATCAAGGTCGTCACTGATGCAACCGGAGCAGCACTTGAAGAAAGTTACGGAAGCGTAGAAGGCTTTTTCGAGTGGATGCACGGGCAGGGAATCAACAGGCTTCTGATCAGGGACCGCCGCAAGAACGGCAGCGGCTTCAAGGCAGTCGGCGAATACCATGCCGACCTTATGGACAGGAACGGCAGCGATACGATCCAATCTGCCGCAACAACCCAGCCGCAGCAAAGCCCCGTCATGCATAAGGCTGTTCCGATGCAGGATATGTTCGGTTTCGGAATGAACGGAATGGCAGGCCTAAACATGGTCGACGTTGCCTACAAGATGCAGGACCATAGCAGGCTGTTTCAGGAAAACCAAGAACTGAAGGTAAAAGTTGGAGTGCTGGAAGCAGAAAACAAGAAGCTTGAAAAGGAAGTGCTGACAAATGAGCTTGTCGGAACCAAGACGGTCGAAAAGACCAAGGCAAACAATGAGCTTGCGCAGACTTTCGCGCCGCTCCTTTCCCTTGTCGCCCAAAAGTTCCTTACCCCGCAAGAAGCGATTGCGACTGCCGGACTGTCGGGAGCAAACGCTACGCCAGTGCAGCAGTATTTCATCGGCCTGGCACAGAACGCAGACGAGAATTTCTTGAATGACCTTGCCCTGCTTATCAAGGGAATGGCCGAAAAGCCTGATTTTGACGCAGAACTGAACGAGCTTATGATCAAGCACAACCTAACAACCGTATAACTATGCCTAGCAAAATCACAGAAATATCTATCGTAGCACAAATTAAAGATTGGTGCAAAAAGGGTAAAAATAACTGTCCAAATGATTTGAATGTTTCTCTTTTCGTAAGAGAGATTATTCCAGTTTTAGAAAGTTATGAATTAAGAATCTCTCTTTTAGAAGAGGAATTACTGAGGCTAAACAAAAACAATAATAAGGATGCCTAGCAAAATTATCAATGTAGAACTAAAGGTCGATGCGGACACGCCGCACCGCCTGAAAGACAAGGAAACGCTTTTAAGAGCAATCTCAAACCTCGAAGCCGAGGACCAGCAGAGAATCATCGATATCGCAAAGAACCCGAAAGCCCTGGCGGCACTAAAAGAAAACTGGACATTGCTTAAAGGAATGTTCGCTTAACAAGACAAGAATGGCAGCACCAGCAAATACAAAAGGCAAAAATAATGGCATGAGTAATCCTGCGGCTTTGGTTGTTGCTTCACCAGCAGGACAAAATGCCATTAAAAAAAGCGCGGAAACTCAGGCAGAGGTCGTCAAGCAGACGGCTTCTGTCATTCCGTTCGTGCTAAAGACATTATTTATCCTAGGGGTAGGCTATGTGGCCTACCGCGTATGGTCCGACCGCTTTATAAGGCTGAAGGAAATTTCAAGATACGGAGCCTCTAATATTACGGATTCACAGGCGCAGACAAGGGCGGATGCTATCTATGCATCAATCGGATGGGTTTCTAACGATTTCGACAACGTGAAATTGCAGCTTGCCGGACTTAACTATAATGCGGTCGTGAAGGTTTACAACGCATTCGGAGAGCGCAGGGGTACCCTGCTTGCAGGAAACCTTACTCTTTTCGAGTGGCTTAAAAATCAGTTCTCGTCGGCGCAGATGGCCGAGCTTCGATTCCTTATACCTGGCTTTTTCTAAAACAGAACCTTATGACACAGACACAAAAAAATTACCTGATATACGGAGGCGGCGCTTTAGTCCTTATTGTGGCTGCCTATTATGCTTTCAAGCCAAAGGACGGCGGCTCAGATACGGACCCTACAGGAAACGGCAATACTGTTCCCGATACTGGAAAGTTTGACCCGTTTGTAACGGCAACGACATTGTGGAAGGCGATGTATCAGAGCGGAACAAACGAAAACATGATTTTTGCCGCCCTGAAAAACGTCAGCCAGGCGCAGTTTGCGCAGGTGATTCAGAAATTCGGACAGTTGAAATATAACCCGACGCTGGGCAATCAGGTAAACCTTAACCCGTTTTCCGACCTTGACCGCTACGATCTCCAGTTTTGGCTGGAGAACGAACTGTCTGAATCAAGCTACGAGACACTGAGACTGAAATACCCTAATTACCTATAGCCATGAAAATAGTAACCGGAAGAATTTACGCAGATGGAGATTACAACGGACTGCCTGGCGTAGACGTGACAGAGGTAGGAACGGCAAACGGCACGACGACCTCAAACAACGGCTCTTTTACGCTTGTCGCATCATCGCCCGCATCCCTGATAAGGTTTTCGCACTTGGGATTCAAGGACCAGGTTATCGCAGCCGGAACCTTCAGCCAGTTCGTGAACTTGGTACCGGCAGATATCGACCTTGAGCCGGTAGAGATAACCGGACAGAAGAAGCCAAACCTGTTCCTTATAGTCGGAGGTACCGCCTTGGCAGTATGGGCGCTCACTTCATTTTTCAAGCAGAAACCGCAAAAAGTAAAAATCAATGGCTAGATCATACCTGAACAGAACGGACCTGCCGAGAGGATTGAGAAACAACAATCCGGGCAATATCAGATATTCGGCCGCAAACGACTGGGTGGGAAAGATACCTTTCTCTCGCAATACGGATGCCGGAAAGACTTTCGAGCAGTTCCAGTACCTGCACCAAGGAATCAGGGCAAAGATGGTGCTGATCTATAACAAGATCGCTCAGGGCACCAACACCATCGAGAAGCTGATTACTGTCTATGCCCCGCCGATCGAGAACAACACGGCAGCCTATATAAAGCAGGTAGCATCGATGGTCGGCTATGCGGCAAACGTTCCTATCGAGCTGACGGCAGAAAGCCTGATTTCGCTCTGCAAGGCTATCAGCTATGTCGAAAACGGCTCCAGCTATTCCAGTTTCGTGACAGACCAGGACTATGCCGATGCGATCGCGATATTCGACAGGCCGCTAAAAAAAAAAAAGCAGCAGCAACACGACAAAAATAATACTGGGCGCACTTGCCGCCATAACGCTAATTAAAATCTTTTCAAATGTCAGGAATAGTAATAGTGCCAAGAAATAACGGACCGCAGGAACCTCAAAGCATCACATGGCGCGAGCAGTTCCTGGGCTATTATGCGGACGAGAGCAGCTTTATGATGCTCTTTACGATTTTTTCCAGCCTGACAGTCGCAAGCAACGAGAATGTGATCCTGAGTCTGGTAAGGCTTTCTTACAATGCCGAGACTGACGTGACACGCCAGTACTTCGAGCGCTATAAGTGGGCAAAAGGCGAAGGCGAGTTTTCGCCGATCGGAAATGTCGTGATCGGTACGGATATCATCTTCGAGAGTTCCAACCTTATCGCATCGGCAGCCGATGTCAACCTTGCAAATACCGTTTTCAGAAACCTTGGAAATATTTCTGCCGATACGGCTTTTGTCGAGACTATCAATTTCGACCCTGAAGGACTTGACCTGTCAGATGTTACAAAGACCTATCTTATCCAGTTCGGTCAGGACGGCAAGACGCATCTTTACGTTTTCAGAGGCGCTGACAGCTCGCAAGGGTTCGGCATCTACGGCTTCGGGCAAAAGCAATGCGTAGAGGCCGACTTCAACAAATACTCGGATTCAGGCGAGCTGCCTGACGACGGCTCAACGCCTGCATTCCAGATAAAAGGCGAATTTGCAAACAATACCGAAGCCCTTTTTGCTGGCTTGGAAGCAGGCGACATATATCAGCTGCCTGCCTCGGCAGATATCACCCTGCTGGCAGTAGTGACTGCCGTTCCTGAACCTCCGATAATGTTCATCGCCCTGACATTCGATGATATCGAGGAACGAGCTGCCAATATGGGAGTAACGGAACTTGAAAACGCAGCGCAATGGAATGCTGCAATCAATAATTGGAATACCGGAGAGGGCAACGTGAATTTTACGACTTGTTTCGTAGACGGCAACAGCGTTCAGCTTGGCGGTAATAATGAGGCAGCAACCTACTTGGATTTGCAGGAAGCAGGGCTTACGAATATAGAAATCTCGACGCTACCTAACCTTGAATATGTCGATATCTCGCACAACAGCATCGAAAGCGAAATATACTGGAGCATCTATGAGAACCTATCGACCGTGATCGCTAACAACAATCTCATGAAGAACATGGACGTCTCGGCAAATGCAAATCTTATTTCGCTTGACTGCTCATTTAACGACATGAGAAACCTGAATATAGGTACGCCTAGCCTTGAGATATTCAACTGCGAGAGCAACCCTCTTTTAGGCGCTATCATCGGACTTGACCAGTGTACAGGCCTTGTAAATGTTAGGGCGGCAGTATGTTCTTTAGGAGCGTTCGACGGTTCGGCTCTCGTGGCGCTGCAAGAATTAAGGATCAGGAATAACCAGCTTGTCAACCTATTCTTGGAAAACAGCCCCGACCTTACATATCTAGCCGCGAATGACAATCTTATAAATGATATCGGGCCGCTGTCTATCATAAAGGACGGCGTAGCGATCAACCTGAGAAATAACCTTCTGCCTGAGGCAGAAATAGCAACGATACTGAATTACCTGAATGATAACGGAATAATGCCGGCAAGCCTAGACATGAACGGAACAGGCAACGAGGCGGTTACGGGTGCCAACCTTGTGCTTTATAATGATCTATTAACCGACGGGGTAAATGTATCCTGCAATATTTAGATATATGGATCAATCTACATTGGCAATGTTACTAGGCGGATTAAATGTTATCCAGCTTCTTACATACATTCTTACGATCAGGAGCCAGCTTAAAAAAGAAAGGGCAGGCGCAAAAATAGAGGAGGCAAACAGCGTCGAAAAATCGCAGGCAATTTATGACAAGCTCACCGAAAGGCTTAACAAGGAACTGGAAACGCTTTACGGAAAGCTTGACAAGAATGAGACCACGATGGAAAAGCAGAATATAACCGTCGCAACATTAAACCTGACAGTAGGACAGCAGAAGACAGAAATCGAGATGCTGCACAAGCTGGTCAAGGGCTACCAGGAAAAATGCATAAACTGTTCTAACAACTCTACAAAAAGATGAAAAAACTAAGCATAGGCACGAAATGCGCAATCTATTGGATTGCAGCACTATTTATGATGTATGGCTTTTCGCTTATCCTTGTCTCGTGCAAGGCGAAGCAGAAGCCGTTGGTAGAAAAATCAGAAACAGTCATAAATAATAGCGAGAGTTCGCAAGTAAATACGATGCTTGAGAGAAGCAAGGCTATCAATGACAGCCTTTTTCTTCTGATCGGCCAGCTTAAGACAGCAAAGCCGGAATGCGATTCTGTATGCAACGAGGCGTTGCAGCGGCAGCTTGAAAGCTTCAATAGCAAAAAGAAATCCGGAGGCAATGAGTTCGGGGCTTACTATGACAAGTATAAAAAGATGCTGGTACTTTATGCGGCGCTGGAAGAAACGATATCGCAGAGAAAAGACAGCGTAAGGACAGTAATCAAGGAAAAGACAGTATATCAAGAAAAGCCTGTCCTGGTTCCGGCCGTATGGTCAAGATGGGAGAAGTTCTTTTACTGTACCGGCCTTGTTTTTTGGCCGCTCGTCATCTTGTTTCTAGGCTATCGCTTCAGCAAGATTTTCAGGCCATGAAAACAAAGACAATAATCATATCATTAACAATACTGGCAATCATTCTTATCATGACAAAAAAAGCATTTGCCGCACCTACGGCATCAAAAAAAATCAGGGGCTGCGATCCTTTCGGCTGCGGAAGCTTTGGAGCGGGCAGGGGAGAACGCAAGCACCAAGGAGAAGATTTTACGGTAAGTCCGGGAGAAAGTATCTTTTCGCCTATTTCAGGAACGGTAACGCGCTTTCCTTTTCCTTATGGAAATGATCTGAGCTATACCGGAATAGAAATCAAGAACTCAGAGCATGAGATAAAGATTTTCTACATGACGCCTACCGTAAAGATAGGACAGGCGATTGCAGCCGGCCAGGTTATCGGCAAGGCGCAGGATATCGCCAAGAAATACGGCGCTTCGATGACTAACCATATTCACGTTGAGCTGAGAGACAAGAAAGGAACCCTGTTGCAGATTTCAAATTTTATCTAGTATGAAAACCAAGACAATATTGATAGGATTAGGAGTTGCAGTCGTCGGGCTGGCAATCCTAGGCGCGGCCAAGGTCAAGAACCTGGCCGATATTTTTGACAAGATGAGCATCAAGCCGGTCGGGATCAGAAAGATATCCTTTCTTAACCTTTCGTCTACAAAATTTAATTTGGACGTAAGGCTGGTCAATCCGACAAACCAGGCATTTTCGGTCAATGGAGTTGTGGCAACGCTGACAAGGCTCGTCATCTATTACAAGGGCAAGTACCTGGCAGAGGCAGACCTGAACATAAGCGAGATCGAGGTTCCGGCTAACGGTTCTGTAGTCATATCGGATATTCCGGTCACGGCCGACAACCTTGCTGCCTTGGAAGTCCTTTTCGACTTCGGCAACCTGAATATGAAAAACTTGGAGATTACGGCAACCGTATCGGCATTAGGAATCGAATACCAAATATAAAAAGGAAATATGAAATCGGTAGACAGCTTCAACGGACTAAACGGAAGAAAAGCAACGAGAGAGGAAATTGCGGCGCAGATTGTTCTTGCAGGGAAGCAGGAGCAATATCATATTGCGGCAAAGCTCCAGCAGGTACTCGATTCCTATCCTGAAAGCAAGGAGTTTTATTTCGATATCGAAAACCCGGCCTGCGAGATCGTGAGCAGGTCATCTTTGGAGTGCCTGGACTGCGAAGCCGTTGCCGAAGAATTTGCAGGGCTCGGAAAGGCAGTTTCGCCGACAGAAATCTATGATATGATTTCTGCTAGGATGAAAGACATGATCAAGGAGGCGAACGCATACGGCTACGAAAAAAGATGGGAAGGGCAGTTTTACGGATCGGGCTACCTGGTACCGTTCAATTTCTCGACCAAGAAAAGATACAGGGGCGTAAACGTCCTTCTCCTTACGGAGTTCGGAATCCTGAGCAATCCCTTCTTTATGACATTCAAGCAGGTCGAGGAAATGAAAGGCAAGGTTAGAAAAGGGGCAAAAGGCTTTCCGGTCGTGTACTTTACTGAGCTGTATAAGGTGGTAGACGTTAAGAGAGAGATTGATTTCGGTTCGTACAGCAAAGAAAAAGCGCTGAAGTTTGCCGATGAGAACGGCATCGACGCGAAGGAAGTCTATAAGATACCGATACTCAAATATTACAACGTATTTAACGGAAAGGACATCGAGGATATTGATTTCGATCTTGAAAATTTCAAGGTAGGATATATCGAAAAAGAAATACCGTCAGACGAAGAAAAAAGGATGCCGATACCCGAAGCGATATTGAAAAACTATCCTTCGCCGGTGCCTCCATTGAGGTTTGGGGGCGACCGCGCGTATTATTCGCCAAGCCATGACCATATACAGATGCCCTACCTGTCGGACTTTGAGACCGTGCAGGACTACTATCGTACGCTTTTCCACGAGATCGGCCACAGTACCGGGCACCCGAAAAGGCTAGACCGCGATTTCTCCGGCAGGATGAAAGGAAGCGCGGCGGAAAAAAAGAAATATGCTTTTGAGGAACTGATCGCCGAATGGTCGGCTACCTTCCTGAGCGCAGAAGCCGGCATTATATGGCACAACAATATAAACCATGCGGCATACCTCAAGAACTGGAACCTGGCATTGACGCATATCGAAAACGATAACCGTTTCGTAATGCGCGCCTGCACGGAAGCGCAGAAAGCGGCAGACTACATATTGCAGCTTGACGAAAACGGCGACCCTCTTTATTTCAATGACATCAAGAAAATTACCGAGGAAATAAAAAAAGAGGAAAAGCCAAAGAAAACAGCAAAAGCAAAGCAAAAAGCAGAAGAAATCGAGACAGAAGCCGAAATAGTCGCTCCTGTTAAGCCTAAAGCACAGAAAAGCCAAACAGTGCAGCCAAGAAAAGAAAGTCCGGCAGAACGCAGAAACGCAAAAAATAAGAAGACAAAGCCTGAAAGCGGACAGATGGCGCTATTCGGAACAAAGCCCGAATCAACAAGCGAAGCAATCCAGTCCGATTCGAAAAAGGATTTTGTTCCAGGCTCGCTGGCACACGAACTCTCAAAACCCGCACAGGCTTACGAGTATTACGATATAAGGGATGCAGAGATATCTGAGTTTCTTGGAAGGATAGAAAAGAAAAAACGCGAGAGCCTGGCCATTACCCTCGCCGGCGGCCAAGGCTCTATGAAGACAAGAATGCTGTTTCGCATGATGAATGCTTTCGGACAGAATTACAGATGCGGCCACGCCTCAATTGAGGAACATCCGCAGAGTGCAATCTATAAGTCGAAAGTAGACCAGTATCTGAACCAAAAGGCAAAGGAAAATATTTTCGCTCCTGAAATTGGAAGCATTGAGGACCTTCATGCTCTTATCGAGCAATGCGATGTTGTCTTTATCGACAGTTTCCCGAAGCTTCAGGAAATGTGCAGGGGGTTCGAGCTGGACAAGGACCTGCGCAAAAAATATGACGGTAAGCTGTTTGTGGTTATCTACCAGCTGACGGGCGACGGAAAGATGAGAGGCGGATCAAAATCGCAATTTGACGGCGACATCATACTGCTTACAGAAGCATTTCCCGACTACACGCGGAATGTTGTCTATGCGAACAAGAACAGATACCAGGACAGGCCGCTGCATGAGCTAAAATATAACATCTATAAGGGAAAAATAGAAAAAGAAGCACCAAAAGAGATTGCCGTGCCAAAAGAGACAGCTTTTTCATTCGACGTATTAGAGTATTGAATTAACCAAAAATATAATCTTAAATCATTTATTTATGGCAACAGCTAAAAAACCAAGAAGCAAGGCGGCAGGCGACAAGAAACCTGCCTCAAACAAAAGAAAAGAGGGATTAAGGGCAGACGGCAAGACCCTTTTAAAAGGGTTCAGATATCTGCCCGGAGGCAGAATCGTAAGGGCAAAGGCCAAAGCTCCGGCCAAAAAGACAAAAAGAACTTCTAAAAAAAGATAAAAATGGCAAGAAAAAAATTAATATTCGGATTGTTGATTGCGGCGGGTGCTGCATATTATTTCACAAGGAAAAATAAGGACGGCGGCGGAGCTGCCGCAGGAACCACTTTCCAATTGGCCGAACTTACAAACCCCCTTTGGACCAACGGCGTCGGTGTTTCAATTTACGATGCCAATAGAGGCTGGGGAACAACTACGCAGCTGCTGGTCGAGAAGGCAGGAAACGAACAATTGCTGAATAAGATTACGAACGGAACGAAGCTGAAGCTTGAGGATGGTACTGTAGTTACTGCTGAGAACATACTTGACTTGAATATCGATCAGTACTATAGAATCTCAACTTATGAGGATATTTCCGGTCTTGTAAGTGTCGCAGGTTTTCCAAAAACCATCACGATCGTTTAAGATCGCTCGCAAACGCAAAAAAGCCTCTCGCATAGAGAGGCTTTTTTTATTTGTCGAAATGTTTTGAATAGTCTTCCGGCAGCTGTGCGTCTATATCTCGAAGGTATTTCTCCAGCGCCGTCATCGAGGAATGTCCGGTTATGAGCATCAGCCTGCTTTTTGCTTCAAATGGAGTACTGCCCTTTACCAATTCCCTGTACAGCTTGGTTATGAATGTATGCCTGAAAGAATATAATCCGTAATCTTTCCCAAGGCCGAGCTCGTCCTTTATGAGCTTGAATCTCTTTCCAAAATTATTCCTCCGAGATATTTCGGTAGCATCCCAAGACTGGCCGAAACCGTTTGGCGTAAACAGCCAGCTTTCGGGGTCAAGCCCTCGAAGGTCGGGAATGTCCTTTAAGAATATTTCGGGAATAATCTTGATCTTATAGTTGTTGTTTTTAGCTTTTACGAATAGCTGGCGCTCCCGAATGTTGATATTTTTTACCTTCAGCCTCACGACTTCTACCGGCCTCAGGAAATTATAGCTGATGAACTTGATAAAGAGAAGCATGATCTCGTCATATTTTGCAAGCCTGAAAATTTCTTCTTCCTGCGAAAGGTCGAATGTCTTGTTTCTTTCGGGTTTCGTCTTTTCTACGTTTATGCGATGTATGAAATTTTCCGGTACGATCTCGTTATCTTCCAGCGTGGTGAAAAACTGAGAGAGGCAGGTACGCGTGTTGTTCCTGTTTCTGTTTGAAGTGGCGATAAGAATGTCGTTCAGGTATGCGATGCAGGTCTTTTTGTTGACGTCTGTAATATACCTGTTTTCAAAACCGTGCTTCAGCAGCCATTTTTCAAAGTCGGCCAGTCTTATGCGCAGGTCCTGGTATGAGCTTGGAGAGAGCGTAGCTTTCCTTATGTTCAGCACAAACTTGACCGCATCCGGTATGTTGAGCTTCTCTATCTCGTCTACTCTTTTATCATCGCTAAAAGGGTTATACCCGCCTTTAAGTATTGCAGATGTTGCCTTTCGCAATATTTTTATTGCGGCCCTTCTCTGCTTCAGCTCCTTGAACTGGTTTACGTTATGGTAAATGGGAGTCTGTCTTTCAAGCAATCCGGTTTCAGGATTCCTGAAGGAATAATATACGTACCATCTTGCAGAAAGGTCGCCGCCGGCATCGTATATTTCGGGTTCTGAGTAGTCTTTCTTTTTTACCAAATCGTATTCTAAATCGTATTCGTTTAGTAAAAGTAACTTATTTATAGACATAAAAAAAGCGGTTTAAAATTTCTTTTAAACCGCATAAAACCTGCTTTTTTCTGATTTTCCAATCTCGTAGCGAGGACGGGAGTTGAACCCGTGACCTCAGGGTTATGAATCCTGCGCTCTAACCAACTGAGCTACCTCGCCATTTTTAGGTCATGCATCCTTGTCGAATGCGGGTGCAAATATAAAATTAAATTTACAGGTTGCAAATATAAATCAGCAAAAAAAAATAATTTTTAAATCATCGTTAATTTGATTTTATTCTATATATTTCCAAAAAAATAACGATGCCCTATGGAAAATAAAGTACGATATGAATTAGAATTTCCTCTAAATTCTTCACCGCAATTGCTATATCAGTATATATCAACACCTTCTGGATTGTCAGAATGGTTTGCTGATAATGTTAATTCTCGAGGGGAGTTTTTTACGTTCATATGGGATGATGCAGAAGAGAAAGCCAGATTGGCTTCAAAAAAAACAGGAGAGAAAGTGAAATTTCGTTGGATTGACGAAAATGGCCAAGATGGGGAGTATTTTTTTGAATTGCGAATCCTTGTTGATGAAATCACTAAAGATGTTTCTCTGATGGTAGTTGATTTTGCCGAAAAAGACGAAGTAGAAGAATCTACACAATTGTGGGAAAACCAAATTTCGGATTTGAAGCACGTAATAGGATCTGTATAGTGTAATTCTGTTTTTAAGACTTATATTTGCCCTGATTTAATTTCAGGGCTTTTTTTATGATCAATTTCAACGGAAACATTACGTCAGAAGCAAATTTATTGATAGGTAACAGAGGATTCTTATATGGGGACTCTGTTTTTGAAACGGTAAAAATTTTAGATGGAAAAATTCTTTTCCTTGAAGATCATTATTTTAGGCTGATGTCTGCTATGCGTATCGTTAGGATGGAAATTCCGATGAATTTTACGATGGAGTATTTTGAGGAACAACTTCTCTCGCTGGCAGCTGCTAAAAATCTTTCGTCTTCTTCAAGAGCTAGAATCTCTGTATATAGAAACGAAGGAGGATTTTATCTTCCAAAAGATAATAATGTTTCCTTTTTGGTTACCGTACAGCCTCTCGAAAATTCCGTTTATCGTATTGAAAAAGAGGAGTATGAAGTAGAGCTTTATAAAGATTTTGTTGTGGCAAAACACCTGCTTTCAACCATAAAGTCGTCAAATAGGATGATAAACGTGACGGGAAGTATTTTTGCTGATGAAAATGGCTATGACAACTGTCTTCTAATCAATGATGATAAAAACGTAATCGAAGCATTAAACGGAAATCTTTTTATGCTCATGGGTAATAAATTGATTACGCCTCCAATTTCTGAAGGCTGCCTGAATGGCGTGATGCGCAAACAAATTTTGACACTCGCAAAAAAGATAGAAACAATTGAGGTGGAAGAAACTTCGATTTCTCCTTTTGACTTGCAAAAAGCTGATGAATTATTTATTACGAATGTAATTAGAGGAATTCAGCCAATAACAAAATATCGCAAGAAAGAATACGAGACAAAAACGGCTAAAGATTTATTACTTCGATTGAATGCTCAGATTCGTTTAAGCTAATTTAAGATAGGGTTTTCTGGTGCATTGGACCAGATTACATAATCGCCTCCTAATTCTAAAATCTTTTGCTTCCAGAAGTCAGTAGTAGATTTTCCGATAATTTTATTTTCGTAGATGTTTTTTGTAATTATCCACGAATTGGCCTGCATCTCTTTGTCTAATTGCTGTGCATCCCAGCCTGTATATCCTAAGAAGAAACGGATGTTGTTTTTCTTGATTTTTCCTTCATTGATGAGGTCTTTCGTAGATTCAAAATCACCGCCCCAATAAATTCCATTTGAAATTTCAATGCTGTTGGGAATCAAGTCTGGAATATTATGGATAAAATAAAGATTGTCTTGTTCGACAGGCCCTCCGTTATAGATTTTAAATTTTGCATTAATTTCAGGAATCAAATCTTGGATGCTGTACTCTAAAGGCTTGTTAAGGATAAATCCTACAGAACCTTCTTCATTATGATCGGCAAGCAAAATAACTGAGCGATTGAATGATAGGTCTCCGATTATGGATGGTTCCGCAATCAGTAAGATTCCTTTTTTGAGTTTTTCTGAAATCATTTTCTTGCAATTTTTACTAAATTTAACAATAAATTTTTTTTGTTCCAAATTAATTCGATGAATTGCATAAAAAAAGCCCTCCAAATGGAAGGCTTTGATTTATATCGGGACAAAAAACTATTTAGAGTTAACTGATCCTTCTAATTCAGCACCAGCTTTGAATTTTACTACATTTTTTGCAGCAATTTTGATAGTTTTTCCAGTTTGAGGATTTCTTCCTTCTCTTGCAGCTCTAGAAGATACTGACCAAGATCCAAATCCTACTAAAGATACTCTGCCACCTTTTTTCAAAGTACCACCTACGTTATTTAAAAAAGACTCTAAAGCTAGTTTTGCAGCTGCTTTAGAAATTCCTGCGTCAGCAGCGATAGCATCGATTAATTCTGATTTGTTCATAATAATAGTTTTAATTGTTGGTTAAACATTATGTTAATTATAACAAATTTAATAGGATTTCCTTACTGGGCAAGACATTTCGAGTGTTTTTCACCGATTTGTTGATAACTTGGGGCTTTTGTTAATAAAACCGACTTGTTTTTCTCGAAATCGCTGTCAAATCAGTGTTTA
The DNA here is from genome assembly GCF_025947265.1 of Flavobacterium sp. N2550. NCBI lineage: Bacteria > Pseudomonadati > Bacteroidota > Flavobacteriia > Flavobacteriales > Flavobacteriaceae > Flavobacterium > Flavobacterium sp. N2550. The sequence goes on along the minus strand of NZ_CP110007.1, from coordinate 3,825,293 downwards.
TGCGGGATTAGAAAGCTTTTGCCTCGTCTCCAAAACTAATACCGTTTAATAGTTCGGCTGTTTTTAGATTTTTCTTTCCCGGAAATTGCAATTGTAGTATTTCAATATAACCGTCACTAACCGCAACTTTCATTTCTTTTTTAGTCGTAATGATTTTTCCGATAGCTTCTGTGTGATCTTGTTGTGAAAAACGTGCTTCGTATATTTTTACATTCCATTCTTGGTCCTTGTCGCTAAAAAAGCTCCATGCTGCAGGATAGGGAGAAAGGCCACGAATTAGATTGTGAATTTCTTTTCCAGATTTGGTCCAGTCAATTTTGCAATTGTCTTTATTTAATTTGTAAGCTGTTTTGATATCGTCTGTATCTTTTTGTATGGTAGTTGCTGCTTTGCCATTTTCAATCAAATGTAAAGTATCAATTACGGTCTTGCTACCCAAATTCATCAACTTGTCATGGAGAATTCCTGCATTTTCGTCTGGAGTAATTTCTATTTCTTTGCTCAAAATCATCGCTCCAGTATCAATTTTATCGTCGATAAAGAATGTAGTCACGCCAGTTTTGGTTTCTCCGTTTATGATGGCCCAATTTATAGGAGCTGCACCACGATAATTAGGCAGGAGCGAAGCATGAAGGTTGAATGTTCCGAATTTAGGCATTTCCCAGACCACTTTCGGGAGCATTCGAAAGGCAACCACAACCTGAAGATTCGCATTTAAGTTTTTTAATTCTTCAAGGAAAGTTTCGTCTTTTAGATTTGTCGGCTGTAATAATTTTAAGTTTTTTTCTAGTGCATATTCTTTTACAGCCGAATATTTTAGCTTCTGGCCGCGGCCCGCTGGCTTATCGGCAGCAGTTATTACTCCAACGACTTCAAAATTATTTTTAAGTATTGTGTCCAGAATTCCGACTGCAAATTCTGGTGTTCCCATAAAAACGATGCGTAATTTTTCCATTCTATTTCAAGGTGTATTTATTGTTTGGCAAGAGTTCGATCTTGTTCGTTTCTAATAGTTGTTTCAGTGCAAAGATAATGGCATCGTCTGGAAATTTAGAATACATTTGGATTTCTCTTGAACTCATCGGACTGGTTTGCAACAATCCCAAGATTTTTTCTGCAATAGAAGAAAGAGGACTCGGTGTTTTGTCTTGTTTGATGCAGAAGGAACAGATACCGCAGTTTTGGCTGTCTTTCTCCCCGAAATAACTCAAGAGCTGACGGCTTTTGCAGGATTTGTCATTAGTTACGTATTCTAAGACAGCTTCCAGCTGGGCTTTTTTCAAATTATTTTGATTTTCCAGATATTTTGAAACGCGGTTGATCGTCCTATCGTCTTCGCGAACTTCATTGAAGGTAATCGTAGAATCATTGCTCTTGGCATGGTACTCGATGATTTGTCTTTCTTGTAATTTCTGCAATACAGCCGCAACTTGGTTTTCTTTGCTGCCTGATTTTTTTGCGATTAAGGAAATGTTTATGGGAGTAACAACTTCATAAATGCCAGGATAGGTGCGCAACATCGCCAGAATGATTTCCTCATCTTGCGGATTCAGACTGGTATAGCGGATTACTTCCTTGGATTCAATGATAAATTGTACCGTTACTTTTTCTGAAAATTCCTGTGAAAGTGTAATAATTCCTTGCCTGTCCAAGAATTGCAGGCCATTAAAGGTTTTCAAGATTGGAAATCCATACTGGACGCAGAACTGGTTGATGTTGAAACAAAACTGCTCGTCAATTCCTTCGCCATAGGCAATTTGGAAAAAGTTGCACAATTTCACATACATCTCATTCAAGAATTTCTTGTCGGGAAGATTGTTCAAGATCTGGTTTTCGGAATATTGGACGTCAGAAGGACTGTTCAGCAAAACGGCAAAAGCTTTTTCTCCGTTTCTGCCGCCGCGTCCTGCTTCTTGATAATAATTTTCAAGATTTTCTGGCAATTGGATGTGGACTACTGTTTTTACATTTGCCTTGTCGATTCCCATGCCGAAAGCATTTGTCGCAACAATGGCCTGGACATCTTCGTCCATCCAGAGCCTCATGTTTTTTTCTTTTTCCCTGCTATGGAGGCCGCCGTGATAAAACGTAGCTTTGATTCCTAAAGCTTCTAGTTGTGAAGCCGTATCAAGGCAGGCTTTTCTATTCCTGACATAAATAATAGAAGGTTGCGGATTTTTTTTTAATATCTGTTCTAGTCGATAGAGTTTATCTTCGACATTAAAAACCATATACGCCAGATTTTCTCTCGCAAAAGACTTCTGGAAAAGAGCAGGATTTTCTAATCCCAGCTGGATAATAACATCTTCTTTTACGCGCTCGGTTGCCGTTGCTGTCAAGGCCAAGAAAGGAATCTTTGGAAAATGGGTCTTTAGAGAAGCGATCTTAAGATAGGCCGGACGAAAATCATGTCCCCATTGCGAAACGCAATGCGCCTCATCTATTGCGATAAGATTAATCGGCAGATTTTTGATGCGGTCCATAATCCAATCCGCCTGCAATCGCTCTGGCGACAGGTATAAGAATTTATAATTCCCGTATAGGCAATTGTCTAAAAGATCACTGATTTCATCGGTAGAAATGCCTCCAGTCAAAGCAATTGCTTTGATGCCTACCTTTTGAAGATTGGCCGTCTGGTCTTTCATTAAGGCAATCAACGGTGAAATTACGAGGCAGATTCCATTACGCATCATGGCAGGAATCTGGAAGCAGATGGATTTCCCCCCGCCAGTAGGCATTAGGGCAAACGTATCGTGTCCGCTCAAGACCGAAGCTATGATTTCAGCCTGTGGCGTTCTGAACGAATCGTGTTTCCAATATTTTTGAAGAATCGATAGCGCTTCTTGCATATTTCTAGTTCGAAAGATGCCCTAAGATAAAAAGAATTCTGTTATCTACCGTGTCTTTTGGAACTTCAATCAAGGAATAGCCATAACTTTCGTAGGTTTCCTTCAAGTGTTTGTAGATCAAAGTAGCTTGTTCGTAATTTTCATACCGCGCATCGTCGCTTTCATAAATGGCTTCCCATGGCGGCAGGATAAAGATTTTTGTGTATTTGTGCTCACGACAGGCTTCGTCGAAAAAAGCAGGATAGGCATCGCCGATATAGTGCATGTAGGCCAATACATCTGGAATGCCGCGGTCGATAAAAACTACAGGACTTTTTTCTTTTAAGGCTTGGTGGTATTGTTTTTTTCTTCCTTCCAAAAGCAATTCGCTGAAAAGCAATGGATTTTCGAGGAACAATTGCTCAATTCCTTGTTTTTTGGCTTCCAGCGTTATTTCTCGTGAAATTTCAGGAAAACAGCAGTGTCCGCGTTCCAGCAAACCATCAATGATGGTCGTCTTGCCAGTTCCCGGGCCGCCGATAATTACAACAATATCTTTTTGCACTTTTTGAAAATAAGGCGCAAATTTACTTAAAGATTTTTAGATACTAAAGCGAATTTAGTTTTTTTAAAAGCGCTTGGTTGGATGGCTTGATGTTTTATGCGAATGGCGAATGTTCTCATTTCATATTAAATTAATTTCATAATTCTTAAATCTAAAATCAATACCGTATATTTGCTTTTATTTTAATTTTGAAGATGGATAAGAAGACCCAGGAATTTTATGAAAGGCTGAAAGTAGAATTGGATGATGCAAATGTCTGGCCGGCAGAATATCTTTTTAAATTCATAGTGCCTACAGATAAAGAAAAGGTTGATGCGGTAGAAAATGCTTTTAATGCTATGGGTGCCGTTATCAATACCACGCAGTCGAAAACAGGAAAATTTACAAGTATTTCTGTAAATGTAAGAATGAAAAGCTCACAGAGCATCATTGATAAATATTTAGAGGTTTCCACTATAGAAGGGATTATCTCGCTTTAAAGCTTCACGACAATTTTATGTACATAAAAGAAAACCCGCACGACATCGTTCATCATTTGGAGTACAATGCCGAAAGACCGCATTTGATTATTCCGGAATACGGACGCCATTTGCAGAAACTGATTGACCAGGCCACTGTAATCGAAGACAAGAATGAGCGAAACAAAGCTGCAAAATATATTATTGCCGTGATGGGAAGCTTGAATCCGCATTTGCGCGATGTTCCAGATTTCCAGCACAAGCTTTGGGACCAGATTTTTATCATGTCTGATTTTAAATTAGATGTGGATTCTCCGTATCCGGTACCGTCGAGAGAAATGCTGCAGCAGAAGCCGGATCGCTTGAAATATCCGCAAAATTTCCCGAAATATAGATTCTACGGAAACAATATCAAGTACATGATTGATGTGGCTAACAAATGGGAAGAAGGCGAATTGAAAAGCGCGCTGATCAAGGTTATTGCCAATCACATGAAAAAGTCTTACCTGAGCTGGAACAAGGATACGGTAAAAGACGACGTTATTTTTGAACATTTATACGAGCTGTCAAACGGCAGAATCAATTTGAAGGCAAGTTCGGAAGAATTGCTCAATTCTACAGATTTGATGCGTACGAACAAAAAAATGTCGAATAAAAACCAGCCGCTGCCGCAAAAAGCAAAGCCTAAGAACAACAACGGCAAGCAAAACAATCAGAACAAAAACAACAATAGGAAACCTTAACGTTTTGAGTTATAAATTGTAAAATATACACTTATACTCATAATCGATAAACTCATAATTTTAAAAAATGGAAACTTTCAAGATTGAAGGTGGCGTTCCTTTAAAAGGAGAAATTACGCCACAAGGAGCGAAAAACGAAGCATTACAGATTTTATGCGCTGTATTGCTGACTCCGGAAAAAGTAACGATAAACAATATTCCGGATATTATCGATGTCAATAAACTGATTACTTTATTGAAAAATCTTGGAGTCAAAATCGAAAAGATCGGAAAAGGATCTTATACTTTCCTTTCTGATGAAGTGAATATGGCTTATTTAGAGTCGGAAGCTTTCAAAAAAGAAGGAAGCTCGCTTCGCGGTTCTATTATGATTGTCGGTCCGCTTTTAGCTCGTTTCGGAAAAGGATACATTCCAAAACCTGGCGGAGACAAAATCGGAAGAAGAAGGCTGGATACGCATTTCGAAGGCTTTATCAATCTTGGAGCCTCATTTCGTTATAATAGAGAAGACCATTTCTATGGCGTTGAAGCAACTAAATTAATAGGAACTACAATGCTTCTTGACGAGGCTTCTGTTACAGGAACTGCCAATATCGTTATGGCAGCTGTTTTGGCAGAAGGAAAAACGTCGATTTACAATGCCGCTTGCGAGCCTTATTTACAGCAGCTTTGTAAAATGCTGAATTCTATGGGTGCTAAAATTACCGGAGTTGGCTCAAACTTGTTAGAAATTGAAGGCGTTGAGTCGTTAAAGGGTTGCACGCACACAATTCTTCCAGATATGATCGAAATTGGTTCTTGGATTGGATTGGCAGCGATGACGCGTAGCGAAATCACCATTAAGAATGTAAGCTGGGAAAATCTTGGAGTGATTCCTGGAACTTTCAGAAAGCTTGGAATTACGCTAGAAAAAAGAGGCGATGATATTTATATTCCGGCTCATACAGAAGGTTATGAAATCCAAAATTATATCGATGGTTCTATCTTGACAATTTCAGATGCTCCATGGCCAGGTTTTACTCCTGACTTGTTAAGTATTGTTTTGGTTGTGGCGACACAAGCGAGAGGAAGTGTCCTGATCCATCAAAAAATGTTTGAAAGCCGTTTGTTCTTCGTAGATAAATTGATTGATATGGGAGCAAAAATCATTCTTTGCGATCCGCACAGAGCTGTTGTTATCGGGCATGATTTCAAATCGCAATTAAAAGCGACGACTATGTCATCTCCAGATATCCGTGCCGGAATCTCTTTATTGATCGCGGCGCTTTCTGCAAAAGGAGTAAGCAAAATCCAAAACATCGAACAAATCCACAGAGGATACGAAAATATAGAGGAACGATTGAAAGCTCTAGGAGCCAAAATCGTAACCGAATAATTTCTCTAAATACTATTTAAAAAAGGCGTTTCAATCGAAACGCCTTTTTGTTTTTCATTATTCTAGAATGTTCAAGAATTTCAGTCCGAAGATGACACCATCGCCTTGGAATCCGTTTTGGTAAGAACGTACATAATCTACACGAAGCATCCTGAATTTTCCAAAACCAAGATTGTCTAATCCAACTATAAACTCTGAATAAGGTTTTACGTCTGGAATTGCAATAGCATGATATCCGACCACAAGATTTGATTTCAGCTTGTTTAGTAATGGAATCTTGTTCATGATATAGCCTTTAAAGTTGTGCTCGGCATGCAACTCAATATAGGAATCATTTGTGCTATGCGTATAATAAGGAAGAAGATTGAATACATTCAAATACCTGTCAGATTGCCCGATATGAGTCAGGTTTCCGTTAAAGTGTTTGTAATCTGCAAAAGAAATATTCTCAGCATTAAAGAACTTTCCTGCTTTCAGGTTGATGCCAAATTCTCCTTTATTTCCTAAAGTAACATCATATACTAGGCGCGCATGGACAGCATCGTATTCGTATTCTTTTTCACTTCCAGCAAAAGCTTTTTCATAAGTTGCCGAAAGCACAGGATATTTGTCGTTTCTAAGGTTTAATTTCCCGTCAGGTCTAGAAATATATTCCTGTCCGAAATTAATTCGTGCCGTGATAGAAGCTTTTGCCAAGTTGTGCGTTTCGAAAATAGGCAGCGTATGCGCATCGGGAGCAAGAGGATTGTTTGAAGTATATTCCTTATCCCTTTTTATCATTACATAATCCGTATTGTTGAAAAGCGATTTTCTTCTAGAATATTCTGCGTTTCCGGTTAGCGTAAGACCATTTACGACTTCTTGCTGGTATCCGATTCGCCCGAAAGTCTTGTCGTATAACTTCATGTAGTTGTCCTTGAAGAATAAAGTGCTTACGGTATTCACGATACCGCTAATTGCAGTAGGATTGAATTGGGCAACTTCATTACCCGCAGCAGCGTAGAGATAGGAATTGGTCTGGTTGTTCAGTCGAGTTGAGAAATAACCAATAGCTCTTAGCTTTTCCTCAGCAAACCCGTAATTCATTTTTACGCCAAACGTCGTATATGTATTTTCGTCTGGATTTCTTTTCATGAATGAAAAACCAGAATTCAGATTCCAGCCTTGAACTGTATTAAAAGTAGGGAACTCTAGAATTCCGTCGTATTTCAAAGACCAATTTTTATAGGAGTTTTTGTAAGTATAGCCGGTAATTAAGTCGGGAATCTTAAATTTATTATCCTTTCTGTCGATCGAATCAAGGTAGGTTTTCGATTTGCGTATCGTTTGTATGCTGTCTTTTTTGACATAGTCTTTTGTTTCTTCGTCTGTTAAAGGAACCGGACGCATCGCATCCCAAAAGGTATCATCTTTTTTATTCGCTTCTTTATCGATAGAAACAATTTCTTTGGTAAAAGTTTTCTTTTCAAATTCTTGCTTGAATTCATAGTTGCTGAAAGCATGCGTAAACTTTCCTGTGAATGTGATTCCGAAAAGTCCGGCATTAAACTCTAAGGTCTGCAAGCTTTTTGCCCATATTTTTGAATTGGAATTGTAGCTGAAGTTTTGCGTAAGATTCATTACGTCTATAATTGGCTCCTGCATTCTGTAGCCCTTGATATCAAGATCGACGGCATAAATAGCCCATGAATCTTCAACAATATAAATGTAGCCTTCAAAAACAGGCTCGCTGTCTCTTCTAGGAGTTACCTTAATCTTGTTGATGGTATTGTTGTTTTCGTCGATAAAAGTACCCTCCATTTTGAACTTGTAATAGTTAAAAGCATTGTTAGCAATCGGAGAGACCATATTAATATTGAAATCGATATAGTTTTCATAAAAATCATAATCGGTATTTCTGGCCGTATTGTAGCTGAATCCTTTGTCGTTTCCGCTTATTTTAGAAGCGATGATGTTTTCTTTCAGCTTGTCTGGCTTTTGGTAGGTGATTCTGGACACGGTTTCAGACAAATAAATAATTCCTGTCCCTGTAGAATCCAAGATGCCATCTTCGTCTACTTTTTGGCCTAAAATCTTTTTTGGAGCATCCTTTACTCTAAAAATACCGCGAGAATAAAAATCAGCATTGAATTTTGCCGTCATCTCCGAATTCTGCTTTTTAGAAGCTATCGCGCTTCGGATAATGGCATTGGCAGGGTTTTCTTTTGAATCAATAACAATTTCAGGAATCGAGATGTTTTCTTCGGCAAGAGTCACATTCAAAACATGAGGAAATTTTTCTGCATTGACCGTTGTCTTTTGCGTCTTGTATCCTAAGTATTGGAAAACGACGATATATTTCCCTGGTGATTTTATATTTAGTTCATAAAACCCGAGCTCGTTAGAAGATGTTCCGTTATAAGTGTTTTCGATATATACGTTTACGGCCGGAAGTTCTTTTCCAGATTCGTCAGTAATTTTTCCCTTGATCTGCGAAAATCCACAAATAGAAAAGGCAAGTAGAAGTAGCGTAAAAAATTTTTTCATGCGGAGGATGTAATAGTTTAAGTTAATATACAATCATACGTGTAAATAAATAGACGAATTTATTTACAACATGGTTGCATGGCCGAAATTTTTTTTAGAGAAAAGAGTTTATTGCCAGTTTGTAGCTTTCAAGTCCGAAGCCGATAATGATGCCTTTTGCATTTGGCGAAATATACGATTGGTGCCTGAAAGATTCTCTCGAAAAGGTATTGGAAATATGTACTTCGACTGTAGGAGTGCTAATCGCCTTTACAGCATCTCCGATTCCTACAGAGGTATGCGTGTACGCAGCCGCGTTGAGAATGATTCCATCAAAAGAGAAGCCTGTCTGATGAAGCTTATCAATAATCTCTCCTTCAATATTGCTTTGGAAATAATGAAGCTCAAGCGAAGGGAATTCAGCTTGAAGCGATGCGAAGTACTCCTCAAAGGTAGTATGTCCATAGACTTCGGGTTCGCGTTTTCCGAGCAGATTTAAGTTAGGGCCATTGATGATAATGATTCTCATGGAAGATGTTTTTGTAAAAATAGGAATTTCCAGTGTTTGTGAAATGATAAATAATAAAAAAACCGTTCTGCCTAAACAAAACGGTTTCTTTTTATTGAGAACTATTTTTTAAAAGAAGTATCCAAGAGATAATTGGAATACAGCATTTTTAACTTCGGCTTCTTTTGAAACTTCCGAAAGCCCGATAGTATATCTTGCCTGAGCAAAGAAGTTGTCTGTAATGTTAAGTCCTAAACCTCCCGCTGCTGCGAAATCAAAACTTTTGTTGTTATAAGCTTCTTCTGCTTCGTCAATCAAGAAAGAGAACTGAGGGCCTACTTCAAGACTTAATTTTTCAGAAATAATATAAAACTTCGCCAAAACAGGAACAGCCACATAATCCAAATTGAAATCGTCAAATCCGTCTACATCGGCACCTTGAGAAGTGTATAAAAGTTCAGGTTGTAATGAAAAATTTTGAAAAAGTTTTATTTCTGCAGCCGCACCAGCGTGAAAACTTGTTCTGCTGCTGTAGTCGATACCGTCGACGCCTCCGTTAAAGTTGGCAAAGTTAACGCCTCCTTTAATACCAAATTTTAAAAGTTGTGCATCAGCATTTGTTGCTCCTGCAATGATTAAAATTGCAGCTACGATAAGTTTTTTCATAATAAATTTTTTAAGGTGGTTTAAAGTTTTTCTACTTGCTTCTATGGACAAATTTAGCCATGTTTTTTTGAGATAAATTTAAATTTAGGAAATTATTAATATTTTTTTTCTTAAAATTAAGTTAATTAAAAAAATGAACGTAAGTTGATTCGTATTATTTTTTTTTTACATTTGTTCATAATTTTAAAACTAAACAAACATGAAAAAAATTATTTTAACAGTTGCAGCAGTATTCGCTTTCGGATTTGCTAACGCCCAAGAAGGAATAAAATTCGGTGTTAAAGCTGGAGCAAACTTCACAAATTTTGGTGCTGATGCTGATACAGATGGCAAAACTGGTTTTTACGTTGGAGGTTTGGCAGATTTTACAGTAAGTGATAAATTTCACGTTCAGCCAGAATTATTGTATTCTAATGAAGGAGCTGAAGATGCTAAACTAGACTACCTAAGAATTCCAATTATGGCTAAGTATTATGTTTACGAAGGATTGAGCATTCAGGCAGGTCCAGAAGTGGCATTTAAAATTGCAGCAGAGAATGATTTCTTAGACGAAGCTACGAAATCTATTGATTTTGGTATTGGTATTGGTGCAGGTTATGAACTTCCAAACGGTTTGTTCTTTGATGCTAGATACAATGCAGGTTTGTCTGATATTTCTGATACTGAAGGAGATGCCAAAGTTACTAATACAGGTTTTCAAATTGGTGCTGGTTACAGATTTTAATATCGTTATCACCTAAAATAAAAATAAAGGCCTTTCAATTTGGAAGGCTTTTTTATTTGAAATTATTAGGTGTAAAATTTGCATTGTTTTGAATGTCAGAAAATTAGAGTATGGCAATGCTTTTTACCTGAATTTTAGGGTAAATGAAAAAATAACACGTAAGTTGTTTCGTGTTATTTTTTTTATACATTTGCGCCATAATTTTAAAACTAAACAAACATGAAGAAAATTATTTTAACAGTAGCTGCAGTATTCGCTTTCGGATTTGCTAACGCTCAAGAAGAAACTACTGAAGGGTTTAAAAAAGGTGATGTATTCATCTCAGGAGCTGTAGGTTTTGGTTCAACTAAAACTGGAGATTTCAAAACAAGTGATTTCGAAATCGCTCCAAGAGTTGGTTATTTCGTAACTGAAAACATCGCTGTTGGTGTTGCAGTAGGATACCAATCTTCAAAAGTTGAATTTGGTGGAGAAGATGCTAAAAACAACACACTTTCTGTAGGTGCTTTTGGTAGATATTACTTTACACCAGCTTCTAAATTCTCTCTTTTCGGACAATTGGGTGTAAACTACAATAGCTACGATAATGAGTTTGATCTTGAAGCAGGAGAACTTGGAGAATTCAAAGGTGACGGTTTTGGTGTTGTTGTAGCTCCAGGTGTTAGCTATTTCATCACTAAAAACTTCTCTTTAGAGGCTACTTTCGGAATCTTAGGTTTCGAAACTACTAAACCAGATGCTGACGGTGCTGAAAAAACAAACTCTTTCGATTTTGGTCTTGACATGAGAGACATCAACTTAGGATTGGTTTACAAATTCTAATTAAAAAATTAGATTACATAAAAAGAGCCTCCCATTGGGAGGCTTTTTCTTTTCTCAATATCTTTAAAAGTTTCCATTTCTGTTGCAGTCAAACTTTGTAACTTTGCATTCTTCAATCAAGACCATACATGTTATCAGTTCAAAATATTTCTTTCGGTTATTCCGAGAAACAAGTCATACAGAATATCAGTTTTACAATCCTAAAAGGACAAAATATTGCAGTAATCGGCGAAAGCGGTTGCGGAAAGAGCACGCTTTTGAAATTAATCTACGGTCTTTATGATTTAGATGAAGGCGAGATTTTTTATGATGAGATCCAAATTTTAGGTCCAAAATTCAATCTGATTCCGGGAGAAGATTATATAAAATACTTAGCACAAGATTTCGATCTGATGCCTTATATAACGGTAGAAGAGAATGTCGGCAAATACCTCTCCAATGTCCATAAGGAAGAAAAGGCGCAGCGTGTCGCAGACCTGCTCGCAATGGTTGAAATGTCTGATTATGCTAAGGTAAAAGCAAAGTATTTAAGCGGAGGCCAGCAACAGAGGGTAGCGCTGGCACGCGTTTTAGCATTAGAGCCGGAAGTTCTGTTATTGGACGAACCTTTCAGCCATATTGATAATTTTAGAAAAAACGCGCTCAGAAGAAATCTTTTTGCCTACTTGAAGAGAAAGGGAATAACCTGTATTGTTGCCACACACGATAGCGCTGATGCGCTTTCTTTTGCCGATGAGACTATCGTGATGCAAAAAGGAAAAATGCTTGAAAAGGCACCTTCAAAAGAGTTATATTTTAATCCTATTAATAAATATGTGGCCTCGCTTTTTGGAGAGGTCAACGAGATTGCTGTCGATGATGAAGAGGGAACGACGACTACGTTGCTTTTGTATCCGCATCAGTTGAAGGTAGCCCAATCCGGTTTTATTCAAGTTCAAGTAAAGCAGTCTTTTTTTAAAGGAAATAGGTATCTTATTAAGGCTGTTCTTGAAAAACAAGTCATTTTTTTTGAACACAATACTGCTTTAGAAAACGAAACATTGTTTTTCTTAGAAGTAAACAATAAAGTGCTTTAAAATAAAAATCCCGAAATCTTCTGATTTCGGGATTTTTTTAAATATAGTTCCTAAGAATAGTATTAATTTTTCAAGTATTTTTCTAAGAATTGGTCTTGCTCCCAAAGCAGGTGCAGGATATTTTCTTTGGCGGCATATCCGTGGCTTTCTTTTGGCAATAATACCATTCTAACAGGTGCTCCAAGTCCTTTTAATGCTTGGAAATAGCGTTCTGTCTGTAACGTAAATGTTCCAGGGTTGTTGTCGGCATCTCCGTGAACTAACATCAATGGTGTTTTCATCTTTTCAGCATTCATGAAAGGCGACATCGTATTGTAAACCTCAGGAACTTCCCAATAGTTACGTTGCTCGCTTTGGAATCCGAATGGCGTAAGTGTTCTGTTGTAAGCGCCACTACGTGCAATACCACACGCAAATAAGTCAGAATGGGTCAATAAGTTTGCGGTCATAAAGGCACCGTATGAATGGCCTCCAACAGCAACTTTCTTACGGTTGATGTAGCCCAATTTATCTACGGCGTCGATAGCTGCAGCGGCATTGTCTACCAATTGAGTAATGAACGTATCGTTTGGTTCAGTTGTTCCTTCTCCTACAATCGGGAAAGAAGCATCATCCAAGACAACATAACCTTTTGTTACCCAGTATACAAAAGAACCGTAATTCGGGAACGTAAATTCGTTTGAATTTTGAGCGCTTTGTCCCGCACTGTTTTTGTCTTTGTATTCTTCTGGATATGCCCAGATCAACAAAGGCAGCTTTTCTTTCTTCTTCATATCATATCCGACAGGAAGGTATAAGGTTCCAGAAAGTTCAACGCCATCTTTTCTTTTGTATTTGATGACTTCTTTGTGTACATTCTTGATGCTTTCAAATGGATTTTTGAAATCCGTAATTTGTGTCAGCTGATTTTTCTTTTTGATATTTCTGAAGTAATAGTTCGGATATTCGCTTTTTGACTGAATTTGAACCAAAACGTCGCCTTTTTTGAAATCTTCAATAGAGAAAATACTTTCGACTTTATCTTTATAATTTGATTGGTACAAACGTTTCGGTTTGAATGTCTTGATGTTGAATTCGTCAATAAAAGGGAACTGTCCGTCTTTTGTATGACCTTCTCCGATTAAGAAAGCATTGTCGTTTTCTAACGCCAGTACTTGTCTTCCGTATTGATTCTTTACAGTTTCAAAACTTCCCGGATCAGAATAAATATCTTGAGAATTTCTATCGAAAATTACTTTCGGCGCTTGATTTGGATTCGACGGATTGATTAGATAGGTCTTCTCGTTTCTAGTGTCATACCATTGGTCGTATAAAATAGCAGTCGTGTTATTTCCCCAAACAATTCCTCCATAACGTTGTGCCGTCTTTGCCAAAGAAGTCGGATTTGAAGCAAAAGGAGCTTCCCATAAGAAAACTTCATCTCTAAAATCTACTTTGTTTGCAGGATCTCCGCCGTCTAATGCTTCTACGAAATAAAGTGTTGCAGGCGCATCACTTCTCCAGCTCATGCTTCTTTTTCCTTTTCTAGTAGCCATAAATCCTTTTGGCATAATTTCAGAAAGAGGCACTTCGTTGACTACTTTTATTTCTTTTCCGGTTTGGTCGTAAACTATGGATTTCATAGGGAAACGGCTCAAAGGAACGATATAAGAGAATGGTTTTTGGATGGTCGTGATCAAGATGTAATTTCCGTCAGGAGAAAAGCCTTCTCCGGCATATAAATCGGCTTTTTTGAACAATGATGCCTTTCCGTTAAGATCAACTTTGTATAATTCTGAAGTTACCAAAGTTTCAAAATTCGTTTCGTCGGTCTTGTTTTTTAATAAATCTTGGTACGTTCTGTTTTGTGATTTCGAACCGTCGCTTGTAGAAACCGTAGGCCCTTTTGGAAGGTCTTTTTTTGAATCGATCAAAGCAGGACGGTTTTTCGGAAGCATTTTAACCAATAAGCTTTGGTTGTCTCTGTACCAGCTGAATGGTCCGCCCATGTTCGCGTTTACAGTCGCATCTGTCAATCGTGTCGCTTTCGCTGAAGCAATATCCAAAACCCATAATTCTACACCTGTAGCGGTCGTGTGCGAAAAAGCAATTTTCTTTTCGTCTGGCGACCATGCGATATTGCTGATTTTTGGATTTTGCGGCAAGCCTGTCACTTGGATTTCATTCTTATCCTTAATTTTACGGACTTTGATGTTGTTGATGTAAGTAACAGTGCTTGAAATATTGGTAATAGGATTGATTCTCAAGCCGCCCAGTCGTAATTCCTCCTGATTTAGTTCATCCAGAGTCTTATAAGTATTTCGGTACGAAAGAAGCATATATTCTTTTTTGGTATCCATGGTAACCGATGGAGCTCTTTCGTAATCTGCCAGCTCCAAAATTTCTTTGGAAGGCTTTTGGTAAGTAAGCTCTTCCTGCGAAAATCCGGACAGCCCGACAAGCAAGAAAAGCAAGGATAACTTTAATTTCATAGATTATGTGTTATAGTTGATGAATATTTGTCTAAAATAAGTCAAGGTTGTTACATACGCTAAAATATTTCGTTAATAATACGGTTAATCTTGTTGAAATGTCTCTCAATAAAAATGGTAGGATTGCTGATATCGAAATATTTACTAACTTGTGCAATAGATAATTCGCAGATGCGTAAATTTGCGGTCTGATTTTTAACGAAATAATAAAATATGTATCATTCAAAAATTGCAGGTTTAGGATATTATGTTCCTGAAAATAGAGTTACTAATGATGATTTGTCAAAAATAATTGACACGAATGATGAGTGGATTCAAGAACGTACTGGAATTCAAGAAAGACGTCACATCACAAAAGGCGACGGAAATACGACCACGACCATGGGCGTAAAAGCCGCCAAGATTGCGATCGAGCGTTCTGGAGTAGCAAAAGAAGATATCGATTTTATCATTTTTGCTACCCTAAGTCCTGATTATTATTTTCCTGGGCCTGGCGTTTTAGTACAGCGAGATTTAGGATTGAATACTGTTGGCGCGTTAGATGTCAGAAATCAATGCTCTGGATTTGTATATGCATTGTCGATTGCCGACCAATACATCAAGACCGGAATGTATAAAAACATACTAATTATCGGTTCGGAAGTACATTCTACAGGATTGGACATGACAACCCGAGGTCGAGGTGTTTCCGTAATTTTTGGCGATGGGGCAGGAGCAGCGGTCCTATCAAGAGAAGAAGATTTGAGCAAAGGAATTTTATCTACGCATTTGCATTCTGAAGGCCAATACGCCGAAGAACTGATCGTAAAGGCACCAGGAATGGGCGGTCGCTGGGTTACTGATATTATTGCAGATAATGATCCGAATGACGAAAGTTATTTTCCATACATGAACGGACAATTTGTATTCAAAAATGCTGTAGTTCGTTTTAGCGAAGTAATCATGGAAGGCCTAAAAGCAAGTAATCTAGAAGTTTCTGATATTGATATGCTGATTCCGCATCAAGCAAATCTTCGAATTTCTCAATTCATTCAGCAAAAGTTTAAGCTGACTGACGATCAAGTTTATAATAACATCCAGAAATACGGAAATACTACTGCAGCTTCTATTCCGATTGCACTTACGGAAGCGTGGGAGCAAGGAAAAATTAAATCTGGCGATACTGTTGTTTTGGCCGCTTTCGGAAGTGGCTTTACATGGGGAAGCGCTGTGATTAAATGGTAGAATAAGGTGCTGAGAAGTTAAGGCGCTAAGGTTCTAAGTTTGAAAAGCTTTAAAGCCATAGTTCTTAGCTTCTCAGAGCCTCAAAACCTTAGCGCCTCCACATGATTTTCATAATAATCCTTCTTATTATTGCCGCCTATTATTTCTATCCCGAAAGCAAGTTGCCAAAAGGAAAAGAAATTGATCGGATTGAAGTCTTCAAATCGAAAAGAAGAATGAAGGTTTATTCGGAAGGCGTGCTTTTGAAAACGTATAGAATATCTTTGGGAAGAAGCCCAATCGGACATAAACAATTTGAAGGCGATTGCAAGACTCCTGAAGGAATTTATAGTATTGACGGAAGGAATCCGAATAGCGCTTTTCATAAAAACCTAGGCATTTCTTATCCCAATGAAAATGATTTAGAGAAGGCGAAAAGGTTAGAGAAGCCAGCTGGAGGCGATATAAAAATCCATGGACTTAGAAACGGAAAGGGTTATATTTCAAAATTCCACCGATGGAAAGACTGGACGGCTGGCTGTATAGCAGTAACAGACCCTGAAATCGATGAATTGTACGATGCCGTAAAAATTGGAGCAGAGATACAAATTTATCCATAAACAAGACTTTATAAAATAGAAAAACTCGGAGGCATCACTTCCGAGTTTTTCATTTCTAACCCAATATATAAAACCTAAAAATTCATTTTTAGAACATTCCGCCGCCTTGTTTCGTGTTGTCTTCACGATACTTTCTTTGCAACGCTCTGTTTTTACCACCTCCAAACATATAGTTGATTCCGAAGTAAAGACTTTGGCTTTCCCATCTGAAAACACCTGTGCTTGGATACGGATTACGGCTGTCAAAACCATATTCCATCATATTGAAAACGTCATTGAAACGAGCGCTGAAAGACAATTTGTTGTTTAGCATCGCATAACGGGCACCCATATCAATTTTGTACATTTCCCTGCTGTCGTTTTGGATTCCGTTTACGCCGCCTCTGTAGAAGCCGAATAAAAGGAAGCTCAAGCTTTTTGTTGCTTTGAAATTACTGTTCATTCTTGCGTTGAAAGCAGAGGCATCAATTTCTCTTCTAACGAAATCAAATACATCCGTTGTTCCAGGTCGTAATACAGAAACCAAACCTTTTTGCGAAATGTTTGAGAAATCTATCGAAGGCTGAACATCCCACCATTTTGTAATTTTGTAGTTCGCAGACAATTCAAATCCATACGCTGAATTGTTATCGAAGTTCGCCCAGCTCATGATCAAGTCGTTTGGATTGTCTGTAGTCTCATCAGAATACAAAACTCTGCTGATTTCATCATTGATCAATCGGTAGTAAACACCTCCGGTGAAAGAACCTTTTTCAAACATTTTTGTATAGTTCAATTCAACAGAATTTGTGAATTGAGGCTCTAGTTCTTGATTTCCTAAACCGGTAACCAATGGCGTAGAAAACTCCCTGATTGGTTTTGTTTGTTCCAAACTTGGTCTGTCAACACGACGGCTGTAGCTCAATTGGAACATGTTTTTCTCATCTAGATTGTATGTGAAATAAGCTGACGGATATACTGTCATGTAATCATCATCGAATTTTTTCAATCTTTGATCTGGATCTACGTTGTTGCTTTCCAGATTTGCTTTTACTTTATAGCTTTCGAAACGAGCTCCGATTTGGTAGCTGAATTTTTCAAACTTTTGACCAAAAGTAGCATAGGCTGAATAAATATCTACGTCATAATCATAATGGCTAATCGTAAAAGGAGAGACCGGATTTTGAGTATTGTAATCGTTTGTAGTTCTGATTATTCTTGCCTCAGCACCTAACTCTAAAGTCGATTTTTCATTTAATGGATTTACATAATCCAAGTTCAAAGTCGTGTTTTCTCTCTTGTCTACAATTTTGTCCGAATAAATTAAAGACTCAATTGGCGTTTCAAAAGTAGTCGTGTCAAAATTAGCATGCTGTGTCTGCTTGTAGTCATTGTAGTTTCCTTCAAAATCTAACGTATGGCCTTCTTTTGCGAATTTATGTTTGTACGCTAAATTATAAGCGCCGCTATTGTTGTCGGTAAGATATTCTCCTAATTGCAATACATTTGGCTGATCACCGTTCAAGTATCGGATGTCGGTATTTACATGTCCTGTTCCGTCAGTTCCGTTTTGGTTGGTGTAGAAAGAAAGCGTATTGTTATCGTCGATATAATAATCCATACCAATTTTATACAAGTACGATTCATTGTCGTTTACGATATCCAGAATTTGCTGTGAGTTGTTGTCGAATCTTTGGATAAAACCGTCATTGTAGTATTTTCCGAAATTGCTACCTACGTTTCCGAAGAAATTTACTTTTCCAGTTCTGTAGTTCATATCCAAAGAGTTGTTGAATTTTGGCTCTTTCGCAAACGTAATTCCGGCATTTAAGCTTCCGTTGAAACCGTCATTTGAATTTTTATGCAATACGATGTTGATAATCCCAGACATACCTTCTGGATTGTATTTCGCACTTGGATTCGTAATCAGCTCAATCTTTTTGATAGAAGTTGAAGGAATCTGTTTTAGCAATTGTGCCGGATCCATGTTGGTCGGTCTTCCGTCAACTAAGACTCTAACGTTTTGATTTCCTCTCAAGGAAATTTTTCCGTCTTGGTCTACATTCACCGATGGAATATTGTTCATGATTTCTGAAGCTGTTGCTCCAGCTGTTGTCAAATCACGTCCAACGTTGATTACTTTTCGGTCGATTTTTTGCTCGATAGTAGAACGTTCCGCAATCACTTCTACGCCTTCAAGCTGTGTTGCTTCATCGGCAAGAGTAATTTTGTTCAGTGAAAAACCTTTTTGACCAGAGGTAAGATCTGCTTTTCCGTTATATGGCTTGTAGCCGATAAATTGTATTTCTACATTGTAGTTTTTAGGAGCAAGTCCTTTTACTTCAAAGTCACCATTGTCATCAGTGATGCTTCCAGTGATGACAGTTTCGCCTTCTTTGACCGTTACGGTAGCATAAGAAATCGGCTGTCCTGCCTTGTCGGTTACTTTCCCTGAGATTGTAAGATTATTTTGCGCTTGCAACGAAAGCATTGGCATAATAAGGCACAGAAAGAATAATTTTAGTTTCATTTAGCTTTTTTTGATTGATTTTGATGTTGCAAATGTATTTCTTTTTCTTGTAATATGTAATACATAGTACTATTTTATACAAAAATTAACATCTTTTTATAAATTGGACAATTTTTTTGTTGCTTACTAGACTATAAAATTTAAAATATGTTACACTATTTTTGATATTTAAAATCATTCCAAACAATAAAAAGGCTTCTATTTTAGAAGCCTTCTGATTAACTGAATGTTAGCTATTGCTGTTATTTATCGCTTCATGGCAAAATGTGCCCTGAATTCTTTTGTAGTGCCATTTTCTAAATAGATAACCTTAAACCAATAATCGGTCGATGGCATTGGAGCATTGTTGTAGAAGCCATCCCAGCCTCCCGGTTGAGAAGGTTTTATCTGTTTCAGGAGCTTGCCGTAACGGTCAAAAATATAAATCACGGCCTCAGGCTGGTGCGATAAGTCCCAGATATTCCAATAATCATTATAGCCGTCGCCGTTTGGAGTGAAATATTTCGGATAGTTTATGACAAGAGCCACGATTGTAGTACTTTCACATCCGTTGAGGTCATTTACCGTAATCGTATGTTCGCCCGAAGCAACATCCTCAAACACATTGCTTTCTTGGAATGGCCCTCCGTCAAGTTGGTAGACATAATTGCCGCCGACTCCGGTTGCTATGACCGTGATGCTCTGATTGTCTCCAAAGTTATTGTTAACGGTATAGGTCACAGTCGGTTTTTCTGAGCGTATGACTTCAACCGTCACCAGATTGGAAGAACATCCCGTTGCATTGCTCGTCGCAATTACCGAATACGAACCTGGAACTGTCGCTGTATAGAAACTGCCCGTCGCGCCAGAAATCAATCCATTCGCATCAAACCATTGGAAAGTATGCAACGATGTGCTGAGTCCGGTTTGGATGGTATGCGAGCTTACAAGCTGATTGGTTTCGCTGTTTATACAAACTGTTCCTCCTCGCGGACGCGGCTCTGGGACACGGTGCACTGTTATGCGAATCGGCATTATGGCATAACAGCGATCTGAAATCCTGCTTGAAATTCGCACATAAATGTTTTTTATTGCCGATGCTGTAACTGGATTTGTTCTAGTGAGTGCATTATTTTCGGATTCAAAATATTCGACGATATAATCTTCCAGCAGCTGGCTTCCTAATGCAAAATCTGAAAAAGCAGTCAAGTCAACCGAGGTAAAACCGTCATTGATAGCATCATTGTCGCAGGTAATTTTTAAGTCTTCTGGAATAGGATTTACGACAGGAGTCGTGGCAATCGTAATTTCGAATAAATTGCCATCAGAACAAATTTCGCCGCGATTGTCTATTTCTGCATAAATATGTAAGGTTGTGGTTGTAGAGATTACATCACCAGCGTTTAGCATGGTTCCTTGGCCATTAGCTTCAGTAAAATAGTCACCTACAGCCAAGGCGGGAAGTAAATAACTGTCGCAGCTGATTACAGGATCTGGAGAATCGGCTTCGATTCCTACAATCGTAATCGTAAAGCTGTTTTCGGCGCTACATGGCGGTTCTGTGGTTGTCGTGGCATAAATATAGATAGTCTGGGTTTCAGAAATCACATCGCCAGCAGAAAGCATGGTTCCGTTTCCACCAGGTGCGGTATAATAGTTGCCTACAGCCAAAGGTGTCAGAGTATAAGGAGTACAAGTTGGACCGATGTCGGATCTGGAACTAATCTGAGGAATAGGATTGATGGTCACCATATAGCTTATCTCATTCGTACAGTTCTGTCCTGGTGTAATCGGCTTGTAAATATAGATTCTTTGGGTTGAAGTTATAGTTTGTCCGGCTAAAAGCATTGTGCCTGTTCCTCCCGGTGCTGTGTAATAATTTCCGACAGTAATTGCGGGTAACACATAACTGCCACAGATGGTAACATCGTTTGGTATTGCTGGGAATGGATCTGTAATGGTGACTTCAAAATGTATATTGTCGGTACAATTTGGCACTTCGGTTGTTGCTACATATACATAAATGGTCTGGGTTGTAGTGATTACTGTTCCGGCTGGAATTTGTGTGCCTGAACCCGCTGGTCCGGTGTAATAATTTCCGATTGGCAATGGTGGAAGCGTATAGCTGGAACAATTTTCAGCGTTGGGAGGCGTATCTATTCCAATGAATACGGTAAATGGCTTTTCATCTACACAGATATCATTTTGCACATACGCATAAATAGCCTGCGTAGTAGTAATTGTAGTTCCTCCTGGAATTATCGTTCCGGTTCCTCCCGGTTGCGTATAATAATTTCCAAAGGCTAGGGTAGGCAAGACATACGAATCGCAGTCAAATACCGAAGCGATCTCAGGCAGGTTTTGGAAAGGAATTATTTCTACTTCAAAACTGCTGTCGACGATACAGAATGGTTCTTCTGGAAATCTGTAATATACATAGATTGTCTGCGTACTTGTAATTTCAGTCCCGAAAGGTATCTGCGTGCCGTTTCCGCCGGGTTGAGTAAAATAGTTTCCGAATTCCAAACCTGGCAAAACATAACTTGTACAATACCTTCCGTCTGGAGGAGTAAGTGATTCTGGGTCAATAATCGTGATTCTAAAGCTGCTCTGGTTAGAACAATTTGGAATCCCGCCAGATTGGTTATAGATATAAATGGTTTGTGTTTCTGTAATAATATCACCCGGAAGCAATGGCGTTCCTGTACCGTCAGGCCCTGAAAAATAATTACCATTTGTCAAAGCAATCAATTCGTGCTGGTCGCAAACGATTATGTTTTGAAGAATATCAACTACAGGCAAATTTTTGACAAAAATCTCAAAACTTGTAGTGTCGTAACAATCGGTATCGGTCTTGTTTTCGATTCTCACATAAATCGTTTGATTCCCGCCTGTAATATAATCTACAGAAGGTAGGGGATTTGTGCCTGCTTGTGCATTCTCTAAAGAAGTGTAATACAAAACATTATAAACAGAAGAAGGCAATGCGCCTAACACGGCTGTATCTTGCGATGCAAAGGTGAAATTTCCGTCTGTTGAATTTAAAGAAATGGCACATTCTGTAATATCATCTGGCTCTGTAGCGGTTGGTGGCGCAATCAAAAGCAAGTCGAATGATTTTATGGTTACACATCCGTTTGTGTCTGTGATTCTTACGTAGATGCTTTCATTTCCAGCGCTCTGGCGGATAGCTGGCAAGATGTTTTCTCCACTACCAGCGTCTATTCGGTTCGCATGATACGAAATCGTCACACCCGGATCGATCCCAGATAAAATAATCGGAGTGTTATAAGACAGGTCGAAATTATAAGTAGGCTGTCCAGTGTTGCATTTGTATAGCGGAACAGGATCAGGAGTAATTAATTGTCGATAATATTCTACGATAATCGAATCTGTTACAGGAGCTTCACACGGAAACAATATATTATTATACGTAACGGTATAAGTGCCTGGATCGCTGATGCTAAGTTCGGCAACATTTCCTCCAACTGGCGCTCCGTCTTGTGTCCAAGCAAAAGAATAGGTGTCTGTGCTCAATCCTGTTGTTAGGATATGCGTTCCGCCTTGACAGATTGCGGTATTGCTTGCAATGGTCAGGTCTGGACCTAAGACGTCTTGTCCGATATTGAAACTGTCTGAAGAAAGAAAAATTGCCGAATCAGATTTATAATCGGATCGATCGGCAATAACCAGTTTTATATGGTAAGGTGTATTTGGGATTAAGACTGATGCGGCTTGGAAAAGAACCGTCTGTCCGTTAAAATTGATGGCAGCACCCGGAGCTTCAGAACCTCCATTGAACTTTCCAAAATATTCAGCATTTGCCGAAGCACAGCTCGAATTATATAAAAAATCACGTATGGTCAAAACCGAAATAGGTGTAGTCGTATTTGGAATCACGGCGAGATTTTCGGTCACGCCCGTATTTTGATTCGTGAGCAGGAAAGCAAACGCATCCGAAAAGCTACATTGTGAGTTGCCATATTCTTCAGACGCAAAAAGAAAATCTACGCTAAAATTTGACGAAATAGGAACAAAATCAAACTCAAGAACAGTAGCATTGACAGAATTCATTGTAATTCCTGCCGCAGCAAGCACATTTTCTAAATCCGTATCGCCTACCCACGCAGGAGTATTTCCGTCATTAAGAATTGAAGTATTAGGTCCGGGAGCATTATTGGCATCTCCTGTTGTCAAGACAACGCCGCTGCTGATTGGGAAATTTGGATTGGTATTTTGGAAGTAACCGATTCCATTGCTGGAGCCAAAATTAGTTCCGGTTCGCCAAGAGATATTCGTTACTTCTGTGCAAGGGGAATTGATTAGAACGTCTGTTACAAGTTGTGGCACCGTGCGAGTTGAGGTATCGACAGTTATTGCCTGCGAATAGCCGAGTATTGGCAATAGAGCCAATAGAATCAATAGGTTTTTTTTCATATCAAAATTAATCAGGGCAAATCAATTTTTTGATACTTACTTAATAAAAATTGGGGCTTTTATTTGAAAGTTCTTAGCAAAGATAAAGATAAGCATCGACGAAATGCAAATTAATACGATGAAATGTAATGTTTTATAGGTTTCTATGTTATAAATCTTACAGATTTAGATTTATAAGAAAGAAAATTCAATCGAATTTGTATTGTTTTGATTTTTCAAAAACAAATTATGATCCAGATAAATTTCTTATAATGTTAAATAGTGCTCTAGGCAACGCTCCCATTATTTCTAAACAGATGGCAAAAATAGGAAGCACTAAGTACGCCCATACAGGAAATTTGAATTTTGTGCTTACTCCACTTATAACATCTTTCCAACTAGCTAAATTTGTTGGTTAACATGACTTTTTCAGCCGTCAACAGGCCTGTTTATTAGAGACGAGCGGTTCTAAGTTTTGTTACTTGCCTGCTAAAAATAGAACTGGTTTTTCAGCCAAAGCAAAAAGAAAATCTATCTTTGATAAATGGAATTTCCTATTGCCTAAATTCAGACAGAATTAGTATCTTTGCACGCTTAAAAATTACTTAAAATGACATTATCTCAAATTCTTACACCGCAGATTGAAAAAGCTGTTTCCGCTTTGTTTGGAGTTACTATTGACAAAATAGAATTTCAGGCAACACGGAGAGAATTCGAAGGTGATATCACCATGGTGATTTTTCCTTTGCTGAAGCTTGTCAAAAGTAATCCTGTGGAGCTTGGAAATAAAATTGGAACCTATCTCGTTGAAAATGTTGCAGAAGTCGAAAAATTTAATGTCGTTTCTGGATTTTTGAATATCGTGATTTCTGATAAATACTATCTGGATTTCTTTGCCAACACCAGAGGCATAGAAAACTTCGGTTTTGTGTCTCCAAAAGAAAATGAAAAAGCCATTTTGGTAGAATATTCTTCTCCAAATACCAACAAGCCGTTGCATTTAGGGCATGTACGTAATAATCTTTTGGGTTATTCGGTAGCCGAAATTATCAAGGCTTCGGGCAAAAAAGTATATAAAACGCAAATCATCAACGATAGAGGAATCCATATCTGCAAGTCGATGTTGGCTTGGGAGAAATTTGGCAACAATGAAACGCCGGAAACTTCTAAGATGAAAGGCGATAAGTTGGTAGGAAAATATTATGTCGAATTTGACAAAGCCTACAAAAGCCAGATCAATGAATTGATGCAGCAAGGCAAATCAGAAGATGAAGCCAAAAAGCAAGCGCCAATTATTGTAGAAGCTCAGGAAATGCTCCAAAAATGGGAGGCTGGCGATGAACAGGTCATGAACCTTTGGAGAATGATGAATCAATGGGTGTATGCCGGATTTGCCGAAACCTATAAAAACCTTGGCGTTGATTTTGATTCCTATTATTACGAAAGCAATACCTATTTATTAGGAAAAGATGTAGTGGAGCAAGGTTTGGAAAAAGGCGTTTTTTACAAAAAACCTGACGGTTCGGTTTGGATTGACCTGACAGAAGATGGTCTGGACGAAAAATTAGTTTTGCGTTCTGACGGTACTTCTGTTTATATGACGCAAGATATCGGAACTGCAATCCAGCGTGTGAAAGACCTTTCAGATGTTGGCGGTATGGTGTATACTGTCGGAAACGAACAAGATTATCATTTCAAAGTATTATTTCTAATCTTGAAAAAACTTGGATACGATTGGGCCCAAAATCTTTTCCATTTATCGTACGGAATGGTTGACTTGCCTTCAGGAAAGATGAAAAGCCGTGAAGGAACTGTTGTGGATGCCGATGATTTGATGGAAGATATGACAGAAACGGCCAAATCAATTTCAGAAGAACTGGGCAAGCTCGATCATTATTCCGAAGAAGAAAAAGCCAAGCTTTATAAAACCATCGGATTAGGTGCTTTGAAATATTATATCTTAAAAGTAGATCCCAAAAAACGTATTCTGTTCAATCCCGAAGAATCTGTCGATTTTGCTGGAAATACAGGTCCGTTTATTCAATATACCTACGCTAGAATCCAGTCGATTATACGAAAAGCAGATTTTGACTATTCCAGCACCATGACTTCTATTTCTTTGCACGAAAAAGAAAAAGAACTGCTAAAGCAGATGGAAACTTTCCCAGAGATTATTCAAAATGCGGCACAGAATTTCAGCCCGGCATTGATTGCGAATTATACTTACGAACTCGTAAGAGAATACAATTCGTTTTATCAAGCCGTTCCGATTCTAGGCTCTGACAACTTTGATGAAAAGGTTTTCCGTGTCCAGCTATCAAAAAAAGTAGCCGATATCATCGCTTCAGCATTTAGCCTTTTGGGAATTGATGTTCCTGAAAGAATGTAATTCCTAACTCATAATTATCGTAGTGAAAACGAATTCTTATTTCTTTCAATCTTTTGCAATCGTGCTTTTGGCCGCTGGCGCTTTTATTGGATTCAAGCAGTTTCTGCCAAAGAAAATTTTTCCCGAAGGTGCTCCAAATTCAAAGAACGTCCTGATCGACAGCATGCTTTTGGATGCTGTTGCCAAAGATGTCAAGGCT
This sequence comes from Flavobacterium sp. N2550, assembly GCF_025947265.1. Taxonomy (NCBI): domain Bacteria; kingdom Pseudomonadati; phylum Bacteroidota; class Flavobacteriia; order Flavobacteriales; family Flavobacteriaceae; genus Flavobacterium; species Flavobacterium sp. N2550. Next base: position 3,799,237 of record NZ_CP110007.1, on the reverse strand, counting down.
ACTGCAAAAGATACGCTGATTAATGAAAAAATTGTCTTTGATCCGACTTTAGGGATTACTTTCCCTGCCGAAAAATTTGAAGACTACAAAGGCTATCAGTACCTGATTTCTTTTTATGAGAAATTGTACCAGCTAGAAACAAATCCAGAATCAGAAAGTGTAAGAATCGCCTATTTCGGAGATTCGATGACCGATGGTGACATGATTGTTCAAGACTTAAGAGCCGATTACCAGACAAAGTTTGGAGGTCACGGCGTTGGTTTTGTTTCCATAACGTCAGAATCTGCGGCTTCCAGAAGTTCGATCACTCACCAATATTCAGGAAACTGGAAAACCCAATCTTATTTGAATGTCAAAAGGCCTAGAAGTCCGTTTGGAGTTAACGGGCATGTCTTTTTTGCAAATGATACGGCTCATGTAGAATGGATACGCTTTAAGGCAAATAATGCGAAGTTTGCGACCATGCTTGACAATCCGACGCTTTTCTACGGAAGGTCATCTAATCTTAACGGAAAAGTAGATGTTATCATCGGAAAAGATACTATCGTAAAAAGCTTAACGCCAAACAGTTTGGTCAATACATTAAAGATATCTTCAAGTAGTGTCAAAAGCTTTAAGGCTGATTTTATAAAAGCGGATTCGATTCCGATTTTCGGTTTCAATTTTGATGACGGAAAAGGTGTCCACGTGGATAATTTTTCACAAAGAGGAAACTCTGGATTGCCGATTTCAACCTTCAATCCAGCTGTAATGCAAGCCTTCAACAGTAAATTAGGCTACGATTTAATCGTATTGCACTACGGGACAAACGTCTTGAATTACGGAACTAAAGACTATACTTGGTACGACAGAAGCATGACAAAAACGGTCAACCATTTGAAAGAATGCTTTCCTGGAGTTGCCATCTTGATTGTTTCGACAGCCGATAAATCTACAAAATACGACTTGGAAATGAAAACCGATTCTGCCGTAGTTCCATTGACAACAGCGCAAAAAAGATACGCCTTGAAAACGCAATCGGGATTCGTAAATCTATATACTTTGATGGGCGGCGATGGCTCTATGGTAAAATGGGTAGAAGAAGAACCAGCAAAAGCCAATAAAGATTATACGCATTTTAACCACCGCGGTGCTAAAAAAATAGCCGGCTTGCTGTATGAACAGCTCAACCAAGGTTATGAAAAATATAAAGCTTTAAGAAAGAAAAGAAAGCCTGCCGAGAAGAAACCTTCTGATTCAACAGGAATTAAAAAAGACAGTGTCGATGCATAAGCTGAAATTATTTTTTTATCTGATATGCCTCGTAACAGCTGTCAAATCGTATGCGCAAACAGATTCTCTGTTTGTCGAAATCGATACTGTCGCAGCAATTGATACGACGGAAATTATCGTAATTCCAGACAATCAAATTCACAATGCTAAAACGCTGAAGCCTTTTTTTGAAAAATTAAGCCTTAGCCAGCAAAATAAATCAGGCAAGATTAACATCGTGCATATCGGAGATTCTCATATCCAAGCCGACCTGATGACGAATGTCATTCGAAAGAAACTACAAGGAGAATTCGGAAATGGTGGCAGAGGATTTATTTTTCCGTACAGCTTGGCAAAGACGAATGGTTCCTATAATGAACGATTTTCATCAAACAGAAGCTGGGAAAGCTACCGAAATATCTATCCGGTAATCGGAAATCCTGTCGGTTTGAGCGGCATTGGTTTGTGGACAAAGAACAAAGATTTTGCTATCGAGATCAATGTAAAAGACAGTTCGTATGGCTTCAACACGATCAAGATCATCACTCCAAAAAATAAAAATTTGTTTGATGTGGCTACAGCTTCAAAAACAATAGTGATGGAGTCTTCGGTTCCGAAAAAGATCACGCACAAGATTAAAAAAGGAGAAGCTGTATCGATTATTGCCGAAAAATATGGCATTTCGGTTTCACAGTTGAAAAAAGCAAACAACTTAAAGTCAAATAATATCCGAGCTGGAAAAACGCTAAAGATTCCGACGAATGAAATGCAGCAGAAATCCATTTCACGGTCAGAGTTTATTCCGCTGGAAGTACAATCCGATGAACTTTCGCATTATTATAAAAGCGAAACTGTCTTGAGCAAGATTTATCTTATTCCGAATCCCGAAACTTCGGAATTTGCCTTAAACGGATTAGTGCTTGAAAATAACAACCCAGGCGTAATCTACAGCAGCATCGGCGTAAATGGAGCAAAATTTTCTGATTACAACAAATATCCGTTGTTTTTTGAGCAGTTAAAAGCATTGCAACCTGACATGATCGTACTTTCTTTAGGGACAAACGAAACTTTTGACAAGATGATCTCTTCGGAATATATGGTGCAGCTTAATCTGTTCCTAGAAAATCTGAAAGCACAGCAGCTAAATGTTCCTGTTCTTATATCGACACCGCCGCCGTCCTTGTTTAAACGAAAATTTCCAAATACATTTGCAGCCGATTATTCAGAAAATATCCTGAAATCAGCTGAAACAAAAGGCTTTGCTGTTTGGGACTTGTATTCTCAGTTTGGAGGATTATACGGTGTCAGCAGAAATGCGGCCAAAGGATTAATGTCGGGTGACAGAGTTCATTATTCTAAAGCAGGATATGAAAAGCAAGGGAATTTATTATCAGAAGCGCTTCTAAAAGCATACAGTAATTTTAAATCGGGCATAGAGAATTAATGACAATCAACAGCATAAATGACTGGTTTACGCAGACCTTTGGAGTACTCACTTTAGAACAAGTGAAAGGCTGGTTTATATACAATCCGAAAGAACCCTTGCTGTTCAATACAGGACTGTTTTTAGGAATGTTCCTGATTTTTTATCTGGTATATGCCTTTATGCGCAAGACTTTTTACTTGAGGCTGGTATATGTCATCCTATTTTCGCTTTTCTTTTATTATAAGTCGAGCGGAGTCTATTTTCTCCTGCTCATCCTGTCATCTGTCGTCGATTACAATCTAAGCGGCGTGATTTATCGGGAAAACCGCGAAGGCTGGCGTAAGTTTTACATCTGGCTCAGTGTTATCTTAAATCTCGGACTTTTGGGCTATTTTAAATACACCAATTTCCTAATAGGTACCTATAACGATATGTTTCAGGGGCATTTCGAACTGCATAAGATACTATTGCCTGTCGGAATCTCCTTCTACACATTTCAGTCGATAAGCTACATTATTGAAATCTACAGGAAAGAAATCGTACCGACGAACAATTATATCGAATACCTATTTTTCGTTTCTTTTTTTCCGCAGTTGGTCGCAGGACCGATTGTACGAGCAAAAGATTTCTTGCCGCAGATTTACCAAAAATTAAATCTTACCAAAGAAGACGTAAACAATGCCTTGTTTCTTATAATTGGAGGTCTTCTCAAGAAAACAGTTATTTCAGATTATATTTCCATAAACTTTGTCGACCGTGTTTTTGATGCGCCGACAAGCTATACGGCTTTTGAAAATCTGATGGCTTCTTACGGTTATGCGATACAGATTTATTGCGACTTTTCCGGATATTCGGATATGGCAATCGGAGTAGCATTATTGCTCGGATTTAAATTGCCGACCAACTTTAGGACGCCCTATAAATCAGCTTCGATAACAGAATTCTGGAGAAGATGGCACATTTCGCTATCAACTTGGCTGAAAGACTTCCTTTATATTTCGATTGGAGGAAACCGTCACGGTTCTTTCGCAGGATTTTTATTTCCAGCCTTGTTCTTTTTCGGGTTGGTTATTTGGGGAATCAGCTATTCTACCGTAAGCCATATTCCGCTGATTATTGCAGTTTCTTCTTTAGTCCTTTTCAGCTTGACTTTCATCTTGTCTAAAGACAGAGAAAGAACAATGTTCACGAATGTGAATCTTTTAACGACGATGCTTTTGGGAGGCTTATGGCACGGTGCCAGTCTTCGTTTTATCATTTGGGGCGCCCTGCATGGCGTTGCCTTGGCTGTGCACAAAATTTTCCTTGAATTTTTTCCTTCCAAAAAAGACGCCAAAAAGAATGCTTTTGACTACATCTGGAGGTTTTTCTCCATCCTGCTAACGTTCCATTTTGTTGTATTCTGCTGGCTGTTTTTCAGGGCGAAAGATTTTGATACGGCATTGCAGATCATCAATAATATCGGACAGCTGACTTTCGATCCGAAGCAATGGCAGATCATTATTTCGGGCTACAAGAATGTATTCCTTTTGATGCTGTTGGGTTATGTATGGCATTTCCTTCCAGAAGGAATTACTAAGAACATGAAGCTGGCTTTTGACAAGACACCATTAATTGGAAAGGCCTTGATTCTAGGTTTTGTCTACTGGATTGTCTACGCAACCGCAACCGCAGGACCGCAGCCATTTATCTACTTCCAATTCTAAAATAAACGTTTTTTATACTAAAAAAAGGTTTGGTGCCGTTATATTATTGTTAACCAATTGTTTTTTGACAATAAAAAACCAAACCATGAAAAAGAAATTAATTTTTGCAGTATGTGCCGGAGCGTTCCTTTTTACGATGGCATGCAGTTCAGATGACGATAGTAGTTCGCCATCAAACACGACAGTAGAAGAAGTTGTCAATACGGTAACTTCAGGAACATGGAGAATTACCAGCTATATTGATAGCGGGAATAACGAAACAGCGGATTTTACGGGCTATAATTTTACTTTTGGAAGTACCAGTTTACTGACCGCTACCAATGGTGCCAATACTTACGAAGGCACCTGGTCCGTAACTGACGACAATGACGACAGCCCTAGCGACGACATCGACTTTAATATCCTTTTTTCTGCTCCAACAGCTTTTGTTGAGTTGAGTGATGACTGGGATGTTGTGGAAAGGACTTCGACGAAAATCAGGCTTGTTGACGACAGTGGAGGAAACGGAGGCACAGATTACCTGACCTTTGAGAAGAATCCATAATAAATTAAGTAAGCCAGTCGTTAGACTGGCTTTTTATTTTGCTAAAAATTAAATTTCAACGAAGCATTAGGCGTTCTTTCTAAAGAATATGTATTGACACTTTCAATGGTATTGTTGCTACCATTTACTCTATAATAACGACTAATTGTGTTTTTTTTGTTTAGTATATTGAGGACAGAAATGCCTAATTCTAATTGATTTTTTGAATTCCATTTCCAGCTATAAGAAGCCGAAAAATTCACTTGAAAATAATCACTCAGGTCTTTATTGTTTGGAAAACTATAATTGATTTCGGGCTTTGCTGGATTGCTGAAATCCAAAAGATTTGTCGCCGGAGTTGTTTCGGGCCTTCCAGAATTCCATTTTGCGCCTAAAGCCACTTTAATATTTTGCCAGTCATAGATGGCGGCCCAATTGATACTATTGATAATCTGGAAATTATTGGCAAATTCCGAAGGTATAAGCGAATCGAATTTATAGTCACTGTTGCTCAAGCTGTAGCTGATCCAAGAATAAAAACGGTTAAAGTTTTTCTGTACCAAAAGCTCGGATCCCAACACCTTATAATCGCCATTAATCTTTATAAATTCTAATTGATTCTGGAAAGCCTGGCTTGGCGTTGAGATTCCAGCCACTTTTTTATAAAAATTATCTAACGAAACCAACCATTGTCCAGTCTTGTAAGTCAATCCGATGGAAATCTGATGGCTTTTTTGAATTGGAATCTGATCGTCGTCAGACAAAATCCAACGCCTTTTTTCAATGCCTAAAAAGTCCTGTTGCTGATCGATAATCTGTGAAGCCGTCTGGCTTTTCTGCTCGCCTAGAACTTCAATACTTAGTTCTTCATTGAATTTGTAATTGAATTGCAGTCTCGGTTCAAAAAGATACGTTTCCAATTCCTCAATATAATTGAAGCGCAAACCTGGTTTCAAGAAAAGACGCTTGTCGTTGGAATGTATTTCTGCTTCTGCAATCAACGAATGGGTTCTCAAGACTTCCTTGATGCTTCTCGAAAATCCTGGATTATCGATGTTTTCAAAATTCCTGACTCCAATTTCATTGTACTGATATCCTGTATTCAAGGTCAGATTTGGATTAAGGATGTGCTTGTTTTCCAATCGGAATCCCATATCGATAACGGTATTCTGCTGTACTAGCGTCTGGCTGTTTTCGACAGCCTCATTCCTCGAATTTAGATTATAATAGGAAAGGTAGCCACTAATTGTACTGTAATTTTTTTCATTCCAAGCTGTTTTCAAAGCAACGGCACCGCCAAAATTTTGCTGCTCTAAATCGCTATTTCGGGACTTCAAAACGCCATCGGAAGTTATTTTCTGGTCAAGATTTAAAGAATTATTGATTCCGATAAAAGCGGCGGTTATTTGAGTAGCAGTACCTATTTTCTGCTGGTATTGGGCCGTAAAGTCATAAAAATAAAACTTTTCATCGGTATGGTAATTCGACACTTCGTTGTTTTCGAGATTCGTAACGATGGTATTCTGGAAGATTCGATTGTAATAGTTCTTGTAGGTTGGGGAAGTAGCCCAGTCGGTAAAAGAACGTCTTCCTGAAATCTGGAAGCTTGAATTTTCTGAAAGCCTTATCTTGGAATTAAATTGCGCGCTGATCAAGTTAGAACTTAGGCTTGACGCGGTAGTTCCGATAGTTTCAGGGATAGAAGAAATATCGATGACGCTCGAGACGCTTTCTCCATAAAACGCAGAAGTTCCATTTTTTGAAATGGAAATCTTTTGCGAAAGCGACGGATTGAAAGCAGAAATCAAGCCGAAGAAATGTCCAGTCTGGAACATCCGAATTCCGTTCCATAAAAATAAATTTTGGTCGTGTGTGCCGCTCCTGACATTGATATTAGAAATCGTCTCGTCTGCACTATAAATTCCGGGAACCTGCTGAAGGGTTTGCAGGACATCGGCCTCTGTCAGTCCCGGAAGGATCCCGAATCGTTTTGGCCTTATGATAAGGTTCCCTTCTACGGTCTTAGAAATTCCGCTAGTTAGGTATTTCTCTATAATCGTTTCTTCGAGAGTGATCGGAATGCTGTCGCTTGACTTTAAGGCAATATTAGTAGCACTTTTTTGTTTTTTTCTTGAAGCGACAACAATGTAGCGGTCGTTTATGATTTCAAAATCCAAAGCTGTTTGATTGTGTAGATAGTTTAGTTTTTCGGGCAATTTCAGTTCAGATGCTGGCGGAATCAAAAAAAGAGGGGCTACTTCTTCCTCAATAAAATTAAACTGTACCTTGTGCTGTTTTGATAGTCTCGCAAGAATCTCTTTTAAAGGTACGGCCGTGCTCTTTTCTTGCGCCCAGATCGATTGGAAAGCTAAGAAAAAGAAAAAAAATAACAACAGCCGGGGGATGAGTCTCGTCATTCTTTTATTAAGGTAATCTTTTTATCAGAGGTTTTTATATAATCCAAATGATAGGTCTTGCATAAGATTTCAAGGGCAGTATCGATATTGTCTAAAGGCAATATTCCGGTAAAATACTGATCAGAACTAATTTTAGAATGTTCGATTTCAACAGCGTATTGGCGTTCGATCTCGCTAATTGCTTCGTTCAAGGCGGCAGCATTGAGCTTTAGTTCGTTTAAAAGCCAGCTTGGCCTATCGGTAGTTAGCGGCAGGGACTGGAGCTGTTTTCCGCCTCGGACAATAACACTGCTTCCTTTTTCTAAAAATAGTATTTTATTGTTGAAAGCTACTTTTACTTTCCCTTCATAACATTCTACTTCAAAATTGCGATTCCTAGCCCTTACATTAAACTGGGTACCGACTACCGTTACTGTCCCAAGGCTGGTATTTACGTCGAATTTTTCGCCTTTAGCAACCTTAAAAAAAGCTTCTCCTTTTAAATCCAAGCTTCGGTTGCTGCTCCAGTTCCATTTTTTGTATCGGATTTCAGAATCAGAATTCAGCACAATTTCGGAATCATCAGGCAAAAGAAAAGTGGTTTTTTTTCCAGCATTGGCATATTCTGTGCTCGTAATCTGGTACTTCAAAATAAATAACGTGCCCAAAGCGGTCACTATGATAGCCGCAGTTTTCAAAAACCAATTGTTGCGCAATCTAACGACAGGTTTCTCTTTAGCCTGGCCCATTATGTTTTGATAGGAACTTTCGGCATCAAAAGCAGGCGCTTCCATTTGACCTGAAAGTTCTTTTATCTTTTTATACGTATTGAATTCGGGCGACTTCTCGAAAGCTTCCAATTCATCTGCGGTCATTTCTCCAGCCAGCCATTTTGCTAAGTCAAAATTATTTTCCATCACTTCTTTTTGTTAAAACATATCAGCGCTCAAAAACCCTACTTTATCGCTTCGATTTCTTGACGTAGTGAAACCAGCGCTCCGTGGATTCTTTTTTCTACGGCCTTGACGCTGATATCTAGCATTGCCGCAATCTCGCTATATTTTTTGCCGTCAATTCTGTTTAAAAGAAAAGCCGTTCTCTGTCCTTCCGTCAGATTCTGGATTGCTTGGTCGAGTTTTTTCTTGAACTGTTCTTCTTCTAGGATAAATTCAGGACTTTCGTTGGTATGCTGTGTCGGATTTTCTTTTTTGGCATATCCCAAAACTACCTTTTGATGTGCGATCTGATTCAAGGTAGCGTTGTTTGCCACCTTATAAATAAAAGATTTTGCCTTTTCTAAAGGAACTTGGCCACAATTTTCCCACAACTTTACAAAAGCTTCTTGAGAAATATCATTCGCTTGTTCCTCATTGCCGAACTTATAAAATAAATAATTCCGCAAGGTTTTTGCGTTGGAACGGAAGAAATCTGAAAAGACCATTTCTTCGCAGACGCCCGCAATTTTTTTTATTTCTTTCATACAGTTTAAAAGACAGTCCTTCTGTATAACAGCCAAGTTGATAAAAACCCTACTTTTATATTCAGTTTTTTTAGTTGTATCAAATATAGCTTTTAATTAAAAAAAGAAGTTTTGTCGGGTAGGGTATTTTCCATAATGCTTGTTTTAGTACCAAACCAATAAATTTAGAATCATGAATAGGAAGAAAATTCTACAATCAATTTTAGTACTGGGCTGTATTTGTATTGCCGCTTTTACGGTGTCCTGCCAGGATGAAGAGAATGAAACCAAGCAGAATGAGGAAACTCTGAGTAAGACGGCACCATTGACAGGACTTTTCGAAAGAGTAGCGATGAATGCAACGGCAGACGACAATATAATTGATAGCACAAGCTGCTTTAGCGTGAAATTGCCAGTCAGCCTGATTGTAAACAGCCAGGCAGTAACCATCAATACAGAAAATGATTATCATTTGGTAAACGACATTTTTGAGGTAACAGATGCTGATCACGATTATGTAGATTTTGTATTTCCTATTACGATTGTTTATCCAGACTACAGAGAAGTTGTCGTGCAAAATGAGACACAATTCAATGCCTTGAGAGACGACTGCCAGGAACCAGAACCGGGAGAGCGAAACATTGCATGCGTTTCAATCCATTATCCGATACGTGTTTTTGGGTATAACAGCAACTTCCAGCTTGCGCATACCTATACGATTCATAATGACCTGGAATTTTTTCTACTGCTTTTCAATTTGGGCAACAACGAATTTTATGCAGTCGATTACCCGATTACAATAACAAATAGAAACGGCATTGAGGTCACGATCCGCAACAATATAGAAATGTTGGGAGCGATTCAGGACTGTGTCGATAATATATGTCCGAACCCGAATATTTTGACCAACGATCTGATTATTTACATGCCTTTTGCCAATGAAGTTCGAGATTTGGTTAGTCGAGATTTGGCTGTTCCTGCTGCGGCTCCAACATTTGTGACAGATAGAAGCGGCAATGTAAATAGCGCGATTTCATTTACTCGTACAAACTTCTTAACGCTCAATACGACTACAGCTCGTAATATAGAAGTAGGCAATTCAGTGACTGTCAGCCTATGGTTCCGAATGCAGAATACTGAAGCAGGAGATTTTGAGCGCATGTTTGAAAAATCAAATGGAAGCATGCCGTATCCGACAACTTTTGGCGTAGGTGTTTATGATGGAAATACGCCTCTGGTTTTTTGGCCTCAGGGCGGACTTTGGGATATGTCATGGAACGTAGATCAAAATTTGTGGAATGATACTACAAATTGGCACCATCTAGTAGTTACCGTACAGCATGATACCCCTAATAATATTGATCATGTTAAAATGTATAGAGATGGCGTCTTAAGAAACTCTGAAGATGTATCCAATATATTCTTAAATACGCAGGCTCTTGATTATATAATAGGAAAGAATTTCGAAGGATATCTTGATGACTTACGTGTCTATAAAAAAGTACTGACCCCGCAGCAAGTCACAACGCTTTTTCAACTTGAAGGCGATACCAATACATGCTTCGAAAATTAGTTTAGTTTAGTTAAGTGAAAGGCCAGGCAGCAATGCCTGGTTTTTTTATTTTGGCTATAGAAGTTGCTGTGCTATAACTTTGCCTCTTTGGCTCTTTGATACTTACCGTCTTTCTCTTATCTTTGCACCTCAATAAAGAAAATCATTATGTTTGATAATTTAAGCGATAAATTAGACAAAGCCTTTCATATACTAAAAGGACACGGAAAAATCACCGAAGTTAACGTTGCCGATACTTTAAAAGAAGTACGCCGCGCTTTGCTGGATGCCGATGTCAACTTTAAGATTGCTAAAGAATTTACGACCAAAGTAAAAGAAAAAGCAATTGGTCAGGACGTTTTGACAACGTTACAACCGGGACAGCTTTTGGTAAAGTTGGTTAAGGATGAATTGACCGAATTGATGGGTGGCGATGCAGCAGGAGTGAATCTTTCTGGAAACCCGACCGTAATCTTGATGTCTGGTCTTCAAGGTTCTGGAAAAACGACTTTCTCTGGGAAATTAGCAAATTATCTTAAGACAAAGAAAAATAAAAAACCATTGTTGGTTGCCTGTGATATCTACCGTCCTGCGGCGATTAATCAGCTACACGTTGTCGGCGATCAGATTGGCGTAGAAGTATATTCTGAGCCAGAAAATAAAAATCCGGTCGAAATTGCACAAAATGCCATCAAGCATGCAAAATCAAATGGATTTAACGTAGTCATTGTCGATACGGCGGGTCGTTTGGCTGTCGATGAAGAAATGATGGCCGAAATTGCCAATGTTCATAAAGCGATTCAGCCACAAGAAACACTGTTCGTTGTCGATTCGATGACGGGACAAGATGCTGTCAACACAGCAAAAGCCTTCAACGACAGATTGAATTTTGACGGAGTTATCCTTACCAAATTAGACGGTGATACGCGCGGTGGAGCAGCGATTTCTATTAAATCTGTCGTAAACAAGCCAATCAAGTTTATCGGTACTGGCGAAAAGATGGATGCTATCGATGTATTCTATCCAAATCGTATGGCCGAAAGAATCTTGGGCATGGGAGACGTTGTGTCTTTAGTAGAAAGAGCCCAAGAGCAATTCGACGAAGAAGAAGCAAGAAAGCTGCAAAAGAAGATTGCCAAAAACGAATTTGGTTTCGACGATTTCTTGACGCAGATCCAGCAAGTAAAAAAGATGGGTAATATGAAAGACTTGGTCGGGATGATTCCCGGTGCAGGAAAAGCATTAAAAGATGTCGAAATCGAAGACGATGCCTTCAAGCATATCGAAGCTATTATCCACTCGATGACTCCAACAGAAAGAAGCAAGCCTGCGATTATCGACCTCAAAAGAAAAAATCGTATTGCAAAAGGCTCTGGAACCGATATCCAGCAAGTCAACCAGCTTATGAAGCAGTTTGACCAGATGAGCAAGATGATGAAAATGATGCAAGGCGGTGGCGGAAAAAACCTCATGAGAATGATGGGCGGCATGAAAGGAATGAGATAATAAAATACTGTTAGGGCTTAAAGTTTCAAGCTGAAATTTTAAGCCCTAAAAATTTTCATAAACAACACTAACTACAAAAGAATGCAACTACTAGACGGAAAAAAAATTTCTGACGACATCAAGAACGAAATCACTGCCGAAGTCCAAAAGATGAAAGACAACGGTGAGAAAGTGCCCCATCTGGCCGCGGTTATAGTGGGGAACGATGGTGCGAGCTTGACGTATGTTGGAAGCAAAGTAAAAGCTTGCGAAAGAGTAGGCTTCGAGTCGACATTGGTGAAGATGCCAAGCACGACTTCTGAAACCGAACTGCTTAAAAAAATCAAGCAATTGAATGAAGACGATAACATCGACGGATTTATTGTCCAATTGCCTTTGCCAGAACAGATTGATACGCAGAAAGTATTGATGGCGATTGATCCTAGCAAAGATGTAGACGGATTCCATCCAGAGAATTTCGGAAAGATGGCCTTGGATATGACAACGTTTATTCCTGCGACGCCTTTCGGAATCCTAGAATTATTAGAAAGATACGGTGTAGAAACCAAAGGAAAACATACGGTGGTTATCGGAAGAAGCCACATTGTCGGCAGACCGATGAGTATTTTGATGGGACGTAAAGGTTTTCCTGGAAATTCAACAGTTACATTAACGCACAGCTATACCAAAAATATTGCTCAGATTACGACTCAGGCAGATATCATCATCACGGCGCTAGGTGTACCGAATTACCTGAAAGCAGAAATGGTGAAAGATGATGCAGTTGTTATCGATGTCGGAATTACCCGAGTTGCTGACGAAAGTGAAAAAGGATACCGAATCACAGGCGATGTTGATTTTGAATTCGTAAGCAAAAAAGCCTCTTTTATAACGCCTGTTCCAGGCGGTGTCGGTCCGATGACGATTGCCATGTTGCTTAAAAACACGCTTCTGGCACGCGAGCAGAAACGTTTAAAAAACTAGATTTAAAAAGAAACCCAAGATGAAAGTCTTGGGTTTTGTTTTATTTGTCATTTCTAAAATTCCTATTATCGTTATTTCTTGGCGGAATTTTTCGGATAACCCTTTGCTGCTGCGGACGCCTCTGTTCCAGTTTTGGAAGGCTGGCTTCCTCTGTCTTGCTTGAAGGTTCTATTAACTGATTCAGTTCTTTGATTTCGCTATCGGTCAAATCTCGGTATCGGCCTACAGGAACATCTAAGGAAATATTGATGATTCGGATACGCTTCAAGGCCGTAACCTCATAACCTAAATATTCGCACATTCTTCGAATCTGTCGGTTCAGTCCCTGCGTCAAGATAATCTTGAAAATATACTTGCTGACTTGTTCGACCTTGCATTTTCGAGTCACTGTATCTAAGATAGGAACACCATTGCTCATTCTTTCGATAAAGCGGTCGGTGATGGGTCTGTTGACGGTTACCGTATATTCTTTCTCGTGGTTGTTGCGGGCTCTCAGAATTTTATTGACGATATCACCATCGTTTGTCATGAAAATCAAGCCTTCGCTGGCTTTGTCCAGACGTCCGATAGGAAAAATCCTTTTCGGATAATTGATATAGTCAACAATATTGTTTTTGACTTCCAAGTTGGTCGTACACTCGATGCCTACAGGCTTGTTAAAAGCAAGATATACAGGCTTGTCTCTTTTTTCGACAATCAGCCTGCCATCAATACGAATTTCATCTTCTGTAGAAACCTTTGTTCCCATTTCTGCTACATTTCCATTGATGGTAACACGGCCTTCGTCGATAAGCTTGTCGGCTTCACGGCGGGAACAATAGCCCGTTTCGCCTATGAATTTATTGAGTCGCTTGAGATTTTCTTCCATAGGGCAAAGGTAGGGTTAATTTGTATTTTAGAAAAACATCAGGAAAATTTATATAAGTCGCTTTAAAACAACTAAATATTAATGCCTGCCAAAACTACGTGTCTTAAAATTATATATCTTGCACCAAATTTAGAGTACTAATCAATTAAGCTTATTATTTTGAAAAAAATTACCTTGATTATACATTTGATCCTGCTTTCGATAGTAGCTTCCTACGGACAAAACAGGAAAGGAGATTTTGCCTTAGAAAAAGGCAGTAATGCGCACGAGCTATATGTTTCGTTTGATACATCATTGCATTTTGATGAAGCATCATATAATACAGTAGCACAATCAATACCAGGGTTTAAGGCACTCCAACAGGAATATGGTCTAATTCTAGAAAAAGGAATAGAAATTTCTGATGAAAAGCTTGATGAGTTAGAACAGAAAGCTATCGAATTGACAGGCAAAGGGCATTCAGTTGCAAAACTGCGAAACATACTTAAGATAAAAATTAATAATCCTACAAATGATAGGCTGCTTGCGCTAGCAAAAAAATTAGAAGAATTTCCGGAAGTTGAATATTGCTCGTTGAGTTCCTTGGAGCCTACACAGCCGCCTGCTGATATTCCGCCAACAACTCCTAATTTTGAAGTAAATCAGACTTATATCCAGCCTAATCCGGGAGTAAACATGACGTATGCATGGGGATTAAACCTGACTGGTGCTGGTATCAGAATTCGTGATGTCGAATACGGTTTTAATAGTGAGCACGAAGATCTTAACGAAAGAAATGTAATATTAGCACCAGGAATGAACATTTCATCTAGTGTGACGACAAGTTATTCAGAACATGGTACTGCCGTTTTTGGAATTGTTTATGGCGACAAAGGTGCTTATGGTATTTCCGGTATGGCTTATGGAGCAGCGCAAATGATGCTAGCTCCAGAATGGCAGACATCAGGCTACAATCGCGTTGCAGCAGTTACTCAGGCTATCGCTAATTCAGCTGCCGGGGATATTTTGATTTATGAAATGCAGGCAACCGGAGCTCAAGGAAACTACGGTCCGGCCGAATATGTGGGTGCAGTTTGGGATCTAACCAAAGCGGCAACCGATGCAGGGATAATAATCGTAGCAGCAGCAGGAAACGGAGCGGAAAATTTAGATTCGGCACCTTACCTGAATTATAGAAACAGAGGAAACAGCGGTGCCATTATGGTCGGAGCTGGTGATAATACCATCAATCATAATAAGCTTTCTTTTAGTACCTATGGTGCTAGGGTAGATGTGCATGCTTGGGGAACTGGCGTTTTTGCATCTGGTTATGGAGACGCCCAACAGATTGGTGGCGATTTCAACCAATACTATACTAATTTTTCTGGGACGAGTTCGGCAACGCCAATAGTCGCTTCTTGCGCGATCGTGTTGCAATCGTATTACCATACCCTTACGGGCAACTACATGACGCCTGTACAAATGAGGAATCTTCTTCAATCTACTGGAATACCACAAGGAACAGGCGGTAATATCGGGCCAATTCCTAACATGCAGGCAGCTATTCTTCAAGTGCAGAGTGAGTTTTTAAGTGTGGATGAGGTTAGCGGGTTGGAGTTTATCGTATATCCGAATCCAGCAACAGACAGGCTGACAATCAAGACAAAAGACTTATCTGCAGACGCAAGAGTTGAGATTTGTAATGCTGTAGGACAACGCGTTTATGGAGCTCCAATCTCTGAAGATAATACAATCGATTTGAGTTCTTTTTCTCAAGGATTGTACTTTGTGAAAGTCGTAGACGGAAATAGGTCGGAAACCAAAAAGATCATTAAGAAATAACTAAAAAGAGCATCGATTACGATGCTCTTTTGTTATCCATATAATTTCCTTTATCGAATAAAAAGGAACAAATCTTCTTGTATAAGATATCGTCATGCATGCTATGGCCTAAGCCGCGGGTTTCAATAAAGGTAGCTTCTTTCCATGAACTTACTATCTTTTTAGCTTCTTCAAAAGAAACCACATCATCATCGATATCGTGGGCGATCAAGCCTTTTACTTTTATTCTGGAACCAAATATCTTTCCTGAAAATTCTTCTACCTTAATTTTGAAATGCTCTAGAAAATGATTTTCGATCATGCTGATAGTTTTCATATTCAAGCTTAATAGCTTTGCATAATTTAGGACTAAAGTCTGCAAGTCAGACGGAGCGCCTAAGAGTACCATCTTTTCAATCGCTTTGTTTTGATAAAGATGTTGGTAGTATAAAGAAGTAGCACCTCCCATAGAATGGCCGATTAAAAACTGCGGCTTGTATTTTTCGACAACGACATCTACAAATTCGGCATATCTCGGAACGTTGAACTCCCTTCCCGAAGATAAGCCGTGAGCTGGAGCATCTAACGCAATAATGGAACATCCTGATTGTTTTAGGTAGGGAAGGAAATTTTCCCAACGCGAAGCATTACTTTCCCAGCCATGGACTAAAAGGACATACGTGTCATTGCCTTGCCAGATATAGACAGGGAATTGGTGTTCTCTCATCTCCAGAATTTCAGTCTTGGCATTTTTTAAGACTTCGGGCATCTGGTCTGAAAAAAGCTTTCCTGTTCTCGGTTCGCTAAAAAACTTATAGGCCAATTGCGACGCTTTTTTTGGCGACACATAGCTAAGGAGATTAATATATAATCCGATAGATTTAGCGAGAAGCAGGTTGCTGATTTTTTTCATAAAAAAAAGTCCCGATGATTATCGGGACTAAATATATCTAGAATTTTGAAAATAATTTCTCCATTTTTTCTTTTTCTTCATCAGCTAATGCTGCGTCGACTAAGATTCTTCCGGAATGCTCGTCGGTAATTACTTTTTTACGAGAAGCGATTTCCATTTGTGTTTGTGGCGGAATCGTAAAGAAAGAACCTGCTGAGGCACCTCTTTCAATTGAAACCACAGCTAATCCGTTGCGAACGCTGCTTCTGATTCTTTTGTAAGCTTGCAATAATCTTACCTCAATCAACGCTTCATATTCTGCTGATTTTTCAGAAAGGAAAGTTTCTTCTTTTTCTGTTTCAGACATGATAGCGTCTAATTCAGATTTTTTATGCTTTAAGTGAGACGATTTTGCTTCTAATTTTTCTTTAGAATCTGAAATCACTTGTTTTTTGTGCTCGATAGAAGCTTTCATTTCTTTAATCTGCTTTTCAGCCAATTGAATTTCTAGCTCTTGGAACTCAACTTCTTTAGTCAAAGAGTTGAATTCTCTGTTGTTACGAACAGTTTCTTGCTGTTTTGTATATTTTTTGATGGCTTCTTTATGTTCGTCGATAGCATTCTTTTTTACTTTGATCTGCTCTTCGATAACTTCCAAATCGTTTTTCAATTTGTCAAGACGTGTGCTCAAGCCAGCCACTTCATCTTCCAAATCTTCCACCTCCAAAGGCAATTCACCTCTAACATTTCTGATTTCGTCAATTCTTGAGTCGATTAACTGTAGATCATAAATCGCTCTTAACTTGTCTTCAACACTCAATTCTTTTGTAGTCGCCATATTCTATAAGTACTTAACTGGATTTGTATTTTCTTCTGATAAAATGATTGCAAAATTAGGAATTTTTTTCGTAAGATAATCAACTATATAATTTTTTGTATAGCGTTCACTTTCGTAATGCCCTATATCCGCTAAAAGTAGCTGATTTTCAGACTCATAAAACTGATGATATTTCAAATCTGCGGTCAAAAAAGCATCTGCTCCGGCCTGAATTGCCTTTTTAATTGCAAAACTTCCCGAACCGCCAAGCACGGCTACTTTTTTTATCGGTTTTCCGAGGTATTCGGAATGACGGATTCCTTCGGCTTTCATCTTGGTTTTTACAAATTCTAAAAACTCTTTCTCAGGCAGTTCAGTTTCTAGCTCACCAATCATTCCTAAACCTATATTTTGATGAGAATTCTGCAAATCATAAATTTCGTAGGCAACTTCTTCATAAACGTGATTTGAAAATAAAGCCTTTAAAATCTTGCCTTGTAGGTGTTTTTCAAAAGTGACTTCTATTTTTATCTCTGTATTTTCTACAAATTCGCCTCTTTCTCCAATTTCGGGATTACTGTTCTCGTTGCCTTGGTAGCTGCCAATTCCCTGTGAATTAAAGCTGCAGTTTTCATAATTGCCGATATTTCCAGCGCCTGCGTCAAATAAGGCATTTCGTAATTTCTGGTGATTTTCTGGAATCGTATAAGTGATTAATTTTTGGATAAAATTTTCTTTAGGAACTAATATTTTTGTGTTTTTCAGTCCTATAGCATCACAAAAAATCTTATTCACGCCATTTTGGTGATTGTCTAAAGCTGTATGTACGGCATAAATTGCAATATCATTTTTGATGGCTTTCAAGACGGCACGTTCTACATAATTTTTGCCGGTAATTTTTTTCAGCCCCGAAAATAAAATCGGATGAAAACAGACAACGAAATTGCATTTTTTTAAAATAGCTTCTTCGATTACGTTTTCTAAAGCATCATGGCAAACCAAAACTCCTGTGACTTCATCATCTTGATTTCCGACAAGTAATCCAACATTGTCAAAATCTTCTGCATAAGCTAACGGCGCCATAGTTTCTAGGACCGAAATAATTTCTTTTATCTTCATAATTTTAAAAATTAGGCTTAAATTGCCAAAAAGCATGAATAGGCAAAGCAGAATTCAATAGTCGCAAATATGCCCTAGCTTTATGTTTCAAAGATAAAATATTATACTTTCGTACTATGATGTTATTGCGAAAAATACTTTTCCCTTTTTCTATTTTATACGGTCTTATTACCAGCATTAGGAATTTTCTTTTTGACAAAGGGATTTTAAAATCGTATTCTTTTGACCTTCCCATAATAGCTGTCGGCAACCTGAGCGTTGGAGGAACAGGCAAAACACCGCAGATTGAATATCTGATTCGCTTGCTTTCTCCTAATTACAAGATAGCGACATTGAGTCGCGGTTACAAACGAAAATCAGAAGGTTTTGTCTTAGCCGATGAAAATTCAGATGCATCAATTTTAGGAGATGAGCCTTTTCAGTTTTATAAAAAGTTTCCCAACATCCAAGTTGCTGTGGATGCAGATCGAAGGAATGGAATTGAGCAGTTACTGAAGATTTCACAGCCTGATATCATTTTGCTAGATGATGCTTTTCAGCACAGAAAAGTAAAAGCAGGACTTTATGTTTTATTGACAGCTTATGGAGATTTGTATTCAGATGATTTTATTTTGCCAGCAGGGAATCTTCGTGAAAGCAGAAATGGGGCAGAACGTGCAAAAATTATCGTAGTTACCAAATGCCCGCCAGATCTATCTGCCAAAGAACAAGATAGGATTCAGAAAAAGCTAAAAATTGATTCAGACCAAAAGTTATGTTTTACATCGATAGCCTATGATGAATTTGTGTTTTCGGAAGAAAAGCAACTTTCTGTTTCCGAAATCAAGCCTGTTGATAAATTACTTTTGGCAGGAATAGCCAAACCCGAACCGTTTTTTGCATATTTGCAAAGCGAAAACGATGTAATCCTGACATTTCCGGACCATCATCATTTTACGGAAAAAGACATTGCAGAGATAAAAAATAAAGCGCAGGATAAAAAAATCATCACGACCGAAAAAGATTTCGTCCGATTAAAAGGAAGGCTTCCAGACAGCCAGCTTTTCTATCTCCCGATAAAAAGCCATTTTATTTCTGGCGGTAATGATTTTGACAAAACTATTTTAAATTATGTGGGAAAAAGTTCAAGAAACCGTTAATTATATACAATCAAAAACTAATTTTTCGCCAGAATATGGAGTAATCCTTGGTTCTGGATTAGGAGGTTTTACTGAGGATATTCAGATTGAATTTACGTTGCCATACAACGAGATTCCTAATTTTCCGGTTTCAACGGTGCAAGGCCATAAAGGAGCTTTGGTGTTTGGGACTATTGGAACTAAAAAGGTGGTGGCCATGCAAGGCCGTTTCCATTTTTATGAAGGATATGACATGAAAGAAGTAACTTTTCCGGTAAGAGTAATGAAATATCTTGGCGTGCAGAAGTTGGTTGTTTCTAATGCTTCTGGAGGCGTGAATCCTTTTTATAAAGTGGGAGATATCGTCATCATTTACGATCATATCAACATGATGCCCGAACATCCGCTTCGAGGAAAAAATGATGAAAGATTCGGTCCGAGATTCGTCAACATGAGCGAGCCTTATTCTAGAGAATTGATTAACAAGGCCAAAGCGATTGCTATTGAACTGAACATCGAAGTGAAGGATGGTATTTATTACGGACTGCAAGGGCCGACATTTGAAACACTTTCGGAATACAGAATGGTGAAAATTCTTGGTGCGGATTGCGTTGGAATGTCAACGGTTCCTGAAGTTATTGTTGCCCGCCATATGGACATGCAGTGTTTTGGTATTTCTGTGATTACGGATATGGGCGACGAGCACAACATCGATACAGTTTCTCATCAAGAAGTATTGGAAGCGGCGAAAAAGGCTGAGCCAAAAGTTAGGACGCTTATCAAAGAGCTGATTTCTAGAAACTAATTGCTATTCATCGTTTCTGCAATAACCCTGTAGAAAGCTTCGGGATTGAATGGCTTGGTGATGACATCTGTCATTCCGAAGGAAAGCAGCATTTCTCTGTTTTCGTTTAAGGAAATCGCGGTTAATGCAATAATTGGAGTCTTCTTGTCGAATTTTCGAATGCTTTGGGTGGCAATGGTTCCGTTTATGCCTGGAAGATGCACATCCATCAGTACCAAATCGTATTTATTGTTTCTGACAGCCTCTATGGCGTCTTCTCCATTCTCGACAATTTCACATTCAATCTGCTTCTTTTCTAGCATTTTTTTGGTCACCATCTGGTTGATTTTATTGTCCTCAACAAGAAGCACTTTTTTATCGACAAAATCACTATCGTTTGTATAGAGTTTTAAGATTTCATGGTCTTCAATTCCTTTATCTAATTCTAGGCTGAAATTAAAGTTAGATCCTTTTTTAATAGTACTTTCTAATTTGATGGTGCCGCCTAGCATTGTGACCAATCGCTTAACAATGGCTAGTCCTAAGCCAGTTCCGCCGTATTTTCTGTTGATTTCAACAGAGCCTTGCGAAAAGCTTTCAAAGATAATTTCTTGCTTTTCTTCTGGAATTCCGATGCCCGTGTCTACGATTTCAAAATAAATATTCTGCTTAGTTTCTGTTTCGCCCAGAAGTTTTGCGCGGACAATTACGGTCCCGTTTTCCGTAAATTTTAAGGCATTATTGATCAGATTCATGAAAATCTGGGAAAGTTTTGTCGGGTCACCAGAAAATGTCTTGCTGATTTCAGGATCTATTTCCAATCCGAAATTGATATTATTTTGGCTTGCAATTTCTTTTAGCGAATTCTGTATGTCAATTAGAAGCTGTCTAAGGTTGAAGCAGATTTTTTCAATTTCAATATTATTTGACTCGATTCGGTTGATTTCTAGAATTTCATTTATAAAAGTCAGCAGGTAATTTCCGGAGAACTTCAGTGACTTAAGGTAATCAATTTGGGATTTTTTCGGGTTTTCTTCAATCAGAAGGTGTGTGATTCCGTTAATGGCATTTAGAGGTGTTCGAAGCTCATGGCTTACGGTTGATAAGAACTCAGCTCTTGCTTGGGATGCTTTTTCAGCCTTATCTTTTGCAATTTCAAGTTCCGTATTTTTTTCCTGTAGCTGTTTGTTCGTCCTATTCCGGATGATGTTGTTTTTATATAACGACAAGCTTAATAGTGAGAGAATCGTAATCAAGGCAATGCTCAATACGCTGGTAAGCTTGGAAACTTTGATCAATTTTTTCTGCTCTCGATTTTCTTTGTCTTTTTGTTTTATGGTTTTCATCTGCTCGCTTTCTTTGAATTTTTCGAAAGCTTCTGCCCCAATTTTTTTGCTGTTTAACTGTATGATGGAATCTTTTAAGACCAAGTGTTTTTTCAAGTAAAGAAACGAATTGTCGATGTCCATCATCATTTCATAAACCTCGCTGATTAGCTTCAGGATTTTGGATTTCTGCTCAAAATTATCGCTTCTTGAATTTAATTCTAAGGCCCGATTGAGGTAATTTAAGGCAAGATGGCTACGGCCAGCCTCGAACTCAATTGTGCCCATCTGGTACAAGGCTTCTGCCTTGGTCTTAAAACTGTCATCGTTATCAGGTTTGGCAATAATCGTATTGAAGATGGACGATGCTAATTGTGTTTTTCCTTTGGCTTTATAAAGAATTCCTTTCTGGAGATTTAGGAGTTCTTTTGCATCAGGAATTTCAATGATTTCATAAATCGCATTGGCTTTATCAAAATAGATTTCTGCCACACCGTATTTTCCCTTTTCCATGTAACACAATCCGAGATTGTAATAGCAATAAGCCTGTTCAGTAGAAGGTTCTAGGTCATTATATAACGAGATGCTGCGTACATACGTCTCAATAGCATCATCGTATTTTTTAAGTTCAAAATAAATACTTCCTAAAAAAGTATAAGCATTTGCTTCCTGTGCCTTGTCGCCTTTTTTTTGTGAAAACTCAATGGCATTTTGAGAACTTTCTAAAGCATTTTGATAATTATTGATCTTTAGATTGAAACTTGCCAGCTGGATGTAGTAATCAACGCTGTCGACTTTTGTAGACGCGGTTTTTTTTTGCTGTGAATACAGCAGGGAATTAAATAAGAGAATAAAGAGTAGTGGTGGTAAATACTTCATTTTAAAGCCCTTGATAAGGGATAAAAGTAGCTATTTCTTATTTGTTAATGAAATTAAATCGATAATGCGCGAAGAATATCCGATTTCATTATCATACCAGCCAACAACCTTTACCATTTTGTCAATTACAGAAGTTAGCTGTGAGTCAAAAAGGCAAGAATTTCTATTGCCTAAAATATCTACCGAAACGATAGGGTCTTCTGTATAGGCCATGAGTCCTTTGAATTCGTTGCTGCAGGCATGTTGAAAAGCTTTGTTGATTTCTTCGATAGAAACTTCTCGTTTTACATAACAAGTGATGTCTGTCAAAGATCCATCGGGTACAGGAACACGAATACCGCTTCCTCCAATTTTGCCATCCAATTCAGGGAAAATTTTTGTCAGTGCTTTTGCCGCGCCCGTTGTTGTGGGAACGATAGATTGTGCCGCGCCTCTGGCTCTTCGAAGATCCTTATGAGGCTGATCGTGAAGGCTTTGGTCTGTAGTGTAAGAGTGTACGGTGGTAATATAAGCTTGTTCGATACCACATAAATCATTGATGACTTTGATCATCGGCGCAGCGTTGTTTGTCGTACAGCTGGCATTAGAAATGATTTTCTCCGTACCATCAAGGATATGTTCGTTTACGCCCAGAACAACCGTCTTGATCTTGTCAGTTTCTGAAGGGGCAGAAAGAATTACTTTTTTTGCACCCGCCAAAATATGAAGATTGATTTCTTCAAAGGTCTTATATTTTCCTGTCGATTCGATTACGACATCAATATCGAGCGATTTCCAATCGAGATTTGAGATGCTTTTTTCGTGAAAGAAGGGATAGGGTTTCCCTTCGATGATAATATTCTCTTGATCATAAGAACATTCAAAGGGCAAAACGCCATGAATACTGTCGTATTTCACTAAATGCGACATTGTTCTGTTGTCTGCAATATCATTGATAGCTACGACTTCGATAGTCGGGTGGTTAAGCAAAAGGCGGAATAAGTTTCTTCCGATTCTGCCGAATCCATTAATAGCAATTCTAGTTTTTAAAGTCATAAAGTTTTAAAGTCAACAAGTTTTTAAAGTCAGAAAAACAAAAGCATTTATAAAAACGGCTTTAAGGCTTTCGTCTTTTGATTTTATGACTTATAAAATGTGTTTTTGGGCTTTGTAAGAAGATCTCACCAAAGCACCGCTTTCTACATGGCGGAAACCTAGCTCCAAACCGATTTTTTCATATTTCGCGAATTGGTCTGGCGTGATAAATTCTTTTACCGGCAGGTGTTTTTTGCTTGGCTGCAAATATTGTCCTATGGTTACTACATCGACATTAGCATCGCGCAAGTCATGTAATGTTTGGATTACTTCTTCTTCAGTCTCTCCAAGACCTAGCATGATACCTGATTTGGTTCTATTGATTCCTTTTTCTTTTAGGTATTTTAAAACGGCCAAGCTTCTGTCGTATTTTGCTTGAATTCGAACCTCGCGAGTTAATCGTCTAACGGTTTCCATATTGTGCGAAACTACTTCTGGATTAGCTTCTACGATTCGGTCGATATTTCTTTCAATTCCCTGGAAATCAGGAATCAGTGTTTCTAGCGTAGTGTTGGGATTCATTCTTCGGATGGCTTTTACGGTTTCGATCCAAATAATCGAGCCTCCGTCTTTCAAGTCGTCTCTGTCAACGCTTGTTACTACTGCATGCTTGATGTTCATGATTTTGATAGAGCGTGCCACTTTTTCAGGTTCGTCCCAATCAACTGTTTCTGGTCTTCCTGTTTTTACACCGCAAAAACCGCAAGAACGCGTACATACATTCCCTAAAATCATAAAGGTAGCAGTTCCTTCGCCCCAGCATTCACCCATATTCGGGCAACTTCCTGAGGTACAGATCGTATTCAGCTTGTATTTGTCTACTAATCCTCTAAGTTCTGTATATTTTTGGCCAATAGGCAGTTTTACCTTTAGCCATTTTGGTTTTCCTGTAGGTAAAACGGCAGTATCTAAAACGGTTTCCATAAACTCTATTTTGAAAGCACAAAGATAACGAATGTTTTTATTTAATACGTTAATGTGATGTTAGCGAAATACGGGTTTTTAGCCGGCATGAAAAAGTGAATCGTTCTTAAATAAAAAACCCTGCAGGCACAGTTCGCAGGGTTTTTTGAAAATAAAAATAGTTAACTACTCAAATTAATTATTTTTGATATCGACACTGATAGGCAGATTGTAAGCCGTTCTAACAGGTTTGTCATTTTGTATGCCAGGTTTCCATTTTGTTTTTATAGATTTCAAGACACGTATGGCTTCTTCGCCTAATCCGTATCCTGGATCTCTCAACACTTTGATGTTGCTCAACGTTCCGTCTTTTTCAACAACAAAATAGACAAAGATTTTCATTATTCCTTGCTCGTCGATTTCGGGAGTCTTGAATTTTTTCCCTACTAAAGCCAAAAAGTTCTTAATGCCTCCTGGGAATTCTGGGTTTGCTTGAAGCACTCCAATATTAAGTATTTCGTTTCCAGTATCGTTGCCCTTTGTTGTACCAGAGTCATACGTTGTTTCGTTTCCTTTTCCATCAGATGAACTATTTCCAAGTGCAATGTTGCCCTTATTGTCTCCTGGATTATCAGAATCTCCTGTTTTGATGTTTTTGCTAGGATCTATCTCTTGTACTTCGTTGGGAGTGTCTTTTGTATCAGTTACAGTAGGAGTTACATTTTTGATTTGTTTTTCTGAAGATTTCTCAGGCTCTGATTTTTTAGCAGATGCCTCAGGTTTCGTCTTTTTGAAAATTTCTGTATTTACAAGAATGGCATCTGGAAGGACATAAGGAGCATCAGTGACGTTGGGCACTTCTTTTTTTAATAGCCCAGAAATTACAGGTATGCTAAGCAAAGAAGCACAAGCGAGTATTCCAAAAAACAATGCTTTTAAAGTAGTTCTTGGATTCTCTTGGCGTAGCTGGTACGCGCCATATTCCTTGTTTCTGCCTTCAAAAACAATTTCATTCCAGCTTTGTTTAAAAATGTTGAGGTTTGACATGATTGCATAATTTAAAGTTAGCGTAGATGTTTACCATAAGCTGGAATTGTTTAGTAGTATAACGAAATCGTTAACTTTTTTATTGTGCTTTTTTTAAAATTTTTGTAGGTTTTTTATGTTTATAATTTGTAATGCGTTAATATACTTTGTTATCCATAAAAAAGGCAAGCCTAGCTAGACTTGCCTCGAAATTTTGAATTAGATTTTGTTATTGAATAACTAATTTATTACTGAAATTTTTACCTTGTGTTTCGGTTTTTGTAATATAAATCCCAGCTGGAAGATCTACATCAATAGTATTTCTTCCTTCATTTAAATCGAAATTTTGGATAAACATGCCATTGATAGCTAATATGCTTATTGTGCCGCTTTCAGCCATCTCGATATTGATTTTTCCCTTGCTCGGATTCGGATAAATAATAGGTTTTGAAGTAGCGAATCCTGGAACTGATAAGGCATCACAGCCAAAAGGAGTAAAAGTCACCGGTCCTAAAGTGTTGTCATCAACCTGATGGCTGATTACATTTTCGACATCGGCTGCAGTTGGTTCAGTCCCTTCAATCCAGCAATTGTTCATGGCCATGATTGGCAGCGCCGTATTGTTGAATAATGCGTATGTTGCTCCGCCATTTGCATTTTCGGAAAAGACATTGCCTCCTTCGTTCAAGGTAGCCGTATTTGTATCGCCAAGGTTGATTCTTGCCGTTCCGATAACCGTAATTCCCCAAAGATTTCTTCGGATTTGGTTACGGCTGGCAATAATATTCATGGTGGTCGCTACTGAAGCGCTAAGTGAAATACCACTTCCTCCTTGAGCAGGGATATTTTGGGTATTATTATTTTCAATAATATTTCCTCGGATGTATCCTGATGAAGCAGCTCCAATAACAGTAATGCCGTAACGATTGTCTGTAATAATATTGTTGTCGATAATGACTTTAAGCTGACCTCCGCCCAATAGGTTCGACGCTCCAATACCGCCAGTCATGATTTTGGTACGATCGCCTTTTATGGTGTTTCCGACGATTCGTAGTGTATCTGCACCACTCGGACCCATATTGATCTGCGGACGGTTTCCATTGGATTGGTTGTTTCCTTCTAGATAATTGTTGGTCAGTCTTGGAGCAACTGACTGATTAGCTCCTGAATTGAAAGCCGGATAAAAATTGAATAAGAACCTGGAATTGTTGATCAGCGCATTTCCGCCAGTCGAAAAGGTAATGGCTCCGCTTGTCGTTGTTCCGTTCGTATGATATGCCATTACGCAGGACTGCATTTCGAAGTCAGGCGTAGCCACCCGTATTCCTTTTCCGTAATTGATCGTCGTATTCCTGAAATAACCGCTGGAACCTGATTCAAAAGTAATGGTATTGTAGGGTGTGGCGGTGTTTGTTGCTGTAATCGTGATAGCATCAGAATCAGATGTAAAATTTCCCTGCACGGTAATCTGTACATCTGCATTGATGTGTAATGTTACATCAGTATCGATTATGATACTGTCAGTAGGAGCAATCGTAAGGTTTTGTGATAAGGTGTAAATTCCTCCTGTGAGACTTACTGCCGAAGGAGCATTGGCCATCAAATCATCAAGGCTCCAGCTTACTCCGGTATTCGGAGTCGTAAATTGTGCTTTTGCTGCCGTGACAGAAAAAATCACGAACAGCATAAAAAATAATTTTTGTTTCATTTTAAGTATATCAATTGGTTAACCACATAAAATTACAATTTTTTGTAATAGTGGCTGTTAAAAAAGAGAGGATTAAAAGAAGTGTTATCTTTTATTTTTGATAATTTCAGCCAAGAGTTTTTTGGCACGAAGCAGTTTTATCTTCACATTGCTCAAGGGTTCTTGTAGTTCTTCGGAGATTTCCTGATAGCTTAATTCTTGGAAATAGCGGAGTTGGATGACTTCTTGATAGTGAGGTTTGAGTTCTTTGATGAATTGCAGAAGACGTGACAAATTTTGCTCCGTAATCAATTTGTCTTCTGCGGAAGGAGAACTATCGGCAATATTATAAGCCTGATTGTCTTCTTCATCAGTAATATCAACGAAAAGCGTGGATTTTTTCTTGCGGAGCATGTCGATATGGACATTCTTTGCGATAGAAATAAGCCAAGTGTTGAATTGAAAATCAGGGTTGTAGGTGGATATTTTGTCAAAAGCTTTTGCGAAAGTCTCGATTGTAATGTCTTCCGCGTCCGTTTCGTTTTGGGTTCTTTGAAGCATGAATCCGTATACCTCGTTCCAATAATAATCCAATAGAGAAGTGAAGGCAACTTGGTCTCCGATTTTAGCTTTCTCTATTTGTTTTTTTATTTCCAATGTACCGGCTTTGAAAAGATATTTGTTATAAAGATATTCAATTGCGTGAATATAAGCGCAATTTCTATAACAGGATACCAATACATAACGTCTTTTTCTCTTAGTTTATTTGCGCCATAGCCTAAAGAAATCCAAGCAAAGATATATCTTCCGGCCACTATAGGCGTTATAATCATCCAATTGTATTGGAATGCAAGCAGGAGTATTGCCATGACTAGAAAAAGAAACTGTGACAAGAAGAAAATAGCAAGCTGCATTCTGTCAAATGGTTTGTAGAAGGTTGCGGTTGAAACGTGCCTTCTTTTTTGGTCAAACCATTCCTTAAATGATTTTTTCGGTTCAGAAAAAGTGAAGCTTTCGGGCGTAAAGCAAATAGTCGTGTTTTTTCCGCTTGAAGCTTGATTGATGAATAAATCGTCATCGCCAGATCGGATTTTCATATGGTCGATAAATCCGTTTACATTAAAGAATTCTTCTTTTTTGTAAGCCAGATTTCGTCCAACACCCATATACGGATGCTTCATTTTTGCCCATGAAAAATATTGTACGGCAGTCAGCATCGTTTCAAAACGTATGATTTTGTTTAGGAAGGAACCTGCAATTTTCTCATAAGCCCCATAACCGAGGACAATTGTCTTGCTCATGGTGAATTGCGAGCTCATTTCTTTGATCCACTCTTTTGTTGACGGATAGCAATCGGCATCGGTAAACAAAAGATATTCGTTTTTGGCCGCTTTTATTCCTAAGGTAAGCGCGAATTTTTTATTGCCCCAGAAGGCTTCGTTATTCTGTACTTTTACTAAGCGTATGTTAGAATATTGTTTTTCAAATTCCTCGAAAATATCCAAAGTCGAATCGCTTGAAGCATCGTCAATCAAGATAATCTCGTAGTCGGGATAATTTTGCTCTGCCAGAAGCGGGATGAATTTTTTTACATTTTCTTCTTCATTTTTAGCGCAGACAATGACTGAAATAGGAATTCTTTTCGGAGTGCTTTTCTGAGGCTTTGCAAAAGAAAATTTTCCAAAAACAATGATATAGTAGAATAATTGTACAGCTATAACCCCGATAAATGCATAAAAAATAATGTTCAACATATAAGCTTGGTGTCTTTAAAAAATGTGTGCAAAGGTACAATTGAAATGCGGAATTTCAATTCTGAATCTTAATTAAAATTAAGAAAATTATCCATTACGATTTTTATATTTTTTAATTGTTTTTCTGCAGGTTTTCTAACTGTTGATTTGGGTGAATTCTGACCATTTTATTAGCTCGGGTAAAACTTTGTTTGAGAATTCTATATGAATAACGCGTCTCCTTTTTTGGTTTGATGTCCTATTTGAACCGTGCAGAAGCAAAGGTTTCATAAGCATGATGCCGCCAGCTTCAACATTGCAGAAGATTTCTTTTTCATTTGCATAATTGATAGTTTCAGGCCTAAAGATTTTTTTTAGATGTGAGCCATCAATAACTTTTAGAGCACCATTATTTTCATCGGTATCATCAAGATGGATTCTTATAGTAAAAATATTTTCAAGGATATCCAAAGGCGGCTGAACGGCAAATTGATTGTGTTTTGATGTCCAAGGACCGAAACCTTCAATGCTTTCTTTTTTGTCTACAGAAATTGTCAGGTCTTGATGGTAAGCGACGAACCAATTTGATTTTTCTGGTTTGTCGAAGTATATAGATTTGACAATAAAAGCATTTTTTTCAATAGCATTGATAATTGATTTTAGTTTGTCATTAAAAACCATCGACTTTATTTGAGGCAATTCCTTGATGAACTGCCTAATAGCAAATAGATTTTCTGATTTTCTAAAGATTGGACTGGAAGTGTCCTGGCTGTTAATGAACTCTTTGATAGAATTAATTTCCTCTCGCGAATACACAGAATTAATTATCGTAAAGCCTCTTTCTTCAAGCTCTTTTTTGTCTAGAAAGTCATCCATACAGATTTTAAGGATAAAATTTTCTGAATTTTAGATCACGTTCACTTCCGCTTCAATTTCAATGTCGAAAAGCTCTTTTACCGTTTTTTGGATGTCTTTTGAAATATTCAAGATCTCTTGTCCGGTAGCGTTTCCGTAATTGACTAAGACTAATGCTTGGTTTTTATGTATTCCCGCATCGCCAAAACGCTTTCCTTTAAATCCAGCTTTCTCGATGAGCCATCCGGCAGGAACTTTTACTTCGGTTTCCGAGACGCTATAGCTCGGCATTTCAGGATGTAAAAGATGGATTCTTTCGAAATCGCTTTTCGGAATGATAGGGTTTTTGAAAAAACTTCCACTATTGCCTAGTTCTTTAGGGTCAGGCAGTTTGCTTTGGCGGATTGCAATAATTGCATTGCTGACGTCTTTTAGCGTTGGTGTCACGATATCTTTTTTGGTAAGCTCGGCCGCGATATCTCCATACGAAATGTTGATTTTGTGTTTTTGCTTTGTAAGCTTGAAAACGACAGAAATGATGATATATTGGCCTTTGGCTTCATTCTTGAAAATGCTTTCGCGGTATCCGAATTTGCATTCTTCTTTCGTAAACTTCTTGATTTCAAAAGTTTCAATGTTCATCGCTTCACAGAAGACAAAAGTATCCTTGATTTCTGTTCCGTACGCGCCAATATTCTGTATAGGCGTTGTTCCTACATTACCGGGAATCAGCGACATATTTTCCAGTCCGCCAAAATCTTGGCCGATGGTCCATAAGACAAATTCATGCCAGTTTTCGCCGGCTTTGGCTTCAACCCAGACAGTATCTTCTGTCTGCTCAATGATTTTCTTTCCTTTTAGGTCAACGTGGATTGTCAATGCGTCAATGTCTTGGGTCAGCAACATATTGCTGCCGCCGCCAAGAATGAATTTTTTTTGTGTTGGGTTTTCCTGCAGGACTGTTTTGAGTTCTTCAACAGAATGCACCGAAACGAATTGCTTTGCTTTGGCCTCGATGCCAAAAGTATTGTAGTTTTTAAGGGAAAAATTAGCGAGAATTTCCATTATGATGAGGAATAAAAATGAACGGCAAAAGTACTTTAAACGATTTGTAATTCATAATGAACTACTCGGTATTTAGACCGCGAGTTAAAAAATCGTTCAAAGGCTTGGCAGTAATCAATTTTTTTGCGGTTTTTTTGACAAAATCTTTTTCAAATAACGACTTGTCGTCTAGTTTTTGAGATACAGTAAAGCTCTTGAGCTTTAAGAATTCAATTGCCGGATGGTCTTTTTCATAATCTTTTGGAGCTGTTTTTAAGGAATTGGCTTCGGTTCTGTCTAATTCTGGATATATCTTTTTAAAATCTTTGTCGTTTACGATTTCTTCTAAATCTTCATAGAAATAGGCAATTTCTTTGCGTACCTTTTTTAAATCAGCTGCTTCTGGCACATGCAATCCTACTGCGATAAAACTACCTCCTTTTTCGATATGGACATAATAACCAGGAGAATTGCTGCGATTTTGGTCGGTTGTCATCCAGATGCCCATGTGGGTTTTATATGGCGATTTGTCTTTCGAAAAACGAATGTCGCGATTGATCCTGAAAGCACATTTTTTAGGTTCTAGATTTCGGAGTGAATCGTCGAAAGGAACCATTTCCTCTAAAAAATCAGAAATCAGCTGATGGTATTCTTTTTTGTATTCTTCGTAATATGATTTGTTAGCCAAAAACCATTCGCGGTTGTTGTTTTCTTTGAGGTCTTCTAAAAATTGAAGCGTTTTTGGTGAAAGCATTTTGATCGGAATTTAAGTTATGGGCTGTTTTTCAGCCTAACAATATTAAGAAAATTTATTGGATTAGCTTTTGTCGTATTGAGTAATTTTAAAGGCTTTTATTGCAGTACTTTTAGCAATTTTGAATACAATTCTTCTCGATTTATGGGTTTGATTATTAGCTCGTCGGCTTGTATGCTGGACAACTCAATCGAATTCATGTAGCTGTCGCCCGTTATGGCTATGATAGGTGCCATGGCATTTTTGCTATCCATGTTTTTGATGTCTTTTATAAGGTCGATTCCAGAGGCGTTGGCAATCTGTAGGTCGGTCATGATAATGTCGACAGTTTCTTTTTGGAGGCATTCTTTTATCGTATTTTCGGAACTGAAGCCTATCATGGTGAAATTGATATCGGACAATATTTTTTTTACTACTGCCATCACCATAGCGTCGTCGTCTACTACTGCAACTTTGATTTTGGCGTTTCCATAAGTGTTGATCAATTTCATCTGGCTTGTTTCCTGAGAAGCATCTGATTTTTCTAAAAACAGATGGAAAGAAATTTCAGTTCCTTTGCCGAGCTCGCTTTCTACCGCAATTTTTCCGTCGTATAATTCCACGATTTCTTTACATAGGCTAAGGCCTAGTCCAGCACCAAAACCTACTTGTTCGGTATGGTGCTTGCTTTGGTAATATTTGTCGAATATTTTTTCTAAATCTTCTTTTGGAATTCCAGCTCCCGTATCTTGTATTTTTACATCAAACCTGAATTTTTCTCCTATATCAGTAAATTGGCAATACACTGTAATATTCCCTTTTGAAGTAAATTTTATGGCGTTTCCGATCATGTTGTAAAACAGCTGGTGTATTTTTCCGCTGTCAACCCAGACTTCTTTTTCTAAAGAATCATCAACGTGTGAGATCAGGTCTATCTTTTTGGCATCTGCTAACGATCGCAATGATTCCAGTATTGCTGAAACTTCATCTTTAAGGATAATTTTGGAATTGTATACCACAAGCTTTCCGTTTTCATTTTTGAAGAAATCTAAAATCTGGTTCACGGTAATCTGTAGCGAATTTGACGTGAAATTCAACGACTTGGCCATTTCGCTTTGTGAGCTATTCATTTTTGTAGCTTTCAGTTTGTGAGTCAGATTGGAAATAATGCTCAGCGGAGAACGCATTTCATGACTCAACATTCCGATAATACGATTTTTGAATTCCAGATTTTTCTCGGCTTCTATTTTGGCAGCGGCTAATTTCTTTTCGAAATGGTAGGCAAAAATAGAGTAGAGCAGCAGCAGTCCCGTGCATACTGCCATTACTATGATTAAGATGGTAATCAGGCTTCGTTTGTTCCGTAGATTTTCTAATGCTTTTTCAAATTGCAGCTTGTTGGATTCTTGCACCGATTTGTCATATAAAAGGATAATGTCTTGACTGTTTTTCAAGATTTTTTTATTAACAATCATGAGCTCGCGGTCAATTTCTCTTAATTTAGAATAGGTATTTTTCAATCGCCCAAATTCTTTTTCGTAATGCTTTTGTGTGGTATTGAAAATCATAGCCATCTGTTCTTCTGGCGTTCCAGTCTTTTCGACTGAACCGTACATCATGGTCATATAATAATGAAGTTCCTCTTTTTCTACATCATATTTTCCAGCGATAGCGTTGCCGATTCTCGTAAAAAAGCCTTTTCTCTCCACGCCATCTGTAGAACGTATTGTGTCATACGAAATCGAATTCAGGACTTTCTTGTGGTTATAAGGCTTCAGATTAAATTGCTCCAGCTTTTCTTCAGAAAAAGGATCGACTCTGTATTTTATCAATGAGTCTAATTCTTTTCGGAGCACGATAATCTTTTTTTCTTTTTCTTTTTTGCTTT
Organism: Flavobacterium sp. N2550; assembly: GCF_025947265.1. Taxonomy (NCBI): domain Bacteria; kingdom Pseudomonadati; phylum Bacteroidota; class Flavobacteriia; order Flavobacteriales; family Flavobacteriaceae; genus Flavobacterium; species Flavobacterium sp. N2550. The sequence goes on along the minus strand of NZ_CP110007.1, from coordinate 3,765,910 downwards.
GGATGTTAGGAAGCGCTTCCTCGTCTTTATTCATGACATGGTTAAGGCTGTCCAGATAAGAAGTCATTTTTACGAGCGAATTACGGTATTTATGCAGCGAGTTCAGGTCGTAATTGTACAAGTATTCCATGAAAGAATTTTCTGCATCGAAATAATTTTTTGTCACTTCGCCAGAATAAGTCATCACCAAGCTTTGTTTGCTGGCTTTTTGGAAAGAATCCGCAAGTTCGTTTTCGTTGGTATTTTGATTGTACCATAAAGAAAAAATCAGCACTTGCAATAAAATAACAAAAATAAAAAGTCCGCTGTGGATTGCTTTTCTGTGTTTTAGTGAAGCTAACATTTGTGCAGGTTTAAGTTAAGAAAGCCAATAGTCAGGACGTTTTTCGCATTCAAAAACAAACCGGGGAAGTTTGTAGATTAAAAAAGGTATATAAAATTAAGAAAACTTATGTTAAATGGTAGAATAAGTTCTAATAATTTTAAACATACAATATAGGAGAAAACCGATTTTTCGGAATTAAAGATTGAAAATCTTATAGCTTTGGTGCATTGATTTTATGACAGTTTCCGTGCGTTCAGGATGTGTATCCGATATAAATAACTGTCCAAAATCATCATTATTGACCATTTCGATTATTTTTCCAACGCGAGTTTCATCCAGTTTATCAAAGATATCGTCAAACAACAATATCGGATTTTGCTTGCTTTGCTTTTTGACAAATTCAAACTGAGCCAATTTCAGGGCAATCAAAAAGGATTTCTGCTGGCCTTGTGAACCGAATTTTTTTATAGGATGGTGGTCGATTTCAAAAGACAAATCATCTTTGTGGATTCCTACTGTGGTATAATGCAAGACGCGATCTTTTGCCAGACTTTCTTCAAATAAGGCCAGCAGGTCTTTTTCATGCAACTGACTTTCGTAAACCAGCTGTACTGTTTCAGCATTCCCAGTTATAGCTTGATGGTGCTTGTTGAAAATTGGTATAAAATCTTCTAAGAATTGTTTTCTCTTTTCAAAAATAGAATGTCCCAACTCATGAAGCTGTTCGTTATAGATGCTCAAGGTTGTGCTTTCGAAAACATGATTCAAGGCGAAATATTTCAATAAAGCATTTCGCTGGATGATTACTTTTTGGTATTGAATCAGCTGTTGTAAGTAAGAAGCATCTAATTGCGAAATGACAGAATCAATAAACTTTCTTCGGGTTTCGCTTCCTTCAACAATCAAGTCGCGATCGGCAGGAGAAATAATGACTAAGGGAATAAATCCGATGTGGTCAGAAAACTTTTCATATTGTTTTCCGTTTCTTTTCAGGATTTTTTTCTGTCCTTTTTTTAGGCTGCAGACAATTTGCTCATTCCTTTCGTCTTTTTCAAACTCGCCGTCGATTACGAAAAATTCCTCATCATGTTTTATGTTCTGCACCGCCAATGGATTGAAGTAGCTTTTGCCATAAGACAAATGATAGATAGCATCGAGCACATTCGTCTTGCCAATGCCGTTTTTGCCAACAAAGCAGTTTATCTTGCTGTCAAACTCGAAATTTGCTTCCGAAAAGTTTTTATAATTGAATAAGGATATTTTTTTTAAATACATCTGCAAACGCCAGCTGATAGTGAGAACTTTGTGATTTTTACCATCATTTTTTTAAGAGCGTGCAAATTATTGAAAAATAACGACAAAAACATCTTTTACATTTGAATAAAAATTTTATTTTTGCACCTCACTAAATTAAAAATTAATGGCAACATATAACAAAAGAGGATATAAGGCTCCTAAACCAAAAGAAGAAAACGAATTCGAACCAGACCCAATTGATGCAATATCAGAAAAAGATAGCACGACTGCAGGAGTATTCAATTCTTTAGATGAAGGTGCTTCTAGAACCGAAGAATGGGTTGCTAAAAATCAAAAAGGAATTTTCATCGTTATTGGTGCTGTTGCGCTTTTGGCTGCTGGATACCTTTTATACAAGAAATTTATTGTAGAGCCTAAAGAAGAGGAAGCTACAAACGTAATGTTCCAAGCTCAAAAACATTTTCAAGAAGCAACAGATTCTCAAGACCCAAAGGTGAGCGATTCTCTGTATGCGCTTTCGCTTAAAGTTTCTGAAGGACAGCCAGGATTTATTCAAATCGCTGAGGATTACTCAGGAACGGATGCCGCAAACTTGGCAAACTATTATGCAGGTATGGCTTACTTGAATACTAAAAAATATAAAGAAGCAATTGACTATCTTGAAAAATTTAGCTCAGACGATATGATTTTGTCAGTAGTGGCAAAAGGTGCTATCGGTGATGCCTTTTCTCAATTGAATCAGCCAAAAGAAGCGTTAGAGTATTACATCAAAGCTTCTGAAATGAACCAAAATGATGTGACTACGCCACGTTTCTTATTGAAAGCGGGTCAGACTGCTTTAGTGTTGAAGCAAAAAGAAGTAGCGTTGAAATATTTCACTGAAATCAAAGAGAAATATGAAACTGCTCCTGAAGCGATGAATATTGATGCAATGATTGGATTGGCACAATAATTAGATTTCAGTTTTCAGATTTCGTTTTTGGGAATCTGAAAAAACTGAGTCGCAACCAAATTACAATGGCTACAGCTAATAAAAACTTATCAGAATACGATAAAAATACGATCCCAAGCGCGAAAGATTTTCGGTTTGGGATTGTTGTTTCAGAATGGAACGACAAAATAACGGAAGGCCTTTTTTCGGGTGCGGAAAAAGCGCTTTTAGACTGCGATGCTTTGTCGAGTAATATTGTTCGTTGGAATGTTCCAGGAAGTTTTGAGCTTATTTATGGCGCAAAACGAATGATAGAGACACAAAACGTCGATACAGTTATTGTTATCGGATGCGTAATCCAAGGCGAGACCAAACATTTCGATTTTGTCTGCGAAGGCGTTACTCAAGGCATCAAAGACCTGAATGTTCAGACGGATGTTCCTGTTATTTTCTGCGTACTAACAGATAATAACGAACAACAGTCAATTGACAGAAGTGGCGGTGTTCATGGAAACAAAGGAACTGAAGCGGCAATTGCGGCTATAAAAATGGCTTATTTGAGACAACAGTCTTCAAAATAAAAGGAATTAACCCAATAGATGAAGCCTATTTCCGTTATCAGAAATAGGCTTTTTTATGTGAAAAACTTTCGGGTTTTCCTATTTTCTAATTTTTCAATTGTTATATTAATTATGTAACTTTGGAAGTCAACAAATTTACAGAATGTCGAGTATAATTCAATTGCTTCCCGATCATGTCGCCAATCAGATTGCTGCTGGAGAGGTCGTCCAAAGACCTGCATCCGTAGTAAAAGAGCTTCTTGAAAATGCGGTCGATGCAAAAGCCACAGATATCAAGCTGATTATTAAGGATGCCGGAAAATCACTGGTGCAGGTCATCGATAACGGACTAGGAATGAGCGTTACCGATTCTCGTTTGTGCTTTGAGCGCCACGCTACTTCAAAAATCCGCGTGGCAGAAGATCTGTTCTCGTTGCATACGAAAGGTTTCCGCGGCGAAGCTTTAGCTTCTATTGCTGCAATTGCCCATGTGGAAATGAAAACCAGGCAAGAACAAGATGAATTGGGAACGCACCTGATTATTGAAGGAAGCAAATTTGTTTCTCAAGATGTGGCCGTTTTGCCAAAAGGGACGTCTTTTTCTGTAAAAAATCTTTTCTTTAATATTCCGGCAAGGAGAAATTTCCTGAAATCGGACACAGTAGAGCATCGCCATATTGTCGATGAATTCCAAAGAGTTGCGTTGGCTCATCCTAACATTCATTTTACGATGTATCATAACGGGAGCGAGCTTTTTAACCTTCCTGCGTCAAATTTCCGTCAGCGTATCGTGAACATTTTTTCAGGAAAGACAAATGAAAAATTAGTTCCGGTACAAGAAAGCACTGAAATAGTAGGCATACAAGGCTTTGTCAGCAAACCCGAATTTGCAAAGAAGAATAGGGGAGAGCAATTTTTCTTCGTCAACGACCGTTTTATTAAAAGCGGCTATTTGCATCATGGAATCATGGCAGCGTATGAAGGGTTGCTGAAAGACGGTTGCCAGCCAAGTTATTTCATCTATTTAGATGTGCCTCCGAATACAATCGATATCAATATCCATCCAACAAAAACGGAAATAAAATTTGACGATGAGCATGCGCTGTATGCTATTTTGCGTTCGTCTATAAAACATAGTCTTGGCCAATTTAATGTGGCACCCGTTTTGGATTTTGACAGAGATTCAAACCTTGACACGCCATACGATTACCAAAATAAGGAAGCTTCAATGCCGTTAATTCAGGTGGATGCTAATTTTAATCCTTTTGGAAATCCTGCGCCTACAAAATCGTATACAAGCGGAAGTGGTCACAGTAGCAGCCATAGCGGAGGAGGAAGCTCTTATAGAAAACCGGAACCTTCAAACTGGGAAAGCTTGTATGTAGGATTGAAACAGGACACAGAAACTATTACCGAAATCCAAGATATTCAGTTTGAGTCGGAAGAAGTGACAGGTTCTCTTTTTGACGAAAAGGAAGTAGAAGAAGCAGTTTATAGGACGTACCAGATTCACAAGAAATATATCGTCAGTCCGATTAAATCGGGGATGGTAATTATCGATCAACAGCGAGCGCATCAAAGAGTCTTGTATGAGCAGTTTTTGACCAACATGACTGTCAATCAAGCTTCGAGCCAGCAATTGCTATTTCCGTTGAATCTTTATTTTTCTTCTTCGGAGATAAGCCTTATTTCGGAATTGGAGCAATCATTGGTTAATACCGGATTTGTATTTGAAGAAGTTAATGAGGACAGCGTTGTTATTTCTGGTTTGCCAGTCAATGTGACAGAAAGTGAAGTCTCGATCCTGCTGGAACAGTTATTGAGTGACTTGCAGGACGGCATTCCTGAAAGCAGCTTTAGCCAAAATGACACGATTGCAAAATCGATGGCGAAAAGCCTTGCCGTAAAGACAGGAACTTATTTGACCGAGAAAGAACAAGAAAATCTCGTGAACGGGCTTTTTGCCTGCAAAGAGCCGAATGTTTCGCCTTTTCATAAACCTACCTTTATCACGATGCGTGTTGAAGATTTAGACAAAAAATTTGCAATATGATGAATATCACGCCTATAGTCAAGCAGCTACTGATTATAAATATTATATTTTTTATTGGAACACAGATAGTCGGCGATTATGCAGAATATCTTTTCGCACTTTTCTATCCAGAAAATGACCATTTCCAATTCTGGCAACCGATAACCCATATGTTCATGCATGGAAACATCATGCATATTTTCTTTAATATGTTTGCTTTATTTTCTTTTGGAAGCGCTTTGGAACATTTTTGGGGAGGAAAGAAATTCTTGTTTTTTTATGTTTCTTGTGGTTTAGGTGCTGCTTTGTTGCAGATAGGAGTTAATTATTTAGAAATGCAGCAAACACTGGAAGCAGTTCGTTATTTAGGTTTGTCTGATAATTCTTTGCATCAGATTCTAAATGTGAACTTTTCAGATGGAACTGCTTACCGAGGCGAATTGTTTTTTAATGGTATCAAGCCAATTTTAGAAGAAGCTGGAAAGACAAATCTTACTGATGCAGGGTTCAAGAGCTTGTTTAATGCTGCCATGTTGAATCAAACTCCAATGGTTGGAGCTTCTGGTGCGATTTACGGGTTGTTAGTGGCTTTTGCTTTTATGTTTCCAAATGCTGAATTGATGATGTTTTTTATACCGATTCCTATCAAGGCCAAATACTTTGTTCCAGGATTATTAGCTGTCGATTTGTTTTTAGGAACTTCAGGAAAATCTTTATTTGGCGATGGACCAGGCGGTGTTGCCCACTTTGCACATATCGGCGGAGCCATAATAGGATTCTTGATGATGTGGTATTGGAAGAAAAATCAATTTCATAACAATCGCTGGAGTTAATCTTTTGTATATGGGAATTATTGATGATCTAAAAATGCAATACAAAACAGGAGGGATTACACAGCAGTTAATCTTCTGGAATATTGGCATCGCCATACCTTTATTTTTGCTGTATTCTTTTTCAAGTGATACTTATTTGTCTATAATGTCATGGTTACAGTTAACGTCCGATCCTTCGGAGTTTATTGTCAAACCTTGGACCATATTGACCTATGGCTTTCTTCATGTCGGGATACTGCACCTGCTTTTCAACATGATCATGCTCAATTTTGCAGGCAGGTTGTTTTTGACTTTTTTTACACAGAAGCAATTTTTAGGTGTTTATATTCTTGGGGCTATTTTCGCAGGATTAGTCTTTATCGGTTCTTTTTTTCTTTTTAATGTAAAAGCACCTATTATTGGAGCTTCTGGTGCTATTATGGCGGTTCTTATCGGTTCGGTTACGTATGCCCCTTTATATCAAATTAGACTATTGCTGATTGGAACTGTCAAGTTATGGCATATCGCTTTTGTCTTTTTGATTTTAGACTTGATTCAGCTTCCAACAGATAACATGGGCGGACATATTGCGCATTTAGGTGGAGCATTATTTGGATTTGCTTACATAAAGATATTGCAGAATGGGACAGATTTAAGTCTTATCGTGACTAAAATCATCGACTTTTTTGCCAATCTATTCAAGCCTAGAAAAGGAACGCCTTTCAAGAAGGTACACAGAAATGTCAGCCAGCCTAAGCCGAAAACAGCCAGCAAGATTGTTGTTAAGGATAAAACCCAGCAGCAGATAGATGAAATTTTGGATAAGATAAGCCAGTCTGGTTATGACAGCCTTACGAAAGAAGAAAAAGAATTTCTTTTCAAGGCAGGAAAATAAAGAAAGTTTTTTAATCTTTGTTAGAAACCCAAAATAGTTTACCCAAAAATGAAGAACCTTTCATGGTTTAATAAAGCAATGTTTTTCTTCAATATAGTGCTGACTGTATTGACATTTGTTGCTTATATTTTACCTTTTTTGGCTCCTAAACTATTTCCTATTTTATCAGTATTGACCTTGATGCTGCCGTTCATGCTGATATTAAACCTGCTCTTTTTTATATATTGGGGCATTCAGATGAAAAGGCAGATTCTGCTCTCTTCGCTCGTATTGCTCATGGGTATTACTTTTATCAATAAATTTTATAAATTTTCGACTACAGACTTGCCAGCTTCTGATAATGATTTTACGGTAATGAGTTATAACGTACGTCTTTTTAATCTCTACAAATGGATTGAAAGAGACGATGTGCCTGAATTGATTGCCAATTTTATCAACGACAAGAATCCGGATATTTTATGTATTCAAGAATATTCTGAAGGGAAGATTAATTTGAGAGCCTACAAGCACAAATATATCTTGATGAAAGGTGAAAAGACGTTAACCGGACAGGCTATTTTCTCTAAATTTCCGATAATTGGCAAAGGCGATATTGTATTTCCGAACTCCAGCAATAATGCAATTTATGCCGATATCAAAAGAGGGAAGGATACGATTCGCGTTTATAATATGCACCTGCAGTCTATCAAGATTACGCCAGATGTGCATGAAATCAATGAAGACATAAATGGCATAAACGAGCAGAAATCCAAAAAGATGATCAAAAGGATGAGCGAGGCTTTCAAGGAGCAACAGGAGCAAGCCGAAATCATCATGAACCACAAGAAGAACAGTAAGCTTCCTGAAATCATCTGCGGGGATATGAACAATAGTGCTTTTTCATTTGTGTACAGAAATATCCGTGGAAAGCTGAACGATACTTTTGAAGAAGCCGGAAGCGGTTTCGGAAAATCGTATAACTTTAAATATTATCCAGCAAGGATCGATTACATTTTTGCGGACAAAAAAATGCAGGTCAAAAATTTTGAAAGCTATCCCGATTTTGTCAATTCCGATCACTTTCCGATCATGACAAGGCTTGCAATCGAAAACCCATAATAATTTAAAAGGCTAAAGAGACTGTTTTTTCAGATATTCTAAGGCATATCTTCCTTCATTGAACAGCAAGTCCAAAGTACTCAAATTGTTCAGATAGCCATGCTTTTCTTCAAAAACTTGGGTGTACGGTTCAAATTTTAAAGTATCTTTTTTGCCATTTGCCAAAGGCCTGAAATCTGAAAATTCTGAAACTTCATGGAAATATTCTTCGGTTTTTCTATAGTTAAAATCAAAGCCAAGACAGTCCGAAACAATTTCCATTGCCTCAAAATTCAAATCCATCAAAAAAGTATGTTTTTTTTGAAAAATAGGCGATAAGTCATCCTCAAAATATTCAAAAAAAGGTGATGTTCTATAAGCGGCTTCTAGCGATTTGAAATGTTGTTTTTGCCAATCGAAGGCATCTTCAATTCGCACATCTTTTGTCTTTTGATGCCTGTCGCTTTTCGAATGTTTTACAGGAATATTAAGCAATTGAATACCGTTCGGACTGTAAATGTACATCCGGTTCCTATTCGTCTGTTTCTGGAAGTTGTCTTCCATCTCAAACGTAATCATATCGGCCTGAACCATTGCCGCAAACTGACTAATGGACGGGAAATAAGTGGGAAGCAAAAGGGCATTCATCTTAATACTTTTCTGATCTTTTCTTTTTTCTTCTGATAAAAAAATCAGCAACAAAATAGCCTACAAGCAATATCATGAATATTCCAAAGTAAGAAACGGGTTCGCCGCTTCCGCCAACCGTCGTGAACATTCTTTCCCAACGGATTTTATCGAAAGCTTTCCCCCATGGAATATAAGGATCTAAACTCATCCAGATAAACACAGGCTTTCCTACGATATGATCTGCCGGCACATAACCCCAATAGCGGCTGTCTAGCGAATTATGGCGGTTATCTCCAACCATAAAATAGTAATCTTGCTTGAAAGTGTAAGAATCTACGACCTTATCATTGATCCTGATTTCATTGCCATTCACTTTTAGGTCGTTGTTTTCATACTCCTCAATAATCATTTTGTAGAAAGGCAACGATTCTTTGTCTAGTTTGACTGTTTTTCCAGCCTGTGGAATATAAATAGGACCTAGATTATCCTGATTCCAGTTTTTAGTATAAGGAAATATTCTAGGATCGGCATTTTCGCCTTTTTTAGAAATGCGTTTTGTAATGCTTTGAATGGTTGGGTTTTTCTTCAAGATGGCTGCGTTCTCATCTGTCAAAGAAATAAAAGAATAGCTATTGTCATTTTGGTTAAAGTAAATGTCATCTGGATTTATCTTCAATTCTTTTGTCAGGTAATTTGGATCAAGCATACTACCGCCAACAGTAGTCAGCGTATAAGAATACTGTACTTTTGCCCTGTCTGACAAAATTAATTTTTTTCCATTGATGTAAACATAGCCATCAATAAATGAAACGCTGTCACCAGGCGTACCCACGCAACGTTTTACATAGTTTGATTTTTTGTCAATCGGTTTTCTGATTCCTGAGGAATATGTTCCTTTAAAATCCACTACAGTATCGGTCGGCCAGTTAAAGACCACGATATCGTTCTTTTCTATAGGTTCAAATCCTGGAAATCTAAAGTAAGGAAGCTGCGGTTTATTCAAATACGATTTCGTATGAATAACAGGAATCGTATCATGAACCATCGGCATGGCAACTGTTGTCATTGGCGTTCTCGCTCCATAGTGATTTTTGCTTACGAATAGAAAGTCACCAACCAAAAGCGTTTTTTCTAAAGATCCTGTCGGAATCGTAAAAGGCTGCATAACGTAAGTATGGACTAGCGTTGCCACTACAACGGCAAATAACAAAGAGCTGACCGTATCAGCAGTCTTGTTTTTTGGGTGCAGGCTTCTGTTTTCGATGTATTTTACATCTTGGGTATAGTTGATGTAATAAATGTAAAGCCCTAGCGTAAGTACTCCTAAAGCTGTATCTAGAGTCGTGTTTTTTCCGAAACTTCTCAATGTTTCAACCCATACTACCGGAAACATAATCAAGTTTACGATTGGAACGAAAAGCAAGATAACCCACCATTTCGGGCGGTTTATGATTTTCATCAAGATGATAGCGTTATAGATCGGAATTGCAGCTTCCCAAGCTTGTCTTCCTGTTTTTTGATACAATTTCCATGTTCCTAAGAAATGCACGACTTGCAGGATGAGGAAAAATATAAACCATTGTGTTAGTGTCATCTTTGAATATTTTTAATGTATATGTCTGTTGTGAGGAAGATTTGTTACTTTAAATCAAGAACATCTTTCATCGTAAAAACTCCTTTTTTTCCTTGAATCCATTCTGCGGCAACCACGGCGCCCAAAGCGAAACCTTCGCGATTGTGCGCAATATGCTTGATTTCTATAGTGTCGACATCCGAGTTGTAAAAAACGCTATGGGTTCCAGGTACATTCTCGATTCTTTTGGCATCAATCAAAATTTCATCGTCTTTGGCATTTTCCAAAGCCCAGCTTGAATAGTCCGAATTATCAATGATTCCTTTGGCCAAAGTAATTGCGGTACCGCTTGGAGCATCTAGTTTTTGTGTATGGTGTACCTCTTCCATGGCTACTTTATACTGTCCGATCTTTGACATGATTTTGGCCAAATAATCGTTTAGCTGGAAGAATATATTTACGCCTAAGCTAAAATTAGAACCATATATGAAAGCGCCATTTTTTTCTTGGCATAAAGCGACCATTTTATCATAATTTTCAAGCCAGCCTGTGGTTCCGGAAATTACGGGTATGTTGTTGTCAAGGCAAGTGGAAATGTTACTTACTGCTGCATCAGGAATACTGAAATCTATGGCGACATCGGCATGTTCCAATCCTTCAAATGTATCTTTTCCGGATTTTCTCAGGACAATTTCATGGCCTCTTTCTAAAGCGATTCTTTCGATTACTTTGCCCATTTTGCCGTATCCCAAAAGTGCTATTTTCATGCTGTGAAATTAAAAATTGTAGTTTAATGTCAGCCCGACATTTTTTTTGTAATTCAAATCGTTTTGGTAGATGTCTGGCTTAAGTGTTAGCTTTTCGCTGACGTTGAATTGCAAAAGATGCGCATCAACATTGGCTTCGACAATATTCAAGATGTAAAGGCCTACGGTAACAATCAGCGAAAGATCTCTGTTTTTTTGAAATTGCTTTTGCGCAGAAATCAGCTGCGAATCGGTTAAATTGGATAATTTTCCGTTCGGATCTTCTGTCCCGTTTAGACGCCTTTTGTACTCGTCTCTATACTTATGATAGTTTTTATTGTTGTAGGCGTAGATTCCAATTCCGGTTCCCAATGCCGCATATACGATAGGGATTTTCCAATACTTTTTATTGTAGGCCTGTCCAAGTCCTGGAAGTATAGCGGAATAAAAAGCCGCCTTTGAAGGTGCTAAAGGATTGATTTCTTCTCCCTTGATGCTGTCTTGCACGACAATATTCAATTCTTCCTGCGCTATTGCTGGAGTACTTCCGATTAGGAAAAAGAAAAAAAATATGGAAATTAACTTGTTCACTAACCTTTGATTAATTTGATAATTCGGTTGAAATCTTCTTCTGAATGGAACGGAATAGTGATTTTTCCTTTGCCATTTCCGGCTACTTTAACATCTACTTTTGTACCGAAATAGTTTCCGATTACTTTCTTTTCTGATTCATCAATTGTGAAAGCCGTTCCTTTTGCTGGTTTAGGTGCAGCTGGCTTTAGGCTTTCTTGGTAATTTTTAACCAATGTCTCAGTTTCCCTTACAGAAAGATTCTGACTTACGATTTTTTGGTAGATATCGGCCTGGATGTCCTGATCTTCAATATTGATGATGGCACGGCCATGTCCCATAGATATAAAGCCATCACGGATTCCAGTTTGGATAATCGGGTCTAGTTTTAATAATCGAAGGTAGTTTGCAATTGTCGAACGTTTTTTTCCAACACGGTCGCTCATCTGCTCTTGAGTCAATTGAATTTCGTCAATCAATCGTTGGTAAGATAAGGCAATCTCGATAGGATCAAGGTCGTGGCGCTGGATATTTTCTACCAATGCCATTACCAAAGATTCATTGTCGTTGGCAATTCTGATATAAGCAGGAACAGAAGTCAGTCCAGCTAATTTAGAAGCGCGAAGCCTTCTTTCTCCAGATATCAGCTGGAATTTATTAAAGTCTAATTTACGTACGGTTATGGGCTGAATAACGCCTAATTCTTTAATAGAAGTAGCCAATTCCTGAAGCGATTCTTCATTGAAATTGGTTCTCGGCTGAAAAGGATTTATTTCAATAGCATCAATTTCAAGCTCAATAATATTGCCTACAACTTTATCTGCATTTTTGTCCTCAACCGACTTGATGTCGTTTTCAGGATCTTTTAGCAATGCTGATAAACCTCTTCCTAATGCTTGTTTCTTAATCGCTTTTGTCATAAAACTATTTCGTATTTTTCTTAATGATTTCTTCTGCCAGATTGATGTAATTGGTTGCTCCTTTGCTAGTTGCATCATAGTTGATGATGCTTTCTCCAAAGCTAGGTGCCTCGCTCAATTTTACATTTCTTTGAATGATGGTCTCGAAAACCATATCGTGGAAATGTTTCTGGACCTCTTCTACGACTTGATTGGATAGGCGAAGGCGGGAATCATACATCGTCAATAGCAAGCCTTCAATATCCAAATCAGGATTGTGTATTTTTTGGACGCTTTTGATTGTGTTCAATAATTTCCCCAGTCCTTCTAACGCAAAATATTCGCATTGGATTGGAATTACCACAGAATCTGCAGCGGTCAGTGCGTTTAATGTCAGCAACCCAAGTGAAGGAGCACAGTCGATCAAAATATAATCGTACTTGTCTTTCACGCTTTCAAGCGCTTTTTTAAGCATATATTCTCGATTTTCTTTGTCGACCAATTCAATTTCAATGGCCACCAAATCGATATGGGCAGGAATCACAGAAACGTTTGGAGCAGAGCATTGTATAGTTGCTTCCTCTGGCGTGTTGCTGTGTTCTAAGATTTGGTAGGTTCCAATTTCTACCGATTCTACGTCAATTCCCAGTCCAGAACTTGCATTGGCTTGAGGATCAGCATCGATCAGTAAGACTTTTTTTTCTAAAACTCCCAAGGAAGCTGCTAAATTTACAGACGTTGTTGTTTTTCCAACACCGCCTTTTTGATTTGCAATAGCAATGATTTTGCCCATTTAATTTCTAAAATTTTGAACCGTAAAAATACAATTATTTATGAGTTTTGAAAATCTATTTTGTTAACAAATGTGAAATAGAATATGTAATAAAAAAAGCCAGAAGTATTCTTCCGGCTTTATGCAACTGCTTTTACTTTTAGACACTAATATATTATTTCAATACCAATTTTTTAGTTGAAGTGAAATCTCCGGATTGTAATTTCAAGATATAAACACCGCCTGATAAAACAGAAAGATCTAGTGTTTTTTCTTCTGAACTGCTATCAATTTGTGTTTCGAAAACTTTTGCTCCGGTTACACTGTAAATCGCTACTGAGCTGACCTCATTGCTGTCATAAGAGATAGTGACTCTTTTGTTATCTGAAGGGTTTGGATATAGCTTGAAAGTGTTTGCTTGCGGCGTATCGATACTCAAGTCAGGCTGATAGTTAATATTATCAATCAAAGCCGCCATGTGTTGCGTATCTGCTACGATTTTAAGTGCAACAAATTTATGAGCATTTGAAGCGGGTATGGTACGGGCAAAATTGGTTTGAGAAGCAGAAACTGTAATTGGAGTCCCGACTTCTTGGAATGAACCAAAATCGGTAGCAGTTGTCATCGTTCCAATCTGAATTGTCATATTTCCTGGTGCAGATCCTGTTGCTGGCTGAGCTGTAAAAGAAAGTGCTTGGTTGCCATCGATGCTTGTCAATTCCGGACTTACGATATAAATAGGTGCCGCTGGTGAAAAGAAGCTATATGCTTGAAGCACCTTGTTTCCTGAAACTGTCGCAACTGTCAATTTTGGATTTCCAGTATTTCCGGTCCAGCAATTTTGTGGAAGCACACCGTCTGTAAAAGTTTCAAAATTTTGGGTGAATGCCATAACAGGATCGCATTGAGCATTGCTGATTAATGATAGGAAGCATATTGCTCCAGTAAGTAGAGTTTTTTTCATGGTGTTTTTATTTGGACTTAAAATTCGCGCAAATATATGCAATTTATATCAAGTCTAAATAAATTTAAAGGGTTATAACAAAAAAATATTTTTTGTTATAACCCTTTAAATAGAAGTCAGTTATGTTTATTTGTCTTTCTTTGCTTTGATCATGGCTTCTAGCATGTCCCACATTTCTTCCGGAATAGCCTCCAAAAGATTAAATTGTCCGGCACCTTTGAGCCATTCGCCACCATCAATTGTTACGACTTCGCCATTGACATACGCGGAAAAATCAGAAACAAGATAAGCAGCAAGGTTGGCCAATTCTTGATGATCACCGACTCTTTTTAAAGGTACTTTTTTAGCCAAGTCGAATTTGTCTTTCAAGTCTCCAGGCAATAATCTGTCCCATGCTCCTTTGGTTGGAAATGGTCCCGGTGCTATTGCATTGGAACGGATTCCGTATTTGGCCCATTCCACGGCAAGGCTGCGTGTCATGGCTAAAACACCTGCTTTGGCTGTTGCCGATGGTACTACGTAAGCAGAGCCAGTCCAGGCATAGGTGGTCACGATATTTAGTATTGTAGAATTTTCTTGTTTCGTGTCAATCCAATGCTTTCCGAAGGCCAACGTGCAGTTTTTCGAACCTTTAAGGACGATATCGATAATAGTGTCGAAAGCATTAGCCGACAGTCTTTCGGTAGGAGAGATAAAATTTCCTGCGGCGTTGTTTAGCAGTACGTCAGCTTTTCCAAATTTATTTAAAACTTCTGCAAGCATGGCCTCAACTTGGTCGTAATGACGGACATCGCAAGCCAGCGGCAGGCATTCGCCACCAGTTTCTTTTTCAAGTTCAAAAGCTGTAGCCTTAAGTTTATCCAGATCACGTGAAGTTATCGCTACTTTGGCTCCCAGTTCTAGAAAATATTTTGTCATTGCCTTTCCAAGACCGCTTCCGCCTCCTGTAACCACGATTACTTTCCCTTGGAGTGCATCATCGCGTAGCATTTTTTTTGTAAAATCCATTTTGTGTTGTTTTATTTTTCGCTGCACTAAAAATACGCATTTCGTTCCCAAAAAATATCTTTTCAGATTTAAAATATCATAAAGATTGTAAACTCACCGCGACTTAAAGGAGAATTTACTCAATTGTGAGTTCCAAATTCTGGCTGTTTTCGGTGACAAAAATTATTCTTGATGGAAAAGGGATGGCTTTTTTATCCGTAGGAAACCAATTCCTGTTTTGATTTACTATAATTAATAAGCCTGTCTCGTCTCCTAAAGCGATGAAGTTTTCTTGTGGAGGTTGTTTAGAATAAACAGAAAGCGAATAGTTTTCCTGAAACTTTTTTGCTAATGAAGGAACATCATCCGTAACGATACCGATTTCACTTGCGTATAATATGGAAGAACTATTGAAGGTGTTTTCAGAACGATTGTCAAGGTCATAGCGAACAATAAACTCTAAAAGGTTAGAGTTGTTGTCATAAAAATAAAATGACTTTGCATTCCATGATTCAAAACCTGCAAATGGGCTGTTTTCTAAGACTGGAAGGACTTCTGTTCTTGATTTTAGCCATGTATAGGCTTCTTCAAGTTGATTATTTGGAATGTCAAAAGCGATGTGATATTGGGAATTAGCTTCTGTTTTTTTGAAAAAAAGCAAGGTTTCTCCAAAAGCGAAAACTATTTCATTTTCCGCTTTTTTATAGGCAGGAATATCTAGAATCGTATTGTAAAATTTTTCGGTTTCTATCAAGTTGTTGGACAATAGATGCAGTTCTTTAATTTTCATAATCAAACTTAATTTTTAGCTAAGTTAGAACTCTTTGTGTATGAAAATAGGTGAAGAACTTGTCAAAATATTGATACTATTATTTTAATTTTCTATAGGGAAATCTAGTTTTTCCTTTTTTAATTATGTAGAAAAAGAGCGAACTAATGTTTCTTTTTTTCTATTTTTTCATGGGATTTTAAATATTCCGGCAATGCAGCTGAGCCATACCATTCGAATATTTCAACATCAAAAAGCTTTTCTTTTATGGCAGGATCCGTCAGTAATAAAGCATTTGCTTCTTCTGTTGTTTTTACGTTTAAAATAAAAATCCCTCGATAATTTTTATCATTCTTCTTTAATGGTCCTGCAACAATGAGCTTTCCGTCTTTAGCCAAACGGTTTATATTGTCCATGTGGCCTTTGAAAAGTTCGTTTAGTTTCTCCTTATCTTCGGTTTTATTGGTTCCCGTTTTAAGAATGGCCAAGATATACATTTTCATTCCGTAGTCATCACCGCCCAAAGATTCAGCCAATGTGCTGTCGTATTTAGGGTTTTCTGTTTGTGCATTTGTCTTGAAAAAGAATGCCAAGAATAGTATGAGTATGATTCTTTTCATATTGCTTTTTATTTAAGTATAACTTATTTTGGGATACATAATTCTGATAAGCAAAAAAGCAGAACACAATGTTCCGCTTTTTGAAATTTTATTCTTGTAATAAGATATCTAAAATAGTAATTGCTGCTTCACTGATTTTAGTTCCAGGGCCAAAAACAGCAACTGCTCCCGCATCAAAAAGATACTGGTAATCTTGTGCCGGAATCACGCCTCCAACAATTACCATAATGTCTTCACGACCATATTTCTTTAATTCTTCAATAACCTGTGGAACCAAAGTCTTGTGTCCGGCAGCTAGAGAGGAAACGCCTAAGATATGCACGTCGTTTTCTACGGCTTGTTTTGCAGCTTCGGCAGGAGTTTGGAATAATGGACCAATATCCACGTCAAAGCCAACATCGGCATAACCAGTTGCGACAACCTTGGCGCCACGATCATGTCCGTCCTGACCCATTTTTGCAATCATTATCCTTGGACGACGGCCTTCAGATTTTGCAAACTCGTCGGCTTTTTGCTTTGCTTTTTCAAAGCTTTCGTCATTTTTTATTTCTTTGCTATACACGCCGCTAAAAGATTTGATTTGCGCTTTATATCTTCCAAAGACAGTTTCTAATGCATCGCTGATTTCGCCTAATGTGGCTCTATTCCTTGCGGCATCGACTGCCAGTTCTAATAAATTGCCTTCGTCAGACTTGGCGGCTTCGGTCAATTTATGCAATGTCTCTTTTACTTTTTCTGTATTTCTGGTTGCTTTTATTTTTTCTAATTGCTCTAATTGCTGTCTGCGCACCATTTGGTTGTCGACATCTAAAATATGCAACGGATCTTCTTTTTCTAAACGGTACTTGTTTACGCCTACAATAATGTCTTGGCTAGAATCAATTCGGGCTTGTTTTCTTGCGGCGGCTTCTTCGATTCTTAATTTAGGAATTCCGGCTTCGATGGCTTTGGTCATACCGCCTAATTCTTCTACTTCTTGAATTAATTGCCATGCTTTATGGGCGATTTCGTCTGTCAATTTTTCAACATAATAACTTCCAGCCCAAGGGTCTACTGTTTTAGTAATCTTGGTTTCTTCTTGAAGGAAAATTTGCGTATTTCTGGCAATTCTTGCTGAGAAATCGGTTGGTAAGGCTATCGCTTCGTCCAAAGCGTTGGTATGTAATGACTGTGTTCCTCCAAAAGCAGCAGCTGCGGCTTCAATACAAGTTCGGGCTACATTATTGAAAGGGTCTTGTTCGGTCAAGCTCCAACCAGAAGTCTGGCAATGTGTTCTTAAGGCTAAGGATTTTTCATCTTTTGGATTGAATTGTTTTAGCAATTTGGCCCAAAGCATTCTTCCGGCGCGCATTTTTGCAATTTCCATAAAATGATTCATCCCAATGGCCCAGAAGAAAGAAAGGCGAGGGGCAAATTCATCAATTTTCATTCCCGCAGCCAAACCAGTTCGGATGTATTCGAGTCCGTCGGCTAAAGTATAGGCCAGCTCGATGTCGGCGGTGGCTCCAGCTTCTTGCATGTGATACCCAGAAATAGAAATCGAATTAAATTTCGGCATCTTTTTGCTCGTGAAATCAAAAATATCAGCAATGATTTTCATTGATGGAGTAGGTGGATAGATGTAGGTATTTCTTACCATGAATTCTTTTAGGATATCATTTTGGATAGTACCCGAAAGCAATTCTGGTTTTACGCCTTGTTCTTCTGCGGCAACGATATAAAAGGCCATGATTGGAAGCACGGCACCGTTCATTGTCATCGAAACCGACATTTCATCTAACGGAATCTGGTCGAAAAGCACTTTCATGTCTTCGACAGAATCGATGGCTACTCCGGCTTTTCCGACATCGCCCACAACTCTTTCATGGTCGCTGTCATAGCCTCTGTGGGTTGGAAGATCGAACGCAATCGAAAGTCCTTTTTGTCCTGCCGCAAGATTTCTTCTGTAAAAAGCGTTGCTTTCTTCGGCAGTAGAAAATCCGGCATATTGGCGGACAGTCCACGGACGGCGGACATACATAGTGGAATAAGGGCCACGAAGATTTGGTGCAAATCCTGCTCCAAAATCAAGATGTTCCAATCCTTGAATGTCTTTTTCAGAATAAATTTTCTTTAGCTCGATTCCTTCAGCAGTTAGGAAGTTTTCTGTGCTTTCTATTGCTTTTTCGTTGTTGGATTCTGAGCTTACTTTTATATGTTGGATGTCTTTTCTTTTCATGGCTTATTTTTCTTTCTCGCTTTCCAAACGTTCCTGTTCCATTTTTTCGGCCAATCGTTTTTCAATAATTGGCGTCACCAATGTTTTTCTCGGTTTTGATTTTACAAAAGGAAATAATTCCAGATCGTGGCTCATCCTGTCGTTTTTGTTAGGATATTTATTAGTTCCCAAAAGAATTTCTTTGCCAGAATCAAACAATTCTTGTTCTTTCGCGGCACTTTCCTGAATTTTTCTTTGGATCGTTCCTTCTATTAATTGTGTGATAAGTCCTCCATTAGCTTCAATATCTTTAAAAAGAGCAAGGGCTTTTTCGGCTAATTGGTGTGTAAGGTTTTCGATATAGTAGCTTCCGTCGGCCGGATTTCCTACTTTGTCAAAATAACTTTCATGTTTTAAGACAAGCAGCTGGTTTCTCGAAATTCGGTCTCCAAATTCATTGTCTTTATGGTAGAGCGCATCGTAAGCCAAATTTGAAACAGCATCGGCTCCGCCTAAAATAGCACTCATGCACTCGGTTGTCGTACGAAGCATATTTACGTTATAATCGTAAAGCGTTTTATTCCTTTTTGTCGGGATGGCAAAAATATGGCAACCTAGATTATGGTCGTATTCTTTTGCCAGTAGGTCAAAAAGTACTCGCAAGGCACGTAGTTTTGCGATTTCAAAAAAATAATTGGTTCCAACAGCGATTTGAAATACGATTGGTCTCGAAATGGTTGCCAGTCGGTTAAAGTATTCATTGGCATGAGCTAAAGAATACGCAATCTGTTGCACGATAGTGGCTCCAGCATTTTGATAAAGGCTTCCATCAACGCTTAGAAAATTAATGCTCTGGCAGGCAATAGAAATCGTATTTAAGATGTCAAAATCTGAATCGAGATTGGAATGCCAATTGCCTTCTTTTGCTAATTTCCCGATCGGATCGATTTGGACAAATATCTGTGCGTTCCTGTTTTTTGCAATGGCATCAATTTTTTTTACGAAATCGATTGAAAGGAATGCTAAATGAAAATAAATCGTTGTCGTTTCGAGAGGCAGTTTTTCCAATAGCTTGGCAACATCTAGATTTTCGTCTTCTATAGTAAAACGGATGCTTTCTGCACCTCTATTTAGCGTTTCTAAAGCACGGTTTGCTGATTTTTCAAGGTCATGTACGAAGATATCCTGCGTGATCTTAAAAGGTGCTGTTTTTTCTGAAACAGTAATCGGGTTTTCAAATTCGTCAATGTGGTAAAAAGGCTTTACTTTTATGCCTTCGGGACTTTCCCAGACTAAGGTCTCGTTATAATCTGCTCCTTTGAGTTCGTACTGGATCTGCTGTTTCCATTGTTTGGAAGTTACGGGATTGAAGTCGTCAAATAGATGGTCAGCCATTTTTTTAGGTTATGTTGTTTTGGGCTAAAATAATCGGTTGGAGTATTTTCAGCTTCAAAAATATTATAATGATTTGCTTTGTTCGTCTTCGGGCAAATCTTCTTCAAATTCAATAATATAGATGTCTTCGCTGTCGCGTTTCATATAGTATTTTTCGCGAGCATATTTTTCAATCTGATCCGGATTTTTAAGAAGCTTTATTTTTTCTTCATCCAGCTTTATTTCGTCCTGATAGTATTTTTTGTTGTCTTCGAGTTCTTTTATTTCCTTGTTAAGGATTCGGTGGTCAAGAAAAGAATAATTGTCCAGAAAAACCATCCAGGCGATAAAAAGCGCCAATACCAATACATATCTGTTTCCGAGGAATCTCAGAAAAGGATAGCGGTTGGTAATATTTTTGAATGGGTTTTTCATCTGCAATTTCTATTCTATAAAATTAGGCAATTAAATTATAAAATACGCTGATTAATAACAGCCCGGACTACATCAATTGCTACGGTATTGTATTTGTCGTTTGGAATAATAATATCAGCAAAAGCTTTGGTCGGTTCTATGAATTGTTCGTGCATCGGCTTTAGCGTGGTCTGGTAACGGTTTAGGACTTCTTCCATATCGCGGCCGCGTTCGGCAATGTCACGTTTTAGACGACGGATTAAGCGTTCGTCTGAATCGGCATGTACGTATATTTTGATGTCAAACATGTCGCGAAGTTCAGGATTAGCAAGGATTAAGATACCTTCCACAATCATTACTTTTCTAGGATGCGTGTTGATCGTATCTTCTGTCCTGTTGTGCGTTACGAAAGAATAAACGGGCTGCTCAACATTCTTTCCTGCTTTTAGGTCTTTCAGCTGTGCCACTAACAATTCGAAGTCGATAGCTCTTGGATGGTCAAAATTGATAAGGGCTCGTTCGTCAAAACTAAGATTGTGGTTTTCTCTATAATACGAGTCTTGAGAGATGATTCCAACTTCAGTCTGAGGCAACTCGTTCATAATTTGTTGAACTACAGTTGTTTTTCCGCTTCCGGTTCCACCGGCAATTCCAATAATGAGCATATGGGTTGTGTTATGTTTTCTTTTGGCAAAAATAGAAATTATATTGAGAGTGGTTTTTGTTTTTTCTGGAAATGTTTAAGAGCCTATTCCAAAGCATAAATCGAAATTCTTCGATAAGAGCATTCTTTGTTGTAAATAAGCTTTATATTTCAAGGAAGAAAAACGGAAACATGAAAAAAAGCAATTTGCCCACTTTCCCCATATTAGCAACAGAACGACTGCGCCTACGTCCGCTAGAAGAAACGGATGAGCTGGCTATTTTCTTGCTCCGAAGTAATGATAGCGTAAATCAATATATTGAAAGAGATAAGCCTGCGAATAACAGAGATGCTAATGCATTTATAAAAAGGATACAGCAGAATGTTGAAAACGGGAGTTCGGTATTTTGGGCCATTTCGTTAAAAGACAGTTCCAATCTGATTGGCACGATTTGTCTTTGGAATTTAACTCAAGATAAAATAATAGGAGAATTGGGTTATGAAATGAATCCTATTTTTCACGGAAAAGGATTGATGAGCGAGGCGGTAAAATCTGTTTTGGAATATGGTTTTGTGACGCTCGGACTTAAAAAAATCGAGGCGTATACGCATAAAGAAAATGAGCGTTCCAAAAAACTTTTAAAAAAACATTTCTTTGTTCTTGAAAAAGACAGGAAAGATGAAGATAATGAGAATAACGTCATTTTTTCTTTAAATAGAAACTGGGATGTCCAATAAATAAGTGAAATAGCATTCAAAAGAATATGAAAACAAGCGAGTTTGAAAGTAAGGCTTCATTAGGTACTGAAACCAGTAGATGAAGTATTCGAAGCTATTGTTGACACGAAAAAGATGTCAAATTATTTTATCTCTGAAGCTTCCGGAAGGATGGAAGAAAAAAAGAAATAAAGAGGAAGTTTCCAGAATTTGATATCCGTTTCCCAATCACTGTCAGAAAGAAAGTTAAGTATTTTGTCAAAACATTCAAGTATAAAAGAGCCGGAGAATTTCCGGCTCTATAATTTTTAGGCAGCAGCCTATTTAATCTAACGAAAGAATAGTTCCAGCATTGATCTGTTCTAAAAAAGAATTGTCATGTGAGATTACCAGTAATGTTCCTTGGTATTGATTAATTGCGGTTGTGAGTATCTCGATATTCTGAATGTCAAGGTTATTGGTAGGCTCGTCAAGTACGATAAGATCAGGGGGCTGATTGTCTATCGTAAGACAACAAAGCAACAACCGCATTCTTTCGCCGCCACTTAAGGCATTACAAGGCTTATCCCAATCTTCTCTTGTAAACAGAAAGCTGTTAAGCTTGGTTTTGATATCATGTTCCTGTAGACCTGAAGTATTGAATTGCTGCGCCTGTAAATAAACACTTAAAGAATTGTCTATTAAAGAATAATCTTGATCGATATAAATTGATTTTTTGTCGGCATGATAAACGGTTCCTAAAGTCGCTTTCAGTTTGCCTAAAATTATTTTGATAAGCGTAGTCTTTCCTGAACCATTTGATCCTTTTATCGCAATCCGTTCACCGCTTAGAATTTCAAAATTTAGATTTGCCTTCCAGATAAGATGATCATCATAACTAAAATTAATGCCTTTGGCAGAAAATAATATTTTGCCTTTATGCAGAGACGAATCAGCAAATCCCATTTTTATTTTGTCGATGGCAGGAAGTGAGAAACGCAGCTCTTTTAGGTTTTGGCTTATTTCGCCAATTTTTTCAGTGTGAACTCCTTTGATTTTCGACGTGCTGTTTTCAGCATTATTCTTTAAAGTATTCAGCACTATGCGGGCAACACCTGATTTTTCCTGCTTCTTTTTTCCTCGAGCATCTAGTTTTTGTTTGCGCTCCATTACTTCTCTTTCTTTTTCGCGGGCCTTTCGCAGTTCTTTTTCTTTAGCTCGAATATCGTTATTTAGGACATTGTTTTCTATTGCTTTTTGTTCAGAATAGAAATCATAATTGCCCCCATATATTGCGATTCCGTCTTTTTGTAACTCGCAAATAGTGTTGACAAGATTTAAAAGTTTTCTGTCGTGGCTTACGATAAGCAGGCTGGCAAATGAAGTGCGAATAAAATGGTATAATAATTCTCTTCCTGCTGTATCAAGATGATTGCTGGGCTCATCCATCAATACCAAGTCAGGCTGGTGGATTGAAATGCCAGCGAGCATGACTTTTGTTTTCTGGCCGCCACTTAAGGTGCTCATTTTTTGAGTTAATTCTAATTTAAGATTCCAATACTGCAGTGCTTCAGTACAGCACTCCTCAATTGTCCAGTCGTCATCGAGTAGTGTCAGATTTTCTTCTGTAACATTGCCATTGAGAATATTTTTTAAAGCATTTAGTTTGTCCTCTATTTTCAATGCTTGGGCTACAGAAAGTTCATCATATTGCCCATAAATCTGGGGTATATGATAAATCTTGGAATTAAGATGCAATTGTCCGCCAGAAAATTCTAATTCTCCTGCTATAATTTTAAGGAGTGTCGATTTTCCAGATCCATTATTGCCAATTAAGGCTACTTTATCGTGATTGTTTATGTTTAGGTTAATGCCAGCAAAAAGCAAATCCTTACTGGGATGTAAGTAGGAGATATTGTGTAAGATAAGCATAATTTCTTTCTTAGAAGTTAATAACTATGCAGTCGCAATTGCGACTTGCAGTTTATCGTATCCGGAAGAAATTAATTTTCACACTGAGGAAATAATTTTAATTAGTGAATGCAAAAATACAAATCATCTGCCAAATAATCAACGATTTTAGTTGTCAAAACAGTAATTTTCAGCCTTGTCCAATGAACAAAACAAAAAATATTAGTCTGAATTTCGTGATTTTATTTCAGTTTCGACTTGTTTTAAGATTGTTATACAAAGCAAAAGGGCAATGGAGCAACCGCCTAAAAGCACAAGAAAATTATAGTTATTGTTTTTAATTGCGAAATAGGCGAAAGTGATTAACGCAAGTAACGTTACAACACTTAGGATGCTTACAAAGCTTCTAAATCTTTTTTGCTTTATCTTTAACTCTTCTATTGTTAATTCCGTGAGTTTTCTGTTTCCTGACATACTAATTGTTTAAGGAATTTTCTGTGATTTCTGTCAATATGCAAATAAACGAATAAGGTATCAGATTCCAAAAAAGATTGTGTAGTTTCCATTTATACAATTATCAAAGGGTGGTGAACGATTATGTTTGTACCATGAAAGAAATCTGTTTGCTAATTTTCTGCTTGTTTTCTATCCGCGCAGCTGCACAGGAGGATTACAATCTCGCCAAAACCATTGACAGCCTATATGAACAAGATCAGTCCGTTCAGCTCAAGCTAAAGGCAATGTATGAAAGGAATGCACCTCAGGATAGCCTGAAGCAGCAGGATTCCCTAAAAAAGGCAATCTATCTCAGGGGCGCACAATTCTCAAAGGATATCTATGGAAAATTCGGCTATCCGACCAAAAAAATGGTAGGCGAAGATGCTTCCCATCATTTTTTCGTACTCATACAGCACGCCGATATGGATACGTCTTTTCAGCTTGCCATGCTTCCGATATTGGACAAACTTTCCAAAAAAGGAGATATATCAAGAAAGGATTATGCCTACCTGTATGACCGCGTACAGCGGAACACTGGAGGAAAGCAACTTTATGGCACCCAGCCTACCTATAACGAACAAGGCAACCTGTTTGATGACAAAAACAACATCATCTATCCAGTTGATCTTGCCGATCCAGAACAAGTAGACAAAAGAAGAAAGGAAGTAGGACTAGAACCGATTGAAGAATATTATGAATCCATTCTACAGATGCTGGGCAGGCCCAGGGCAAAAACAAAACAAAAATAAACTCACATAGACACACCTGCAGCTATTGCGAATTATAAGAAAATAAAAAAGGACAAAATGAAACTAAATTCACTTTGTCCTCTTAAGTCGGGGTGGCAGGATTCGAACCTGCGGCCTCCTGCTCCCAAAGCAGGCGCGATAACCGGGCTACGCTACACCCCGAAAATGTGAGTGCAAATATAAGACTATATTTTTATTTTGCAACAGTAAAAATGAAATAGGAGAATATTATTTTTGAATAGTTAAAACTAATCTGTTTTTGCATTTAATCTTTCAATAAAAATGTACTTTTGCGGTGGAAAAAAACAAACTCACTATATATTATGTCTGATACAATTGAAAAAATAAAATGCTTGATCATAGGCTCTGGGCCTGCTGGATATACTGCTGCAATTTATGCCGCTCGTGCGGATATGAAACCTGTCATGTATACGGGTATGGAACCTGGAGGGCAGTTAACTACCACGACAGAAGTTGATAATTTCCCAGGCTATCCAGAAGGTATTGATGGACCAACGATGATGGTGCAATTGCAACAACAAGCGGAGCGTTTCGGTACAGAAGTAAGAATCGGAATGGCAACGGCTGTTGAGTTTTCAAAAGAAAAAGGAGGATGGCATAAAGTTACTGTTGACGGGAATAAAGAAATTCACGCACAGACTGTCATTATTTCTACAGGTGCCACTGCAAAATATCTTGGATTGCCAAGCGAGCAAAAATTGCGTGGAGGCGGTGTTTCGGCTTGTGCAGTTTGCGATGGTTTTTTCTATAAAAATCAAGACGTGGCTATTGTTGGAGCAGGGGATACAGCTGCAGAAGAAGCGACGTATTTAGCAAATATCTGCAAAAGTGTAACCATGCTAGTCAGAAAAGATGCTATGAGAGCTTCTAAAGCCATGCAGCATCGTGTTGAAAATACGCCAAACTTAAAAGTACTTTTTAATACAGAAGTTGATGAGGTTATCGGTGATCAAGTCGTTGAAGGTTTGAGAATGGTAAATAATGTTACTGGCGAAAAATCTGAAATTGCCATTACTGGATTGTTTATCGCAATCGGGCACAAGCCAAATACAGATATTTTTAAAGGACAGTTGGATATGGATGATACGGGCTATTTGATAACTGCCGGTAAAACTACTAAAACCAATTTACCAGGTGTTTTTGCTGCCGGTGATGTTCAAGATAAAGAGTATCGTCAAGCAATTACAGCGGCTGGAACCGGTTGTATGGCGGCTTTGGACGCAGAACGTTATTTGGCAACATTAGAATAAATTTCTATAAATAATACATATAAAAAATCCCAAGCTTTTACTTGGGATTTTTTAGTTTATAAAAGAATTACTTTGTGGGCTTTTTCATGATGACAGCACTGTCTGTAAAATTCTTGATTTCAATTTTTTGGTCGCCATACAGTTGTAGTTCTGATTTTCCTCCAGCATCTATAAGTGCTTTTACACTGACTAAGATACTTCCTGTTGCATAGGCTTCAGTTGTGATTTCAGCATTTTTAGCATTAAGATTTTTTCCTGTAAAATTAGCATTGTTGTCTAATCTTAATTTTAAGTCCACGACATCGCCTTCTATAGCGGCAGTAGATTTTTGGTACATATCGAATTTCAAGGATTCGGAAGAAATCAACGCTTTCATGTTTGCGCTTTTGCTCAATTCAACTGCAGCTGTTTCTGATTTGACATTCAGTTCTACTTTCGACTTGTCGTTGGCAAAAATGGTAAACAGCCTTGATTTTACATTCAGGAAAAGTTTGGTATAATCAAATGTCTTGAACGTGATATTGTCTAATTCGATATCAGAAAGTGAATTAATTGTCGCTTCATTTTTGGCAGTAACCATTTTGAAATCATCCGTATACGTTACTTTTACGCTCAATTTTTTAAAGCTGGTCACGTTTTTTGTTGTCGTTAGACGTAATGTTCCACCGTTAAGGCTGGATTCGATTACTTCGTGGAGATTTTCATCGGCTTCAATTTCTAATGCATTGTTGTCGCCTTTGACTAAAAAAATCTCAATGTTGTCTTCGACTTCAAGATTTTCGAAATTTTGGATTTCTCGTGGTGCAATAGTTACTGTTTTGGTGCCTTTTATTTTTTCCTTGCTCTGTGCAAAAGAAAAAGCAGTTGTGAGGATAACGGCAAGTAGGATTACTCTTTTCATTTGTGTCAGGATTGTTTCACAAATATAAATAAAGATTGCAATGCGGATTAAAAAAAATCCCGATAAAACTATCGGGATTTATGATTATTAATTTTTGCTGATACTACCGCCAGAGTCTGCCTTTTGAGTCAGATTATCTCGAGGAACTGTATTGTAGGTAATCGAACCGCCGCTCGAAGCATCTGCGTTTAATGTCAGGATAGGATGGAGGCTGATAGTACTGCCGCTTGAAGCCTCTGCAGTAATGTCATTCGCCAATAATCCTTGGGCTTCTATGTCGCTTCCGCTTGATGATTCTGTCTTGAATTTTAGCGCTTTCCCTTTAACATTGACAGAACTGGCGCTGCTGCTGTTGCAGGTCAAGTCATCAGCTTCTACGTCGATGTTGATTTCTGCAGCACTGCTCGCGTCTGCCAAAAGCTTTTCGGTCTTTAAAGTATTGACGCTTTTGATTGATGAAGCGCTTGAAGCTTCAAGGCTCGAAATGATAGGCATTTTTACCTTTATTCTTTTTGCTTCTACATTTTTAAAATTGTTGACATCTGTTTCTATGATGAGTATTCCGTTTTCTACTCTTGTAGTGATGTACTGCTGCAGATTGTCGTCTGCTTCTACAGTTACTCCAAAAGAATCGGCTTGTTCTAGTTCTACTTCTAAAGCATTGTTTACGCTGATGCCTTTGAATTCGCCTACGCTTCGAGTTTCAGTAGTGATATTGCCGCTTCCGGTTACCGATTTTCCAGTCGTGAATTGGCACGATGCAAAGAATAGCGAAACTAAGAGAGCTACGATTAATTTCATAAAATAAATTATAATTCGAATCATAATTAGTTGGTTTTAATGATTACTCCGTCTTTATCTATTTTTAAGCCTTTTACTTTTTTATTTTGTTGAGCGTTTGCTCCTTCTTTTATTTGTACACCTTTTTCGTTAATTGTTACAGTTGTACTAGTAGAATCATTTGCTCCTATATTCATGTCTTCGGCATCTACTCCATACGCTACCTCTTCACCTGCTCCTTCACCTGCCTCAGGAGGACAATTCAAGCATTTTACTTGCGAAGCTTCCATTTTGTAGACATAGATATCAGAATCAAACCATAGGTTAAAGAAACCGTCGTCGGTGTGGTCATAATTTTGAACGGACATGTCTGGCTTGAAATACGTTCCTTCTGGAAGGTATAAGAAGATTTCTACTTCTTGATTACGGTATTTATTCTTGATGTCTGTCAGCAGATAATTGTCTAAAATTAGTTGATTTCCTTCAATCTTGAAATTATATTTTATCTTTTCTGCTCTTTCTCTTGCTACTGCGAATGATTTGCCTTCTGCTTTTTTCTCGATCTGGATGTATGGTGTTTTTTCATCCGTTTTCATGATACGAAGACTTACATTATTAGAATAGATCAATAATGTGTTTGTTGAATCTTGCACAAACTCAAAATCTTCTGTGTCATAGATGCTTTTTGCATAATAATCATTGTAGGTGAATTTGATTTTTAACGTATCATTCGGATTAAGGTCAATTTTTTGTTTCTGAACCACTTTAGCATCAAAAGCTACTTCTGTGGCTTGTTGCAATCCTAATGCTGTCAAAGCTCCTATTGAGATGATCCAAAGTGCAAGCAGCGTATATTTTGCAGGATTTCCGATAGATTTCATGTTTGTAATCAGCAATTTCAGACCTAATATCAGAAGGAAGAAAAATGGTATTCCGATAGCAGCTAGAATCAACATTCCCACTATCCAAAGTGGCACGTCTGTAAAGTTATCGATATAGCTTTGCCAAGGGAAGTCTACCATTGAGATGGATCCTGCCGTGATTACTCCTATGATTAAGGATCCAAGCGTTGCGGATGCAAAAACAACAAGGAATGCACCGATAACTTTTCCTAAGATTGAAAATATCTTTAGGATGACATCACTTAGGCTGCTTCCGATTTTTTCGCCTGTGCTTCTAACTTGGTTTCCCATTTTGTCATAGTCCACATTCTTGAATTTGTCTGAAATATTTTCGAATTCTTCGCGAACTTTTCTTTCGATATTGGAAATCGTAACAGGCTCGCCGGTCATTTCTAATTTTTCAGTTGTAGTGTTTGCCGCTGGCATCAAGATCCATAGGATGACATAGATTAAAAAACCTGTACCAAAACCTAATAGAAGAATAACCATGATGATTCTTAGCCATAAAGCATCAATTCCAAGGTAATGACCAAATCCGGATAAAACACCTCCAACCATCGCATTGTCTTTGTCGCGATATAGTTTTCTGCTTTTTTTCGCAGATGTGCTATAGTTATAAGAAGGTTCTGGAGCTCCATCATCATCGATTCTGTAATCTTCAGGTTGTCCCATTACCGTAATTACTTCTTCAACATCCTTGATTCCCACGACTTGTTTGTCGCCACGGTTTTTTTCGGTCAGCAATTCAGCAATTCGCATTTCGATATCCTTCATTATCTCGTCTTTTCCAGTAGAGTTTGATAAGGATCGCTTTACAGCATCGAAGTAGCGATTTAATTTTTGATATGCATCTTCATCGATGTGAAAGAACATACCTCCTAAGTTAATATTTACTGTTTTGTTCATGATGATTATTTTTGGCTGGTTATTATGTTTACGGCATCAGACAATTCTGTCCATGTGCCATTTAATTCTTTTAAAAATTGTTTTCCTAATTCTGTCAGGCCGTAATATTTTCTTGGCGGTCCCGAGGTTGATTCTTCCCAACGATAGTTGAGCAATCCGTCATTTTTCAGTCTTGTTAGTAGCGGATAAACAGTTCCTTCTACGACAAGCAATTTAGCGTTTTTTAAAGTGTCTAGTATTTCAGAAGTGTAAGCATCTTTTTCTTTTAAGACCGATAAGATACAGAACTCCAACACTCCTTTGCGCATCTGGGCTTTAGTGTTTTCAATGTTCATATATGTGCTTTTAAATTTTTAATAAACTGTGTTTTTTGATTTCTATTCATGATCTACTCCATTGCTATTTGTACAGGTTTTGCAGGTTTTTTAGTAACGATTGCAAAAGAATCTTTTCCTGTTTTTAAGTTTTCCGGTTCTCCGAAAAAGGTTATTGACGAGGCATCCGTTGCATTCGCTTCTATTTTTTTTGCGTTCAGCAAAGCTGAAGACTTGGTTCTTGCTGTGGCTTCCATGTTGTCTACAAAGAAATTTTTGGCATTACAATAAGCTCCAGAACTTGTGTTGATCGTTGCTTTTTTGGCTGATCCTGTAAGACTTACAGTGGCGCCACTCTTAAAGCTTCCCTTAAAATAATCCGTTTCAAATTTACCGCTAAAAACAGAACCAGAGCTAACATATACTGTTGTCTTTGAATTCGCCAAAACAGTTCCTCTAAAATAAGAGCCTGATGCAATGTCAATCTGTATATCGTCGGCGGTGATTGGTCTATCAAAAATAATTTTTGATTTTGACGATGCCTTGAATGAATTTACATTTTTTCCGGCGATAAAAACTTTCAAAATAGTTTCTTCTGCATTTGCCTTATTTTTTTTAGAATAATAAACTCTTAACGTTTTTCCGTTTGTTTCAGTAATAACATTGGCAAGATCGATTTTACTGTCTGTCTCAATTTTTACTGAATTTTCGTCGCTTTCCATATAGGTCATTTCAATTCCCGATTCTACTTCTATTTTAGAAAAATCGTTGATTTTTCTGCTTTCTGAAACCTGAGCACTGCTTACTAACGTTGCCAAGGTCATAGCTGCTGTGATGATGATTTTTAACATAATGTCCGTTTTTTGATTGATGATTGATGATTGTTTAGGGTGATTAGTCCTGGTATTATAATTTTCTCATGGCTTTTCAATTATTAAACTGTTTCGTTTTCTGATTGATGATTGATTGATGATTGATTGATGATTCTGGTTCTTGTGGAGCTTCTGTTTTTACGTTTTGTTTTTCGTCTGTGGTTTTGATAAAGTTGATTGTCAGCGGGTATTTGTATCGTTCTCCGTTTGCCGCCTTTACTGTGGCATAAATGATTAAGAAGAATTCGGCCACTTTTAAGGTAAAGAACAAAACTACTGCTGTTATGGCAACGACTACGATTCCTGTAATATGTTCAAGGCTGAAATTCTCGATAATAAAATCGTCTCCATCGATGATAGCATTCATAGGAATGTTTTTAAAAATGGTAAAGACGAAGATGGGTATGGCGATTAGGCTTAGGATCAAGGTATATAAAAGCAGGCTTAGCTGAAAGTTGATGGCTTGTTTTCCATGATGGTCGATATAGTCGGAATCCTTTTTACTTGCTCCCCAAATGATGATCGGAAATATGTAATTTCCAAAGGGAATAAAGTATTGTGTTAACATACTTAAATGTACTAATGCGGCTGTTGTTTTTTGATTTGATGTTTCCATGATTAAAAGTATATAATAATATCCTATGCAAATATATGGCTAAAAAACAGTATCTTGTTTTACATAGTACTAATATTTAACAAAAAATTAACAAGTGTAAAATATTAGAAAATAAACTAAAGCATTGTTTTCTAGTGATTAAGATAGTTTTTAAGGCTTTTTGGTGTAGGATTTACTGGAGTCGCTTTTTTAATTATTTACCCCATTCCATTAATATTTACTATATTTCGGAAAAATATAATCATGGAATTTACGGCCGGAAAACTCAATAAGTTTCTTTTTTTTAAATTGCCTTCAGCATTTTTGTGCGGTGTCAGAGTCAAAGAAATTGATGGCATGCGATGCGTGGTTGCTGTAAGACATCGCTGGATCAACCAGAATCCTTTTAATTCGATGTATTTTGCGGTTCAGGCAATGGCGGCAGAATTGACTACAGGAGCATTGGTAATGTATCATATAAAGAAAAGCAACAGGAAGATTTCTATGCTTGTTGCCAACAACAAAGGAAATTTTACGAAAAAGGCCACGGGACGTATTCTTTTTACTTGCCAAGACGGACATCTTATCGAAGAAGCCATCAAGCAAACCATAGCAACAGGCGAGGGACAGACTTTTTGGATGAAATCGATCGGAATAAACGAAAAAGGAGAGCAGGTTTCTGAGATGGATTTTGAATGGAGTATAAGAGTAAAGTAAATTCCGAATCAAAACTATGCCGTTAAACCTTACTTAATTAACATTTTATTACACTGATCCGCTCGTAAATTTGAAACATAGAAAATTTATATGCTATGAAAATTTTGATTACAGGAGCGACGGGTCTGGTAGGAACAGAATTGGTTTCCCTGTTATTGCAAAACGGTGTTTCAATACATTATCTTACGACTTCAAAAAAAGAACTTAAAAGCGAACCCAATTATCAAGGCTTTTACTGGAATCCGCAACAGGGAATTATTGATGAAAATTGCATTCTAGGAGTTGACGCGATTATTCATCTTGCTGGCGCATCAATTTCAATGCGCTGGACATCAAAAAACAAACAAGAAATTATAGAAAGCAGAACCTTGTCTACCAACCTGCTTTACAGAATAGTGAAGTCACGGCCGAATCAAGTCAAGCAGATTGTGTCTGCATCGGCTATAGGAATTTATCCGGACAGTCTTTCGGACGTCTATACCGAAGAAAATAAATTAGTTGACAATTCCTTTTTAGGACAAGTCGTTGTAAAATGGGAAGAAGCCGTTGATAATTTCAAAAGGCTGAATATTAAAGTCTGTAAAATCCGAACAGGGCTTGTCCTCTCAAAAAAAGGCGGTATGCTTAAAGAACTGCTCAAACCAATAAAACTAGGCGTTGGTTCTGCTTTTGGCTCAGGAAAACAGTGGCAGTCTTGGATACATTTACATGATTTGGTGCATCTATATTATTTCGCGATACAACATCAATGGGAAGGTGTCTATAATGCCACAGCTCCCAATCCTGTCGATAATCATGAGCTGATAAAGAAAATAGCAAAGACTATAGAAAAGCCTTTTTTTATGCCTAATGTGCCTGAATTCTTGCTGAAGCTCATGTTAGGAGAAATGCATATATTGTTGGTCGCTAGCCAGAATATTAGTTCCCAGAAAGCACAGGATAACGGATTTGTTTTTAAATTCAGGACTTTAGATAAAGCACTAGATGACCTTTTTAGGTGATCGTTAAAATAAAAAGAGCTCCATTTCTACAAATGGAGCTCTTTTTGGAGGTGAATTAACAATTATTTTTTAGCTGTAACGCTAACCTTCAGTTCAATATCGTCATTAATAAATTTGTCTCCCAGGTTGTCAAATACAGATTTTGATCCGTAGTTGACGTTCCAAAGCGTTCTGTTTATAGTAAACGGATCGCTAACTACTGTTACCGTATTGCCGTTAACCGTTACAGTTGCAGGGAATTTTACATTTTTTGTGATGCCTTTCATGGTCAAGTTTCCTTCTACAGACGTTTTCCCGTTTTCAGTAACTGCTTTCGTAATTTCAAAATTGGCTTGAGGGTATTTTTTCACGTTGAAAAAGTGGTCAAAATCCGCTTCTGTACCGCCAGTACCTTTTAAGTGCCCTTCCAAATCTTCTTTACCGTCGCCAGCTTTAAGATCGGTCACGGTAATCGTATTCATGTCAATCGTAAATTTTCCTGTATCCAAAGCATTGTCTTTAACAGAAACAGTTCCCTCAGCAAGATTGATAGTTCCAGTATGCTTTCCGGTAGGCTTAGATCCAGTCCATTCAATTTTAGAATTTTCTTTATCGATAGTATAAGTTGCTGCTTCGCCAGAAACTTCTTTTACAGTTCCGGCTTCTGTTGTTTCAGCTTCAGCAGCTTTGTCATTTTTACATGAAACTGTCAGTGTTAAGGCTGACAAAACTAGTAGAGATGCAATACGATTCTTCATAAGACTTAAATTTTTAGCTTAGCAAACATATCAAATCAAAGCTAAAAATCTCTTAAAATTATATTAAAATCAAAATGTTTGTGATTGTTAACATTGAAAATTACTTGAAAAAAAGCGTGACAATTTGACATTTTGAAACAATTGGCAGTACTTTTGCAATCTCTCGAAAAGCAGAAAATGAAATTTAAAAATATATTTAAAAGTAAAAATACTATGAATGCTGAAAACCAAGACAAAGAGCAGGAAATCGATGACGCAACTTTAGAGGCAAATGCAAATGCAGAACAAATAATCGTAGAAGAGTTAAGCGTTGAAGAGCAACTGGCCCAAGATTTGGCAGCCGAAAAAGACAAATTTATTCGTCTTTTCGCAGAATTCGAAAATTATAAAAGAAGAACGGCAAAAGAACGAATAGATCTGTTCAAGACAGCAAACCAAGAAGTTCTTTTGGCATTATTGCCAGTTTTGGATGATTTCGACAGAGCTAAGATTGAAATTTCAAAATCAGAAGACCAAAGTCTTTTAAAAGGCGTGGAATTAATCCATGAAAAACTAAAAAATACTCTTGCGTCAAAAGGACTTGAAGAAGTTGACGCTAAAGCAGGTGATGCTTTTGATGCCGATTTTGCCGAAGCTATTACGCAAATTCCAGCGCCTTCTGACAAGCTAAAAGGCAAGATTGTTGATGTTTTAGAAAAAGGATATAAATTGGGCGACAAAATTATCCGTTTCCCAAAAGTGGTAATCGGACAGTAATTATTCGATGAGAATGTAGTGGCATGAATGATGCCTTTGCAACATTTCAATGTTAAAAATGAAAAAATGAAACAAGATTTTTACGAAATATTAGGAATTTCAAAATCTGCTGACGCAGCTGCGATTAAAAAAGCATACCGAAAGAAAGCGATAGAATTTCATCCTGACAAAAATCCGGGTAATAAGGAAGCTGAAGAGAACTTTAAGAAGGCTGCTGAAGCTTATGAGATTTTGAGCGACCCTCAAAAGAAAGCAAAGTATGATCAATACGGTCATCAAGCTTTTGACGGAGCTGGAGGTTTTGGGGGCGGAAGCATGAATATGGATGATATTTTCAGCCAATTCGGTGATATCTTCGGAGGTGCTTTTGGTGGCGGATTTGGCGGATTCGGTGGCGGAAATTCCGGTCCACGTAGAGTAAAAGGAAGTAATCTTAGAATCAAAGTCAAACTAACTTTAGAAGAGATTGCCAATGGTGTTGAGAAAAAAGTAAAAGTCAAAAGAAAAGTCCAAGCCCAAGGCGTTCATTATAAAACCTGTCCTACTTGTAATGGTCAAGGCCAGGTAATGAAAATAACCAATACCATTTTGGGAAGAATGCAGTCAGCAACCACTTGTCATACTTGCGGCGGTTCTGGGCAAGTACTTGAAAGCAAGCCAAAAGATGCAGATGCTCATGGAATGGTAATGGTTGATGAAACTGTTTCTATCAAAATTCCTGCAGGTGTAGTGGACGGAATGCAGCTAAAAGTTTCAAACAAAGGAAACGATGCGCCAGGAAATAACAGTATCCCCGGAGATTTGATTGTTGCGATTGAAGAAATCGAGCATGAATTTTTAAAACGTGAAGGCGAAAATCTTCATTTAGATCTTTATATAAGCTTTCCAGAAGCGGTTCTAGGAATCTCAAAAGATATCGAAGCAGTAAACGGAAAAGTAAGAATCAAGCTAGAAGAAGGAATCCAATCTGGAAAAATTCTCCGCTTAAAAGGCAAAGGAATACCAAGCATCAATGGCTACGGAAATGGCGATTTGCTGGTACATGTCAATGTTTGGACACCGAAAAATCTAAACAAAGAACAAAAGCAATTTTTTGAAAAATCAATTACGGAAGAGAACTTTATCCCAAACCCTGAAAAGAGTGAAAAATCTTTTTTTGAAAAAGTTAAGGATATGTTTTCGTAGTAATTTAAATTTTTTATATATTTGAAGATTACTAGGCAACTAGTAATTTTCTTTTTCATAGCAATTTTTCCCATCCTTGTGCAAATAGGGGTGGGTTTTTTTTGAAATTCTGACAAATTTCACCTCTCAATTCCTTACTTTTACAGACTCGTGGCTACGATAGCCCAGCTGATGAAATAAATCAAAAAGCATAATGAACAACATACTTGAAGTTAAAAATGTAGTCAAACAATATGGCGATTATACTGCTTTGAATAATGTTTCGCTACAAGTTCCAAAAGGAAGCATCTACGGACTTCTCGGTCCAAATGGCGCAGGCAAAACCTCGCTAATCAGAATTATCAATCAAATAACCATGCCCGATAGCGGTACTGTTCTTCTTGATGGAGAAAAGCTGCAGCCGGAACATGTACAGCACATCGGCTACATGCCCGAAGAAAGAGGCTTGTATAAAACCATGAAAGTTGGTGAGCAGGCACTTTATCTTGCCCAGTTGAAAGGGCTTTCAAAAGCGGAAGCAAAAAAACAATTGGATTATTGGTTCGATAGGTTGGAAATCCAAGGCTGGTGGAATAAAAAAATTCAGGAGCTTTCAAAAGGAATGGCCCAAAAGATACAGTTCGTAGTTACTGTACTGCACAAGCCAAAGCTTTTGATTTTTGATGAGCCTTTCAGCGGTTTTGATCCTGTAAATGCAAATTTGATAAAAGACGAGATTCTAGAATTAAAAAAACAAGGTGCTACAATCATCTTTTCTACCCATAGAATGGAAAGCGTTGAAGAACTTTGCGACGATATTGCTTTGATTCACAAATCGAATAAACTGATAGAAGGAAAACTCAACGACGTCAAAAAAGAATACAGAACCAATAGCTTTGAAGTCGGAATCATGACATCTAATGTCGAAGGGCTTATGTATCAGCTGACACAGAAGTTTACTGTTGGTCAGACTAATTTCAAGACGCTTAATGATGACCTGAAACTGGAAGTGCAGATTGGCGATTCTTCTCCAAATGAGCTTTTGAATATTTTAACTCAAATGGGACAAGTGACCCATTTTGTAGAAAAAATTCCAAGTGTTAATGATATTTTTATCAAAACAGTAAGCGACAAATAAGTATAGATTATCTGTTCTGGAGGGAAAATCCAGAATCATAAATCATAAATTGAAAATCTAAATGAGCATACTAAAATTAATCATAAAAAGAGAATTCGTTGCAAAAGTCCGCAACAAATCATTTATAGTCATGACTTTCTTGAGTCCGTTGCTGATGGTTGGATTGGCCGCTTTTGTGGGCTATCTCAGCACGATGAAATCAGACGTAAAGGAAATTGCAGTTCACGACGAATCGAATCTTTTTGTCAAAGAATTTAAGAATTCCGATGAATATCATTACCTCAATAAGTCTGATGTAGATTTGAAGGTGTTGAAAGACAGCATTATTTCAGAAAAATACGAAGCCATACTTTATATCCCTAAAATTGAAGATAATAAAGAACTGGCCAAAAAAATCCAGTATATTTCAAACGATAGCCCGAGTCTTTCGTATATAGACGATTTGGAAACTATAATTGGACAAAAACTTACAAAATCAAATTTTGAAAAAGCCAACCTTGACACGCTTGCTATTAAGAATGCAGAAGCAAAAGTTGATATTAATTTGGCCAAAGCTTCCGGGGAAGAAACCGTAAAAGGCCTGAACGAAATCAAGATTTTTATTGGAGCAGCTTTCGGATACCTTATCATGATGTTCATCATTATCTACGGAAATATGGTCATGAGAAGCGTCATCGAAGAAAAAACAAACCGAATTATCGAAATCATTATTTCCTCCGTAAAACCTTTTCAGTTGATGATGGGGAAAATCATAGGAACTTCTTTAGCAGGTGTGCTTCAATTTGTTATTTGGGCATTGTTGGGAGGTATTTTATTATTCATCGGTTCTGCCTTTTTAGGAATTAATGTTGGTCCATCTTCAGGGGTTTCATCTGAAATGATGGCAACAGCAAACCATGGAGTTGCAGCAAATATCCAGCTTTATGTCAATGAATTTAAAAACCTTCCGATAGCGACTTTATTGGTTTCATTCATAGTGTATTTTATTGGAGGCTACTTTTTATACAGCTCGATTTATGCAGCAATTGGTGCTGCTGTTGATAACGAAACCGATTCGCAACAATTTCTATTGCCGATTATTCTGCCGCTGATGCTTGGCGTTTATGTAGGTTTCTTCAGCGTCTTGAATGACCCACACGGAACGGTAGCCACTGTTTTTTCAATGATTCCGCTAACATCGCCAATCGTGATGCTGATGCGTATTCCTTTTGGAGTGCCGTGGTGGCAGATTGTACTTTCGCTAGTTTTATTGTTTGGAACTTTCTTTTTGGTAGTATGGTTCGCTTCAAAAATATACAGAATCGGAATCTTAATGTATGGCAAAAAACCGACATGGAAAGAACTTTACAAATGGCTTAAATACTAATAGCGCAAAAAAGATAAAATATGCCTAAAATATTAATCATAGAAGATGAAGCAGCAATCAGAAGAGTCCTAACAAAGATTCTTTCTGAAGAAAATGATTCGTATACAGTAGAAGAAGCCGAAGATGGGCAGCAAGGTCTTGAGAAGATCAAGAACGACGATTACGACTTGGTGCTTTGCGATATCAAAATGCCAAAAATGGACGGTGTCGAAGTACTGGAAGCTGTTAAAAAAATCAAGCCGGAAATTCCAATGGTCATGATTTCGGGCCATGGCGATTTAGAAACAGCTATTAATACCATGCGACTTGGTGCTTTCGATTATATATCCAAACCGCCCGATTTGAATAGGCTTCTGAATACCGTTCGAAATGCTTTAGATAAAAAACAGCTTGTTGTTGAAAATAAGATACTCAAGAAAAAAGTCAGCAAAAACTATGAAATGATTGGCGAAAGCGAAGCCATCAACCATATCAAGCAGATTATCGAAAAAGTAGCGCAGACAGATGCACGAGTTTTAATCACCGGACCTAACGGAACTGGAAAAGAATTAGTCGCACACCAACTTCATGAAAGAAGCGAACGTTCGGGCGCATCTTTAATTGAAGTAAATTGTGCTGCGATTCCATCAGAATTGATTGAGAGCGAACTGTTCGGACATGTGAAAGGCGCGTTTACTTCTGCCGTAAAAGACAGAGCTGGAAAATTTGAAGCTGCCGACAAAGGAACTATTTTTCTAGATGAAATTGGCGACATGAGTCTTTCAGCCCAAGCCAAAGTATTGCGTGCCTTGCAGGAAAATATAATCACAAGAGTAGGTGCCGACAAAGACATAAAAGTCGATGTTCGAGTGGTAGCCGCTACAAACAAAGATTTAAAAAAGGAAATCGAAGAAGGCCGTTTTAGAGAAGATTTGTATCATAGGCTTGCGGTTATTTTAATTAAAGTACCGGCATTAAATGACAGGCGCGATGATATTCCGTTATTGATCAACCATTTTACCGAAAAAATAGCATCGGAGCACGGAAATGTGCCAAAACAATTTTCTAAAGAAGCCATTGCCCTTTTGAAAGAATATGATTGGACCGGAAACATACGCGAATTAAGAAACGTAATTGAACGCTTGATTATCTTAGGCGGAAATGAAATTTCTGAAACAGACGTGAAGCTTTTCGCCAGCAAATAATAAAGCTTACAGCATTTAAAATGAAACTAAAAAAAATAAACGAAAATCTTCAAAGAGCTTTAGCCGAAAACGGACTTACAGAAGCCAATGAATTGCAACGCGAAACGTTTTCGACCATAAAAAGTGGCGCGGACTGCGTCATCATTGCTCCTGCCAAATCAGGCAAAACGACTACTTTGGTGATGAACGTAATCCAAAGGCTTGAAAAAGAATTTGAAGAATCTCCTCGAGCATTGATTGTTGTCGAAAGCAAGGAGAAAATGATTGAAATGAAACAGCTTTTCGAAAAGCTAGGAAATTATACGAATCTCAGAGTGTACGGAGTTCATGATAAAGGCGATATTGATTTCGATAAAAACCATATTTCCCTTGGAATTGATGTGCTGATTGGAACTCCAAACCGATTGAGCGATATGTTTGCTTCGGCTGGATATGATGTGAACCGACTGAAAATGTTTATTATCGAAAATACAGACGAATTATTGAGGCTGCGTTTTGATACCAAGCTGGCGCGAATTTCGGAAGCGATGGGCAAGACGCAAAGGATTTTCTTTTCTGAAAACATTACGGAAAGAATAGACAATTTTGCTGACAGAATTATGATTGAACCGCTGTTTTTTGAGATGGACGATAGCGAAGAGGAAGAAGAAACAGAATAATTAAAAACTAAAAAAATAATAAAATGGGACTAATGAAAGTATTTTCGGGAAGTGAGATCTTAGCAACAGCTTTGAAAGCGAAACTAGAAGAAGCAGGCATCGAGACGCTTATGAAGAATAACAACCAGTCCAATATTATTCTTGGATCGAATGGAAGTATTGCTGTCGAGCTTTTTATCGACGAATCGAAATACGGGAAAGCCGATCCGGTCATTACCGATTTTAAGATGAGCCTTTAAAAGATTTTGCGTATGAGAACTTCTATAGAAACCGAAAGATTGCTATTGCGAGAACTCCTGCCAACCGATGATGTCGGGATGTTTGAGCTCGACTCTAATCCGCAAGTACATATTTATCTAGGCAATAAACCGGTTACTTCTATTGAACAAGTCCGAGAGGCCATTGCTAATATCCGACAGCAATATCTTGAAAATGGAATTGGTCGTTGGGCAGTAATCTTAAAAGAAACCAACGAATTCATCGGCTGGTCCGGATTGAAATTAGAAAAAAATGTCAACGGATACGAAACGTTCTATGATTTAGGCTATCGATTTATCCAAAAGCATTGGGGAAAAGGCTATGCTTATGAAACGGCAAAAGCTTTTGTCGATTTTGGTTTTAACGACATGAAACTCGAAAAAATCAATGCCTATGCCGATTTTGATAATCTTGCGTCAAGAAGAGTTCTGGAAAAAGTAGGAATGCATTTTGTGAATGCATTCGATGATGAAGGAACTCAAGAAGCTTGGTATGAAATAAAAAATCCGAATAATTAATTATTCGGATTTTTCTTTTTGTTCAATTTCTGCTTTCTCAATTTCGGGGATAACAGTTTTTGAAATTTCTTCATCTTCTCCTAAAACATAACCCCACGGTTTTAATCCATCGACACGGTCAAAAACTACCTTAAAGATTGCAATAATCGGAATGGACAAGAACATTCCTTTGATACCCCAAACCAATTCTCCCAAGACCAATCCTAAAAGCGCTGTCAAAGTATTGATCTTTACTTTCGAACCGACAATTTTCGGCATGATATAATTACTGTCGATTAAATGGATTACGAAAACAGTAAAAATGACCAATAGTACAGCTGTAGAATTCATGGTCGAAAAAGTCAGCAAAACGGTAAGTATTAATGAAGT
The DNA here is from genome assembly GCF_025947265.1 of Flavobacterium sp. N2550. Lineage (NCBI taxonomy): Bacteria > Pseudomonadati > Bacteroidota > Flavobacteriia > Flavobacteriales > Flavobacteriaceae > Flavobacterium > Flavobacterium sp. N2550. Next base: position 3,724,601 of record NZ_CP110007.1, on the reverse strand, counting down.
CAGAATTCCGATATAAGGAATCACATTAAAAATTCCCGTAATCAGCCCCAAAAGAAAAGCATATTTTATTCCGATAATTTCAAATGCAGTGCAAGCCAAGACCGATACGATTAGCATCTGGAGAAAAAGTCCTGCAATATATTTTTTGACAATATATTGAATATTAAAAACAACATCGTACACAACGGCAGAATGTTCTTCCCTAAATAGCGATACTAAAAAAGAAAGCAACAGGCGGCGATGCAGCAATATAAAAAAGGTATATAAAAAGATAAAAACCAAAAAAAGCATCACAGAAGAAACAGATAATAACGTCTGTCCCAATAAAGATGTCCCTTGGCTTAAAGCTTCGCTAGTAGCCGAATTGATATAGCTTATCTGCTCATGATTGTCAATATGAAAAGTATCCGAAATCCAGTCTTGAATAATTGTAGACGTAGCCAAAAGCTGTTCCTTAAATGCAGGCAAGTCGTTCGTAAGGTCGCTCAACTGGTTTAAAAGGAGGTAGGTAATAGCCGTAATTCCAAGCACTAATGTCATAAGTACCGTTGCTGAAGACAAAGAACGAGGAAATTTCCAGCGTCTTTCTAAAAAATTCGCAAACGGAAGCAGAAGTAACGAAAATAAGAAAGCAAAAATAAGCGGTGCCAGCAAGGTTTCTCCGATAATTGCGAGATAAAACAAGCAGATGATGGAAATCAGCACGTGGGCAAGCCGGGTATAAAAAGGCGTAGTTTTAACCATTATTGAAAATCTTTACTATAAATATAAGCCAATAATTTTATTTTCCACCATCGCGTTTAATATAGATTTTTTCAGATTGCCTAATCCCTTAATTACGCTATATTTGCACCTTCAAAAATTCGAGCAGTCGAAGAATCACAATCCAATTAATCGAATAATCTAGATGATTACAGTAAACGATATTTCAGTCCAGTTTGGAGGCACAACGCTTTTCAGCGAAGTTTCTTTTGCGATAAATGAAAATGACAAGATTGCCCTTATGGGTAAGAATGGAGCCGGAAAATCAACGCTCCTAAAGATAATTGCTGGGCAAAGCAAGCCTTCTGGAGGAAATATCTCTGCACCAAAAGAAGCCGTAATCGCCTATCTGCCTCAGCATTTATTGACGAAAGATGGAGCTACGGTAATGGAAGAAGCTTCAAAAGCATTCAGCGAAATTTTTAAGATGAAGGCTGAGATTGATGAACTGAACGAACAATTGACCGTTCGTACAGATTATGAATCAGACGATTATATGAAATTGATTGAAAGAGTTTCTGATTTGAGTGAGAAGTATTATGCGATTGAAGAAGTAAATTACGAAGCGGAAGTCGAGAAAATTTTGATGGGACTAGGTTTTGTAAGAGAAGATTTCACGCGCCAAACGTCTGAGTTTTCTGGAGGATGGAGAATGCGTATTGAATTGGCCAAAATCCTTTTGCAGAAACCAGACTTGATTCTTCTGGATGAGCCAACCAATCACATGGACATCGAATCGATCCAATGGCTTGAAGATTTCTTGATTAATTCTGCGAAAGCCGTTGTCGTTATTTCCCACGATAGAGCTTTTGTCGATAACATCACCAACCGTACGATTGAAGTAACGATGGGCAGGATTTATGATTATAAGGCCAAATATTCGCACTATCTGGAATTGAGAAAAGACCGAAGAGTGCACCAGCAAAAAGCCTATGACGAACAGCAAAAAATGATTGCTGACAACCAAGCTTTTATTGATCGTTTTAGAGGGACTTTTTCTAAAACAGATGCCGTACAATCACGTGTAAAAATGCTTGAGAAGTTGGTTATTGTACAGGTTGATGAGGTGGATACATCTGCATTAAAACTGAAATTTCCACCCGCAGCTCGTTCTGGAAATTATCCTGTAATTGTAAAAGATTTATCTAAATCGTATGGCGACCACGTAGTTTTTAAAGATGCCAATATCGTAATTGAAAGAGGACAGAAAGTAGCTTTCGTTGGAAAGAATGGAGAAGGAAAATCTACGATGATCAAGGCTATTATGAAAGAAATTGGAATCGATAGTGGTTCTGTAGAAATAGGTCACAATGCACAAATTGGTTATTTTGCTCAAAATCAAGCCTCTTTATTAGATGAAAATGCTACGATTTTTGAAACTATTGATAACATTGCAGTTGGAGAAGTCAGGACGCAAATTAAAAACATCTTGGGAGCATTTATGTTTCACGGAGATGATACTACAAAAAAAGTAAAAGTACTTTCGGGTGGTGAGAAAACACGTTTGGCAATGATCAAATTGTTGCTTGAGCCTGTAAACTTGCTGATTCTGGATGAGCCTTCCAACCACTTAGACATGAAAACAAAAGACATCATCAAAGATGCACTTCGTGATTTTGACGGAACCTTGATTTTGGTTTCCCACGACCGTGATTTCTTAGATGGCTTGGCAACAAAAGTTTTTGAGTTTGGTAATAAAAGAGTCAAAGAACACTTCGAAGATATAGCTGGTTTCCTTGCTCATAAAAAGATGGAAAGTCTTCGTGAGATTGAGAAATAATTTCTGATTTGACGTATTTAATGATTAAATTGCCTTCAAAATCAGAACTATATGATTCCTGAAGAAATTAGCAGTTTAAGAAATTCGAGAATAGAATTGCAAGGCGTTGCAGACTTTCTGCCGTATCCGTTTATTATTGCAGAAGTTATCGATGGGCAACATCTTAATACATACCTAAACGAAAAGTTTCTCGAAGAAATTGGCTACACTCTTGATGAAATCCCAACCATAGAAGCTTGGTACGGCAAGGCTTATCCCGATTACGACTATAGAAATAATGTAATTACTACTTGGGATGATGAAGAAACTTTATCCCAGCAAGAAGGCAAGGTTTTCGTTAAAAGCAAGTCGCATGTTACTTGTAAAAACGGTACGATCCGATGGTACGAAGTAAAAGCTTGTGTCATCAATAAAATTCATATTGTCGCTTTTATTGATCTCGATAAAGAGATTCGTTTTCAGGAAGAACTGAAAAATATCAATAAGAACAATGACAGAATGCTGTCGATTTTAGGACATGATTTGCGAAGCCCTGTTGCCAATCTAATGTCGATATCGTCAATGGCGGCCAATACAGAAATTTCGCCGGACGAGTTTGCTTCCTTAATTAAAATGATCAATGAGCAGTCAAAACAAGTATTAGAATTATTAGACAATACGCTCAATTGGGCAAAACTGAACTTTAATACCATCAAGCTAAATCTCGTTGAAATTGATTTTCGAGTACTTATAGCCAATATTCTTGAAATCTATAAAACTCCTTGCGAAAGTAAAAACATCAGTGTCAAGGTGGCGATTAAAAATTTCAAAATAAATTCGGATATTGAAATCGTGACCATAATTATCAGGAACTTGATTTCGAATGCGATCAAATTTACACCTCAAAATGGAGTGATTGTTATTGAATCTTTTGGAAATGAATTAAGTATCAAAGATAATGGAATTGGAATGTCACAAGAAATGATTGAAGATATCCTACGAAACACTAATTCGTCAAGAAGAGGAACAAACAACGAGCAGGGAACAGGCGTAGGATTGCAATTGGTCGTGAACTTGGCCGAAAAAATAAATTGTAGCCTAGCCATAGCCAGTGAAGAATCGAAAGGGACAGAAATACGCCTGACATTTAAATAAACAAAACCGATAGCTTAAAAACTATCGGTTTTTTGTTTTGTAATTCTTGAGTTATTATATGCCAAAAGCATTTGTGTTTAGTTCCTTCTTCCAATCTTCGCCAAATTTTTTAGACAGATAAGCAAACACCAGATGATTATACATTTTGTAATAATCAAAATCTCCCATCGCACACAGCCAGAATCATGATAATTGACTCCATATTTCTTTTGAAATAGCAAATCTGCATCCTTGATTACAGAAACAATTCCGCCTCGGAGATAAATCGTAACATGATTGTTTTTTAAATCGTCTTCAAAATTCATTTTGGCTGAAATTGCTAAATGTTTAGTGCATCCAATTCTATCTTCCGTTTGACCAAAAGAAAGAGAAGAGATCAAGAACATAAAGAAAATATACTTTTTCATCTTACGCTTTCTACCAATCGAACAAATTCAGCTTTATAACCATCCTCGTCATTAGTCAATCCGTCTTTTGCGAGTTTTTTGATGTCTTCAGACGATTTGTTTGGAATTAGTTTTGAATCTCTCAGTTTTAATCCGAACCATGCTACAGCAGCAGAAAATTTGAAATCATCGGATGTGTTGTTTAATGGGATTGTTTTGTTCTCGATAACATTCACCATCTCAATGCTTTTGTCGCCGTCAGGTTTTTTATATCGGAATTTTATGGTTGCCAATTCTTCATTATAAACCGTTCCGTTTTCTTGCACTTTCGTGTATTTCAAATCAGGTGTTTTGTTGAGAAACTCACTTTCAACCCCTGTCGGAATAATTTCATACAAAGCCGTAACCGTATGGCCACTTCCTAATTCGCCAGCATCAATAGCATCATTTGTAAAATCTTCCGGACGCAATTTTCTGTTTTCATAGCCGATCAATCGATATGACTGGACATGCTTTGGATTGAATTCGATTTGGATTTTCACGTCTTTGGCAATCGCAAACATAGAACCTTTAAATTCCTTGCCTAAAAAGCGATTTGCTTCCTGGATATTATCGATATAGGCATAATTTCCATTTCCTTTATCGGCAAGAATTTGCATTTTGCTGTCTTTATAATTGCCCATGCCATAGCCGAGGCAAGTCAAGAAAACGCCCGATTTTCTTTTTTCTTCTATCAACGTTTCCATGTCGGTATTCGATGAGCTTCCTACGTTAAAATCACCGTCAGTTGCCAAAATCACACGATTGTTTCCGTTTTTGATAAAGTTTTCTTGCGCTGTCTTATACGCCAATTCAATTCCAGCTCCACCGGCCGTGCTGCCTCCAGAATCTAGCTTTTCCAAAGCATCAATAATTGTTTTTTTATTGTCTCCAGAGGTTGGCGGCAAGACCATTCCTGCAGCTCCGGCATATACGACAATGGAAACCTTATCTTCTTTTCTCAGCTCATTGACTAAAATTTTCATGGATTGTTTCAGTAAGGGCAATTTATTGGCATCGCTCATCGAGCCAGAAACATCAATCAAAAAGACAAGATTAGAAGCAGGCAATTTTTCTGTCGGAATTATTTTTCCCTGCAATCCAATTTTTACTAGCTTGTGTTTTGGATTCCATGGTGCATCGCTGTATTCTGTGTTGATAGAAAACGGATGATCTCCTTTCGGCTGTGGATAGTTGTATTTAAAGAAATTGATCATTTCTTCTACTCGAACAGCATCTTTTGGAACCGTTTGGCCGTTGTTTATAAATCGGCGGACATTTGTATATGAAGCATTATCAACATCAATCGAAAAAGTAGAAAGCGGTTCATTCTTTGGGCTTTCAAAAGGATTTTCGATAAAAGGATCGTAGTCTTCTTGGGAAGTTTCAGCTTTCGGCTGGACATCCATTCTGTAAGTTTCGGTATTTTTCTTTCTTTTCAGTTCTCTGAGTTTTTTTCTAATTTCTCTTTTGGAAAGGTTTTTAGTTGTCCCTTTTTTAGTTTTAACTACAATCACGCCGTTTGAGCCTCTATTTCCATATATTGAAGTTGCTGTAGCATCTTTTAAAACATTGATTTCTTCGATTTCATTTTGGTCGACACTTTTAAAGCCTTTTTCATCAAGAGGCATACCGTCTACAACATACAGAGGTTCTGGTTGTCCGTTTATAGAGCCAATTCCTCTCAAAACAATTGATTGCTCACCACTGTATTCTTTTTTTGCTTCAGTAATATTTAGTCCAGAAACTTTTCCTTGCAAAGATTGAATAACAGGATTGCTATTAATATCTCCATCTCTATAATTCTGTTTCTTTGCTCTAATGTCTTGACCTAGATAGCCTATAGAATTTGATGTCTTTTCTTTTTTAGATTTGCGTTTGGATTGGATGGATTCCTTATCAATTATTGCTACAGAAGCCATGGCTGATTGCTTCTTCTTAGTTTGGTACGCTGTCACCACTACTTCCTCAAGGGTATTAGAGTCATCTTGTAAAGCGATATCCAGTCTTGCATTATTTTCAACTGAAGCAACTGAAGATTTCATGCCAATATAACTAAATTCCAATTTTTCTCCAGTTTCTACAGCAATAGTATATTTTCCGTCGAAATCTGTTTGAGTTGCGCGAGATGTTCCTTTTACGGCCACAACCGCGCCAGGCAAAGGCAAATTTTGATTGTCAACAACTGTCCCGGTAACTGTCCTTTCTTTGGTGATTGGATTTGTTTTTACCTCTGCAGCAATGATTTTTGCATCTTTGAGTGCCAAATTTTTAGGCTCAATTTGAATTAATTCTACTTCTTCTTTAGCATAATCATCTTTCGTTTTATCGGCAACGGCAACGGAACTTTCTACCTGTACCGTTACTGGCTTACTTTTTATGATTGTAGCTTTTTTACTTTTAGATTCTTCGGGTTCTTTAGCAGTTCCCGTTTTTTGAACGACAGCTTCTTTTTCAGACTCAGAAATTATCGGCGTATTTGCCTCAATTACCACCGGGTTTTTAGGAGTCTCTATGCTGTCGTCTGTTTTCAGAAATTGGTAGCCTAAAGAAAAGAACAAAAGGAGCGAAGCCGCAATTCCGATTTTCTTCCAGATTGCGATTGTTTTTTTGTCTTCTTTTTTATCTAGTTTTTCTTCTACGCGAGCCCAGACTTTTTCCATAGCTGGGAAGTCTTTCGCTTCTGCCTTTTTCGAGGCATCTTTGAATTGTTCGAATATTTTATCTTGATTTTCCATCGCTACTTTGCTTTTTGATAATACAAATTATTAACCAATTCTTTCAGTTTGGTCTTTGAGACATTCAGCTGTGATTTAGATGTTCCTTCTGAAATATCAAGCATCTTGGCAATCTCTTTATGAGAATAGCCTTCAATAGCAAAAAGGTTGAAAATGGTTCGGCATCCTTCGGGAATAAAATTCAGCAGGTTCAGAAGATCTTCTTCCTCTAGATCGGTCACGTGATTTGTAATCGGCTGTGAAATGATTTTCACGTCATCAAGATACATGTTGAAGTTGACGTTTTTCTTGAGTGACAGTAAGCATTGATTGACCGCAATCTTTCTGGCCCAGGCTTCAAAAGCTCGGACTTCTTTCAATTGTTCGATTTTCGTAAAAATAGTATAGAAAGCATCGGCCAGCGCTTCTTCTATTTCTTCCTCTTTCTTTAGGTATCGCTTGCAAGTTCGATACAGTTTTGGAGCCAAAAGCTCATACACCTGACGCTGTGCGTCTCGTTGCATCTTTCTGCAGGCTGTAATTAGTTTTTTGTCTATCACAATGAATGTCTTTCCTATATAGAGAGAGAAAAGGATAAAAAGGTTGGAAAGCGATGTGAAAATTTATGATTTTAGATTTATGCCCAAACAGAAATCCTAAATCTAAAATCCAAAATCATAAACTATTTATCAAGCGTAAGCTTGTAAATGTCTGACTTTAAGTCGTCGTTGTCTTTGTCTTCGCAAAGAAGAAATTCAATGGTCTTGTCGTTTTCTTTGTAAACCGTAAGTCCTTCAAATTTATGCGTAGTTGTAATCTTTTCGGTAAAATCGATTTTCATCTTTTCGATATCCAGCCTTCCGATGAAGGTTCCGAGAACGGCACCGTCGTCATAAGTAGATTTAGTATCTTCAACAGTGGCCAGAAAATAAATCTTTCCATCCACTCGCACAGCGTCTGTAAAAGAACTTTGGATTCCTTTTATTTTAGGAAGTTTGTAAGAGTTATACAAAACAGAGAAATCATCAATCAAGTTATTTCCACCGATAGTGAAAATTCCGTTTTTGCCCGACTTGCCGTTGCCGCGGTTAAAAAGAAACCAATTTTCACCATTATAAACAGCGCCTTCGATATTGAAATCTTCAGGTTTCGTATTCCCGAAATTTTGCATCACTAAATAAAGGTCGGTGACATCCGTTTCCTTTATTTTTTGTTTTTGGTTTGTGTCAAAATGAACCATCTTATTTCGGTTTTCGGTAGAACCGGAACCAAAAATATAACAGTCTTCGCCGAAATTGGCAATAGCTTCAAAGTCGGGCTTTTTCGCTTTTGGAATGTTTTCTGTTGGCGCCCCCGATGCTGTTTCTAGAATCGTATGCGATTCCAGATTTTTGCTTTCGATATTGTATTCATAAAGGACGCTACTATTGTCGGAAATTATAAAAAGAGAATTGTCTTTAAAAACCAATCCTGAGGCAGAGCCAATGCCGATAATCTGAAATAATAATTCGAGCTGAAATTTTTGCATAGTTTCTGTTTTAGGTTCCTGATGGAATAATTCGGGCTAAAGGGATTCGTTTTCCTGAAAAAAATAAATATAATTTTTAGAACGTAATTTCTGAGATAAATATATACATTTATGTAAAATAATATTCTTATGAAAACGATAAATACGGATGATTTTAAAATTACGAGCCCTAAAAAGCTTTCAGATTTGCCGACATTAGTTGATTTGAAGGCTACCAAACAGGAATTAAAAGAAGCCCTAAATGAAACCCGTGAAGCTTTGAGCGATCTGCAAGATAAGATGTATGCTCATAACCGCTATGGCGTGCTGATTTGCCTGCAAGGTATGGATACTTCGGGGAAAGACAGCCTTATACGTGAGGTTTTCAAAGAGTTTAATGCTAGGGGAGTTGTAGTTCATAGTTTTAAAACGCCAAATTCAACCGAACTGGAGCATGATTATCTGTGGAGGCATTATCTAGCACTACCCGAAAAAGGAAAATTTTCAGTTTTCAACAGGACACATTATGAAAATGTATTAGTCACAAGAGTACACCCAGAATATATCTTGAACGAAAGCTTGCCAGGAATCGAGGACGTAAAGGACATTCCCAAAGATTTCTGGAAGAAACGCATGGAACAGATTGTTAATTTCGAAAAGCATATAGTCGAAAACGGTGTGATAGTCTTGAAGTTTTTTCTACATCTAAGTAAAGAAGAGCAAAGGCAGCGACTTTTGAGACGCCTTGAAAAAGAAAAACACAACTGGAAATTCTCGCCTGGCGATCTAAAAGAAAGAAGCTTTTGGAAAGAGTACCAACACCATTATGAAGAAGCGATTAACGCGACGTCTAAAGAAAAAGCGCCATGGTATGTAATTCCAGCCGATGACAAAAATGCCTGCCGTTTTCTTTTGGCAAAGGCAATTTTGGATGTGCTTTCGCAATATAAAGACATAAAATTTCCTGAGTTGGAGGATAAAGTACAGGAAAATATATCATTTTATAAGAAGGAACTGAGTAATGAGAAATAAAAAAATGCCTTGATAATTCAAGGCATTTTCTTTTATATTTTCAGTTTAGAGTCTAAATCCATAAGCCAGACGCAAAGCAAGCTGTCCGACTCCTTCGCCATTTTCTCTCGGAAAATCGTTGTAATATTCGTAGCGGATGCTGGCATCAAAATATTTATTGGCATATCCAATTCCTGGCGCTAATAACAAACTCGTGTCGTTATAGTCATTCGTGACAGGAATAGCAGCTCCAAGCTCGCCAAGCACATAAAAACGATCTTCCCATACAAAGGCTTTGAAACCAGCCTTTGCCGGAATGAATCCTAAATCAGGAATATCATCGCCCACAAATAGATTAGTGAACCCAGTAGTGAACGTAATCGAATACCTTTGGTTTAAGTCATACTGGATACGCGCATCGGCTCCTAGCGCAAAATCATAAGGATCGTCAAATATAAAACCTCCGTTTATTCCAAACCCTAAACGAAACCCTTGGTCATAATTTTCGGTTGCGCCAATAGCGGAGGTGGTTTCTTGTGCTGACATGCTCGATGTCATTAAAACCGTCATGCAAACTGCAAATAAGCCTGTGATTGATTTCAAATTTTTCATAGATTAGGATTTTAAAAGTTAGTACTATAAAATTAACAATAATAAAGCCACTCTTCCAAATGTTAATTTTTAAAGTATTGTTAAAAGGTTAGTAGCATGATAAGGCTTTGAAAGCAAGTGATTTGCTTTATGTTTCAATTTTTGCTTAAAATATTTAAATATCTTTAAAAGTGTGGAATTGTAGGATATGGTGCTATCTTTGCCCCACATTTTTCTACATATCGTGAGCTTACATCAATACACCAAAGAGTTTTCTTATAATTTAAAATTAGCGTATCCTATCATACTAGGAATGCTAGGGCATACATTAATCGGAATTGTCGACAATATTATGGTCGGCAAACTGGGTGCTACCGAATTGGCAGCTGTTTCATTAGGAAATAGCTTTATCTATGTTGCCATTTCGCTCGGGATTGGCTTCTCTACAGCCATAACTCCAATCATTGCTCAGGCTGATGCGGAAAAAGATACTCAGAAAATCAGGTCGGCTTTCCATCATGGACTTTTTTTATGCGGGATATTGGGCCTCACCTTGTTTGGTGTTATCGTATTGGCCAAACCGCTGATGTATTATATGGGACAGCCCGAAGAGGTAATCGTCTTGGCCAAACCCTATATTGATTGGGTCGCTTTTTCTTTGATTCCACTAGTTGTCTATCAAGGATATAAGCAATTTGCCGATGGACTTTCGATGACAAAATATTCCATGTATGCAATTATCATGGCCAATGTCGTGCACGTCATCTTAAACTATTTTCTGATCTACGGAATTTGGATTTTTCCAAAAATGGGCATTATCGGAGCAGCTTTAGGAACGGTAATTTCAAGGCTTATGATGCTTGCTTTTATGCACCTGATCTTATCCAGAAATAAAAAACTGACTGCTTATTTTCAAAATTTTAGTTTCCAAGATATCAAAAAGGCGATGCTCAATAAGATTGTAAGTTTGGGACTGCCATCGGCTTTGCAGATGTTTTTCGAAGTTGCACTTTTTACATCGGCAATCTGGCTTTCCGGCTCTTTAGGCAAAAACAGCCAAGCGGCCAACCAGATCGCCTTGAGTTTAGCATCGGCTACTTTTATGTTTGCTATGGGATTGAGCGTTACCGCCATGATTCGCGTAAGCAACCAAAAAGGACTTAAAGATTATAAGAAGCTTGTGGTGGTTGCCCGATCTATTTTTCTTTTAGCCATTATTATTGAGATTATTTTTGCAATCTGCTTCGTGCTTTTCCACCAATACCTGCCGCATCTGTTCCTTAATATGGAGAAGAATGCACTGGTTATAGATAATGAAGAAGTAATCGCGATAGCCGCACAATTATTGCTTGTAGCTGCCGTCTTTCAGATTTCAGACGGAATACAAGTCGTTGTGCTAGGAGCTTTAAGAGGTCTTCAAGATGTAAAGATACCCATGTACATTACGTTTGCAGCCTATTGGGTAGTCGGCTTTCCAGTTTCGTACTATTTAGGAAAACATACGGAACTCAAAGCTACTGGAATTTGGATCGGCCTTTTAGCCGGATTGACAGTTGCCGCAGTATTTTTGTATATTCGCTTTAATTATTTGACAAAAAAATCAATAAAAGAGGCAGCTCCAGTAGCTGCAATCTAAAATCATAAATCTAAAATAAAATGGAACTACCAAAATTTTTACTAGGTGACAATACCGATTTTCCGGAAGATATTTTTATCATCCACATGGATTATCCAAGATTTATAATCAATCTAAAAGACGACGAGGTCGAGTTTCTCGAAGAAGCAGAAGATCTTGATGAAGGCGAATTGAATCAAGTTATGGAAAGCTTGATTGTTGAAGCCAATGAATTTTACGACAGAGAAATGGAGCGTTACGAGAAAGAATAAGAATTCTGGCGTAAACACTAAATCCAAATACACAAAGGTTGCAAGACGGTTAATTATACCGTTTTGCAACTTTTTTTTTTGAAAATGTAAAACTAAGGGGTAACAAAAAAACAATTTAATTGATATACACTAAAGTTGGCGGAACCCGAAAAGCCAATCCAAGAGTAGGGACAATTAAATTATAAATTATGGAGAATTTTTTACAAGGAGATTTTAAAAAATCGAAACAAACAACAAACAAACTTGTATCGTTTACGGGGGTAAAAGCGATATTGGCAACACTCTTTTTAACAGCTTTTATTATGGTAAGCTGTAGCAAGGACGATCAGCAGGATATTAAAACCGAGGAAGCTTCTACGGACACTTTCAATCCGGCGGCCAGACGTTACGAATTCCCTTTTATTGTACGTGCTTGGGGATCCCATAATATAGATTGCAGTCAACCAAATGGATTTTGTCTTGATGTATGGACAATTATTAGAACTTTTTATAAACCATTACCAACCGGTACTCCAGTGAAAGCTGCAAATATTAATGGAGCATTTGTTATGAAGTTTTACAAAAGTGCTTTAACTGAGGAAGATAAAGCTATGTTGCTAAGAAACGGAAATTCTTTTAGTATCCCTGAAGGGCAAATCATTCCCGATGAGCTTGTGGAAGCTTTAGGTTTTAGCTCAAACTCGTTGCGTGCAGGAAACTATAGAATTCAAGAAAACGATGAGCTCTATGGCATTGCAATAGCAGTAAATTAAATTACTTTTACCCCAAACAAAGAAAGCCGTTTCAATTTATTTTGAAGCGGTTTTTATTTAAGATTCTTACTGTTTTGATAGATTTGTAATAAATTTTGTGCAGCGGCAAACGGGGAAACTTCGCTATTTTGTACCGCTTTTTTATTTTCTTCTAATAGATTTTTTATTTGAGGATGCTCAAAGAAATTGAGCTTGAGCTGTTCGTTGATTGTTTCCAGAAGCCAATGCTGGTTCTGGTTTTTTCTTCTTTCGTAAAAATAATCGTTGCCTTTCGTAAGCTCAAGATAGTCTGAAATCATAGTCCAAACTTCGGAAATTCCGTCATGTGTAATAGCGCTGCAAGTCGTGACTTTAGGTTGCCATCCCGAACTCTTTGCAGGAAATAGGTGCAAGGCACGATTAAATTCGGTTTTAGCCATATTAGCTTTCTTGATATTATCGCCGTCAGCTTTATTGATTACGATAGCATCCGCCATTTCCATGATGCCTCTTTTGATGCCTTGCAATTCGTCTCCGGCTCCTGATATTTTCAAAAGCAAGAAAAAATCCACCATGCTATGAACTGCAGTCTCGCTTTGTCCGACTCCGACCGTTTCGATGATAATCGTATCAAATCCGCAAGCTTCGCACAAGATAATGGTTTCGCGGGTTTTTCTGGCAACGCCTCCAAGCGTTTCTCCCGAAGCCGACGGTCGTATATAAGCCTTTTCGTCCTTGACCAATTCTTCCATACGGGTCTTGTCGCCCAAGATACTGCCATGAGAGATGGTACTGCTCGGATCGACGGCCAATACGGCTACTTGTTTGCCTGATGAAGTCAAGAATTTTCCAAAAGCTTCTATAAAAGTACTTTTTCCAACACCGGGAACTCCGGTAATGCCAATCCTTACAGAATTATTCGCATACGGAAGGCAGGCTTGGATAATCTCATTGGCTTTTTCCAGATGTTTTGGATTCGTACTTTCCACCAAAGTAATAGCTCGACTCAAAGCCGTTTTATCACCTTTCAAAATTCCTGAAATCAGTTCTTGGGCTGAAGGTTGTCGCTTTCGCGATTGTATAATCTGGGCAACAGAAGCCTTGCCGATACTTTCGGGCTGGTTGATTCCTTCTTTTTCCTGTAAGGCTGATTTATGTGGGCTTGATTTGGACACAGTAGCGGTTTTGAGAAGTAAAAGTAAGGAAAACAAAAACAGTTTCAAAAAGGCGATGCTTAAAGAAACTGTTTTTTGGGAATTATGAATTATGAATTATGAATTATGAATTATGAATTATGAATTATGAATTTTTGTCTTATGCCTAAAACTTTAAAGCAAAATTAATAAGCAGCTGTGAAACGAACTTGGTGGTGTTTTGGGTTTTCGACTTCATCAGCGATGACAACAGCAAGATCTTCTGCCGAAAGGATGCTTCTTTGGTTAGTGTCAAAAACGGGATTGTCTAATCCAAGGCGATAGTTACCTGTTCGTCCGGTCGTGATGCCTTGATGCATTTCAAATGCAGGACTAAAAAAGGCCCAATCCAATTCTTTTTCTTCTTTTATCAAGTTGAGATAATCTCTTGCGGCTGTAGCTCCGGCATGATATTCTTTTGGGAAATCGGGTGTATCCACTGCTTGAAGTCCCGGCGCTACATATAGACTTCCCGCTCCTCCGATAGTGATAAATCTTTTAACGCCTGAAAGTTTGACCGCTTCTTGGATTGCTTTGGAACCAGCAATAAAATCATCGTAGATGTTCGGGTTTGTCCAGCCTGGATTATAAGCGTTGACAACAGCATCATGACCTTTTAAAATCGTAGCCAATTCTTTTGTGTTAAAAATGTCAGCCGAAATAGATTTCAAGTTTTCTTTCCCTGAATCTTTTGCATTTCTAGAAATTGCTGTCACCTCGTGGCCGCGATTTACCAATTCGTTTGTAATATTTGAGCCAACAAATCCTGTAGCTCCGATAATTGCGATTTTCATAATATATAAATTTAAAAGTAATAAAAAATGTTACAGTTTTAAATAAAAAAATAGCTAGAACTTATTAGAGAATTCTGTAAGGGAAATGCCTCTCAGTTCTTTGCTGATTTTGTCATTGATGTCGATGTATAATTCGTCCAGTTTTTTATTGATGTTTTTTCCGACCGGACAATCTGGATTTGGATCGTTTTTAGAATAACCTAAGGTCACTCTCTCAAAAGTAAGCCTGAAAATATCATCTAAGCTGATGTTTTCTGCCGGTCTCAACAATTTTGTACCGCCGTTTTTTCCTTCTTTACTTTCTACAATATGATGCTTTTTCAGGTTGGCGATCTCTTTGCGAATCAATACAGGATGCAGGTTCATGCTTCCTGCCAAAAATTCAGAAGAAAGATATTCATCTGGAAATTTAGAGAGGAGCGTCAAGATATGAAGCGTTATTGCAAACTTGCCTGAAATCATACTGTAATAAAATATGTTACAAATGTATGGCTATATGGATTGCGAAAAAAATATTTTGGCTTTTTTTTATGATAATGCAATTGCCAATTAATTGTAGGTAATGCCGTAAATTTGCACTTCAATTATTCCTCCTACTTAATGACCACAAGACAAAAATACTCCATACTTTTCATACTCGGAGGATTATCAGCTTTAGCACCATTCAGCATCGACATGTACCTGCCTGCTTTCCCTGCCATAGCAAAAGGATTGGATACTGACATTTCTCAAGTTGCACTTTCACTGACAAGCTATTTCGTCGGAATCAGTATCGGACAGCTTTTTTACGGTCCGATAACCGATAAGTTTGGCAGAAAAAAACCACTTGTTTTTGGTCTTACGATTTTTCTTTTGGCTTCTATCGGTTGTGCTTTGTCACCAACAATCAATTGGCTGATTGCCATGCGTGTTGTTTTGGCATTAGGCGGGTGTGTAGGAATGGTTGTAAGCAGGGCAGTGGTTCGTGACTTATTTCCGGTTTCCGAAATCGCAAAAATATTTTCAATCTTGATGTTGATTGTAGGAGTGGCACCCATCTTGGCACCGACTATCGGCGGCTGGGTACTGACTGTTTCGACCTGGAGAACCATCTTCTATTTCTTGACTGCTTTTAGCTTGATATTAATCTTAGCCGTAATATTTTACCTGCCAGAAAGCAAAAATCCCGATCGCGCCAAATCGCTTAGAGCAGGCGATATCTTAAAGGATTATAGAGACGTACTACAAGAAAAAACCTTTTTGTTTTACGCTTTTGGCAGCAGTATTGCCATGGCGGGCATGTTTGCTTATATCAGCGGATCGCCTTTTGTGTTCATGAAATTCCATGATTTTACCGAAGCACAGTACGGCTGGGTTTTTGGTACAAATGCCATGGGATTCATCATCGGCAGTCAGCTCAACAGGGTGTTGCTAAACAAGTTTACTTCTCTACAAGTTATCACGATCTCAAGCCTTACTTTATTGATGGTTTCAATACTTTTAATGACACTGCTAGGCCTAGACCTTTTGACCCCGGCACTACTGATTGCGATGATTTTTACCTTTTTGTTTTCACTCGGACTATTGGTTCCAAACTGTACGGCTTTGGCTCTCGCACCGTTTACATACAACGCAGGAAGCGCTTCAGCATTGATAGGATTTATCCAAATGATTACAGGTGCGGGAGTTTCTGCATTGGTGAGCGTCTTGCACGATGGCACGAGATTTCCGATGACCTTCGGAATGTTTTTCTGCGGCACGATGTGCTTTTTTATCATCATGGTGCTGAACGTGAAAGTCAAGAAATGGAGGACAGAACTCGCTTAAAGGGAAGCGGGTCTGATTAGTTGATTTAATTATTTTAAAAAATCATGAATACAACAAAACTAGATTTTGAAGCTCAAGAAAAAAGAGACCTTACTCAAAAAACAGTCTATCCGATTCTTTTTTCAATAGCCTTTGCGCATTTGTTAAACGACATGCTGCAGGCCGTCATACCCTCTGTCTACCCAATCTTAAAAGACAGCTATAGCCTGACGTTTACGCAAATCGGACTGATTACTTTTGCCTACCAAATGGCGGCTTCTATCTTGCAGCCCTTTGTCGGCTTTTATACCGATAAGAAACCACAGCCGTATTCGCAGATATACGGCATGCTCTTTACCTTGTCGGGCATTATCCTGCTATCGTATGCCGCTAATTTTTATATCATCATCCTTTCGGTAATCTTGGTCGGTATTGGTTCGTCTATTTTTCATCCCGAAGCCTCAAGGATTTCTTTCTTGGCCTCTGGCGGCAAGCGCGGATTGGCCCAATCGGTATTTCAATTAGGAGGAAATGCAGGAACGGCAATCGGACCCTTATTGGTCGCTTTGATTGTAGTGCCGAATTCGCAGAAATACATCCTGTCTTTTGTAATCGTTGCCGTCATCGCTTTGTTTGTTTTGGGCAGCATCGCCCGCTGGTATGACAACCATCTTACGCTAAGATCCAAAAAGAAAGTAGAAGTCGTTTTGCCGGACCTGTCGCAAAAAAGGATTGTCATTTCAGTAATCATTTTATTGGTATTGATCTTCTCTAAGTTCTTCTATATGGCAAGCATGTCTAGCTATTTTACGTTCTATCTGATTGAAAAATTCAATCTTTCCGTTCAAGATGCACAATTCCACCTATTCTTGTTTCTGGCTTCTTGTGCTTTAGGAACACTGCTAGGCGGTCCTTTAGGCGATAAATTCGGAAGAAAATACGTCATCTGGTTCTCGGTTCTCGGAGCAGCACCTTTTGCCTTGTTCCTGCCATATGCCGATTTGTTCTGGACTGGAATCTTGTCTGTGGTTATCGGTATTATCATTTCTTCGGCTTTCCCAGCCATCTTAGTATATGCACAAGAGTTGTTGCCTAAAAAACTCGGAATGGTTTCTGGGCTTTTCTACGGCTTTGCTTTCGGTATGGGAGGTCTTGGCTCGGCTTTGCTAGGCTATACGGCAGATCATATTGGTATCGAAGCAGTGTACAAGATATGCGCCTATCTGCCATTGATCGGAATCATTGCCTTGTTCCTTCCAAATCTCAAGAAGAAGAAAATTTAGTTCCGGCTGCCATTTTTATCTTGTTAATTTTTGTAAATTTATAGGGTGTAGAACCCATAAATTACAGCTATTATGATGAAAATTTTTAGTACCGCACAGAACAAGAATCTTTCCAACATCATGCTTTTTATTGTGAGGGCTACGGTCAGCAGTTTTATGCTGGTTCATGGCGTGGAAAAATTCGATACGCTTTATGCCGGCGCGCCTTTTGAGTTCCCCGATCCTTTGGGAGTAGGAACCACGGCATCCTTATCGCTGGCCGTTTTTGCAGAAGTTTTATGTTCGGGTCTGCTTTTTGTAGGATTCGCGACACGATTGGTTACCATTCCGCTCATTATCACCATGTTTTTTGCAGTCTTTGTGATTCATGGAGCCGACGGATTTGACAACCAAGAATTAGGAGGACTCTACCTCTTGATCTATGTACTCTTGTTGGTCACAGGCAGCGGTAAATACTCTGTCGACCATTTCATCTATAAAAATACAAGGCCCGCAAAACCTTGATTTATTTAAAACAAAACCTTTTCTGGCGTAATGCCGCAATCAAATAAATAGTATTTTTGAAAATCATTTATTGATTTTTGAAACTGCTATCATGAAGACCGAACTGCTTTCTAAAGAAATGATCAGCCAGCTGCAAGAAATTGTGGGCGAGCCTTTTCTTTTTCTAGATGAAGAAACCCGAAATAATTATGGACATGACGAAACGGAAGATTATGTTTTTCCGCCCAGCGTAGTCTTAAAGCCCGCTTCTGCCGAAGAAATTGCGGCCATACTAAAGCTGGCCAATCAGTATGCTATTCCCGTAACGCCTATCGGAGGAAAGACCGGCCTTAGCGGCGGTGCCTTGAGCATCTACCAAGGTATAGGACTTTCGATGGAACGGTTTAATAAAATCCTTCATATCGACGAACAGAATCTTCAGGTTATTGTTGAGCCAGGCGTGGTAACCCAGACGTTGCAGGAAGCCGTTCATGAAAAAGGCTTGTTTTATCCGCCAGACCCTAGCAGTCGCGGCAGCTGTTTTATTGGCGGTAATGTGGCCGAAAATGCAGGAGGGGCAAGAGCCGTAAAATATGGCGTGACCAAAGATTATGTACTGAATCTGGAAGTCGTTCTGCCGACAGGCGAAATTATCTGGACCGGAGCCAATACGCTGAAAAATTCTACAGGTTATAATCTGACGCAGTTGATGGTAGGTAGCGAAGGCACTTTGGGAATCATTACCAAAATTGTCATGAAGCTGCTGCCAAAGAATTCTCATAATATACTGATGCTTGTTCCTTTCTTTAATTCGGGACAGGCTTGCGAAGCGGTTGCCCAAATCTTTAAGGCAGGCATAACGCCAAGTGCCTTAGAATTTATGGAACGCGATGCGATCGATTGGACACTGCGGTTTGTGGATGGTGTCAGCCTGAATATAAAAGACGAAGTACAGGCGCACCTGCTGATTGAGGTTGACGGCAATTATCCTGACGTGTTGTTTTCTGAGGCTGAAAAAATCACAGAAGTGTTGGAGCAGTTTGCTATCGATGAAATTCTTTTTGCCGATTCTGAAGACCAGAAAAATGCGTTGTGGAAGCTGAGAAGAGCGGTAGGCGAAGCCGTCAAGTCGAATTCAATCTATAAAGAAGAAGACACGGTCGTACCGCGCTATGAACTGCCGAAACTGCTTGAAGGAATCAAGAGCATAGGAAACAAATACGGTTTTAAATCGGTGTGCTACGGACATGCAGGCGACGGAAACCTTCACGTAAATATAGTCAAAGGCACCATGTCTGACGAAGACTGGAAGACCGAAATACCAAAAGGCATCCGCGAGATTTTTGAATTGACGGTTTCGCTAAAAGGTACCTTGTCTGGCGAACACGGCATCGGCTATGTACAGAAAAATTATATGGACATTGCTTTTTCGCCTGTACAATTACAGCTGATGAAAGGCATAAAGGCTATTTTTGATCCTAACGGCATCTTAAATCCGGGCAAAGTATTGCCGGATTCCTTATAAAAAAAGGAGCTTCAAACGAAGCTCCTTTTTTTATAGTGTGGCCGACTTGGCTTTTGGCAGCAGCTTGTTGGCCAGCTTGCCGATGGTGAGTCCTTGTACGATTATTGAAAATACGACTACAAAATAGGTAATCGCCAAGATGATTTTTTTATGCGGACCTTCTTCTATCGAAAGGGCCAAGGCAATAGAAACACCGCCGCGCAGCCCTCCCCAGACTAATATTTTTATGGTAGACGATTCAAATTTCTTTTTAAAAGGAATAATCTTGGTCGGAATCCAAAGCGATACAAAACGGCAAAACAGCACGATAAAGATACAGATAAGCCCGATAGACCAAAAGCTTAAGATGTTCGGGATAAGCAATAATTCAAAGCCGATAAAAAGGAAAAGGATGGCGTTGAGGATTTCGTCAATCAGTTCCCAAAACTTGTTCAGGTAATCTTTTGTAGTAGCCGACATGGCTGTCTTTTTTCCGTAGTTTCCGATAATGATTCCCGCAGCCACCATCGTCAGCGGACCTGAAATGTGCATGGCTTGGGCAATCAGATAACCGCCCATTACGACAGACAGCGTAATCAATACTGATACTTTATAATCGTCTACTTTTCGCATGGCTTTGCTAGACTGTACGCCCAGAACAGTTCCGAGCAAGAATCCGCCCAAGGCTTCGCGTATGAGCAGCCAAGAAACGTGCGGCAGCGAAAAGTCGCTCGCCGGGTCTTGTGCCAGCTTGAGGATTACGGCAAAAATTACGACCGCTACACCGTCATTAAACAGCGATTCTCCGGCAATTTTTGTTTCTAATGATTTCGGTACTTTGGCATCTTTTAGGATGCTCAGTACCGCAATCGGGTCGGTAGGCGAAATTAGGGCTCCAAACAGCAAGCAATAGATAAATGGCAGGTTGATATGGAGCAGGTCGGTAGCAAAGTCAAGAATAAGCCCGATAGCAAACGTAGAGATCAGCACGCTGATGGTAGAAAAGACCATGATAGGGCCTCGCTGCTCGCGCAGGTCTTTAAGATTAACGTGGATGGCGCCGGCAAAAAGCAGAAAGTTTAGCATGGCGCCCATCAATACTTCCGTAAAATCAAACTCGGCAATGAGTTTGGAGAAATTCATGAATGTTTTTGGAAAAATAGTACCGGTCACTACCAGCAGTATCGAGCTGATCATGGCAATAATCATGATTCCGATGGTGGCCGGAAGCTTGAGAAACCGAATGTTGAGGTAGGCAAAAAAAGAGGCCAGTACGATGAGTACCGAGAACGAGTAGTATAATTCCATAGTTGATTATATTGATGATTTTGGCATTCTTACAAATATAAAAAACGAGGGTTAAAACGGGCAGGGATTGGTTCTTTTTTAGAAAATTTTGGCAAAAAAATCCCCAACGAATTGGGGATAGCTAACTAATCTCTTTTTGGATTGTTTTTCTTTTCTCTTTTTTCCTCTTTTTTTTCCTTAGCGGTCTTTAGAGGTTCTTTTTTTACGTTTTTCTTTGCGTCTTGACTCTTTGCCATAATTTTTAGTTTTAGAGGTTAATTTTTTTGTATCACAGCTTCTCCTGCTGCAGGCCCAAGCCCCAGCTCGGTTTTTATTTTTTCATTAAAGATCATCGGAAAGATTTGGTCGCTATACGTCAGGTACTTCCATTCTTTGTTTGTTGTTTCGTCGGCAACGGCAATTAGTTTTGATCTTGCCTTAATGTCCATCGTTTTGTTTGGTGCATCATAAACAACATCTTGCGTATTCATGGTAGCCTTGAACGAATCGATGTAGGATTGTATTTCTTCTGCCGGAATCGGCTCGTCCCAAATGATCTTAAATGCAGTGTCGTGGTTGATTACAGAAAACGACTGGTTGCCGATTTTCTTAATGTCGCCAAAAACAAAATTCGGCGCTACGGGCATCAGCTTGACTTTAAAGCCTTCGTTTTCCTCAAAAGTCTTCTTCAAGGTAGTGAGCATGGTTTCTTTAGGAACGATGTCAAATAGTTTCGGATAGATCATCTCCATCATCATGGTATAGTCGAGCTTGACGGTAATATCGTAATACTTTTGCGCATTTGCCTTTAGCGAGCCTGCGTCTTGAGAGAATCCTTGAAAGGAGACCAACAGCACGGCGACGATATAAAGTAGCTTTTTCATGTTTTTTTATTTCAAATATAAATTAAAAATCCTCTGGCGGCGGGCTGGCAAGAGGATTTTATGTTTTATTTATAATTTTTGCTTATCGGTTCAGATAGCCTACAATCTTTTCTGCAATTTCTTTCTGTCCGCTGTCGCTGGTAAGATAGCCTCGGTCTTCTGCATTAGACAAAAAGCCTAGTTCTAAAGTTATGGCGGCAGTCTTGGCCTTTTTTAATACGGCAAACGGTGCAGTCTTTACGCCCCTGCTTTTCAGCTTGTCGGTAGACAATAGTGCGACCAATTCTTCTGCTTTGGCTTTAGAGTCTTCAAACTTTTCGTTAGCGTCGCTTACAAAGGCTTCAATGCCGCTGGCTGTTTCGTTTTTGCTTTGGTTTACATGTAACGAAAGTACCAGATCGGGCTGCAGCTGGTTGATCTTGTCAATCCTGTCCTGTAGTGAGCTAAACTCGTCATTGTCGCGGGTCAGTACAATCTCGATCTCGCTGTTTCGGTTTAATGTGGCAATCTTTTTGGCAATTTTTGAGACGATTTCTTTTTCGGAGTGGAAACCGTAGGTAGAGCCTATGTCGTGCCCGCCGTGTCCGGCATCAATCACGATTAATTTTTTACTGCCAGGTGTCGTAAACGACATTGTAAAGGCGAGCAGGGCGATTCCTAAAATTCTAAAGGTGTTTTTCATCATTTTAAGTTTAGGGTTGTAGTCTAAAACGATGAATGTATGAAAATATTTGCCAAAAAGGAAATAATCGTCGAAAAAGTCATGCCGCGTCTTTGCGTTTTCTCCAATCGGCGGCTGTCATCTCAAATTTAATTTCGCCTTTTCCGTGCAAGCCAATTTCTTTCCAGCCGCGTTTTCTATAAAAAGCTTCGGCGCGGGTATTGGGGGAGGTGCCGAGCCAGACCTTTTGGCTTGTCTGCGAGAAATACCAGTCGAGCATATCGTCGTGCAATTTTTTTCCGATGCCTTGCTGTTCATAATCCGGATGCAGGAACAGCGCCCAGATGTTGTTATCCTGAAGGTCGGCAATAGCAAAGCCTACGATAGCGCCGTCGATTTCGCATACCCAGCCTTTTCCTCTCGAAAAGAGAAATTCTTCGCAGTCTTTGTCGGTAACAAGGCCAGGGTCGGACAAGGTGTTTTCTTTGACCGAATTCCTGACTTTTTGTATTTGTGGGATGTCTTCTAGCTTTGCTTCTCTAAATTGTTTCATATCGTATTTTTTATCAAGTTCATGTGCAGGATAGGATAGGGCTTGCCGAATCCGTCTGTTTCTGAGACTTTGTAGGTCTGGAAACCGAAGCGTTCATAAAAGCCTACGGCCTGCGCATTGTCTTGGTTTACGTCTACTTTGGTAATCTTGAGTTCCTGCAGGGCATACAGCAACAGCGTCTTGCCGATGCCTTTTCCGCGGGTGTCGGCATGCACAAAAAGCATTTCGAGGTTTCCGTCTGCGGTGCCTATAAAGCCGAGTATCAGTCCATTTTCATCCTTAAGGCTTTTTAGGGTCACAGCGTTCAAGAACTGCGGCATCAGGTTCTTATAAAATTCAAAATCTTCTTCTTTCAAAAAATGGTGCGTGGCCTTAACGGCCGATTCCCAGACCTGCACGAGCCTATCGTATTCCTGTTCTGTGACGTTTTGTAGGGTATAATGTAGGGGCATTTTGTTTGTTCTTTTTTGAGCCGGACTTCTAAAATTTCAGAATCTCGTCGGCACTGTTGCATCGAATGTTGAGCGCTTCGCACAGTTCTTTAATGCGGGGCACGTCTTCGGCATATACAAGCATCAGCTGGATGTTGTCGCCATAGCTGTCGCCGATCTCGATAAGTTCCAGCTCGAGATATTCTTTTTTGATCTCGGCCGTAACCCACTGGATATAGTCGGCGGCATTGAGCTTTTTTTCATAGGGATAGGCCGGAAGGTCGCCTTCCAGCTCATCGACAATCAGCTCATGAATCTCGTCGATCTTGTCGCCGATAATCATAAACTCGCCAATTTCGTTAGAAACGGCATACTGCACAATGCCTTCGGGATCGGCTTCCAGCAGCCACTCGGCTTCGTTATCATCGAGATACTGCTTTGGATTGTCGACTGCCAATTGCAGGGCCGTCCACATATCGTCTTCGTTTTCGAGTTCAAAATCGGCCAAAAGCAGGCCGATGAGTTCTTTTATTTTTTCCATTGGTATTGAAGAGTGTTTAGGAGCTGTTTATCTAAGCTAAAGGTACTGAAAAGGCAGTATTAAGAGGTGTATCTTTGGCTGTTTTTATATCCATTTTTTGTATTTCTTCAATTATCTTTTCAACTGCAGTTCCATTTCCAAAAGGATTGTTAACCAGGCATTTGCTCTCATAATATTCTGAGTCGTTTAATAATTTTTTTGCTTCAGAGACAATAGCATCATGAACAGGACCTACTAAGATAGAAGACCCTATCTCTACTGC
The DNA here is from genome assembly GCF_025947265.1 of Flavobacterium sp. N2550. Lineage (NCBI taxonomy): Bacteria > Pseudomonadati > Bacteroidota > Flavobacteriia > Flavobacteriales > Flavobacteriaceae > Flavobacterium > Flavobacterium sp. N2550. The sequence continues at coordinate 3,700,395 of NZ_CP110007.1, read as the reverse complement.
TTCTTGCCTTTCGGTAGAAAAGCGGGTAACCAAAACCGGCTTACCTAAATAAGGAGCTTCTTCTTGAATGCCTCCAGAATCGGTAATAATAAGGTGAGAATTGTCTAGTAAGTATACAAAGGATAGGTAATCAATCTGGCCGACAAGAAATACATTTGGAATACCTTCAAGTTCTTGCTCAATATGTTTTTTGCTATTTGGATTGTGGTGTATCGGAAATAATACCTGAATATTTTCTGTAGCTACCAGCGTTTTTATAGCCTTACATATATTTTCAATTCCTTCGCCATGATTTTCACGACGATGGGCAGTAACTATCACCAGTTTTTTATCTTCTTGCAGGAAAGAAAATTTTTGCAGTACTTCTTTTTTCAAGGAAGGATCTTGCTGCATTCTTTCTTTTATAAAGAATAAGGCATCAACACCTGTGTTGCCGCACAGAACTATATTTTCTTTCGGAATGTTTTCATTTAATAAATTTTGCTGTGCTCTTGTTGTAGGAGCAAAATTTATGTTGGAGATCATTGCGGTTACTCTTCGAGACATTTCTTCTGGAAAAGGCGAATAGATATCACCTGTTCTCAAGCCTGCTTCTATATGAATTACTTTTACTTTTTCGTAAAATGCGGCCAAACAGGTAGTGAACGAGGTAGCCGTATCACCTTGCGAAACCATCAAGTCGGGCTTAAATTCGACAATGAGTTTTTGCAATCCGATTAAGATTTTTGCGGATAGCTCGCTAAGGCTTTGGTTGGGCGACATGACATTTAAATTATAATCGGGTTTTACTCCAAAAACAGCAAGGGCTTGATCCATTATTTCAGCATGTTGGCCGGTAGAACATATGGCTACTTCGAATCCTTTTATCTCGCGTAATTTTACTGCTAGAGGAATTGTCTTAATTACTTCTGGTCTGGTTCCAATAACGACTAGTATTTTCATGTTTTTTTATAAATTTCTAAAGTTTGTTGTGCTATAGATTCCCACGAATATTTTTCTCTGAATTCGAGGGTATTGATTGGCAGATTTGTATCAGGCCAATTATGGACTATTCTGGTAATTTCGTCTGCTATTTTTTGAGCATCCTTTTGGGGTACCAGCCAGCCATTTTCATTTGTTTTGATGATTTCGGGAAGCCCTCCGACATCAGTTGCCAGGACGGGTATGCCGCAAGAAATCAGCTCAATAGAAAAGAGGCTCATTCCTTCCATTAGTGACGGAATAACCCCAATATCGCTTATGTTTATAAGTGGGATTAATTTATCGTGGTCTAGATTTCCGTAGAGCCTAAAATCGACGCCTATGCATCTGTCTAATTCTGATTGGACTTGTTTTTTATACAATTGGAAGTCTTCGGCATCATTTCCGGCAAATAAAAAAACAGATTTCTGCTTTATGTCATCGCTTAATAAATTGAGTGCTTTTGCTAGATATAGCACTCCTTTTGTAGGCGCCCATCTTCTAGCACATAAAAACACTACTTTTTTTTCTAGCCCCTGTTCTGTTTTTAATTTTATCTTTTCGTCAGACGCAATTTCTTTAAAGCCATCGGTATCAAATCCGTTAGAAATAAAATAACTGTTATTCTGGAGAGGCAGTAGGTTCTGGCTTGGGGCAATAATAGCATTAAAATGTGCCAAGAAATGACTTTGCAGATAACGGGTTATTCTGGTTTTTTGGAGGAACAAATATTCTCCGTAATGATTCGTAAAGATGATCTTGAATTTTTTTGAAATTTTCCGACTCAGCCTAACGCTTGAAAGATAATCGTGCTGGTGTATGATATCTGGATTAATATCTTGTACCAGCTTTAGTTTTCCAGAAACCCTCAAATTTTGCCGTAGTCTTTCAAAAGGCGTAATTACAAAGCCCAGGCCTCCGCTTTCGAAAGTTTTAAGTTTCTGGGCTATCTTATAGACAGGGTCTTTGACTTCTAACATATGCCAATCAATACCGTTGCGGTTTTCAACAGTCAGATGGTTTCTGTTCGATAAAGAAAAAGTCAGCACGCTAGGCATATGCCCTAGTTTTTGCTGTTGCTGTACCAGATATTTAATATGGTATTCGACGCCGCCTATCTGCCCTTCATTTTTTTCGCGATAAATATGTAGAATTTTCATTAGATATGCCTGCTTATGTTTTGTAAGCTTTCTATTGTATAGCCCTTACTTAGGCTTATTTCTATCATTTGAGAAAGAATTTCTAGTTCTTTAATACCGATATAAAACGGATGATCAAATACCATCTTATAATTTCCTTCGGTGTCTAGCTGCCTTTTAAATTCAGACAGAATTTCTTCGGATGAATAGCCTAATGCTCTCAAATTTTCGACAAATCCAACGTTTCCGTGTTTTCCTATTACATTGGTTGGAAAATGGATAAAGCCCGAAACTTCTTTATTGGGCTGGTGGGTAGCAGAATACTCATCGGCTAAGATGGAGAATCCTCTTTGTTTGAGCAGTTTTTCTATTCCGATGGGCGACTGCCAGCATGGCGAGGCAAAAGAAACAGGAGCTGGAAGCTGTTGCTGCCTGATATGGCCCAAGCCATAGTCTATTTCTTGAAGGATTTTTTGTTCACTCCAATTTTTAGCATTTTTCTCCCACAGGGCATGATTTTTTCCGCCATGTAGTCCCAATTCATGCCCATGCGCTATTATATCGTGAAGTATAGTTTTATGAACAGCTCCGATCCTAGGATTGAGCAGCAACGCTGTAGCGCTATTGGCGGCCCCCAGCTTGCTAAACATAGAGAAAGTTCCATTTGCTGTTTTTTTGCCCGAAAATTGTGCTTTGATCTTTTCTCTTAAAAATAGGGAGCGGTCAAACGATCTTCCCATACTTACAAAAAAGGTACCCCTTGCATCATAGGCTTCAAATAGCTTAAGCAAATTAGGGACGCCTTCTCTCAGGCAGATATGAGTATCTATATCGAATCTAAAACAAATATATTTTTTCACTTAAGAAATTCTAAACTATTTATATCAAACAGGCTTGCATGGATTTTATTGCCTACTTTTTTAAAGAAGATTTTAAAGATAGAAAATTCTTTCATTCTGCAAGCGTTTTGTGCTAAGAATGCTAATCTTGCGTGTTATTGAATAGTATTAATTACTTACTTGTGTTTTTACGCCAATCATAAGAAAAACTTTAAATGAAGCATTAAAATTATACTATCTTTTTAATGAGAAATGCCCTCTATATTCTTTTCCATCTGCTTTTGTTATTACAAACCAATAATCGTCTGACGGAAGATCTTTACCGTTATACTTGCCATCCCACGCATTTTTATGATCTAATTTTTTTAATAGTTTTCCATAGCGGTCAAAAATGACTATTTCTAGACCGGGTTCGAAATTTGAAAGCTTGATGCTCCATAAATCGTTATGCCCATCGGCATTTGGAGTAAAAAATTTAGGATACATTAATAAAAAAACATCCTCTTTTACAATTCCGCATTCATTTTTATCTTTTACATATATGGTATAGACGCCATTTGCCAAGCCTGAAAATATATTGCTGTCTTGATAGTTAACTCCATCAATTGAGAATTGATAGTTTCCGACACCGCTTACATTTATTATGATTACATTATCATTGTCTGTAAAATCTTCAGTAAGCACGCTGGTAATTGTAGCAATATTGGATAGTATTACTGAAAAGGTTTTAGTCGTAGAGCAAATCTGGCCGCCATAATCATAAGAAGCGGTTAGCGAATAGCTGCCTGGATTGGAGATAACAATAGAACTTGTTGTGGCACCTGTTGACCACAGATAGCTATCAAAAGAGTTGCCGCCATTTACAACAACAAAGCTGTTTTCGCATACTATTACTGTATCCTTTAGAGTTGTAATGACAGGAGCATTTAAGAGAGAGAAAGTAATCTTGGCAACACTATAGCAGTTTTCTGAAGATACAATGCTAACAAAGACGGTATTGTTAGTGCTTGATATTTCGTAATCAGTATAGTTGTGAATTTCATTGCTGAGATTTAAGTTTTGCGCGTCACTTATAGTAGTGAAATAATGAAATTCATAATTTGAGGGATTATTAACCACATAGCTGTTATATGTTGCTAAATTTACTTTTTCGGTATTGTTGTTTGATAAATCGCAAATAAAGGCTTGGTAGTCATTTACTAAAGGATTCGTAGAATAATTCGAATTAAAATTGATACTAGCTGCTTGCGAAATACAGCTTCCGTTTTTAATGACTATGTCAAAAGTATAATTACCCGATAGATTTGAAATAGTATTGTTTGTAGACCATGTGACGCCGTTGTCAAAGCTATATAAATCTGCTATTGAAGTTATTGTAACAGTTCCATAACTATTGCATCCAGCATTTACAATCTGATAATCGGGAGGAGCATTTCCGCTATCGATTAAAACAACTAACGCCGTATCTGATTCACAATTAATGCCATTCCTGATTTTTATGAAATAATATCCTGGAGATAAATTAGATGCAGTAGCATCTGTGGTCCAAGTCATGCCGTTGTCAAAGCTGTATTCTTGGGCATTAGTAGTAATAGTAATGCTTCCATTGTTAGAACAGAAGGCATTCTGTACGGTATAATTCACATCAACGTCCCATATATAGTCATTTAGAGATACAAACTCAGAATACGACATACAATTTTGCGCATTCTTGATCCGTATCTGATAAAACCCTCCAGGTAGATTGGTAGCAGTATTGTTGGTGGTCCAAGTGCCGCCATTGTCAAAACTATATTGAGAAGCCTCTGTCAATACCGTAATAGTACCTAATGCTCCGCAAGAGGGTTGGGTAAAAGAAATTTGGGGCATTGGTAAAAAAGTGGTCCATAGTTCAACTACACCAATTTGAGATACGCAGAGTTGCGTATTTCTGATCTTGACGTTATAGGGTCCGGCCGGTAAATTAGTAAAGACAGGATTTGTTGACCAAGAGTATCCATTATTTATAGAATATTCATGTGCGGGTGTAGTCACCGTTATAGTTCCGCCTACACCGCAGCTGGGATTTGTAAAAGTAAATTCGGGTTCTGGCAGAAGAAAAGGATACATCGTTATATACTTGGGAATGGTAACACATCCGAGCGCTGTTCTTACTCTTACTTTATACGTATGATTATAGCTTGGAGGCAAGTTATCCAGTACTGGGTTTGTTGTCCAGGTTACTCCATCATCAAAACTATATTCTTGGCCAGGAGTCGTGACTGTTATAGAACCATTGGTCTGGCATCCTGGCTGTACTACTATGACTTGTGGCTCGGTATAGACTGTTGATAGAGGCGGATAGATTAAAGAAACATATCTTGCATTTGAGATACATCCGTTTTTCTTAATCACCAATTTAATCGGATTGTAATAGGCCGTAAAATCTCCTTTTGAGGGATTAGTTGTCCAAGTAGCCCCATTATCAAAACTAAACTCGTCTGCAGGAGAAGTGATGGTTATTGTAGTAGTGCCCGGAAAACATGGAGATTGGACAAAACTATATTCGGGAACATCCATAACGGTATTGACGTTGTATTTTGGGCTTATCTTGCAAGAACCGCTACTACTTATTTTAACTTGATAATTGCCAGTATTTGCGAGCCCATATGCAATTGGCAACGCAGCATTAGTAGCACCTACTAGAGCTATACCGTCTCGATACCATTGATAAGAAGGGGGGCTGGGCTGGCCAGATTCTATAGCAGCGGTAAGCACTAGGCTATTTTCGCAAAAATTTCCGACCGCAGTAACGTGCACGCCCAAACTTGACGTTGTGTTTAGCATAATATTGTCAAAGTAAAAATAAGGAAAGCATAAAGTATAATCGAGTTCATTGAGATAGCTTTCTGGGGCATTATACTGCGAGCCAAGCATTATTGAATTAATGTTTGCGGTAGGCGTAAAGATTATCGAGAGTTGTCCCCACTTTTTAGAGGGAATGTAAGTTGCCGTTCCCAAAGGCTGCCATCCCACAGGAAAAAAATTCGAATTTGAAGGCGTAGTATTACAGTCTGACCTTCCGTATAATGTGATGTCGATTTTTCCGGCGTTTAAAACATTGTCATTGCAAGTGTCGCCTATATTAGGCTGCGTGCTTACAATTCTGCCCGAAGTAGAAGAGGCGATATCAAAATTTAATTGATATTTTGTGCCTGCTAGCAGCGGAGCATTTGTGCAAGTTGCTATGTATTCTTTATAATCTTTTGTAACTAATATTCCGGCTACGCCATTGCCGTTTGAGGCTGGAAATGGATAAACTCCTGCCCCTATAGCAGATGCCGGTATGAATCCGCATGAATTAATATAATCTGATGTGGCTGAACTTGGCGCGAACCAGCTTGATGCGGCGTTAAACTTCGACCAATCATTTGGACAAAAATTCATCTGTTCGAAACCAGGGTTATTCACCAAACTTGATACAGATGTGCCGTTGCAGGCACATTCACTATCATTTAGATCTATTTTTCCATCTCCATCATCATCAACGCCATTATTGCAATTTTCTTGAGAATAAGCAAAGGCTGAGAAAAGAAGAAAGGTTATGAAGAGGAGGTTTTTTTTAAAGTGCATTATAGTTTGTTCGTTATTCTAAATTTGTTGTTGTCTGTAATGATAATTCTAGGTTTTTGGCCTAGCTATTTTTATAGGGGAGTACTTTTTTTGCACAATTTTACGTAATAAATATCATATCTGCTAGAAATATAGGAGTTATCAATAGTATACAGTTTTAGCAAATTGGTTTGACTATAAAGTTGTCTCGCTCATTCTTTAAGAAAGCTCTCTTTGCTATGGTAGGCCCGCCTAACGGCCAAACCTAAATTAAACAAGACATATGATAACAGCAAGCATAAATAGCCCCAGATGTTGATATTTCTTGCCATAGCATCGCCTTTTTCAAGAGGATTTGAGTCAAAATAAAAGATAAGTACCAAAAAGTAGAATAGCGCAAACATCGTGGTGCTTGCAGGCAATGTTATTTTTGTCTTGATACGAAGCAGCAACAGCAAGATAAATGCTATGCAGGCTGCTATTATGCAGTTTAGTATGATTAAGAGCGGTGCCATCCCAGCTGCACCGCCCGGATATTCTGGATGAGAAACTAAGAATGCGCCAAATATCACAACGCTCAGCACGCTTATAATGACGTAGGAAAAAAAGTGTTTGATGTAGTAAATCATAGCTTGCTTTGGATTGGCTTAAATGTAAATTATTTTTGTAAAGTAATCTGTAAAGTGATAAATAAAAACCACTCAAGAAGTGGTTTTTATTGAATTCAGATTTAATAATAGCATGTTTTTATTTTTCTTTATCTGATTTGATTTTATAGATAAAATAGGCTGTGCCCACGATGCCAATTACTAAATACATTGGACCCGCATTAGGTGATTTATTGAGGCTAAATGCCACAGAGCACATGAATATAAATACTACTATTTTGATAAAATGTTTCATCTTGTTTCTTTTAAACTGTTACAAAATAACCCCAACAGAAGATGTGGTTCTAATACAAATGTTTCATTTATCCTCTTAATTTCATAGCGAGAAGTAATAAGTGGTCGAATATCGGCGTAAGTGGTCGGTTTTAGCCGATAAGTGTTTTTTAGGCTTGTCAAAACTCCAGCTATCTAAACGGCAAAGCACACCTACATGCCACCCCAGGCCTACCTTGCCCAACCTCAAGGTCTCCCTACATAAAAGGCTAGGCCAACTTAGGTGTAGGGCTAGGTACTCTTACCTATACCCCTAGGCATAGCTTGCCTAAGAGCTAGGCCGACCTAGATGACAGGCAAGGTATACTTAGATGCAGGGCAAGGCATGCCTACCTAGCCCCCAAGCTATACCTAGCCCAATAGCAAGGTCTGCTTAGGGGATGGGCTAAATGCTTCTCCATTTTTCTTAGGCAGACATAAAAAAAACCTGCCGCAGCATTTGCTACGACAGGCAACCTTAAAATTAAATATGGGAAAGATAACAAGGTATTATTCTATAGGAGGCGAATCTAGCGGTGGCTCTCCATCTTTTGTAGGTTTCTTTTCTTCTTTTGTGGGTTCGGGATTTTCTGGCTCTTGCGGAGTCCTGTTGCCAAAACGGGCGTTCCAGTCGTCAACTTCTCTCATGGCCAGATCAATAGAAGCGTCGTGGTTTCGGGCAATCTTGAGATTGGCATGGTAGCGGTCTGCAAAGGTCATAATGTCGGTAGCAGTGCCCAGGCTAATTTCTTGTATCACTTCTAGTGCCTGCAGCAAAGCCAAGCGATTGGATTCGAGCCTGTCATAATAGTCTAGGTGCGTCACGAGATCATCGGGAGCATCAGAACGGCTCAGGGCATCTGGAAACTGGTTGGCGATTCTTGAAATTAGGCGTACATAGCCTTCGCGGTCTTCGGCCATAGAACGGCCTGCTTTTTCGCTGTCTGTCATGTAGACTCTAAAGCCTGACAATGGAACCAAGGCAGCATTGATTGCCGTAGTGAAGTTGTTGGTTACTTCTTGTGGCGGAATTGTAGAAATAAACTTTCTCATTATTAATCATGTTTAAAATTACTACTCTATTGTGGCGTTTAGGGGTAAAAATCAATTCAATTTTACGAACTTATTTTGTAACATGCAAGCCTTGTAATGTTAAAAATGATTGCTTCTTGTGAAATTTTATCTTAGCAATTGCCCGAAGACAACTGCTGTTCTTGCACTTCTTGCAGATAGGCCAAGAGAAAATAAATGTCTTCGATAATAGTCTGGAAGTTATCGGGCAGTACCAAATCTTTTTGGTTGAGGTAATTAAACAGCACATAGTGCAGGCTTTTTTGTAGGCTGTGAGGTGTGGTAAATTCGAAGAGTGTGGCGTGGGCTGGGTCTATTGTTTTCATGTGTAAATATTTGAAAACAAAGGTGAGAGATTATTTTTGAAATGTTGTCATATAGGAAGTTGACACAGTGGATTTTAAGAAAAAAAAATGATAGGCGTATAGTTACTAAAGGCAAGATTAGTTAAAAATCAATTTTGATATATCCTAAAAGAGAGGAAACACTCACGATTATAAAAATGGTACCCACAAAGACCATCAAAACCAAACTGCCATAATTGGAGTCCTTTTCTTTTGCGAGTATAAAGTTTTCTGGATGGAGAGGGTCATAGAGAACTGCTACCGGCCTGTCTATGTTTTTTTTGAAGGAGGTTATCAGGTCTATATCAGAGGAGGCATAATAATAGGGTTGCTTTTTGATGTATTCGCCTTCTAGTGTTTCAAACCCTATAACCGGTATTTTGCCTCCTTCATTTCCGGCCTCATAAGACAAGATCCTGCCGACAGATCGGATACCGTTTTTTCCAATGTGTTTTAAAAATAAGAAATAATGGATACCCATAAAAAGCACCAAGGAGCCTAATTGTAAAAAACTAAGGGCTGGTTTATAAAATGCGAAAAAGGCAAAGACTATTATAAATACTACCCAATACTTTTCGATAAATTTCATTTTGCTTTTAGTATTACAATCTTTAATTTTCAATAAAAGTCCATTCGTTGTTTTTAAATTCAAAAGTGTTTATTGGCCTACTCATGCAAGAAAATGCCCACTTATAATCTATGACGGCTCTCTTAAAGTGGCGGTCAAAAATGGGCTTTTGGAGCGATAGTATACCGTTTGGACAAATCTTAATAATAGAATCATTTTTATAGTTAAAGTCTTCTAGGCTAATGATTTTGACGCCGTTTTCTTTGAGCGTTTGCGGATCTAGTTTAAATTCTCGAGACCAATTGACCAGACTGTCCAATTCTGCATTGTTGCGTAGCTTTAGCTTTTCCATTACAATATTTTCAATTTTTGGAGAAAGGCTTTCGGCATAAGCCATCGCGATTAAAGATCTTTTAGGGATTGGAAACAAACACGAGCAATTTGAGTCTTCGATAACTTTGGCCATTAATTCATTGGCTTTTTTATTGTAAAGTGCTGTTGGGTCTGTAGAGTTGCCAGAACAGCCAGCCAACATGAGCCAGCCAAGGAGGAGAAATAGGGGAGCTGGTTTAGGCATAGTTTAGGTTGGTTTGCTGTTGTTAATATTAGGGCCGTATTTTTATATAGCCTAAGAGAGAGTTTATACTGATAACTATAAAACGGTGCCAACCAACGCTAACAGCCAACCGGCACTGCCTGCTATCAAAGATAATAATTCTTCAATATAAATAGTAAAAGTCTTGCTATATAAGCAATGCGGCAGTGGTTTTAATAAAGTTTTATAAAAATTTTTGCCAGAATTAAAATGTTGCTATCTTGCCGCGCCAAATATTTTAGCAAACTAACTCATAAAATTAACGAATGAACACAAAAATCAAGACCCTCGTTTCTCTTTTTATTTTTGTCCTCTTCATGGGATGTTCTGGCGGCGATGACGGCGGATCGAACTGCGGCAAGGTAGAATCGGTTTCTTTTTATACCTCTCCTGTCAGCGCTACCCTCAGCTTTATGCCAGGCAGCAATGCCAACTCTTTTAGGATAGAGTATGGCGCGACCGGCTTTACGCCAGGATCCGGAACGGTTGTGGTGACTTCTAACTCGCAGCAAGAAATTACGGGCCTAACGCCTTCTACAACTTATGATTTTTATATCACGGGCATTTGCAGCGCTACCGAAAACAGCGCTCCTTATAAGCTTTCGAGCGTGACCACCCAAGCCAGCCAGTGCGTGGGCAGTACTACGGTACAGATAGGACAGTTTTATCCAGATGCAGTCGATCTTCAATTTGCTTTTACGGGCGGGTCTGCAGATCACTTTGAGGTAGAATATGGCCTTGCGGGATTTGTTTTAGGAACCGGAACTCGAGAGACTACTTCTTTTGGAAGTTCTTCAAAAACAATTTCGGGTATCCAAGCTTCTACGGCTTATGATTTTTATGTGCGTTCGTATTGTTCTTCGGGCGAAACGACTGCTTTTGTCAAATATACGTATACCACGATGGGCTCTTGCCCAAAACCGGTTAATTTAAACAGCTGGAATATTTCTGGAGCTTGCAATGCAGGAATGGGAGAGACAAGGGCTTTTTCATGGAGCTATCTGGGAGGCAACCCTCAGAGCTATACGATTTCTATCGTTCAAGAGGCTACTGATAATCCAGCAAATGGAAATACTTTTGAAACTTCTAACACCTCTATTTCTATTTCGAACATGTACTGCTTATGGAATGCTTTTTATGTAAGAGCCAACTGTACGGGTTCTGACAGAAGCGAATGGGCTGGTCCTTATTACTTTTAAGAAAGTATAGGAAATTCTAAATATAGCGCGGGCTTCTATTGGAAGCCCGCGTTTTTTGTTAGTCTCGATTAATTTTTAATATAAAATTATCGGGTTAGAATACTGATCATGCCATCTATTCCTCGCTTGCCATACAATCCAACACTTGTGTCCTTTGAAGTAGCTTGCATGTCTTTTATATTTAAATCGTTTAATGTTTTCATAAGTTGATTTTCAGTATAGGAAACTATTGTATGATTAACCATCAAAATTGGGTTCAGGCCTAATTGGTCATTAGCTATCTTCTCCTTTAGATAAAGTTCTATGTCATATTGTTTTTCACCAGCCGCATCAACTTTATAATCTTTATCTTCATCAACTACAAAGCTGTTTTTTCTAATGATTTTCCAAAATTTTTCGGCCCAAAATCCTTTATCCCAAATGTCTTTTTTTTGGTTTAGAATAGTTTGTAATATAATTTTATGTGTATTTTGTTCAAGTAATATAACAGTTAGAAAGTGTAAGTCATGAGGCAACTTGGATGTTTCTAGTTTTTTAATAAGCGAGTTGTTAAAAGATTTTAAATCTATAGTTGTATCTTCTTTAATTACCTTTAAAAAATTCCACAAATCTAGAGATTCTAGCTTTTTTATGCTGTCATTTATAGCATACTCTAGCTCTTTTTTAGGTAACATTTTTAGTTTGTTGTAATCATCATTTTGCGAAAAGCAAAATATTGGAATTATTAGTAGAATAATTAATTTCATGATAATTGGGATGATTATTATATCTAACGCAACATTAAGGAAATAATCTATAAATAGCTGATAGCGATATGATTTATCTGAAACAATTATATTACTTAGGCTGCATCTGTTGGAACATTGCAGGATTGGTTATAATCATATAAATAGCTACAGCAAATATAAGTCCTAGGTACAAGATAATACCTACTGCCATAAGCAGGAGCACCTTTATGATGACGTCGCTTATGCTTTTTTGGGAATAGAATTGCTTATAAAACCATGTCATGATAATTGGATAGATGATAAATGTAGAGCCTATTACTACAAGCATGAACGTATCGGGACTGTCTTTTAAAAAATACATTATGGGTGACAAGAGGACTATCGAGATAATAGTATATAAAATCTGAATATAGGTATTCATGATTATATGCTCGTAATAATTCTGGCCCCATTTGCGGAACACTAAGACCGTGACAATTGAAACTATCGGAATCAATAACAGCATTAGGGCAGAACTGTAGCTAGACATTACGGATGTTAGGTCATTCATCCATGAGACAGCTATTTTTTGCTCTGTATGCGCTGCAAAGTACCGCTCCATTACAGAATTCATATCGATAATCTTAAAGGATATGAAGGCTGAAATACCGCTCAATACAAAGGCCATCAAAAGGGGTTTGTAATGGTTGACCCTGTTGCCGTCGATAAAATCTCTTGCGGTCTTTCCCGGAGCCTTAATGATATTTTTTAACGAATAAAAAAAGCCTTTGTTGGTATGGATGACCATGTACTGTACCTCGTCGGTCAGGTATTTTCGGTCAATCCTTTTGTATTTTTTCTGTCCGCAGTAGGTGCAAAAATTTTCAGTTATAAGATGGTTGCAGTTAAGGCAAGTGTTTTCCATTTTGTAAAAGTTTGGCAGGAGGTTGTTAGTTAGAGTTTCGCGATTTGATTTCGGTATTCAGTTGTCCCAATCGGATAAAGCTTGGCAGCAATGTCAGCATACAGCCCGGAATAACCGCAAAAAGCGCAAAGTTTTGGTTTTTGATAATCAGAAATAAGAGTCCGCCGCAGGCTAGGAGCATTACAATGCCAAACCCAATCACGACTCCTTTTAATTTGTTTTTTTCTTTATGGAGTTCTTCGAGAGTTAATTCGGATAATTTATTTGTTTTCATAATGCTGTTGGTAGGTTGGTAGGTATTTCATAAATGTTTCCAAATATAATAAATCCCCGACTGCAATTGCAACCGAGGATTATTATTTCTCAATTAAAGATTGTCTATAGAGCAAGCAGTTGGCTTGTTTCCTTAATCAACGCCTGCATCAGTTCTCCTGCTTTATGATGTTTTAAGGTAGCCGTGTTTTGTCCGGACCAAAAGCTTACCATATCTGTTCTTCCTTGTTCTAGTGCTGCTACTTTTAGAGGAGCTATCAACCTAGTCTGTAACGGAAAAGGAAGCACTTCGGTCTCAAATTTTATTTCGTCAGATATTTTGTTGGCAATCATTCGGCCCATTCTTCCGGTAAGGGATTTTGTTAGGGTCGTATGTTTTGAGCCGTCTGAAAACAGCAGGTCTTTGTGTAAAGGCGTAGCGCCCGATTCGTCTGTGGCAAGAAAAGCCGTGCCTAGCTGTACGGCATCGGCACCTAGCATCAGCGCCGCGGCTATGCCTTTGGCATCTGCAATACCTCCAGCCGCAATAATAGGCGTAGCGGTTTTTGCTTTTAACTGCTGTATCAGCGCGAAGAGTCCGGTTTGTGAATCTTGGGCGGGCCTAAGAAAAGAAGGACGGTGGCCTCCGGCTTCAAATCCAGCAGCTACGATAGCGTCTACTTTGGCTTCTTCTAACGCCAGTGCTTCGTCGAGGGTTGTTGCTGCGCCGACTGTTTTTATCCCGAGCCTTCGGGCTTCTGCAAGGATTTCTTTGGAGGGAATGCCAAATATAAAACTGAACACAGCTGGGCGGATTTCAAACAGCGCTTCTACCTGTTTTTCAAATTTGGAAGGAATATCCGTTGACAGTTCCGGCAAGGGAATTCCAAGCTCATCAAAATAAGGCTTGAACAGAATTTTTACTTTTTCTAACGATTCTAGAGAATAGTTTGCTAAGCTTTTATCCACGTCTGACACCCATAAATTAATGTTATAAGGCTTGTCCGTTTTTACTTTTATGGTCTTGGCGGCTTCCAGTATTTCTTCGGGAGTGATTGTATACGCTCCATAGCTTCCTAGTCCGCCATTATTAGATACGGCAGCCAAGAGTTCGGCAGTTGAAAACCCGCCGCCCATAGGCCCTTGCAGGATAGGGTATTGGATGCCCAGCAGTTCTGTTATTTTGGTTTTATTCCACATCACTTACTCGTTTACGTGTGTTAATAGCTTGTTTGTGATGACCCACTGTCCGTCAATTATTGACAGGCTGAGCAGGTCATAATAATTGTATTCAAAGATAGGAACGCGTGTTTTGGCAATAGCAATGGTGTTGATAATCTCTATCGACAAGATTTCCATGCCAAATGCAGCTCCTAGTTCGCTCGGACTCTTCCGATTTTTTACGCCTTCTAGATATTGGTCGAGTGTTTTGAAATAAGGCTCTCCTTTAATGTCGCCAGATAAAAATGCCTGCGGGTGAAAAACGCTTTTTAGCAAATCGACGTCACCTACAAAAATACCATTAAAATAATCTTCTAGTACAGAAGTTATGCGCTTTCTGTTTTCATTCGTATTTTTCATCGTCTTGTTTTTTTAGTGAAACGGTTATCACGAAATGCGGTGGCCTGCTACATGTCCGCCATCCAGATTGATAATCTCTCCGGTTACAAAATTGCTTTCGGCAAGATAAAGAGCTAGCTCGGCTACGTCTTGGGTTTCGCCGATACGGTTGAGCAGATGCAGCCCGGCCAAGCTGTCGGCATCGGCCACGCCTGTTTTGGCTTGCAACGGACTTCTTATGATGCCTGGCGCTATAGCGTTGACACGGATATTGTTTCTTCCGAATTCAGCGGCAAGCTGTTTCGTAAGTGCATGGACGCCCCCTTTGCTCGAAATTGGAGCAGTAGCAGGAAAGCCGTCTATGGCATGGTCAACCAGTACCGTGCCTATGTTGATGATGGCACCGCCGCCTTGTTGCAGCATCTGCCTTACAGCAGCCTGACTGGTAAAAAAGGTGCCTTTGAGGTTGATTTCCAAAAAGCGGTCAAGGTCTTTTTCTTCTACCTCTAGAAAGGGCTTAGGCTGAAATATGCCAGCGTTGTTAATTACTACATCTACTTTACCAAAACGGCTAACGGCAGTTTCGACCAATTGTTTTCCTACGGAAGCATCGCTTATATCTCCGGCTACGGAAGCCAAACGGTCTGCATGACCGAGCTCTTTTTGGGTTCTTTCGAGGTTGCTCGCGTTGGCCGAGTTGATTACTACATTATATCCTTTGTCTAAAAATAATTTTGCGATGGATTTTCCTATTCCGGTAGATGCGCCTGTTATTATTGCTGTTTTCATTGTTGTAAGTTTTACGAATTATTTTTTCTGTGCAGTTATCCCTTTTTCACGAAGGACGGAAACTTGTTCTCCGGCAAAGCCCCAGTCGTCAAGTTCTATTTCTTGTATGACCACGTGGGTAAGACTAGGGTCTTTGTCTAATACGTCGGTGATGAGGTTTGTGATGCCTGCAATCAGCTGTTGTTTTTGTGCTCTTGTAACGCCTTCACGGGTTACTTCAATTTTTACGTAAGGCATGATTTCTAATTGTTTAGATTAAGATCAGATGGCTTTTGCCACGAGATTTACATTCAATTCAAATTCATTGTAGATTAAAGTGTCGCCCAGATTGGTAAAGAAATTACCAGAACGGAATTTCATATCGTATTTGGTACGGTCGATGAGGATCTTGCCGGAAGCTGTGAGCGTTTCTCCTGTAACAGTTGTTTTCAAGTCAAACCCAATAGAATGGGTAATTCCTTTTATGGTCAGGTTGCCTTCGACATGATAGCTGGTTTCTGAATGTTGCCTAACTGAAGTGATTTCTAGAGAAGCTGTCGGGAAACTTTCGCTAGAGAAAAAGTCGTCTGATGCTAAATGGCCTGCAAATTGTGCGTTGGTTGCCGGATCGGTAACATCTAGAATGATAATTGAGGTA
This sequence comes from Flavobacterium sp. N2550, assembly GCF_025947265.1. NCBI lineage: Bacteria > Pseudomonadati > Bacteroidota > Flavobacteriia > Flavobacteriales > Flavobacteriaceae > Flavobacterium > Flavobacterium sp. N2550. The sequence continues at coordinate 3,684,299 of NZ_CP110007.1, read as the reverse complement.
GTGTCGATGCTAACGTTTCCGCCTGAAAGCTTGCCGTCGTTAAAAATAAAATTTCCCTCTTTGATAGCAATTGTACCGTTATGTGCTCCGGTTACTTTTTTTCCTATCCATTCGACTCTGCTTTGTTGTGCTTCAATTTTAAAATTTTGTGTTTTCATTTTTCTGTACTTTAAATTGTTATTAATTTATAGTACAAAGGACGGAAGGAAATATAGGGGAGCTAGGTGACATAGGTCACATTCTGCAGAGGACTATTTTGAGGAAGTGTATAATCGGCTTAGTGTTTCTCTTGAAACCCCTAAATAGGCAGCAATCAGGTGTTTCGGGACCATGTTATAAAGGGCAGGGTAGAGCGCCAGAAGTTCTTCATAACGCGTCTTGGCATCATTGTTCATGAAAGAAAGCAATCTTTTTTGAGCCGCTACATAGCCTTTGTTGGTACGCCATCGAAAAAAATGCTCGACTTGATGCAATTCGTTGCAGATTTTCTCTCTGTCTTCGTTAGAAATTGAAAGGACTTCGGCATCTGAGATGCAGTCGATGCAGATGGTGGCTTTGGTGTTGTTGTATAGAGCGGCATAATCAGACGTCCACCAAGTAGGCATTGTGAATTGGAGGATGTGCATCTTTATGTTGTCGTTGACAAAAAAAGCTTTTAGGCATCCTGAAAGGACAAAATATTCTTTTTCGACTAGGTCACCCTCGCTAATAATGACTTGTCCTTTTTTGAAAGTTTCGGATTTGAAATGCGAAAAGAAATAGTCAAACTCATCGTCTGTTAATGAAGCTGTTTTTGCTATGTGCTGTCGTAATAGATCTTTGCCGTCCATTTCTAAAAGTTTAGTTTAACAAAATTAGTATTAAAAGAGATAGAAGTGTATTTATGAATTATGAATTATGAATTATGAATTATGAATTATGAATTATGAATTTTAGAAATTAATAATCCCCAACTGTAGGGTACAACTAGGGATTATTAGGTAAAACTAAAATCATGTTGGGCTTATTTTGCGTATTTCCAGAATCGGCCTTTCCCTTCCGCAATCCACTCTATGGCTTCTTCCATTCTTTTTTCGCGCGTGGCATCGGTTTTGGCATCGGTTATCCAAATGTTGTATTCTTTCCTAAAGGCTGGAGATTTGCTGTCGAAGACTTGTTTTGCTTTTGGGTTGGATTCTAGTTTTTTGATAAAATAATCGGGCGTTTCGACAACTTTTGGCGTGTCATTTTTCTTCATTGAAACTTTTATGCCTTTTTCATTGAGTGCCATCGCTTCTTTAAGCAGAGCGACAAACTCGACATCGTCTGGCAGATCAGACAGGCTGGTAATTTTGCCTAAGTATCTTTCGACAGGTTTTAGTTTTGCCTTGTCTTTTAGGCGAGGGTCGCTCAATAATTCAGCTTTTATAAACGTAAAGGAGCAATGGTTCTTATAGGAAGCCATGACCGCCATAAAGTCGCCTTTGTAATCGAAGTGGGGAATGCCCCATTTGATGGCTTCTACAACCTCTGGGCATGTGGCATGAACCAGCTGTCGCCAGTGGTTTAATATAGGCTGGGCAAAATCAGCAGATTTTGCGATATAGTCTTGTACTTTGGAATCAAATTGTGCCATTGTATGCTATTTTGCTAAGGTTGCCAATAGATCGTCAAGTCTTTCTAGTGTCGAAAGCATTCCTTCTTCCATTCCCATATTGATAACGGTTTCTAAATCGGAAAGTGATTTATACGTCACGATAGTCTCGACGATAGCATTTTCGCCAAAATCTTGAAAGGAAACATTCCATTTGGCGCGTGGCAGTTCAGTATTGATATTGCCATCAGGATCAGAAAAAGCATCAAGCGCTTTGTAGTAGTCGATCGGGTGTATTTCGGTATATTCCGTCAGTCCCCAGTATTCTGTACCGTTTGGTTCCACCATAGCATAATGCCAGTGGCCGCCTTTGCTAAAATCCATAGACTTGGTTTTAGTCGATAATGGCTTTGGCGCAAACCATTGGTCTAATAATTCGCTTTTGGTGTAGCAGTCCCAAACCAACTGTCGGTTTGCGGCAAATTCGCGTTTTACGGTTAGGGTATTGTTTTGTTTGTCGACGATGAAGTCAAATTGCAGGTTTGGTTTCATTTTTCTTGTTTTTTGATTGTTAGTAATAGGTCGTCAAGTTGGCTGAAGCGGCTTTCCCAGATTTTCTTGAATTGTTCGAGCCATTTGTCTATCTCTTTCATTTTGTCAATTTCGAGCTGGTAATAAATTTCCCTGCCTTGCTGTTCTTGCTTTACGAGTTCGCACTCGTTTAATATCTTTAGGTGTTTTGAAACGGCTTGGCGGGTTGTGTCAAAATGCTCAGCAAGAGCATTGGGCGTCATGGGCTGCAATGCGATCAGAGCGATAATTGCTCGTCTTGTTGGGTCTGCTATGGCTTGAAAAACATCTCTCCTCATTGTTTTGTTTGTTTAATTAAAGCAACTAATTGGTTGCAAATATATGTGCAACTTTTTGGTTTCGCAAATTTTTTTCGTTTTTTTTTTAAATAAAAACTCCCCGAATGTTATAATCGGGGAGTTGTATTAAAATTATGGTTTTGAAAATTCTCCAAAATGCCACAGTACGCCAGAAGGATCGTGTAAGAAGCATTCGCTACCCCAATCGTTGTGGCGGATAGGAGTGAGCCTTACGTTTTTATATTTAGCAGGCAGGTCTAAAGCCAAAAGATCTTTCCAGCAGGTTGCTACGTTTTCAACTTCTAAAAAAAGCATAGTATTGTCTACCCAATCTTTGACATAGGCATCCTGCAGATAGAATCCTAGTCCTTCTTGGGTCTTAAAGAAAGACATATTAGGAAATAGGACTACTTCTTCAAAGCCCAAGTCTCGGTAAAAACTGCGCGATACTTCAAAGTTTTCGGCTCCAATAAAAGCGCGGATTGAGATGTTTTTAGTTTTCATAGTTTTCTTTTTACAGTACGTTTAATTGAAATGTTATCTGCCGAATCGTATTTATATGAAGGATCTTCGGATACTTCAATTGTCATATTTTTATACTGGCGTCAATTCATTTATCAATCTTATGAAAGTTTCCCTAAAGCTTCCAAAGTAGAAGACACAAAATGAATCTGCCCTGTCTTATTGCTTTCAAAAATAAAGTCTTTGATACTCTTGCTTTGGTATTTGCTAAAATCACCAACAATTGCCAAACGAACGCGGTAATTTGAAAACTTTTGGAGTATTTCGCCAGCGATGCCTGTCTTTAAGTCAAAAAAGCTCGGAGTAATATTCTTTTCATGGAGTATAATTGTGCCAAAATCTTGATAATAAAGATTGCCCAACAAATCCAATCCGTCTTCGGCAGTTTCGATTACTGTTGTGTCTGAAATTATTTCGGCAATTCTGGTCTCGTTTATTATATGAGTTTCGATTTTCATGTTTAAAGTTTAATTACTCAAAGAATTCACAAGTGCATAGCTGTCTTCCAACAGGCGATACCGAACAATTAAGTTGTTTTCTAAGGTGAAATGTATGGAAAATAAAGATTCATACGTTTTGCCAGTTTTGGTCATTCGGGAAGAAAATTCTCCTATTACTGCGGCATGATTGTCTTCTGCAAAAATAGAGTCAATTTTTGCACCCAAAGGCTCTGTGTTTGCCCACAATAGTTCAAAGAATGTTTTTATTTCTTCTTTTGTACTTTTCTTTCCGAGCCACGGGGCTGCATCTTCGTTTCCGGGAACGAACCAATCTACATTTTCAGGAAAGAAAGCCAATAGTTTTTCTAAATCTCTTTGGGCGAGCGCTCCAAGATAGTTTTGAATTGTATTTAGTGTCTGTTGTGTAGTGTCAGAATTCATAGTGTTAGCAATTTTGTATACTTCAAATATAAAAAATCCCCGACCGCTAATTGCAATCGGGGATTTATATTTATTCTAAATCTGAAATCTAAAATCTCAAACTTGAAATCTTATTCATTGACTATAACCCATTCGCCAGAAGTTAAAAGACTTTCAGCTTTTTTATATTTCATGGTTTCGGTCTTGCCGCTCATAACATGCTTCACGGTAACGTTGTCGTTACGGTTGATTTTTGGCATGTCGCGTACGATAGTTTCCGTCACCTGTGGTCTTTGAGTTTGTCCTGCTTCGCGGTTGGCTGCTGCAGCTTCATCTGAATTTGGAATTTCGTCTTTTGAAGTCTTGTAATTTTCTTTCGGACGCGCTACTTCTCTTGCTTCTTGGATATTCGGAGTATTCTGTTGTGGCAGATCGCCTTTGAACAAGAAAGAAATTACTTCTTTGTTCACATTGTCGATCATGTTTTTGAACAGGTTGAATGCTTCGAATTTATAGATAAGCAATGGGTCTTTTTGTTCGTGAACAGCCAATTGTACAGATTGTTTCAATTCGTCCATCTTACGCAAGTGCTTTTTCCAAGCTTCGTCAACGATTGCCAAAGTGATGTTTTTCTCGAAATCGCCAATCAACTGCGTACCTTCTGTTTCGTAAGCCTTTTTCAGGTCGGTTACTACGTTTAAGGTCTTGATGCCGTCTGTAAACGGAACTACAATTCTTTCGAATTGGTTGTTTTCGTTTTCAAAAACATTTTTGATGATCGGGAAAGCTTCTCTTGCGCTTCTTGCTGTTTTTTCGGTATAGAATTCTAAAGCTGACTTGTATACTTTTCCTGTCAATTCCATAGGCGTGATTTTTGCGAAATCAGCTTCATTTACTGGGGAAGTGATAGAGAAGTAACGGATCAATTCGAATTCGAAATTTTTGAAATCGTTAGATGCTTTGTTCGCTTCAACGATAACTTCGCAAGTGTCGTACATCATGTTGGCTATATCTACCTTCAGACGCTCTCCGTGCAATGCATGTCGGCGACGTTTGTAGACTACCTCACGTTGTGCGTTCATAACGTCATCGTATTCCAAAAGACGCTTCCGGACTCCGAAGTTGTTTTCTTCTACTTTTTTCTGAGCTCTTTCGATTGATTTTGTCATCATCGAGTGCTGGATCACTTCGCCTTCTTTCAAGCCTAAACGGTCCATTACTTTTGCGACTCTTTCTGAACCGAACAAACGCATCAAGTTGTCTTCTAAAGATACATAGAACTGTGAGCTTCCTGGATCTCCTTGACGTCCGGCACGACCTCTCAACTGACGGTCAACACGACGTGAATCGTGACGTTCTGTACCAACGATAGCTAAACCTCCGGCAGCTTTAACTTCTGGAGAAAGCTTGATATCCGTTCCACGACCTGCCATGTTTGTTGCGATAGTCACGACTCCGGCTTTTCCTGCTTCTTCAACGATCTGTGCTTCTTGCTTGTGCATTTTGGCGTTCAATACGTTGTGAGGAATATTTCTCATCTTCAGCATTCGGCTTAATAATTCTGAAATATCGACAGAAGTGGTACCGATCAATACAGGCCTTCCTGATTCCGCTAGCGCTGTAACGTCTTCGATTACTGCGTTGAATTTTTCACGCGTACTTCTGTAGATCAAGTCTTCTTTATCTTTTCTTGCGATTGGCTTGTTGGTAGGGATTTCAACTACGTCTAATTTGTAGATTTCCCATAGCTCGCCAGCTTCTGTAACAGCAGTACCAGTCATACCCGCTAATTTGCTGTACATTCTGAAGTAATTTTGTAAAGTAACTGTCGCGAATGTTTGCGTAGCGGCTTCGATTTTTACGTTTTCTTTAGCTTCAATCGCTTGGTGCAATCCGTCAGAATAACGACGGCCGTCCATGATACGTCCTGTTTGCTCATCAACAATCAATACTTTGTTGTCCATGATTACATATTCTGTATCTTTTTCGAATAAAGTGTATGCTTTTAATAGCTGTGTCAAGGTGTGGATACGCTCGCTTTTGATGCTGAAATCTTGGAATAGTTTTTCTTTTTCTTCAGCTTCGGCATCTTTGTCAAGATTCAATTTTTCGATTCTTGCAATTTCGGTTCCGATGTCTGGAAGGATAAAGAAATCGCTGTCAGTATCTCCAGAAAGGAATTTAATTCCGTTGTCTGTCAACTCAACTTGGTTGTTTTTTTCTTCAATCACGAAATACAAGGCCTCATCGATCTTGTGCATGTCGCGGTTGTTGTCTTGCATGTATTGGTTTTCTGTTTTTTGAAGCAATTGCTTAACGCCTTCTTCACTCAAAAACTTAATTAATGCTTTATTTTTAGGCAAGCTTCGGTAAGCTCTCAACAATAAGAATCCAGCTTCTTTAGTATTGCCTTCTTTTAATTGTTTTTTAGATTCGGCCAAGAAACCGTTTGCCAATTGTCTTTGCAAGTTTACAAGATTGTCAACTTTTGGCTTCAATTCATTAAATTCATGACGGTCACCTTGTGGAACTGGACCGGATATGATCAACGGCGTTCTAGCATCATCGACCAAAACCGAATCGACCTCATCGACAATTGCGAAGTTGTGTTTTCTTTGAACCAACTCTTCTGGCGTGTGTGCCATGTTATCTCTTAGGTAATCGAAACCGAATTCGTTATTTGTTCCGTAGGTAATATCGGCGTTGTACGCTTTTCTTCTGCCTTCGGTATTTGGCTGGTAATTGTCGATACATTCAACTGTCAAGCCGTGGAATTCGAATAGAGGTGCTTTCCATGTGCTATCACGTTTTGCCAAGTAGTCGTTCACGGTTACCAAGTGTACTCCGTTTCCTGTCAAGGCATTTAAATATAAAGGAAGGGTAGCGACTAACGTTTTACCTTCACCCGTCTGCATCTCGGCAATTTTACCTTGGTGCAACACCATACCACCAATCAACTGCACGTCGTAGTGGATCATGTCCCAAGTAATCTGTTTTCCAGCGGCATTCCAAGTGTTGGCCCAGATTGCATTGTCGCCTTCAATAGTAATGTATGTTTTTGTAGCAGAAAGTTCCAGATCTTTTGCAGTTGCCTTTACTGTAATCTGAGTATTGTCTTTAAACCTTTTGGCAGTTTCTTTTACAACGGCAAACGCTTCAGGAAGAATTTCCATCAAAGTTTTTTCAGAAATATCGTAAGCTTCTTTTTCAAGAGCATCGATAGAAGCGTAAATGTCTTCTCTGGCATCGATATCTTGCGTCTTTTCTACTTCTAATTTATAGGAAGCGATTTTGGCGTCTTTATCTGCTCTTGCTTCTTTAATTCTTTCTTTGAAGTAGATTGTTTTGGCTCTCAGTTCGTCGTGCGAAAGGGAAGCTAATGTTTCTTCGTATGCTTTTATCTTGTTGATGATCGGCATGATGGATTTTACATCCTTCTCCGATTTGTCGCCCACAAAAGCTTTTAATATGCTGTTGATGAAACTCATGGTTTGTTGTATTTCTATTTATAAAATGTTGCAAATTTAAGCAAAAAAAAAGCCTCAAGTGAGACTTTTTCGTTGTGTTTATTATTTTTTAATATTCATCCTCATTCCAAAGATAATCTTCGTCAGTTGGATAATCTGGCCAAATCTCTTCCATTGATTCGTAGATTTCACCTTCGTCTTCAATAGACTGAAGATTTTCCACTACTTCCAATGGTGCTCCAGCTCTAATAGCATAGTCGATAAGTTCGTCTTTGGTTGCAGGCCACGGCGCATCACTTAAATAGGATGCCAATTCTAATGTCCAATACATCTGATATCGATTTAATAATTTATGCAAAAATAATTTTTTTACTGAAATAGTCAAGTAAAATTGTATTTATTTTAAAAAAGTCAAGAACGTTTTTTCGAGTTGCCTGATTTTAGATATGCGATTTCAGATTTTATATTGTCTGCTAATCTTAATCTGCCGTCCGGAACCTCCGTCTGCACTAGGATTACTGTTTTTCAGGAATCCATTTCACTTCATCTGCCTTAAGGTCGTAGGACAACTTTCGTGCCAGTACAAAAAGGTAGTCAGAAAGTCGGTTTAAGTACTTAATTACGAGCTCGTCGGTAGGTTCAAGCTCGTTTAAATGTACCGAAAGGCGTTCTGCACGACGGCATACGCAGCGCGCAATGTGACAATATGACACAGTGGTATGTCCGCCGGGAAGCACAAAATGTGTCATGGGCGGCAAGGCGTTTTCCATATCATCAATTTCATTTTCAAGTAATTGTATGTCACCTTCGATTATTTTGGGAATATTTAATCTTGGTTTTCCGTTTTTCAAGATTTCTTTTTCGGGCGGTGTAGCCAAAATGGCACCGACAGTAAAGAGCCGATCTTGAATTCGGATTAAAATGTCCTTATAATGTGTATTTATTTCTTGGTCACGAATAAGCCCGATATGGGAATTAAGTTCATCGACAGTTCCGTAGCTTTCAATTCGGATATGGTGCTTAGGAACTCTGTCGCCTCCAAACAAGGCGGTAGTTCCTTTATCTCCTGTTTTTGTATATACTTTCATTGTGTTTTTTGATTTTGCGTGTCGGACAAAAACTATTGTTTCCTAAAGGAAATGTAGCTTAAATAATGAGTTTTTGCTATTGCTATTCTATTTGTTTGGCTTGTCGCTTTCTACTAATCCATCACGCAGCCTTATGATTCTATGGGCATAGGCCGCAATATCTTCTTCGTGAGTCACCAAGATTACGGTGTTTCCGTTGGCATGGATTTCATTAAAAAGGTTCATGATTTCAACAGAAGTTTTACTGTCAAGGTTTCCAGTCGGCTCGTCTGCCAAAATGATTGAAGGCTTGTTAACTAAAGCTCTGGCAACAGCAACACGCTGACGTTGTCCTCCAGAAAGCTGATTGGGCTCATGGTCCATTCGGTCACCAAGACCTACCTGCTTTAATACTTGTTCTGCTCTTGCAAGACGTTCAGATTTTGAGTAGCCGGCATAAATCATAGGCAGTGCCACATTGTTCAAGGCCGTCGTTCTTGGCAATAGGTTAAAGGTCTGAAAGACAAACCCAATTTCTTTATTGCGTATTTCGGCCAGATTGTCATCGCTCATCTGACTTACGTCATTTCCATTTAAGATGTATTGCCCTGATGTTGGAGTGTCAAGACAGCCAAGAAGGTTCATCAACGTAGACTTTCCAGAGCCCGAAGGTCCCATCAACGCAACATATTCTCCTTTCGAGATATTAAGGTCGATTCCTTTGAGGACGTTGATAATTTCGTTTCCGAGGACAAAGTCTCTTTTTATATTGGTGATTTTGATTAATGACATAATTTTAATTTGAGTCTAAAAGTAATGAATTTTTATAAAATGGTTTAGTCGTCAGATCGTTAAAGAAAAGAAGGTAATGAGAAATTTTTATATTAAAGTATTCATAAAAAATTAACTCAAATACTAGCTTTATTTTTTTTATAGCTAAATTTATAAGAACAATTTTAATTAAAACCATTAACTTATGAAAAAGATTAATTTATTTTTAGGAGCAATCATTGCGATTGCTTTTGTTTCTTGCAAGAGTGAAAGCGAAAAACAAGCCGAAATGACTGTAGGGTCATATGAAAAATATGTAGACTCTGTCACCAATGTTGCGGTAGCCGATGCAAAAGCAAATTGGCAAACTATTGAAGTTTCTTATAATGAAAGAACTGCCGAAGCCGAAGCGGCCCTAGCCGAGCTAAAGGATAAAGCAGCTGCCGAAGCAAGGCTTGAAAAATCAAAAGCAAAATATGCAGAGCTAAAAGCAAAATTAGATGCTGAAGCGGCCAAAGATGCAGAAGCAGCGAAAGCGGCGGCAGCGAGCCAGCCAGCAAATAAAAAACAATTATTGAGAGATGCTTATTTTGGCGCTGGAAAAATTGGAGAAGACATGAATTTCTCTTGGGTAAACAAGGATAACATCTTGAGAGTCTATAATGATTTCTATAATGAGTTCGATAAAAATAAAGATACTTATTCAAGAGAAGATTTTGACGAAATCAAGGCAATGTATGAAGCTTTAGATGCGCATAAAAATAAAGTTGAAAAAGAAGGTCTTTCTTCTAAAGACAACGCGAAAATAGCGGAACTGAAATTTAAATTTGCTCCAAAATTCAAATGGGAAAGAATGGGAGCGAAAGCTGAAGAAAACCAGAAAGCAAAAGAATAAAAATAGTTATTTGAGTTTGGAAAAAGACTGCTGTAAAAGGCAGTCTTTTTTATTTGTAATGGTTTTAACTGCAGGGCTTTCTAACATGACCGAAGAACTGACCAAGGCGTTGTAAAATAATTAAGGCAATAGTCCCCAGAGCTTTCGGATACCTAAAATGCTGTTCACTACAAAATAGTTTGAAGTACGCAATATGAAATGTTCTTTTTCTTGTTCTTTTCGGAAAAAGACCAATCCCCATTGGAACGTGTCAATCGTAACGGTTACTTTCGGATGCTTTTTTATAGTTTCCCAGGCTTCCTGCATTCCAGAAGACCAATGGATGTCATCGAAAATCCAGACGGTATTATTCGCAATTGTTGGAAGCAAGGCTTCAAAATAGTGTAATGTGGCTTCTTTTGAATGGTTTCCGTCAAAATAGATAAGATCGTAGGTTGCGGATTGGATGTTTTCAGATTCCAAATACGCTTCAAATTTAGTTACGACAGAAGTCACATTAAAGTTGAAGTCTTGAAATTGCTGCTGAGCTACTTTCGCCGTTTGAGGACAGCCTTCTAAAGTCGTAATTTTTGCTTTGGAATTTCCTAAAGCTAGCGCAGAAGTCGCTAATCCGAGCGAAGTTCCTATTTCTAAGACGTTTTTAGGCTGAAAATGGCACACGATACGAAATAAAAGCCGAGCATTTTTAGAAGAAACTCCTGCATTTTTAGCAATCTGGTTTATAGCCCGAATGTTAGACTTGAATACTCTTGAGCCAGATCCAAAATCGGTTACTTCAATCGTGTTTTTATTTTCTAAAAGTGAATCGCGGTATTTTTTTAAGGTTTTGTATTCACCATATTTTTTTGTGTCATAAAAGCATTTCCGAACCAAATCAAATACAAACGGAGAATGAACTCCGTGCGCATTGCTTGAATTCCATAGAAATTTTAAATATGAAGTTAGGATATGCATGCTTTTAATTAGCCTTCCATTTTGGCGGAAAGCTCAAACCATCGTTCTTCTTTGTCTTCGATTTTCGAAATTATAGATTGAAGCTCATTGGCTTTTTTCTCAATATCGGCGTCTGCGACTTTTCCATCAGAAAATAGCTGTTCGATTTTGGATTTTTCGATTTCCAGATCTTTGATTTCGCGTTCGATTTTTTGGAATTCTTTCTGCTCGTTAAAAGTCAGGTTTCCTGTCGGATTATTTTGCTTCCAGGCTTTTTTCTCGGTCTTGTTGTCTTCTTTTTGCTGTACGTCGGCACTGTCTTCATACGCCCTAAAGTCAGAATAGTTTCCAGGGAAATCTTCAATCACGCCTTCACCACGGAATACGAATAAATGGTCTACGATTTTGTCCATGAAATAACGGTCGTGTGAAACCACGAGCAAACATCCAGGATAATCCAAAAGGAAGCTTTCCAGTACATTTAAAGTTACGATATCCAAATCATTCGTAGGCTCATCGAGAATCAGGAAGTTTGGATTTTGAATCAAAACGGTACATAAATACAATCGTTTTAATTCGCCTCCGCTTAATTTTTCTACATAATCATATTGTTTCTTGCTGTCAAAAAGGAAACGCTCTAGCAACTGCGAAGCCGAAATAATCTTTCCTTTCGTCAGTGGGATATATTCTCCGTATTCTTTTATGACATCAATAACACGCTGGCCAGGTTTTGGATTGATACCGCTTTGGGTATAATATCCGACTTTTATCGTATCTCCAACAATCACTTTCCCGCTGTCAAGAGGAATGGTTCCGGTCAATAAATTTAGGAAAGAAGATTTTCCAGTACCGTTTTTTCCGATAATACCGATGCGTTCTGCGCGCTGAAAATCGAAACTAAAATTGTCTAGGATAACCTTGTCGCCAAAACGTTTTGAAATCTTGTGAAGCTCAATAATTTTGCTTCCCATACGTTCCATGTTGATTTCAAGCTCTACCTTGTTTTCCTTGCGTCGGCTTTCTGCTTTTTGCTTGATTACATAAAAGTCATCTTGGCGCGATTTGGATTTGGTAGTTCTCGCTTTTGGCTGCCTGCGCATCCATTCTAATTCTTTTTTGAAAAGATTCTGCGCTTTGTCGACACTTGAATTTTCAGAAGCAATTCGCTCCTCTTTCTTTTCTAGATAGTAAGAATAATTGCCTTTGTATTGGTATAATTTTCCGTTGTCAAGTTCGATAATCTCATTGCAGACGCGCTCTAAGAAGAAACGGTCATGCGTTACCATAAACAACGTAATATTTTCTTTGGCAAAATAGCTTTCTAACCATTCGATCATTTCTAAATCTAAGTGGTTGGTAGGCTCATCGAGAATCAATAAGTCGGGACGGTTGATCAAAATAATAGCCAGAGACAAACGCTTTTTTTGTCCACCGGAGAGATTTTTTACTTTGAGTCTGAAATCTTCCAGCTTTAGCTTGAATAGGATCTGTTTGAACTGCGTCTCAAAATCCCATGCGTTGAATTGGTCCATGCGGTCAAAAGCTTTTTGATAGGCTTCTTCATCTTCCGGATTTTCCAATGCTTTTTCATATTGGTGGATTACGTCAAGAGTTTCGTTGTCGGAAGCAAAAATACTTTCTTCAATCGTCAATTCGTCTTGGAGGTTATGGTCTTGCGACAAGAAGGCCATCTTGATATCTTTTCGAATTACCACTTGGCCTGTATCTGGTTCGTCATCACCATTGATAATTTTCATGATTGATGTCTTGCCCGAACCGTTTTTTCGCGATAAAAGCAATTTTCTGGTCCTTATTAATTCCAAACGAAATGTCCTTGAAAAGCGTGCGATCCCCAAAAGATTTCGAAATATTCTCAACAGATAAGTAATTCACGGTAGAAATTTTTTGCAAAAGTAACTTTTTAAAACCAAAATAACTTATTGTCGATTTAAAACTGGCGTCTCTTAAAAGAATCTACTCTAAAAGGTTATTTATAAATTGATATATTTGATTGCAGGTTATGTTGAAAACTTGGATATGAACGAAATAAAGGACATAGATAATTTCTACCTAAAACAAGAGGAGCCCTTTAGTAGCTGCCTTCTTGCCTTGAAGGATATTATCCTTTCGCAGGATGCTGAAATTACGAATGTGCTGAAATATGGGATGCCTTTCTTCTGCTACAAGCAAAAAATGTTCTGTTATTTGTGGATACATAAAAAATACAAGCAACCTTATTTGGGAATGGTAGAAGGCACACGCTTGGATCATCCCAAATTGATTGTCGAAAAACGCTCAAGGATGAAAATCATGCTGTTTGATCCAAATGAAGACTTGCCGATAGAAACTATTGAGGCTATTTTGAAAAAAGCAATCAATTTGTATGCTTCTGGAGAAATAAAGTTAAAATGATATTTTTAATTGAGAGAGGCTGATTAAGTTTTAACAATAGAAAAAAACTTACATTATTAACTATTTAGTATATTCGTGATGCTAACTAATTGCAATACAATGAAAAAAATATACCTACTGCTTTTTATTTCAATCAGTATGCAAGCGCAAAAAGGTTATCCAACGCCTGCAATGGCTGACAATCACTTATTCTATATACAGCACAGCCAGAATCATAACACCTTTGTTTATGAGGCTAATTTTACAAATAAAAGATTCGATGACGTTGAACCTATAAAAATTCATAGGATTGCTTATACAAAAGGCGGCGTTAAGGAAGAACTCACTAAATTACAGCGAAAGCTGGCCTATGGCATAGAAATCCAAAAATTAAAAGAGAATCACTATGAGTTTTCGCTAGTTTCCTATCCAGGCAAAAAGCTCTACATGGAACTTGGCCCTAAAGACAAGCCGCACGTAAAAACTACTGTCAATGGCAAGAAAATGATTCTCAACAAGATGTTTCTTTCGATGGAAGAATCAAAAAGCCTGAAACCTAAAGTAGAATATATCGATTTTTATGGCATCGACCCCGAATCCAAGAAAGAGATAAAAGAACGATTTTATATGAAGTGAGACGAATCTCGCTATTCCTAATGGAGCAATCTAAAAATCTATTTATATTTGCTCAATGCAGTTATCCGTTATCATTCTCAACTACAATGTCCGTTATTTTCTCGAGCAGTGCATTCTGAGCGTCCAAGAAGCTATTCGCGGACTTGAGGCGGAGATTATCGTTGTCGACAACAATTCGCCAGACGATAGCTGTCAGATGATAAAAGAACGTTTTCCGGAGGTAATCCTGATTGAAAACAAGGAAAATGTTGGCTTTCCCAAAGGCAATAATATAGGAGTTGAAAGAGCTAAGGGAGAATACATCTGCATATTAAATCCGGATACTGTTGTCGCCGAAGATACGTTTGAAAAAATCCTAGCCTTTGCCCGAACCAAAACCGATTTAGGTATTATTGGCTGCAAGCTGATTGATGGGACAGGAAACTTTCTTCGAGAATCAAAAAGAGGAATTCCATCGCCTTGGGTAGCCTTCACGAAAATATCCGGACTTTATAAAATGGCATCTTCGTCAAATGTATTCGGACGTTATTATGCAGGGCATATTACAGAAAATCAGACAGGAAAGGTTGCTGTTTTAGTTGGTGCTTTTATGGTGCTGAAACGAGAACTTTACAAAGAAGTAGGAGGCTTTGACGAACGGTATTTTATGTACGGAGAAGATATTGATTTTTCGTTTTCGGTGCTAAAGAAAGGGTTGTCAAATTATTATTTTCACGAAACCAGCATCATTCACTATAAAGGAGAAAGTACCGTAAAAGACGGAACTTACATGAAGCGTTTCCAGCAAGGAATGGAGTTGTTTTATGAGAAGAATATGAAGTCCTCGATTTTCTTCTCGATTTTTATGAAATTTGGAATGCTTTTCTTCTCTTTCATAAAAATGTTTCAAGGAAAATCGAGACCTAAAATTAATCCGGAAAGTTATATTTTTGTGTCAGATGACCAAGTTCTTAAAGAAAAATTGCGAGTTGCACTGAAAAAAAATATCCAAATCCAGAAATTTGAAAACCAAAAAGCAGTATTTTCGCAAACGTTTTCGGATAAGGAGCCTGTAGAAGTAATTCTTGATAACAATCATCTTACGTTCAAGGAGTGCATCTCCGTTTTGGAAGCGCACAAAAACAAAAATATGACTTTTAAAATCCTGCCTAAAAAATCTGATTTCATTATTGGAAGCAATAGCAATAACGACAGAGGAGAAGTCGTTCGATTTTAAAATGATGAAAATTAAGTTCTTAACGCTTCAAATTTAGAATAAATTTGTGCGTTTGTGTTTGAAAAAAGTATCGTAAAATTATATAATTCTTGGCGTAGCCTAAAAATTATCACTAATTTTGCAAGCAGAAAATAAAAATTCACCATTAGGTTAACAATATGGCAAAATTTGAATTGAAACTTCCAAAGATGGGAGAAAGCGTTGCAGAAGCAACCATTACCAACTGGCTAAAAAAAGTAGGCGATCCAATTGAGGCTGACGAAGCAGTACTTGAAATTGCTACTGATAAAGTAGATTCTGAAGTGCCTTCTGAAGTATCAGGAGTTTTGTCTGAAATCCTTTTCAATGTTGACGACGTTGTAAAAGTCGGTCAGACAATCGCTTATATCGAAGTATCAGGAGGTGTTGTTGTAGAAGCACCAAAAGAAGAAGCGCCAGCTTCAGCAGCCGTAATTGAAAAAACGGTAGAAGCGGCACAGCAAGCTGTTTCGACACCGCAAGATTTCTCCAATTCAGAAAAATTCTTTTCACCTTTAGTAAAAAACATTGCAAAAGAAGAAGGAGTTTCTGTAGCTGAATTAGAATCGATCAATGGTTCTGGGAAAGATGGAAGAGTAACAAAAGACGATATATTAGGCTATGTAGCAAAAAGAAAAGAAACTAAAGGAACAAGCCAAGAGGCTCCAGCTCCGGTAGTTTCTGCGCCAAGCAGTCCTGCGCCTAAAGCTACAGCAGCGGTTCCAGTTTCAGTAAACGGAGGCGATGAGATTGTAGAAATGGACAGAATGCGCAAGCTGATTTCAGGCTATATGGTCGCTTCAGTTCAGACTTCGGCTCACGTTCAGTCATTTATCGAAGTTGATGTGACGAACATTGTGAAATGGAGAGATAAAGTGAAAAATGCTTTCGAAAAAAGAGAAGGCGAGAAGCTGACTTTTACGCCAATCTTTATGGAAGCTGTGGCGAAAGCCTTGAAAGATTTCCCAGGAATGAATATTTCTGTTGATGGCGATTTTATCATCAAAAGAAAAAATATCAATCTTGGAATGGCGGCAGCCTTGCCAAACGGAAACCTGATTGTTCCTGTAATCAAAAATGCTGACCAGCTAAACCTTGTAGGTATGGCAAAAGCGGTGAATGATTTAGGAAACCGTGCAAAAGCAGGAAAACTAAAACCAGACGATACGCAAGGAGGAACCTACACAGTTACAAATGTAGGAACTTTCGGCAGTGTCTTTGGAACGCCGATTATCAACCAACCACAAGTAGGAATTTTGGCTCTTGGAGCTATCCGAAAAGTAC
This sequence comes from Flavobacterium sp. N2550, assembly GCF_025947265.1. NCBI lineage: Bacteria > Pseudomonadati > Bacteroidota > Flavobacteriia > Flavobacteriales > Flavobacteriaceae > Flavobacterium > Flavobacterium sp. N2550. The sequence goes on along the minus strand of NZ_CP110007.1, from coordinate 3,667,797 downwards.
CGGCGGTTATTGAAACTCCTGAAGGCGATTTTATCGGAATCCGTCAAAAAATGTTCCTTTCTCACAGCTACGATCACCGTGTTGTAGATGGCGCATTAGGAGGAAGCTTTGTGAAACGCGTTGCCGATTATCTTGAAGCTTTTGATGTCAATAGAGATTTCTAAGAATCCATTATAAATAAAAAACCTCTCAAGCGAGAGGTTTTTTATGCCCTAAACTGTGTTCTATTCAAGGATAAAAGATGCAGTAGTTTCGCGAACGAATACAATAGCGTCAAAATCTAAACCTGGCTGTATCGGCAAGGCTCTGCTCTCTGTCCATACCGAATAGATGTTGGTGATTTTGTTTTTATTCTGCAAAAAAGGATTAGATTTTTTGTGAAAAGAAAGAAAAAAGTTGCCTGTTTTTGCTTTAGAAAACAATCCAGAAAATGTATTTGGATCGGAATCAAAACTATGTTTTGCAATTTTTCCTTCCGCGATTACGTTTACGGTTCCTTGATAAGTGTCAAAACCCAAAGCATAGTATTTAGAACCGAATTCTTGCTTTAGATAACCGCCCATTGCCTCAACTTCTGCCATGGTTTTGTCTTTTGCTATGTGTACGTTATGGCTCCAGATGATTGTTTTCAGCTTATCGACTTTTTGTGTCTTAATAATTGTTTCGGCCATGTTTTTGTCTCGTGTAAGAGGGTCATGCCAAAAATCTTCGCTGTCAAATCCAAAAAAAATTACTTTTTTAGAAGGCGTCTGTTTTTGGTTGTATTCTTTTACCCATTGAAAAAGTTCGAAAATTTCCTGAGTATTGTACAGCATGAGGTCTTTCATAAGTCCTTTCAGGTCTCCGTTTCCATTTTGGAGATAGTCATTAATAGGCTTGAGGTAGGCTTGTGTGAGTTCAAAGCCAATTAGCTTATAATTGCTATTCGTGATTAAATATTGAATGATGTGTGCCTTCTGGGTATAAAATTCGTGCGTTCCATGCGAAGCTTCTCCTAATCCTAGAATAGTATTTTCTTTTAATTCCGAATCCAAAAATGAAAAAGTGGTATCAGAGGAATGATTTTCAGCTAAAGAAACTGCATTCTCATTAATCCACTGCAAGTTTTTGTCTTGTGAATAGGCTGAAAGGCTTGAAAGGATAAGAGCAAATGCGACAATTGTTTTTATTTTCATATCAGAGTTGTTAATTGCCCGAGGCAAAAAGTAAATCTAATGAAAAACTTAGAAGGAGTAGTTTTTTTCTTCATAAATTCTTGAAGACTCTTGAAAATAAGAAGCTGACAATAAAAGGTTTTGATGTTTGTCTATATCATAAACAGCAAACTTTTGAACGGAAATTCAATGCAAAAACCGTTATCTTTGCAGTCCATAAAAACAAGAAGATGGAACTTAAACTGACAAAACCAATCTGTTTTTTCGACCTCGAAACCACAGGAATCGATATCTGTAAAGACAGGATTGTAGAAATATCAATATTTAAAGTTTTTCCAAACGGAAATAAAGAAAGCAGGACCTGGCTTGTAAATCCAGAAATGCCTATACCGCCGCAGACTACTGCTGTTCATGGAATTACCAATGAAAAAGTAGCGAATGAGCCGACTTTTAAAGAACTGGCCGTTACGATTCACACTATGGTAAAAGATTCGGATTTGGCCGGATTCAATTCAGATCGATTTGACATTCCCTTATTGGCAGAGGAGCTATTGCGTGCCGGAGTTGATTTTGATATGAAAAACCGTGTTGCGGTAGATATCCAGACAATTTTCCATAAAAAAGAAGAAAGAACCTTAAGTGCTGCTTATAAATTTTATTGCGGACAGAGCCTTGAAAATGCGCATTCTGCAGAAGCCGACACTATGGCGACTTATGAAATATTAAAAGCGCAGTTGACTCGTTATGAAGATCTTCCTCATGATATGAAATCGCTTTCGGAATATACGACACGAAAAAAATCAGTTGATTTTGCAGGTTTTATCGCTTTAGACAAAGACAACGAGGAAATTTTTACTTTCGGAAAACACAAAGGCGCCAAGGTTGAAAAAGTCCTTGAGGCTGAGCCAGGCTATTTTGGATGGATACAAAATGCAGACTTTCCGTTATATACTAAAAAAGTGTTGACGGCTATCAAGCTGAGAAAACTGAATAACAAACTAAGCTAGTAAGATCCGTTTGCGATTTTTTACTAGAATGTGAAAACAGAACATTGAGTTTATGAAAATAATCTGCATCGGAAGAAATTACACCAAGCATATCGAAGAGTTGCAAAACGAGAAACCTTCGGAGCCTGTAATTTTCTTAAAGCCGGATACTGCAATACTTCCTAAAAATTTTCCTTTTTTTATTCCGGAATTTAGCAACGACATTCATCATGAAGTCGAAATTTTGGTCAAAATAAATAGGGTAGGAAAACATATAGAGCCTAAATTCGCTCACAAATATTATGATGAGATCGGCTTAGGGATCGATTTTACGGCACGCGATGTACAAGCAACCCTAAAAGAAAAAGGACTTCCGTGGGAAAAAGCCAAAGCGTTTGACGGTTCGGCGGTCATTGGAGAATTTTTGCCAAAATCGCAATTCAATTCTCTAGAAAATCTTACATTTGAATTGACCAACAATGGAAAACCAGTCCAGATTGGAAATACAAGCCACATGCTCTGGAAGATTGACGAACTTATTTCTTATGTTTCGCAATATTTTACGCTGAAAATCGGCGATATTATATTCACTGGAACGCCAGAAGGAGTTGAAAGAGTCAATCCAGATGATATTCTGGAAGGATTTTTAGAAGGACATAAATTATTTAGAATACAAGTAAAATAATGGCTATACATTACAATCTAGCAAAAGTCTATGAGATTTCGGATAACGATAGCGAGTTTGTCCAAGACATCATAAATCTTTTCGTAACTGAGGTTCCGGCTGACTTGAAAAATGTCAAAAAAGGAATAAAAGAGAAAGACTATAAGCTGGCTTATGGTTATGCCCATAAGATCAAGCCAACTTTAGATTTGCTTGGAATGACAGTAGCTTTTGAAGAAATTCTTTTGATTGAAGATTGGACAAAACGCGAGGGAAAAAAGAAAGAAATCAAAGAAACCTACAAAAGTATAGCAGATAGGGTTGAGAAGGCGGTTAAAGAAATCCGTAAGGATTTTAATATTTAGTTCGTTTAAAATTCTCAGGTCTGCAATCCAAAATCAAAAATATCTGTGAAAGCAACTATTGTAACCATAGGAGATGAAATCCTGATCGGGCAGATTATCGATACCAATTCTGCTTTTATAGCAAAATCTCTAGACAAAATAGGGATTGATATCCACGAGGTAATTTCCATCAGCGATAACCGAGATCATATTTTAGAAACGCTGAAACACCTTCAGAACCAAGTAGAACTGGTTGTTATTACCGGCGGTTTAGGTCCGACAAAAGATGATATCACCAAAAAAACGCTTTGCGACTATTTTGAAGATGAATTGGTTGTAAATGAACAGGTTCTTGCTCATGTGACAGAATTAATCGAAGGATTTTACAAACGTCCAATTTCCCAAATAAACAAAGACCAAGCATTTGTTCCGTCAAAAGCGACTGTGTTGTACAATAAAGTTGGCACGGCGCCGGGAATGTGGCTCAAAAAAGAAGATACGGTGTTTGTTTCTCTTCCAGGCGTTCCTTACGAGATGAAATATCTCATCGAAAATGAAGTTGTGCCAAAAGTGGTAAGAGAATATAAACGTCCGTTTATTATTCATAAAACCGTACTTACCTACGGACAAGGAGAAAGTCTTGTGGCCGAAAGAATTGAAGCCTGGGAGAACAATCTTCCTGAGTTTATAAAGCTGGCCTATTTACCAAGCCCCGGAAGAGTGAGGCTCCGTCTTTCTGCGCGAGGAACAGACGAGCAGGTTCTGCAAAATGCCATTGAAGAAAATGTGGATTCGCTTTCAAAGATTATAAGCGATATCATCGTAGGCTATGATGAAAACGAAACCTTAGAAGTGATTCTTGGCAGATTGCTGACGAAAAATAAAATGACAGTTTCTACTGCCGAAAGCTGTACAGGAGGCAAAATAGCCCAATTGCTGACTTCAATTCCAGGTTCCTCAGCTTACTTTAAAGGAGGCGTAGTGAGTTATGCAACCGAAGTAAAGACCGAAATTTTAAAAGTTCCGCAAGAGCTGATTGAAAAGTATTCTGTTGTAAGCCGAGAAGTAGCTATTGAGATGGCGCTTGGAGCTCAAAAATTGCTTCAAACCGATTATGCCATTGCTACTACAGGAAATGCAGGGCCAGAAAAAGGAGATTCGCCGGCGGAAGTAGGAACGGTTTTTATTGCTTTGGCAACGCCAAATCCAGCTCCAAATAATATAATATGCGAAGAATTCCACTTTGGCCAACCGCGCGAAAAAGTCATTGATAGAGCGGTAAATACGGCTTTTGAAATGCTTCAGAAAGAAATTTTAAAAAATCTACTTTAATTATTTTGTATAAAGGTTTCTTTTTTGTTTCTTTGCACCCTGATTTTGAATAACGATAAAAGATAAGCATAATGTCAAGAGTTTGTGACCTTACGGGTAAAAGAGCGATGGTTGGAAACAATGTTTCCCACGCGATGAACAAGACTAAGAGAAAATTTTCTGTAAACTTAGTTAAAAAACGTTTTTATCTTCCTGAAGAAGACAGATGGATTACTCTTAGAGTAGCTGCATCTACAATAAAAACTATCAACAAAAACGGAATTGCTGCGGTTTTGAAAGAAGCTAAAGCTAACGGATTTATTAAATAATCCTTCCTAAATAATATATAGCAAGATGGCAAAGAAAGGTAATAGAATCCAGGTAATTTTAGAATGTACTGAGCACAAAACTAGTGGTCAACCAGGTACATCAAGATACATAACAACAAAGAACAAAAAAAATACTCCAGACAGATTAGAGATTAAAAAATTTAATCCAATCTTGAAAAGAGTAACTGTTCATAAAGAAATTAAATAATTATTAGTCATGGCAAAGAAAACCGTAGCAACCTTACAGACAGCTTCTAAGAGATTAACAAAAGCTATCAAAATGGTAAAATCTCCTAAGACTGGTGCTTACACTTTCGTTGAAAGCGTTATGGCTCCTGAATTAGTTGACGAGTTCTTGAAAAAGAAATAATCATTCAGACATTATATAGAAAAGCTACTTTCATTCGGAAGTAGCTTTTTTATTTTTATATTTGTCTTGAAATTTAGAGAAGAGGAATCATGTCGTTTTCTTTAAGTTCTAGGAATGTTAGAATGTATAAAATCTGATAGCCGCAAAATCTAACCAATCAAAAAAAATGAGTTTTTTTTAAGAAAATATTTTCATCAGAAAAAAAAGAAAGCCTTGATAAAGGTCTGGAAAAAACAAAAACCTCTTTCTTTTCAAAGCTTACCAAAGCCGTAGCGGGGAAATCAAAAGTTGATGATGAAGTCCTTGATAATCTAGAAGAAATCTTAGTTTCATCAGATGTAGGTGTAAATACGACCCTGAAAATTATCACAAGAATCGAAGAGCGTGTTGCCAATGACAAATACCTCGGGACCGACGAGCTGAATCAAATCCTTCGTGAAGAAATTGCAGGATTATTATCAGAAACAAATTCTGGCGAAGCCACAGAGTTTGAAATACCAAAAGATAAAAAACCTTATGTCTTGATGGTTGTCGGAGTCAATGGAGTTGGGAAAACAACTACCATTGGAAAGCTGGCGCATCAATTCAACAAAGCCGGGTACAAAGTTGTTCTTGGTGCTGCCGATACTTTTCGTGCTGCAGCTATCGATCAATTGCAGATTTGGGCCGACAGAGTTGGGGTTCCTATCGTAAAACAGCAAATGGGAAGCGATCCGGCTTCTGTAGCTTTCGATACCCTTCAATCCGCAGTTTCTCAAAATGCTGATGTCGTAATCATTGATACGGCCGGACGTCTGCACAACAAAGTAAACTTGATGAACGAATTGACAAAAGTAAAACGCGTGATGCAGAAAGTCGTAGCCGATGCTCCCCACGATGTTTTATTAGTTCTTGACGGATCTACTGGCCAAAATGCTTTTGAACAAGCCAAACAATTTACGGCTGCCACTGAAGTTTCAGCTCTTGCTGTAACTAAATTAGACGGAACTGCAAAAGGCGGTGTTGTAATCGGAATTTCAGACCAGTTCCAAATACCTGTGAAGTATATAGGCGTAGGAGAAGGGATTGAAGATTTGCAAGTTTTTAATAAAATAGAATTTGTAGATTCGTTTTTTAAATAATCTTTAACTATACTTAACTAACTTAAAAATGAAATTAAAACATTCCTTAGCATTGCTAGGCCTAGTCTCTCATCTGTGTGTTTTTGCGCAAGATTTCAAAAAAGGATATTTAATCGATAAAAATAATAAGAAGACTGAAGTTCTTTTTAAGGATGCTGATTTTATCGATAACTCCTCTATAAAATATAAAGTTTCTGAGAATGATGACTATCAACCAATCGATAAAAATAATACGATTGAGTATGGTATTGAAAATGATTATAAATTCATAAAGAAATCTGTCAAGCACGATAAAACATTTAATGAAATCAATACTGCTAAGGAACCTATTCTAGTTAATGAGGATTTGTTCTTGAATGTGCTTTCTGAAGGTGAGATTACATTGTATTCTTATTATGAAAATGGAAGCACAAAATTTTTCTATGAAGTTGAAAACTCAAATGATGGGGCAATGCAATTGATTTACAGAAAATATCAGCAAAACGAAAATCATGGAATTATTGAGAATACTTATTTCAGAAACCAGCTAAATAGTATAATGAAATGTGAAACTTTGCAAATAAATGATTTTGTAGAGTTACGATACAGAAAAGAAGGTATTTTAAAAATCTTTGAAAAGTATAATGCTTGTAAAAACAAGGCATCAATCATATATGGAAATAAATCTGGCAAGAAGATAAAATTCAAATACAGTGCCATAGTAGGGATTTATCAATCTAGTTTTGCAGTAGAATCTGCTGTAGGAGAATCTGAAAAAGAAACAAAAACTACTGTTGGATTTGGAGGAGAAATAGGATTGGTGTTTCCTTCTGAAAAATTTGAAATTTTTATTCGTGCTGAATATGAGAATTATTCTGGTAAATCAAGATATGCAAATAATTTGACAGGTAGCTCAAGACAAGAGAATAATTATTCTTTAGAGTCTGATTTTATTAACTTGAATATAGGAGGTAGATATAATTTTATCCTGAATAATAAAAACAAGATTTTTATTGATGGAGCTATCGGAATCAATATGCCATTTAATGATGTCGAGTATAATATCAATTTTCCTGAAGCTAGTGGAACTGGAACAATAACAAATATATATGCTACTGGCAGCAATACTTTTTTTAATTTTGGAGTCGGATATACATTTAACAATAAATTCGGAATCGATTTAAGAGCCGATACAAACAGAAATTTATTCGGAAATACAAGAAGTGATGACTCTTCTAAATTTTCTCGAATTGGCTTAAATCTTAAGTATACATTCAATTAATAAAAATTGACGATGGCCTTTTCAATAAAAAATGTAAAACCGCTACATCTTTATATCTTGTTCGTGCTCTTGATTTTTATATCAAGATTTTTTGAAGGCAAGATACAGGCAATCTATTATTTATTTGTGTTTTTAGGATGGGCCGCATTTTTTATGGCAGCTCGGAATCTTATCAAAGGAGGCTCTGGAAATAAGAAACACGTCAATGCAAAAAAGAAATAAAATAAATGCGCTAATTAATTAGCGCATTTATTTTTTGCCACAGGACTTCATCAAAATCAGATAAGGCCAGATTGACGTTGTCGGCCGCATCGCCCATTCGAATTACGACCATCTTCCGACTAGGAATTACGTAGATTTTCTGGTCATTTTTGCCTAATGCCATAAACATGTCATTTGGGCCGTCCGGAATTATACTTCCAGAAAATTGTAGCTGCGTCTGAGGCAGATGATAACTGGATTTTCCGTTTAGCCACCATAAATATCCATACCCTAGATTGATATTTTGAGACGTGTTTGTCGCGGCATTAAAATAATTTTCATTCAGTATCATTTCATTATTCCACTTCCCTTTATTGAGCATGAGCAGGCCAAAACGAGCCATGCTTCGGGTGGTACTCCAGTAAACGCTGTTGTTTTCAGACTGAATCCAAGCGCCATTCATTCCTATCTTGTCTCTTAATTTTGTATTGAAATAACTGCTGTACGTTGTTGAGACGGCATTTGCCACGACATCTTGAAGCTTGACATAGACGTTATGATAGGCCCAGCGTGTTCCTGCATCAGCTTTATAAGTAAGGCATTCAGGCTCTACACAATCACCATTATCAATATCTTCAAGCCCAGAAGTCATGCTAAGCAAGTGCTTATTCGTTATCAGGTTTTCTTTTGCCAAGGGAAGGCTTGTCCATCCATGGCCTAGATAATCGGAAACCTTGTCGTTAATGTTCAGATGGTTTTCCTGTTCAGCAATTCCAACCATTGTTGCTGTCAACGTTTTTCCTGCACTTGCCCAATACCAGTTGGATGAAGCAGAATGCCCGTTGAAATAGTTTTCCATCACAATCTTTCCATCAACTAAAATGATAAAGCCTTTGGTGTGTTTTTCTTCCAAATAAGAAAGGAGCGGTGCTGTAGCATTTTCATTCCATCCTAATGAACTCAATGATTTTGTTTCCCATAATGCATTTTCTTCCAAAGGTGGAAAGTATAAGGATTCAGACGGACTGGATTCATTGCTTTCAGAACTGCATCCGGCCAAAGCAAGGATAAGAAACAAAGGGTAGTATATTTTTCTCATGGTGTAGGGTTTCTTATATAGACTTTAAAAATACCAAATAGTTTAACCCAGAAGCTTTTTTATCATGACAAATAGTGGTAATTTTATTTTTTTAAATTTTAAGATGAAAAAAGGAGTTCTATTACTGTTTACAACGCTGATGCTTACGGCCTGCGCCCAAAAAGTATCAAAAGAAGATGCTAAAAAACTGAATGGCTATTGGGAAATCGAAAAAGTGATTTTGGCCGATGGATCGGAAAAAGATTATAAAATCAATACGACATATGATTTCTTTGAAATTGGCAGTAATTATAGAGGCTTTCGTAAAAAAGTAAGTCCACAGTTGAACGGAAAATTTCTTGCAGATGATTCTTCCGAAGCAGTTGAAATTGTAGAAAAAGACGGGAAGATATATCTGGATTACAAAACAGAATATGCGAAATGGGAAGAAGAATTAAAATCGATTTCTGAAGATAAGATGACCATTGTTAATCAGCAAAAAATAGAATACCAATATAAAAAAGCAACCCCGATAAACCTGCTAGATGGCGAAGAGACTAAATAATGACAGTTCGGTTGGAGATGTTTTGAAGCATATCATCGAAGCCAATAAACTCCAGCCTGGAATTGATCAAATTGCGGTAAAAGAAGCTTGGATTTCTTTGATGGGCAATGGCGTGAACAGTTATACCAAAGATGTCACGTTGCGTAAAAACACGCTATATGTAGAACTTACTTCAGCGGTATTACGACAAGAATTGAGTTACGGAAAAGAGAAAATTATACGAATGATCAACGAAGAATTTCGTCGGGATATTGTCAAGGAAATAATTTTTAGATAGATTCAAAAGACTAAAAATTAAACATAAAAAAATCCGTTTCATTTGAAACGGATTTTTTTTATTTAGGTTGCTTCGAATTAGAATTGCTCTCTTCCAGCGAAGTGGAAAGCACCTTCGATAGCTGCATTTTCATCGCTATCAGAACCGTGAACAGCGTTCTCTCCGATTGATTTTGCATATTTTTTACGGATAGTTCCTTCAGCAGCATCAGCAGGATTTGTAGCCCCGATTAAAGTTCTGAAATCTTCAACAGCGTTATCTTTTTCTAAGATAGCCGCTACGATTGGACCTCTAGACATGAATTCAACCAATTCTCCATAGAATGGTCTTGCACTGTGAACTGCATAAAATTTTTGAGCATCAGCTACAGTAAGCTGTGTCAGTTTCAAAGAAACAATTTTAAAACCACCTTCTGTAATCATGTTTAAAATTCCGCCGATGTGTCCGTTTTCAACTGCATCAGGCTTAATCATTGTGAATGTTCTATTCGTTGCCATTGTATTTTTTTTAGATTTGGCGCAAAAGTAGTGTTTTTTAACAGAACACGAAAAACAATTGCAAGAATTAGGAATATAAATTTAAGTATTGTTTTGAATTATAGTAACTAAAGAACTACTACTTTAAATTCTTGCTCCAGAGGATTCAATTCTTCAAACAATTTATCGAGCAGCAGATCGCCATATCCGAGATAAAATTCAGAAAAGTTCACAATCCTTTCCTGCAAGCTTTTGTTCGGGAATAGCTCGTTCTGAAGATCAGCTATGCGTTCCAATTCTTCTTGATGCTTTTTCTTTTCAGCTTTTAGCAGCCGTTTCTCCAGATTATCTAAACCTTTGATTTGTTTGATTTCTTGGGCTTTAACAGCTCCGATAAAAGACTTATCGGTTTGTTTTGCCATTTCGTTTAGGTCATCAAATTGTTTTCTTAAAAATGCTTTCTGTTCTGTAAAATCAATCGGGAATTCTGAAAACGTTTTCACTTTAGCATTCATCAAATCTTGTTGTTTTGAGAATAGGTCTTTCCACGTTAGATTTAATTTGTCTGCTTTTTTTGCCAATTTTTCTGTAGCTAAAAGAACCGAATTTCGCAAAAGCAAAATAGGGAAAGTCACGTCAGAAGCTTCAAAATATGATTTTAATTCCAACCAATAGGCTAATTCTCCGCCGCCGCCGATATAGCAAAGATTCGGCAAGATGACTTCTTGATATAGAGGTCGCATGATAACATTAGGGCTGAACTTTTCAGGATGATTTTCCAGCAGTTGTACTATTTCTGATTGCGTAAATTTCAGTTCTCTGTTGTTGATATAGTAGAATCCGTTTTGCAGAATAATTCGCTCACGGAAATCGTCTTCGATATAAAAAAGGTTGATTTCGCGTGGATTTACTTGGATATTATAATCTTTTAGCTTTTCGGAAGTTTCCATTACCTTTTGATGCGAGGTCTGTTTCAGAAGCTCTTCTTTTGCATAAGGAATAAATATCTTTTTTAGTTCAGGAGTATCGGCATCCAAAACCACTAAGCCCGTTTTTCCAAATAATTCGTTCGCAAGAAAGCGAGTCGCATCCGCCAAATTAGTATGATTTACATAGGATTCATGGAATAGTTTTTTAAGATATTCCGCATTTTTTCCGATGCCTAGTTCCAAAGAAAAAATTTCAAAGACCTCTTCTAATCCTTGAGTAGACAATCTTCCTACTGGTCCGCCGCTTTCTGTATTCCAACGTACTTTTTTTCCATGAAGATTGAAATAGTTGATTTCTTCAAAATCATGGTCTTCCGTTGCCATCCAATATACTGGCACGAAATTATACTCAGGATATTTTAATTTTAATTGCTTCGTAAGATTGATCGTCGAAACGATTTTATATAAAAAATACAATGGTCCAGTAAACAAGTTTAGCTGATGCCCGGTCGTAATCGTAAATGTTTTAGAACTTTCCAATGCTTGAATGTTCAATTTTGTCAAGTCAGAAACATTGAGTTTTGAATATTGTTTTTCTAAAGCAGAAACCAACGTTTTTCGCTTCAAATTATCACTTGAATTGAAATTCTTTTCTTTTTCAAGCAATTGCTTTTCAAAATTTTCTAAAGTAGGAAATCGATGGTAAAGCGACTGTAAGCCTGGTTTTTGATTTAGATAATCGTTGATGAGCGATGTGAAATAACCAGATTCTTGATAACTGATACAGTCGGTTGGCATAGTTTAGAAATTTTTTGTAAAAATAAATAAAATTAAGGCATAAATAATTAAATAAGTCTTAAAGTCGAAAGTCAAAAAGTCGAAAGATAAATGGCTTTTTAATTACGATAAATACGATAAACAGGGGACTTTATGACTTCCAACTTTAAAAACTTTCGACTTTTTTACAATTAAATTTGGATAATCCAAAAACTATTCTAAATATTTGCACACGAAAAATTAGTAACACTTTTAAAACGAAGAAAAATGTTTGTATCAACATCATCATTTCAAAGCTACTCACCAACAGGATTTGGTGCGGTGCGTCTTCGTGGCTTATTTCAATCTTAGAAATACATTTTTAGATATATGAAAAAGCCCGAAGCCATTTAGTTTCGGGCTTTTTTATTCTAGATACTTCAAAATTTTCCCGAAAGTCAGTTCCATTATTTATCCGAAGGGATAAAAGGTTTAGCACGCTTATGTCTCATTTTAAATTATTTAGAAATTGATTCAATGCTGTGCACAAAGAAATTACGAATCAACAAAATTTATGGGAAATAAATTATCTGGAAAAGACCTAATCAAATTAGGCTTTCCAAAAAACAATTCAATAAATATCGCCTTAGGGCAGATAAATAGATATAGAAAAAGAGAAAAGAAAGAATCCATCCTAGCAGAAGCAAAAGAAGTTTTGCTCTATCCAGATAAATTCAGCGGTCACGGAACTTGGGGAAAAGTTGCCGAAGGTTTGGTAAATCCTGTGCAAGTGAGAATGCACCAATTGAAAATGACGCGAGTTCCGTTTACGATTTTTGGAGAAAATGAAATCGATGAGCAGGCCAAGTTTCAATTGTATGACTCATTAAAACTGCCGATTTCGATAGCAGGAGCTTTGATGCCCGATGCGCACTCAGGATATGGTCTGCCAATTGGAGGTGTTTTAGCAACAGACAATGCAGTGATTCCGTATGGAGTTGGTGTCGATATTGGTTGCCGCATGAGCCTTTCGATTTTTGATCTGCCGACATCCTTCCTGAAAGGGAAAGATCATCAATTACAAGCTATCTTGAAAGACCATACCAAATTTGGGATGAATGAAACCCATGCGGTCAAGGCAGACCATGAGGTGTTTTACAGACAAGAATTTCAAGACATTCCGCTGTTGAAACGCCTTTTGGACAAAGCCTACAAACAGTTGGGTACGTCTGGAGGAGGAAATCATTTTGTGGAGTTTGGAATAGTCAAAATCGATAATCCGCTTGACGAGTGGAAAATAGGAGCAGGGGAGTATTTCGCTGTTCTTTCCCACAGCGGTTCGCGAGGATTAGGAGCTAATATTGCGAAGCATTATACCTATCTGGCAACAAAACAATGTCCGTTGCCAAAAAATGTACAGCATTTGGCTTGGCTCGATCTGAACACGCATGACGGAAAGGAATATTGGCTGGCAATGAATCTGGCTGGCGATTATGCCAAAGCTTGCCATGATGATATCCATCGAAGAATTGCCAAAGTGCTTGGGAAAAGAGTAGTAGTGACCATCGAAAATCATCACAATTTTGCGTGGAAAGAAATGGTCAATGGCAAGGAATGTATCGTCCATAGAAAAGGAGCGACTCCAGCAGCCGAAGGGCAATTAGGAATCATTCCAGGTTCGATGACTGCGCCAGGCTATATTGTTAGAGGAAAAGGAAATGCAGAAAGCTTGAATTCGACTTCTCATGGTGCCGGAAGATTATTTTCAAGAGCAAAGTGCAAAAGTACTTTTACGCAAAGCGAAATTAAAAAAGTGCTGCAGGCCAATGATGTCACTCTGATTGGAGGCAATATTGATGAAGCACCCATGGCATACAAAGACATTACGAAGGTAATGGCGAACCAGAGCGAATTGGTAGAAGTGCTTGGAACTTTTACTCCGAAAATTGTCAGGATGGACCGTTAAAAAGTAAAAAAATGGAAAAAATAATTCAGATAACGGCGGGTCGCGGACCTGCAGAATGCACTTGGGTAGTTGCCCAAGTGCTTAAAAAAGTTTTGGAAGAAGCACAAGAACAGCAACTCGAAGCTATAGTGTTGCAGCGACAGGCAGGTTCTGAAAATGGAACGGTCGAGACAGCTACAGTTTCCTTGAAAGGAAAAAATGCTGCAACCTTCGCAAATTCTTGGTTGGGAACGATTCAATGGATCGGGCAAAGCCAATTCAGAAAGATGCACAAACGCAAGAATTGGTTTATCGGAATTTTTGAAATAGAGCCACAAAAGAATTGGACAGTTTCAGAAAACGATATCCAGTACCAAGCAATGCGAAGTTCAGGAGCAGGAGGTCAGCACGTCAATAAAATCAGCTCTGCTGTCAGAGCGACACATCTGCCGACAGGAATTGCTGTCGTGGCAATGGACAGTCGTTCGCAGCACCAAAACAAAAAACTGGCAACAGAACGATTATTAAAAAAATTAGAAGGCGAAACTTTGCAAGATCTCAAAAATCAGGTCGGTAAGCAATGGGAAAACCAGTTGAACATTCAGCGTGGTAATCCCACAAGAACATTTACCGGGACAGATTTCAAGAAGAATAAAATTGAGAAAAGCTACAAAGGAATGCGCCAGAAATTAAAAACAGATTTAAGAAATGAAAACAATTGATAAATATGTATTCCAAGCATTGGATAGCTATCCATATTCGCTTGAAGAAACTATTGAGTCTTTAGATTACGCTTTTTCCTATGATGCTAAAAATACGATGGTACTTTGCCTTTACGGAAGAATTCAATCAGAACAGCTATTGAATTATGAAGCCGCTAAAAATTATTTTGAAGAAGCCTTTACGATTAATATCCATGCGCTTGAAGTCTATCCGTATTATATCCAAACGCTTATCCTAAATGAAGATTATGAAGAAGCGCAGAAACTAATCGATTTTGCACTTACTATTAAAGGTATAAGTAAAGCCGAGATTTTTATAAAGAAAGCCATTCTGTTTGAGGCGCAGCATGAATTCAAGAAAGCAAAAAAAGAAATCAGAAATGCGAAGCTGCATTCTATTTGCTATGCTTCAGAATCTGAAATCAGCGAAGTAGAAAAAAGGATTAAGAATAAGATGGAGTTGGTTAAAAAGAAAAAAGTAAAGCCTAAAAAGAAATCAGGAAAAAAATAATTTTATAAAATGGAATCGGTTTTGTCTGAAATTTAAGATATATGTGTTATGTTTGAAATGAATATAAAAAAGACAAACCTTTTATGAGAGCACTCAAAATCATTTCAGATTTACTTCCGATTCCAAGTTATACGGTAATCTTAATCTGTTTTTTCTTTCCGTTTATAACCATCAAATGTGGTACGACAGAATTGGTTTCTGTGACTGGTTTTGATTATGTTGTAGGAACAGATATGAAAGAAAAAATGAAAAGCAATGAATTTTCAAAAAAAATGCAGGAAAAACTAGGAAAAGATTTGTTTGATACGACTCAAGATTCTTCTGCAGTTGATGAAGATGGAAATCCGAAGAAAACAGAAGGACTTCCGTTGCCAGCAGAAACTGCTGATGAGAAAAATTCAAGAATCGCGATGATGATCATGATGGGGATTCCGTTTCTGATGGCTATAGCCGGACTCATATTCAGTTTTATAAGAATCAAACGTAAAGGTTTGCTGCATATCATTTTTTCAGCCATCGGATTTTTGGTACTGCTGATTTTCGGTATCATCATCAAAAGTTCGAGCGAACTGAACGCCGTTTCATCAATGGCTGATGGTATGGGAGGTGGAATGATTTCTATTGGAATGGGAACGGCCTATTACATGGCGACCATTCTGTTCTTGCTTATAATCATGTTTTTCGGGATGGAAAAATACCTGAAAAATTTCTATAAAGAAGAGCAAGAAATTCGGGAAGAAGCACTCGATGAATTCCTGACTAAAGATTAAATTTAGAATTCAAAACTCCCAATCGGGAGTTTTTTCTTTTTATACAAGCATTTTCATAAATAAGCAATATTTTTGCAGTTCAATTTGTATGTTTTGAATCCTACCGTTTTTCTAATCACGCCACCTTTTACCCAGCTGAATACTCCCTATCCGGCTACGGCTTATATAAAAGGATTTTTGAACACGAAAAACATTTCATCTTTTCAAGCTGACCTTGGGATTGAAGTTATATTGGAATTATTTTCAAAGCAAGGATTAACTGATTTGTTTATTGAAGCCGAAAAAGCGAAAGAAAAATCAGAAAATGCAAAGAGGATTCTTGCGCTGAAAGAAGAGTATATCAAAACGATTGATTCGGTCATGCTGTTTCTGCAAGGCAAAAATCCTACGCTTTCTCATCTCATCTGTCAAGAAGATTTTCTGCCGGAAGCCTCACGGTTTTCACAATTGGAAGAATTGGATTGGGCATTCGGAACAATGGGAACGCAAGATAAAGCCAAGCATTTGGCGACTTTATATCTTGAAGATATTTCAGACCTGATTATCGAGTGTGTCGATGAAAATTTCGGATTCAGTCGCTATGCCGAAAGAATGGGACGTTCGGCCAATTCTTTTGATTCGCTTTACGAAATGTTGCAAAAAGAACCGACTTATATAGATAGGCTATTGCTTGAGAATCTAAATAAGAAAATGAAAAAGCTGCAACCAAAATTGGTTTGCTTTTCAGTTCCTTTTCCAGGTAATTTATACAGTGCTTTTAAAAGTGCCCAATTTATTAAAAAGCATTTTTCCGATACAAAGATTGCGATGGGAGGCGGCTTTCCAAATACGGAACTGCGTTCGCTGGCGGATGTCAGAGTGATGGAATTCTTTGATTTTATTACATTGGATGACGGTGAAGTGCCGCTCGAAGAGCTGATCTTGAGCATGCAGAATTCAGAATATGATTCCTATAAACGAACTTTTCTTCTAGAGAACGGAAAGATTGTCTATAAAAATAATTCTGCTAAAAAAGACTATAAGCAGTCCGAAGTAGGAACGCCGGACTATTCCGACCTGCTTCTAGATCAATATATTTCTGTTATAGAAATTGTCAATCCGATGCATAGAATGTGGAGCGACGGAAGATGGAACAAACTTACTATGGCTCATGGCTGCTATTGGGGAAAATGTACTTTCTGTGATATTTCATTAGACTATATAAAAATATACGAGCCGGTTGCCGCTAAGCTGCTCTGCGATAGGATGGAGGAACTGATTGCGCAAACGGGGCAAAACGGTTTCCATTTTGTTGATGAAGCGGCACCTCCTGCATTGATGAGGGCTTTGGCGTTGGAGATTCTCCGAAGAAAACTGACGGTTACTTGGTGGACAAATATTCGTTTTGAAAAAAGTTTTACCCGAGATTTATGCCTATTGCTTAAGGCCTCCGGCTGTATTGCAATCTCTGGGGGATTGGAAGTCGCATCTGACAGGCTGTTGGAGCTCATTCAAAAAGGCGTGACCGTGGCACAAGTAGCCCGTGTGACGAGGAATTTTACTGAAGCAGGAATTATGGTGCATGCTTATTTGATGTACGGTTTTCCGACCCAGACAGCGCAGGAAACAATAGATTCATTAGAAATGGTACGCCAGTTATTCGAAATCGGAATCTTGCAATCTGGCTTTTGGCATCAATTTGCCATGACGGCACATAGTCCGGTGGGGATGTATCCTGAAAAATTTGGCGTCTTGAAAGAAACCGAAGCCGTCGGAGCTTTTGCTAATAATGATATCATTCATATAGACAAGACAGGGACTGACCATGATGCGTTCAGTTTCGGACTAAAAAAGTCGCTTTTTAACTATATGCATGGAATCTGTTTTGACTTTCCGCTTCAGGATTGGTTTGAATTCAAAGTACCGCGTACCAAAATACCAAGCGATTACATTTATAATGCAATACATGAAGAAGAAGATTCGTTGGTAAAACCTTCGGCAAAAATAGTCTGGATTGGTAGCAAGCCTTCTATTTCAACCTATAACAAGTCTAAAAAAGGAAATTCTTGGGAAATGGCTTTGTTGGATTTTCATACCAAAAAAGAAGCTTTCAGTATTACGGCAAGCAAGGAACAAGGGATGTGGCTAGCTGATATACTTGCTAAGATAGCTGTTTCTAATTCAAAAATCTATACGTACCAAGAAATGAAGACAGATTATGAAAATGCAGGATTAGACGATTTTGAATTGTTTTGGCAGAGCAGGCCAGTGAATTCTTTGCGAGAGCAAGGCCTGTTAGTACTTTGATGCTTTTATTGCGTCATCGCTCTTCTTTCTCGCTCTTCTTTAAGTTTGGTATATTTTTCTCCCTGTTCTTTAGAAAGAAACTTTAAGATCTGAATATCAATTTTATTCATGATCTCGAGCATTTTGTTCTTTTTTTCTTGCGGGTGCAGTGTTTCGTCTTTTGAGATTTGCTCAAGACTTTCTCTATTCTCATTCATGATAGACTTTACTCCCGCATATTGCAGTCCGTCCAAATTTAGTTCTTGGCCTAAGTACTTAGCCCAAACCTCTCCAAAATCGTTAGTTGCTTTTTTATTCTTATTTCTAGGGCCGTTTCCTCTTACTTCTCTGCCGATAGATCTATCAACACCACCAGTACTGCTACCGTAATATTGAGCAGAAGCTGTGTCAGGTAGGAGCATGAATACTATTGCCACGATAAAAAATAATTTAGTCTTCATAAGTTGAAAATTTCAAGACCCAAACTTACTCATTTTTGGGCTAATAATAAAATGTGATGCTTTTTAACATCATGTTGTGCTGTTTAGCGATCGTCATTCATCTCAGCTTCTTCTTTTTGGGTTGCTTTATGATCTTGGTTAAGAAATTTTTCGATTTCTTTTTTGTCTTTCAGATTTCGCTTAACCAAAAGAATAATCAAAACAACTGCGAACAGAACTACTATGCCGATAATAATCCAATCTGTTTTCATTATCTTTTTTCTATAAAGTTAAGCAATACCCTTTGAAAATCGGACATACGGAATAAAATTACAATTGTTCTTATTCATATAATATGCCTTTTATCAATATAATTTAACCTGTAATCAAGAAATAATTTTTATTTTTCATTATATATTTATTGTTTTTCAATAAAAATAAATATATTTGTCCCATAGAAATTTAAAATCGAACAATTATGGAAATTAAAATTGGTAGTAAAGAGATGCTTAAGGTATTGTACATCA
The DNA here is from genome assembly GCF_025947265.1 of Flavobacterium sp. N2550. Classification (NCBI taxonomy): domain Bacteria; kingdom Pseudomonadati; phylum Bacteroidota; class Flavobacteriia; order Flavobacteriales; family Flavobacteriaceae; genus Flavobacterium; species Flavobacterium sp. N2550. The sequence goes on along the minus strand of NZ_CP110007.1, from coordinate 3,648,795 downwards.
TTTGCTGGCTATTATTTATTGGTGTCGGTATTGAAGCAGGTGGTTTTATTTTCAATGCTATTTTTACATTTGCACTGGAACCCGAAGCTGGATTTTTTTGGAAAGAAATTGACCTGTCAAGTCTTTATAAATATGATCCTGGATATTTTGTCATAATGATATCAGTGATGATTATTGTGTCAGTAATGCGAGCGATCATGTTTTATCTGATTATAAGGATTTTACACAATAAAAAACTAAGCATATCGCAACCTTTTAATAAAGAGATGCAACGCTTTATTTCAGGATTATCTTACTTGGCTTTAGGAGTAGGTTTATTTTCGCATTGCGGAGTTAACTATAGTGAGTGGTTGGTCAAGCAAGGTGTAGAAATGCCTGATATACTGTATTTACGTTTAGGTGGCGAAGATGTATGGATATTCATGGGCATTATTCTTCTAATAATAGCGCAGATTTTCAAAAGAGGTATAGAGATCCAGTCCGAAAATGATTTAACCATATAACTCATGCCCATAATAGTAAACTTAGACGTAATGATGGCAAGGCGCAAGATGTCGTTAAATGAGCTTTCAGAAAAGGTTGATATAACATTGTCTAACCTTTCCATCTTAAAAACAGGAAAAGCAAAAGCCGTTCGGTTTAGCACGTTGGAGGCAATTTGCAAGGCACTGGACTGTCAGCCAGCCGATATCTTAGAATATAGGGATACTATATAGAAGATGGCATTTGTATAACAGTTAACAAGCCATTAACCAAGAAGTAGCTTCCATTAACACAGTCTTTCCGTAATAATGATACATTTGTAAGACAATGATTAAATTTTTGTCAATGAAAATAATAGTTGCAATTCTTGTCTTTCTAATTGGTTTTAATGTTCAAGGGCAGACTGAAAAAGAAATAGTAGAAAAACGCATTTCAGAAGCAAGTAAATTATTCTTGTTTTCGCAAGATTATCAATTAGCTCTCGACGCCATATTGAAAGATCATCCACGTTCGGCTTATGCTTGGCAACAAAAAGCAATGCCGCTTTTCAAACAAGGTAAGTATGAAATAGCAATGCCGATACTCGACAAAGCCGTGGACTTAGATCCGAAGCAATATATGGATTATAGGGCTTTTATGAAATGTATTTTTTCCAAGAATTATACTGAGGCAATCAAAGATTTTGAGGCTGCCAAAGCAATTAGCGGCAATTCGTACGTGATGGATCATACCTATGATTTCTACATTGCGCTTTGTTGTTTGCAGTTGGGGAAATTCAGTGAAGCAGAAAAGATACTGGAAATCGATCGAGAGGCGCTTCAGGCTAGAGGTGGAGTGGAAGCACATTTTTTAGATGTATTTTATTTAGGAATCGCAAAGTATGAATTAGGAAAATTCGAGGCTGCAGTGACGGAATTTGATAAGGCGCTTCAAACCTATCCAGAATTTTCAGATGCAGAATATTACAAGTTTTTGTGCCTGCACAAGCTAGGAAGGAGCAAGGAAGCCGATGTGTTGCTACGCAAGGCTATTGCAGATTATAAGAATGGATTTACTATCAATGAAGATAACGCAATTTACGAACGCTATCCCTATCAAGCCTATTTTTTGAAATTATGGTAACATAAAAAAGCCCTGACTCGGTCAAGGCTTTTTTTATTTTGGAAGGCAACTTTCTTTATAGAATAGCCTCGCCGTATAAATCAAATTCGGCTGCATCTGTAATCTTAACATCTACAAATTCGCCTGTTTTTAAGTATGCTTTTGAAGCGTCGATTAAAACTTCATTATCAACATCAGGGCTGTCAAATTCCGTTCTGCCAATAAAGTGAGCTCCCTCTTTCCTGTCAATAATACAACGGAAAGTCTGCCCGATTTTTTCTTGGTTCAATTCCCATGAAATTTGTGACTGTATTTCCATGATTTCGTTAGCGCGCTGCTGTTTCACTTCAGCAGGAACATCATCCTCAAGCAAGTAAGCATGCGTGTTTTCTTCATGTGAATAGGCAAAACAGCCTAATCTTTCAAAACGCATTTCTTCCACCCAATTTTTTAGGATTTGGAAATCTTCTTCTGTTTCACCTGGATAACCGACAATCAAAGTTGTCCTGATAGTCATTCCTGGAACAGCTTCACGGAAATCGTTGATAAGTTTTGTTGTTTTAGCCTGTGTTGTTCCGCGACGCATCGATTTTAAGATCTTGTCAGAAATGTGCTGTAACGGAATATCAAGGTAGTTGCAGATTTTTGGCTCGCGCTTCATCAATTCCAGCACATCCATCGGAAATCCTGTAGGGAAAGCATAATGCAGACGGATCCATTCAATACCTTCTACTGCGGCTAGATTTTCTAGCAATTCAGCCAGATTTCTTTTTTTGTATAAGTCGAGTCCGTAATACGTCAGGTCTTGTGCTATTAATATAAGTTCTTTTACGCCGTTCTTGGCCAATCCTTTTGCCTCGTTTACCAATTTTTCTATTGGCTGAGAAACGTGCTTGCCGCGCATTAATGGAATTGCGCAAAAACTACAAGGACGGTCACATCCTTCGGCTATTTTAAGGTAAGCATAATTTTTTGGAGTTGTCGTCAAACGCTCGCCAAGCAATTCATGTCGGTAATCGGCGCCAAGCGCTTTCAATAATCCTGGCAACTCTGTTGTTCCGAAATATTGGTCTACGTTAGGAATTTCCTTGATTAAGTCTGGCTTGTATCTTTCAGATAAACATCCGGTTACGAATACTTTGTCTACTAAACCTTGTTCTTTTTTGTCGACATAATTCAGGATCATATTTACAGATTCTTCCTTCGCATTATCAATAAAACCACAGGTGTTGATAACGATAATGTTTCCTTCTCTTTCCGCTGGTGCCTCATGCTCAACATCTTTGCCGCTGGCCCGCAATTGTCCCATCAGCACTTCACTGTCATACACGTTTTTAGAACATCCTAAAGTGATTACATTAATCTTGTTTTTCTTTAACGTCTTGGTTCTCATAGAATTGTAAATTGGAGTGCAAAATTAAGCTTTTTATGAATAGTAGCATCATCGTTTGGTAAATTTTATGAAGCGTAAAATAGATTTGAAGGAAAGCCGTTTTTATATCGACATTACTTTTGATATATTGCAACCCTTACGTTTTATGATAGTAGTTATGAAGAAAATCACTGCCCTTTTTTTATTGTTCGCTCCTCTGATGCTTTTTTCGCAACAGCGCGATGTTAAGGTTTATAGGGAATTTATAGAAGGAAAAACAGTCGTATTTGCAGACAATAACGAATTTTGTCCAGTATCAGTCTTGATGCGTGCTGAATTAGTAAACATGAGGAGCAGTCTTAAAGCGCCTTATGTTTTGGTTCCGGCAAGAACTAAAAGATTCGTGATTGCCGAAATATCTGTAGTTGATTTAAAAAAAGAATTCAATTTCAAATACCAGAACTCTTTTCTGTTAGGCGATATCAACCTTAAGAAATATGATATTGATTTTCCGTATAGTCTGCCGTATAAGCAGGGTGAAGAATATATGATAGGGCAAGGCTACAACGGAAAGATTTCACATCAAGGCGAATTTGCACTTGACTTTATCATGCCGATTGGTACTGAAATCACGGCCGTTAGAGATGCAATTGTAGTTGATGTGCAAGACAGCAATACGGAAAATTGCATGAAAAAAGACTGTGCTGAGTTTAATAATTATATCGTCGTCTATCACGAAGATGGCACTTTAGCCGAATATACGCATATAGATACCAATGGCTCTTTTGTCAAGAAAGGCGATATTATCAAGAGAGGTGACAAGATTGCACTCAGTGGCAATATTGGCTGGTCTTCAGGGCCACACTTGCATTTTTTTAGTTTTGTGTCTGATATTGAAAAAGGAAGAAGGTCTATTCGCACCAAATTCAGGACAGAAGGGAATAGGCTAGAATTTCTGCAAGAAAAGAAATTTTATAAAAAAGATTATGAGTTTTAATCCAAAAAAAAGCATCCCACAAAGGATGCTTTTTTTATCAAGTAAAATTGATTTATAGATCAAATAGCAAAGTAAGCGTTACGTTATTATTGACCGATTTGACTGTTGTAGGGTCAATAAGCCCTTGCGAGAAAAAGGTCTGCTGCATATCTCTTTTAGAGTAAGAATAAGCGGCATCTAATCTAGTTCCTCCAAAATTATAACCAAGTCCGGCGGAAAACCCTTGAAGATCACCAACTGTTTTTCCGTTTTTATAAGGGCTTTGTTCAAAGCGATATCCGCCTCTAAAACTCCATTGTTTGGCTCGGGCTTCAGCACCAACACGCACTTCTGAAGTTACGTCTAATAATGATTCGAGCTGTGCATTGGTTTCCCGGAAGTCGCTGCTTGGCTTGAATCGGGTATTGCTGTAATCTTTCATGGCATAATCAATGCTAATTAGTCCGTATTGTCCGAAAACATAGGCTAAACTTCCAGTATATTTCCCAGGAGTCTGTAATCTGTATGACGGATAGATAATCGTAAGATTCGGGTCAACAATTACGGGATTTCCTGTTCCGCAGTCTGGGCAGTCCACAACTAAATTTTGATATAATTCTTCGTTCAGACGGAACCATGTTGGTGATTCGTAAGCAAGTCCAATTCGGAGTTCCGATGTGACTTTTGCAATTGCTCCAACTTGGAAAGAAAATCCGTTTCCATAGGTATACAATTCATTGCGGAAGCGTAACGCCTGAGGTCCAGAATTTGGATTATTACCTGGTGTGTCCAGATAATCTTCATAGAAATTGCTGACGCGTGTATAATCTGTAAAATGCGAATTCAGGCTAAGTCCGAAATAGAATCGGTCCATATATTGCACACCTCCATTGAAAGACAGCTTTCCGTTATAGCCTGTAGTTTCAATGAAATTTTCTTGAAAATAATTGCCGCCTGCAGGAGTATTCGAGGTGTAAGCTGTGTTGTTTCCAGTGTTAACAGCCGGATTGATTAGGTAACCATCATAACCAAAGAAGGCTTGTTGCTGTTTGTAAGTCATTGCTCCAAAAGGCTGGCCTGTAATATCAGCTAACGGAATTCCATTAGCATGGCTTAAAAAATATTGCGATACCGAATTTGTCGGGTTGTAGCCTACCGCATGGAACTGGTTATCGAAATTAGATTGGTTCTCGTAATTGGCTGCAACAGTAAATTTTTTCCAATTGCTTGACGTATTTTCGTTTTGAAAAACCCAAATGGCACCTATTTGATTCAGGTCGAAAGTATTATCGTTTTCTTTTGTAGTGGTTCCAAAATAGCTCGATTTGTTGCTTGTGCTGTAATTGCTGAGCGTGATTGCAATTTGGTTGGTCGTGAATACGGCACCTCCGGCAGGATTGACACCGATAGATGAAAAATCGCCACCAAGAGCTCCAAAGGCGCCACTCATTCCTCTAAAGCGAGCAGTTCCTGTCAGATTATCTTGAGCATACCTCATGGCATCAGAAACTTCTTGAGCCTGAGCAGAACTTAAAGCAAGTCCCGTGATCATAAATAAAAAGTACTTTTTCATAGGATTAATTTTTTCTTAGGGGTTCAAAAAAATACCTATGCTATAACTTTTACGTCTAGACATAGGCATTTTGGATCATTAAATTTTGTAGTTATCCTCTTCGTCCGCCGCCACCGCCGCCAGATCTTCCGCCGCCGCCATAGGAACCTCCTCCTGACGATCTTCCGCCGCCGCTTGAGCTTGGGCTGCTGTACGATCTTGATGGTGCTACATTTTGACTTCTCGTAGAGTTGTTGCTTCGAGTCGGAGTGCTGTAATTGTTGTTGCTGCTATTTCTTGTAGTATTATAGCTGTTTCTTGTCGTGTTATAATCTCTTGTAGTTGCATTGCTGTTACGCGTGCTCGTATTCGTGTTGTATCTTGTAGAATTTCTAGTCGAATAATTTGCATCAGTTCTTCTTGAAGAAGTATTGTAAGCGCTGTTGCTTCTATTGCTTCTAGCTGCGTTTCCTCTGTAATAATTGTTTCTTCCGAAGCTGCTGTTAGCGTAGTTGCTTCTTCTGCCGTTAGAATACGCATAGTTGTTGTAGTATCCATGGTTGTGCCAGTGGTTCCAGCCTCCATAATACGGACCTCCGTACCAGCCTCCCCAGCCCCAGCCAAGTCCCCAGCTTGGACCATACCAACTATTCCAGCCCCAGCCGCCATACCAGCCGCCCCATCCAAGACCCCAGCCCCAGCCAGGTCCGTACCAGTTATTCCAGCCCCAGCTGTTATCATAGATATTTACAGTTACGTTTTCTGAGCTGCTGCCCCAAGCAGGATATCCTGTTGTGGCTACATAAGTAGAATCGTTTACTTGGCCGTTATAAGAAGGAGATTGATAGTTGTCTGGTTCTGTGAAAACTTGAGGATCGTCTTGCAAAGACCTGAAATATTCCTGATATCCATTGCTGCTTTGCTCATTGCTGGCAGTATTGTTGTTTGATTTTCTTTCGTTGTTGTTATACACTCCGTCGGAATCATAATAAGATGAATTCTGATAAGACCCGCAAGAAGTCATCAGAATTGTCAGCAGTCCAATCAATGAATAAATGGAGGCTGATTTTTGAGAAAAATAATAAGTTTTCATATCTAGAGCAATTTTATTGTTGGACAATACAAAAATAGTTAGTTTTGCTGAATTATATAGTTAAATAAAGTTAAACAATATTTGTGCCAAACTATTCAATATGAGTAAGAACCTTACAAAAAGATCAGAAGATTATTCCAAGTGGTATAATGAGCTGGTAGTAAAAGCAGATTTAGCCGAAAATTCTGGGGTTAGAGGCTGTATGGTCATTAAACCATACGGTTATGCAATCTGGGAAAAGATGCAGGCAGAGTTAGACAGGATGTTCAAAGAGACTGGACACCAGAACGCATATTTTCCACTGTTTGTACCCAAGAGCATGTTTGAGGCCGAAGAAAAAAATGCCGAAGGTTTTGCTAAAGAATGTGCGATCGTCACTCATTATAGATTAAAAAATGACCCAGACAAACCTGGAAAATTGATGGTAGATCCTAATGCCAAGCTGGAAGAAGAACTGATTGTTCGTCCAACCAGTGAAGCAATCATTTGGTCTACCTATAAAGGCTGGGTGCAGTCCTATAGAGACTTGCCGCTGCTGATTAACCAATGGGCTAATGTTGTCCGCTGGGAAATGAGAACGCGTTTGTTTTTGAGAACTGCTGAATTCTTATGGCAAGAAGGGCATACCGCTCATGCTACTCGAAGCGAAGCCATAGCAGAATCAGAACAAATGATGAATGTGTATGCTGATTTTGTGCAGAATTTTATGGCCATCCCGGTTATAAAAGGATTGAAAACGGAAACGGAACGTTTTGCTGGAGCAGAAGAAACCTATTGTATCGAAGCTTTGATGCAAGACGGGAAGGCGCTACAAGCAGGAACCTCTCACTTTTTAGGACAAAACTTTGCTAAAGCTTTCGATGTTAAATTTGCAAATGCAGAAGGAAAGCAAGAACACGTGTGGGGTACATCTTGGGGTGTTTCAACGCGTCTGATGGGTGCTTTGGTTATGACGCATTCTGATGATAACGGATTGGTTTTGCCTCCGAATTTAGCTCCAATTCAAGTAGTTATCGTTCCTATATATAAGACAGATGAAGAATTTGCCGCGATAACGGAAGCTGCTAATACGTTGGTGTCGCAATTCCGAAAACTAAGAATTTCTGTGAAGTTTGACGACAGGACTACTCAAAAGCCAGGTTTCAAATTTGCTGAGTGGGAATTGAAAGGCGTTCCTGTTCGTGTTGCAATCGGTCCGAAAGATTTAGAAAACGGGACATTTGAGGTAGCAAGACGAGATACATTGTCGAAAGAAGTTGTCTTGAAAGACGGTATCGTAAACTATGTAAGCGATTTATTAGAAAAAATCCAAGAAGATTTATTCAATAAAGCATTGGATTACAGAAACACACATATCACAGAAGTAAATTCTTTCGACGAGTTCAAAGATGTTTTAGAGAACAAAGGAGGCTTTGTAGCAGCACATTGGGATGGAACTCCAGATACAGAAGAAAAAATAAAAGACTTGACTAAAGCAACCATCAGATGTATTGCTTTAGACAGAGTAGAAGAGGCTGGAAGCTGTGTGTTTACTGGAAAACCTTCTGTCGGAAGAGTACTTTTTGCTAAGGCGTACTAAAAAAAATAAAAAAAAATTACGGTAGCTATTGTGCGAATAAAAAATAGTTGTATTTTTGCATCCGCATTAGAGAAGCAAGGCCCGTTCGTCTATCGGTTAGGACGCCAGGTTTTCATCCTGGTAAGGGGGGTTCGATTCCCCCACGGGCTACAAGTTCAAAGTTTATTGGAATAAACTAACTTAGAAGGATTCAAGGTCCGTTCGTCTAGGGGTTAGGACGCCAGGTTTTCATCCTGGTAACAGGGGTTCGATTCCCCTACGGACTACAAAAAAACATTAAAGAAAAAAAGGAAAGAAAATGGCAAATCATAAGTCAGCTCTAAAAAGAATCAGAAGCAACGAAAAGAGAAGAGTATTAAACAGATACCAACACAAAACTACTCGTAACGCTATTAAAGCTTTACGTCTAGCTACAGATAAATCAGATGCTTCTGCAAAATTATCTGGTGTAATCTCTATGATTGACAAATTGGCTAAGAAAAATATTATCCACAATAATAAAGCTTCCAATTTAAAATCTAAATTGACTAAACACGTTTCAGCTCTTTAATTAGATACTGAATCTACTTTATATTGAAAGCCCTCAAGAGAGGGCTTTTTTTATTTTACACCCTTCATTCCCGATGTGTTCATTCGGGATTTTTTGTTTTACGCCCTTTCTTTCTGCAGGTTTTGGTACCATTAAAAAACAGGGTATTTACTTTTAAATATGGGCTTTTTGCCTTCTTCTCACTATTTCCCAATTCTTCAACTTTGTAACAGCTAGTTGAGATGGGATTATTTCCTGTTTCCCAAAGTATTACCGGTAAGGAATTATGTAAAAAGCGTTAACCGAAAAGCTTATAGAGTAGGGAATATAAAATAGTGTAGTATGAAAAAAATGTTTTTAATGGCAACGCTGATGGGGCTTTGTATTCTGTCGGCTTGTGATCCAGTAAAGCCTGTCACAACCAAGAGAGATTGTGGTACCGAAGATTTTTATAAAGAAAGACTCAGCAAGGATAATGTTTTTGCTAGGGAAGAAAAAAAACTTGAAAGCCTCATTTTAGAATATACTCGAAAAATGAGAGGCAACAAATTTGACTTTAGAAGCACCAATGTGACCATTCCAGTAGTTGTGCATGTAGTATATAATAATGCTACGCAAAATGTTTCGGATGCTCAGATCCAAAGCCAGATAGATGTACTGAATAGGGATTATAGAAGATTGAGTACTGAAATTCCAGGTGGCCCTGCAGCCTATACAGGGATGGCCTCCGATACGCATTTCCAGTTTGCTTTGGCGAGAAGAGATCCGAATTGTAATCCTACAACAGGTATTATCCGAAAAAGCACTACAACAGCCTCTTTCACTCATACAAATTCTAGCGTTGCAACCGTAAGAAACCCTGTAAAATTTAATTCTTCCGGAGGTGATGATGCTTGGCCGAGCGACAGATACCTGAACATTTGGGTATGCAATCTGAGCGGTACATTATTAGGATATGCTAGTTTTCCAGCAGATATGGCTACTCGTCCCCTTGAAGATGGTGTTGTGATGGATTTTACTTGTTTTGGATCGACTGGGACAGTGGCTGCTCCTTACAATTTAGGAAGAACTGCTACACACGAAATAGGACATTGGCTAAATTTAAGGCATATCTGGGGTGATGATACAGGTGATCCAGATGAATGCTCCGCAGACGATGCTGTTGCAGATACACCAGTTCAAGCAATAGAAAACTATGGCTGTCCGTCTTTTCCTCATGTTTCTTGTTCGAACGGACCTAATGGCGATATGTTTATGAATTTTATGGATTATACCGATGATGCCTGTATGTACCTATTTACAAATGGACAGTCAGAAAGAATGGATGCTACATTCTGGACGACAAGAGCGTCTTTGGCTTCCTCTTTGGGCGCTTTGCCTCCTCCGGCTGCTGCCTCGGCAGATTTATTCAGCAAAGATACCGATGAAGACGTAGGTAATGAAGCGAATAACGAATCTCCAGTATTTTACCTGACGGATGATATCTGGATACGAAATACTAACGACGGACTCACGAATCAAGAGCATCAAAACCCAATAGGAGAGCAGACAAACTATGTATATGTGCGAGTGAGAAATAAAGGATGCTCGCCGTCTACTGCTGCAAATGTGAAGTTGTATTGGGCAAAAGCCTCTTCAGGATTAGCATGGCCTTCTCCTTGGGACGGCAGCGTAACATCCCCAGCATTAATGGGTAATTCTATTGGGAGCAAGCCTACCGGAGCGGTAGCTGGAAATGGATTCGTGATTTTAGAATTTCCATGGACGGCACCTGATCCAAGCGAATACTCCGCTTTCGGAGCCGATCAAAATCACTTCTGTCTTTTGTCTAGAATAGAAACTGCTATAACAGCTCCTTTTGGAATGGCTGTTGCCGAAACCTCTAATCTTTTAAACAATGTGAAAAATAACAATAATATTGTATGGAAGAATGTGTCAGTTACCGATGCTGATGGAGCCAGTCATAAAAATTCTGTACTTCTAGCAAATTATGGAAGAACAGTCCAAAAATATATAATCAAGATAAAACCTTATCAAGGCAAGACTTTTGGAAATACCAAAGTGGGAATCGATAAGAGAAGTACCTTCTTGAAAAATGTTGAAGACATACGTGGCACTAAAGGGCTTGAGCCTACAGAAAGAGAGTATGTAGTTGCGGAAAATGGCGTAGAAATAAAGGGTGTAAAGATGGAGAGAGGCGAAATAGTATCAATCATATTTAACCTTTCCGAGCAGAAAAGAAATCCAAGAAAAAATGATAAACAGCCATTGTTTAGGCGAAATGTAAACCAGTTTTTAGTGGAACAATATTCAGAAAATGGCGAGCTGATAGGAGGACAGTTGATAAAAATAAAAATCAATAATTAGCCCATTTCACTGATTCAAATAAAAAAGCTCTCGATTGAGAGCTTTTTTTATAATCTATCTTTTAGGTCTTCCAGCATTTCTTTAGTGATGGGCTTTGACAAGAAATCAATCACAATCGAATACGTCTTGGATTTTTCGATGTCAGTCGGATCGATAGTAGACGAAAGCACGATTACTTTTGTCTTGGTATTGAATTCTTGATATTCGGATTTGGTGAAATTGTCCAGAAATTCCCATCCTCCCATGACCGGCATGTTCAAATCTAGGAAAATAAGTTCCGGAGATTGTGATTCGCCTTCCGCTCTTAGGTTGTTATAATAATCCAGGGCTTCTTGTCCGTTTTTTGCAGTAATTATTTCTTCTGTAAAAGATGCCTTGGCAATTACCATCTTGTAGAGCATTAAAGTAATTGGATCATCATCCACACATAAGATTTTATGTAGCATTTTATTCTTTTTTGAATGTTAATGTAAATTTAGTTCCTTTATTCACCTGGCTTTGGACTTCTATTGTTCCGCCCATTGTTTCTACCTGAGATTTGACGAGATACAACCCGAGTCCTTTGCTGTCCGGATAGTTGTGAAATCTTTGATAGAGGCCAAATATTTTGTCTTTGTTTCTCTCAATATCGATTCCTATTCCATTGTCTTCAAAGGTAAGAATTGTCTTATCATGTTTCTCCTTTGTCGCTATAGTTATTTTTAATTTTTTTGCTGGATTCCTATATTTTATGGCATTCGTGAGCAAGTTCAGCATAATGCTTTCCAGATAAGCTTTGTTTATAAAGGAAAGCGAATCTTTTTCGAGATTGATTTTTAAGATCGGCTGATGCAGATTTATAAGATAGCTTAGCTGGTCAAAAACACTTTCAAAGACCTCACTGAACAAAACTTCTTCTTTTTGGATGGAAGGATTGTCTTTGATAATGACAACCTTAACCAAATCGTTTATGGTCTCGTTGAGAAGATGCGTCGATTTTGTAAACCCATTCAGTATGAGCTTTAAGTCGTCATTTTCGATCGGAATGTCCTCTATCAGATTAAGAAGCCCAGTCAGATTTGACAGCGGCGCCCTAAGATTATGCGACGTGATATAAGAAAACTGTTTTAGATCCTTGTTGTTTTGCGTCAGTTCGCGGATTAGCTGCTCGCGTTCTTTTTCTTGCTTTTTCTGTAAAGTTATGTCTCTTTGTATTGAAATCCAGTGCGAAAGCTGGCCTTCCTTATTTGCGATTGGGATCATTGAAAAACTGACCCAATATTCTTCATTATTTTTTCTGTAACTGATAGTTTCTACCTGAGTTTCCTCTTCATTCTTGATTGCATTGATGAGTTTTTTAAACTCCGATTCATCAGAATTTTTTCCTCTGAATATCAATGGTGATTTTCCAATAACTTCAGATGCCTTGTATCCTGACATTTCTGTAAATGCCTGGTTTGCAAAGATGATTTTCGGTATCGGAGTTTCCGAAGTATCGTTTTCCGTGATTATTACGGCATCTTTGGCTTGGGTGATTACGGTTTCAAGAAGTTTTAGGCGCTGTTCTTCTTCTTTCTGTTTGGTGACATCCTGCATGGAACCGATCATCCGAATCGGTTTTCCATCGTTGTCTTTTATAAGGAATCCTCGATCAAAGACGTATTTATAAGTGCCGTCTGAGCATTTGAAACGGTATTCATCTTGCCATTTTTCAACTTTTTTCTCTAGAAAATTATAAAGTTTTACGGATACTCTGAGGCTGTCTTCGGGATGGATTCGGTCGAACCACCATTTTGAAGTATCACCGACTTCGTCTTTTCTATATCCAAAAACGCTGCGAATTCCTTTATTCCATTGGAAATCGTCTTCTTGGATTTTCCAGTCCCAGATGGTATCGCTGGTTGCTTTTGCAACAATATCATACCGGTCTATAGCTTGTTTTAGCTCTTCGCCAGCTCTTCTGTTTTCAATCAGCACACCTACAAGGTTTGCTATCCTGTCAAGAAGATAGATTTCGTTTTGATCCGGTTCTCTGTTGGTTTTGTAATAGGTTACGAAATTGGCGAGATTGGTACCGTCTGTCTTCTTAATCGGAATAGACCAGCAAGATTTTAAGCCATGGGCAGTTGCAGCGGGAGCAAAATTTTTGCAAAGTGGCTCTTTTTCGATGTCATAAATAAAAGCATTCTCATTTTTGAAAATACTTTTTTTCATATCGAATTCACTCACATATTCAATATATCCTTTTGGAAGCGAATTTCCCACAAAGTGTTTTATCTTATGGTTTTTAATCTCAATGATGGAACATATGGCTCCTGGTATGAGAATTTCGATATTTTGGATTACTTTTTCCAAAACTTCTTTCAGCGACTTATTAGGCTCAGCATTGAGCTTATATGTATCTTTTTCAAAAGCAAGTATGGTCTCTTGAAATTTTCGAGTCGTGATGTCTTGAAGCGCTCCTATTTTTTTAATCTGCTTGCCGTCTTCCCATATAAGGTCAAAACGATCAAGAACATGAGCATAGGTATCATCTTGTTTTCTGAATCGGTACTCAATTTCAAAATGTGATCCTGAGGCGTCTTCCTTGATAGCCGCTATTTTGGCTCTTACTTCTTCTCTTTCGTCGGGATGCAGTCGCGAGACCCAGAAATCCAGATCGAGATACTGCTGGTCTACAAAATTAAATCCAAATAACTTTTTGTAATTCGATCCTGTAATATAGATTTTTTTGGAAACGGTATCAAATTCATAAATAGCATCACTAGTAGCCTTGGCAATGGCTTCGTAGCGAAGGTTGCTCTCCTTTATTTTTAGCTCATTTTCGATTCTTTCGGTAACATCGCGGGCATTGAGAACGATTCCGTTGACGGCGGCATTGTCGGTCATGTCGACGATATTAGCTTCGAGCCACCGCCATTTACCGTCGATTTCTATATATCGGAAGGGCCGTGTTGCGACGCGTTTTTCTGTTTTCAGACGGGAAAACTCTTGCTGGAAAAATTCCATTTCATCCGGATGAAGTCGTTCGAAAGCATTAATGCCGATATAGTCGTTAGGATTCAGTCCGTAGTTTGTTTCGACATTCGGGCTTATGTAGGTAAAAACTCCGTCCGTATCGAGAATAGCGATAAGTTCGGATCCGTCTTGAACTAATGCCCGAAAGCGCTGTTCTGTCAGTTCATTCTCTTTTTCGGACTTTAATTTTTCCGTGACATCTGTAACTAACACGAGTCTGGCTCTTCTTCCGTTGAAATTGATCTCATTACTTTGAGTGATGACATCAATCATCTCTCCATCCTTCTTGATGTGCTTGAAGGAAGTTTCCATGAATTTGCTGTCTTCTCTTATTTCTTTAACCAGATTGAAAGCTTTTTCAGAATCTTTCTTGGCGACAACGGCATAGGCTTTTAGACTTAGGAATTCCTCTTTGGTGTAACCGTATTTTCTCAAGGCAGCATCGTTGGCATCCAGAAAATCTAATGTTTCGATGTCATAGACTGCTTTTGGAAGCGGACTATGCTGGAAGATGTCTTTGTATTTCTTTTCAGAATCGCTGAGCTTTTGCGCAATTTTTTTGCGTTCGATATTGTAAAGCACGCTCTTGAATAGCAACGGTGCATTAAGATATTCTTTTTGAAGATAGTCTGAGACTCCGTAGGAAAGGGACTTAATGCCGAATTCTTTATCCGAAAAACCTGTCAGTATGATAATCGGGATATTTCTAGATATCGGAATTATTTCGTCAAAAAGCTTTTCGCCTTCTGCATCAGGAAGAACGAGGTCCAAAAGAATAATATCTATTTTTTTTGCCGAATTCAGGAAGCTTTTGGCTTCTTTGAGATTTCGTGCCTCATAAAAAACAGGGTCAGGGAATTCTTCTTTTATATAATCTTTGATCAGGACCAAATCGCCCTGATTGTCTTCGATTATTAAAAAATGAATACCTTCTTTTTGAAACGTCATCGTTAGTCTTTTTTAGGCAATTGAACTATTGATATCCAAAAATCTTCAATTGCAGCTATGGTATCTAGAAAGTTGTTCGCTTCGACAGGTTTTGTTATAAAGCAATTGACGTGGTTTTGATAGCTTTTCAGGATGTCGCTTTCTGATGACGATGTGGTTAGCATAATTACTGGAATATGTTGAATTTGGGGATTCGATTTTATTCTGGCCAAAACTTCATGGCCGTTTAATTTTGGGAGATTCACATCCAGAAGAATAAGATCTGGCATTATAGCATTTTCATGGGCTCCCTTTTTTTCCAAGAACTGTACAGCTTCCCATCCGTCTTTTGCGACTGAAACTTCTTTTTTTATCCTGCCGTGGCCCAATGCCTCTTTTGTAAGCAGGATATCGCCTTCGTTGTCTTCAATCAGTAAAATAGTAATTGATTCCATGGGGGCACAGATTAGAATTTAACAAATATAAGAAAACTATTTACTTACTGTGAAATAAAATGTGCTTCCTTGTCCTTCCTCCGATTTCAGCCAGATTCTGCCTCCTTGTCCTTCAATAATCTTCTTACACATGGCAAGACCTATACCGGTTCCAGAGTATTCGTTTTTGGCATGGAGCCTTTGGAAAATCACAAAAATTTTCTCGTTGAACATAGGATCGATTCCGATACCGTTATCGCTTACTGAAAATAGCCATTGATTTCCCATGTCTTCATGCGTAATCGTTATCTCTGGGGCAATAGCGGTTTTATGATATTTTAAGGCGTTGCCAATAAGATTCTGAAAAACGAGCTGCAATGGAGTTTTTCGGTTATTAATTATTGGAAGATTGTCCCATTTTATGACTGCCTTGCTCTCTTTTATAAAAGCTTCGTTATAAGTAGTGACTTCTTCGATGAGCGTATTGAGATCGATTTCCTCGATTTCTTGGTCAAATTTTCCAACTTTTGAATATTCAAGCAAGTCAAGAATTAGGTTCCGCATCCTATGTGCGCCATCTACTGCATAATGGATGTATTCTTTGCCTTTGTCGTCCAGCTTATCGTCATATTTTCTTTGGATTTCCGACAAGAATCGGGTAATCATTCGTAAAGGTTCTTGAAGATCATGCGATGCTATGTAGGCAAATTGTTCCAATTCTGCATTTGAAAGCGCCAGTTCTTCAACTCTTTTGTTGATTTGTATGTTGAGTTCCTTTAACCGCTGTTCGTTTACTTTTCTTTCGGTAATGTCTTCCAGCGATCCGATCATGCGGATGGCTTTTCTTTTTTTATTGAACAGTAGGTATCCCCTGTCGTATACATGCTTTATTGTACCAGTTTCAGTGATGATGCGATATTCATCAGACCATTTTTCCTTATTGGCTGTTTCGATAAATTTATCGAACTTTTGGGCGACTCTCGCTTTGTCTTCCGGATGGATTTTATCCGTCCACCAACTGCTGTGGTTTTCGAGATCGGGATAGCCAAGAATCCTTTTTAGTGATTCGCCCCAGATGACTTTGTCTTTTTTAAAGTCCCAGTCCCAGATGATATTGTTGGTGGCTTTCGTAACTACTGTATAACGTTTGTTGGAGAGCATGAGCTCTTCGGCTGTGCTTTTCAGCTTGTTGAGGTATTTTTGGTTCTTATTTTCATAGCGCCTTAGCATAATCCAGAAGACAAAACCGGATATGACAATGAAAGCTGAACCTTTCAAAGTTTGAAAGAGAATCGAGTCGCCGGTAAAGCCAAAATAGGCGAACGACCGGTCGCTGATTAAAATCCAAAGGATTCCAACCGCAAGATAGATGGAGATTATTTTGCTTGAAGGTTTGTACATGGGGAAATGGTCTTCAATGTAAATATAATGAAAAGTATTTATTCAGATTATTTATGTTAAAAAAAATACGTTTCAATCGATTCTGAATTGATAAGTTAATTGCTTATTATGAATAAGTTAAGCCCTATGAAAAAAACATTTTTTATATCAAAATAATGCGTACATTTGCACCTTCTAAAAAAATCAGATGGAATCTATCAGAAACATTGCAATTATTGCCCACGTCGATCACGGTAAAACTACTTTGGTTGATAAAATTATGTACCATTGTCAGCTTTTCCGCGAAAACGAAAATACGGGAGATCTGATTCTAGACAATAACGACTTGGAGCGTGAAAGAGGTATTACTATTACTTCTAAAAACGTTTCTGTTGTTTATAAAGGAACAAAAATCAACATTATCGATACTCCTGGTCACGCGGATTTCGGTGGAGAAGTAGAGCGTGTATTAAATATGGCAGATGGTGTTTGCCTTTTGGTAGATGCTTTTGAGGGACCAATGCCACAAACTCGTTTCGTTTTGCAAAAAGCGATTGATTTGGGATTGAAGCCTTGTGTTGTTATCAATAAAGTAGATAAAGAAAACTGTACTCCAGAAGAAGTTCATGAGAAAGTTTTCGACTTGATGTTTGAATTGGGTGCAACTGAAGAGCAATTGGATTTCCCAACGGTTTACGGTTCTGCAAAAAACAACTGGATGTCTGATGATTGGAAAAACCAAACTGAAAACATTGAGCCATTATTAGATATGGTAATCAAAAATGTACCAGCTCCTAAAGTTTCTGAGGGAACTCCACAAATGCTGATTACCTCTTTAGATTTCTCTTCTTTCACAGGTCGTATCGCTATTGGTCGTTTGGAAAGAGGTGTTTTAAAAGAAGGAATGCCAATCTCATTAGTAAAAAGAGACGGTAAAATCATAAAATCAAGAATCAAAGAATTGCATACTTTCGAAGGTCTTGGACGTAAGAAAGTAGAAGAAGTTATCGCTGGTGACATCTGTGCGATTGTTGGAATTGAAGGTTTTGAAATTGGCGATACTGTTGCTGATTTTGAAAACCCAGAAGCATTGCAGACTATTGCAATTGATGAGCCAACAATGAGCATGTTGTTTACAATTAACGATTCTCCTTTCTTTGGTAAAGAAGGTAAATTTGTTACCTCTAGACATATTAGAGAGCGTTTGACTAAAGAATTAGAGAAAAACTTGGCAATGAAAGTTGGTGAAACTGATTCTGCTGATAAATTCATGGTTTTTGGTCGTGGCGTACTTCACTTGTCTGTTCTTATTGAAACAATGAGAAGAGAGGGGTATGAGCTTCAAATTGGACAGCCGCAAGTTATTATCAAAGAAATTGATGGTGTGAAATGTGAGCCAATTGAAGAATTGACAATCGATTTGCCAGAAAGTCTTTCTGGTAGAGCTGTTGAATTCGTTTCTATCCGTAAAGGTGAAATGCTTTCAATGGAAGGTAAAGGAGAAAGAATGATTGTGAAATTCAATATTCCATCTCGTGGAATCATCGGATTGAGAAACCAACTTTTGACTGCTACTGCTGGTGAAGCTATCATGGCGCACCGTTTCATTGGATATGAACCATACAAAGGAGAAATTCCTGGAAGAAACAACGGTTCATTAATCTCTATGGAGAACGGAAAAGCAATTCCTTATTCTATTGATAAATTGCAAGATCGTGGTAAATTCTTCGTTGATCCAAATGAGGATATCTATGAAGGTCAAGTAATTGGTGAAAACACTCGTAGTGATGATATGACTGTTAACGTAACTAAAACTAAAAAACTTTCTAACGTTCGTTCTTCTGGAGCTGATG
This sequence comes from Flavobacterium sp. N2550, assembly GCF_025947265.1. Taxonomy (NCBI): domain Bacteria; kingdom Pseudomonadati; phylum Bacteroidota; class Flavobacteriia; order Flavobacteriales; family Flavobacteriaceae; genus Flavobacterium; species Flavobacterium sp. N2550. Next base: position 3,630,152 of record NZ_CP110007.1, on the reverse strand, counting down.
ATAAAGCAAGAATTATTCCTGCAATCAAATTCTCTCTTGAGGAAGCTTTAGAATACATCCAAAAAGATGAGTATGTTGAGGTTACGCCTAAATCTTTACGTTTGAGAAAGATTTATTTATCTGAAACAGACAGAAAACGTTTTAAATTCTAATTCGTTTTTTTATATAATTGAAAAGCCATTCTGAAAGGAATGGCTTTTTTATTTCCCTATTTTTATGTAAATCCTTCTTTTTCAGAAGAATAAAAAATAATGAAGAAAAAAGCTTTATTATTTACTTTTTTCAATAACTTTGTTTTTCAAAGTACTTTTAAATATTAATTATATTTTACTATGGGAAACAGTCTTGAGAATTACAGAAACTTTATTGACAGAACAGGCGTGAGAGTTAGTATAGCCGTAACATTCCTGAGCACATTAATGCTCGTCATTGCACTTTTAGGAATACAATATGATGCTGATGCTTTAGAATCATTGTGCTTTTTCAGCTTGATTATTGAGCTTATTTATGGAGTTATTGTCTCATTCAAGGTCTTGAAAAAGAAAAAGAAATACAGTCATCTCGTGCCTTTTCTTTTCTTGAATTGGTTCATAGGGTGTTTTTGCACAAATGTGATAATTAATATTTTTGAGAATCTTCCGGTGTGGGTTTATGTGGTTACTTTCTTATTCTGCATTTCTAATTTTTTCATCTATTCTGCGGTTAAGAATAGGACTGCGGTACTTGTTTCCTATTTCGTAAATGGTTTTTCTTATCTGCTGATTATTTATTACGCCATCTATCTCATTCCTTTTGCACCAATATCAACTGTTGGAATCATAGCATTGGGACTTGGGTTTTATGGGTTAGTGCCCATGATTGTGTTTATTAGCCATGCTACAATGCTAGTCAAATTGTTCCCCGCTAATAAAACTAATATGGTGGCTTTTGCTTCTGGAATTGCATGCGTTCTAATTGGCTTGTCTGTTTTTATTGTGATGCTGAATATGGAAAGTGAAAAACTGGGAGAAAACTCAATTACAAAATCTTTTGAAAGCAATGATGATTTGCCTTCATATATTACTATTTCGCAACACCTGCAACCTAATTTCTTTAATGAAATATTGCTTAAGAAAGGAATAGTTTATGTTTATACTGAAGATTTTTTTGTATTTAAGAATTTTGATTCTTTTGGAGGAAGTCAATATAATGAGCGAAGAACGCACAATCCATTTGTGAATATTGCTTATCTCTTTTCTCAGGATTTGGATTTGAGTGTTGACGATAGGATTAACATCTTGAAATCTAATTTCGATAAACGATTGGAGACCGAAGAACAATTGTGGAGTGGCAGAGATTTGATTACTAAAAATATAAAGGAGGACATCAAGATTTATGCAGACGAAAGATTGGCTTATACTGAAATAACTATGGATATTGCCTGCGACAAGGATTCTTGGGGACAAAAAGAAGCGATTTATTCTTTTCAACTGCCAGAGGGTGCTGTTGCTACTTCGCTATCGTTGTGGGTGAATGGTGTTGAACGCAAAGGTGTTTTGACTACTAAAGAGAAAGCTCAAAAAGCATACAAGCAGGTTGTTGGGGTTGAGGCTCGAGATCCTTCATTAATGCAATGGAGAGAAGGAAATAGGGTTGTGGTTCGCGTTTTTCCAATAAGTTATGAATTGCCAAGAACTTTCAAATGTGGTTTTACTACACCGTTGAAGGTTGAAAATAACGAAATGAAATACCAAAGCTTGGATATCAAAGGGCCGAATATTTCGAATGCGGAAACGCTTTCAAGAATCCAGATGGTTGGGGACGCTAAATTTGAGGCTGATAAAGATTTTGAACTTAAAAAAGGTTTCTATATTAATGAGTCAAAAGGATTAGATTCTTGGGAAGCTGTAATACCGTTAAGCAAGCAAGTACCTTCAGCTTCGTTTGCTTGGAAGGATAAAATATATGAAATCAAGGCTATCGAAAAACAGACAATTCCATTTGTAGCTAGTGAGGTGATTTTAGACTTGAACAGTGTTTGGTCTGCAAAAGAGGTAGAGGCTATAGTAAATCAAAAGGAGAAAAATTATTTTGTCTTTGTCAATAATGAAAAGCAGGCAATTAATGGAGCTAATTATGAAAGCATGTTGTCTCAATTTGAAGATTTGCACTATTCGTTATTGCCTTTTCACAAGCTTTTGGAAAATAGCTTGGTGATTACTAAAAGCGGTACAGTTTCGGCAAATTTTGAAGAGCTGGCTTCTTCTCGTTATTTGCAAAAGCTAAAAACGCAAGCAAAGCAGAAACAAATTCGGGTGATAAATATTTCGGACGAGATAAATCCTTTTTGGCAAACTGTGAAAGAACAGCATTATGTAGAATATTATAAAACCGATCTAGAAAATGCTTTAAAATTGCTGGCACAAAATCAGTTCGTGTCTTTAAAAACGGGAGAAAACAGCGTAAATATTGAACCAGCAAATATTTCTATTCAAGAAAATCTAAAGGCTGAGGAAACAGAAAGCAGTGGTTCTAATCATATTTATAGAATGTATGCTTTTGGAAAAGTTTTAGAGGAGCAGGTGAAAATCCAAGAAGATAGCTTGGCAGAGAATCAATATGTTACTTTGGCTAAAGATGCGAATATCGTGACGCCAATTTCGTCGCTTATCGTTCTTGAAACGGATGCTGATTATGAAAATAACGGCATTGAAAAAAATGTAGATACGCTTGGCAATGCTTCAATCAATAATGATGGAGCTGTACCTGAACCGCACGAATGGCTATTGATTATCATTGGATTGGCAGTATTATTTTTCTACTATAAAAAATCTAAAAGACAAACTGCTTAGATGGAATTCTTATCTCAAAATAAAAAATTGCTTGTTATTCTTGCCTTGATTTCTATTTTGGCAGTGAACTATAACATAGTTACGTTTGGTATAGATAGCAATTTTTTTGGGATACTGTTTTCGGTCGTGCTGTTTTTTATTGGCGGAAGGAGAACGAACTTTAAGATTAGCTACTTGCTCATTGGACTCATTATTATTTTTGAGTTTGTAAGTTATCGACTTCACACAAAGTCGCTACACTTTTTAGCGCTCATGCTTTTGGTTTGCCTGATCTATTATAGCTTTACTAAAAAGTTTTCGTTTATTGCTTTTATCTGCATCTTGCTGTTTTCTACGCTTTTCAACAAGTTTTTTGAACACTTGACGACAGAAATTAAGCAAACCCTGTGTTATACTGTATTCTTGACATTAAAGAATTTCATGGCGATTGACCGAATTGAAGGCGCGAATTTTTATGTGAAAGGAGCAAAGATTACGATTGATACTGCCTGCATGGGATTGTCTATGTTCAAAACGGGATTGCTAACGGGTGCTGCGTTGCTGACACTAGAGGAACGAAAGAGTCAAAGGTATTTCGGGATTTTTCAGATTCTTGCTTTTTGCCTTGTGGTGATTGTCTTGAATATTGTTTCTAATTATTTTAGAATTATTGCCTTGGTCTTGCTCGACTGTACTCAGGAAAATATCCTACACCACACGGTTGGGTTGCTATGCTTTGCATTGTATCAAGTAGTGCCAATGGTATTGCTTATACGCTACTTCAAACCTAAGAATACTGAGGTTATTCCTGCCGTTTTCTTACCGAAACTGTTACCTGTTTTTTTTGCTTTTGCACTGATTGCTGTCACGAGCTGGGAAATAAACAATGAACAACGTCATGATTTGCTATATAATTTAAATGAGGACTATGATGTGACGAAAGGAAAGTGGGTGAATGAGGAGGTTTTCAAAATTGAAACGCCTCAAAAGCTAACGTATATCAAAACGCCGTCGCACAAGCCTTTGATTTGCTGGACGGGCGATGGGTATAAAATCATTGAGTCTGAGGAAATCACTCAAGAGAACGAGAAAGTATGGTTTAATATAATGGAAAAGGACGGAGTTTTTTATAAATCGTATTGGTGGTATGAGTGTGGCTCTAAAAAATATACTTCGTTTGTGGAGGTAATGCTGATGAAACTAATTTATAATAAACCAATTAGGCTGATTAATATAACAAGTAGAATGTAGCAACTATCATGTCGAAATTAGTTTCGGTCATGTTGAAAGGAATAGGCATTGATAATTTATAAATTTCTAGTATGTTTACAAAAAAAATCAAAGATGAAAAAACTATTATTTTTATTGCTTATGGTTTCTGCAAGTTCTTTTGCACAGCTAAAAGCTACCGATATTAATAAACTGGCCAAAGCTTATAATGCCAAATTGCAAGAGGAATTTGGAGATAGAGATTTTCAAACTGTAAAAGCCAAAAAGGATGGCAATTCAAATATAAAACAGATTGTTGTTCATACTATTGATTATAATGGGGCTGATATGGATCCTACTTTTAGGGCTAAATTAGATGATGAAAATATTGCTGAAGAAATAGAATATTTGTTTGAGTTTGGTTTTTACCCTACTTTCAAAGCTTTAAATGTTCAATATTTTATTGTTGATTTTACCGTAATTAATATCGACGGAAAGAAATATAAAACAACAAGGTCATTCCCGATTAAAGATTATAATGAAACTGAGTATAATGAGGAGAAGGTCATGAAGTTGATTATAAGGTAATTTTTTTGTTGAGGCAATATAATAAGATTATGTCTTTATTTTGTCTTGAATTTTACTAGATATTCTTCTTTTAGCGGGTATCCGTCTTTTGATTTGAAGCTTCTGTTGGTCAGTATGAATTCATAGTCTTTGTTGGCTTGTAGTTCAACTAATATGACCAGCGTATGGTTGTTGTTTTCAAAACCTTTTACTTTTTTTATCGGGAAAAAGTCTTTTCCCTTTTTAGAATAGTTTATGGAATAGTTGTCGGGTTCCATTTCTTTTGAAAATGTCACTCGCAATGCTGTCAAACTTGGATCGACGTCTTTGGAATTATTTTTAAAAGGGCTTATTTCTGTTATGTAAGGCAGGTTCTTTTTGTATTCTTTTATGAGTTTCGATTTGTTGATCTTTTCTTTGAAGAACTCAGACTTTGAAAGGAAATCTTCAACTGTTTTATCGTTGTCGTAATTTAGTTCAATGATGTCTTTGATGGCTTGTTTTTTGTCTTTTGCAAGGTTGTAATAGGATTTGCAGATTTCATATCCTACATAATAGCCTAAATCGGCGCTTTCTCCTTTTCTGCCGCCATTGTACAGCCAGTTTGAAAAGTTGCTGGAGAACATTTCTTTTTTGAAGCGTTCTTTTATCTTTTCGGCGTTGGCTCTTCCATAGGTGAAATATTTTCTTTGGAGAGGCTGTTGCATGGTTAATTCTGCAATAAAGTCGCAGACGCCTTCTTTTATGGATTGGCTCAGTACTCTGTTCCTATCGCCTATTTGCTGGGTGTGGATGTATTCGTGGATGTTTAGGGTAACGATATTGTCTAGCGACTGTTCTGCAAAAACATTCTTAAGCCAGTTGTTTTGAAATTCTGAAACATCGGTTGCGGGATTTCCGGTTGCTATTTCGGCACCTACAAGTACCATATTCCCTTTTACGGTTCCTCCGGAGCGAAGTCCGCCGATGGTGAAATACATTTCAGCGTCTTTTAATTCGGGATAGAGTTTTCTTAAGGAGCTGATCGCGTTGTCGAATTCTTGGATTTTGGTTTTGGCCGTCAGCGTACTAGGTCTTATGGAATTCCAAAATTTTGGATATTCGTTTATAAGATTTACCCAAAGGGTGTCGTTGAAGTCTCGGGCTTTCATAAAGGCTTTGAGTCCTACGGTACCTTTGTCGATATAGAGCTTGTCTATAAAGTGTATCTTTTTAGAAAAATCGTTTGTCTTTTGGATACTGTCGTAAGCTGTCCAAAAGTTATCGATGTCTGTGGTAAAAATTTTGCTTGGGCTTTGAGAATAGGCGTTCGTGATAATAAAGGCTACGATGATTGTAATGGCTTGTTTCATTTGCTATTTTTGATGATGATTTTTTGTGTTTGTAGCGCTTTTAGGTTATGTGGCTTGTTCGTAAATCAATTGCACGACACCTGACTTGAAGGTATTGGTTTTTATCAGTCGCAGAGGTACTCGCTGTTTGAGGTCTTCAAATAATGGCTTGCCGCTGCCTAAAGCTATTGGGTGCACAGATATTCTGTAGATGTCGATAAGGCCTAATTGCAGGAATGTCTTGATCAATCCTGCTCCGCCATAAAGCCATATGTCTTTGCCTCCTTGCTTTTTAATTTCTGCTACTTTGTCGGCTATGTCGGAACTTATAAATGTGGCTTTATCGTCTTGTCTTTCCTGGCTGGAAAAAACGAATTTATTTTTTGAATGTACGGCTTGCCATAGTTGCTGTTCTGCAGGGCCGGCTTCGGCTTCGGGCTGATAGTTGCCCCAAGCGTCGTAGCTTGCGCGACCATAGAAAATAGTATCAATGCTGGCTAAGAAGCCGTCAAAATTCATATCGTCGTCTAGGATGCACCAATCGATTTCTCCGTTAGGGCCTTCGATAAATCCGTCTAGGGTTACGGCTAGGTCTAAAATTACTTTTTTCAATGTTTATGCTATTTTTTGTGGTTGTTTGTAAACTATAGCCTTTGTTTACAGGCTTTTGGGTGCTTGCTTTTATTTCTTTGGGTTGCTTAACAAACTTACTAAAACAATTTAAAGGGGTTGAGGTTATTTAGGACAAATTATTTTTTATAGGTGCTGCTGCTTTGTTAAAAAGCAGTCCTATTCTTTTGGCACTAGTGGAACTTCTAAAAGGCGGGAAGATGATTTTTTACAAAAAATAATCCCGCCTTTTGGCGGGATTATAGTAGTATTTATACATGTTCTATGGTTTGCAAACCATTATTTGTCTTACATAAGTGAATTAATGTAACGGCCTAACATTACAAGGGATGCTTCTTCTGAAATCGAAAGATCATTGTCTTTAATGAAAGCTGCAATTTCTTTTTCTTTTTCTGGCAAGATAGCAATGATGTTCTTTTTCTTTAGAGGCAATGGTTTTATTTCTGAATCGCCTATTTTTATGAAGTACTCATCTTTTAATTTTGCATAAGTAGCTGGCTTAGAGGTGCCGTATCCTAAATCGGCTTCTACTGGAGCTTTACGATAGATGGCTTCCGATTTGTAAATTTTTATTTTTTGATTGTTGCTTATGGTTTTTAAATAGCCTTGTTTTCTTGCTTCTTTTTCAGTCGTATATTCTACGTATTCATAAGATGCAGCACCGTTTGTTAGGTTGATAGGGCTGTATTCAGAAGGGACAATCTTGGTTACATTGTCAATATTAATTTCTATTTCGTCTGTATAGGCATTGTGTCGTATAAAAACGATTTCATTTGAATTTCCAATTTTTGCAGGCTGGAAAGTCTCATTAAAATATTGGGAACCTGGCGTGTTGTCTTGGACAACTTTTTTAGGGAGGAACTTAATTTCGCTAACTGATGTGGTATTGGCAGCTGATTGTGCTAACGCGAAATTTGAAAATAAAGCAACAATAGAAGTGCTTACTAAAAATTTTACTTTCATGTTTTTAATTAATTTTTGATTTGATTGATGTCTTGGATAATTTGTTTTGCAAATAAATGGATTGTTTTTTATTTTTTCTAACTTTTTAGAGGGAATTCTAACGTTAAAATTTATTTTGTAGTATAATTTTTTTTACTTCCGGCTAGTTTTAACATTTTTTTTACCAATTATAGTGTCGTATTGAACGCAGCTCACTGTAGTTGTGAAGTATTTATGTCTTTTTTCTAGGGCTTGCAAAATGAGAGTCTAACTTACAGATATATAGTTATTTATGATAACAGGAGACGTTGTTTTTTTAGCAAAGGATTGCATTTCTAAAGGCATGAAAAGAGTTTCTAAAGGCGTGAAAAGAACTTCTAAAGGCGTGAAATAAGTTTCTAAAGGCATAAAATGAATTTCTAAAGGCGTGAAAAGAGTTTTTAAAGGCATGAAATGAATTTCTAAAGGCGTGAAATAAGTTTCTAAAGGCATAAAATGAATTTCTAAAGGCGTGAAAAGAGTTTTTAAAGACATGAAATGAATTTCTAAAGGCGTGAAAGAAGTTTCTAAAGGCGTGGAATAAATTTCTAAAAAGGTGAAAAGAGTTTCTAAAAGAGCAAGCCCTTTTTTGCATAGTAAAGCTGTCCATAAAAATTTGGAAACGGATTTGCAATTGGTCTATTTAAAATGTTGTTCGTCTATTGGTGTTTTTTTCGTGAGAACAATGTGAACATCTTTGTTTTTATATGCACACCATCAAAACCCTATCAGGCAGGGATTGTATTCCATTTGTACAATTTCTGTAGCGGTGATGACAGCAGTTATTTTTTGCAAATAGAAATTTTAAAACCAGAATATTATGAACACTAAATTTAGTATGAAATTATTGTCAGTAGCAGTTATTGCCTTGTTTTTTGCTTCGTGCAGCAAGGATGACGACAGCCCGCAACCCGAACCTTTTAGTTATGGAGCTGTTTCGGGAATGAGTACGGGAACCGTTTCTATAGCAGGAACGACTTCACCTGCGGGTTATACTTGGAGCCAAGTAAAAACGCCTCAAACCAGCTGGGGTTTAAATGGAACGATAAATGACCGAATGCTTACCGACGATTTTCAGATTCCTTCGGGTGAAAAATGGACGATCGAGAATTTTTATTTTTATGCCTACCAGACTGGTTTTTCGGGTGCTACGTTTCCAGTGAGTGAGTTTTATTTTGAGATTTACTCTTCAGATCCGTCTGTTGCAGGTGCCGTAAAGGTGTATGGCGATCTTACTACCAACCGATATGTGTCTGCGGAAGATGCTAAAATGTACAGAATTATGCAAGGGCAGAGTGATGACCTTACTAGGAAAATCTATAAAATGAAAATCCAGGCAGGCGATCTTACTCTTAGCTCAGGGACTTACTGGATAAAATGGGGATCTAAAACTTCTAGCGGCGGTCATTTTTATCCGCAGTTTCCACACGACCCGAGCCGAGTGAATAATGCAAAACAATTTGTTGTTGCCAATTCTACTTGGGATAATTTGGTAGATGGAGGACAAACGGTAAGCCTGCCTTTTGAAATTACGGGGACGAAACTTCCGGAGTAAATGATTATCGGCTTTTAAAATCACTGCTTGCTCGGATGAATTTTAGGCTTCATCAAAATTATAATACAGCGGGCAATCAGATTCAGATTATAAAAACAAAAGCTCACACTATCAAAAGATAAAAAAATCATCTCAACCAGAAAGCCGTATTTTTTATTTCGGCTTTCTTTGGGATGTTCTAGCAATTGTTCCTAAATGAATAGGCATGGAAAGGAAAACCAACATCTTTATTTTGTTTTTTATTGCGGTGGCAGTCCTGTCGCTTGCAGGATTTTTTAATTCGTATATCCGATTTTTGCCCAATACAGACCGGTTTCCTGTAATTATCCATGTCCATTTTTCGGCCTTTATTTTATGGTTTACGCTTATTATTGTACAGCCCATTCTCATCCGTCAAAAAAAATACGAATTACACCGAAAAATCGGCAAGGTTTCTTACTTCATAGCGCCTGTATTGGTAATCACCATACTTATTTTGGTCAAAAATCAAACGCAAAGAGAAATAAGTGCTTCCGAAAACAAAGCTGCCTTAACGGCTTTTATAGGGGTGTTGGATGCTGTTTCGTTTTCTGTCTATTACCTCATAGCCATGGTCAACAAGCGGAATTTACGATGGCATGTTGCTTTTTTAGTTGCCGCAACATTGGTTGTCCTGAATCCTGGAATGTCACGATTGGCAAATTTGATACAACCGGGCTTGGGGTTATTGCTTGCGGTTCTCCTGCCTTTTATTGTTTCAATAACAGTGCTATGCGTTGAAAAGATGAGATTCAAAGCTCCTGTTTTAAAAAGCCCTTATTTTCTTTTTCTTTGCTGCTGGACCTTAGAGATCGTGTTATTAATGACGATTCCGAACCTAGAATTTTGGAGGGATTTTGTGGCCAACATTTTTTAACTAAAAAACCTTAATTATATGAAAAGGCAAAGATTTATATCTGTACTATTGCTGGCCATACCGGCACTTTCGTTTGCAAAAACTGGAAGTTTTAAATTTGGCAAAAGGCCCAAAAAGGGCTTTGTAGTCCGTTCCAATGAAAGCCGCTTTGACGGAAAACAAAAAACGGTAGAGAATGTACTCGGCAGGTGTATTGTTTCTTCGGCAGATACTGATGGAGATTTACTGATTGTTGCTCCGAGTAAAAAAACTTTTGCCTTTAAGGGAGGCCCGCCGCTGCATATTCATAAAAATCAGGATGAAATATTCTTTGTTGCCAATGGCGAGTTTATTGTTCAGATAGACAAAGAAATAGTTACTGTAAAAACAGGTGATACTGTTTTTATTCCTCGAGGTATTCCGCATACCTATGCAAATCCGATCGAAAACAATCCAGGCATCCTCATTTCAATACATCAGCCGGCAGGTAAAAATGAAGCGTTTTTTAACTATTTATGTACTTATGAAAAACTACCAGACTATGAAATAGACCCAGACTCTCCGGTAGTCGGTGAACCTATAAAAATAGAGTGAAGATTTTAGTGTAAAATCGGGAGATACGGCGTTTCTCCCAAGAGGAACTTTGCATACGGTGATTAATCGTATTGAAAATAATCTGGGAACTTTGATAACGGTATTTCAACCTGCTCCCCAAAAGGTTGAAGACTTTTTTAATTACATCAGCGAAAATGGAGAAATCCCAAAAGATATAGTACCTGACGGATGGTAAAATTAGGAACAATGCCTAGCCGATTCATTTTGGAAGGAATGTTTTAGTATCAGGACAGTAAAATAGTTGCTAGAGACTTGAAAAGAATTTCTAGCAAAATAAAATCCCGCCAAAAGCGGGATTTTTTTAATATTGTTTTGCCTGTTCTTCTTGTTTATCAGATTGCTGAATCACAAAGAATACCGCAGGTTTTGATTAGTTCTTTACTATTTTTTTATAGGATGTCTTGCCTTCGGCTTCTATTTTTGCAATGTATATTCCGCTTGGCAAGGGCGCTATGTCAATTTGAGCGTTGTTGCTTTTGATGTCGATCTGTTTGCCTCTAACGTCTGTCAATCCTAAAAAGGTACAGTTTTCAAAGTTTACGATGTCTGACGAAGGCACTGGGTAGGCTTTGATTTTGCTAGCCTCTACATCATCGACAGAGAGCGCATTTACGCCTATTTTTATTACTTCATTTCCTTCAACGTCTGAAACATACAGCTTGTTGTCTGTATAAAGCATATCCCAGTTCATTGTTAATGGAGTTGTAACAAAGAGGGTATAGGTTCCATTAGTTGTGTTGACTCTATAGATCTCGCCAGAAGAACTTCCTATTGCTGCATAAATAATGTTATTTGTTTCTCCTTTAACTATTCCGCTTATGGAACTCAAACCAGTAGCAACAACAATTTTTGTTGGATTTGGCGTCACTAAGCTGTATTTGACTAGCTTGCCTTGCTCGCGTTCTGAAACAAAAAGATAATTGCCAATGACTGCCAATCCAACTGTTCCCGAGCCAATTAAGTCGCTTGCAATTACTTCGGGTTCTTGGCCGGGCATGTCGAGGTTAATTCTGAAAATGTTGTTTTTTGACCTTGCATAGAGGTATTGGTTATAGATTGTGAGGCCTGTTGGCAAATACATTTCTACTACATTTTCAACTACAGGATTGGGCTGGCTGACATCTATTCTTATGATTCGATTTGGATTGGGATGGTTGTATTCTGATGCATACAAATAATTACCTCTGAAACAAATGTCGGTAATTTTTCCTAGTCCGGATATAAATATTGACGGGGAAGTATTGGACTGGGAAAGATCTACTTTATAAATGATGTTCGCATTCATACCCGTTCCCGCATATAAAAAATTGTCGTGTATGGCTATTCCGGAAGGGTGTAGCGATTGACCTATACCTGTATTTGTACCTGCAAGTACGGTGGACATGGTTTGGGCCTCGGCGGCAGAAATCACTAAAAAAGAAAATAGGAGTAGTGTTTTTTTCATAGGGGGGTATTTTGGTCGGGCTGCTTTTAAGCTGCGCTGGTTTGGTAGTGCTAACTTACAAAATTTTACTCATTACTCTGCATGGGGCGCGGTTGTTTTTTGCTCTATTTGCTTTAGAATAAAGCAATTGTTTTGTGGTGCTTGTCTTTATGTCTGTTGTAATTCTTATACAATAATTTTTGAAAGGCGTGGGTTTGGGACAAAAAAATCCCGCTTTTGGCGGGATTTTTTTACTTAAGATATCCGAATTTATGCGTCTCCAGCGATGTTTAATTCTGAGTAAGCATGTTTTGTTAGATTTATTTTGAAATGAATATTACAATTTCCGCCATCGTGCATACGGATCGTGAAATATTTATAATTCTCATTTACATGGTTTCCTTTACAATAGCAACTAATCCAAACTTCTACTTCTTGTTTCGCGTTTATTATAGGAATACATTGCTTGACGTAATCGTTCATGTTTCTTAGTTCAGAATTGTTTTCTACAAAACATTTCTTCACTATGTTGTCTACTTCTTCTAATTCAGTTTGTTTTAAATCATAGGGTTTTATGGAGTTTGGCTTATAACCATAATATCTAGAGCCATAATGTTTTTCGTTGAATGTGAAAACCGCATAATCTTTGAATTTCTCAAAATTCAAATTATTTTTTGACTTTTGTGCATTTGTTTTTATTTCGATTTTTAATGGAAATTTACCATCTACAAATTCTACAAAATTGTTTTTTATGACTGCCTTTGTTGAATTATTTAGTTTGAAATTAGAGGGAAAAAATAGCATAGTGTCGTTAATAATCTTAAACTTGCCTATACACCTTTCTATTTTTTCAGAGTTATCATAATCCTGTTTGAATTTTACGTATAAATAGGAACTGTCAGAATATATTTTTAATCCTATTTTTTCTGTAACTCCTATTTGTCCGTAGTTGTTTTCAGCATAAATCTGCTCTGTTTTAGTCGGTTTTTGTACGTCTACTTTTTCTTTTTTACAGCTAAGAAGGGAAGAAGAAATTAGAATACTATATAGAAATTTATTCATTATGTCTGCATTTTTTACACTTTATACAATTGTAAGTGCTATAGTAACTGTTTATTTTTTTTCGCAGAAATCAATCAAATAATTTCTGACTTCGAAATCTGTCTTATCGCCAATCTGATTAAAAATCTGGCAAGCTTCTTCGGTTTTTCCAATAGCTAAATATGACACTCCAAGCTTTTTCTTATATTCTCGAATAAACATTCTAAAGTTGTTGCTTTTTATGTCTATGTCTTTTATTTGCGATAAGGTTTCAATCGCTTTTTCAAACTTATTATTTCTGTAATAATCACCTCCTTTTACCATCAATTCATAAAATTTTTTCTCGTTTTTGTCGGTTAGATCTTGTCTAAATTTGGCATGGTGTACTTCATTTACAATCAATAAGTCTTTACCAGAAATGTTTTTTAAATATTTTTCGGCTTCTTTTAAAGTATTTATATAATCAGTATCATGCTGAGGGTTGATTGAATTTAAAACTTTTATGTCTTTAATTTTGTTGTTGCTTGTTAAGATAAATTCTATCTGAAAGTATAGGTTATTGATAACTTTTGAATCTTTATCTTTTTTGTTGTTACTAATAAATTCATCAAGATCTAATTCGTTATTAAATTCGTATCCTGATAGTTTGTTGTCTAGGTATACTGTATTTCCGTTTCTTTCAATTTCTTTTAATGAAAATTCGGGATACGTCTTGACGTACTCATTTACAGGAAGGAAAAAGCTTGTCTTATTATCTCCTTCATCATAAGCAATCAAATATTTTTCTTCAAAGGCATAATTGATAGTTCGAAAAGGAGTAATGATTTTATTTGATGTAAACGTTGCCTTAAAATTTTGACTATTGATTTTTAAGTTATTCGGATTAATAGTATACACCAATTCTTGTGAATAAGTGGGGTTGTTGATTTCGATGTTTTTGCCATCATTATAAATGGTCTTAACTAGAATCCATTTTCCAGTTAGTTCTTTATTTTGCGAATAACAAATTGTTATTGAATAGAATAATGCTACGAGTGAAAATATATGTTTCATTTTTTTATAGTATAATAAAGAAGCTAAGTGTTGAAAATGAATTAAAAATAGGCATGCTTTTCTGGACGAAATTAATAAAAAAACTCTTTATGTAAATCTATCTCTCTTGATATCTTACTTTGTCTGGTTGTTATTGATTATAGTGTGATACTCTGCATCGACAAGACAAAAAAATCCCGCTTTTGGCGGGATTTATGGTTTTTATTTAGGCGTGTTATTATGGGTATTGATGGCTTTTGCGATTTTGGAGAAGCTGAAGAGGTCTTGGCGGGGCCTGTCGTCTTTATAAAATCGGGAGGCGATACGGGCGACTGCCATGACTTGTTCGTAGATGTCGTTAAAGGCTCTTACGGCTTCTTCGGTATTGATAGGGCGGGCACCTTTTTTGGCTTCCTGCACGGTGTCGAGGGTCTTGAGCTCTTCTCCCATAGCCGCCAAGGCATCGAGGTCTGCCTGCAGGATGCCATTGGCTGTCATTTGTGCCTTGAGGGCAGGCGTAAGATTGGCCTTGAACTGAAAGAGCAGGTTGATGAGGGCTTCTTGGTCTTTTTGGCGTGCTTTTGCAAAATAGCTGGTGTAGCCCAGGGTGCGGAGCATCTCGGTTTTTTCTGCGGGGAAGTCTTCTTCTATCTGTACCTTGATTTCGGAGGCGAGCTTGTGGGCCTTGTCGCGGGCTTCATAGATGGCAGCGGTCGAGATGCGGAGCTCGCGGGCATTGTCTGCCCCAAGATAGTCTGCGGCAATGGCGTCTATCCTGTTTTCGAGGTCTTCAAAATAGGTGCCGCTCCAGCTGGAACGTTTGGACTGCAGGAAGTTTTTTTGGCTGATGGCATTTTTGATGATTGTAGATGCCGTGATGATCATGTCTACGTCTTTTACGCTGTAGTTTCTAGTTAGTTTTTCCATACTATCTCAGATTTTAAAAAATTACTTTTTCTTTTTTGGAGGGTTTGGATTTTGTCTAGTCTTTGTGTTTTTTGAAAAATTCGTCTGGGGTTAATCTGGTTGAATCGTATTTTTCTATTGCGTTTGGTATGGCAAAGGCTAAGTAGATGGCGAGTAAAATCAAGACTATATAAAGTATTATTTTTTTGGCTTTCATTATTTGTTGTTTAGAATGTTTAATCTTTATATTTTTCTAGAAATTCTTTCGGGGTCAATGTAGATGCGTCGTATATCTGTATTGCATTTTTTATTACGAATATTAGATATATAAATAAACCTGCGAGAATTATAGATAGAATTGTTTTTTTTGTTTTCATGTGTGTCTCTTATTTATGTTATCTTAAAAAAGATGCGGCGGAATTACATACTATTCATTGCCCAGAACCTTATTTCTTCCGCCGACATCTTAGTATCTAGTGGATGGCCTCCCTTGCTTCGCTAGATCTATTTATAAACTTTTGGCACTTGTGTGCTAGATTGCTGTCTTGTTATGTCTTCAAAAAGACGACGACGGAGCTATTGAGAAAATTTATGCCTTTAAAATCTAAAAATGATGCTCCGCCGCCTTCTTAAAAAAACTTGGAAGATGGGATTAATTATAGAACCAAGTTTTGTGATGCTAATTTTTATTTTTTTTTGAGAAGTCCTAGCAAGAAGTAATAAGTGGTCGATTTTGGGCGTAAGTGGTCGTTTTTTTGGTGTAAGTGGGAAAACGGGAGCCGTAAAAAGGGATATAAAATGCGATTTTGAAGCTATAAATGGGCTCTTTTTGCGCCATTAATCGCAAGTTTTTTGATTGTATTGTGTGAAGTGTGATGTTGGGTTTTTGATAAGGACGCGGATTGTGGTATTTGGTGTGGATTGTAAATCTGCGTTATCAGGTTTCTTTTTATGCAAATCTTTATTGTATGAAGGGTGACGTTGGCTTTGAATAAGGACGCGGATTGTAGTATTTAACGCGGATTGCAAATCTGTGCTACAAGGCAGGCTTTTATATGATGGTGGTTCCTTGATAATAGAATGTCATTTTAGCATTTTCGATAAATTCTTCTATTGAGGTTTCTTTGGTTGCTTTTTTATTATAAAATTCAAGGTAATATTCTGTTGGATTGGCTACGCCAATCCGTAACAGCCAAAATATAAAACGTTTTGTTTGAGGATTGGGGTTTAATTTTTCGAGCTCTTCAAAACAACAAATGGATAAACTGTCGTTTCTGACTAGATTATAAACAATCTTTTGAACTTGTGTTAGTGTATCGAGTTGGGATTGGTCTCTTTTTGTTGTTCCTGCTCCGAAAACTACGTCCGGATTGAATATTCCTTTTTTGAATAGCTTTTCGTAGCTTTTGTTTTCTATTGAGAGCGTTAAGATTTTTTCTCCAAATTGATAAGTACTATCTCCAACCAATTGAATGTTTTGCTGAAACCTTGGATAGTTGTCTTTTTTATATTTTTTTGAATTGAAGACTTCTTTTGCAAATCTATATTTTTCTTCGTTTGTGTTTTGCCCAAACGTGTTGGTTAGATTTATTGTTAGTAGGATTAGTAGAAGAAGTTTTTTCATTGGTTGTAAACGAATTATTTATGATTATAGCAAGAATAGAGGTTTACGCTAGATATTTGGTGCTGATTGTAAATGTGCACTATCAGAATTATCCAAGATTAAATAAATTATTTTCATCATCAAACAAATTGATTTGGTTTTTAGCATTTTCTTTAATTTGTCTTTGTTACGACCTTCTTTTGTCTCAATTGATTTTTCATTTTCAAAATAATGATTGACCATAACTACATCATAACCAACTATTTTTTCTAGACCTTCATTGTCAATTTTTTTTCGTATTCTAAGTAAGCAATTTATTGATGAACCATTTTTGAATTCAACTTCTCCATTTTGTACTAAAATTTTAAATTCTTTTGATTGCATATTAAATGAAATAGGCTCTCCGCTAAAATACCCCATCCATTTGTATTTTCCTTTTTTTAAAACAGGAGATATAATCTCAATAACTGCTGACTCAATTTCAATTGGATCTAAGTCATCTGATACTAGAACAAAATTTTTGAATTCATGTTTATTAACAACTTTTTCTTTTGAAATTTTAATTTTATCCTCATCCACTACAAAGAATGAAACTTTATCAACTTTAGGATATTTTTCTAAAGCTTCATAAAAATTTGATTTCTTCTTTTTTATTATAGTATTACTTTCTATAGGTATACCTTTTTTGCTTGCTTCTTGTTTCAGTATTTCAATTTCAAGCCTAAGCTTTTCCTTTTCTAAATCTTGAATTTCAGTATCTTCAAATATTTTGTCAATGAGTTTTTCTGAAACTTTTGCAATTGGAGTAGTTAGAATTGTTGTAATAAGAGCAACTATAATTGCAATTGTTATTGAGGCATTTTTATTTTCATCTTTAGAAACGACTTTTAACCATTTTCTCAAACCGCCTTCGGCTGTTGGCTCGGTTTCAATTTTAATTTCAACAGAATAAATATTTGCAATTTCTTTTATTATTCCTAAAATCTCAAATTCACATTTATTTTCTACAAAAGCATCCATAGAATGTGACCTGTCATTGAACCAATAATGAATTTCTAAAATATTTCCGTTGATTGTATCCATTTCTTTAGTTTTGATATGGCTTATCGGTTAATTGATTGACTCATCTTTAGGCATTCTAGCATATACATAAGCAAATCCTTCATAACCATCAGCGAAAAAAAGTTTTGCTTGTATGAGCATTGGCCCCCAGTAGTGATAAGAAAATGAAAAGTTAGGGTTGTCTTTCTCTTCACAAATAATACATTTAAATTTTTCTCCTGCAGTCCATTCCACTTTAACTAAAGGAGGTAAAGTATAAAGGTCTGGTCTATGTTGAACAATCCATGCTCTTACCTCATATGCTTGCCCAGGAATTAACGATGGCATTACCTCGGCGACCGCCATATGATACCTCTGATTTTCATATTGTTCTAATCTTGAAACATCATCTTGGATAGTTTCGAATGTTATTGACCCAGCTGAAGGTATAGCTTGGTATGGAGCAACAACTTTATCGCTAATATTAACTGTTTCCCATTTCCATTGATCAGGAGTTAATGGTTTTGAACCTGTTCTTTTTAATCCTCTTGTGATAACTTTCACACGGGCTTGTTTAGCTGCAGGATGCCATTTTATAGTTATTATACTATATGTGTTGCGGGCTCTATCTGAAACCTCTGTAGGTAATTCTTTACTTCCACAGCTTCCACCAGCTATAACAACTTGTGGAATTTTACTACTTGACTCATTCCAGAGAGGAACCGGTTCATAATTAAAAATATGTGGATAATGCTTGTGTCCATGCAATATCAAATGAAAATCGTATTCGTTCAATAGCTCTAATAAATATCCTGAATGCATTATAGAATCAACACCTCTTCCGTCTTCTATAAAAGAGGGGAGTAAAACTACATGATGGTGTATTACAACTATTTTTATATAATCAGCAAAATCAGAATTAGAAGATTTAATTTCTTTCAATTCTTTTCTAAGTTTTGTTATTGATGCAATATCTACCTGACCTCTGCTACTATCAACGGTATCTTTTTCAACATACATACAACAGTTAATCTCTGCTATAAGAAATTTATTATCATTTTCATTCCGTAAATGAATTTGTGTTAGTTTTATTGGTTCATGAGGAAGTTGTGGAGGTCGAACTTCTTGGTAAAATTTATTATAAAAACTACAATAAGGTTGGAATCTCTCATCCGATGACGGTTTAGTAAACTGTACATCGTGATTTCCTGGAACAATAAAAATGTTCTTTTTTGTAACTTCCCGATTTAGAATTTTTTTTGATAATAGACTATCTAAGAAACTTGATGCTTCTTGAAATTCTTCATGTGCTGCTTTCTGAGTAAAATCTCCAGTTACAGCTATTATTAATGGAGATTCTTTTTGCTGAGAATAATCTGTTTTATCTATAACAGTAGCTCCAAAGTCTTTTTGAAGATCATCAGAAATTAAATCAGCTAAGGAAGGTATACCTTCCTTTGATGCAGATGGTTTTGGGTTACAAATGTGATGTTCCCCAAAGTGTAAATCAGAAAGATGTAAAATCTGAATTTGACTAGTATATGTAATCATGGAAAATTCTATTATCAGGGTGTATCATAAGAATTCTTACACCCACAGCTGCAAACTTATTAATGTCTTCGTAATTAGATTCTGAATTTTTAATTCGAGCCCTTATAAAGGAACCTGAAATAATTTTTTGATTCCCAGCTCTTAATTCAAGCTGTAGATTTGGTTCTTTTGAATTCAGATATTCACCATCTACTTTTCCTTTCCAATTTTGCCAAACTTGTGCTTCAATCGTTGAAGGCCCTGCATTGAAAATAATTATTTTAGTTTCGCTTTCTCCTTCTACAATAATTGGATTATGACTATCTGTAACAGGTAATATTGTGTGGTACATAACTACTATATTTTAGTTAATTATTAATATTATTTCCCCTCAATCAACCTCTCCAACTTCTCAATCATTTCCTTTTGCTGTTGAAGCATACGTTCATAAAGTTCAACCATTTTATCAAGAGGATTAAATGTTGGTTGAATATTTATAGCATTTAAAGTCGATGTATCGTTGCTTGTGAATGTATTTGAGATAATATTTACCGCTTGTTCTTCATCAAAATTCTCAATAGCTTCGGTAGGCACTTTCAGGATTTTAGCCACTTGTTCTAAAATATCCTTTTCTACGGACTCTTTTTGTTCGAGGAGTGAGATTTTCTTTTGGTTCCAGTCGTCGCCCAGTTCAAAAGCTAGGGCTTCTTGCTTGATGCCGAGCATTTCGCGAAAGCGTTTGATGTTTCGGCCTTGGTGTATTTTTTTGTCTGGCATGTTGTTGTGTATCATAACTGTATGTATAAATTTTTGTTAAATATAAACAAATATTGTTTCTGAAATATTCTTTGCTTTAGAATAATGTATGCTTTTGCCCACTTGATTATGCTTTTGGGCTTTTGTTGCTTTGGCGTATTAAATGATAACGATATGGAAAATTCTACACCAAACAGCAACAAAAATAAAAAAGGGAAAGAACGTTACCTTACGGTTTTTAGTAAAGGTTTTGCAAGGGCGTATCGGCGCATCGCTTTTTTTCCGGAAATCAGGATTCAAGGAAAATGGCTCCAAGACTGCGGCTTTTATGAAGGCGACAGCGTGAAGGTGAGCGTAGGGAGGGGAAAGATTGTGATTAGGAAGGTTAAGAGTTGAAAGTTGAAAGTCGAAAGTCGAAAGTTGGAAGTCGAAAATCGAAAGTTGAGAGGTTATTAAACAACTGTGCTTTTGGCAATGTTTTTTGTTTGTCGAAAAGATAGTCTATTGGATATGCTTGATTTTATAAAATATATGTCTTTCTATATATTGATTGATGTTTACCTGAAGTTTTTTTGGCCTAAATTCATTAAAAAAATCTACTGATTTTTTTGCTTTTATGTCTTTTTTGACTTCTTTATATTCTTTGGTTGTTTTGAATAGCTTAAACTGTTTTTTTGATTCGGTTATATATTCTTGCTTGCTTAAATCTAATTTTTTTGTTATTTCTCCGCTTTTGAATTCAAATATCAAATAGTTTTTATAATATCCGTCTGACCAAGAATCTTCTTCGATTAGATCTCCGTATGGAATAACTGTTATTTTGGAGACATCCATTAGTATTTTGTCCTCGTGTGGGAAGTATTCTTTGAAAATGCTTTTTGAATTGAGGTCTGTCATATTAGGGTATTTTTTATTTGGTTCCAGTAGAAGGATTTCAACATCTGTCAAGTAAAGTTTTTCGTTGATTATTTCGTACGTGAATAGAAAAATTTTTTGATTGCCCGTTGTTTGAATTGCTTCTTTTGGGGGCTGAAATCCCCTGTCTTGAAAATATTTGTGGGCGGGAGAGAAGCTTCTTAGTTCGTATTCTTTTCCGTTGTATTTTAAGACATCAGGAATTTGTTCTGTTGCATAAATTAGGCTTGCAAAAAGAAAGAGTGTTATTAGGAATAGATTCTTCATAAAAAGATGATACTATTATGAGTAGTTGATAATTGATAGTTGATAGTTTGTGGTGATTAATTTTAATTTGTTTGGAGTACTCTTTTGTTTCCGCAGGCAGCACAAAAAGAAGCTAGAGGCGTGCGGTAGGGCTTGCTGCAGTTTTCGCAGGGTGGGCCATATTGTTCGATGCGATGATGCATTATTGCGTTTGGTTCTGTTTCTTCAAATCCTGTAAGGTTGTTGTAGTAGTCGAGCATCGGCTTGAACCTTTCTTCTCTTGATTTGCCTGATTCTATTTTTTCGAAGCCTTGAGAATATAGCTTTGCTGCTATTGCATATTCTTCTTCATCGAGCATAGGTACTTCCATCTGGCAACGCCAACACCAAAGGTTTTTCATTTGTTTAATTTAATTTGTAGTAAAGCTAGGGAATTATTGTAAAAGTTGATAGTTGATAGTCGAAAGTTGATAGTCGAAAGTTGGAAGTTGAAAGTTGAAAGTGAAGGGATGTTTAATGATTAAATAAAAAAACCAGCAGTACTACTGCTGGTTTTTTGTTGCTATCTCGTGGTATATCTGCCGTTTGCAAAAATGGTCTGGCCTGTATCGCAAATCTACGCGATCATGTTTATTTATAGATCATTTCTCGGATTTCACTTTCTTTTTTAAATAAATAGTCATAGCTGTAAGTTTTTTCCGCATCTTGAAATTCTTTGCTTGTGGTTCTAGTTTGCCAGTACAATTTTCCATCAGGGAAACGGAATTGTCTTTTATAGCTTGGCTTTGACTTTTTTTCGGTAGTATAACTGACTGTTAAATCAGCAAAAACTAGTTTCTCATTTCTATAATATAAATCTAATTTTATGTTTTTATCAAATTCGGTTGCAGTGTAACGAATTCTTAAGGGCAGGTTTTTCGATTGTTCATCACTAATATAATAAGCTTCCCAACCGCCATTTTTTTTTTTGGTTTTTTATGTTCGATTGGGCCTTCTATGATTCCTTCGCTTGCATTTTTGTAAGTACTATCAATTTGCTTTACATAGGCGTCAATTTCGGCAAGTGCTTTCTTAGATTCGCTATTGTCTTGTCCAAATAGAATATTGGAAAAAATAGGAGCAGAATTATTTCTTTTTTTAGCATCAGTTTAGTTTGTTACTTATGATTGGCGTTACTATCAACGAAATTAGCACAGCATGTGATTAAAGAAAGTGTTTTCATGTTTTGATCGAATTATTTATTAAAAGCTGTTTTTAACTAAGATATAAATTAAGAGCTAAAGGTTGGAAGAGATAATAAAATCTTTTCCATTGGGTAGCTTTTTTAGTTTATCAATCAAATATAGTATTAATAGTTGAGGAGCGTTATAACAAAACCAGCAGTACTACTGCTGGTTTTTTGTTGCTATCTCGTTGTATATCCACCATTAGCAAAAATGGTCTGGCCTGTGATCCACCAGCCCTCGCTTACCAGAAATTCGACTAATGGGGCTATGTCTTTAATGTCGGTCAGGCCGCCTAGGGCTGAGGCTGATTTGTGATAGGCTACAGCGTCTGGGGCTTCTTGTCCGTAAAAGAAGGGCGTGTCCATTGGGCCTGGGGCTACAGCTGTAACGGAAATGCCTCTTTGTCCGAATTCTTTTGAGGCCATTCTGGTAAAATGCTCTACGGGAGCTTTGGCTCCGGCATAGGTAGAGTACAGTCCGGTGTAGGCTGCCAATAGCGAGGTGACAATGGTGCAGATCTTGCCGTTGTCATTAAGCGTTCTGCCTGCTTCTTGGATAAAGAAATAGGCTACT
This sequence comes from Flavobacterium sp. N2550, assembly GCF_025947265.1. Classification (NCBI taxonomy): domain Bacteria; kingdom Pseudomonadati; phylum Bacteroidota; class Flavobacteriia; order Flavobacteriales; family Flavobacteriaceae; genus Flavobacterium; species Flavobacterium sp. N2550. Next base: position 3,607,288 of record NZ_CP110007.1, on the reverse strand, counting down.
TTTGAATTGATGTCGAACATGGTGTCGTATTCTTTTTCGGTAGTGTCTAAAAAAGGCTTTTTTAATACCATGCCTACGGTGTTTATGGCAATGTCGATACTGCCGAACTTGGCTTTGGTTGCTTCGAAAAGTTTTTTGATATTTTCTACTTTTGTCAAATCGGCCTGAAACAAAAAGGCTTCGCCTCCTGCTTTTTGAATGGCTTCCAGTGTTTTTTCGGCATCTGCTTGGGTGCTGCTGCTATTGTAATGTAGGGCTACTTTTGCGCCTTTTGCGGCAAAACCGCGGCTTAATAGGCCTCCTAAGTTTTTAGCGCCTCCGGCAATTAAAACTACTTTTCCGTTTAGATCATTTCTTGTCATGGTCATTGATTGTTTTACGATTATTACTACTGTAAAGGAGCGGAAAATCGATGACTGAAATGTGGTGAACTTTTCGGAACTTTAGGTGTTGTTTGTTTTTTGCTTTTTTCTGAATGCTCCGGGTGTCTCTCCTGTAAACTTTTTGAAGAATTTAGAAAAATTGGAAGGGTCGTAGGTAAGCGCTAGTGCAATTTGCGCAATAGAGAGCTGCGGGTCTGCCATAAGCTGTTTTGCTTTTTCGATAATTTTTGTGTCGTAAAAATGGCAGGGATGGTGCTGTGTTTCTTTTTGGACACTGTCTGTGAGGTGCTTGTGAGAAACGGCCAATTCGCGTGCTATTTGGTTGAGTTCCATGAATTCGGAAACACGGCCACTGCTGACATCGTTTGTATGCTTGTCTATAAAATCGAAATAGCGCCTGGTTATTTCGGCACTTCTTTTTTGGTCGCTTTTTTGTTTATTGGCCATGTCGCATATTCTTTAGTAACTCACAAAAGTCGGCATCCGGACGCAAAGGGGCGTGGTGAACTTTTCGGAATAAAGATAGGCGGAGTACTATTAACAACAATGCCTCTTAAACTTTTATACTCCGCTCTTATCTTTATAATGTAGTATTATTCAAAGATGGCAATTATTTTTGCTATTCTATACCCTAAAACTGCAAAGAGGCTGTATGAGTGAGGATTAGCGGGGAGTAAAAAAGAATTAGTGTTTTTTAAGGCTTTGCTGCAGATCGTTCCAAGCGCCTCCGTTGTATACTTTTTTAAATCCTTTTTCTTTTAGGATGTTTTCGACCTTGACGCTGCGGAGTCCGTGGGAACATACGGTGATGTAGGTTTTTGAGGTATCGAGTTCCGTATAGCGGTGGCGGATTTCGCCTAAAGAGATGTTGAGGGCGCCTTGGATATGGCCCATCTCGAATTCTTTTTCTGTACGGACGTCGAGGATGATGGCACCTTCTGAAATGAGCTGGCCTAGTCCTTTGTCTAGGGTGTAGATCTTGTAGATGCGGTATCCGATATAGGCAAGCAAAAGGATGCCGACGATGAGGATTGCTTTTTTCATATTTTGCTTAAGATTTTTCGGTCGATATAAAAGGTTCCGAACGGAATGATGCAGGCGAGCATGACCTTGTAGGTGGTTTGCCTAAACTTCCATTGTTGTTCGACTCCAACGCTCAAAGTGTTAAAGATAAAAAGCAGGAATAGGGCTCCGTGAAGCGGTCCCATAATTTTTGAGAGCGAAGGATCGCCGGCTGCATATTTAAGAGGTACGGCAATAAAGAAAAGGACGAGGAGCGAAAGTCCTTCGATGTATCCGAGGAGGCGAAGGCGCCCGATGGGTGTTTTTAAAAGTGTCTGCATATTATCTGAAATAGGGTCTGTTTGCGAAAGGGGAGAACGGCCAAGGTATGGCAATGAAAATGATGAGCAGGGCCAAGGCATACCAGATGAGCATCGTCTTGAATTTTTCAGGGCTTGTTGTTTTTCTTTTTGTTAAAGAAGAACCAATGGTAATGATGATTATGGCAAGCAACATGAGCAGGCTGTGGATGACTCCGAAAAAAAGCAAGTTGAAGCTTTCTTTGGCGGTGCTGAAATTGTTGAGAAAGTATTTGATGATGGGACTCTGGAAGTATAGCGTCATGCCGACCATCAATTGTGTGTGGGCTATGGTGGCTGTCCAGTGCCTAACGGCATTGTCTGTTTTTGTGAATGCTGCTTTGCGGAAATAGCCACGGTAGGCTCTGTATAGTGAAACAATCAGGCTGACCAAAACAAGCCAGCGCAGTGTGGAATGGAGGAAGGTAAGGGCTTGATACATATCGAAAAACGACTATTTGTTTGTTACGGGAACAAAAGTAAATAAAAAACATACTAATTAGTATGTTTTTGAATAAAAAAATTATCGGAGGGTTTCGAGATAGTCTTTTAGCTGTTTTAAAAACACGAGGTAGACGGTTTTGCTATTGCTTAATTTGCCTATGTTTCGGATGCCCCAGTAGCCTGACATGATAAAGATGGCGACTTGGTCTGCTTTTACGTCTGGGCGAATGCTTCCGTCTTTTTTGCCGCTTTCGATGCAGGCAATAATGGCGTCTTTCCATGCTGCGGAAAGGTCGTTTAGTGCTTTTGTGAAATCGGTATTCCAAGGAGCCATTTCTTGGGTGAAATTGGCCGCCGGACAGCCGTATTCTACTTTGAGAAATTCGTTGTCCATGAGTATCTCGTGCATCATGTCGTAGATAATCTGTACAGGATCGCCGCCGGACGCAAGGGGTTTCAGGAATGTGGCTTCGAACGTGGGCTTTAATAGTTCGTTGATGATAGCAATGCCCATCTCGTCTTTGTTCTTGAAATGGTAGTAGAAGGCTCCTTTTGTTACATGAGTAGTGGCCAAAATCTCGTCGATACTGGTAGTCAGGTAGCCTTTTCCGTAGATGAGCTCAAAGGCTTTCTGGAGGATATTCAGCCGAGTGATTGCCGCTTTTTTCATGTGGGTTGGTCTTCTTTTAAACAAAGAAAGAGATAATTTGTAATTCCTGCAAACGACGTCTTGGCAGTGCAGGGATTATTTCTCTACATATCTTGCGCTTTTTCCGCTCGGAATTGCTTTGATATGGAGTACTTTGTCTCCTGCTAACCATCGGCTTTCTAGCTTTTCGATTCTAGCTATTGCGGTATCGTTCTTGAAAATGGTGTCGTTTTTTATTTGGATGGACTTGTTTTTGAAATCAATAATATCGCCTATGTAAAATCCTCCGGCATGTTTCCAGAATCCTTCTTTTAATTTGTCGTTCGTGTTGCTGCAGGATAATGTAAAAGCGATGGGGATTAAAATAAAGAATATACTAAACCTTTTTATATGTCTCATGGCTTTCTTAACATTGATTTTGTATTGTGCCCATTTATTGTTTGTGGCTGCCAATATTTTATTCCTTGACATCGAAAATCATAAGACCTGGAATTTCAATTGTCTTTTTATTATATGGTATTTTTACTAAAAGTTTTAATTCTTTATCGTCAATGGATTTTGGAGTAAAATTGTAGTCAAATCTAGTACTGGTGTTACTGCCTATTTTTATTTGTTTATCGCCTTCAAGTTTATAGATATCGTATTTGGGTAATTTTTTATCAAAAGTTTGAAATAGCATAACTATATTATTGTTTTTGCCGACTTTTAAAAAAGGTTTGTCTGGAACACCAACTAATGTCTGCGAGTATAAAAAATTTTCTTCATATTCAGATAATGAATCTCTTAAAATCTTATTTTGCCTTTGAAGTTCAGAAATCTTACGCGATAAATGATTTATTTCCTCCGTTTTGGTAATAGCGTCAGGGTTTTTACATCCCATGGTTGTTAAGAGTAAAATAATAATAATTCCTGTTAGTCTCATGGTTTTTGATTAGGTTTTGTTACAGAACAAGTTAGCATCACCTCAAAAATACAATTTAATAAAGGTTATTTATTCTCTTCTATTATTTTTCTAGCATTGTCATTTTGAGGATTGAGTGCTAATGATTTTTTATCGGCTTTTAGGGCTTCTTTCTTCTGGCCAAGCTTCATCAGGCATTCGCCATAACTGTCAAAAGTATTGAAGCCGTTTGGATAGAGTTTTGTGTTTAGCTTGAAGATTTTTAGGGCGTCTTCGTTTTTATTGGCATTCAGCAGGCTATAGCCAAAATTATTGATTTCTTCTTCGCTACTGTTGTATTCGGATTCGGTTCCTTTTTTGAATTCTTGCTCGATAAACTTGATGGTCTTGTCAATAGAATTGTTGCTTGCATAGTAGGAAGAAACCGATTTTAGGTTCATGAATCTTTCTTTTTTGATTTGCTCGGCAAGGGATTCTACGCTGTAATAGCTGCGGTCTTCGTCGGTTACTTTTGTGGTATCGATTTTGTATCGCGCCCATTTGTTGTTTGTGGCTTGGTTTTTTACGAACTGGGTTCCGTAAATCTGGGGCTGTCCTCTTCGCATCAGGTCTCTGTCGACTGCTGCGGCATACCACCATTTGTTGAGGGTTGCATCGAGCTCTATGGCTTTTTTGAAACTTTGTACTGCTATTCGCGAATCGATGGTATCGTTGCCGTGTTGGAAGACGATTCCGGAATTGAAGTGGTCTTTGGCGGTCTTGACTTTGTCTTCTTTTATCAGTTCGAAAATCCTCACGCGCCTGAGGCTGTCTTCTTTGTTGAGGATCATCCAGTTGATGTCTGAAGCCATTCTTGCACTTTGGTCGTCGTCGGCCATTTTCTGCAATTCGGGATTGTCTGTCTGTGAAAATGCTTGCAATGTGAAAAGCAGCAATAAGAGGATTTGAAAAGGGATTCTTTTTTTCATGTGTTTGATTGATGATTTTTTTAAAGATAAAAATATTTCCTTAAAGAATGACAAACTTGTATAATTGGAACAAGGATATTTTTTAACACATGGAAACAAGCTGTTGCCCTAAACGCTAAACTGCCGCAGATGATGATCGTTGTGTTTGTAGGCGAATATGCCGATTTCTTCTTTTGTCATTTTGCCGAAAAAGTCATGGACGAAGTCAGGATTAGAGAAGTGTCCGTAGCCTGCAATCTGTTCTGCCCAGATGTTTTTTTGAGCTTTTAGGTCGCCTTCTTTTTCTTTTACTGTAAATGCTGTTCCGGCGGGCATCTTTTTGCCTAAAGGACGGTCGTCTTTGGTATTGCTCTTGAGAGCCATCTTGCCAAATATCTTGCCTAGAAATTCTTGTTTATAGACATGATTCTCCTTGCCTAAAACCCACTCGTTCCATATCGTGCAGTGTTTGGCCATTTGATAGGCGTTCATTTTTCCCCATTGTCTTGTGCTTTTTTCATCGAGGGAATTGATCCTGCTGATTAATTCCTCTCGTGCTGCTGGATCAAATATTGTTTTCATTGTCGAAATTGTTAAGCGGCTGTAATGAAAAATAGTTGCCAGAATCGTCTTTGAACAAGGCTTCTGTGCCATAGAATTCTTTTGTGGGCGGCTTTATGAATTCTACGCCTTTTGATTTTAGTTCTTCATAGGTGGCAAAGATGTCGTTGCAGGTGAGTACTCCACAGCCGAATATTCCTCTTTTGATCAGGTCGATTAATGTTTCTGCGACTTCTTTAGGAAACATCTTGCTTACGGTAACAGGGAAGAGGACTAATTGCAGGTCGGGCTGTTCTGGTGGAGAAACGGTGAGCCATCGAGTTTCGGGTCCCATTGGAATATCATCTACGAGCTTAAAGCCTAATTTGTTGATGTAGAAGTCATAGGCGCTGTCTTGGTCTAAGACATGGATGTTGGTAATGGTCATTTTTGTAATCATGGCTTTTCTTTTTTAATGTTGAACACATTACAAAGATGGGCAATGATTTATTTTTCGGCTTCTTCAAAATTGCTATTTTCTTTCCAGCCGTGCATATAGGCATAGCAGCCGGGTACAAAGGCCAAAGGCGTCTGCTGTATCTGGGATTGTCTTTCTTTATGACTATCGAGGTATTGGGAGGGTGTCTTGCCGACGAGTTTGGTAAAGAGGCCGCTAAAGGTACTTGGACTTTCAAAACCTACTAAGGAACAGGCTTCGGTTACAGGCTTGCCTTGCTGTAGAAATTGCTGGGCTTTTTCGATGCGTACGCCTGTGAGGTATTGGTGGGGCGTCTTTCCGTAGATGGATTTGAACAGCCGTATGAAATGGAATTTGGAAAAATAAGCTTCGTCTGAGATATTGTTGAGGTCGATTTTATCAGCATAGCATTTATCAATAAAGACTTTTGCCTGAACAATCCTGCGATAGAGGTAGATCTTTGGATATTGGGCTGCTGTCATGGTGTTGTCTTCTTTTCTGGGTTTTACTAAGTTAGGAAAAAAAGGGTTTTCTAAAACAGCAGAAATAGAAATAGTTACACTATGCTTAAAAAGGGGGATTATCTCTATCTATATAATAAAGCCGGCCTCCCATACAATTATTTTCGCCAGTCAGTACACCGCGATTAAACAAAGCATGGGCATACATCATCATTTCTTTATTGTCTAACGCTATTGCCCACTTTTTTTTCGCTTTTATTTGAGTGGCAAGAGAATCAAAATTTATTTTTTTTTCTAATTTTTCAAGCTCTTTCATAGTGTAATCTTCACTGCCGATGTTGATTATTGCGCTATCATTCTTGAATTCATAATATCGTTTTTTATTTTCGATGGCTAGTTTTATCGCTTTTTCAACTCCTTCTTCATCATATGCCAAATCATATTCTCTATGTAAAGCGCCTTGTAAAAAATTTCCTTCTGTACAAACTTCCCTAATTTCTCCTGTATTGAGATTCTTAAGTTTTATAACTAGGTGATATTGGAATGTACTACCATTATTTATTGCGGCTATGTAATTTAGATATAATTCGTCATTTTGTTTCACCTTACATGAAATAGAAAAGATTAAAATAACTAGCAATAAGAGTTTTTTTATAAAACGTTGCATAAATTGTTTTTTGTTTTAAATGAATTCCTAAGAAATCAAAAATAGTTTCTGATTACTTCAGAACCACATTATTCCTCTTCCCATATTCCAAAATTATTTGAAATAAGAGCCATGATTTTTTGATATGCGATAAGTTCGTCTACTTCTGGAAAGCGTTTTAAATAACTTTTATAGTTGGTAAAGTCAATAATATGCTGTTCCTTTTTAAATTTAAAATAAGCTTTGTAACTAGTTCCATCACTTATAGTTGAAACTGTTGTCTGGAGATAATATTGTCCTTTTTCAGAAACTACTTTGGTGTCATTAAATTTGTATGCTATGTCTTTTATATTTGGCAACTTTTCTATGTAGAAAGCAAATAACTGCAACCATATGAAATCAAGGTCTTTGACGCTTGAAAGTTTCGTAACAGTATAAGTTTCTTGATCGCTACGATAATGATAAAGATAGGCATGCCAAATTTTATTATCGTCATAAAACATCCTAAATAATTCAGTACTACTAGTTATAGCATGGCTTTTATAGAGTCTAAATTCTTTATCAAAGAGTATATCTGAAATCCCTAAACGATTATTTATTTTTTTGACATCATTTATTTCTTCGACAGATTGTCCAAAACAATTACATAAAAAAAAGAGATATAAAATTGTAAATATTTTTCTCATGTATTATGATTTGAGAACTAACATTTCTTGATAATTCACTTATCGCAACAAACTAAAATGCCCTCGAATGGTCCTGCCGCTTTCTAGTTTGACTAAGTACCAGTAATCATTGGCTGGCAAAGGGCGTCCGTTGTAATTTCCGTCCCAGCCTGCGCCTTTAGGGTCGATATCTGCAAGTAGCTTTCCGAAGCGGTCAAAGATATAGATTTTTGAGCTGGCGAAAAATAGCGGGTTGATGCCGATAATGTCCCAAGTGTCGTTAGTGCCATCTGCATTAGGCGTAAAAAAGGGAGGAATCTTTAGCACGGATATTTTTTGGGATACGATGCCGCAGCCATGGGTATCATAGACATAGACGGTATGGACTCCTGCGGCTACGTTTTCAAAATGATTGGAATCTTGAAACGGGCCGTTCGGCAGGTCAAGACTGTATTGGTAGCTACCAATGCTGGCAGGGTCTAGGATAACGGTTACGGTATTGTTTTGTGCCAAATCTACAATTACGACTTCGGCTATCGTGGCATTGTTAGACGGGGAGACAGTTATGGTTCTGGTCTGGATGCATCCGTTGGCGTTCGTGACTTTTACAGTATAGGTTCCTACTTCGTTTACGCGGATGGCGGGAGTTGTCTGTACGGGTGTAGTCGACCATTCGTAGGTATAATCCGTCGGATTGCCTTGCAGCAGTCCTGCATCGAGGGTAATATAACGGTTGGGCAAGTTGGTGCAAACATAACCAGTGTCTTGTACTTCAATCTGTGGGAGGCGGTTTACTGTTAGCTGGATTGGAGCTATTACAGAACAGCTATTGGCTTCTTCAACGCGTACATAGATAGTCGCGTTATAAGGCGTAGCATTCGGATAGTTGGCGGTATTTGTAATTTCGTTTTGCTCTAGCAGGGCATCGTTTAGGTTGGCGTAAAAATGTGCTGTTTCGGTCGGTGTCAGGAGAAGGTCTGTGGTGCTTAGGTCAAACGGCATGACGCCGGTTTCGGCGGTGTCGCATTGCGGTGCGATGGTTACTGTCCTGTTGATTACGTTTACGTTAAGGTCTAGGGTACTCATACTGGAACATCCGGTCGTAAGGTCGGTAATCTTTACATCGATGGTTTCAGGGTTTGCAGTATTGGTATAGGCTGTCGGTAACAGGATGTTGCTCTTAAAAAATTCTACGCCCAAGTTGGGGTCTCCGCCCGTAAGGGAAGGAATGGATTCATTGAGGTTGAATAAAGTAAGTCCGTCTGGAGTAAGTCCGGAATCGCACTGTACCAAAGTGGCTGTCGTTTTTGCTGGCAAGGGATTAACGACGAGCTTGATTTCTTTGATCTTGAAACATCCGTCTGAATTAGTGACTTTGATAAAGGCGCTTTCTTCATTCGGAGTCATATTGTAATGTGCGGCTCCGTAAGCTGCAGTATTATTGATAGCATCTCCAAAAGTGGGGTAGTAGTCTACGGTAATTCCAGATTGGTTGGTGCCTGACAGGATACCAATGGTAACATCGCTCATGTTAAAGGTGGCCTGGCCATTCTGGTCGTCGCCGTCGCTATTATCGTCACAGATTGCAAATTGGTCGTTTGGGATATCGACGGAGTTGATTACTTCGATAGAAAATTCGGCAGTCGAAAAGCATCCGGTAATAGTATTGGTGATTCGTGCAAAAATAGGCTGCGGATTTATGGTGTTCGGGAAACTGCCTGATGGTGTTATAGCATTTTCTCCCGTCAACACGTCATTGGTGTTGAGGTGATAGGTAACGGCTACCGAAGTCTGGCTGCCGATAATGGTGCTGGTGTTTTGCTCGAGGTCAAAAGTAGTACTGTTGTCGATAAGGCCGTCGTTGTCGCAATTCGTAATATTGAGCGCCGTACCTGTTGGATTCTGGAATGTCGGGGGCTGATTGAAGGTAGCCGTTCCCGTCCACGTGAGCGAAAAATTGCTCGAGCCTACCGGCCTGTCGATGACTAAAAAGTAGCTTTCGCCATTGTTGACGGTGAGCCATTGCACGAAGCTGTTTCCGTCTGCCCCCGGGCCTTCGGAAGTATCGGTTTCGTCTTGGTTCAGGCCTGTAAGATTGTCTGAAGCATTTGCCGCTATTGGGTTGGTGGTCGAACAGCGGATAGCCTGCCCTAAATTAGTACAGTCAGCATTGGGTCCGAATATAAAAAAGTCGAAATCGACATCTATATCGCTGCTTTCGGGAGTAAGGGTAAATCCAAGCGTACCGCCCGTGTCTATAGAAAGCATAAGCCAAATACTGTTGTTTTCTTGGCTGCTGCAGTTGTTGAATCCAAGTTCTTGAATGCCAATTCCTGTTGCGCTCAATCCTTCAAATCCAGTATTTCCGCATACAATGATGGCATTGGTGCAGTCATTCTGCGAAAAAGTCTTGGTGATTGTAAAAAGGAGGAGGAGGGCAATGAGGGATTTTTTTAAAGTCATTCGTTACGTATGTTTACTCAAATTTATTATATTTTTAGTATTTGAAATTTAATTCCTTCTGAAAATTAAGAGTTTCAATCGTTTTAATCCGCTAAAAATTAGTTTTTTAATAGCAATAAGGCAATATCTAAATAGCAAATGGCTATTGTGAATGAGGATTCGATAGATTTGACTTGCTAGTAGCTAGGAGATGGCTATTATCTTTTTAGCGAAAAATGCCCTCTTACAGTTCTTTCGTTGTTCAAAATAACAAGATACCAATAATCTGTCGCGATAGCGGGATGATTGTTGTAGATTCCGTCCCATCCAGCGCCTCTAGGATCTACATCGGACAGAAGCTTTCCGAAACGGTCAAAAACATAAATTTTTGCATCGGAATAGAATATGGAATTGATTCCGATGATGTTCCAAGTGTCGTTATAGCCGTCGCCGTTCGGGGTGAAATAATTAGGTATCTGCAAGACAGAAATGTCTTTCTTCACGATGCCGCAGCCGTGAATATCATAGATATAGACCGTATGGAATCCAGGCGAGACATTTTCAAAATGGTTGGAGTCTTGAAAAGGTCCGCCTGGTAGGTCGAGGCTGTATTGGTAGCTTCCGATACTTTCAGGTGCCAACAGCACAGTAACCGTATTGTTAGCAACAAGATCGACGATGACAATTTCTTGGATGGTGGCATTATTCGAAGGCAATACGGTCAGGGTGCGGGTTTTTGAGCATCCGTGGATATTGGTTACCTTGACGGTATAGGTTCCGGCTTGATTGACTTGTATGGTCGAAGTGTGCTCTCCGGTAGACCATTCATACGTATAGTCGGAAGGAATTCCTTGCAATAAGCCAGGTGTAAGTGTCGTGTAGCGGTTCGGCAGGTTCGTACATACATAATAGGTGTCCTCGGTCTTGAGCTGTGGCAGCGGATTGACGATGAGGTTGATGGGATAGATGCCCCAGCATTGATTGTTGTCTTCGACTCTTGCATAGATTGTCTGCTGGTGAGGAACCGGGTTGGTATAGTTTTCGGCTATGGGATGCTGCTCAAGCAGGGCATCGTCGGTATTGGCATAATATAGCGTAGTTGCAGTCGGAGGCAGTCCTGGTATCTGAGCATCAGTTAGGGTGAAGTCGGATATTCCGTCTTCGCTATTCAGCTCATCGCATTTTTTAATTTGCAATGGGGTGTTGGCCATTGCATTTACAGAGAGGTCGAGCGTAGTAGTGGAAAAGCAGCCCGTAGTATTATCGGTTACTCTGACGAAGAGTTGTTGCGGATTGGCTGCGTTTGGATAGTTTATTGGCAAAGCATCCGTGTCGTTGATGGCTTCTGGCAACGAGCGAAAGAAAGTAAGACTCAGATTGGGGTCTTTTCCTATGATGGACTGTGTGGCTTCTGACAGCTTAAACGGAATATTGGTGTCGGCTGCAGTAGGGCTGCATTGCACGAGGGTTGCAGGCGTGGCTACGGGCAGGGCATTAATCTGCAGATTTTTGGTGCTTCTGATGGTTGTTCCTTCAACGACTACGGTTGCTGTGACGGTATAAGTACCCGGGCCAGGAAAGACGTGGGAAGGCAATAGAGAATTGCTGAAGACGCTGCCGTCGCCAAAATTCCAAATGGCACTTTGGACAAATCCGTTGGTGCTTATTTCGAAGGTAGTAGCCTGTCCGGCGCATAGGTTTTTTGCAATAATATTGGTGTTGAAGACTGAGGTAATGAACGGAGGCAGTCCAAAGCGCGATGTGCCTGCTCCTAGATTGACTGCGGCATTTTGATAACCGCAGGCAGAGCCGTCAAGTTCGGGATTGTTGATGGCATCGAGGAAGCCATCGTCTAATCCGGTATTGATGTTGGCCTTGTAGATTTTTTTGTCGGGACCGAGCTGCAATGAAGAATAGCTGCGGCTTGAAATGAGCTGTCCTGAGTTAGGTATGGATGGGGCTTCGAGATTGAATTGTACGACACCACTTTCTGTAGAAACGTAGAGCTTTTTGGTTTCGGCAGAAAATTCAACTCCGTAGCAGCCGCTGTCTGTTATTATGGCTTGGCCATTTGATACGATTCCAGTACTGTTGTCAAAGTCATAGAGATACATGGCTCCTCCTGAAGAAGTTCCGCCCGCGATCTGTCCGTTCTGTACGTGGGCGATCGCAATCTTTTTTCCGTTTGGGGAAACTTTGATCTGTCCGATAGCATTTCTCCGATAGCCAGAAACGGGAACTACAGGATTTAGCTGCGAAATTACGGGCGTAGTGCTTACGCCGCTCGGGTCAATCTTAAAAGCGTAGAATTTGTCAATAAAATGGGTTATGACCCAATAGCCTCCTCCGTTACGAATCCTGACGGCTGTAATTTTTTCGGAGCATTTGTATTTGATTTCTTCTCCTGTTGGGTCGGGATTATAAGTAACGAGATGGGTGTTGCGAACGGTTATGTTGCCGATGCTTCCGTTGGCTCCTGTGATTGACATATCGACTACAGAATAGTTGAGTCCGTTGTTGAAGCCATCGTCTGCTGTGGGAACGCGCCCTCCGCCTCCGTCATAGTCTCCTAAAAATTGGTTCGGATAGACCGATGCGTTTTGATGGTGCGGCTCATCGACCGTAAAAATATAATAGAGGTTTGGATTGGCGGGGTTCGGTACGATTATTCCAGACTGTGTGCTGGAAGGGTCGCCTAGCAGTCCTGTTCCTGCGTTATAGTTTCCATTGGGCATGATGATATGGTTCCTGTCCCAAACGGTTCTTCCGTCGGTATATAGGAGAAGATTGCCATTAGCATCTGAGAAAGAGCTGCATCCTTCGTCGGTAACGATTCGAATAGGATTCGGGAAGTTGGAAAGCGTGGTTATGGTATTGTCGCTATTGAACTTAATGCCCGCCCTGTTGCCAAAAAACCAATTGGAGGCTTCTCCTTGCGAGAAGGATTGTAGGGACAAGCATAGAAAAAAGACAAGTAGTTTTATTCTCATAACGAGCCGATTAGCTCTCAAAGATATAGAATTATCTTAAGAGTGAGAAGTGTCCTCTTATTTCTCTTTTGTCTTGAAGTATAATCCTAAACCAGTAGTCGTTTGCAGGCAGGTCGTAGCCGTTCAGCTTGCCGTCCCAACCAGGCTGTCCTCCTTTAAAAAAGTAGAGCAGCTTGCCGTAGCGGTCAAAAATAGCAACGGTAGCACTGGGCTGGAACTGCAGGTATGGAATCCTCCACATATCGTTAGTACCGTCGTTATTTGGAGTGAAGAATTTAGGGTAATCCATGATGTAAAATACATGGGTAATGATACCGCAGTTGGCTTCTTTTATGATGACTGTGTATCGGCCTGGATCTAGATTTGTAAAGGTAGGCGAGTCTTGGAAAGTGATGCCGTCTAGAGAATATTGGTAAGTTCCGATACTGTCTGATGTCAAGACTACCGTCGCGGAGTTATTGCCTCCTTGGAAATCTCTTATATTCATGGATGCTACCGTGGCAATACTGGAAGCCGTGACGATGAATTTTTTAGTGCCTTCACAACCATCTGAATTGGTGACGGTAACGGTATAGGTTCCTGCTGCGGTTACTCGGATGATCTGCGTCGTTTCGTTGTTTGGAGTATTCCATTTGTAGCTTGAAAAGCCGCTTCCTGCATTAAGCAATACATCGCCGCCTCTGCAGACAATTGCCTGTACGTCGTTTAGGCTGCTGCCGAAAGAATTGACTATGACGTTAAATTCGGCAATTCCATAACAATCGATTCCCGAACTTAGCTTGGCATAGATACGCTGTTGGAAAGGAATGGTATTTGGGAAGACATCAGGAGCCGGAATCGGATTTAATCCGGATAGGGCGTCTTCGTATGAGGTATAATAGTTAATGTTTCCTGATGGCAGGTTGGCGAGTATATCAGCCTCTCTGTCACGCAAGTTAAAAACCGACTTGCCATCTGTAGGATTGGTATCGGTATCACATTTTTTCAGGTCTTGCGGATCGGCAATATTATTATTGGAAACGTTCAGCGTTACTTCTGAAATGGCGTAACAGCCGTATTGGTTTTCTGCACGGGCATAAACAACCGGCTGGGTATTTTCGAAATTTGTAACGTTGGTAATTGGATTGGTATTTGAAGCTGCTTCGCCATTTGTCCTAAAATACACAGGGTCGGTCAAAGTCGGGTCTGCCGCAATGACTTGAGCATCTGCTTGGTTGAGGTTGAACAAGGCACGGCCGTTATTGTCTTCGTCGCATTGTACTAGAACAGCATTAGAAACTGTGGGTGCTCCAGCATATTCTATCTTGATTTCTCCTGTAGAAAAACAACCGCCTGTCAGCTCAACGCTAACCGCATAAGTGCCTGCTACAGTAACAGGGTAGGTAGGCGTGATTTCGGGCTGCAGCACTGCGTCTTTGTACCATTCGTATCGTATTGCATTGGCATTCGTAGCATTTAGGGGCAAGGTTTCGTCTTTGCAAAGCGGATTTCCTGTGGCTAATAGCCTGTCTTCGCCAAGATCGGTTTCTATCTTGAAGCTTCCGCCTCCTAAGAAGATGGCCGAGTCGTATCGGTAGTTGCCTTCGTCTGCTACGACTAATTTTATGTGGTAAAGTACTCCTGGTGTTACGTCTGAAAGAGCAGTCAGAGCTACGGTCTGTCCGTTAAAATTGGTCGGATGCTCAAAGCCGTTGAAAGCTCCAAAATATTCTTCGTTTTGGGCTTCACAGCCGCCGTTTCCTCCAATCTCTGGGTGAACAGATGTTACTTTTACGGGTATGGTAGTTCCTGGTACTACGGCAAGATTTTTATAACCTTCCGTGCCTCCAACTTCTTTTAGAAGGAACGCAAATCCGTCTGAATAGCGGCATGGAGCATTGTCATGGTACTCTTCTGAAGAGAGGATATAGTCGAAACTGATCTTGTTTCCGAGTGGAATAAAATCAAATTCGAGTATGGTAGCGTTGATAGAATTGTTTATTTCCAAGGCAGCTTCCAGATCGGTATCGCCCGGCCAGTCCATTCCTTGGCCGTCATCGAGCAAGCTGCTGTTCGGGCCTTGTGCTGCGACGGCTCTTCCGGTACTTAATACGATTCCGTCTGCAAAAGGAAAGGTACTACTCCCGGCATTAAAGTAGCCGTAGCTTTGCTGTCCTGAAGCAAAATTTCCTCCAAGCACCGAAATATTTGAAACGCTGGCGCAGGTATTGTTGATGAGTACATCTCTGACCAGCTGTTCCTTTGTATAGGTGTCGTTGACTGTTATATATTGAGCTTTGGCCAGAAACGGAAGGCAAAGAACAAATAAAATAAAAATGTGGGGTTTTGTCATTTTCATAGTATCGGCAAAGATACTATAAATCTCGTTTTTTCAGAATTTTATACGACATTAACATAAAAATAACCGTCCAAACGACCACAATGAGAATTTCATACCAGTGGACGCTGTAGTCTTTTGGGGCCACGCCGCCAGAGACTTGGTTTTCGATGGCTTTATAGGCTTGGAATCGTGTTATAGGTTCTTTTATCAGATTTGACATGGATTCCAATGGTAAAAAAGCCGTTACTTTCTGAACTTGCTCTGTGCTTGAAAAAACAAGCCATCTCAAAAGACCGAAAATAATTCCTTCGAAGAAAAACCATACGAGAAGGAATCCTAGTGCAAATGCGGAACGTTTTACTAATATTCCTAAGAAAAGGCAGAAAGAAAAGAAAGCCACGAGTTTTACGAAATAGGCTAAAAGGTATTCGAGGTCTGAAAAGATAATGCCTGCCTCGTCATAGGATGAGAAGCACAGGCCTAATATCATCGACATTATAAAAACAAAAATGGTCGAACCTAGGGCGAACAGAATTACAGTTATAAGCTTGGACTTGATGAATTCGTTTTTGCTAAGGCCGTCGATAAGGTTTTGTTTGAGAGTACCGTAGGTGTATTCGTTTGCCATCATCGAAACAATTACTACGGCCAGGAAGAATTTCAGTATGGAGGCTACATAGGTATTGAAATGCCAGATGTAAGGAAAGTTGAAAATTCCTTGATCGGCAATCCTAAAGTTGATGCCTAGAAAGCTAAAATTGATGGAGGCTATCAGGGCGATGAAGGAAAGCAGGACGAAATAGGTAAGGGTAAGTACTCTGCTCGCCTTGTTCTGCCATATTTTTTGAAGTTCGATGGATAGTAATCGTTTCATGGTTGCTAGTTTTATCCTGATATACTATGAAAGGTATCGGGTTTTGGATTGTTTCGGTTTGTTATTTGTTGTTGGTCAATTGCAAGAATTGTTCCTCTAGGCTGTGCTTGCGTTTCACCAAATGGCTTAAGAAGATGTTTCTATCGATAAGAAACTTATTCAGCTCGGAAGCATTCACGCTGCCTTTTGGATAGGCAATAAGACGCCCTTCTTCTTCCTCGATCTTGTCTATGGAAGGATGTTGTGCCAAAGCATTTTTTAATTCTTGCAGGTTTTCTGCCTGTAATTCGAAGAAGCCATCCTGGGAGTTCATTCCGTCGACAGTACCAGAGTATAAAATTTCTCCTTTTCTTAAAACGAGTACATGGCTGCACACTTTTTCTACTTCGTCAAGAAGGTGTGATGCTAAAAGGATTGTAGTTCCGTGAGAAGCGATGGTCTTAATGATGTCGCGGATCTGACGGATTCCTTGCGGATCAAGGCCATTTGTAGGCTCATCGAGAATTAGGATTTCAGGGTCGTTTAGAAGTGCAGAAGCAATGGCAAGTCTTTGTTTCATTCCGAGCGAAAAGGTCCTGAACTTGCTGTCTTTCCTATCGAGAAGCCCGACAATTTCTAGTTTTTCTTGAATCTTAGAATAGTTGGTTCCTTTAATCTTGCAGACTAGCTGTAGGTTTTGCTCAGCAGTCATGTAGGGATAAAAGTTAGGCCTTTCAATGATTGCGCCTACTTTTTTCAGAGCTTCATGAGTTTCCATCTGTCCCCCAAACCAGCTGTAGCTTCCTGAGGTTTTATTGACAACGTTGAGGACTATTCCGAGGGTAGTGGATTTTCCGCTTCCGTTTGGTCCTAAAATACCGTAGACATTTCCTTTTTTGATTTCTAAAGAAACGTTTTTGACGGCTTTGACCAGCCCGAAATTTTTATAAAGATTTTCAATTTTAAGTATAGTTTCCAAAATATATAGAGGTTTGGTTTAAAGATAGGACGTTTCAGGCAACAATTTGTTACAAGGAATTAAAAACTCTTTTTTGGAACCGAATTTTGAAAAGATTTATAGGGCAACCTGCCTTTTCTGATATAGTTGATTTAACGTCTTGTTGATGTCTTTTAATTCATCAGAGAGATGAATCTTGTTGCCTTTCACATCGTTTGTTGCATGGCAGTGGCATACTTTGCATTCAAATTCCTTGAAGTGGTCGGTTACTTTTCTGATAGTCTTGAACTTGTGTCCAAAAAATCGACAAAATGCTTTTTCAAAAAGCACATTGTGGCGGGAGGTTAGTGGATTCATGTAGGTTATGTTTGTTTTGGGGTTATAAACATACTACTTTATCCGATTAAAGGCAAAAATAATCGACGAAATGCATAATGTAACTGATTTGTAAACAAAACGTTATGGATTTTATGCCAAGCCATGTTCTTTTAAGGCTTTTTCTTCATCACCTGTTATAAAAGCAAAAATCTTGTGTTTGCCGTCCTTGAAATTCAGGAAATAAGTGACTTCAAAGTCTATTTTTCCTGCTGCTTTGTCTTTTTGGTAATTCGATCTCCAGTAAATTTTCGCCATGGCATGGTATTCATCGAGAACGGTGATTTCTTTTGAAAGTATGTCCATTGAAGTAATCCCTATTTTCTTATAGAATTCATAGCCTTTCAGCATCTGCTTTTTGAATTCAGCATCGTTTTTTCCACAGATCACTCCCAGCGGACTTGATTCTATAAAGCAGTCGGCAAAGGAATCGGCTGCTTCATCAGCATATATTTTTTTTCCAATCAACGCATCGTTGACTCTTTTTTCGTAATGATTAAAAAAAGTTTCTATGTCTTTATTTTTTGTTTTCATAGCTAGTAGGGTTTTGATTTGTAATAGATTAGTTCCTAAAATTACAACTACGAAAGAAGATTATTTTTATATAATTATAAGCAAATAAAAATCCCCAACTGTTACCAATTGGGGATGCTTAGATTATTTTAGAAAATTAAGATTTTTGCTCTTTGTTGAAATAAACTAGATAATAGTACATCTGTTTTTCTTCGTCCCAGCCTTTTTCTACAAATTTTTCTGCGCTTTCTGGGTTGATGAAATCGAGCTTGATTTGGATGTTTGTATCTAAATTGATCACGTTCTTGATTTTTTTTCGGGCATCAGAAACAGCAGCGTTGGCAATCGGGAAGCTTGTCACATCTTCGATGCTGTATTTTTCTCCTTTGTCCACTTTATAGTTTTTGAATTCCGACATCAGGTCTGGATTGTCAAGAACTTCGTTTAAGAAATTTTGCTCTTCGAAATCGTCGTTTTTCGCAAAATAGTTCACAGAACGGTTCATGAACATGACTTCTTCTTTTTTGTCTTCGGCAGGCAAGACCACGTCTTTTGCAAAGTCTTGGCAGAATTTCAAATATTTTTTAGTGATGAAGTTCTCGTCTTGGAAAGCATCTACCGAAAGGAAATGCTCCAGCCAATAACGTGCGTCATATCTGTTGCTGTCAACAGTCAATATTTTGTAGCCTTCTTCTTTTTTGTGGTTGAAGATAAGGCAACCTTTGTCGAGCTTGTTAAGGTTGATTCCTTGCTGCAGGATCATCTCTAGATTGCTTTCTTTTTCTTCAAATTGAAGGAAATCGGACTGCAGTTCGCTTTTAAAAATACCAACGGCGTCAACTACATTGTTATCAATACTCAAGTTGGTCAGATACGCTACATATACCTCTCCGTTTTTGATGTGCGGATGGTTGGACTGTTCAAACAAATGTTTGGTTATCTTTTTTGAAACTTCGTGAACGCTGCTCGGGTTGGTAAAAATCTCGCTGGCCAGATTGTACATTTCATTATAGTCCAAATCTACATCGTGTGCGAATTGGAAATAGTTTTCTTCTTTTTCTCTAAATGATTTCAAGAAAAATTCTTTAAGCAAAGGCATGATCTCGTCGTTCAGCCCGTATGGGGATTCAGACAAAAAGAAGGCTTCGTTACGGCTTTTGTTTCCGACTCTATGAATGGAAAGAGTCTCGATGTGGGTGTTAAATAAGTTGATCATTTAGAAAGAATTTGTTTTTAGATAAAAGAACCAAGAAAGAAAACAAAAGTAGCTTCTTTCTTGGCTCAAAAAATGTATGTTGATAAGTTTTAATTCCAGTTCTCCTCGAAGCCGTAGTCTTCAAAATTGTCGCCTCCGTCTAGCATGTCTAGGTCGTCTTCGTCAAAATCGTCTTCATCGTAGTCAAAATCATTAACAGCTGAATCGCTAAAATCTTTGTCTGGAGCTTCAAGAGGTACTTCACCATGAGAGAACAATACGTCTGGATAAATTTGTCCAGGAACGTGTTCTTCGACTGCTGCCAATTCAACAAAGAAAGTCCACATATTGATGAAATCATACACATAGATGATTTTTGTTCTTTCTTCGTCTAGGACTTCGGAAAGCATAAAATCCGACATTACTTTTTGCTCGCCAGGAACGTCGCCCGTGTCAAACATCGGAATTTCTTCGTCTTGGTTCCATTGGTCATCGCTTGTGTAGAATGAGGCAACTTCCATTCCGTCAAAGCCAAAAGCATTGACAATAGCATTGTGTAGATCCTCTAGGCTGTCATCGTCTAGAATGGCAATATCTCTGAAAACATCTTCTTCCGCATCGAGAATTACCCTGAATTTATAAACCATAATATAAATGTATTGTTGAAACGCCAAAGGTAAAATTTAAATTCTGATTTTTAGATTTTGCGTTCTTGGAATTTTTAATATACGGCCCTAAAAAAGACTCAATTCTTAAGCTTCATAGAATTCAATCGGCAGATTGTCAGGATCTGCTATAAATGTGAATCTTTTGTTCGTGAATTCGTCTGTCCTGACGGGTTCTGGATTTAAATTATTATCGACAAGATAATGCAACGTCTGCTTGATATCGTCGACTTCAAATGCCAGATGGCGCAGTCCGCAGGCTTCCGGCTGTGAAACACGGCTTGGCGGATTGGGGAACGAGAAGAGTTCGATAGAATAATTTCCATTCAAGGCAAGATCCAATTTATAAGAATCTCTTTCGCTGCGGTAGGTTTCGGCCATGATTTCGAAGCCTAATAGTTTGGTGTAAAAATGTTTTGATACTTCATAATCGGAACAGATTATGGCAATGTGATGTACTTTTTTTAGTTTCAGCATAAGAATTATTCGCTTAAAGGTTCTGTAATCCACCATTGATTTCCGAAGGGATCTTCAAAACCTGCAGTATAGCCGTAGTCTTGCTGGCCTGGGTTTTTTAGGCTCTTGGAGCCTTTTTGCATGGCAAGATTAAAAACATCGTCTACCTTTTCTATATAGAGAAACATGCCAGCTGTTTTTTGATGCCAGTTGTCTGTCGCTTGGGCGAACATAATGACAGCATCCTTGATTTTAATTTCTCCGTGCATTATCGAATTGTTTTCTCCGGGAACAATCAGCTGTTCTTTGGCTCCGAAGACTGCTTTTGAAAATTCAAAAAAATCATTCGCCTTATTCAAGATAAGGTAGGGCATGACCGGAAGGTATTGTTGCGGGATTCTCATGATAGCGGTTTTAACGATAGATTAAAATTATAAAAACAAAACCACATGGCGAAGGGTTTTATGATTTGGATTGCAATTCATCCCTAAAAAAATACAATTCGGCAATCTTTATTATGAAACATGATTTCGGGAATGCAACTTTGCCTCATCAAAACTAACAGACCATGAAAACTATCTTTACATTTTTATTTCTTACTTTTTCGATTGCTGCTTTTGCGCAACAGACTATTTCTGGAAAAGTCACAGATGAAAAAGGGCATCCCATTGCAGGAGCCAATATTTTTATAGAAGGAACGTATGATGGAGATTCTTCTGATGAACAAGGAAATTTCAGTTTCCAAACGACAGCAGCAGGAAAACAAAATCTTGTCATTACTTTTTTGACTTACGAAACTTTGAATCAGGAAATTGCTGTTGAAGATTTTAAAGGCAGGACGGTAAAATTAAAAGAATCGGTCAATACACTCGATGCAGTCGTAATCACGGCGGGAACTTTTGAATCGGGCGACAAAGCAAGAGTATCAGTATTGAAGCCGATGGATATCGTAACAACTGCCGGAGCTTCTGGTGACATTATTGGAGCGCTTCTTACGTTGCCAGGAACGCAGACTGTCGGTGAAGACGGGCGACTTTTTGTAAGAGGAGGAGAGGCTGATGAAGCACAGACGTATGTAGACGGACTTCGTGTTTCGCAACCGTATGGAGCAACGACAAACAATCTGCCAACTCGCGGAAGATTTTCGCCTTTTCTTTTCAGCGGTATTGCATTTTCAACGGGAGGCTATAGTGCAGAATATGGAGAAGCGCTTTCTAGCGTTCTGTTGCTGAATACGATTGACGAGCCAGATAATGAAAAGACGGATATTTCTTTAATGTCCGTGGGTTTGGGAATAGGAAATACGCAGAAGTGGGAAAAAAGTTCCTTGAGCGTAAATACTTCTTACGTGAATCTGGCACCTTATCAGGTAGCTATCCCTCAAGCAGTGGATTGGAACAGGGCTTATCAATCTATTTCTGGCGAAATGGTTTACAGGTATCAGTTTAATAGCGGTTTGTTGAAAACGTATATAGCTTTTGATGCTGCAGATTTCGACCTAAATCAAGAGAACATCAACCAGCCTGAGAAAATTCGAGTAGACGTACGAAATAACAACCTATATCTTAATTCTTCGTATAAAGGTTATTTTGGGAGCAATTATCAGCTTACGACAGGAATCAGCTATGGCTATTCGCATAACAAGATTGGTATTGGTTTGGACGACGTAAAGAATGCAGAACATGCAACTCACATGAAAATAAAAATCGGAAAAAATCTTTCTGAACGCGTAAGAGTTACTGTAGGAGCCGATTATTTCACGACAAAATTTGATGAGGATTTTAAAGAAAATGCAGGGAATGCTTTTTCTTCTGGATACGACAATAATATTGCCGCGGCGTATGCTGAAACAGATATCTTTTTTTCGAAAAACTTTGCTGCAAAAGCTGGTTTACGATTCTCTCATTCTGATTTATTACAAGAATCAAATCTTTCGCCAAGACTTTCACTAGCTTATAAGGTGAGCAAAAATGGACAGTTTTCTCTCGCTTATGGAGATTTCGTGCAGTCGCCAAGGCAAGAATACTTGAAATATTCTAGCCAATTTGAAAGCGAAAAGACAGCACATTATATTTTGAACTTCCAATACAATAAGACAGGAAAAACATTCCGAGCTGAGGCCTATTTCAAGCAATATAGAGATTTGGTAAAATACGATACAGAGATTTCTCAATTCGATTCGCAGTTCAATAACAACGGAAAAGGTTTCGCAAAAGGAATCGATTTGTTCTGGAGAGACAACAACTCTTTTAAGAACTTGGAATACTGGATTTCGTATTCGTATATCGATACAGAAAGAGACTATAAAAATTATCCGAAACAGGTAACTCCAAGTTTTGTGGCCGACCATTCGTTGTCTATCGTAACCAAATATTGGATCAGCGATTTGAGGTCTCAAGTTGGTTTTACGAACAGCTTTAATTCAGGAAGACCTTACAACAATCCTAATGAATCGGCTTTCATGAACGGCAAGACAAAAGCGTATAACAATTTGAGTTTTAGCTGGGCTTACTTGGTTTCACAACAAAAGATCCTTTACTTCTCTGTTTCCAACGTGCTAGGTACGGACAATGTCTTTGGCTATCAGTATGCGGATAATCCAAATATGAATGGCGAATTCCAACGCCAGGCTATCAGACAGCCAGCCGACCGCTTCTTCTTTGTGGGATTCTTTTGGACGATAAGTGAGAATAAGAAGGAGAATCAGTTGAAAAATCTTTAAAAAGGTGCTAAGATACTAAGGTTTTGAGGTGCTAAGGTTTTGCGAAGACAATTCAAACTTAGCTTCTCAGAACCTTAGCACCTCCAAAAAAACAATTCATCCTCAAAAATCGACAGTTCAGAAAGTCTCTTTTTTATAAGAGCAGATTCTGAAGCAAATTTGTACCAGAAACAACAAAGAGTTTTAATCATCAAAAATACTATCAACTTAAAAACATCACGATCATGACAAAATTTATTCTTACCATCGCTTTTTTTATCACTACGCTAGCTGGCGCCCAAACACAGTATGAACAAGGAATGCAAAAAGCATTTGCGCTTTGGAGCGAAGGAAAAACTACAGAAGCTTCGGCTTTGTTTGAAAGAATCGCTTCAGCTGAAAAAAACAACTGGCTTCCTAATTATTATGTGGCTTTGGTTAATACGACGACGGCTTTCCAGACCAAAGACAAAAACCAGATTGTAGCATTATTAGGAAAAGCGCAAGAGGCATTAAATACGGAATTGGACAAAAATCCGGAAAATCCTGAACTGCTAGTAATGCAAGCGATGATCAACACGGCTTGGATTGTTGCCGACCCGATGACCAATGGAATGAAGCTTTCGGCAAAAACAATTGAAATTTATGACAAGGCACTTAAAATTGCGCCAGAAAACCCAAGAGCGTTGTTTTCGAAAGCCGAATTTGAAATCGGAGGCGCTAGGTATTTCGGAAACGACACGAAGCCAATGTGTGCACAGATTGACAAAGCAATAGAACTTTTTGCTAAATTTAAACCGGAAACGCCTTTTCACCCAAATTGGGGATTGGACAGAGCGCTTGAAGCACAAAAAGAGTGCAATAAAAAATAAGCTACAATACTAAGCAATTAATACTATTCCACATGCGAGAAATAATCCGATACATTTTTAAGACAATCATAACAGGCGTTGTTGTCAGCATGGCAATCATGGCAATCATGTTCGTGATCGAGGCTATGTTTGGAAGAGATTTTATCGTGAATGCTTCGTTATTCAAAGAAATGGGCTATTACTCGCTTTATGGAATTGTACTGACCTTTATAAACTCTACGTATTTTGACTACCTGAACAACGAAATTGTTTGGGGAAAATATAAAAAGTACAGGATAGCTATCAGCATTCTTGGGAGTATTGTATTGACACTTGTAGGTATTTTTATCGTAAGGATGATTATCGCGCTGGTCATAAACAATAGGACCTATTCTGAATTTTTAGAAAAGGAAAATTTCAGGTTTTATGTTGTCTGTCTGATTATAACGATGATTGTGACCTTGTTTTTCCATCTGATTTATTTTTATAAAAAATCACAGGAAAATAAAGTCAAGGAGCAAAAGATTATTGCAGGAACGGCTTCGGCAAAATTCGAGACGCTTAAAAATCAGATCGACCCCCATTTTCTTTTTAACAGCTTGAATGTACTGACATCGCTCATTGAGGAAAATCCGGATAATGCGCAGAAATTCACCACGTCGCTTTCTAAAATCTACCGATATGTTTTAGAGCAAAAAGACAAAGAATTAGTAAGCGTAGAAGAAGAACTTTCGTTTGCAAAAACCTATATGAATCTTCTAAAAATGCGATTCGAAAATAGCGTTTTTTATGAATTGCCAGAAACTTTAAATAATCCAGATGCAAAAGTAGTTCCCTTGTCATTACAGCTGATTCTAGAAAATACGGTCAAGCACAATATTGCCAGCGAAATGAAGCCCCTTCATATCCGGATTTATGAAAGAGATGATTATCTGATTATCGAAAATGATTACCAAAAAAAGGAAGTATTACAAGACAGAAAAGGAGTAGGATTGCAAAATATTGTCGACCGCTATTCCATCATAACCAATAGAAAAGTAAGAATTGAGCAGACAGAAAAACATTTTAAAGTTGAATTGCCGATGCTCACCAAACAAATAGCAATTATGGAAACAAATTATAATACACAAGAAAGCATGTATCTCAAGGCTCAAAAAAGAGTAGAGGATATCAAAGGATTTTACGGCAACCTTACCTCCTATATTGTCGTTATTACTGGATTGGCCATCTTAAACCTGATCAGCTCTCCAAGCCACCTGTGGTTTCTTTATCCGGCAATCGGCTGGGGAATCGGAGTGGCCGTTCACGGAATGTCGGTTTTTAACTACATGCCGTTCTTAGGAAGGGATTGGGAAGAAAAGAAAATCAGGGAACTGATGGAAAAGGATAAGTCGGATAAATGGCAGTAATTTAAGTTGGAAATCATGGAAAATTTTGATTCTGAAAAAATGGCGTATGATAAAGCCAAAAAAAAGGCCAAGGAAATCAGATCCTTCTATTTTAACCTTACGTGCTACTGTGTCGTTATACCGATTTTAATTGTGATCAATTTGGTTTTTGTTCCTCAATTTCACTGGTTTTGGTTTTCGATGTTAGGCTGGGGAACAGGACTTTTGTGTCACGGAATGGCAGCTTTTGGTTACAATCCGTTTTTAGGAAGAAACTGGGAAGAAAAAAAGCTGAAGCAGTTTATGGAAGAAGAAAAGCAAAAACAACATTCTTATAATCAAAAATATAAATAAAATGGAAAATCTGACAGCCATAGAGCAACAAAAGCTAGAAAGAGCGCAAAAACGCGTAAAAGCAATTTCGGGTTTTTATAAACATTTGATTGCATACATCTTGGTCAATCTGTTTTTAATTTCGAGAGCCTATTTTAATCTTAAGCCAGGCGAAGAATTTTTTAAATTTTCTAATTTTTCAGTAGCTTTCTTCTGGGGCATCGGATTGGCTTTTAATGCCGCAGGAGTCTTCGGAAGAAATGCCTTTTGGGGACAAAACTGGGAAGAAAAGAAAATCAATGAAATCATGGAAAAAGAAAAAACGGCTAAATGGGAATAGTTTTGTAATTATGAATTATGAATTATGAATTATGAATTATGAATTATGAATTATTTTTCCCTTAAACTTTAAACGATCAACCAAAGATGACCACCATAATTATTGAAGACGAAAAGCCTTCTGCAAGATTGTTACAGCGAAAGCTACAGAAATTAGCCATAGAAACGGATACCATGCTGCATTCTGTGGAAGAAGCGATTAATTGGTTTCAGAATAATCCGCATCCGGATTTGATATTTTTGGATATTCAGCTTTCTGACGGCCTGTCTTTTGAGATTTTTGACGTTATCGACATCAAGAGTGCTATTATTTTTACGACAGCCTATGATGAATATGCCTTGAGAGCTTTTAAGTTGAACAGTATCGATTATCTTTTAAAGCCGATAGATGAAGAAGATCTTGAGATTGCTATAAATAAATTTAAGGCACGCCAGCCAAAGTCAGAACCCATGTCGCTTGATTTGGAAATGATAAAGAAGATGCTGGTTAGTCCGGATGTGAAAAGTTATAAGAAACGTTTTACCATCAAAACAGGACAGCATCTGAAAATGATCAATATTGAAGAAGTTGAATGTTTTTATAGCGAAAATAAAGGCACGTACCTGCATACCATCGACAATCGTGACTATCTTTTGGAAGGAACTTTAGAGCAGCTGGAAACAGAATTGGACCCGAAAGATTTCTTTCGTGTGAGCCGGAAATTCATCGTTCCTATGAAAACGATAAAAGATATTGTAGTGTACAGTAATTCCAGGCTAAAACTCATACTGCCAACCTATAAAGAAGATGAGGTGATTGTTAGCCGGGAGCGTGTCAACGATTTTAAAAGCTGGATAGGATAAAAAAAACTGTTTCAAAAGCCAATCAAATTGATCGGGCTGATGAAACAGTCTTGAATGCATCTTAATCTAAATTTTGCAGCAGCATTTGATTATTTTGAATTCATGAACATGAATTAGATGAAATCACTTTCGGCTGCAAGGGTCAAAAAAAATGGATTCGTATTAATCAAATAATGATTTGATTTCTTTTTCGGTCTTGCCTAGCTTTTTTTGAAGCTTGCCCCACATTTCGTCTTCTTTTCCTTCTTCAAACAACAAATCGTCGTCTGTGAGTTCGGCAAATTTTTGCTTAAGTTTTCCTTTAAGCTCGTTCCAGTTTCCTTTTATTTCTCTTGAATTCGGCATACACTTTGTTTTGCGATTAATAGTATTGTAAAGTTACATGTATCACATCAAAAAGGTATTACATCATTTCTGGAAAGAGTTACATCTTTATTTTTTCAGGATCACTTCAAAGCCTTTGTTGATAAGCGGATCGATTTTATTCTGCAAATCAGAAATGGTCGGTTTGACTACAACATCAGGAACAATTCCGATTCGTTGCGTTTCTTTTTTATCTGTATAAAAAATTCCGACACCAGAAAAAATCATCTTTTCGCCATTCACCAATGGAATTGGAGTCTCATTTCCGTCGGCACCAGAAGTCTGGCTTCCTACAACGGTAATAGTAGGAGCCATTTGGAAAATCATCGACCACATTTCAGAAAGGCTTTGCGTATTTTCATTTACAAGAATGACGATTTTTCCTTTATAATAATCAGGATTTGTCTTGCCTATATATTTGTAATCTTCTGTAATGATATAGTCTTGCCAGCAAAATCTTCCAGGCTTGCCAAAATCAGGCTTGGTCACAATACCAAACCATTTTGGTTCGGGAAAAAGATAGTTGAAAGTTTTTATGACTCCGCCGTTTGGATTATATCCTCTTAGGTCAAAAACAATTCCCTTGGTGTTTTTCATGGCTTTCATGATGCTATCAATCTCAGAAGTTTCAAGTAAAGAAAAGTCTATAAAGCCTACATTGTCTTTGTTTATGACCGAATAGATTGCTTTCTGTGCGACTTCATCATAACGTAATAAATTGTTATCTGGAAGTCCGTCTTCAAACCAAATGCCATTACTTCTGTCAATTCTTTCTATCTTCTTTTCAAACGGTTTTTTGTTTTTGTCATAACCTTTGATGGTAAAACTGCTTCCTTTTTCACCAGAAAACATATAATGGTAAGAATCCCTAAGTTTTACGGAATTGTTTGAAGCCGAAATATATTTTGAATTACGTTGGATAATTTTATCAATCGATTCACCATTAACTGTTTCGATTACATCGCCATATTCGATGCCTAAAGCTTGGCAGGTTTCGATATTTACTGGTTTTGTAACTACAATTTTATTTTCGGCAATCTGATACGTAAAAGGCGCACCGTAGTTTCCGAAAATTTCAGTGTATTTTTTTGGTTCAATTCTCGAATGCGTATCTTCGATAGCACCCGAAAAAGCCATCATTGTCTTTTTATAAGAAAGCTTATCTGTCGCGTTTTTAACCAAAGGAATAAATTCTTTCAAGACGGCGTCCCAATCTTTGGAAATCCCATATTTGTACGGATAGAAATATTCAATAACATTCCAAGCTCTGAATAAGTTCAGGATGCGGTAATTTTCTTCCAGTGCTTTTTCTTTGTATTCTTTTTCGTTCTGGCCATTATAACGGATGTTATCTGCCTTTTGGCAATAGTAGCCTCCAGGAATTTGATTGGACGAGACTAAGCCTGAAAGATAATTTTTTTGTGCAACACTAAGATTTTTATCTTTTTGGATCCATGCTGTAGAAACGTTTCTGTTGTCTTGGTCTTTGCAAGAAATCAACTCCGAAGTTTTTACAGCAGTTTTGCTTTTCAAAAAATCCATCCAAACTGCTATCGTTTTTTCGGCTGGCAGTTTTTGATCTAAAGCCGTTATCAATAAGGAATCAGCATCTATTTTTCCGTTGGAAACAATAGGGTCGTAATATTTCAGCAATCCCCAAGTTTTGCAGATTGTAACCAAATCTTTATCTGAAATCGAACTTTTCTTTTGGCCGAAAGCCAGCGCCGTCACCAAAAGACAACTGCAAATAACGTAAAAGGATTGCTTCATGTTTTATTTTATTTCTCTGTTTTTGCTTTCTAAAATTAGATAAAATTGCGTTCCGAACAAAAGCGAGGCGATGACAAGATGAACGGATTGGGAACCGAAAGGGAAATCGTACCAATACATCAAAATTCCAGAAAGAATCTCAATAGCCAGCAGCCACATTACCCAATTCATTTTTTTGAAGCCTAACTTTAATTTGTTATTTCGCGTAATCAGAATTACGTTAATCAGCAGGACTATAAAGGAAAAAGTTCTGTGGAAATAAAACCCGATAATCGGATCTTCAAGAATTTTGTGCATGGCATCATAGCCATAAATTTTTACTTGCTCGTCTACAAACTGGCGTACTTGTGTTCCTAATATTATTTGTGTCAGGGTCAGGATCAGTGAAATAATCAGGACGCTGTCAAACACTTTGTCAAATTTCAACGAGGTAACTTTTGGCTTGGCCAAATTTAAGATATACAATATAACACAGACAATGAGCAGTGCCATCACCATGTGGATCGTAATTTTTACAGGATTGAGTACAGAATACACTACCGTTGCACCTAGCCAGCCTTGAAAGCCCATCAAGAAGACCACAAGCCATGAAAGCAGAGTGATTTTTTTATTGTCTTTCCAAAGGCTGAAAGAAAAAATAGCCATGACAAAACAGGCTAATCCTGCCAAGGCTCCAACCAAACGGTTGATATATTCTACCCAAGTATGCGTCGGGTTAAACAGCGCATAATCGTGTTTTGTATAGACTTGCCAATGATTTTCATCGAATTCGCTTCCCGATTTGAAATCGTCTTGGGCAACCAGTAGTTTTTCACCTCTGATGATTACTTGTCCTTTTTCAAATTCACGGCCCGGAGACCAAGTCAGTTCTGAAATATCTGTCGGAGGGATATAATAACCGAAACATTTTGGCCAATCGGGACAGCCCATTCCGGAACCGGTCATTCGGACCAAGGCGCCTGCAATAATTACCAAATAGACTAAGACTAATGCGATTTTGGTAATGGAGGGGAAATATTTTTTCATCTTTTGTTTATTGGATTGCGTATTTTAGGATAGCGCTATTTTGTTGTTTTTTGTAAGCCTAGCTTTGCCGCTCTTTTCAGCATGAATTCGTAAGCAGGCTGATATTCATTAGGAATTTCTCCTTCCAAAATAGCTTCTTTGATGGCTTCTTTAAGGATGCCTATTTCTCGCCCTGGTTTCAGGCCAAATGTTTCCATGATTTCTTCGCCAGAAATAGGAGGTTGGAATTGGCGGATATGGTCGCGTTCTTCAACTTCTACAATCTTTTGGCGTACAATTTTGAAATTATTATGGTATTTCTTGAATTTATTCGGGTTTTTTGTCGTGATATCGGCTTCGCACAACGTCATTAAGTCTTCAATGTCTTCACCAGCGTCAAAAACAAGCCTGCGTACGGCCGAATCGGTCACAATATCTTGAGACAAGACAATAGGACGCGAGCTCATCATGACCATTTTTGAAACGTATTTCATCTTATGGTTTAGCGGCATATGAAGTCTTTCGAATAATTTCTTGACCATTTTTCCACCCACAAATTCATGTCCGTGAAACGACCAGCCATTTTTTTTGTGATGGCGTTTCGTAGGTGCTTTTCCGATATCATGGAGCAGGGCAGACCAGCGCAGCCATACATCTTCAGTGTTTGGTGCAATGTTGTCTACTACTTCCAACGTATGGTAAAAATTGTCTTTATGGGTTTGACCTTCTGATTCATCAACGCCTTCTAAGGCTGTTAATTCTGGCAATATGATGTCGAGCAGTTTCGTCTTGTGCAGCAACAGAAAGCCAAGAGAAGGTTTATCAGTCATCAGAATCTTGTTGAGTTCATCAACGATTCGTTCGCCTGAAATGATTTTGATTCTTTCCTTGTTCCTTTCGATAGCCTTGAGCGATTCTTCCTCTATGTCAAAATTGAGCTGTGCTGCAAAGCGGATGGCACGCATCATACGAAGCGGATCATCAGAAAAAGTAATATCCGGATTGAGCGGCGTCTTGATGATTTTGGTTTCCAAGTCAGACAAGCCGTCGAACGGATCGATAAGTTCTCCAAAATTAGCTTCATTGAGTGACAGGGCTAATGCGTTTATTGTGAAATCCCTGCGATTTTGATCATCTTCAAGCGTTCCGTTTTCAACAATAGGATTTCTGCTGTCGAAATTATAGGATTCTTTGCGGGCACCGACAAACTCGATTTCGGTATCTTCAAAACGAAGCATTGCCGTTCCGTAGGTCTTGAAAACTTGGACTTTTGGCTTTCTCGGAAGCATTTCTGAAACTTTCAATGCCAGTTCGATACCGCTTCCAACGGCAACAATATCAATATCTTTCTTAAATTCTCTTTTTAGTAACAGATCTCTAACGAATCCGCCAATGACATAACTGTCGATGTTGAGTTCTTTGGAAGCCTGCGTGATTACATGAAATATTTTACTGTTTACTGCTTCTTTATATGAAGTTTTGTCTTTCATCAATTATGCTTAAAGTTCAGGGTTTAGAGTTGGAAACTATAAACGGGGAACGGAATATTATTTTCGGATTACTTTTACTTGGCTGTCAGCTGTCAGCTTGATAATAGCCGAAGGTTTTCCGGTCATCTTTTCCTGTTGCAAATTTACGACATAGTCGACGCCCTTTATAATCTCAGAGCTGATTTCTTTGAAATTTACAGGCGTTGGCATTCCGGAAATATTAGCCGAAGTCGATACCAGAGGTTTTTTCATACGCTCCAGCAGCTTATAGCAAAAAGGCTCTTTTATGATTCGCATACCTAGTGTTTTGTCAGGAGCAATCAGATTAGGAGCGATGTTCCTTGGATTATCTAAAATTAACGTAGTAGGTTTTTCAGACAAGTCTAAAATCTGCCAAGCTACTTCAGGTATATCCTTGAAAACATTGTAAATCATTTTCTCGCCATTCATCAGCACGATCATCGATTTTGTCTCTTCTCGTTGTTTTAGGGCATATATTTTTGCTACGGCTTCAGGATTGGTGGCATCACATCCAATTCCCCAGACAGTTTCTGTCGGATATAAAATGATGCCACCTTCTTTGATAACTTCGTAGGCTTTGTGAACCTCTTCGTTCATGTTTTAAGCTGTTTTTAGAATACCATTCGGTACAAATATTATTTTTTCTTTAAAAGCCTTTCTTAATAGCATTATGTTGAAATCGGCATTTTTTCGGCAGAGGATAGGATGGTACATGTGATACAGAATTGCTGAATAATAGACTCTTTTCCAGCCAATACCGTTGTTCATCAATCGCTGCGTCATTTCGGAATCTTCTGGTCCCCAGCCTACAAAATCTTCGTTGTATCCATTTATGGCCATGACATCTTTTTTGAAGAATCCCATGTTACAACCGTACGTTCCGTTAGATGATCCTGAAATATAGCGGTTCGTTCTGTTCCACATGAATCGAGCTCTTATCTGGTGTTTTACATTCCATTTTGTTTCTACGAAAATTTCATGGAGATTAGGCAGTCTTTTTCTTCTGACCAATCTTTTTGTAAGCCTTTCTCTCAGGTTTATTCGGTATCCCGAAATATAAAAACCTTCTTCGGCTTGGAGGCTGTAATCTAATATGAAATTTTTATCCAAAATGCAGTCTTGGTCTGTTGTTATGATAAAATCAGACTCCGACATCATGATGGATTTGTTCAGTATTTTGGCTCTTTGATAGCCAGTATCTTCATGCCAAGCGTGTTTCAGATTTTTGATTTTACTTTTGTACGAATTAATCAAATCTCTTGTTTCTTGTCTGGAACCATCATCAGCAATAATTACTTCATCCGGCTGTTTCTTTTGCCTGACAATGCTTTGCAAGGATAGTTCCAATGCTTCAGGCCAATTGTAAGTTGTGATAATTAAGCAAATTTTCATAGCGGCTTTTTTATGGCAAAATTAGCAATTAAAAATGATATAGCGATTCCTTACATTTGTGTCTTTCTTTTATTATAAACTTATAAAATTATTTAAATCCATGGGCTTAGCGAAATATTGGTATAAATACACCAACAAGAAGAAATACCGTAGCTTGAAAAATAAGCTGAACCAGGAGAAAAGGATAAAAAGATATAACCGTGATTATAGTTCTATTATTCAAGGTATTCTTCATAAAGTTCAGCATCAAAAAAACTTAAGCTTTAGGCATTCGGGGCATTTGGGCGATATTGTTTATTCTTTGCCTGTCATCAAAGAGCTTTCGAAAACCCATAACTGTACCTTATATATCAGAGCTGACAAGCCAATGACTTCTGAATATTATAAGCATCCGTCTGGGAACGTGATGCTCTCAAAAAAAATAATTTCTAAATTTTTGCCGTTGCTGCAAGAACAAGACTACTTGCGCCATGTCGCTTTTTGGGAAGACGAAGAAATAGATATTGATTTGGACTTGTTCAGAGATCTTCCGGTTGATTTCAGTTTCTTATCGTATCGATGGTATTTCCATATCGCAGGTGTTCAGCCCGACTTAAATCAAAAATATCTGGAAGTTGCAGATCATGCCACCATAAAAGATAAAGTTGTTATCGTAAGAAGCTTAAGAGCCCAGAACTATTTTGCAGATTACAGTTTTCTTTCTAAATATGACAACTTGCTTTTTATCGGAATCAGGGAAGAATATGAAGAGCTGAAAAAAATGGTGCCTAACCTCGAATTCTATGATGTAAAAGATTTTTATGAAATGGCACAGATTATCAAATCGTCTAAGTTTTTCTTAGGAAACCAGTCTTTTGCTTATGCGTTGGCAGACGGACTAAAGGTGCCAAGATTACTCGAAGCCAATCCTGAATTTCCGGTAGTGTATCCGATTGGAGAAAAAGCGTATGATTTTTATTTTCAAGAACATTTCGAGTTCTACTTCGACAAGCTGTATACTAATTTATAGGCTTTTGTAAAACTGATAATAGTTCTCTTTGATGACGTGGACATCGTGATTTTCTTGAACTAATCTGAATGCATTTTCGGTAATTCTTTTTGCAACTTCATTATCTGTCAAGACTTTCAAAGTGTATTCTGCCAAAGTTTTCGAATCTTTGATGTCGGTCAAAAAACCCGTTTCGTTGTTTTTAACAACTTCGCGGATGCCACCTGCATCGGTACTGACAACTGGAACTTTGCATGAAAATGCCTCATATACCGTCAAAGGAAGCCCTTCGGTTAAAGAAGTCAGAAGAAAGATATCAAACTCTGGAAGCAAATCCGGAACGTTATTCTGGTAGCCGGTAAAAATTAACGAATCTTCCAATCCTTTTGAGCGAGTATATTCATGAAGTTCATCCCATAAGACGCCAGTTCCGATAATTACAAATTTAATAGCTAGGCTTTCTGGCTTGGTTTCCAGAATGATTTTTGCTGTATCGATAAAAGTAAAAATGTCTTTCTGGTTCGATAATCCCGCAATATTTCCGACAATTTTCGTAGCATTGTCCATTCCATATTTCTGGTGAAGAAGATTTTGGCTTTTTCGATTTGCGAAAGAAGCAACATCAATAGCATCATAAATGGTGACCAGACGATCTTTGTCTGGAATGATGTGGTCAAAAATTGCCTCTACAGCTTTTGAAACCGAAATTATTTTTACGATTCGAGGATGGGAATATTTATATCGGTTTAGGAATTTGTCCTTGATACGATTGTTTCTCTTTCTGCTTAAGACTATCTTGATTGTGCTCGGTAAAAATTTAATAGCAATCAGCGTATAGGTCAAAGCGGTGGAATCATGAACGTGGATTATGTCGATATTTTCCTGTTTGCAGATTTTGATAATCGCATTGATGGTATTAAAAAAGCGGAATTTATTCTTTTTGTAAGTACGGCAGCCCATCTTTTCGATGCCGCACATTTTTGCCAAATCAGAATTTTGAGGACAGAGAATAAATTGTTTTAAGTCTTTTTTTTCCTGCAGAAGCTTATAAACAGTGTACATTTGCAAGTCACCGCCTCTCATGCCAACCATAGTTGTAACATTTAATATCCTCATCCAGATTATTTTATTTTATAAATACCTAAAGCTTTCTTTACTTTTTTGCTTAAGAGAACCAGTTTTACATATAGGCGATTTTTTAAGCTCAAAAACAGCCAATTTTTATGCGGAATCAATTCTCTCTCGATTAAGGTATTTATTTTTTCTGAGACTATGAAATCTTTATTAATATTTGTCCACTTTACATTGTCATAGCCATCGAATTCATTCACTTTATTTTTTTCGTGAATGATTGACATCCATAAGCGTTTGTTGGTAATCTGGGTAATTCTGGTTTCTTTCTTCCAAAGCGTGTGGTCGTTGAACCAAACTGTTTTTGGTTCTTCATTTTTTTCAATGAGGCTGATGAACGGATTGAAAATATGTTCTTTTTTTCCTAATATAAAACGAGGCTTTACTTGAAGCGAATAGCCTTTTATAATATCGACAGCTTCGTAGTCCTGCGACTTGAATTTATGCTGTACTTCGTTAATGAAATTTTTGTGGATGCAGTCGTCGTTGTCAATTCTTGAAGTAATCAGAAAAGGAATACCTTTTGAGTCTTCAGAAATAAATTGTTGAATTGACGGATAAAATTCAGGCATGCCGTTAATATAAAAAGCCTTGATATTCGCATGATTCGAAATCAGGTCAGCAATAGCCTTTTTGTATTTTTCAGGCGTAGTAGTATCAAAAAATAAAAGCCAATTAAAATTTTTGTTGGTTTGAGCCGCAACAGAAGGAAAGCAAAAGTTCTCAAAGAGCCACATTCTGTCTTCCATCCATTCATCCGTCAGCAAGGTTTCGTTATTTTTAGTAACGTCCCATTCTGGATTTTTCAGATTAAACCTAGTAATAAGATAGTGTTTAAACATTTATCAGATTCTAATTTACTTTTCAGCAATTTTTTTGTAAATTTAAATTAAATATTTGAACTCTAAAATCGAAAATGGTTACTTTTGTGAACAAAATAAGAAAACCATAGATGCACGAAGTTTACAATCCAAAATTCTTATACCAGAAAGAAGCAATAAAAGACTGTATTGCTAATTTTGAGGCTAAAGGTATTTTGTTTGTTGATGGAAAGCGCAATAAGATTAGGCTTTTTGAGATAGAGGGTATCACGCTGAATGTGAAATCTTTCAAGATTCCTAACTTCATCAATCAGGTTGCTTACAAATTCTTCAGACGTTCTAAAGCACGCCGTTCTTTTGAATTTGCAAACATACTTTTGGAAAAAGGAATTGGCACTCCGCAGCCAATCGCTTATTTTGAAAATTTTAAAAATGTTCTTTACGACAGCTATTACATCAGCGAGCAATTGGAAGCTGATCTGACATTTA
The DNA here is from genome assembly GCF_025947265.1 of Flavobacterium sp. N2550. Classification (NCBI taxonomy): domain Bacteria; kingdom Pseudomonadati; phylum Bacteroidota; class Flavobacteriia; order Flavobacteriales; family Flavobacteriaceae; genus Flavobacterium; species Flavobacterium sp. N2550. Next base: position 3,571,121 of record NZ_CP110007.1, on the reverse strand, counting down.
GAGAACTGACTACCGATTTGAATTATCCTGATCATGAAATGATTCTTCGTCAATTCACCCAGTTTTCGTTCAACTTGCATGAAAACGGAATCGAATTTTTAGATCATACGCCAGGAAATACATTGATTAAGAAAAGAACCGAAGGAAAATACGATTTCTTCTTGGTAGACCTAAACAGAATGCAGTTCCATAAGTCGATGACCTTGAAACAGCGCATCGTCAATCTTTCAAAACTGACACCTAAAAGAGAACTGGTCGAAGTGATGAGCGATGAATACGCTAAGCTGTATGGAAAGTCTTATGAAGAAATACTGGAAATGATGATTGCCGAAACAGAATCTTTCAGAAACAGGTTCTACAGAAAAAAACGCATCAAGAAAAGACTGCTGTTCTGGAAATAATATTTCTTACCAATTGACTATGAAAGCATCCGTAATAATGAGTACCTATAATGCCGAAGAATGGCTTGAAAAAGTCATATGGGGATTTAGCGTGCAGACTGAACTTGATTTTGAAATCATTATTGCCGATGACGGGTCCAAACCAAAAACTAAGGAATTGCTTGATACCTTGAGACCGCAAATTTCGATGCCGCTTATCCATGTATGGCAAGAAGACAACGGTTTCCAAAAATCACAAATCTTAAATAAAGCGATCGTTGCTTCTAATTCCGACTATCTTATTTTTACCGATGGCGATTGTATTCCGCGTAAAGATTTTGTAGAAACTCATCTTCGTTATAGAGAAAGAGGCTATTTTCTTTCGGGAGGCTACTTTATGCTCCCGATGAATATTTCGCAAGCCATCACCAAGAATCATATCTTGCACCAAAACTGTTTTGATGTGAAATGGCTTGTCGGGCGAGGCTTGAAAAAATCATTCAAGAACACAAAATTATCCGCTACAGGTTTCTGGGCTCGATTCTTAAATTTTATTACGCCTACAAAAGCGACTTGGAACGGACATAATGCTTCGGGCTGGAAAGATGATTTGGTTGCCATTAACGGCTTCAACCAAGAAATGCAGTATGGCGGACAGGATCGCGAGTTGGGCGAACGGCTTTTTAATAAAGGGTTGAAGTCAAAACAAATTCGCTACAGCGCTATCGTCATCCATTTAGACCATGCACGAGGTTACGTGAATGAGGCAACTTGGAAAAAAAACTTTGCTATTCGCGAAAACACGAGGAAAAACAAGGTAGTAAAAACGCCAATCGGAATCGATTCCAACTAATTTTTTTCTAAATAACTCTCAAGCTCTGGAATAATCAGTTCTGGAATAAAAGCCTCATACAATTGCATAGCTTGGTCTTTCATCTCTTTAGCCGATTTTTTTCCATATAATTCAGGTTTCAAATCTTTTAGATGTACGGACACATTATCTGAGCCATCTTCGAAAGCATTCCATGCTTCCTTTTTGATCCACGTAGAAAAAATCGTAAAAGTCGGTTTGTAAAGTGCTTTTGCCATATTTACAGCGCCGCCTTCGTTGCCAATCAAAGCGTTGCAATGATAGGTAATCGATAAGAACTCACGGATGCTTCCCGGAACAATATCAATCTTGATGTTTTTTTGAGTTTCCGGTTGGCATAGCTCGAATATTTGTTGTGCCTCTTTAGATTGTGATGGCATATAATTGAATAGGAGCGTAGCATCAGTTTTTGCCACTATCGCATCTAGAATTTTTGCCATATAAGGGAAAGGATACGTCTTATTATTACCGCTGCCCATAACTCCAATCATGTAGACTTTCTTTGAAAAATCGATATTGTTTTTTGTTAATATCTCTTTGCCATTTTTGATTTCTTCTTCTGTCAAAAAGATTTTAGGACGGTTATCGAAAGGAATTTTTGAAGAAAAAGGTTCCAGCAACAACATTCGGTTTTCTATGGCCAGACCTGCCGAAGTTTTGGGTTTAGAAAGCGCTCTAAAAGTATCTGTATATAAAAAGTTGGTATAGGATTTCCGGAAGCCTATTTTCTTTTTGGCGCCAGACATTCCTACGACCAGATTGCTTTCCAGCTTTCCGTAAGCATCGATTACAATATCATATTTAGTCTTTCTGATTGAAACCAAAAAATGCAACAACGCCTTTTTGCTCTTGCGAAATTCCTCCTTGAAAAGTAGTAGATTGTCAATATTCGGATTATTTTCTACCACGGGCTTTGTAAACGGATAAATCAGATAATCGATCTGCGCATCAGGATAGGCCTCTTTCAAATTATTGCATAGGATTGAACTGGCCAAAACATCGCCGATCATTTTCTGCTGAATCACAAGTATCTTTTTCATCGTTACATAAATTATGAATTACGAATTAAGAATTACGAAAGCACAATGCGAATTCGTAAATCATAATTCGTAATTCCAAACTCATAATTATACCGCAACATCGTATTCTCTTAACGCATTGTTTAGAGAAGTTTTCAAGTCGGTCGAAGGCTTTCTTTTTCCGATAATCAAGGCACAAGGAACTTGAAATTCCCCTGCTGCAAATTTTTTAGTATAGCTTCCCGGAATCACGACAGATCGGGCAGGAACAACACCTTTCATCTCTACAGGCTCGTCACCAGTCACATCGATAATTTTTGTAGAGGCTGTCAGGCAGACGTTGGCACCAAGGACCGCTTCCGTTTCAACACGCACCCCCTCAACTACGATACATCTAGAGCCAATAAAAGCACCATCTTCAATAATTACAGGAGCGGCCTGTAAAGGTTCTAAAACACCGCCGATTCCAACGCCGCCGCTCAAATGCACATTTTTTCCTATTTGTGCGCAGCTTCCAACGGTTGCCCAAGTGTCTACCATGGTTCCTTCATCAACATAAGCACCAATATTTACATAGCTTGGCATCAAAATTACACCGCTGGAGATATAAGCTCCGTGGCGGGCTACTGCATTGGGAACAACACGGATTCCTTTTTCAGCATAGCCTCTTTTTAACGGCATCTTGTCGTGATATTCAAAAATTCCTGCCTCAAGAGTTTCCATCTTTTGGATAGGAAAATACATTACTACTGCTTTTTTTACCCATTCGTTAACCTGCCAACCGTTTTCTATAGGTTCGGCAACACGAAGCTTGCCGCTATCCAGAAGTTCGATAACTTCACGGATTGCTGTTGTTGTTTTTTCTTCTTGCAGCAGCGCTCGGTTTTCCCATGCCTGCTCTATAATAGTCTGCAAAGTGCTCATAAAATTTGATTTTCAACAAAGATATGTTTTTTTGGATTTATGATTTTCGATTTGAGAAGTAAGATTTTTCTAAAGTCCAGCAATACTACAAAAGCTTGGTAAGATTAGTCAAGATTTGCGTAAGCTTACTAAAAAGCAATTGTTTTTTCGATGCTTTTGAGATTGGGAAAATAAAAATGTAATTTTGAAGCAATTAATTTATTTTATGAAGAATACAATTCTTTTGCTAGTTGCTTTTGCAGTTATTTCTTGTAAAAAACAACAATCTGTTGATGAAGAAAACAATAATTATAGGCTGGAATTAAATAAAAAAATAACTCCTAACAAGCCTTTTTTTGATTTTGATGAAGTTACACATTATCAAATTTCGATCTCTGAGAAGGACTTTTTAGATTTAGTCCATGTAGATAGTGTTTCAGAAGAAGGTAAACTACTTTCCTGTTTATTAGAAGACCCTTGTCCTATAACCCAAGAGGAGAAAGTAAAATTTGAAAAAGCTATTAAATCTGTAGATAAACAGGAAAATGTTATTAATCCCAAATATTATAATGAATTAAGAAATAAAATTTTTACAGAAAAAAAATGTAAGGAGAGTTGGGCTTATGCTTGTGCGCCTCTCTATAGAGATATTTTTATTTTTAAAAAAAATAAAATGGAAACTGGAATGGCAAAAATTTGCTTCGAATGCCAATTGTTTAGTTTTTCAAATGAACAGGCAGTCACAGATTGTTTTAATATGAATGGTGAATTGGGTAGGCTTAAAAAAATAATTTTAGAAAATAAAAAAAAGAACTAAAATGCCAAGAATTCTAGCCATAGACTACGGACAAAAACGCACAGGAATTGCTGTAACCGACGAGATGCAGATTATCGCTTCTGGACTGACTACGGTTCCTTCGGAAACTGCTATCGCTTTTCTGAAAGATTATTTTGCAAAAGAAAAAGTAGAAAGAGTGCTGATTGGCGAACCGAAACAAATGGATTATACGCCATCGGAAAGCACAAAAATTATAGAAGCATTTGTAGAAAAATTCAAAATTAATTTTCCAGACCTTCCAATCGAAAGGGTCGATGAGCGGTTTACATCAAAAATGGCATTCCAGACCATGATTGATAGTGGGCTCAAAAAAAAGCAACGGCAAAATAAAGCACTAATTGATGAAATTTCGGCAACAATAATGCTTCAAGATTACTTATCTAGAAAAAAAATCTAGATTTTATTTTTATTTTGTCAAAAATCCTATTTCCTATTTAAATTTAGTATAAATAACAGAATTTTTGCATCTTTCAAAGTATCTTTGCACGACAAAAATTTTGTGATGACAACTACAACTTTACAAACCGAAACGGATGTGGTTTTAATCGGCGCCGGAATCATGAGCGCTACTTTAGGCTTGCTGCTTAAAGAACTGAATCCCAATATTAAAATTGAAATTTACGAGAGGCTTGATATGGCTGCTGCCGAAAGCTCCGACGCATGGAATAATGCCGGGACGGGCCATTCTGCTTTTTGCGAATTAAACTATACGCCTCAACTTCCTAATGGAGAGATCGAGACTAAAAAAGCGGTAAAAATTGCCGAATCTTTTGAAGTTTCAAAACAATTTTGGGCCTATCTGGTAGAGAAAAATCTGATTTCTAATCCTGAAAACTTTATCAAGAGTATTCCACACATGAGTTTTGTATGGGGCGAAGAAAATGTAGATTTCTTGAAGAAACGATACGATGCCTTGCAACAATACAGCCTTTTCAAAGGGATGGAGTATTCTGAAGACCGAGAAGTAATCCAGTCTTGGATGCCTTTGGTCATGGAAGGTCGAAATCCAAAATCTTTAATCGCTGCAACTTCGATGAAAATCGGAACCGATGTGAATTTTGGAGAGCTGACCCGAAATATCTTTAATTATCTAAAAACTCTCGATGGCGTGAATATGCATTTCCATCATGAGGTAAGAAGCTTGAAAAAAAGAAATAATGGAGGATGGGAATTGAAAATAAAAGATCTCGAAAAAAGCGACAAGACCAAAGTAAAAACCCGATTTGTTTTTATCGGAGCCGGAGGTGGATCACTGCCATTGCTTGAAAAAGCAGGCATTCCGGAAGGAGATGGTTTTGGCGGCTTCCCTGTAAGCGGACAATGGCTTAAGTGCGTAAACGAAGAAATAATCGCGAAGCATAACGCTAAAGTATATGGCAAAGCTTCTGTAGGTGCGCCACCAATGTCGGTACCGCACATCGATTCTAGAATGATTGACGGTAAAAAAGCATTATTGTTTGGTCCGTATGCCGGATTTTCGACCAAATTTCTGAAAAACGGGTCCTATTTAGATCTGCCGCTTTCGATTAAAACAAACAACCTGATACCAATGCTTTCTGCAGGATTTCATAATCTGCCGCTGACCAAATATTTGATCGACCAAGTGCGCCAATCTCCTGAAGACAGGCTTCAAGCATTAAAAGAATACTTGCCGGATGCAAAGATGGAAGACTGGGTTTTGGAAACTGCCGGACAGCGAGTCCAAGTTATCAAAAAAGGGGAGAATGGCGGTGGTGTTTTAGAATTCGGGACAGAAGTTGTAACGGCTGGCGACGGTTCTTTAGCCGTATTATTAGGCGCTTCTCCGGGAGCTTCTACTGCTGTTTCAATTATGCTGGACCTGATTCAGAGATGTTTTACAGAACATGAAAAAACAACAGAATGGCAAGACAAGCTAAAAGCAATGATTCCTTCTTACGGAATTTCGCTCAATGAAAATGAGGCATTGCTTAAACAAGTAAGAGAACATTCTGCGCAAGTTTTAAAATTAGATACGCTTTAAATTGTAAAAAAAATATATAAAAAAGCCCGAAATTCTTACGAGTTTCGGGCTTTTGCTATTTTGTCTGATGTAATTGCTTAGACGCTTTTACAATACTTTCCGAAAGATTTGTCAGCCATACCAGTTGCTCGATAACCAACTGTGCTTCCTGCATTTTAAGCTGGAATTCGTCATCTTCAGAAAGATGCGCTTCTTTTAATTCTTTGGCGCGCATATTCTTCAATTCCGTGAAACGCATGGCTAAGTCCTCGTTAGTGTCACTGTTTGCCATCTTTTCTGTAATTTCCAAATCGGCAAAAGTTATGGCATAATTCAGGTTTTTTATTACAGTCTGTACCACGACATTAAATGCTTCGGAAGCTTTAGATGTTTTGTGTGTCTGTATGTAAGTCCCCAAAGAAGCCAAAGACGAAAGCAACGTATGGTTCAAGACAGCTAGCTTATATACCTGCTGTACTTGTCTTTGTTTCGATTTTGGCTCTTGCGTCATACGCTGGAAAGAAGCCATCAAGTTTCCGATTTCGATAAAAGCATTTTTCCTGGCAATTCTGTAAGATGTCGTCACATCGCCTTTGTTGTTGTAAAAAAGCGAAATTTCGTTGAGATAATCGCGGTTGGCCTCAATCGACTTCTTGATGTAAATTGGCTGGCTCATGAATTCCCACGAAGGCCAGAAAAAGTAATTCGCCAAGAAAGCCAGTCCGGCTCCAACAACAGTATCTAAAATTCGATATTGGATAACATCGTTAATGTTTGGTGTAATGATTCCGTATACAAAAACCACATAAATCGTCACGAAAGTAGCGCCTATCTTATAATTGATCGAAGTAAACGTAAAGCCTAAAATCATTGCTGTGATGGCCAAGGCTCCAATGATAATATGGTTTTGCACGAACAATAATACAGCAAAAGCAATAAGTCCGCCCGCTACAGTACCAATTATCCTATGGAAAGAACGTTCTTTTGTCAGTCCGTAGCCTGGACGCATAATCACGACAATCGTCAGCAAAATCCAGTATACATTTTGAAACGGAAATAAACTTCCAATCAAGAACGCAATCATGATAGTGGATGTCAGTCGCAGTGAATGGCGGAAGATAGTTGACGAAAAACTCAAGTTTTCTCGTAAAGTACTCCACGGATAATACTGAGGAGTCAAGAGTTTGTCCAGATTCTTGTCCCTTCCTTTATAATCATTGCTGTTGAAATTCGGCATAAAAGCACGCTCGACAATCTTGATTTTCTCGATCTGCTTTTCGGCATAATGGAGCATATTCGAAAGCATCCACACGCCTTCAGAAGCTTTTTCTTTTCCTAATTCCTGCTCGTAATCTGAAATGACTTTCTCGAGTGCTTCCAAATCTTTTAGAAGCGAATGCTTCGGAATGTATTTTTTATGACTTTCTATGCTTTTGAAAATAGCTTTCAGTGATGAGGCAAGATTGTACGCCAAATTTTGGTAAGTTGCCAAGACTTTCGGATGGTCTGCAAATTTTTGATGCAGCTTATTATGGTCGAAAGAGGTTGACAAAGCAAGCTCTAAAATCTCCATCAAAGAGATAAAAACCAAGGTCATCTTTCGCGTTTGGTCAGACGTACCGTTAGAATTACTTCGGTTACGAATCAGAATCTCACGCAAGTTTTCATGAATGGTATTCAATTCGACCTGCAGATACAATTGTTTTTCGATAATCTTTTCGCGTGGAGAATCTACTTTCCATAAATCGCCGCGAAGCTTCATGTATTTTGAAGTGAGGCGTATGCATTCCGCAATCTGCAATTCGGCATAACGGTGTGGCCTGATATAATTAAAAGTCAATGATATGGCAAGGTAGAACAAGCCGCCTACAAGCATCAATCCTGAATATTGTAGCATTTCCCATCCTTCGTGTATGTGCCCGAAAGCCAAACAAATAGACAACAGCGCAGAAAACGAAACTTGTGTCGCACGCTGGCCATACACCGAAATCATAGAGAAAAAGAAAATCATGACCGCAATGGCAGGATACAATATCCACGGCAGCGGATACAGGAGATTGACAAGCAGGTTGTTTCCGGCTACGATTAACGCAGCGACCAAAATACCGTTTATTCGATGTTTCCTGTTACTTGGAATATCGCTCGGGTAGGTCAAAAAAGCCCCGAGGGCAATATTAAATCCTATCTGGAAATTTCCGGTATAAGAAAATAAAAGTACAGGAATAGCTGATGCCAAAGTTACTTTTAAGGCATTGGAAAAATTGGTGCTGTCGGTAAAATTTCGGACTTTCTGAATCATTGCGAAGCGGTTACTAGCAAAGATAGGAATTGATAAACATTTTCGGAATTAAAAAAATAAAGATTTAACGCTTTCGATGTTACTAAAAGATTACCATCTATTATCTTTTTTCACTATTTTTGCCCTCTGAATTTTGCAGAAACCCTGCTAATTCTTTATAATTCAATACAAAAGAAATGATTTTACCAATTATAGGATACGGTGATCCGGTTTTAAGGAAAGTAGGAGAGGAAGTACCAAGCGATTATCCTAACCTAAAGCAAGTGGTTGCTGATATGTATGATACTATGTATAATGCTTATGGAGTCGGTCTTGCAGCGCCGCAGGTAGGCCTTAGCTTGCGTCTGTTTGTTATTGATACTTCTCCGTTTGCGGATGATGAGGATTTAGATGCTGAAGAACAAGAACAACTAAAAAACTTCAAGATGACTTTCATCAATCCAAAAATGCTGAAAGAAGAAGGAGAAGAATGGGGCTTTAACGAAGGTTGTCTAAGTATTCCTGAAGTACGTGAAGACGTGTACAGAAATGAAAAAATCACAATTGAATTTTTTGATGATGATTTCAATAAAAGAACAGAAGAATACGATGGTTTGATTGCTAGAGTAATCCAACACGAATACGACCATATTGAAGGAATTTTATTCACGGATAAAATATCTTCGCTAAAAAAACAGTTAATAAAGAAAAAACTTCAAAACATCATGGATGGAAAAACGCGTCCGGATTACAAAATGAAGTTTGTTGCCAAAAAAGGCAGATAACACGAACATAAATTAATTTCAATTATAAAAATATCTTTAAAATGAATTTAGAAAAAATATTAGCCATTTCTGGCAAACCAGGTTTATACGCTTTAAAGCTTCAAACTCGTACGGGATTTGTTGCAGAATCTTTGCTTGACGGAAAGAAAATTACTGTCGGTTTAAGAAGTAATGTGAGCCTTCTTTCAGAAATCTCTATGTATACCTACGATCAAGAAAAACCATTGGCTGAAGTAATGAGAGCTATTGCAGTAAAAGAAGACAATGGTCCTGCTATATCACACAAAGAAGACAATGCAAAATTAGCCGCTTATTTCTTGGAAATTTTGCCAGATTATGATCAAGACAGAGTATATCCGTCAGATATCAAAAAAGTATTGAACTGGTACAATATGCTTCAGGCTAAAGGTTTGGTTTCAAAAGAAGCTCCAGCTCCAAAAGCGAAAGAAGAAGTTCCGGCAGAAGAAAATTCAAAGTAATATTCTCCTAAAACATAAAAAAACCTCGTTTAGCAATAAACGAGGTTTTTTATTTTAGCTCAATAAGAACAAAAAGAGCAGTGGAAAGACGACGCCTGCAATGGCTAATTTCCAGCCTCTTTGCTTGAACGTGAATTTTCCATACGGAATCATCAATGCTCCTGTTACTGCAATTAGGATTAATGAAATTCCAAAAATGTCTGAATAGTAGATCCACCATTCCGAAGTGTTTTTATGCAGCTTCATGGCTTGGCTAATGATAGGCGTTTTCTTGAAAGTGACAATTTCTCCTTTTCCAGAAGCCATATCGATTTCTACGTCGTGGTTTTCGAAAGAAATTTTGAATGTTCCTTTTTTTATGGAGTGACGCCTGATTTTGTCGTCGATTCCGAATTCTTTGCCTAACGATTCGGCATATTTCTCGCTGATGAGTTCTTCCGACGGTAATTTTACTTCAATCGATTTTGTTTCAATCGTATATTTTTCAGGATGCCAGCTTTCTCGGTGGTTCATCAGGATGCCCGAAAAGGCAAAAGAAATAATCAATCCGATATAGAAATAGCCTAAGTCGCGGTGCAGTCCTCTTATTTTTTGTTGCTTCATGGTAGTTTTTAAAAAAGATGCCGCAAATATACTTTACTTTTCTAAAGTGCTAGGCAAAAAAAAGCCCCGTTTTAAACGAGGCTCTGTATCTTAATTTATTTCTGTTCATAATCATAATTCACCATCCAAAGGATACCAAATTTGTCTATGAACATGCCGAAAAAGGCACCCCAGAAAGTTTTTTCTAGCGGCATAGTTACTTTCCCGCCATTAGAAAGTCCGTCGAAAAGTTTTTGAGCTTCCGCTTCGCTTTCTGTATTGATAGAAACTGAAAAATTGGTTCCTGCAATAGCTGCTTGCTGTCCGAAAGCTTCGCTTGTGTCGCTTCCCATCAATACAGTTTCTTTGCTGATAGGCAGTGAAACGTGCATGATTAATTCTCCTGTTCCATCAGGAAGCGGCTGTTCTGAAGGCATGTCTTTGAATTTTCCGATATATGAAAATTCGCCACCAAATACAGATTTGTAAAATAGAAACGCTGCTTCGCAGTCTCCATTAAAAGTAAGATAAGGATTTACTTGTGCCATTTTTGATTGTTTTATTGTTTTGTTCGTTTGTAAAGCTATTGAACTTTTTTCATAGGAAATTGCTCTGCTTTTGCTTTTCCGTCTTTCATTCCAGAAATTTCTGCTACAAGGCTGTCATTTGTAATCTTGTTATAGGTGATTTTATTTGGATAATCGTGTTTAGTGTTTTCAAAAATCAACTGTTTGTCAGAAGAAGAAGTCAGGGCAAAGTCGACAGGCTTTTCATCGTTTTGGCCTTTTACCGAAACTTCATAAACCAGCTGGTTTTCTTTCTGCCACAATCGTACGCTTTCAGCAAAGACAGTGTCTTTTCCGATGACGAAGTAGCTTTCTCCGTGAAAAGTAGAATCGTTTTCTTTGGTCCAGATTTCAGACATATTGCCTTCTTTAGAACTGTTTTCCCAACGTCCCAAGAACCAGTTTGCCTTTTGGATTTCAGCAAAGCTTTTTGGTGTAGGTTCAACAGGAGGCAGTTTTGCATCGTGTGCTTCTTTACAAGAAACAGCAGAAATTGCTGCCAAGATAGCTATTGCATAAAAAGTTGTTTTCATAATGTTCTGTTTTTGTTTGTATGCAAATATGGGGAAATAGGCATGGATAAAAATTGTAAAAAAGCGACTTGGACTTATTCTAAGTTGAAATATTTTGCCATTTCCAGATTTTCAGAGAAATATTGCTTCGGATTTAGTCCCGTAAAGTACTTGAAATCTTTGATAAAATGGGCTTGGTCATAAAAACCGCCGTCGTGTGCGACATTAGTAAAATTTCTAAAATCTTTATTTTCAATCAGCTGTAAGGCATTATTAAATCGAATAATTCTGGAGAATAATTTCAAACTTAATCCGACGTTGGAAAGAAATTTTCGTTCCAGATGTCGCTTTCCTATATTCAGGTCTTCGGTTAGTTTTTCTATAGAAATCATTCCGTCTGATTGGATGATTTCTTCAACACAGCGTTCGATGTCGTCATTGTTAGGAGCATTTTCGAGTCTGCTTTCAAGAAAGTTTTCGATTACGGTAATGCGCTCGTCATTGCTTTGGCAACGGTTCATGTCTTCTTCTAAAAGACTTCCTTCTTTCCAGATTTTTGAAACCTCCATGAAGACTTCGGTCAGGTTGCTGACAGGAAGATCAATAAAAGGCTGCAATCCAGCAGGCTGGAATCGGATGCTGAAAATCCCCACTTTTCCTCTTCCTTGTACTTCGATAAATTTTTTGAGCTGTCCGTGAATAAAGCTTTTCGGCTGTACTTCGGCCTCACCTTTAGGATTATAGGTAACAAATAAGTCGCCATGATTAAAAATCAGCTCGATACACCCATCAGGAAAAATCCGTTCTCTAGAATGAGGCGTAGAATCTTCCAGGTTGTCGAGACTCCAATAACAGCGAATGTATTTCGAAAGCCTATCGTTTGGCGAATAAAGTTGATAGTCCATCCCTAATTATTTACCATAGGAAATGTGTTTTCATCCTTGTTTCTTAAATCGAGTCCGCCTTCATAAACCGATTTTAGATTAACCAGATAAAAGCTCCAGCCAGTGTGACAGCCCAAGCGGATATCTCTTTTTGAGCCTTCGTCGGTCGGGATGTTTTTCTGGGTCAGTTCCACAATAATATAATCATTTTCTTGAGAAAGTTTTATGTCGACAAGACAATTTCCGGCAAACGTAAATTGCACGAAATCGCTACCATTAGCTTCTGTAATTTTTCCCTTTTCAACATCCTCATATAAAAACCATCGCCATTCATAAGAAAAACCTTTAGCTACAGCGCTGTCAGCATGAATCTTTTTTCCGTCTAAATCAAAGAAAGAAGCGTTGCTTAGAAACCATTTTTCTATCTCAGAACTTTTTGTCCAAGCATCATAAAGCTTTGAAATGCTTGATTTTACTGCAATTTTTCTTGTAAATTTTGTCCAGTCGAAATTTTCCATAATCAAAGTTTTTATTTCAAAAGTAAGTAAAAAATCTCATGGCCTTGCTCCATAAAACATAAACAATTTTTTTGTAAATTTGCACTCCAAACAAAGGAAAGAAAAAGATGTTAGATAGATTGCAGATTGTAAAACAGCGTTTTGACGAGATTTCGGATCTGATCATCCAGCCGGATGTGATTGCCGACCAGAAGCGCTACGTTCAATTGAACAAGGAATATAAAGACTTGAAAGCGCTTGCTGAAAAGCGTGACGAGTACGTAAATATAATGGGCAACATCGAAGAAGCAAACGAAATTATTGCTGACGGTAGCGACCCAGAAATGACTGAAATGGCAAAAATGCAGTTGGATGAAGCCAAACAGAGATTGCCAGAACTAGAAGAAGAAATCAAATTCATGCTAATCCCAAAAGATCCGGAAGATGCCAAAAACGTAATGGTTGAGATTCGTGCCGGAACGGGTGGTGATGAGGCGAGTATCTTTGCCGGAGATTTGTTCCGTATGTATACTAAATATTGCGAAAGCAAAGGCTGGAGAACTTCAGTTGTAGATATGAACGAAGGAACTTCTGGAGGTTTCAAGGAGGTTATTTTTGAAGTAACTGGCGATGATGTTTACGGTACTTTAAAATTCGAAGCTGGCGTACACCGCGTGCAACGTGTTCCACAGACGGAAACACAAGGCCGTGTGCATACTTCGGCAGCAACGGTAATGGTTTTGCCAGAAGCGGAAGAATTTGACGTGCAGATTGATATGAATGATGTCCGTATTGACTTTTTCTGTTCATCAGGACCTGGAGGACAGTCGGTAAATACGACGAAATCTGCTGTTCGTTTGACGCACATTCCGACAGGATTGGTGGCGCAATGCCAAGATGAAAAATCGCAACATAAAAATAAAGACAAAGCATTTACCGTTTTGCGTTCTCGTCTGTATGAGCAAGAATTAGCTAAAAAACAGGAAGAAGATGCTCAAAAACGTAGCTCGCAGGTAAGTTCGGGTGACCGTTCTGCAAAAATCCGTACCTATAATTACGCTCAAGGGCGTGTAACGGATCACAGAATCGGACTGACGTTATACGATTTAGGAAATATTATGAATGGAGATATCCATAAAATTGTAGACGAGCTTCAATTGGTAAGCAATACCGAAAAATTAAAAGAAGCCAGCGAAGTATTCTAAAATAAACAAGCCTCATTATTGGGGCTTTTTTTATAAAACTAACCTTTTCCAAGCAATGACAACACAACAGCTAACAGATCAAATTCGCCAAAAAAAATCATTTCTCTGCATCGGCCTTGATGTGGATTTAAATAAAATTCCGCAACATCTTCTAGCAACAGAAGACCCGATATTTGAATTCAACAAAGCCATAATCGACGCTACGCATGATCTGGCCGTTGCTTATAAGCCGAATACTGCTTTTTATGAAGCGTATGGAATTAAAGGCTGGATTTCGTTAGAAAAAACTATTGCCTATATCAATCAAAAACATCCAGAGATTTTTACGATTGCGGATGCAAAACGTGGCGATATCGGAAATACTTCGGCTATGTATGCCAAAGCATTTCTACAAGATATGGCTTTTGATTCGGTAACAGTAGCGCCTTATATGGGAAAAGATTCGGTTGAGCCTTTTTTAGCTGTGGAAGATAAATTTACGATACTCTTGGCACTGACTTCTAATGAAGGTGCTTTTGATTTCCAGACCAAATCTGTGGACGGAAAAGAGCTTTACAAACAAGTAATCGAAACGTCTAAGTCATGGAAAAATTCTGAAAACCTAATGTATGTTGTAGGGGCGACCAAAGCAGAATATTTTACTGAGATTCGAAAGATAATTCCAAACAGCTTCTTATTGGTTCCAGGTGTCGGTGCTCAAGGCGGCAGCCTGTCGGAAGTATGCAAATACGGAATGTCTGAAAATGTAGGCTTGCTGATCAATTCTTCAAGAGGAATTATTTATGCTTCGCAAGAAAAAGATTTTGCGGAAAAAGCTAGAGAAGAAGCTCTAAAAATACAGCAAGAAATGGAACACATCCTCAAATAAATCTCTATGGACAGAACTTTTATTCTTCGTTTTGCCGTTGCCGTAATTTTGGTCATGCACAGCGTGCCAGGCATGTTTAACAATGGTATTAATGATTTTGGCAATCTGTATCTGAATACTGTAGGTTTTGCGCCTTACGGAGTTTTTCTGGCATGGCTGATTAAATTGTCGCATGTAGCAGCAGCTGTATTGTTGCTCTGGAACAAATATGTTAAGCTGGCATCGATTGTTACCATTTTTATTTTGGTTATAGGAATCGTCATGGTTCATTTTAGCGAAGGCTGGTTCGTTGTCGGCGGTGGAAGAAATGGAGTGGAATTTAACTTTCTGCTTATTTTTGTACTCTTGGCGATTATGTTTCCTAACGGAATTAATAATAAGATAAAAGAATAAGCCATTGAAAACCTATACTGACCAATTAGGAAATCAGTTTGCCTTTGAGACAGCCCCGAAAAGAATCATTTCATTAGTGCCGTCGCAAACGGAATTGCTGTTTGATTTAGGCTTAGAAGAAAGTATTATCGGAATAACCAAGTTTTGTGTGCATCCTTACCATTTAAAATCGACCAAGAAAATTATTGGAGGAACAAAAAAAGTCCATTATGAAAAAATACGGCTTCTTCAGCCGGATATTATCATTGCGAATAAAGAAGAAAATACCTTAGAAATTGTTGAAGAACTACAGAAAATCTGCCCTGTTTGGGTGACTAATATTGTAACCATTGAAGATAATCTTCAGATGATTTCAGATTTCGGACAGTTATTCAACAAACGTACCGAAGCTCAAAAATGGATTGATAAGACCAATTTTGCTTTGGCCGATTTTCAGCATTTTATCAAAGACAAAGAAGTCCAAAAAGTAGCCTATTTCATCTGGGCAAATCCGTATATGGTTGCTGGCGGTAATACCTTTATCAATGAATTGCTGAAACTGAATAAGTTTGAAAATATCTACGATAATAATCCAAAATACGAAGGCAGGTATCCTGAAGTTGTCGTTCAGAAGATGCGAATCCAAGGTGGCCCCGATTTGGTCTTGCTTTCTTCAGAACCTTTCCCGTTTAAAGACGAGCACGCTTTTGAATTGGGAAGACATACGCATCATGCCAAAACGATTTTCGTCGATGGCGAAATGTTTTCTTGGTACGGAAGCCGTGTGTTTAAAGCCTTTGACTACTTTAAGAAATTACACGAAAATCTATAAAAAAAGCTGTTCTAAATGAACAGCTTTTTTGTTTGGTTAATGTCTTATTGCCTTTGGAAGACGTAGCGTTTTACTTTTGTAACTCCACTAACAGTTATGATCTTTTCATAATAAAATCTGTTATTTGCATCGGTAAAATGAATCGTCAGGTTTTCTGAAGCGCCATCTACAGTAAGGACATAATTATTATTCTGTGCCGTCCAGAAACCTATTTTTTGATCTTGCATCAAGCATTCTCCGCTGGGATTGTCGTCATTATCATCAGACACGTCGTCTGAGGTATCATCTGAAGTATCGTCGCTTCCATCATCCCCATGATCATCGCTAGAATCATCATCTTCATCGTCGCTGTTATCATCGCCGCCATCGTCGTCACCCTCATCATCAGAAGAAGCTCCAGATCTTCTGGAAAAATTCGAATAAATCTCATGCGTAAATTGCTCCGCTCCAAAAATATAAGTTTCCTGCAAAGCGCAGCTGTTTAGGCTCACGGCAGTTCCGTCGGTATATTCTTCAATAATTTTCCATGTCCCGATGATTGAATTTCCGCCATCACGAGCATTGTCGTCATCCTTATTGCAATTGGAAAGGACAAGTCCGGCAAGGATTAATAAAATAATAGCTGTAATTTTTTTCATTGTTTTGATTTTTAAAAGAGTGATATAATTGGTTTATTGGTTTACAAATTTGATGGCGATTGTAAAAATATCGGCTTCTAGCCGGTCGCTTCGGCTGTAATGGTTGTATCTGAAATCGACATTTTTCAATCCAAACTTGAAAATTTTAAACGGAGAGAATACAGCCGCATAGCTGAATCCTGCCCCATATTGATGGCTGTCAAACGAAGAAAGATCATAATCTGAGGTATAATATTTTTCGCTGGAATAATGCTGTTCAAATGGTGCAAAATAATCCAACGCCTTTTGAGTGTAAAAGCGATACATCGGATAAGCTTTAAAAGAATTCGAGATTTTTATCGGAAGCTCGATGCTGGCCGTATGCGACACAAGTCCCCAGTCATCCGAATAAAAGCGGTAATAAGTCCTCAATACCATCAAATCATTGATGTAATAATTCAGTCTTGCTCCGAGCGGCAATTTGAATCGATTATCAGGCAATCGTTCTACATCATCGGCAAGCCTGTAAATACCTTTGTTTTGAGGCGTATCATAAAGAGGAATATAGCGTTTCTGGCCTATGTAATAGTTCGCTTTATCTGCAAAATAGACCCTATGGTAAGGAGTCGAGAGCAAGCCTTCCTGATACAGCACATCCATGAAAATAGAAACTTGCAGTTCTTTCGTAAGCACTTGTGAAAACCCTAGCGACAGCGAGTATGAATTTCTTTTTTCATTATCAAATTCTGAGAAATAGAACGGAAGGTAATTGCTAGATTCAAGTCCGTATTGGTCATAAACCGTTACGTTTTCAAAATAGCCGTTGTTTTGGAAATTGAAGCCATACTTCGCATATTCATGAAGTTCCGTAGGATAGATGGCTTTCCATTTGTCCAAATAAGCGCTGGCTTTTATTGAAATTTCAGAATTTTTTTCATTGAACAATTTTGCAATTCCGCCGCCAAAACCAAAGGACTGGTAATCGTATTCTCTTGAAACAGACAGATTCGCGTTCCATATCAGGTTTCTGTCATCCGAACTGTGGCTGTAGTTGGCAGACAATGTGGTCAAAACATCTTTTCTAGAAGCTCCAGTCGATTCAATCCAAGGACTGCCATACGGTAAGGGCTGGATCCTTCCGTAGTCATCATCGTCGCTATCTCTATTCAGGTCTTTTGTGCTTTTGGCATAACCGCGCGATGCCCCAGTATTGTTGCCATTATCGACGTAACTTCCGTCCGTAAAAAATGGATTTATATTGCTGGAAGAAGCCGAAGTGTAGGCAGAAAACCCAGCGTCGATTGTCAAGACATCATCTGCATTCAAAGGGATTGTAAGAACAATGTTTGAAGCTACGTCGGTCAGTTTTTCTGTTCCGATGCCGCCTGAAACAGCAGAATGGCTTCCGTCTTGCTTGTAATAACTGCTAATAAATTCAATTTCGGATGCCTCAAGAACACGCCTTTTATAGACCACTTCTGTAGAATCGTTTTCTTGCGCAAGTCCGCTGATACTCAGTAAAAAAACAAAAATAATTTTTCGTATAGTATACATTAGTTGCAACCACAGCCTCCGCCTGTCTTGCCTCCGTTGGCACCCGAAGCGCCTTCACGATAGACTTGAAAATTTGTTTCGTGCCGTTCTGCTGTTTTGGCAGAAAGCTTCATCTCTGGATCGTTAATATGTTGTTTTTCATACTCTTTAACTTGCGTGCTCTTGCAAGATTGCAGGATCAATAAGCAAAAGAAAATCAATAGCGTATATTTCATTTTTGGTATTTTTTTATGTCAATTGCATCAGAGTAAAAAATCTGGCCATTTTCGTCAACGATTACGCAGCTCATGCCTGGAATCTGATTGACTAAGTTTAAACCCGCATCTTTTCCCATGACCATTATCGAAGTCGAAAGTCCGTTGGCTAATTCAGCACTAGAGGCAAAAACCGTTACGCTTGAAAGACCATGAGCAGGATAACCAGTACGAGGGTCAATAATGTGCGAGTATTTTTTTCCATTCAGCATGACGAATTTTTCATAATCACCCGAAGTGACCACAGCATTTCCAGACAAAGGAAATGTCGCAAAGACTTTGTTCTGGTTCATCGGATTCGTAATTCCGATAGTCCATTCTTTTCCGTCAGGCTGTTTTCCCCACGTATTCATATCTCCGGAAGCATTGATTATCCCTGCTGTTACGCCTTTAGAAACCATTAATTCTTTGGTCTTGTCGGCAGCATAGCCTTTTCCGATGGAACCAAAACCGATTTTCATTCCGGGCAATTTTAAGAAAATGGTGCTGTTTTTTTTGTCGAGAATGATGTTCTTGTAGCCGACTTTTTGCACTGATTTCTTGACCGATTCCTTTGAAGGCAACTCGGTCATCGAGCCATCGTATTTCCAGATTTTGTCCATAGAAGCAAAGCTGATGTCAAACGCGCCATCTGTTAGTTTTGAAAACCCTAAAGCTCTTTCGGTCAGGCCAAAAAGCTCTGGAGTTACCTTGACGGGCTTGATTCCTGCGTTTCGGTTGATTTCTGAAACTAAAGTTTCTGCTCTCCATTCAGATAATACGTTTTCAATCCGCTCAATTTCTGTAATCGCCGTATCGATATAAGCTTCCGCTTCAGTAGCTGATTTTGCGGAAATCGTAATATCAAAACGACTTCCCATTAGCTTGACTGTCCTTTTTCTAACGACTTGGGCTTGAAGAATTGTTGTGCTTAAGAGGAAAATCAGTAAGACCGTTTTTTTCATTATTTGGAAAGAAAAGATTTGATCAAAGAAATATATTCCGAGGCTTTGATGCTGTTGAAGCCTGTCTTGCCCAAGACTTTTCCAGTTTTGTCAAGTACAACTATGAGCGGAAAAAAACCTTCCTTGTTGTATTTCTCAGCCAAGGCTCGGTTTTGTGCTTTCAGCTCTTCCGATTGTGTATTGTTTTTCTTTTTAGGGAAATCGGCTTTGACCAAGACCCAATTGTCATTGGCTTCTTTTTTGAATTCTTCCGATTGCCAGACGCTTTTTTCAAGCTTGATGCACGGAGCACACCAATCAGAGCCAGAGAATACGAGTACGATTGGCTTACTTTCTTTAGAAGCGATTGTTTTTGCTTCTGCAATTGAAGTGTTCCATTTTTGAGAAAAAGCAGGGAAGCTTACAGCAAGCAGAAACAATAGCAAAATATTTTTCATTCTAGAAGATTATTTTTTTATTGATGATATGGTTGTCGGCAGTCTTGATTTGTACAATCAGAACTTGTTTGGCTAGGTTTAGGTCGATGGTAGCCGTTTCTGAATTGCTCTTGATTGCTGCAAGTTTTCGGCCTGAAAGATCAAACACAGTAATTTCTGAGATAATTGTTTTTTCTGAAGAGATTTGTAATTGTTGGTTTTGTGCAAGAATCTGTACATCGTCTTTCGCTGAAATAGTTTCTCCAAGTGAAAGTGAAGATTGGAGTGTCAATACCAAATTCGGACGTTCCCAAACTGGCGACATAGACGAAGTAGAATTCCAAGTATTGGTGCCGTCACAACCGATGCTTCCGTCTGTAAATCCTGCCGACATTTTAGAAGGCGTAGTCGTGTATCTGTATTGTGGTCTTCCGGAAGGAATGCATGTTGAACCAACGACTAAAACGGATAGGTTTTTTGAACCATCAGAAAAAAGGAATGGAGACTGCAGGTTAATTTCCATAATGCCTGAAGGCGTAGCATTTGGAATTGTTCCGTCATAAACCAGCGTATAATTGCTGAAATTGCTATCGCCAATAGAATATGCCGCTGTTCCGATTACAGCCAATTCAGTAGTTTTCATATAGATTTTCACATTCGGTTCTATGGTGGAAGAACCTGATGCTTTTTGATAGGAAATTTTAGTGATAGTTCCAGTCGTACCAATTTCTGTACCCGTATAGATACTTTCAGTTGCCGAAGAATTATACCAAGAAGCGATTGGAGCCGATGTACCTGATGAAGTACCATTTCCTAAAGTGATTGTTTGTGCAATCATGCTCGTTGTGGCAAGCATGATAGCACTAAAAAGTAATGATTTCATTGTGGGAGATTTGATTGGATTAATTTTTTCTTCCGGTAAGAATGACTTTCCACACGTCATAATAAGAAGCAAAAACTACAATGGCTACGAAAAGAGGAATTCCGGTTTCTACAAGCTCGTGCGGACGGTTGTCAATAAGCAAGTGGAAGAGAAAAATAGTAATGATTACAGGAAGCAAAACGATGCTGCCCAGCAATCTTGTTCTTGGAATAATCAGGAGAATCCCCGAAGCGATTTCTAAAATTCCGACTACTTTGGTAAATCCAGAAGTACATAGTGCTGTTATCAAATTTCGATAGTTTAATGGTAACGGACTGTCCGGTTCATATACTTTGCATTCTGAAAGAAAATGCTTATCAAGGCCTTTGTAGACAAAGAAAGCTCCAAGGATGATTGCTAATCCGGCGACTAAATAATGTATTGCTTTTTTCATAAGGTTGGTGTTAAAAGTGATTGTATTAATGAATAAGATTTCCGTTTTTGTCGTACAATAAGATCCAGTTGTTATGCCAGAAATAATTCCACTTGGCCCTGCCTAAATCGACATCGGGATTGATCAGTCTTCTAGCTTCGCCGTGATTTATCGAAACTCTTGAATCTGCATAAACGCTGACGTCTTTTCCAATCCGGGCATATTTTTCCCGAATCTTTTGTGCTGTCTGCCAGATCATGTCAGGTTTGGACTGCATGCCCTTAATTTGTTTTTTGGTCAAGATTTTCTTGAGCTTATAGAATTTGACTTCTTTAGTCTGGTTGTTAACGACCTTGAATTTCGTAGTTCCTTTTCTGGAGCGAAGCATCATTCTCCAGCTTAATCTGTGGCCTTCTTCGGTCCAGAGTACATCGCCTTTTATGGCATAATGTCTGATGGGCAGCAGTATTTGGAGAACGAAATAGGGGATGAGTATCCATTGGACGATTTTCTTTCCTTCCGTAACATCTTCATTGACTATTGCCTCAGGCTTTCTCCATAGAAATAACTTTCGCATCGTTTCTGGCGGATAAAAAAACACGATAAGGCTCAATGCTAAAAAAGGAAAAATTCCTATCCCCAAATGTGCTTTGTTGAAAATGTGAAAGAGGATAGAAGCCACAAGAGCAAGATTGCGTGTTTTCTTCCAGAGAAGTAGCGGAATGACAAGGAAGTCAAAGACTAGCCCGGCATAAGCGATAAAAAGATAAAACCATTCTTGAGCATAAAAATCTTTTAGGAAATCAGGCGCATGCCTTGCCAGCATTCCTTTGGTAAAAGAACCGTCCAGCCAGCCCGAATACAGCTTGGCGACTGAGGCATAAAAATAAACAATGGCAATCTGCAGGACCATTATCCACGAACACCAAGAAGGCATCGTGAGCCTTTTTATTTTGGGATTTATTCTTGAATCGATAGAGGCATAGGCGTTAGCAGGAAGAAAGCACATCAAGAAACAAATCAGTATGATGAGGTAATGATGGTTGTTATACGTCGTTTTTTGCATGAAATAAATACCCGACCATAAAATTGTAAATACTATAATGCTCAAACGGTATTGCAGCCCGATCAAAATCAATAAGGCCGAAACTCCCATCAAAGCAAAATAATAATACATGCCATTGCCAGGAAGCGGTTGCAACCACTCCATGCCGATATGAGAAAACGTAAAAGAAGGTTTTATAAAATTGTTCTTCACCCATCCAGACAAAGCATAATCGAATACTTGCCATAGAAGAAGAGCTCCGAATAAAATTCGAAATACAACTAGTTGGCTATTATCTATTTGCTTGTAAATAAATTGGCGTACCATATTTGTTTGGAGAGCGTAATTTCTTAATAAATTTTGTGCAAATGTATTTAATATTTATTTAGACTGATTTAAAATAGATTGTTTTTTTTGAAAATATTTTTTAATTATTTCAAAATCAAGTTCTTAAAATTAAGTTAAAAAATATTCTATTTTTATTTAGACTGTATTTAAATAATTTTATAGATTTGCGCCAAATTCTATTTTCCAATGAAAAAAGCAGTACTATTTTTCTTTTTATTTGCGTCAGTTTGTTTGTTTGCCCAAAAGACGGATTCGTTAGATATTGAAAAAATAAAAACAGAAATAAAACAAGAACTCCGCGAAGAATTAAAAGCAGAAATCAAGAAAGATTTTGCCAAAGAAAACAAAACACTTTTCAATTGGAGCAACTTTACCTTGAGCGGCTATGGAGTCGTAAATTACTATAACTACACAAAATTCGATACGGATCCCAACATGAAAGACAAGTTCGATGCAGAACGTCTGAACCTGTATCTAGGCTACAATTTTAACGATTGGATCAGCTTCAAGTCAGAAATCGAGTTCGAGCATGGCGGTACCGGATCTACAGTAGAATTAGATACTCAAGAAGAATTCGGTGAATACGAACAAGAAATCGAAGCAGGAGGAGAAGTAAAAATCGAGCAGATCCATATCAATTTTGCCATCCGTCCGTATTTTAACATCAGGGCGGGTAGGATGAAAATACACTTCGGATTGGCTCAAGATTTAGACCGTCCAATTTCTTATTTTACGACGCACCGTCAGGAAATGGAAAACGAAATCCTGCCATTGGGCTGGTACGAAAACGGAGTGCAATTTCACGGAACTTTCCTAAAAAGGCTAAAATATGAATTCTCGATCACGAACGGTCTTGATGCTTCAGGATTCAGTTCAAGAGGCTGGATTAAAGAAGGCTACCAGACTCGTTTCGAAATGTCAAACGGAAATTCTTGGGCTTTCACCGGGCGTTTGGATTATAAATTCGGAAAAAACAAATACACTTATTTCGGAGCTTCTGCTTATATCAACGATGCAGCGGCTAACCGTCCGAAAAATGACATGAAAGAATCCGCTTATGTGATGATTTTTGAAGGACATATCACATATGATGAAGACTACCTTCGATTCAATTCCATCGTATTGTGGGGAAATCTTGAAAACTCAAACATCGTTACGGCAAAAAATGCTTCTCTTTCTAACAATTTGGGAGTGAAAAGAACGCCTGTCGGGAAAAATGCTTTAGGATTCTCATTTGAAGGCGGTTACGAAGTATTGCATTTCTTCAACCAGACGACAAAACAAAAAGTCTATCCATTCGTACGCTACGACTACTATGATACCATGAATGAAGTCGAAGGAACCGTAGTCAAAAAGCCAAGATGGGAAAGAAGTGCCATCATGGGAGGCTTCAACTGGTTCGTTCACCCGCAGATTGTATTAAAAGCACATTACCAAAACAGAAGGCTAGGTTCTGAAAACTTCGATCCAAACACATTGGCTTTCACAGGAAAAAAACAACAAGAAAATACCTTTTCAGCAGGAATCGGATTTTCATTCTAAAATAATTACTAACCAATATTTTAAACTTGAACATAATGAAAAAGAGAATTTTTAGCCTGAGCTTATTGGCAATGTCTTCTGTAATGTTAGTGAATTGCAGTAATAACGATGATTCTTCTGGAACAGACCCTAATGCCGGATTATATTCAGAAGTACTTACAGATTTGTCTAAAGACGTAATCACTAAAACGTACGAAGATTTGAATAACAAAGCAATCGCTTTAAAAACAGCTGTAAATGCTCTGACAATCGGAAACGAAACAGCTTTGACAGCAGTAAAAGAAGCTTGGAAAGCGACAAGATCTCCTTGGGAACAATCAGAAGGATTTTTATACGGACCAGTAGACACAGGAGGAATCGACCCTGCGATGGATACTTGGCCAGTTGACGTTAACGCGATGAATGACATCTTGAACAGCGGTAACCCAATCACAACAGCGACTATCGAAGCAAACGTAGAAGCGCGCGGTTTCCACTTGATCGAATATTTGGTATGGGGTATCAATGGAAACAAAGCGGCAAGTGCTTTGACAGCTAGAGAATTGGAATATTTGAGAGCCGCAGCTGCCGATTTGCAAAACAATACACAGCTTCTGTATGACGGCTGGAAAGAATCAGGAGGTAACTTTGCAAGACACTTTATCAATGCTGGAAATACAGGTAACCAAGGATATGCTTCACAAAAAGCAGCTTTAGAAGAAATCATC
The DNA here is from genome assembly GCF_025947265.1 of Flavobacterium sp. N2550. Classification (NCBI taxonomy): domain Bacteria; kingdom Pseudomonadati; phylum Bacteroidota; class Flavobacteriia; order Flavobacteriales; family Flavobacteriaceae; genus Flavobacterium; species Flavobacterium sp. N2550. The sequence continues at coordinate 3,546,547 of NZ_CP110007.1, read as the reverse complement.
AACGGATTAATCACGATTGCTGATGAGGTTTCTACAGGGAAAATCCAAACACCGCTAGACGAAGGTGTTTCTCAAGAAGAATCACGTTTCAGCAACAACTCTAAAAAAGATTTTGCTGACAACATGAGAAGTATCAAAAACATCTATTTAGGTGATTTTAATGGAGGTACAAACTCAGGACTGACTGACATTGTTGCTCCAAAAAACAGCGCTTTGGATGCTAACATCAAGGCGAAAATCGACGGCGCTATTGCAGCAATCGAAGCCATTCCTGGAACTTTCACCGATGCCGTTACAAACAATGTCCCAGCAGTAGAAAATGCAAGAGATAAAGTAGCAGAATTGCAAGTTTTGATCCAGTCACAATTGAAACCATTTATTGCTAACAACTAGGCAAATTTCAATCATAATCAAAAGCAAAAAGGATATTCAGGACATGGATATTCTTTTTGCATTTCTATAAAAATCAGACAAAAAGAATGATCAGAAAAGGATTTTTACTGGCAAGTTTGGGACTCACGCTGCTTTCCTGCGATAAAAATGATGACGAGTCTTATATTGATATCGATCTTTCCGAAAGGATGTATGCCGGAGGCGAGACTACCATATTCTCTGCTACCAGCATTGCGTTCAGGACACCGGCACCCAACCTTTCGGCAGCTGACTTGCAGATGCATCTTATGGGAGATACCCAATTCGAAGCGGTTTTTGTCACGGCTCCCGCGCTTGTAAACTCTGGATTGGGATCAATCTTTAACAATTCTTCCTGCATTTCGTGCCATCCGAATGACGGACGTCCTAATTTTCCAGCCAATTTAAACAGCAGGAGCGGACTGCTAATGAGAGCCAGTATTTTTGGGCAAGACGAACATGGCGGGCCGAATCCTGTTCCTGGTTTTGGCGTGCAGATTCAGAACCAAGCCGTTTTTGGATTCCTTCCAGAAGCACGTTATCAGGCTGCTTTTATAGAAAAAACAGAAACATTGGCAGACGGCACTGTAATTGTTTTGCAAAAGCCGGTCATTTCTCTGGTCGATCCTTATACCAATCTTCCGGGCGGACTCATGCTGTCGCCTCGAATTGCGACACCGGTTTTCGGTTTGGGACTTCTGGAAGCCATTCCTGAGCAAGATATTTTAGCAAACCAAGACATCAATGATGCCAATGGTGACGGCATTTCAGGAAAAGCCAACTATGTCTGGGATCCCTATTTAAGACAGACTGTCTTGGGAAGATTCGGATGGAAAGCAAACACAGGTACATTATTAGTACAATGCACTGCTGCGTATGTAGAAGATATGGGAATTACCAATTATGTCTTCCCGAACGAAACAGGACACAATCAGTCTAACGGACAGGACGGACGCGATGATGATCCCGAAATACCGCAGTCTATCGTAGATCAAGTTGTCTTATACTGCAAGACATTAGCCGTTCCAGGAGCTAGAAATATCAATAGTAAAAGCGTGAAAGAAGGAGCAAGACTGTTTGAAAGCTTAGAATGTTCCAAATGCCATATTCCGAAGCAAGTGACAGGGCCGAGCTCGATTTCGGCTTTGGCATACCAGACTATTTATCCCTACTCCGATATGCTTTTGCATGATATGGGCGACGACCTTGCAGACGATAGGCCCGATTTCCTAGCCACAGGAAGAGAATGGAAAACACGTCCGTTATGGGGAATTGGCCTCACGGGACTTGTCAACGGGCACACTACTTTTTTACATGACGGAAGAGCCAAAAACTTGACAGAAGCCATTCTCTGGCATGGCGGAGAAGCCCAAAAAGCAAAAGAAAAATTCAAGCAATTATCCGCAGCCAAAAGAAATGCCTTACTCGATTTCTTGAATTCCTTATAAGAAAAACAGCATCAAATAAAAAAGCCAGAGCTCCTAAAAGCACTGGCATTTTTTTTCTAACTAACCCTAACCAAATGAGAAAACCATTAATCTCTTTGCAAATGTCCAATTTTTTTTGGAGCATATATGTTAAGGCAATGTTATTTATATGTTATTGATTACTAATTTTTTACGAGCCCTTTTTAACTCTTCTTGTCTTGCATTGCAAACACTCTTTTTAACAAGTCAGACGTCCTGGCAGAAAGGTTCGTGCGTATGTCTTTTTCTTCCACCGCAATCATTTTAAAAACACCTTCCATAGCCTTGTCGGTAACATAATCTGTCAGGTCAGGATTCACATCGGTAGTCATCGGAACAGCATTGTATTTTGTGATGATGGTGCTCCACACTTTATCAGCTCCGACTTTTCCTAAAGAATTTTGAACAACCGGACTGAATTTAGAATACAGTGCTTGAGAAGTAGAATTCTGCAAATAGGTCGTAGCCGCATTATCAGCTCCCAACAAGATATTCTTGGCATCAGTAAATGTCATGTTCTTGACCGCATTCACAAAAATAGGAGTGGCTTCTTTTACGGCATCCTCGGCGGCACGGTTCAACACCTTTAAGCCTTCATCGGCTAGGCTTGATAAGCCTATGTTGCGTAACGTTTTATCTACCTTCTGCAGTTCTGCCGGAAGCAAGATCTTTACCATCTGGTTTTTAAAAAAGCCATCAGTTGCGGTCAATTTAGAAACCTCTTTCGTGATTCCGTTATTCAAGGCTTCCTTGAGTCCCGCCGCAATATCCGGATTTCCGAGAGCCGTTCCCAATTGCGGATATTGGCTGGCAACCTGCTGCAGTTCGGCACAGCCGAAAAGAGAAATAAAGGAAGCAAAAACAATAATCTTTTTCATAGTTCTTAATTTTTTAAAAGGTACGGAATTAATCCTGCATCGCAAACACCTTTTTTAATAGGGGCGAAGTGCGTGCGCCTATATCCGTACGGATTTTTTTCTCTTCCACAGAAATCATCTTAAAGACGCCTTCCATCGCTTTGTCGGTTACATAATCATTCAGGTCCGGATTTACTTTCGTTACCAAAGGAATCGTATTGTACTTTTTGATAATGCCTTCCCAGACCTTGTCGGCTCCTACATTGCTTAGTGAAGTCTTAACCACCGGACTGAACTTAGAATATAATTCTGTAGAAGTAGTACCTTGAAGATAAGTCGTTGCCGCGTTTTCATTACCTAATAAGATGTTTTTAGCATCCGAAAATTTCATGCTCGTAATAGCGTTTACAAAAATTGGAGTAGCTTCCTTCACAGCGTCTTCAGCAGCGCGGTTCAATACTTTGATGCCCTCATCTGCTAGGCTCGACAATCCCATAGAACGTAAAGTCTTGTCTACTTTCTGTAATTCAGCAGGAAAAAGAATTTTTACCGCTTCGTTTTTATAAAATCCGTCCACGGCTGTCAGTTTGGTCACCTGCTCGGTAATACCTTTCTGTAGCGCTTCTTTCAGGCCGGCACTGATATCGGTACTGCCTAAAATACCTCCAGAACTTTTAGAACTTGTTTTAGATTGTAGTTTTTCAGTTTTAGATTGCACCTTGTCAGATGCCTTTTTAATGAATCCGTCTAATTGTCCAAAGCTGGCGATTGGCACAACAAATAACGCTAAAAGGAATAGTCTCTTCATAAGATTAAATTTTCGATTTCAAAGATAATCAAACATCATACCGTTTGCTATTATAATGTAAAGCTATTAAAAGATAAAAACAATCAATTTTGTTTATAATAATCAATTTCCTAAATTTGAGAAAACAAACTAGAAATAAAGCATTTATCAATAAATCAACTAAATTATGAAAGAACACAACAAACTCACCACGGCCTCCGGAAAACCTTATGTAGAAAATGAAGACTCACAATCCGTAGGACCAAGAGGACCGCTTTTGCTACAGGATTTTATCCTGCACGAAAAAATGGCGCACTTCAACCGCGAGCGTATTCCAGAAAGAGTAGTGCACGCCAAAGGTTCGGCAGCTTTCGGAACTTTTACCGTAACGCACGACATTACGAAGTATACCAAGGCAAAAATTTTCTCCCACATTGGTAAAGAAACAAAAATGCTATTGCGTTTTTCTACCGTTGGTGGTGAAAGGGGATCAGCCGATACCGAAAGAGATCCTAGAGGATTTGCCATGAAGTTTTATACCGAAGACGGAAACTGGGATCTTGTAGGAAACAACACGCCTATATTCTTCATCAAAGACCCGAAAAAGTTCGGCGACTTTATCCACACCCAAAAACGCGATCCGTATACCAATATGAAATCGCCTACGATGATGTGGGACTTCTGGTCGCTGAATCCCGAAAGCCTTCATCAAGTCACGACGCTCATGTCTGACAGAGGAACGCCTTACGGATACCGCCACATGCACGGATTCGGAAGCCACACCTTTTCTTTTATCAATAAAGATAACGAACGCTTCTATGTGAAATTCCACATGCTGACCAAACAAGGCATCAAGAACTTTACCGATGCCGAAGCCGCCGAAATGAAATCAAAAGACATGGACTTTGCGCAGCGAGACCTAATCGAAAACATCGACAAAGGAAACTTCCCGCGTTGGGACATGAAAATACAGGTAATGACCGAAGCCGAATCAAGAACGTATCACATCAATCCATTTGACTTAACCAAAGTTTGGCCGCACGGCGACTATCCGCTGATTGATGTAGGCGTCATCGAGCTCAACAAAAATCCAGATAACTATTTCCAAGATGTAGAACAGGCCGCTTTTGCTCCGGCACATGTCGTAGATGGAATAGGCTATTCTCCAGACAAAATGCTGCAAGGAAGATTACTGTCCTATCCTGATGCGCACCGCTATAGGCTGGGAGCCAACTACGAGCAGATTCCTGTAAATAGATGTCCGTTTGCCACAAACAATTACCAAAGAGACGGGCAGATGCGTGTTGACGGAAACGGAGGCAGCGCACCGAACTATTTCCCAAATAGCTTTGACGATATTGTAGTAGACCAATCCTATAAAGAACCAGCATGGGCATTAGAAAGCAATGTGGCTGCATGGTACGACCGCAATGCCGAAGGCGAAAACGACCACTATACCCAGCCGGGCAATCTATTCAGGCTTTTAGTGCCAGAACAGCAGCAGAACCTAATCAGCAATGTCGTTGGAGCCATGTCTGGAATTGAAGGACCGAAGCGAATGGAAATCATCAACCGCCAGCTATGCCACTGGTTTAGGGCCGATCCTAGACTAGGAATGGGAATAGCGCAAGGATTAGGTGTCGATATCGACCCAGCGATGATGAAATAATGCAGTCCACAGAATACCCAATAGTTTTGTAAATGTTGTGTCCATAAACAATATTTAGAGTTTTTATCCCCGACCCTTCTAGCGTCCAAGCGCTAGGAGGGTTTTTTATACGATGGTATTCGTTAAGACCCTGTCAGGGTTTTAAACCCTGACAGGGTCTTAACGTTAAATTAAAATACCAAATAAATCCTTCCAGATTTTTAGGAATTTCGTAAATTGCACACCTAAAATTGACATATATTTTAAAATGGAACAAGCAAAACCTTATATTCCTAAAAATAAAGTAAGAATTGTAACCGCTGCAGCTCTTTTTGACGGACACGATGCTGCAATCAACATAATGCGACGCATCATCCAGTCGACTGGAGTCGAGGTAATCCATTTAGGACACGATAGAAGCGTTGAAGAAGTAGTAAACACTGCCATCCAAGAAGATGCCAATGCCATTGCCATGACATCCTACCAAGGAGGACACAACGAATATTTCAAATACATGTACGACCTGCTCAACCAAAAAGGAGCAGGGCACATCAAAATCTTCGGAGGCGGAGGCGGCGTAATCCTGCCAGACGAGATAAAAGAACTCCAAGACTACGGTATCACCAGAATTTATGCTCCAGACGATGGGCGCGAGCTCGGCCTTCAAGGCATGATCAATGACTTGGTACAGAAATCGGACTTTCCTATCGGCGACAAGCTGAACGGCGAAGCCAGCCACCTCGAAGACAAGAACCCTACGGCAATTGCCCGTGTTATTTCCGCAGCAGAAAACTTTCCGGAAATTGCAAAAGAAACTTTAGACACGATCCACAAGCAGAACGAAACCAGCAAGATCCCTGTATTGGGTATTACCGGAACAGGCGGTGCTGGAAAATCTTCTTTAGTAGACGAATTGGTGCGAAGATTCCTGATCGATTTCCCAGAAAAAACAATCGGTCTTATCTCTGTAGACCCGTCAAAACGTAAAACAGGCGGAGCACTTTTGGGCGACAGGATTCGTATGAACGCCATCAACAACCCGCGTGTCTATATGCGCTCGTTGGCGACAAGACAGTCCAATTTAGCATTGTCTAAATACGTTGCCGAAGCCATTCAGGTCTTGAAAGCTGCCAAATACGACATCATTATATTAGAAACTTCAGGTATCGGACAATCGGATACCGAAATCATGGACCATTCCGATGTTTCCTTATACGTAATGACTCCAGAATTTGGAGCGGCAACCCAGCTTGAAAAAATCGACATGCTTGATTTTGCCGATCTTGTCGCAATCAACAAATTCGATAAAAGAGGGTCGCTTGATGCGCTTCGCGATGTCAAAAAACAATTCCAAAGAAACCATAACCTTTGGGATGCCAATCCAGATGACCTTCCGGTTTTCGGAACCATCGCTTCGCAGTTCAATGACCCGGGCATGAATACGCTTTACAAAGCCATCATGGACAAGATTGACGAAAAGACCGAAGCCGACCTAAAATCGACTTTCGAAATTACCCGCGAGATGAGCGAAAAAATCTTCGTCATTCCGCCGCACAGAACGCGCTACCTTTCAGAAATTGCCGAAAATAACCGAAAATACGATGCTACTGCGCTTACACAGCAGCAAGTAGCCCAAAAACTATACGGAATCTTCAAGACGATCGAGACCGTTTCCGGAAAGACGCCAGAAATCAACAAAGCTGGAATCAATGATGATTCTGTTTTGCCAAGCGCTCTCGAAGAACAAAACGAGACCCGCATCTTCTTGAACCTGTTGCTCAACCAGTTCGACAAAGTAAAGATGGACCTTGACCCGTACAACTGGGAAATCATCTTGACATGGGACGAAAAAGTAAACAAATACAAAAATCCAGTCTATACGTTTAAAGTACGTGACAAAGAAATCAAGATCGCCACGCACACCGAATCGCTGTCGCACTCGCAGATACCAAAAGTAGCCCTGCCAAAGTACGAAGCTTGGGGAGATATCCTCAGATGGTGCCTGCAAGAAAACGTGCCGGGAGAATTCCCGTTCACTTCTGGGCTGTATCCGTTCAAGCGCGAAGGCGAAGACCCGTCAAGAATGTTTGCCGGAGAAGGAGGGCCAGAAAGAACCAACAAGCGTTTCCACTATGTGAGCGCCGGACTTCCTGCCAAAAGGCTGTCTACCGCTTTTGACAGCGTGACCTTATACGGAAACGATCCGCACCTTCGACCAGACATTTACGGAAAGATCGGTAATGCCGGAGTATCCATCTGCTGTTTAGACGATGCTAAGAAATTATATTCAGGCTTCAACCTGGCGCATCCGCTTACGTCGGTGAGTATGACCATCAACGGTCCGGCGCCGATGCTGTTGGGCTTCTTTATGAATGCCGCTATCGACCAGCAGTGTGAAATCTACATCAAAGAAAACAATCTCGAAGACGAAGTAGAAGCAACGATCAACGAAATCTACAAAAAGAAAAAAATAGAAAGGCCGCGTTACAACGGCACGCTTCCAGAAGGAAACGACGGACTGGGCCTTATGCTTCTTGGAGTAACCGGAGATCAAGTACTGCCGAAAGATGTTTACGAGCAAATCAAGGTCAGAACGCTATCGCAAGTGCGCGGAACCGTTCAGGCCGATATCCTTAAAGAAGACCAAGCACAGAATACCTGTATCTTCTCTACCGAATTTGCCTTGCGATTGATGGGCGACGTACAAGAGTACTTCATCACCAACAATGTCCGCAACTTCTATTCCGTTTCAATCTCCGGTTACCACATTGCAGAAGCAGGAGCTAATCCGATTACACAGCTGGCGTTCACCCTTGCCAACGGATTCACTTATGTAGAATACTACCTGAGCCGCGGCATGGACATCAACGACTTCGGTCCGAACCTTTCGTTCTTCTTCTCGAACGGAATCGACCCAGAATATGCCGTAATCGGACGCGTTGCCAGAAAGATTTGGGCTAAAGCCTTAAAGGACAAATACGGCGCAAACGAAAGAGCCCAGATGCTGAAATACCATATCCAGACATCAGGCCGTTCGCTGCACGCGCAGGAAATCGATTTCAACGATATCCGTACCACGCTGCAGGCACTGTATGCTATTTATGACAACTGCAACTCGCTGCATACCAATGCGTATGATGAAGCCATCACGACGCCTACAGAAGAATCCGTACGCCGTGCCATGGCCATTCAGCTGATTATCAACAAAGAGCTGGGACTTGCCAAAAACGAGAACCCGATACAAGGCTCGTTCATCATCGAAGAACTGACCGATTTGGTAGAAGATGCCGTACTGCAAGAATTCGACAGGATTACCGAAAGAGGAGGCGTATTAGGTGCTATGGAAACCATGTACCAACGCTCTAAAATCCAAGAAGAAAGCATGTACTACGAAATGCTGAAGCATACGGGCGAATTCCCGATCATCGGCGTTAACACCTTCTTGAGCTCTAAAGGATCGCCAACGGTCATTCCGGCTGAAGTTATCCGTGCCAGCGAAGAAGAAAAACAGTTCCAGATCCACACGCTAGAAAACCTGCACAAGGCCTATGGCGAAAACATGAAAGAACAGCTAGCCATCATTCAAGATGCGGCCATCAACAACCAAAATATCTTTGCACAATTGATGGAAGCTACGAAAGTATGTTCTCTTGGCGAAATCACCGCATCGCTATTTGAAGTTGGCGGACAGTACAGAAGAAATATGTAATCGGCTTTGCCGTCTTCATAAAAACAAAAAGACCTTCGAAAGAAGGTCTTTTTTTAGTTCCCTATCCAAAACAGCTGCTGTTCATAGATTAAAAACGCCGTTCGTATATTTTAGCTTTTCGGCTTGCCGTGGGTTGCTTAGTTTCGTCGTATAAATTAAACCTAATCGTTATGAAACCAACCCTAAAACCAACCCGCTTACTAGTAGTGATGATTTTTGCCGCCTTTGCTATTTCTTGTTCTGATGATGGAAAAGATGGGGAAGACGGACTCAATGGCGAACCCGGAACAGCAAACGTAATCTTTAGCGAATGGCTTCCCGTTCCAACGGGAGCACCCGCAACCATAGACGGTACTTCTGGACTCCTCTATAATTTTGCTGCGCCTGAGATTACGACAGGCATCTTAGAAACAGGTGCCGTATTGACCTACATTCGATTTAGCACAGAAACCGTTCCCTTGCCGCATACTTCGCGCGCAGGAGGCACTGAAAATACAATTGCAGCCTATCCCGCTCTAGGCAATCTCAAAGTTTTCAGGTTCCGTCACGATGGAGGAACCCCAGCGGTACCTATAAGCTCCTTGGTGACCATTCGCTATATCATTATCCCAGGCGGCACTCCTGCGGCACGGCAAGTAAATTATAGAAATAAGAGCTACGAAGAAATCTGTGCCCTGTTTGGTATTCCAGAATAACCAATTACAAGTGCGGCCTGTTTTTATAATTCAAGTGAATGCAGAAAGACCTTCGTTACGGAGGTCTTTTTTTATGTGGCTAGCTATAAGAATACAGCCTTTGTACTGCAAACAAATGCGGTTATCGTTTCAGGGTACAGAAAACCAAGTCCGGCGCCTGCCATTGGCCTTGCAAAAATTTGTAAATTTAAGGCATGAAAAAACCACAGCCGCCCATAGCTCCCAAAAAGCCTACCTTCAAAGAAAAGATAAGCGCCTTGAGCAACCTTCCTGCCTTTTTCAAGCTCGTTTGGCAGAGCAGTCCCAAAAAGACATTGTTCAGCATCGTCCTCCGTGTCCTCCGTTCCGCCATGCCCGTAGCCTTGCTCTATGTGGGCAAGCTCATCGTAGACCAAGTCGTGCAGCTCAGCACCACCCCACAGCCGCACGACACCACCTACCTGTGGGAACTCGTTGCCCTTGAGTTTATCCTTGCCATTACTTCAGACGCCCTGAGCCGTACCATTGCGCTGCTCGACAGCCTGCTCGGAGATACCTTTTCGAACCATACATCAGTCAAGATCATGCGGCATGCCGCCGACCTAGATTTAGAACAAACTGAAGACTCAGAATACTACGACAAGCTCGAGCGTGCCCGCCAGCAGACCCTCGGCCGTACCATGCTGCTCTCGCAGGTCATGTCGCAGCTGCAGGACATTATCTCTATGGTCTTCCTTATCGCAGGGCTCGTTACTTTCAGTCCGCTGCTCATACTGCTGCTCATCATCACCATATTGCCGTCTTTTCTCGGAGAATCCTATTTCAACAGCCAGAACTATTCCCTTACCCGAAGCCAGACCCCCGAGCGCCGCGAGCTTGATTACCTCCGCTACCTCGGTGCCAGCGACGAGACGGCCAAAGAAATCAAGATATTCAATCTGGCCGATTTTGTCATTGCGCGTTTCAAGAAACTTTCAGACCAGTTCTATTACGACAACAGCAAGCTCGCCAAACGCAGGTCGTTCTGGGGCACGCTCTTTTCAATGCTCGGCAGTACCGGATACTACGGCGCCTACGTCTATATCATTACCCGCACCATTACGGGCCACCTTACGGTAGGCGACCTTACTTTTCTGGCAGGCTCTTTCCGCCAATTGCGAACCTTTACCGAAGGCATACTGCTGCGCTTCACCGTCATCTCGCAAGGCGCTATCTATCTCAACGACTTCCTTGACTTTTTCCAGATCAAGCCGTCTATAGCCGTTGCCAAGAATCCGATACCGTTCCCGAATCCGATTCGCGAAGGATTCACCTTCGAGAACGTCGGCTTCAAGTACCGCCACAGCGAGAACTGGGCCAACCGCCATCTTAATTTCACGCTGCACCCTGGCGAAACGCTGGCGCTTGTGGGCGAAAACGGAGCCGGAAAGACCACTTTGGTCAAGCTTCTCGCGCGCCTCTACGAACCGACGGAAGGACGCATCCTGTTAGACGGGATCGACCTTAAGCAATACGATCCCAAAGAGCTCCAGCACAATATCGGCGTTATCTTTCAAGACTACCTTCGCTACCAGATGACCCTATCCAGCAACATTGCCGTAGGCGACATCACCCAGCTTGGCAACCAAGCGCTGATCAAAAAAGCAGCCCAAGGCAGCATGGCAGATGGCATAGCCGACAAGCTGCCCAATCAGTACGAACAGGCACTCGGCAAGCGTTTTAATAATGGAGTAGAACTCTCGGGAGGCGAATGGCAGAAAGTAGCCTTGGCCCGTATCTATATGAAAGAAGCACCCGTGCTGATTCTCGACGAACCGACGGCCGCGCTCGACGCCAGAGCCGAATACGAAGTCTTTCAGCGTTTTGCCCAAATGACCGAAGGACGTTCTGCCGTGCTGATCTCGCACCGTTTTTCTACAGCCCGCCTGGCCGACCGTATCTTGGTGTTAGACAAAGGGCAGCTGCTCGAAATCGGGACACATGAGGAATTGCTCGCGCTAAACGGAAGGTATGCAGAGTTGTTTTTGTTGCAGGCTAGGGGGTATAAGTAATTTAAGCCGTTTTTGAGAAGCTTTTATTAAGCTATTAGGAGATTTAGGAAAATTAATTATATTTTATTAAAATATGAAGAAATGTAAATTATGTATAACACTTAAGGCCGACAAGAAAGGCTCGCATATTGTACCTCACTTTCTTTTAAAAAGGATAGATAATCAAGAAGGAATGACAGGTAGAGATAAAGAGTTGGGATTCGTGCTCTCGGAGTTTGGCGCTAAATCTTATTTTGGAAGAGCTACTAGTGTTGCAAAAATTGAAGAGATTTTTGGTGAAGTTACTGAAGAAGTTATTGATAAGAATAAAACATTGCCATTAGTTGAAGACTATGTCTTTTGCTCAATCTGCGAAAAAAAACTAGCGGTTATTGAAAGCGCATATGCGAATACACTTCAAAAGTTTGATTCCCCAGAAAAAAATTACAATAATGGGTTAGAGTCTTTCTTGTCTTTTTTATTTTGGATTTCAGTGATGTGGAGATTATCTATAGCATCACGAAGTGGCTTTAGGCTTAAGGCAGGAGATCAAAAGAGATTAAGAAGAATATTGTGTAGATATTTAGATTTAGACGGAGCAAATATTAAAACAACTAATGATAATCCTGATCTCAAAGAAATAGGGTATAAAGTTTTGAGAGCTCCTGAATACTCTGTTGAGCATTCAACACTTTTATTTTGTCATCCTAACTATCAAAAACCATATTATCTAATAATTGATGAATTTGTTATTGCTTTATATTTTAGCAGATCATATGTAGATTTGCAGCATCAACCTTTTTTAAACATCCCGGATGAGCTTAGTAAAATTGTTTTGAATACACCTTTTAAAGGGGAACTTATAAGAAGCGTATCTCCAAAGGTCATCGATGATATAAAAGAATATTTTTATAACGAACTTTCAAAGCGATATTTGCTAAATTTTAGTCGAGATCTTGACTCTATTCATAGGAAGTTTGGAGGAAGAGGACAACTACCACAGAAAGTAAAAGAAGAAATATTTAGAAAAATGATTCATGATGAAGATGTTAATTTTGGTAATAAATATACAATAAAACATAAAGCAATGGTAACATATGAAGTTTTAAGCAAGTATATAAAACAGTAAGTGATTTGACATTGTTGAGCCTTTGTATGTTTAAAACAAAATACAAACTTATCGTATTGACTTCCTTCTCATTAACAATAATCTTCATTAATGTTTTTTCCGTAAGTATGAATATGATGCATCATGCAGAGAATATGAAGATAAGTGCTCTATCTATAGAAAAAATAGACAGTATTTTCGCCTTTCATCCAAGCCTCACAATTAATTTCACCAATAATTTGTCTCTATAAATTATATATCGTAATATTGCGATATAATAAACAAAACATGGGCGCTACAAAAAAAGATATCTTTAATGAAGAGCAGAACAGGCTGGCAACAGTCTTAAAAGCTCTGGCGCATCCGGCCCGCATTGCCATACTGCAATACATCATCAAGCAAGATGCCTGTATCTGCAACGACTTGGTGCAGGAACTCGGACTGGCCCAAGCCACCATCTCCCAGCATCTAAAAGAACTCAAGAACATAGGAATAATAAAAGGGAATATTGAAGGCACCAGCGTTTGCTATTGCATAGACGAAAAAGCCTGGAAACAGATAAAAATAGAATTGAACCATTTTTTTGCAGATACCATCAAAACGGAAGAATGCTGCTAGGCTTTTTTTTGGATTTATGTATCGCAATATTACGATTAACACGTTAAAAGTATACAACACATGAAATTATCAGACGTAAAACAGATTTTGCCGGCATTAGAAAATGTCGAATTCCAGCTAGAAGACGGGACATTTGTTCCCGAACACTTTCACGTTACAGAAGTAGGGACCATCCAAAAACACTTTATCGACTGCGGCGGTACCGTCCGCCATGAAAAAGCCGTAAGCTTCCAGCTCTGGAATGCAGATGATTTTGAACACCGGCTAAAGCCAAACAAACTGCTGCACATCATCCAGCTGTCCGAAGAAAAACTAGGCATAGAAGATTCAGAAATAGAGGTAGAATACCAGAGCGGCACGATCGGCAAATACGATCTAGACTTTAACGGAAAAACATTTGTACTAAAAAACAAGACAACCGCGTGCCTGGCGCAAGAAGCGTGCGGCATTCCGTCCCAAAAACAAAAAGTAGCGCTATCAGGACTACAAGCAACGGCAGACGCTTCCAGATGCGCGCCAAATTCAGGATGCTGCTAGCCATGAAAGAAAAATGGATTCGATATAAAAAACCAATAATTATCACCACATCGGTTATCGTCTTGCAGCTTATTTTCGGATTCGATCCTAAATTCTGCATCATCAACCTGATCTGGCTGCTTGTATAAGAATATATGAAAACAAAAAAGATTTTAGTGCTCTGCACGGGCAACAGCTGCAGAAGCCAGATGGCAGAAGGCTATTTCAGGCACTTCGCGGGCGATAAAGCCGTTATCGTTAGCGCCGGAGTTGAAACCCATGGTGTACACCCTAAGGCCATTGCTATCATGCAAGAAGACGGTATCGACATTGCGCACCATACCTCAAACAATCTCGACGAATACCTCGATATTGACTTTGACTTTGTCATCACGGTATGCGACAATGCCAAAGAAAACTGCCCTTTCTTCCCGACCAAAGCATTGCGTTTCCATCATAATTTCCCCGATCCTGCCAAAGCGCTAGGCACGGAGAATGAAATTAAGGAACAGTTTAGGCAGACAAGAGAACTCATAAAAGACTACAGCAGAAAATTTGTAGCCGAGCAATTGCAATAAGGAAAAAGCCGTACTTCTGAAACATTGCTTCAGAGGTACGGCTTTCTTATTCCTTACTAATAATTTCCCGTAATGCTTTCTCCCGTACGCAATGAATATGATACATCCAGCAAGCTGCAAGAATAACCACAAGTGTTACGGCAGTAATAAAAAGCAATATATTTCTGGACAGGCATCCAGAGTTTTCATGCCGTTCGACTAAGTCATCATGTTTGATCATAAAAGAAGGGTCTTTTTTCAGGCATTTAAAATACTTCCATTTATTTAGCTAAAAATTATACGATTTCACGCAGAATTTATATCGTTTTATAGTTTTTCTTTGAAAAAAGCAAAATAATCTGCTTTTTCTAGCAGTGCTCCAGCGAATAAACAAAAAACATTAGGTTATGTGATAAGAAGAAAACAGACGTCACTAGATGCTGTTTAGTAAGAAGGATTCCAAAATAGAGATCACCAAAGAAAGCTTTATAAATTAAAGCCAAAGCCAACAATACCCTAAATAAAAGCCAAAAAAAATCTTTTGGCTGCTTTTTGACTACCTTTACGAAAAACGTATAAATTACATTATTAATATCGAAGGTCAATGAAGGAGTATGCTATTACGAATATAGTTTTGGTGGATGAAGATATAGAAGAATGCCGTAATTTCCGCAAAGCGGTCGAAGAAATCGACCGCAACCTAAAGCTCTTGTGTTTTCATAGCTGCGAAGACGTGATGGAGCATCTGAACGATACCGATATACAATTGCCGAATATTATTTTTTTAGAAATCCATTTTCCGGCAATGAGCGGTATCGACTGCCTTAAAGAAATCCGTTCCCACAATACCCTTAAAGATTTGACAATTGCCATCTATTCCAATTCCACTACAGAAAGCAATCAGGAACTGGCGTTTAATAACCGGGCAAATATCTTTGTCAAAAAGCCAAAAGACTTTGATGGACTTAAGAAGATTATCAAGTCAATCGTTGATATCTCATTTCAGTTCGACAGTGCAGATTTTAATAAAGATACCTTTCTTTTTTCGGTATAACCTAATCAATATAAAGGCTTACGCCCTTATCATCAATCCCAATCTGCTGTATCGTGTTTTCTGAAAGAGCAGACAATACCAATTCAAACACGTCTTCATCACTGATCTTATAGTTGATGCTGGCCGTTTTTTCGCCGTTAAAATAAAAATGCATATAGCCTGACTTCTGGAGTTCCGAAAGAAATTCCCCTTCGTTGCATTCGATGCTCCCGTCCAGTTCTTTTCCAAAATACCGTGGCAGTTCCTCTCCGCTCTCGATTCTCTCGGTCAAAAATTGCCTGATATCTTTTTCCTCTATCAAGACCTTGCACTTAGAAAAACTCAGGGTAAGAATGTGGGATATAGCTTGCATCTGGATGTGTTTATTGTAAAGCTAGTCATTAATAGTTCGGCAGTACCCAAAAAGAACGTTAAATTAAGGCAGGCACAAAATTAAATAAGGCTAGGAAGAGTACCATCGCAAAATATGAGGCTGCTATAGCCAAAAAGCAACAAACAACAGTAATTCATAGCGGTGCAATCGACTTTTAAATCGCTACAACCTATTTTTTGTTTCATGCAATTCACTTATAAAAGCATGCAATCCATCTTTTACCTTTAAAAATCCACTTTTTTATCGATACAAGTAGCTTAGTAGGTGCTGCAATCGACTCTGTATCCTATGCAATACGCTTTTAGAGCTTGCAATCGCCTTTACAAGTTCAGCAATTGCCTTTAGAGTGTGTACAACGCACTTTAATCACTTTACAATCGACTTTACAACCTTTTCAATTAAATATAACAATCAATAAATTATATCAATATTTGTGATAATTAATATAAATTATCATAAAATACAATATTATATAACAGATTTCGTTAAATTTGGAAAAGTATAAACCATAAAATCAGCTTACTATGAACAAGACACAAGAAGCACGCCTGCGAATGAGCAGGGCCGTAGAAGCCCATGGAGACAGCAACGCTGTAATTATCGCCACAGTACCCGCCTTTCAAGAATCGTTTCTTTTACTCAAGACCAACAATGCGGCCATAGTAGCAGCATTCCAGCAAGAAGACCTGGTCACCAAAGGAATCACGACCGACAAGGTGGAAGCCAAAAAAGCACTGGCCATGATGGCCATAGACATCGCCCTGCCGATTTCTGCCTATGCCGTCAAATCAGGCAACAATGAACTCAAGGAAAAAGTTAGTTTTTCATTTTCAGACCTATTCCGCACTAAGGATGGACAAGTAGGCTCGCGTATCCGCAACATTAGCGATATCGGAAAAGAACACCTGTCGGGGCTGGCACACTACGGAATCAACCAGTCTGCCCTCGATACCTTAGAAGCCATGATTGACGACTATGAGCAGAAGGTACCGAATCCTAAGAATGCTGCGGCTATCAAAAAAGCAGTACGCGAGAACATCAAAAACCTATTTGCGAAGAACGCCCTCCTTTTAAAAGAACACCTCGACAAGACCGTTGTAGGCTTTAAGAAGAACTATCCCGATTTTGTATTGGCCTACAAAGCCAACCGCGTGATTATTAATCTTTCCTCAACCTCCACACAGCTCAAGGGCAAGATTGTCGATACGCAAGGAAAACCCATACCCGATGCCGTAGTAGCCCTGAACGGCACGGCCTTTACCGCTGTTACAGATGACAACGGACACTACCAGATGAAAAGCATTCCTTACGGAATGATCATTGTGACAGCCAAGGCCAGAGACTACCAGCCGTTTAGCTCCAGGCCATTCCAAATCAAAAGAGGGCAGATCAACAACCTTGATATGACACTCTCCAAATAAGTAGGTTTGCGAACAAGAGGCCTTTCAACAGAAAGGTCTCTTGTTTATAAGAAACACACTATCTAAAAAAAACAATAAGCTCTCAAGCTTTTTTAATATATTCGTGTCGCATTGATACGAATGACAAGCAATGCTGTACTATTATACAAGAAACGATGGAAACACTACGCCAAAGAAAACTTTTTATTACTCGCGAAATAACGCTGCTAGAAGCAAAGCTTAATTATAAGACCTTAAAATACGGTAACGAGAACGAATATAAGATTCGATATGAAGATATACGCGAAAAAAACTCATATAAAGACATGCAGCTTATTTTTGCTATTATCGCAATAGGATTTTTCGTAATCGCTTTGCTTGGTTTTTCATTTGCCGAGACGGAAGGCGAGTCGTCTGGCTTAGAAATGTTTATTATTTTCGGAACAGTAGCTGTCGGTTTTCTAGGCTTTTATTTACTGAACCGCAAAAGCTTCTGGAAGATCAAGCTTGCAAATAATACCTTTCTTCTCGTCGAAAAAGACAAGCCAAGCGTACTAGAGACCAATACTTTTTTGGATATGCTATACGAAAAAAGAAATGCCTATTTAAAAGAAACCTATTTTCAGATAGATTCAAACCTTGAGTACGACTACAATTACCATAATCTGAAATGGCTATATGATATTGAGGTAGTGACCAAAGCAGAACTAGAAGAAAAGTATGCCGAACTGCGGGCACTTTATAAGTCTGATAAAAAATCAATCGGATTTGAAAGATAATACCGCATAAAAAACCGAAACAATAACTGTTTCGGTTTTTAGTTAGCAGGGTATTCCAATTTCTATTCTTTCAATCTCCTCCTGTAACACGCTCCATGGATCAGCATCCATTCCCAAAACTACAGAAACCGACTCGAACAATTCCTTATAATACGCAATCCCCCCAAGCAAGTTCTTCTGAAACGCTGTCCATTTCTTTAGCTGTCCCGCCGTAGCCGCAGCGCCATATTGCAGCACCTCCTTTTTTAAATAATCGATATACAGCCGCGCCTCTTTTACAAACAAATTCGGACGGTCCGGAAAACCCATCACAGAACCGTTGCCGTAAATATGGCGTACCATATCATACAGCGTCACCTCTCGGTCAAAATACGCCATATTAGGTCCCGGGCAGACCACAACGCCCTGCGCTTCGCCCTTTACCGTGATGCCCTGCTCCAGATACGACGCATTGGCAAGCCCCACGCAGAGGCAGGCTTTTTCCGTAATGTCAAACCGTTTCTTTTTATACGCTTCAACACTAAGCCCCTCTTTCTCATGCTCTACTAAGGCCAGTTGATGCTCCTGATACTTGCGTGATGCCGTACAAAGCCCCTTCTCATCAAGCGTCTTATCCAGCGCAAGGTATTTCTTTGGACACGAACTCCCCGGACGTCCTAAATCGATGCGGTGCTGTTTCAGCCGCTCGTTCGTCGTGCCCCGTACCGTATTAAAAGGCACGCCCAACGGCGAGATACGACTCAAGTACAAATCCTTTTCGCCGGCGGCAGCCAGCAGCTTTCGGGTTTCACCATCAACAGAGGTAGCCTCGGGCACCAGCAAGAAAGGAGAGCCCCATCCCACGGCATCGGCCCCGTACTGCTGCAGTAAAAAATCATGCTCAGCCGCCGTACCCACGCCCCCTTGCACCGTAATCTTTAACGGCAGCGGCTGTGCCGGAACCGGAAGCCCTTTCTGTTCCAAGGCTTTCGACAACAGCACGTGCGCTCCCGCCGCCAGCTCATTGCGTTTCAGCCGAAACTCCTCCAATATCGGGCCCAGCAGCAGCCCTTCCGTAGCAAACGCATGCCCGCCGCAGTTCAGTCCCGACTCGATACGGTATTCCGACACCCATAAGCCTTTCTTGGCCAAAAAATTTCCCTGTATCAAGGCAGATCGGTAGTCGCTCACCTTCAAGACGATTTTTTTCTCGAGCCGTCCCTCCACATCCGGAAAAAAACAGCCAAAGCTTTCCAGATAGCTGTAGAGCCGCGGATTCATGCCTGCAGAAAATACGACCGACGATTGCAGCCGGCTCATCGCAAAGCCCCGCAGGGCCGTATGGGCATCGCTAAAGGCAGGCGGAAGCAGTTCGTTTTTGTCATAAGTATCCCTGTCGACTTTCGTCATGATGTTCACGTCGATAGCCCCCGGCGAGAAATGCCGCTCCAGAAAGTCGCGTACGCTCTGTCCCAATTGGTTGCCGTTCTCGAGCAGTTCGAGCAGTCCCTTTTTGAAGTCCGATTGGTTCGGCAGCATGCCGAGAAAACGGTCGAGGGCCAGCCGGCTTTCCGAAAGCTCCAGTTTAAAGGCCTCAAATTTCTCGCCGACGATACGGTCCATCAAGTTGAGGTAGCTTTTGATGCGTTCCGCACGATAATCATGAAATTTTTTGGTAATCTCCTGATACGGCAGGCTAAATTTCTGGCTGTAAAACGCGCTCATCTTTTCGATAAGCTCATCATCGACTATAGAAACGACAGAAGAAATTCCGTACTGTGCGACCCGTATCGGACTGTCGATCGTAAACGAAAGTCCCATGACAGGAATATGGAAGGTATGGATAGAAGGAGTAGTGGTCATGTAATACAATTTAAAAGAATCGCAAAGATGGGCAAACCTGTTCGTCTAAAAGATGATAAATATCAGCTTCGGCGCGGCAAGAAGTAATGATGCTTTGCGCAGGCGACTTTTTTTAGTAATTTCGTAGAGCAGTGAGGCCAAGAAGCTATAGTACTGCCAGCATACAGTAAAGAATGGAAAGCCCGCTACTATACAAGATTGCCAAGCCCGATCCCTCGATAGCCGATTATGTCGAAAGCTTCTGGATGCTTCATAGCACCTCGGCCGAGCCCAAAAGTATCATCGTGCTGCCCGATGGAAGGATCGATATATTGTTTTCCTATTCCGATTCAGACCCTTTCGAAGGCAACCTTCGCGGACTCGATACCGAACCTTCGTATACCGAACTGGAACCCGGACGAATCATGCTTGCCGTCAGCCTTCGCCTGCTTGCAGTAGAATACCTGCTAGAAGGCAGTGTTTCTTCGCTGCTGAATAACGGATGTATTCTGCCTGCCGATTTTTGGGACATCACAAAAGACGACCTGTCCAATTTTGATTCTTTCTGCCATAAGATAACCCAGAAGATACAAAGCCTGATACAGACCAGTCCCGATAGCAGGAAGCTACGGCTTTTTGAACAGATTTATGCTTCTAACGGTAGTATGACGGTAAAAGAACTTTCCGAAACAGCCGGATGGAGCAGCCGGCAGATCAACCGCTATTTCAGCAGCCAGTTCGGCCTTCCGCTCAAGACCTATTGCGACATACTACGGTTCAGGGCCTCTTTTGACCACCTCAAAGAAGGCAAGCTGTTCCCCGAGCAGGACTTTGCCGACCAAGCCCATTTCATACGCGACGTCAAGAAGTTTTCCGGCGTGCCTCCCAAAGCCTTATCCCAAAACAAAAACGACCGATTTATACAATTTTCACTGTTGAAGAAGCAATAGTTTTGCCTTGTAAAACTTAAATTTTCAACACTATGGTACTACAAGACAAAAAGATAGCCATCGTAGGCGGCGGTCCCGGAGGACTCACGCTCGCCAGACTTTTGCAACGCAAGGGCGCCAACGTAAAAGTATACGAAAGAGACGCCGGACGGTTTGTAAGAGTACAAGGAGCCACGCTCGACCTGCATGACGACTCAGGACTCAAAGCCCTTAAACAAGCAGGCCTTATGGATGCCTTTAAGCAAAACTACCGACCGGGAGCCGACAAGATGCGTATTGCCGACAAGCACGCACACATCGCTTACGACCAGCACGAAGAAGAAGAGAGTCGCACCGACTTTGGCCACGAGCACTTCCGTCCCGAGATCGACCGCGGGCCGCTGCGCGACATCCTGCTCGATTCATTAGAGCCCGAAACGGTCGTATGGAACAGCCACATACTGTCGCTACAGCAAGAAGAAAAGGGCTGGACGCTGTTCTTTCAAGACGGTACGACAGCAACGGCCGACCTGGTCATAGGAGCCGACGGCGCCAATTCAAAAATACGTCCCAATCTCACGTCCATCAAGCCGTTTTATTCCGGCATCACTGTCGTAGAAGGCACGCTGTACGAAGCCGAAAAGAACGCGCCCCGTATCCATGAGCTCGTCAAAGGAGGCAAGGTCTTTGCGTTTGGCGACAGCAAATCCATAATCGTCAGTTCCAAAGGCGACGGCAGCCTGGCTTTCTATACCGGATGCTGGAGAGACGAATCTTGGGTACGCGACAGCGGTATCGATTTTAAGGACAGCCAATCGGTAGCCGCCTGGTTTCAAAAAGAATTTTCAGATTGGGATGCTGTCTGGCAAGAATTAGTAACGGCCAAAGGAACCTCTTTTGTTCCAAGGCCGCAATACTACATGCCGCTCGACCAGACTTGGGAGGCCCGTGCCGATATGACCTTGCTGGGCGATGCCGCGCACCTTATGCCGCCCTATGCAGGAGAAGGCGTGAACATGGCCATGCTGGATGCTTTAGAACTTAGCGAATGCCTCACGTCGCCAGAATATGCAGACATGACTACTGCCATCGCACAGTACGAAAAACAAATGCGCAGCAGGGCCTCGCAGACCGCAAAGATGACTCTAGAACAGACCGATGCCCTGCATTCAGAAGGAGCCATCGACCACATGCTGCGCCTGTTTGAAGAATAAAGAAAACCAAGGTACCCTTGCCGCGCCAAAAAGCCGCTTTTTCCTAACTTTGAAAGCAGTATCAAAAAGACAATAACAGACTGATATGAAATTCCAAAACGAACATTTTTACATTCTTACGGGCGGACCGGGGGTAGGCAAGACCGCTGTCTTAGACGAGCTCCAAAAAAGCAGCTACAGTACCGTGCCCGAAACCGCACGCGCAATCATCAAAGAACAGATAGCCACAGCAGGAGACGCGCTCCCGTGGAAAAATAAGGAACGTTATATGGAACTGATGCTGCAGGCTTCTGTAGAAAGCTATAAAGAAGTGGCAGCGGCAGCTAGTCTGTCGCCTTTATTTTTTGATCGAGGTATTTTAGATGCTTTTTGTTATGCGGCTATCATAGGCAAAGATCCAACGCCCGAGATGCAAGAAATAGCCGCAACCTATCGCTACAGTTCTACCGTTTTTATCTTCCCGCCCTGGAAAGCCATTTATGAAACCGACAGCGAAAGAAAGCAAGACTGGAACGAGGCCGAAGCCACCTTTGAACAGATGAAAAAGACCTATGAAGCCTACGGCTACAAAATCATTGAAGTACCAGAAGGCACTGTTGCAGAAAGGAAAGATTTTATACTGCACCAGATCCACAAGCAAGAACAGAAGTAAGTAAACCGCCCAATCGAGCTTTATTTTTTATAACTTCGTGTTCAGCAAGAAAACGCTGCTAGAGCAAGTATGGAAAGCAAAGAATACATCGTACGAAAAGCACGGCCTTCCGAATTTGAAGAAATCGGAAAGCTGATGGTAGCAACCTATTCGCAGCTCGAAGGTTTTCCAAAACCGTCAGAGCAGCCCGATTACTATAAAAAGCTGGCTGCCGTTGGCGAATTTGCCGACAAGCCCAGTGGAGCGCTTTTGACAGCCGTTTCTCCTGCAGGAACTATCGAAGGTGGCGTGGTTTATTTTGGCGATATGCACTACTATGGTTCCGGAGGAACTGCCACGCAGGAAAGAAACACTTCAGGATTCAGGCTTTTGGCCGTAAGCCCCTCCGCAAGAGGCAAAGGCATCGGCAAGTTGCTGACCGAAGCCTGTATCAATAGAGCCAGAGAAGACGGCAACAGGCAGATCATCATCCATACGACAATGGCCATGCAGACCGCCTGGAAAATGTATGAACGCATGGGATTCAAAAGATCAGAAGACCTCGATTTTATGCAAGGGGAACTGGCCGTTTACGGATTCAGGATGCTTTTAGAATAAGACACAATAACAAGTCACGGTAACGAAATGGAAAAAGTAAACATAACACAAAAGCTTTCCTTATTCAACGATTATTGGAATCCAAGAATTGTCGGAGAGCTGAACGGACAGCACGTCAAGCTGGTCAAGTTTCAAGGAGAATTTGTCTGGCACAAGCACGATAACGAAGACGAGATGTTCATGGTTGTCAGCGGCCAGTTTCAGATGGAATTTCGCGACAAAACTGTAGAACTGAAAGAAAACGAATTCCTGATCGTGCCGCGAGGCGTAGAGCATCGGCCGGTAGCACCGCAAGAAGTCTCTGTTTTGCTTTTTGAGCCCGCAACCACGCTGAATACAGGCGACGCGGAAAACAGCGAACTGACAAAACGCACCCTAGATACCCTATAACCGGCAATGGAAAACAAGCGAGAAATCCAATTGATGGAAATTGTAGACTGGGCCGCCTCCAACGAGGCTATCAGGGCAGTACTCTTGACCAGTTCGCTCGTGAATCCCTATGCCCCAGTAGACCCGTTCAGCGATTTGGACATTGAGTTTGTCGTAAGCGACATCCAGCAGTTTTTATCAGACGATACTTGGGTTGAAAGCTTTGGCAAAAAGATAGCCATGATTGTCGAAAACGAAGACGCCTTTGAAGGCAGGCACGCCATGCGGATGGTCTTTTATGAAAACTATACCAAAGTAGACTTCAAGATCTATTCCGTAGAAAAATTTTTAGAAGATGTGGCAGCAGACGAACTCCAAGAAGATTGGGATGTAGGCTATGTCGTGTTATTAGACAAAGACGGTCTTACAAAAAACATGAAGCCGCCTACCTATGAAGCCGTAATGATCCACAAACCTACGGAGCAGGAATTTGCCACGCTGTTTAATGATTTCTGGTGGGACATGACCTACGTAGCCAAATGCCTTTGGCGCGGCGACCTGTTCTACGCCAAGTTCATGTCCGAAGATAACATGCGGACGCAGTACTTCACCACAATAATCGAATGGCATATCGGATTGGAGCACGATTGGAAAGTCTCGACCAATAAAAAAGGAAGGCTGTTTAAAAAATACCTGCCGCCAGTCCTATGGAAAAAAATTGAAGCCACATTCTCTGGAAGCGACATAGAAGACAACTGGCGTGCCCTGTTTGCCTATGCCGATATCGGCTCAGAATTGGGAATAGAGATGGCAAAAAAGCTCGGCTATCCCTATCCGATAGAACTCGAGCAAAAGATAAGGACCTATCTGGAACACGTACGGACCATGAAAAAAAAGGAAGAGCTATAAACACCGCAACGTTCTCTTCAAGATGTTGAAATTAAATCGTTAATTTGAATCAATATATTCGCTTATGAAAAATATAAAGCTACTCTTAGCTGTTTTCTTCCTG
Organism: Flavobacterium sp. N2550; assembly: GCF_025947265.1. Lineage (NCBI taxonomy): Bacteria > Pseudomonadati > Bacteroidota > Flavobacteriia > Flavobacteriales > Flavobacteriaceae > Flavobacterium > Flavobacterium sp. N2550. The sequence continues at coordinate 3,521,966 of NZ_CP110007.1, read as the reverse complement.
CTGTCTGGCCTCGCTTCGCAAGCAGCCAAAGTAGATACGCTAGCCATTCCAAGCACCGCTATGGGAAAAACCTACAACGCGGCGGTAGTCTTGCCGAACTCGTATTCAAAAAGCAAATCCAAATATCCGGTGATGTACCTGCTCCACGGAGCCTACGGACATTTTAGGGACTGGCTGAAAAGCACGCCGAATAAAATGACGGTCAAAGACCTGGCCGATCAATACGATATCATTATCGTCATGCCAGAAGGCCAGACGTTTAGCTTTTACCTCGACAGCCCCGTAAACAAAGGAAGCCAGTTTGAAACCTACATCACCAAAGAAGTCGTCCAGAAAATCGACCAGACCTATAGGACGATCCATGAGAAAAAGGGACGTGTCATCACGGGCCTTTCTATGGGCGGACACGGCGCTTTGTATTTAGCGACAAAACACCCTGACCTATATGCCGCAGCCGGAAGCATGAGCGGCGCCGTCGATATGGGAACCATGAAAAACATGGGCGTAGACGCGCCAGAAAGAATAGACAAACTGATGGAGCCTGTTTTCGGGCCGGAAGGAGCACCCCAAGAAGTATATGCAGCCCATGCTGTGCTGAATATGGTTGACAAGATGAAGGCAAACGCCCTGCCGATGATTATTGATTGCGGCGTAGATGATTTTTTGATCGGACCCAACAGGGAATTGCACAGAAGGCTTGTCTACGGCAAAGTGTCTCATGAGTATACCGAACGCCCTGGCGCCCACACTTGGGAATATTGGGAGAATGCACTGCCGTATCATGCTTTGTTCTTTTCAAAAATTTTTAAAGCCAATGGCACTGTAGCACAATAATATAAGAGACAGTAATTTAAAAGACAAAATAAAAAGATTTTTAAAACGTTCTTTCTATACGCTATTAAAACAAGTAAACCCACATAATGAAATTTCTACAAGCAATTGTTCTCTTGATATCCCTTAATGCTATGGCGCAAGCGGATATCGGAATCGGAATCGTATCTGTAAAATTGAACGGACAGACGGTACTGAAACTATACGCAGATCCTTATGACAAAGAACCCAAGCACATTCTCGAGTTCTTTAACGATGAAAACACAGAAAGCCTCGACCTCAAAGATTTCGAAAATCATGAAAAATGGCTGAAACCCGAAATATTTGCTATAGAAGACAACCAGCTCATTTTTAGATGCAAGTCGGAAGAACGATTTTGGGTCGAAATAATTGTAAACAACGAAACAGGAGAATCGTATTGGCTCAGGAAAACCAAAACAACCGACCTCAATACCTGGGAAGGATTCTTGAAAGAAATGTTTATGATTTCCCGAAATGATTTTCCGCAAGAAATCAGGACACAGCCCAACGATGAAGCCAAAGAAATCCAATTTGATGGAGACGAATGTTTTCAAGTCAAGACCATGAAAGGCGATTGGATCCAGATCTTCACAGGCCCGCATTGCGACGATGTTGGCGGCGGCAGTCTGAAGTCAGGCTGGATACGGTGGAAAGAAGGCAGCAAGTTGCTCATTGATTATTTTTTGACGTCGTAAACTAGTTGAGAAATAACAAAAAGGCTTTCAGGATGTATTTCCGAGAGCCTTTTTTTGTTAAAACACTTATGGAGTAGGGGATTCTCTATTTCAAATCCCGTACTTTGTAGTACAAGAATTTTAGCCTCACCATGATCAAAAAACTAAAAGAAGAAATCCTGCTGAAAGACGCTTCCATAAAAAAAGTACAGTTTGACAAATATTGGTTTTACGACCTGAAAGATGTAGAAGATTATCTGAATGAAGACCTTTCAGAAGTAGAATGCATACACCTGCCTTTTTTAATCGATGAGGTTAGGGTCAACACCAAATGTGCCACGCTAGAAGATATAGAACGCGCAAGAAATACCGAAGGCAAAACTTTTTAGCCGAACACAATCCATTTCTTTTTCGTTATTTTTATGCGGTAAATAAAAAAACATGAAGACTCTCTGCTGGCTCGTCGTCCTTCTGAATATTGCTTTTACTTTAGGTGCAAGAGCGCAGGTTTCGGGCTGTACAGATCCGCTGTCTAAAAACTACAATCCGCAAGCCACATGGAACGACGGGAGCTGCGACTATAAAAAAGCAAAGATAAAACCCGATTTTTCTAAAAAGCTAGACAAGAAATTACACGAAACTTCTGGCCTTCTCTTTTGGGATGGAAAACTGTGGACGCAGAATGACGACAAGGATACAGCTCTTTATGCCTTAGACACGATTTCCGGCGAAATACAGCAATCGTATGAATTGAAAAATGTGGCAAATAAAGACTGGGAGGAGATTTCGCAGGATAGCAGCTATCTTTATATAGGCGATTTCGGAAACAACTCGGCTGGCAACAGGAAAGACTTACGCATCCTGCGAATTGAAAAGAATTCGCTTTCCATAGATCCAGTAATTGATACGATCCATTTCAGCTATTCCGATCAGATAGATTTCACGCCTTCAAGAGCCAACAAGACAGAGTATGACGGCGAAGCTTTTATCGTTTCAAAAGACAGCATCTATATTTTTACCAAGCAATGGACATCTCAGAAGACGGCGGTATATTCGCTCCCGAAACTTCCAGGCCAGCACATAGCGAAATTAAAAACAATACACGATGTAAGAGGATTGATTACCGGAGCCACTTTTTTAGAGTCAAAGAATTTGGTCGTCTTATGCGGCTATACCAAACGACTCAAGCCTTTTTTATATCTCTTATACGATTTTAGCGGCGCTGATTTTTTTGCCGGAAACAAAAGAAGAATCAAGCTGCGGCTGCCATTCCATCAAGTAGAAGGAGTTGCCACAGAAAACGGATTGCAGTATTACCTGACCAATGAAAATTTTTCCAGAAAGCCTTTTATAAACAAACCTCAAAAATTCCACAAGGTGGATTTGAGCGGTCTTTTGAAAGCATATTTAGAAAAGAAAAAAGGAATAGTTAGAAAGGAAAATTAGTAGTGATTTATTATTTTTTGAAAAAGACGGATTATTTAAAAGAAAATATATTTTTAGTTTATTTAATTAATATGTAATAAGTTACAACCTTTTTAAGGAAAGCCAAACCTAGAGAATCGAATAAAAAAGTATTAAATTTCTCTAAAAACTTTTTTTTGGCTTTATTTTTGGAATACATTTATAAACAAATAAAAAATAACATTATGAAAAGAATATTTTTACTTTTAGCTATTGTCGGAATGACAGCATTACAAAGTTGTACTAACGATGACGATCGTGTTGATAACGACACAATTGCAGAGGTTTTTGAAATCAACCAAAACACAACTTTCAACGCAGGAAACGGTTATAAAATTAACTACTCTTTGCTTCCTCCTATTTTCAATTCAGACATGATTATGATATATAGGCTTTCAGGTACTGCAGGAGGACAAGATGTATGGGAAGCACTTCCACAAACGTATTTCTTTAGCTCTGGAGCTGAGTATTTGCAATATACTTTTGACTTTACTGTAAATTCAATCAATATTTATATTGATAGTAATTTCCCTGCTGAAGAAGAACCAGCATTTTCTGTAAACCAAGTTTTCCGTGTCGTAATTATTCCAGGCTACCTGTCTAACAAAGCAGCAAATTCTGGTAAAGGAGCTACAGCTGCACCTGCAGTTGACCTTAGCGACTACAATGCAGTAATCAAAGCATACGGATTGAATGACAGCAATGTGAAAACATTAGAATCCAGAAAATAATATAGAAATAAAAAAGAGGCTTCGGCCTCTTTTTTTATGCCCATAAAAAAAGCCAGCTAAACAGCTGGCTTTTTTGCAGTGAATTAATAATTAACTCTTTAGAAGCAAAAGTTTTGTTGCTTTTAATTTTTTGCGGAAGTAAATCGTATTTGCATTTCCGAAATAGCGTGCTATTGTCAGTCTGGCCATCAAATAACTCAAAGTAGATTCGGCGCCTTGGTTAAGGTTTACGTTGTTTTCTTCAAGTCCGTCGAAACAGCCGCCCGTACACGGATTGTAAATAATCTGTTTTAGATGATTGTTGCCCAAGAACCAGTTGAAAGCAATTTCCATCTTATTAAGGTATTCTTCATCCTTAAAAATATCATGGAACTTACGCAAGGCTAAGATAGTATACGCCACATCAATTGGCTGTTCTCCATAACTATGCTTGTCTTGCCCTTTAATATGCCAGCTCTTGTTGGAAATTACTTTGATACTGTTATCAGAAAAAGTATTGTCCAGCAAGAAGTCAAAAGATTCTCTTGCAATTTCTTTATATTCTTCCTTATTCGTGACAGCATAAGCACAAAGAAGCGCTTCAGGAAGTACGCTGTTGGCATAGGTAAGGTAGCTTTCAAACCATTTCCAGTTTATAGAGCTTTCATGCTTGTACATCTGCACCAGCCTGTCGGCAAATATTTTGATATAGATTTGATTGTCGAGATCTTTCACCTGTCTGTTGAAATAATACAGTCCTTTGATAATAAAAGCCATCGCTCTTGTCGAGTGCATCTTTTCAGTTTGCAGCATGGCTTTCCTGAATAGGGCTTCAGCTTTTTTAGTAAAATTTGAAGGCAGCATAGGAGCCAATGATACCAAATATCCTAAAGCCCATATCGCACGGCCGGAGCTGTCTTCAAGATTTACAGAATTATTTTGAGGTGTGAAATTTTTGTCTACATCCACATAATTCTTGAATTTTCCATCATCGTCGATACAATAGGAAATAAAGTTCAGATAAATGTTGATGTATTTTAAGTCCTCAATATCTCTTGTGAGCTTGTAATCTTGGCACAAAGCAATTAACGCTCTGGCATTGTCGTCAAGCGTATAGCCTGAATTTGGATCAGGACGGTTTAATTTTGAAAACTGGAACATTCCGAATTCAGTAGTCATCTTTTTAATATGATCCAAGTTGAGTTTCGGATTCCTGTAATGCAGTTCTATTTTTCCGCCTGAAACTTTCTGGAATAATACGGCATGCGCCACTGCTGAATTTTCCCAAGCGGTATGCATGATCTTATGAAGACCATTCAGTATCATATTTTTTCGCAAGCCGATATCATAAATAAGCAAATTCACGGCTTCGGCTAATTGTTTGGAGTTTCCAAAGTCGAAAGTAAGTCCAGAACCATCGGCAAGCATTTCTTTGGCATGTGGAATCGGCGTAGAAACAATCGCACAACCACAGCTCATGGCATACGAAAAAGTACCGCTGACAGCTTGGTTCGGATCTTTAGAAGTGAAAAGATAAATATCGGTCAGTTGCAGATAATCCAGTAATTCATTCAACGGAAGATATTTGTTTACGAACTGCACATGATTTTCAAGTTTCAATTCTTTGATTTTTTGCTGTAAGGAATCGCGATACGATTCTCCTTCATGCAACACAACGCCCGGATGGGTCTTGCCTATAATTAGGAAAAGCACGTCTGGGCTTTTATTTATAATATTTGGCAGCGCGTCTAAAGTCGTCTCAATGCTTTTTCCAGAACTAAGAAGTCCGAAAGTAGAAAGTACCTTTCTGCCTTTGACGCCATATTTGGCTTTCAACGCATTTTTGTCGGTATGCGGTACCAAGTGGGTTCCGTGCGGAATCACGCTGATTTTTTCAGAAGCTACCGTATAATCTTCTTTAAGGATGGCTTCTGAATTTTTTGTCATTACAATTATAGAATCCGCCCTGTCAAGAATATGCTGTACCTTTTTCTGGAATTCAACATCGGGTCTCGGCAATACCGTATGGAATACAACTACCAAAGGCTTCTCGATTTCTAATAAGAATGCATTGAAGCTCTCATTGTCCTGGAAAAGCCCAAACTCATGCTGAATTACGACTACCTTAATATTGTCATCATTATTTATAGTTTCTGCAATAGCCCTAAATGAAGCAGGATCAGAAGTATTTAAAGTATATTTTACTTCTTCGTCGGCATACAGATGTTTTTCGTGTTCGTTTTCCAGAGCGCAAACGGTCAAGGAAAAAGAACTTACATATTGATTGTTCAATGCTTTCATCAAATCTTGAGAATAGGTGGCAATGCCGCACTCTCTCGGAGGATAGGATGTTATAAATAAGATTTCCGGCAATTGCTCGTCATCTCCAAGCGTATTGACGCGTGATGGAAAGACAAGACTGTCTGATTTTAAGATAGGAGTAGCGGAGTTGTGTGGTAGGTTTTTCATATTCCTTTTCAGTTTTTGGCAGTTTCTTATTAGTATAGTTCTCTAGCGATGGATTTATGGATTAACTTGATGTGCCCATTCATTAGCTCTGTCTTTCGCTTTATTAGCCAAAGCTTCACCGTCTTCCAAAGCACTATTGAATTCTTTTTTTGCCTTGCGCTGCAATTCGTTCAGTTTGCTTTTGAAGTTGTCTCTTGCCTCAAGGGCTTTTTCAGACAGCTTGTTCTTTTTGGATTTCTTTTTTGCGACTATAAGTCCGACTACAGCTATGGCAGCGACTCCTACGGCAATACCTAAAACTAATTTTTTTGAGCTCATAACGATTGTTTTTTAGTGATTAAATATCTTGGATTCTAAAATTAGTTATAAAGTAGTAAAAGTGTATTTGTGTTATGTAATGTTTAACATAATTAACAAATCATTGATTTTTTAGTATTTATTTTGAATTGTTTTTGTTTTTAATGAATATTATATAATTCTTAGATTAAGTTATAAAATTCTGAATGACTAATAATAGTCTTTTAAATGTATGTTTAGTGTTTTTGATATATTTTAGGGGTGTATGGTATGTTATTTTATAAAATTATAGGTTTGACCCTAAAAAAAATAGGGTAAAAATAATTTCAAGTAATAAAAATTATATCTTTGCATCAAATTAATCAGAAATCTAAAATCACTCTTATGTCGACATTTCGTTTTCAAGCATTAGCACAGACGGCTGGAAGAAAGCCGGTTAAATTTGAAGAACTGGAAAGAAAATCTGCAATTTTTGGCAGCAATGTATTTAATGACAAAGCCATGCGCCAATTTTTAACGCAAGATGCCTATCAAGGTGTAAAAGACGCCATCCAGCACGGAAAAAAAATTGATAGAAAACTAGCAGACTATATTGCTCTTGGAATGAAAGAATGGGCATTGACAAAAGGAGTAACACATTATACGCACTGGTTCCAGCCTTTGACAGGAACGACTGCCGAAAAGCATGATGCTTTTTTTGAAACATCATATGACGGAAGCGATCCAGTTGAAAAATTCGGCGGCGGACAATTAGTGCAGCAAGAACCAGATGCTTCTAGCTTCCCGAATGGAGGAATCAGAAACACTTTCGAAGCTAGAGGATATACCGCTTGGGATCCTACATCTCCTGCTTTTATTTTTGGAACGACACTATGTATCCCTACAGTTTTCATCTCCTATACAGGTGAAGCTTTAGATTATAAGACGCCTTTGTTGAGAGCTTTGCACTCTATCGATGAAGCTGCAGCATCTGTTTGCCGCTATTTCGATAAAAACGTAAAGAAAGTCACTGCAACTTTAGGATGGGAACAAGAATATTTCCTTATCGATTCAGCTTTGGCTAATTCTCGTCCAGACATATTAATGACAGGAAGAACATTATTAGGACATACTTCTGCAAAAGGACAGCAATTAGACGACCATTATTTTGGTTCGATTCCGACAAGAGTCCTTACTTATATGAGAGAGTTGGAATACGAGTGTATGCTTTTGGGAATTCCAGTAAAAACACGTCACAACGAAGTTGCACCGAACCAATTTGAGCTGGCTCCTATTTTTGAAGAAACCAACCTAGCTGTAGACCACAACTCATTGTTGATGGACGTAATGCAGAAGGTTGCAGAACGCCATGATTTTAAAGTACTATTCCACGAGAAGCCATTTAAAGGCGTAAACGGTTCTGGAAAACACAACAACTGGTCTTTGGCAACAGATACTGGAGTAAACTTATTAGGTCCAGGGAAAACGCCGATGAGCAACCTGCAATTCCTGACTTTCTTTATCAATACAATCAAAGCAGTACACACGCACGAAGAATTATTGAGAGCTGCAATTGCAACAGCGAGCAACGATCACCGTCTTGGTGCCAACGAAGCGCCGCCTGCAATCATCTCAGTTTTCATCGGTCAGCAATTGACTAAAGTTTTAGAAGAATTAGAAGGTGTTTCTAAAGGAAAACTATCTCCTGAAGAAAAAACCGACCTTAAATTGAATGTAGTAGGAAAAATTCCAGACGTATTATTAGACAATACAGACAGAAACAGGACTTCGCCATTTGCATTTACAGGAAACAAATTTGAATTCAGAGCTGTAGGTTCTTCTGCAAACTGCGCAAACGCAATGACTACTTTGAATTCGATCGTTGCAAAACAATTGATTGATTTCAAGAACGAAGTCGATGCCTTGATCGAAGGTAAAGACATGAAGAAAGATGACGCCATCTTCAACGTATTGAGAGAATACATCAAGCAGACAAAAAATATCCTTTTTGAAGGCGACGGTTATAGCGATGCTTGGCAGAAAGAAGCGGCAAAGCGAAAATTGAGCAATTTCAAGACAACTCCTGAAGCTTTAAAAGCGAAAGTTTCTAAAAAAGCAATCGAATTGTTCCAAGAATTAGGAGTAATGAACCACGTAGAAGTTGAGGCTCGTTATGAAATCGAAATGGAAGAATACACTAAGAAAATCCAGATTGAAGGAAGAGTTCTTGGGGACATTGCTAGAAATCATGTAGTTCCGACAGCTATTCGCTACCAAAACCTTTTGATCGAAAATGTAAGAGGTCTGAAAGATATCTTCGGAAAAGAATATGAGACCATTGCTAAAGAGCAGATTTCATTAATCAAAGAAATTTCCGGACATATCGAAGGTATCAATACTAAGGTAGAAGAAATGACGGAAGAACGCAAAAAAGCAAACAACCTTCCAGATACAGAAAAAATGGCAATAGCTTATTGCAATAAAGTGAAGCCTTATTTCGAAATCATCAGAGAACACTGCGATAAGCTAGAACTTTTGGTAGATGATGAAATCTGGACACTGACTAAATACAGAGAATTATTGTTTACAAAATAATCTGCTATACACAAACAACACAACAACACAAAAAGCCTGCTCAAATAGCAGGCTTTTTTTATGAAAAATAAGAAACAAGAAGATAACGAATTATTAATAGCAGAAAATTTGTACACTTTAATTTCTACAAAATTGTTTTTTGCAAACAATCTCTTACGAAATAGTTAATCTAATATGATGTAAATATGAATTTTTTAATTATTTTTTTAAAAATGTATTCAAAATGATGTATTTCATCCGATATTTTGCACAATTCATAGAAAAGTTGGTTTTTGACTCGCTTTTCTTGTAGTTCGGATTTTGTTTTTTGTAAAAAAGAAATACCTTTGAAAAGCAAGATACCACAATTGCAATCCAAAAATACTTCATTATAACAGGCTATTCTATGGCCTCCCTCTAGAACTTTTTTCGACCCCCAATATTAAATTGTAATTATAACCAATTAAATATTTTTATTATGAAAAAAGTGATTTTGAGCATCTCAGTGATGCTGGTAAGTGCAGTTTCTTTTGCACAATTCAACGACAGCAACGTGTTGCAGTTAGGAGGATCTAACAATTCGTCGGTTAACCAAAAAGGATCTTACCAAGACTCAGACGTAAGACAACAAGGAAACAGTAACGTTTCAAATGTTACACAAGGTATCAATCCTAACAATTCTTCTGCTTCTAACCACAACAAAGCAGACGTGAAGCAAATCGGAAACTTAAATAATGCATTTGTTTCTCAAAACAACCTTTACAATGAAGCTTACCAAGTTCAGACAGGAAATAGCAACCAAGCTACGATCTGGCAAGACCAATTAAACCCAACTGCAGGAAACGGAAATGACTGGGCTAAGCAATTGCAAACAGGAAACAACAACAAAGCTACCATTGACCAAGGTACTTCTGGAAACGAGATGCCAACAGGTGCTCCTTTCAGTGCAGAAGCTCTTGGATTTGTAAGTGCTGTTACAGTTCCATTCATGCCTCACGGATTCAATGATGCGTTACAAACTCAAGTAGGTGACTTTAACGTTGCTTATACTAGCCAAGGCGGTGAGTTGAACGACTCTAAAATTACGCAAACAAGTACAGCCGTAGCTGTTTCTGGAGCAAACAAAGCAAGCCACTACCAATATGGTAAAGACAATGATGCCTTGACTACTCAAAACGGATTCGGACATCTTGACAATACGCTTCAAATAGGAAACTACAACTATTCTAATGTTATGCAAAGCGGCAACAACCAAACTAGCATGAACGTTCAAAAAGGAAATTCTAACATTAATAATGTTACTCAATCTAACTAGTTGAACACTAAAAATGGGGCGGCCACACAAGGCAGCCCCATCTTTTATAAAACAATAACTTATGAAACCTTTATTTAAGATAATGCTCTTTGTCTTTGGGCTTTTCTTTCAAGCTGCATTCGCACAGGAAGAAGAAAATCCGGGATTTGATCAATATAGCTCGTCTATTTTTGATTCAAAAGAAAAAACATTGCATGTGGTTTCAAGCATGAATCCAGAACAATCAACCTCAGTGTTATTGCAAAAAGGGGATGTTTTGGTACAGCAGATCGGAAATTATAATTTGTTCAATGCCAATCTGAAAGCCAATGATGTTGATATTTCTGTGCTTCAAAATGGTAACGACAATGCCGTTTCCTTAACAAAACAAGCCAATACCATAACACAAAGAATTGTACAGTCTGGAGAAAATAATGCAATACAAGATTTTACCTATTACACAAGGTATGATGTAAATACGCAGATGATCCAGCAGGGCAATAATCAGAATATCCAAAGCTATGGAACCAATTCGCTTTCAAAAGATATGAAAGTGACCCAATCGGGCAATGGTTCGTCAGTCATTATTTTAAACCATTAGAACAATGCAAAGATATCTTCCATATAGCCTTTTTATAATGTTGCTTTTTGCTCCGGTTTCTTATTCGCAGCTGTCGAATACTCAGGTCAAAGCAAAAATACATCTAGAAGAAATTGAAGGAACCATAAAAATTACCGGTACTGCGGAAAATTTAACCGATATCGTTCAAAGCTTATCGTATAAATTATCAGTAATAAAAAAGAATAAGACAAGTAATAATCAATCTAATAATGCCCAAGAAGGACTTTTTACCTTGGAGCCAAGCGAAACAAAAAAACTGTCGACAACCCAAGTAAATTCTGGGAAAGATGACGAAATTATTGTGATGCTCCTTTTTTATGATAGCGATAAGAAACTTGTCGGAAAGGACAGGATTGTTATCGGCGAAGAAAAAAAAAAGGATGAAGGAATGATTCCCGCAGACGGTTTCGAATTGTCAGGTATTGTTACCGATGACACGAAAACCAAAGCAGGCAAAGACTTTTATGACCTATATTTTTACCGATATAATGACCTAAAAGTCAATTCCAAAAAGATGGTTACTGTTAGTGAAGAATTGAGTTTTGCAAGAAATACAAAAATTATAATAAGCATAGAGAACAATGTGATCTACGAATTTTTAGTGAATCCAGACGAAGAATTCCTGAGTCTTGTCGCCGGAGATGCCGTCAATGTGACCTATGCCTATCTTAAAAACTTGGAGAAACAAAGCCAATACATCACTCAGTATTAATTTATTACTTAAATTATGAAACTCCTATCCACTGCAATTATCATTTTGCTGGCACATGCCGCAAATGCCCAGGATTTGGTCTATAAGCCCAAAAATCCAAACTTCGGAGGTGATACGTTCAACTACCAGTGGCTTCTAAGTTCTGCAGAAGCTCAAAATAAATTAAAGGATAATACTGCTGCATCTAAGACAAAAACAGAATTAGAAAGCTTTACAGAAAACCTAAACTCGCAGTTATTAAACCTAGTTTCCAGATCATTGTTCACGCAGCAATTTGGCACTAACGGAATTTCCGAAGGAAGCTATACATTCGGCAGCCTTTCTGTCGAAATTTTTCCCTCAGAAAACGGACTGACCGTTACCATTCTGGATACCAACACTGGAGAACAAACCCAAGTTATCATCCCAAAATAACACTATGCAAATCAAATATTACTTAGGAATAGCTATGCTGCTATTGCTGTCGGGCTGTGGTGCCTATTATAACCAGCCGACCGGAATAGGAAGAGCATCTATAGGCGAAATCACGCCCGCAACCACGCTATTAAGAGAACTCCCAAAACCAAAAGAACCGATTGTTGTCGGCATCTATAAGTTTAGGGACCAAACCGGACAATACAAAGCCTCTGATAACGGAAGTACATTCAGCACCGCCGTGACCCAGGGAGCTACCTCTATATTAATCAAAGCATTAGAAGACTCCAAATGGTTTATTCCCATTGAGCGCGAAAACATCGGAAACCTGCTACAAGAACGTAACCTGATCCGATCTACAAGACAAGAATATTCTAAGAATCCGAATCCCAACGATCCGCAGCTCACGCCTTTGTTGTATGCAGGAGTATTGCTTGAAGGCGGTATTGTTTCCTACGATTCCAATATCATCACAGGCGGTTTTGGAGCAAGATACTTTGGAGCAGGCGGTTCTACAAAATACAGACAAGACCGAGTAACCATTTACCTTCGGATGATTTCTACCGCAAGCGGAAAAATCCTCAAATCAGTTTATGTTTCTAAAACGATTCTGTCACAGGCAGTCGACCAAAGCCTTTTCAGGTATGTGAAATTTAAGAGATTGCTGGAAGTGGAAACCGGCTATTCTACCAACGAACCCGTACACATGGCCGTAACAGAAGCCATCGAAAAAGCCGTACAATCTTTAGTGCTCGAAGGAATTAAAGACAAAATATGGGAAGCCGATGCCGATAAAGCCGAAGTCGATTCCATCATCTCAAAATTTGAAATGGAAAAAGAAGTGGCCGATGCTACTGGAATTTATCAACGACACAAAACCGAAAGAAGATCAAGATTCGCCATGGAAATCTCAGGGGGCGCAACGCTTATTGATGGCGATTACGATAAATCCCTGCTTCGCCCAATGGGACGAGGTGCTTTAAAATATTTTTTGACTCCAGGTTTTAATCTGAGTGCTTCTACCAATGTGATCAACCTCGCCAATAAAGACCGTCTCGACGTAGGCTACCTGACGTTTGATCTGAATGCAGAAATTATTTTGCTTCCAAAAGAACAATTCAGTCCCTATATTTTTGGCGGCGGCGGATTCGGAGCCAATCGTCTTTTCGAAAATACGCATGCAAAAGTGCAATATGGTGCAGGATTGGAATATCTGGCTTCAAAAACAGTCGGCATAAAAATATATGCCGAGCACAATCTCAACTTTAGTGACAATATAGATTATTTAGAAAGAGGCGTCCGTGACGATTATTATTTCCGATTCGGTTTTGGCGTTACCTATTATTTTCCAAAGAAAAAAGAGAAGGTGTATGAGAAATACATCATTGAAGAAGCCCAAAACCCTGTAAAGCAATAATTTTTAATCTTTAAAAATCATGAAAAATATTCTTATAAAATCAGGCCTCTTTCTTTTATTGCTACTGTTTTCGTGCAGCGAAGAAAAGGTCGCAGGAGAAGATTTTGGAACCGTTACCGGAAGGGTAGTTATTGCCGATACTTTTGAACCGTTAGTCAATGCAAAAGTTTTTTCGAATCCGACCTCGAGCATTGTTTTTACCGATGAAGACGGAAGATTTACAGTTTCTAATGTTCCGGTCGGGCAATATTCTTTTCAAGCCCAGAAAGATGGATACTTGACAAAATTTGAAGCCGCCACAGTCAATAGTAACAGCACCACAGAAATTGTTTTTGAATTAGACCTCTCCACAAGCGGCAACAGATCACCCAATACTCCAGCTTTGGTTTTACCAGCAGATAATGCCGTAAATCAAAACAGACAAGTAGTATTGACATGGACCGCGACTGATCCTGAAGAAGACTCGCTTATCTATGAAGTAACGCTCCGAAATGATGCCAACAGCGACGTCGTGGTCTATTCCGATATTGTAACGCCGACCTATACGTTGCAGAATCTTGCTTTCGGGACGAAATATTTTTGGCAGGTTTCCGTTTCAGACGGACTGAATCCTCCTGTATTGAGTGCTGTGCGATCCTTCACTACGACTTCTTTTCCAGATGCTCGATTCTTGTTTGTCAAAAAACTTAGCGAAAATAATGTGATATATGCCGGTGACAATTCCGGAAACCAGATACAGCTTACAAGTTCTGAAACTAACAGCTGGAGGCCTCGAAAAAACAACCAGTCCAATAAGATTGCCTTTATTCGTTCTAATGGCGCCCAAAATCATCTCTATACAATGAACCTCGACGGAACAGGAGTATTTAAAGTAACCAATTCAGTTCCTATTGCAGGATTCAATTCAGAGTTTATCAATTTTTCATGGAATACGGCCGGAAGCCAGCTCATCTATCCGAGTTTTGACAAACTCTATAAGATAAACAGCAATGGCAGCGGATTGACCCAGATTTTCCAGACACCCAATGGCAAATTTATCTCAGAATGCGACTGGAGTTATGACGGTTCCAAAATAGCCCTGAAAGTTAACGATGCCAGTGGTTATAATGCCGAAATATATGTGATTACTGCAGAAGGTGCTATTTCAGATTTGGTTATTTCGGGCGTGAATGGTGCTGTCGGAAGCTTGAATTTTTCAATAACAGGACAAAAATTGCTTTTTACCAGAGACGTGTCAGGTTTTGAAAATCCAGATTACAGGCAGTTGGATTCGCGTATCTTCCAGCATATTTTTAGCACAAATACGACAGCAGAAATAAATACCGAAAAGCCAGCAGGAACAGTGGATATCGATGCCCGATACTCGCCAAATGAAGCAGAAGTTATTTTTGTCAACACGTCTAATGATTTTATAAGCGCTAGGAACGTGCAAAAATACCTTATCGGAATTGTGGCTTCAAGAACTACTTTGTTCACCAATGCATCAATGCCCGATTGGGAGTGATTTTTTTGAACAATTTTTTCGCTTTTTGTTATTTTGTTTTTACAAATTGCTGGTAAATAGTGTTTTGTCTAAGAATGTTGCGGTTTGTCGATTATAAGGACAAATACATGAAATCTTTATTCTTTTAATTTAATTTAGTAATGATATAACGAGTTTCAATAGAAACTTTATCCCCATAAGTTTTTTACTTATACTTATTTATTTACCCCCATCGTAAATAAATATTTTAATTTGCTCTGTTAGAATTTTGTGTATTTGAAATACCCCATTCTGTTTTTTGAAAAAAATTCAGACGTAACCTAAATTCTAATTTTTCCAAGCAAATTAATTCTAAAACCGGTGAGACAGTTTCGGCTGTCTCACTTTTTATTTTGGCGTAATAAAAATCTTATTCTTCCGTTTGCTGTAAAAACCATAAACGTGAGACAAAAAATTACGACAGCTTTCCTACTGTTATTTTCGACTTTTATTTATTCACAAGAAAATCGTTTCCAGGTCTTTTTTGATTTTGACATTTCAGAAACAAACACAACATCTTCCAGCAAACTATCCCAATGGATTAGCGAAAATCCCACGGCAATAATCGATAAGATTTATGGCTATTGTGATGCCGTTGGTACGATGGAATACAACGACGCGCTTTCAGTAAAACGGGCAGAATATGTCCTTCAAACGCTTAAAGCCAATAATATAAAAATAAACGAAACTATTGAATTAAAAGGTTTTGGAGAGCAGTTCGTCCAAGCTACAGCGCAAGAGGCCAATCGAAAAGTAACAGTCTATTATACAATTCCCCAAAAAGAAGCACCCAAAAGCAAGCTCTCTGAAGAGATCAAGACCCTTAAGACAGGGGATAAGCTGACGCTTAAGAACCTAAATTTTTATGACCGATCCGGAATTATTGTCCCAGCCTCAGAGCCTATCCTAAGAGAATTGCTAACTATTTTGACAGAAAAGCCAAACCTGAAAATAGAAATTCAAGGACACATCTGCTGCCAATTAGGAACCGACTTAGAAGACATCGCTACGATCCGAGCCAAAGCGATTTATAATTATTTAATTGCAAACGGAATCAGCAGCAGCAGACTGAAATATAAAGGATTCGGAAGCACCAAGCCCATCCATCCAATACCCGAAAAGAACGAGCAGGAACGCAACGAAAATAGGAGGGTAGAAATATTAGTGCTCCAAAGCGAATAAGCCTACAGGCCAGCTCATTTGGACAGGCTTTTTTATGTAATAAATAATTTGTTACTTCGTTTTTAATTATAAACTTATCCCATGAAAAATACAGCCATCTATATACTTTTCTTGCTTTTTTCTGTAGCTACGCAAGCACAAGAAGCATTCTCGGTCTATTTTGACAGCAATAAGCACGAACTTAAAAAACAAGAAAACGACAAGCTTCAGAATTTTATCAATGCCAATAAAGACATCAAGATTGTTGCTATAAATGGATATACCGATGAGGACGGAACCTCTGGATTTAACGATACGCTGGCTCAAAAACGCGTTAATTATGTGTACGAGCTAGTAAAAGGAAAGCTAAAAATAAGAGAAGACTTCAAGACTCGAAGCTTTGGCGAAAAGCACAAGCATTCAAAAATAAAAGCCGAAAACAGAAAAGTTGTTATCTACTTTATCGAAGCGAAAGACTTGGCCCGTGAAAACGAAATTCTTGGAATCAAAGAACAGCCTGTTGTCATAAAACCGAGAGAAATGCCTAAATACCCAGAAAAGATAACCATCCAAAATCCTAACGGGAGCTCTACAGAACTGGTTTTTGATGTGGCTTTTATGGAAAAACTGACCGTTGCAAAAGCGGGAGAAAAACTAAAGCTCGACAACCTCAATTTCCAATTAAATACTTTTGCGATTACGAACGATTCCAGACCAAAAATGTACGAGTTATTGGAGGTAATGAAAAGAAATCCGCAGATGAAGATCCAAATACAAGGACACATCTGCTGTATGCAGAATGACAAGCAAGATTTGTCTACCAAAAGAGCAAAAGCTATTGCCAAGTTTCTAGAAATAAACGGAATCGAAGACGAAAGAGTCACCTATAAAGGATTTGGAGTCACGCAGCCGCTTTTCGCTATTCCAGAAAAAACAGAGCAAGAAAGAGCTTCCAACCGTCGTGTAGAGATTGAAATTGTAGAAAATTAGTTTCTTGTATTTTAACGTTTTTTTATTCGCAAGAAAGTCTAAAATCTATAGCCGTACAGCAATCTTAACTAAAAAAAACTGATTATCTTTGCGCCACAACAACACAACCAATTTTTATGAGTTCCGATACAAGCAAGCGCTATAATCTGCGAGGAGTTTCTGCTTCAAAAGAAGATGTTCACAACGCAATCAAAAACATAGACAAAGGATTATTTCCAAAAGCTTTCTGCAAAATAGTTCCCGATTATCTTACCAACGATGAAGAGTATTGCCTGATTATGCACGCAGATGGCGCCGGAACAAAATCTTCGCTGGCCTATTTGTATTGGAAAGAAACAGGCGATCTGTCGGTTTGGAAAGGCATTTCTCAAGATGCCCTTATCATGAATATCGACGACCTTTTGTGCGTTGGAGCCACAGATAATATCTTACTTTCTTCAACTATCGGAAGAAACAAAAACCTGATTCCAGCCGAAGTAATTTCTGCCATCATTAACGGAACCGAAGAACTTATAGACGAATTGAAATCATTCGGAGTTACGATTAATTCCACTGGAGGCGAGACTGCCGATGTTGGAGATTTGGTCCGTACGATAATTGTCGATTCTACCGTAACGGCAAGAATCAAAAGAGACAAAGTAGTCGATAACGCAAACATTCAAGCAGGCGATGTTATTGTCGGTTTGGCTTCTTTCGGACAGGCTTCTTATGAGAAATCATACAACGGAGGAATGGGCAGCAACGGACTTACTTCTGCACGTCATGACGTTTTTCATAACTATCTGGCGCAGAAATATCCAGAAAGCTTTGATGCTTCCGTGCCTTCTGATTTGGTTTATTCTGGCAATGTCAGATTGACTGACGAGGTGGAAGGTGCTCCGATTGATGCCGGAAAATTAGTACTGTCGCCTACAAGAACATACGCACCTATCATTAAAAAAATCTTGGATACCTATTCTCCAAAACAAATTCACGGAATGGTACATTGCAGCGGAGGCGCACAGACAAAAGTGCTTCATTTTGTAGACAATGTGCATGTTATAAAAGACAATCTTTTCCCGATTCCACCGCTTTTCAAATTGATACAAGAACAATCTAAGACAGATTGGAAAGAAATGTACCAAGTATTCAATTGCGGCCACCGAATGGAAATCTATGTACCGCAAGAAATCGCAGACGAGATTATTGCGATTTCAAAATCATTCAATGTAGACGCTCAGATTGTCGGCAGGGTAGAAGCTTCAGAAAGTAAAAAGCTTACGATAAAAAGCGAATTTGGAACTTTCGAATATTAAACTAGAGAATTTTAAATAGAGAAAAACTCCCGATATCACTCGGGAGTTTTTTATTGCTTTTCCTTTTTTGTAGTTACGCCAACGATCACGCCAAAATTGCCATCAACTTGAAGCCAATTTTCTTTTGGAAGATACGTTCGAGAAACAAAACCATCTAGATATAGTGCATTCTTGCAGCCCAGGCTTTTAAAATAAGAAGCAAAGTCATAGAAGCTTATTTCTTCTTTTGACATCGCAAAAATAATCATGTTGTTTGGCAGAATACCCACGCCGTTTCTAATATTTAGATTGGCAGAGCCCTTTTTAAATTTAGGATGAATTTGTCCATCAATTACCAGCATCGGGCCAGACTGCGTGGCATATTTCATCGTGTTCTTATTTGCAATTTTTTCAGTAGCGCAAACAAAAGGAACATTTTCTTTAGTAATATAAAATACGCCGTTAGGTTTCAGATAAAAATTCCCATTACCGCTGGCCGTGTCTAGAGGAAACAATTCTTTTTGATTTTCAATGTAAAGACCTTGAGGTGAGTTATCCGTTTTATACATTCCGGCATTCATAGCAAATTCGAGATTATTGCCCTTTTTTTCGAGCCAAAGCTTCAAGTTATTGATGCTTTTGAAATTTTGCTGTTTTTCGTCTTTTAAGTACAGTTTTAAAGTTTGCTTTTTTGGATCAACCACATAACTGATAAAGCGGCTGTCGCTAAAAGATACCTTTTTTGTAAATGCACAAAACCCTAACGTCCCTAAAGCCAGAACGAATAGTGCGATCGTAAGATTTTTTTTCAATGCTCTCAATATTAAAAGATGATTTCTTGGCTATTTCTTTTTTTCAGAATTCTGTTTTGCCCTAAAAGCCGTTATCTTAGCAATCAATTCCAAAGGAATCGGCTGGTCAAGCGGAAACTGTACAGAACCTTTTCCTTTTTTATAAGCCGAAAACTCCTTATCAAATTCTTCCATGCCCTCAGGAGCAGGATAGAATCCGATATGGTTTTTAAAAGCGGCAAAATGCACGAGATTTCCGTTGAGCACAAAAGTAGGGATGGCATATTTAATGGCTTCGGTTGCTTCTGGAGCCGCCTTTTGTATCGTGGCGCGGACTTTTTCCAGAATCTCTTGCACCTCGATTGAAAAATCTGAAATGTACTCGTCTATGGTATTGCGTTTAGCTGCCATGTTACGCTATTTAATAGGCTAAATATAATCTATTTATAGAATCTATGGTTCGGTTGCTTCCAGATACTTGCTGTCCCAGTTTTTATAAAGCCTGACTAAGCTCGAATAGTTGCGGTCTTTCGGAAGATTTTTGTCCCAAGCTTTAATAATCTTGCTTAATTTTTCTTGGTCTCTTTCTATAAAAGCCACCGTTCCTTTGGCATAATAATACCATGTTTTTCCGTCTTCGCCGCCAAACCATTTGTATAAGAAATTATACGTTTTTCGAAAGTAATGCACGGCTAATCTATCGTTTTGCGCTTTGGCAAACATTTGTCCCGATGCCAATGTAGAGCATGTATATTGGAGGGCTTTTTATTGTTTTTGAGATAAGAAACAATCAAATCGCCTGCTTTTTCATATTCGTTATTCTTCGCAAGTTTCCTCCAGCAGCAAGTGTCGCTGTCAAAAATAGGCTGTTCATAACCCAGTTCTCTGCTCCTGTTTTGGGCACGAACGCAAAGACAAGAAAATAAAAAGAAGACGATTGTTGCTGTTTTCATATTAGCTGTCCAATTAAGTTAAGGCTTTGAACGCTCTATAGGATTATTAAATACAGGCATTTGAATCGGAACAGGGGAGCTTTTGCTGTTAGAAACCGGTTTTAGGCCGCCAAGTCCTAACAATTGCATTTGGGTTTTAAAAAATTTCTCAGGATCTTTTTTCTGAAGATCTTTCAATTCCTTTATTTCTTCGGGAGTTGCTTTGAAGGTATGAGCATCTGTAGGCAGTTGGATTTTGGTATCCGAAAGAGCGTTGCTACTTCCCATTCTTGGTACGTATTTGTATTCATCAGCAAGAGGCTTTGCGTTTTCATCCATTTTCTCCAACCCGGCAAATACAAAGCTTACTTCGCTATCCTCATCATAGGCTTCAATGATTAGTCCTGGTAATCCAACCAACTTCCATGGGCCGCTAGAAAAAGGTAATTCTTCTGCAAACCATACTGTCCAATTCCGGCCTCTAAAATAACCTGTCGCTTTTTTGCAGTTTAGGGTCTCGATGACGCGAGTTTCCGATGTGATGTTCCAATCTATTTTTTCAACTTTTTCCTCCCAAAGATAAAAAGCGCCCAAATGCTCTTTTAGTATAAACTTGTGGGCATCGGCAAAATAGAAAATCTCCATGCTGTTCGTCGGTCGTTTTTTAGGCGGCATACTAAAGGTTGGGGTTTTTACATTGGCCTGCTCACGAGTTTGTTTTTCAAAAACCTCTTTAGTCTGAATATCTTGTAAAACTTTATCATAGCTCAAATATACCGAAGCATTTTTTCCTGCAATCAGTACCATAGTTTCCTTATAATAATTCTCCCTGTTGTGTATGTCATGCATATGCGAAAAGGCATATTTTACCCGAATCAAAACTTTGTCAGCTTCTTGTGCATAAGCACTAGAAGCAATCGCAGTGGCGAAAAAAGTAAGTAGAATTGTTCTCATGTCCTTTTGTTTTAAGTAAGTTTTACATCATATATAATTTTGGAATTTAAAAGTCGGTTACTATTTAGTCTTCTTTAAGTAATTTATATCTGTAGCGTGTTGAAATTTAAGTATTTGTGTCTATAAAATAAAAAAACTGCAAGAGTTTTTTGAAGCTTGCAGTTTTTTGAAATTACAGTTTAAAGAATATTATGCTTTCTTACAGCAGTTATCCAATTTGTCATAAGCCGCTACATCTGCCTTCACATCATCGGCATCATAACCCAGTTTCGAAATAGCTGTTTTGATAGTCTGCAGGTCGGTTTTTGTAGCATTATAATATACCGTTATGGTCATTTCTTTTTCATCGAGCTCATACATTCTTACGCCTTTTATTTTCAGCATATTCGATTGAAAGTTGGCGCCGCAGGTTTCACACTCCTTGCAGTGATCGCAAGAGATAGAGGTTTTGATTACCGCTTTTTGGTTCTTTTTATTTTCTTGCCCAAAAGAGGTTGCAATGGCAAACAGCATAAAGAAAGCTACGAATGATTTTTTTAGGAAATTGCTTTTCATAAAATATGTTTTTTTACAAATATAGAGTAATTTTAAAACCACTAGTAAGAGAGATTAATTTTTCATATCGATCAATCTCGTATTAAAAAAAATGCTAATTCAAAGATCATTCAAACTTTAATATTTTCCTAACAAGAAGTAATAAGTGGTCGATTTTAGGCGTAACTGGTCACTTTTTTGGTGTAAGTGTATTTCGCTCGTAACCAAAGGGCATTCTAACTAACAATAAAAAACGGCAAGGAAATATCTTGCCGTTTAACTTAAAAGCCCGTAGTTGTATCAAGAATTCTTATCCAAAAAATTGATAACCTTTCTATAAAGTTTTACGATAAAATAGATAATAGCTACAAGCAGTGCTAGATTAAGTACCTCCCATACCGTACTCAAGATAAAATCTAGATGGTAGACCGTTTCCGTTTCAAAAACTTGTTCTCTCATAAGTTGTTTTTTTTAGTTAGTTATAATTCCATGAAGAACTTACGATGGTGGCATCGGCTGGATTTAAGATCAGGACTAAGCGGATTCCTTTGATAACCTTGAGACCCAAGCCTTGGATAGAATAGTCATACGTCATAGAGCCTATAACTTCAACCCTTATATTGCCATTTGGCAAAATATCGACACTATGGTCGCTTTGTTCCCATTCTCCTAGAGATGCCCCATATTGTTCGGTATTCACGCTTGTGACAGTGTGATTGTATTCACGTGAAACAGAAAATTTGATATTGATTTTTATGCCGGTGATCATATTGATCTTGAATTTGTAGCTCCCCAAAAAAGAATTTCTTTGGTTAGGCAGCTGGTCTGTTGATACAGAAGTAATCTCTAAATTGTTTAACGAAGCCCCCAATTGTCCAATACTGTTGATAGGCACTGCATTTTCTGCAACAGTATCGTCAAATGCAAAGGCAAACGAATCTTCCATAGCCAGGTTAATCAGTTCCCATCCAAACTGTTGGGCCTCCTGCCGATACTGTTGCTGTATGACATATTCGACAACACTCTGGCACATTTCATAATTAGTCATCAAAAAGCCCAATTTTGCCTTAAACTCGTCACGAATATCTACGATAGCACTAATAGACGGCACATCAATATAGCCCTCAATAAGCCGTGCCTTAAAAAACGGATTTGCATCCAGCCAGCCCTGCTGCACGAGATCAAGCCCCAAGGCAGTCATAAATGCTTTAACAGGGATACCGCCGCCGCCAGGATTGATGCCAAACCCAGGTTCTCCGCCAGTGCCGGTACCCGGGTCTTCAGGCTCCGATGTGCCGCACGGAACAGGAATGGCACTCGAAGAAACGCACAAGTTACACAAGTCGCAGCTGCCTCCTGCACAAGGCCCCGTACGCGTACAATGAAATTTATATTCCGTTCCCCAGCACACAATATTGTTGCTACGACTCGAATATACCTGCTTGATGTTTTCATAGAGCGT
Source organism: Flavobacterium sp. N2550 (assembly GCF_025947265.1). Lineage (NCBI taxonomy): Bacteria > Pseudomonadati > Bacteroidota > Flavobacteriia > Flavobacteriales > Flavobacteriaceae > Flavobacterium > Flavobacterium sp. N2550. The sequence goes on along the minus strand of NZ_CP110007.1, from coordinate 3,498,868 downwards.
ATTGCTTCCTTCCACAACCTTTATTTCGGCAGAAAATAGGCTCGTTTCCCATTTGCCATTCTCTTTATGATAGACCAAGTTGAAGATTTCATGTTCTCCCGCCATTTTATCATTGACCGGATATACAAAAAATGAATAAGTAGGATTGCTGTCTGAACGTTTCTCTATAGAAGTAGTATCAATAACAAAGCCCTGAGTCAGCCCAGCCGTTCTTGCACTTTCCCCAAAATGCGAAGCCTTTGCCCTAAAGACCGTCTGAAAATCAACAATATCCGTTTCTTTTTTAAATTGGCTAAACGAAATCGCCATATTTTTAGTCTGATGAGCATGCGCCGTCACCGGCTTTTCGTCATCACAGTTAAGAAACAATAATACAATACCCGCATACAGCAGGCCCTTAAAAAATGCAGTGTTTTTCATAATTGATTGGTTTAGATTACTAATTATTTGGCGGGTAAAATTTTATGAGAAGACTGCAAGCCGTCTGGTTTAGAAAACAGTGACTGCTTTCCAGCTAAGACAAGCTCTACTTACATTTTAGGAGGAGGCTTATAAGACCCTTCACACCTTTTTGTCAAGACGACAGACACGATTTCTTCTTTTGGTGCGACACAAGCCAGACAGCTAGGCACCAATTTGCCTCGGGTAGAATAAAGGCCTCTGATAAAGTGCTTTTTTGGATTCATATCATTGGTTTTTAATTAGTTATTTGGGTTAGATAGGTTACAATAATACAAAATATAATTTATAAATAAACTAATTTATTTATTTTTAATTAAAAAAACACAAACCTATCAAACCAAATGCATACTCTTGAATCAAATTTATCCTATTTTTACTGCTGAAAGCAACTGCTTAAGTAATTTTTTTAATAAACAATAGTATTTATTAAAGCAACAATCGCCCCATAAAACAGTAGTAAACATTTTATAAGAGTTTTATAATAATTTATAGCGACATAAAACCTATTTTTGATATCCAAAAGAACCTATCACACTATATGGCACAGATAAAAGAATTTGACTTTTCAAAAGAAGTGATATTGCAAGATGATGCAGTCCTGTTGCGGCCGCTGCAACATTCAGATATAGAAAACCTACTGCACTTTTCGCTCAACGAGCCCGAAATCTGGACATTTTCTTCTATTCCCGCCGCAGGCAGAGAAAACCTCGAAAACTACATAGATTTGGCGCTAAAAGCACGAGAAAACAAGATCGAATTTCCCTTTATTGTTTACGATAAAAAAACAAATGCCTATGCGGGCAGCACGCGCTTTTATGATATCAATCTGCCGTTCAAGACGCTCCAGCTTGGCTATACGTGGTACGGAAAAGACTATCAAGGAACAGGGCTAAACAAGCACTGCAAGTTCCTGATGCTCGAATTTGCTTTTGAAGTGCTAGAAATGGAAAGAGTAGAGTTTAGGGCCGACAGCAACAATGCAAAAAGCATTGCCGCCATGAAAAGCATAGGCTGCCAAGTGGAAGGAATATTGCGAAGCCACATGCCGACAATCCAAAACGGAGTCCGCCGTGATTCTATCATACTCAGCATCCTAAAAAGCGAATGGGAGGGAGGCGCAAAAGAACAATTGAGGAATAAAATAAACAACAGATAAAACATGAAAATAAACCCAAAAATCGGAATCGACAAGCTCATCTTCGGGATGCTGCAGAAAGACGTAGAAGCCCTTTACGGCAAGCCAGATAAGACCTATAAAGACGAAGAAGACAATGTCATCTTTCAATATAACAAGCAAAAAATCCGCTTGACGTTTTATCAAGAAGAAGGATTCAAGCTCGGATATCTCGTAGCGTCAAGCCCAGAATTGGTTTTGTTTGATAAAAAAGTCATAGCCCGTCCGATAGCTGTGCTTCAAAAAGAGCTAGAAGCAAAAGGACTGGCAAAGTGGGAGAAAGAAGAATTCGACACCTTTGAAAACTTCTTCAACGAATCCAACTGGCTCATCCTTCAAGCCGAATTTGATGAAGTCGTTAAAGTGGAACTAGGAGCCATCATCAACGACAAAGATGAATTTGAATGGAAGTTTAAGAAATAAAAAAAAGAGGTTCTGAATGAACCTCTTTTTTAGTATAAATACTTGCGATTAATTATTGTTTAGGAGCTTCCAAAAGTTCCACCTCAAAAATAATATTAGCATTTGGCGGAATTACGTTTCCAGCACCTCTTTCGCCATAGCCAAGAGCGGCTGGGATAAAGAATGTAGCCTTGTCTCCAAACGACATAAGATTAATCCCTTCAAGGAAACCAGGAATCAGGCCGCCTTTGTTAGAAATATCGAAAGGAAAAGGTTGGTAGCCGTTCTGAGCCGCACGATTAGCATCGAACTTACCGTATAGCTTAGATATTTCGGCATCGCTGCTGTCAAACAAGCTTCCATCTTCAAGATATCCTGCATAATTAACATACACCGTTCCAGAAGCTGGTTTTATTCCTTTGCCTTTTGTTGTAATACTATATTCTAAACCAGAAGCAGTCTTTGTTGTTGTCGCTCTGATGGCGTTCAATTCGGCTACTTTTTTAGCTTTTACAGGAGCAAATTCAGCTTCAAGCGCTTTCTTTTTCTCGGCTTCGGCAGCTAATTGTTTTTTCTCAACTTCATCTTTGTTGGCAAAATACTCATTAAATACTTTAGCCGCGTCAAACTTCTTAGCCTCGGCACCATTTCTAATGATTTTGATTTCCATGATTACGTCGTTTTGCTCGATCGCATTCACAACGTCCATGCCGCTAGTCACTTTGCCAAACACAGTATGCTTGCCATCCAACCACGGCGTATCTTTATGCGTGATAAAGAACTGGCTTCCGTTCGTTCCAGGACCAGAATTAGCCATAGAAAGGATTCCTCCTGTATCATGTTTCAAGGTTGGGTCGATTTCATCCTTAAACTTGTAGCCAGGATCTCCAGAACCATTGCCCAGCGGATCTCCACCCTGAATCATAAAATCTTTGATAACTCTATGGAATTTAAGTCCGGTATAAAACGGTTTTCCTTTGTATTTTGCATTTACGACAGTATTAGTGCCTTCTGCCAACGAAATAAAATTGGCAACCGTAATCGGCGCTTTTTGGTATTCTAATTTGACTACAATTCTTCCTTTGGTCGTTTCAAACTGAGCATAAATTCCAGGCTCTTGGTTAGAAGTTCCAGCTTTTTTAGTTGTAGTTGCAGCTTTTTTTGGAGCAGCAGCTTTCTTTTTTGTCTGCGCGCCTAGGCCAGCTGTCATGGCCAAAAACAATAAGCAAATAAATTTTAATTTCATTTTAGTACAGATTAAGTTTTCTACTTTATTTTTAGCTGCCTATTGGTTGGCAGGCATTGATCCGAGCATTTCAATTTCAAATATAATATTAGCGTTTGGAGGAATAGCACCTTCCATACCTCTTTCTCCGTAGCCCAAATACGAAGGAATAAAGATAACCGCTTTATCGCCAATAGATAACTGTTCGACTCCCTCAATAAATCCAGGAATGATGCCTTCTTTGACTCCGATCTGGAAAGGAATTGGATTATACGCTTTAGCCGCAGCTCTGTTTGGATCTAGCTTTCCGAAAACTGTCGCCACGCTTTCAATGTTGGTGTCGAACAAGTCGCCGTTCTCAAAATAGCCTGCATAGTTGATAAAAACTTGCGCTCCGGCAACAGGCTTTTTGCCATTACCTTTAGATAGAATCTTAAATTGCAATCCAGATTGTGTTTTAACTGATTGCGATTTTAATTGTTGGAAAGAGGCCTCCTTTTCTTTAATAACGCCAGCATATTGTTCTCTTAATTTTAGCTGTTCCTCTTCCATCTTTTTTTGTTCAGCAGCCTGCTTTGCAAAATTGTCTTTGAAGATTTTTGGAGCATCAAATTTTTTAGCATCCTCTCCTTTGCGGATGATGGTAATCTTGTTGATTACATCATCTTGCTGGATAGCGTTTACCACTTCCATGCCGTTTTCAATCACATGTCCAAAAACAGTGTGGATTCCGTCAAGCCAAGGCGTTGCTTGGTGCGTGATAAAAAACTGGCTGCCGTTTGTAGCTTTTCCACCATTTGCCATAGACAAGATACCGCCTTTGTCATGCTTTAGTTCTGGTACGATTTCATCTTGGAAACGATATCCTGGACCGCCACTGCCATTGCCATCAGGATCACCGCCTTGGATCATGAAATTAGGCAGTACTCTGTGGAATTTTAATCCGTCATAAAACGGCTTTCCTTTATATTTTTCGCTCACCATCGGATTTTTTCCCTCCGCTAGCGATACAAAATTGGCAACCGTCACCGGTGTCTTTTTATATTCTAATTCAACTACAATAGTTCCTTTGCTGGTTTCGATTTCCGCATACATACCATCAGGCAGATTGCTGCTCGGGTTGTTACACGAAAAAAACAGGGCGCTGATACCTAAAAATAGACTTGTTATTCTCTTCATTTTGATAAATTGGTTGTTTATTGTTTCGGCTCTTCCGTTGGTTTTGGAGCTTCGGTAGGTTGTTGTGTTTTCGATTCGTTTTCTGTTCGGGCTTCTTTTTCAGGCTTGATGTCTTTCAGCGCAATGGTAACCATAAGCGGCTGATTGTGGCCGATTCTTCTGTCATCGCCATGATAGCCGTAGCCCATGTGGGAAGGAAAAAGGAAAGTGATTTTTTCGCCTTTTTTCATCAATTTGATACCGTCGCGCATTCCCATCATGATGTTTTGCTTGTCGACAAGATACACTTGCGGACGGAGTTCCAGTTCCGTATAGATTACATTGCCGTCAAGATCTTTTACTTCGTAATCAAAATAAGCCACATCGCCCTTTTTAGGAGTTATAGAATCAGTCGCTGTACTTTTTACGTCATATTTATACCAATATCCTTTAGCCGTAGCGATATAGTTCGATTTTGCATCTTTTTTGATCACGGACTCGATTTTGGATTCTTCGCCGGCAATCAGTTTTTTGTTTCGCTCGACAGACTCTTTCATAAAAGTCCCCGAAGAATGCGAAAGAGGCTTGCGAGCCTGTTGTTGCGTACAGCCTGTAACCAACATAGTGCCAGCCGCGACACTCAAAATAAGCTTGAAAAGTTTCATAGGCCTACACATTAAAATTTTGTTTTGATAAAATGCTTTCAAATTGTTTTACGGTTTCTTCCAGCGATAATGTCGATTTTCCGCCTGCCGCATTAATATGGCCACCGCCGTTGAAATAATCACGTGCAAATTGGTTCACGTCAAAATTGCCTTGCGAGCGAAACGAAATCTTGATGATTCCTTCGTCTTTATTCTCAATAAATATAGCGGTAAAGATAATTCCTCTGATAGTTAGTCCGTAATTCACGATGCCTTCGGTATCTCCTTTGACATAATGAAACTCGTCAAGTTCCTGCTGCGTAAGCTTTATGTACGAAGTCTTGTATTCTGGCAGCACTTTCATGTTCTGCAATGCCCGTCCTAAAAGCTGCAATCGATGGTATGAATTATTGTCGAATAACGAATTATGTATATCCCCGTTTTGTACTCCGATGTCTAATAATTCAGCAACAACCCTGTGCGTCATGCTGGTTGTTGACGGAAAACGAAACGATCCAGAATCGGTTACGATTCCTGTATAAAGGCAAGTTGCGATTGTTTTGTCAAGAAGCTCTTTATAGCCTAAGAACGTAATGAAATTATAAATCATTTCGCAAGTAGACCCAAAGTTAGTGTCAGAATAGCGGTAAAGCGCGTAATCATCAGGCTTTTGATGATGATCAATCATGATGAAAGGCACTTTTAGCTTATTGAGTACGTTTTCCATTTCGCCCGTTCTGTGCAAGGCATTGAAATCTAGCGTAAAAATAAGCTCGGCTTCATTAAGGATTTTTGCTACATTTTCTTTGTCTTTTTCAAAAATAAGTACCTTTTCCGAGCTTGGGAGCCAAGCCAGAAAATCAGGAAATTCATTCGGAGCGATTACGATCGGCTCGTGGTTCAATTTTTTTAAAAAATGATACAGCCCTAAAGTAGAACCCATTGCATCGCCATCGGGGCTTCGGTGCGGAATAATGGCAATCTTTTTAGGAGAAGCCAACAATTCCAGTATTCCTTTAATCTCTTCTTCTTTCATAGATTGCGAAATTACATTTTTTTATGTGGAAACATAAATTATTTGGTAAGAAATAGCCCGAACCAGACCGCCAGAAGTCCGAAGAATAAACTTGCGCCGATATAGGCAAAAGCCAGAAGAGAATTATTGCTTTGGAAAAGGCTAATGTTTTCATAGCCAAATGTAGAAAATGTCGTGTAGCCGCCACAGAATCCGGTTGCGAAAAATAATTTCATATCGGAGTTGACCAGATTGTTTTTTTCGAAATAACCAAACAGCAATCCGATGATAAAACAGCCTAAGATATTGGCTGTAAAAGTTCCCAAAGGAAATTTAGTAGGCATGTATTTTCCAATCGCTAAAGAGGTGAGGTATCTGAAAATACTTCCTAAAGCTCCACCTAAGCCAACTATCAACAAGGATTTAATCATTTGTAGTGTATTTAGTATGACAAACTTAATGAAAAAACGCGAAGAATGTTTTGTTTGAAAAGAAGGAACGCTTGTTAGGTTTAACGGAGGAACCATAAAAAAATACCGCTCATTGAGCGGTATTTTATATAAATGGAAAAATAAATTTACTTATTTTTTCAGTACTTTAATCATTTTAGTCTCATTTCCGCTTGTCACTTTTACCAAGTAAGTACCTTGCTCTAAAGCTGACATATTCAGTTGAGATTCATTTTCGTTAACTGTTTTTTGCATTACTTGTTGTCCTAATACATTAAAGACAGCTACTTCAGAAATACCGTTTTGGTAGGATAGATTTAATACATCAGTAACTGGATTCGGATAGAAAGAGAATTTAGGAGCATCAACAGTACCCGTTCCTAAAGAAGCATTAAATGCTGAAATTTTAAATTCGCCTCTAACTGCAGGACCAAAAATACTTTCATACTGCCAAACGGCTATATATAAAGTTTCTCCTGGCGTTAAGCCTGTTAGTGCTAATTTAGAGAAAAAAGACTCCTCGTCTGCATTATCATCATTACAAGCCGTTGGTACTGCTACCAATGCAGCACACGTACCTCTATAAGCAGCTATAATTGTATCGTCATTTTCAGATCCAGGTGCCTGGTCTGTTTGGATTGTCACATTTCCGTCTGCTGGAACAACTAATGAAAACCATACATCATATTGGGCAGAACTTGAACAAGATGGTATTGTAGTGCTTGTTGTTGCGCCAACAGAAGTTCCTGTTAACGGATTAGATTCAAAAGTAGCCCCTATGGTTAATGGCAATGCCGTATCGCAAATGTCGTTCGGAGCTGGAGTTGGTAAAGTTTTAAAGTTAACACTTGACCATGCGCTTTCGTTAGTGCCGCCACAATTTGTTTTTACATAAGCTGTGTAGACAGTATTGCTTGCTAAAGGAGACAAAGGTGTAGAAGTTCCAGTAGTTACGTTTACAATTGTTCCAGTACCTTGTGTAAAGCCTTGGACACCATATTCTACAACAAAAGAAGTTGCTGCAGAAGTCCAGTTTAAAGTAGCTGCTGCTGCTGTAATGTTTGTAGCAGTCACGGCATTAGGCTCGACACATGCAGGTAATGCAGAGCTTACTACATCATCAATGTCAAATACAAATTGATCTGTCGTTGTACTTTGGAATCCGATATACACGGTCTGTCCAACAAAAGCTGTTAAATCATAAGAATATTTCACAAAATAAGCGCCGCTTGGTGGAGCAACAGTAGCTGCTAATGTAGTCGTAAAGCTAGCAGCATCTGCTGTTGTTGTAGATAGTTTTACTGCAATCGTTTCAGGATATAAAGGATCCCTACTTCTTCCCCAAAAAGAGATTTGATCGTTCACGCCTGCGGTTACAGTTATGCTAGGCGTAATCAAAAAGTCATTGTGTGCCGTTGCTCCATAACGAATCGACATAGCATTTGTACCGCCATGTGCTTGAACTGCACCTCCCGTAAAATCAATTACAGCCCATGTTTGGGCTGCATCGCCGCCATTAATTACTGTCCATCCAGCAGGAATAGTTGTTGCTCCCTCAAATCCTTGATTAAATTGGCTAAAGCCTAATAGAGGTGCTAACAAGAATAAAAAAAGTAGTTTTCTTTTCATAAGTATATGTTTTAATTAAAAGTTTCTTAAAAGTAAGTATATTTTTACGTTCGGCATTTATAATGTTATGATTTTAACATCGTTGAATTTAAATTTAACATATATTTAAGTATTGTGTTTATGGGCACTAATAATAAAAAAGCACACCAAATTAGCAGAAATCCTATACTTTTTAGCCTATAACACGAAAGACTTTTATAAAAACCTGCTTTTTCTTCGACTTGATTTGAAGGTTTAAACAAGAATATCACAGAAGAAATTTCCAAATCGATTATTAGACTTAAAAAAGGCACTATTGTGTCTCCTTTTTGCTCATTTAATTGTAAATTTGCGCTTTTATTTTTATTGAGAGTAGGAAGAGATTGTCCTTTCGACTAAAAAAGATAAAAAACACAGCTACTAACAAACAACATCTTACAAGATTAACTTAATTTTGCGCATGCAACACAACGTACTTATTTTAGATTTCGGATCGCAATACACACAACTAATTGCGAGAAGGGTTCGCGAATTAAATATTTTCTGCGAAATTTTCCCATACAATCATTTTCCGAGTGATTTATCAAGTTATAAAGCCGTAATTTTATCTGGAAGCCCTTTTTCAGTAAGAGCCGAAGATGCGCCGCATCCTGATTTGTCTCAGATTCGCAGCAAGCTGCCGTTGCTAGCTGTTTGTTATGGCGCCCAATACTTAGCCCATTTTTCTGGAGGCGAAGTAGCACCGTCTAACATTCGCGAATACGGTAGAGCTAATCTTACGTTTATTAAAGACGAAGAGGCTTTCTTCGATGATGTGCATTTGAACAGCCAAGTCTGGATGAGCCATAGCGACACCATCAAAAAGATGCCGGAAAACGGAGTGAGATTGGCAAGTACCAAAGATGTAGAAAATGCTGCCTATAGAATTAATGGCGAAGAAACGTATGCAATTCAGTTCCATCCTGAAGTATACCATTCTACTGACGGGAAGCAGATTTTAGAAAACTTCTTGGTCAAAATTGCAAAAGTGCCTCAGAATTTCACGCCAAATGCTTTCGTAGAGGAAATCGTGGCGGAATTGCAAGAAAAAATAAAAGACGATAAAGTTGTTCTCGGACTTTCAGGCGGAGTTGATTCTACTGTAGCTGCAGTTTTGCTGAACAAAGCGATTGGTAAAAACCTGTACTGTATCTTCGTGAATAACGGATTGTTACGTAAAAATGAATTCCAAAATGTTCTTGAACAATACAAAGGAATGGGCTTGAACGTCAAAGGAGTTGATGCTTCGGCACGTTTTTTGGATGAATTGGCGGGTATCGATGATCCGGAAACAAAAAGAAAAACAATCGGACGCGTGTTCATTGAAGTATTTGATGACGAATCGCACCTGATAGAAGACGTGAAATGGCTGGTGCAAGGAACAATCTACCCAGACGTGATTGAGTCGGTTTCTGTAAAAGGACCATCGGCTACAATCAAGTCGCATCATAATGTGGGCGGATTGCCTGATTTTATGAAGCTGAAAGTAGTTGAGCCGCTTCGCATGCTTTTCAAAGACGAAGTAAGAAGAGTAGGAGCAACGCTCGGGATTTCGCCAGAATTGTTGGGAAGACATCCTTTTCCTGGGCCAGGATTATCCATCCGTATTTTGGGAGATATCACGCCAGAAAAAGTAAGGATTCTTCAAGAAGTAGATTATATTTTTGTAGAAGGATTAAAGTCACACGGATTGTATGACAAAGTTTGGCAGGCTGGAGCGATTCTTCTTCCTGTAAACAGCGTTGGTGTGATGGGAGACGAAAGAACGTACGAAAAGGTAGTTGCCTTGAGAGCTGTAGAGTCTACAGACGGTATGACAGCTGACTGGGTGCATCTTCCGTATGAGTTTCTAATGACAATCTCGAACGAGATCATCAATAAAGTAAAAGGCGTGAATAGAGTGGTCTACGACATCAGCTCAAAACCGCCAGCCACAATCGAGTGGGAATAAGAAATTTAAAAATTAATTAATTAAGTCGTTGCTTTTCTCTAAATTAGTAACGACTTATTAGCTTATAAAATCTAATAGCCTTAAAAAGTAAGAATAAAATGAAGCAGTTTTTTATAGTATTTGTATGGATGTTTTTAGTGTCTTTTTCAGGACAGGCACAGCAGAATGTGAAACATACGGTGTCGAGCGGAGAGACCGTGACGCAAATCGCACAAAAATATAAAGTTACTCCTTTAGATATTTATACCCTGAATCCAGATGCGAGGAATGGTCTGAAAGAAAAATCAGTTTTGCTAATTCCTTCAAAAGGAGCAGTGAAAATTCCAGTAAAAGAACAGAAAGTTGTCGAAACGCCATCGGTTCAAAAGAAAGGAAACACCCATACTGTTGCTCCAAAAGAAACTGCTTATGGATTAGCAAAGCAGTACAATGTTTCTGTGGCTGATTTAGAAAAAGCAAATCCAGAAATAAAAGACAGACTAAAAATTGGCCAAGTCTTGACAATCCCTGGAAAACAACAAGAAACGCCAAAACAAGAAACCAAGCCTTCTAAAAAAGAAGAAAGAAAAGCAGAAAAGAAAGTCGAGAAAGAAGAAAAAAAAGAGGCTAAAAACGGCGGACAAAATATCGTCCACGAAGTACAGCCTAAAGAAACAAAATACTCGATCGCAAAGAAATACGGCATTACTTTAGAAGAGCTAGAGAAGAAAAACCCAGAAGCTAAAGAAGGCTTGAAAATAGGACAAGTGCTCGTCATTAAAGGAAATGCTCCAAAAGCTGAAATAGCTGAGAAAAAATCTGAAACTCCTAAGCAAGAAACTCCAAAACAAGAAACGACAGATGCTGGTTTTGGAAAATACGAAGTAAAGCCTAAAGAAACACTTTACAGCTTGTCGAGACAGTTCGGATTGAGCCAAAACGATTTGACAGATTTGAATCCAGAATTGAAAGACGGCGTAAAAGTAGGAATGATATTAAAAGTTCCAAATACGCTGCCATTAGCAAATGCTTCTTCTAAAAACTTTACCGATTTGACCAAATCGCTTTCAACAAAAGAAAGAAAAGAATTGGTGCTGCTGTTGCCTTTCAATGTGTCAAAAATTGAAGGCGATACGACCTCTAGCGTTCAGGCACGATTGAAAAAAGACAACTTCCTTAACATGACCCTTGATTTTTATTCAGGTGCGTTAGTGGCTATCGATTCGGCAAAGACGTTGGGCTTGAATATCGACGTGAAGATTCTTGATTCGCAAGAAAACAGAAATTCATCAAGCATTTCCAGCACATTTGTACAAAATAATTTGACAAAAGCCGATGTAGTCGTAGGGCCATTTTACCAAGCTCATGCTGAAAAAACAGCCGAAATGCTTAACAAAAGCAATGTTCCTGTGATTTCTCCTTTGTCAAAAGACAGCGGAAAATTGTACAGCAATCTTTACCAATCAATGCCGACTGTTGACTATCTTAAAAGCGCCATGTTTGATTATATGAACAGTAAAAATGGTAATATAGTCGCTGTTGTAGATCCGAAAAAAGCAAGCACACGCAAATACATTTCAGACAATTACAGTAATGTGAAATTCGCAAGCTTTACAGATAAAGGCGGTTTGTCCCCAGAAAGCCTTAAGTCGCTGTTGGTGAAAAACCAGATGAACTATGTTGTGATGGAAACCGCTAGCATATGGATGATCAAATCGACTATCTCCGCTTTGCTGGCAGCACAGTCAGAATATCAATTGCAGTTAGTGATTTTGGAATCGAATGATGCTTTAGATTCGGACGAAATTTCTATAGCCAACTTGGCAAAATTAAGAATGCTGTATCCGGCAGTAACGCGTGATAATGATACGCCTGAAGCATTGATCTTTTCAAAAGTGTACAAAAAGAAAAACAATATTTTCCCTAATCAATATGCTACGCGCGGTTTTGACGTGACTTTCGATGCGATGCTCAGATTGTCACAAGAAAAAAGTTTCGAAGAAACAATTTATGATGCAGCTACAGAACAGGTCGAAAATAAATTCAATTACAATAGAAATCCATCAGGAGGCTATTCAAACAAAGGAGTGTATATCCTTTATTATGATGAAGACCTGACGGTTAAAGAAGCAAAATAATGACATCAAAAGTAACCTATTTAGGAGATTTAAGAACATCTTCAATACACCTGCAATCAGGAACTGAAATACTTTCTGACGCACCAACAGACAATCATGGAAAGGGAGAAGCTTTTTCACCGACAGATTTGCTAGCCAACGCTCTAGGGAGCTGTATGGTTTCGATAATGGCAATCAAGTCAAAAGACATGAACCTAGATTTGGTAGGCTCTACTGTTGAGGTAACGAAAATTATGCAAGCCGAACCACGAAAAATTGCCAAGATTGAAATCGTGATGAATATGTCAGTTTCAGTTGATGAAAAAGCCAAGACTATTTTGGAAAGAACAGCAATGAACTGTCCGGTTCTTTTGAGCTTGAATCCTGATATCAAAAAAGCAATCACCTTTAACTGGAAATAATCGTTGGAAAACCCTCAATTTATTACGTTTCAAAAATTCAACTTAAAAGAAGATGCCATAGAATTGGCTACCTTTTTAAGAGAAAGCCAAATTGAATACCGAATTGAAGATACTTCTTCAGGATTGGACGGCAATTTTGGAAATTCAGAATTATCAAAAGACTACCTCATAAAGCTGAAAAAAGAAGATTTCGAAAAAGCAGATGTTCTGTTATTGCAGATTTCTTCAAATTTGGTTGAGACTATAGACAGGGACCATTATCTGCACGAATTCACAGATGAAGAACTCAAAGAAATCATCGTAAAAAAAGACGAGTGGAGCCATCTTGATTTTTTGCTGGCACAGAAAATACTCAAAGAAAGAGGGCAGGAGATAATTCCCGAAGAAATAGAAAAACACAGAAAACAAAGGCTGGAAGATTTATCTAAACCCGAAGAACATCAAGGCGGTTGGATTATTGCGGGCTATTTGTTTGCCTTTTTAGGAGGCTTTCTCGGTTTTTTCATTGGATGGTTTTTAAAAACTCATAAAAAGACATTGCCTAACGGAGATCGAGTTTACAACTACACAGAATCCGATAGAAAACAAGGAAATAGGATATTAATTGTAAGTTTGTTCTTCTTCTTATTTTGGATCGGAGTCAGAATCTTTTTCTCTGAATAAATGGACGATCAGAAAAAGCTTCTTATAAAATTAGCCCACACAAAAATGCCCTTCGGCAAGTATGAAGGCTGGCATTTGATTGATCTGCCAGAGTATTATGTAGTTTGGTACAGCAACAAAGGCTTCCCGAAAGGAGAATTAGGACAGCAACTTCAATTAGTCTATGAGCTAAAATTAAACGGCCTAGAAGAACTAATCAGAAATATAAAGAAACAGTACCCAAAACCATCCTAAACAGGTTTTTTTGCTTCCCAAAAAGAGGCGTACGATTAATTACAGGTTTGCAAATCTAAAAATATAACTTCGGAGCAATCTAAGCGATGGAATTTCTAATATTCCAATTTTATTCACTACTTTTGCCACGTTTTTTTACACAACTACAACGACAAACAACAGCACAATGAATCAGACAAAATATATTTTTGTTACAGGCGGTGTGACATCTTCTTTAGGGAAAGGAATCATAGCCGCATCTTTAGCAAAATTATTACAGGCCAGAGGATACCGAACGACAATCCAGAAATTTGACCCATACATCAACGTTGACCCAGGGACATTAAATCCTTACGAACACGGAGAATGTTATGTGACAGATGATGGAGCTGAAACCGATCTAGATTTAGGACATTACGAGCGTTTTTTAAATGTCCCGACTTCGCAAGCCAACAACGTGACGACTGGAAGAGTCTATCTTTCGGTTATTGAAAAAGAGCGAAGAGGAGAATTTTTAGGCAAGACAGTACAGGTCGTTCCGCATATCACCAATGAGATCAAGGAAAGAATGCAATTGCTTGGAAGATCTGGCGACTTTGATATTGTGATTACTGAAATTGGAGGAACGGTAGGAGATATCGAATCGCTTCCTTATATTGAGTCGGTTCGCCAATTGGTTTGGGAATTAGGCGAAAATAACGGAATCGTAATTCATTTGACGTTAGTTCCGTTTTTAGCTGCTGCGGGCGAATTAAAAACTAAGCCAACACAGCACTCGGTAAAAACCTTGATGGAAAGCGGTATCAAAGCCGATATTTTAGTTTGCAGGACAGAGCACGAAATTTCAGACGAATTGCGTCAGAAACTAGCGTTGTTCTGTAACGTAAAAAGAGAAGCTGTGATTCAGTCTATCGATGCTTCTACAATCTATGACGTTCCAAACCTGATGCTGGAAGAAGGTCTTGACAAAGTAGCCTTGAAAAAATTAGACTTGCCAGAAAAAGCAACTCCAGATTTAAAACAATGGAACGAGTTCTTGCAAAAACTGAAAAATCCGAAGCATATCGTAAATATCGGTCTGGTTGGTAAATACGTAGAATTGCAAGATTCATACAAATCAATTTTAGAAGCCTTTATTCATGCAGGAGCTGCAAACGAAACGAAGGTAAATGTAGTGAGTATTCATTCAGAGTATTTAGACGAAAAAAATGCGTCTGAGAAACTGAAAGATTTAGACGGAATTCTGGTAGCGCCAGGTTTTGGAGAAAGAGGAATCGAAGGAAAAATCGAAACAGTTCGTTATGCAAGAGAAAAGAACATTCCGTTTTTCGGAATTTGTCTCGGAATGCAAATGGCTGTCATAGAATATTCAAGAAATGTTTTGGGACATAAAGATGCCAATTCAACAGAAATGAATGCCGGGACAGCACATCCGGTAATCAATCTAATGGAAGAGCAGAAAACCATTACAGATAAAGGAGGAACAATGCGTTTGGGAGCTTGGAAATGTGATATCAAGCCTGATACATTAGCCTCAAAAATTTATGGCAAAAGCCAAATCCAAGAGCGTCACCGTCACCGTTATGAATTTAACGGCGAATATTTAGAAGCTTTGGAAAATGCAGGATTAAAAGCATCGGGTGTAAACCCAGATACAGGATTAGTAGAAATCATTGAGATTGAAAGCCATCCGTTTTTTATCGGAGTGCAATACCATCCTGAATATAAAAGTACGGTCGCAAAACCACATCCGCTTTTTGTGAATTTTGTGAAAGCGACAGTAGCACATAAAAATAAATAGTAATTGAAGAAACCCTTCAAGACCGAGCATAACGCATAAATGCGGAATTAAATTAATTATTTAGAATAAAATGGAAGAAAAAAAGTTTGACCGTAATTCGATTATTGGCTTCGTGTTGATTTTTGCGCTCCTTATTGGCGTAATGTACATCAATAAACCTTCACAGGAAGAAATTGACGCAAAAGCCAAAATTGAGCAAGCAGAAAAACAAAAAGCAGCAACAACAGCAGTAAAAGAAGCCGCATTGACGGTGGCAGACACTACAGCAAAAGATTCAGTTCAATTAGAAAAACTGAAAACTTCTTTAGGCAGTTTTGCTTATGCTGCAACGCTTCCATCTGCAAAACTTGAAACCAAGACGATCGAGAATGACCTTGTAAAACTTACTTTTTCAAACAAAGGAGGTTATATCGTTGGTGCTGAAATGAAGAATTTCGAAGCTTTCAGCAAAGGTTCTGGAAAATTGGTCAAAATCATAAAAGATAACAATGCCAATCTAAATATTGAACTTAAAACGCAAGGCAATTTGGTGTTGAACACAAAAGACTTGTATTTTGAGCCTACGCTTACAAAAGAAGGCGAAAACCAAGTCTTGACGATGCGCTTGAAAGCAGGCCCAGAACAATATTTGGAATACCGCTATGTGCTGAAGCCAAAAGACTATATGCTTGATTTCTCTATCAGAACGCAAGGATTGAGCAAAGTACTTCAGACATCAAATCCACTTCCGATGGAATGGAGCCTGAAAACCTACAGAAACGAAAAAAGCGTTTCTTACGAAAACCGTTATTCTGAATTGGTATATGAATACGAAGGTGGAAAAGATGATTATTTAGGGCAATCTTCTGATAGCCAAGAAGCCAAAGAAGTTTCGTATATTGCTTTTAAACAGCACTTTTTTGCTTCGATTCTTTTGACGGATACGCCGTTTAAAGTAGCAGAACTGAAATCAGACAACTTGGTTAAAGATGTTGAAAAAGATACCATCTTCACCAAATCGTTCAAAGCAACCGTTCCTTTAGCTTTCAAAGGAGGCGAAGTCAACTATAATATGAACTGGTACTACGGGCCAGCCGATTATAAAATTTTAAACAGCTATGAGAAAAACCTTGATGAAGTAATTTCATTAGGTTGGGGAATCTTTGGTTGGATCAACCGTTGGATTTTTATTCCAGTATATGATTTCTTGAGCCTATTCTTGGCACACGGAATCGCAATCATTGTCTTCACAATTTTAGTCCGTTTGGTGATGTCACCAGTTACCTATAAGTCGTATCTGTCGCAGGCAAAAATGAAGGTTCTTCGCCCTGAAATTCAGGAATTGAATGAAAAATTCAAGAAAGATCCGATGAAGAAACAGCAAGAAACGATGAAACTGTACAATAAAGCAGGCGTCAATCCAATGGCGGGATGCCTTCCGGCTTTGATGCAGATTCCGGTATTCTATGCCTTGTTCCAGTTCTTCCCGTCGGCAATCGAGCTAAGACAAAAGAATTTCCTTTGGGCAGAAGATTTATCTTCTTTTGATGCCATATTTTCTTGGAAACAGCACATTCCTGTAATTTCCTCTTTCTATGGAAACCACATCAGTTTGTTCCCGATTTTAGCAGCAATCGCAATTTTCTTCTACATGAAAATGACGACTGGCGATCAAGCCATGAGTGCGCCTCCGCAAGAAGGTATGCCAGATATGGGCAAGATCATGAAAATGATGATTTACATTTCGCCATTAATGATGATGATTTTCTTCAACAATAACGCATCTGGATTGAGTTTGTACTACTTTATCTCAAATACGATTACGATTGGAATCATGCTGGTCATCAAAAATTACATCATCAACGATGAAAAGATCCATGCTAGAATTCAAGAGAACAAGACAAAAGAGAAGCCAAAAAGCCGTTTCCAGCAAAAAATGCAAGATATGATGGAGCAGGCCCAAGAGCAACAGAAACAAAAAAGCAAGTCTTTAGAGGATAAGAAAAAATCTTTAGAAGACAGAAAAAAGAAATAAAATTTAAAAAGCACTCATCACCGGGTGCTTTTTTAAATTCACACAGATTTATTGCGAAAGCTTCTTTAATAGTGGAAACTTGAAAGCAGAAAGCAATAAAATGGCATATTTTTAGTTAACAAGAATAATAAATCAGCTATTGCATGACTATGAAATCAATTATTATAATAGTACTCTCATTTTTATCTTTTTTTCAGTATTCCTATTCTCAGGAAACCAACAAGCTCGATGATAAAGGTCAGCGACATGGACTTTGGAAAGGAACCTATACCGAGTCTAAAAGACCGCGCTATGAAGGAACTTTTGACCACGGAAAAGAAACAGGAGTCTTTAAGTTTTTTGATGATACCAAAGAATTAAAAGTAATTGCGACGCGAGATTTTACGGCAAAAGACGGTTCTGCCTATACCACTTTTTTTGACCAAAAAGGAAATAAAGTAAGCGAAGGAAAAGAAGTCAACAAGCTCAACGAAGGCGAATGGAAATACTATCACCTTGAGTCGAAAGAAATAATGACCCTTGAAAACTATTCCAAAGGAAAGCTAAACGGTATCCGAAAAGTGTTCTACAGAAGTGGCAAGATAGCCGAAGAAGCAACATATACAAACGGAATTAAAAACGGACCATATAAAAAATACAGCGAAAAAGGCGCTGTTCTTGAAGATGCCATCTATAAAAACGGCGAATTTGACGGAGCGGTAACCTACAATGACGATGCTGGAAAAACGATAAAAGGACAATTCAAGAACGGTAAAAAGTCTGGCATTTGGAAATATTACGAAAACGGCAAACTTGTGAAAGAAGAAAATCCGAATAAAGTAAAAAAAGAAAAGTTCAAAATTGACAGCAAAAACAAAGGAGCTAGAAAATTGCCGCAAAACGCTCCGAGCAACAAATAAATTTCTCAAATACATTCATAAATTAAACAAATATAATAGAGCATAAATCATGCTCTATTTTGGCGTACTTTTGCAGCGTCATAAAATTAGAAAAAATGAAACGTGTCGTAGTTGGTCTTTCTGGAGGTGTTGATTCTAGTGTTGCTGCTTATTTATTGAAGGAGCAGGGCTATGAAGTCATTGGCCTTTTTATGAAGAACTGGCACGATGATTCTGTTACAATTTCTAACGAATGCCCTTGGCTGGAAGACAGCAATGATGCACTTTTAGTGGCAGAAAAATTAGGAATTCCTTTCCAGACAGTCGATTTAAGCGAACAATACCAAGAAAAGATCGTGGACTATATGTTCCGCGAATATGAAAAAGGAAGAACGCCTAATCCAGACGTATTGTGCAATCGCGAAATCAAGTTTGACGTCTTCATGAAAATTGCGTTAAGCTTGGGAGCCGACTATGTAGCGACTGGACATTACTGCAGAAAAGGCGAAATTGAAGTAGATGGAAAACCAGTATATCAATTGCTTGCCGGTGTCGATGGAAACAAAGACCAGTCTTACTTTTTATGCCAGCTTTCGCAAGAACAATTAGCAAAATCCTTGTTCCCGATTGGAGAGCTGACAAAACCGGAAGTTCGTGAAATCGCTGCAAAAATGGAACTGGTTACGGCAGAAAAGAAAGATTCACAAGGATTGTGTTTTATCGGAAAAGTACGCTTGCCAGAGTTTTTACAGCAAAAATTACAGCCAAAAGACGGACTGATTTTTGAAATTGAAGCCAGTCAAGATATTTATACAAAAGACAAGGCTGAGTTCGATTCTTTGCAAGAAGAACTGGCGTTCGAAGCTGCGTCTATTCCATATGCTCCAGAAATGGGGAAAGTAGTCGGAAAACATCAAGGGGCTCACTATTTTACGAAAGGACAACGCAAAGGACTAAATGTTGGAGGAACAGCTGAACCGCTTTTCATTATCGAAACCGATGTGGAAAATAATATCATTTATACCGGACAAGGAAGCCAACATCCCGGATTATTTAAAAAAGCACTCTTTGTTGAAAAATCTGAAGTACATTGGATTCGTGAAGATCTAGCCCTAAAAAATGGTGAAACCATGGAAGTAATGGCAAGAATCCGTTACCGCCAGCCGTTGCAAAAAGCGACTTTATATCAGTTTGAAAACGGTTTGTATGTTGCTTTTGAAAACCCACAGTCCGCCATTACAGAAGGACAATTTGTCTCTTGGCATTTAGGAGAAGAACTTATAGGTTCTGGAGTTATAGCATAATTTGAAATACTATCATAGATAAAAACCCGACAAGAGATTGTCGGGTTTTTTAATGAACAAAATATATAAACAAACAATTGAAATAGTATAGCTAGCTAGCTAGCATTCTTCATCTCTTAGTTGATGTCTTTTACTGCTTGGAAATAATCAGTAAAAAGGCACTAATTAGCAATTTCCAGCAAAACAAAAGATTTATCAAAACTTTCATCAAAGTGTATATTTCGTAAGCTTTCTAAGGAAATGGTTCCGGTGATATAACCCGACTCATGATTTAGATACGATTCGTCAATAGTTGAAAAATGCTTCTTTAAAGTAACTGCATCCTCAATCTGATGTCTTAAGAATACTTTCAAATTTACGTCATCAGACAAGCTTATGTTTTCCTGCTGTGCAATTTTTTTGTACTCGTACTGGTAATCATAGCTCAAAGCAGAAATATCGCTCAAGACAGCCGAAGCTGTCGGATGAGCACCCGCGCCTTTCCCAACAAAGAACTGCTCGTCTGCAAAACTGGTTTTCGTAATCACGCCATTAAAAACATCATCCACGTTAAACAAGCGATCTTCTGTATCTACGAATTTTGGAATAACAAAAGCCGAAATGTTTCCATCATTATTTTTAAAAGCTTGAGCTACAAGCTTAATCTTTAACCCTTTTTCTCGAGCATATTTTAATTCTAAACCGCCAATATTATTAATTCCTATATTCAGTAAATCCTCAGGTTTTGCAATATATCCGAAAGAATGCGCTAGCAAAATCAACAACTTGTATTTGGCATCAAAGCCGCCCGTGTCTAAAATCGGATTGCTTTCGGCAAAGCCCTTTTCCTGTGCTTGTTTCAGCGCCTCATCATACGATAGATTTTCCTTGAACGTCTTGGTAAGGATGTAATTAGTAGAACCATTCACGATGCCTTGGATGGATTCCAATAGGTCGTTATCATAGTATTCTTCTAAATTTCGGATAATCGGCATGCTCGCACAGCACGCGGCTTCATACAATAACGGGACATTGTGTTTTCGTTGCAATTCGAGCAGTTCTTCAAAATGCTCTGCAATCATTTTTTTGTTGGCAGAAACCACTGCTTTGCCGCTTTTTAAGGCTGTCGTTACAATTTCATACGCCGCATCGGCATCGTCGATTAATTCTACAATGACGTTGATTTCCGGATCATTGAAGATATCATTCTTGTCGAAAGTGAAGTTTTCTGCACCAATTTCGCGCGTTTTGTTTCTGTCTTTTACGCAGATATTCTTGATGTTTGCTTTCAGTCCAGGGGTTTTCTGTAAAACTTCATACAGTCCGAAACCGACGCATCCGAAACCAAACAATCCTATATTTAATTTTTTTCTTGACATTTTGAGTGTTATTTATATGATGATTAAAAGTAGGATGGTATTAGTTTTTATGGAATTCGATGGCAACATTTTCTTTGACTGCATTTTGGATAGCCTGTTTTAAATCGGCAATCAAATCATCGGCATCTTCCAAGCCAACAGAAAGTCGGATCAAACTGTCGGTCACGCCAGACTGGTATCTTTTTTCTGCAGGAATTGATTTATGAGTCATTTCGCATGGCAAACAACACAAGCTTTTCACGCCGCCCAAACTTTCGGCAAGCTTGAACAATTTGGTTCCCGAAACAATTCTGGAAGCCAGTTCTTTGTCATCAATCACTAAATCAAACGTTACTACGCCCCCAAAGTATTTCTGCTGACTTTTAGCAATTTCGTGGTTGTGGTGCGTTTTCAGCCCCGGATAATAAACGTTTTGGATTAGTTTTTCTGTTGTCAGGAATTCGGCAATTTTTTGCGCATTTTCAGCATGCTGTCTAATTCTCAAGTTTAAAGTCTCGATTCCTCGTATTACCAACCAGCTGTCGAAAGGCCCTAAGATAGCACCCGAAGCATTTTGGATAAACTTAATTTTACTGCCTAATTCTTCAGTTGCCGTAATAACCAAGCCTGCAATCAGGTCGCTGTGTCCTGAAATGTATTTTGTTGCACTGTGCACGATTAGGTCGGCTCCAAAATCAATTGGTTTTTGGGCAATAGGAGAGGCAAAAGTGTTATCGACACAAAATAGGATATTGTTTTCTTTTGCAATTTTTCCAATAGCACGAAGGTCAGAAATTTTCAAAGTAGGATTCGTCGGAGACTCAATCCAGATTAAGGCGGTTTTGTCTGTAATTGCTTCGGCTACATTTTTAGCATCAGTAGCATCGACATACTTTACTTTGATTCCGAATTTTTCATAAATGTGCGTAAACAGACGGAAGGCACCGCCGTAAATATCGTCAACCGCTATAATCTCATCTCCAGCCGATAATAATTTGACGACCGCATCGATAGCTGCTAGGCCGCTGGAAAAAGCGTAGCCATTAGTTCCGTTTTCTAATTTTGCGACTAAGTCTTCTAAGACTTTCCGTGTAGGATTATTGCTTCGTGCATAATCAAAACCTTTGTGGATGCCTGGTGCTTCTTGTACGAAAGTGGAAGTCTGGTAAATTGGAACTGAGATGGAACCTGTTAATTCGTCAACTGGAATGTAATTTAAGATTTGTGTCTGCTCTTTCATCTTGATACTTTTAAGATTGTTTTTAAATATTTTTTGTTTTTAAAAAAAATATTCGAAACCAGATATCGGGAGAGCAGAAATAAAAAATGCTCTTCCGATAAGTCAGAAGAGCATATAATATCTTGAAGTATTATGTACTATTTTCTAAGCTTATCTTTCCCTGCCAAAGCAAGGGTTGAATGTGGCACCTTATCCGAAAACGGACAGGTTGCCAAGACGTCATAGGGTCAATTCCCTCGGTCTTTCTGGATAAGAATAATCTTTTAAAGAACTTGAGTGCAAATTTAGAGTATAAATATTTTAAAAACCTAATAAATTTTAAAATATTTTTTATTTCGTTGATATTTAGTGTTTTATATTGCTGTCTGACTCCTGTAAATATTGGCGGCTAAAGCGTTTTATAAAATTTCATTTTTGTAAATTTGACTTTTATATCTAAAACAATAGAGGTTTTGAATTCAAAAATTGCCCAAATCATATCCCAGCTTCCATCTTTAAATTTTGAAAAATCTAAAAAATTTTACCAAGAAATTTTAGGCTGCGAACTAGCAAACGAATATGATGATCTTCTGATTTTTGTTTGGGATGGTATTGAAATTCATTTATGGAAATGCGATGATAAAATAGTTGCAGAAAACTCAAGCTGCTATATTTGCGTAAATGACATTGAGGCTGTTTTTGAGCGGTATAAGAAAGTGTTAGGCGATACAATAGCACTAAAAAATCAACCTTGGGGAATGCGCGAATTTTATATAATCGATGACAGCGGTAATCTGTTCAAGTTTGGACAACCAATACAATAATTTATGAAAAAAATTACTCTTTTACTGCTCTTGCTTTCGAGTGTGTATGCCATAGGCCAAGAAGATGCCTGGGTATATTTTACAGATAAGCCGGATGCGGCTCATTATCTTGCAAATCCTTTAGAAATGCTTTCGCAAAGAGCTTTGGATAGAAGAACGACTCAGAATATTCCGCTTGATGATAAAGATGTTCCGATTTCAGTTTCCTATATCAATCAGGTTACAGCTACGTCCGGAATTACGGTAAAAGCTAAATCCAAATGGTTGAATGCTTTGCATATCAGAGGGTCAATAACGGATATTCGTGGTCTTGAAAATTTTGCATTTGTAGATCGTGTGCAATTTGCAAATCCAGCATTGAATGGAGAGGGAAGGGCGTTGCGCCAAACCAATTCGGTTGGGGTAAAAGACTTAGAAGTTCAGGTAAATTATGGATATGGTACTTCGGGCAACCAGATCAGGATGTTAAAAGGCAATCTGCTGCACCAGCAAGATTTTACAGGAAATGGGAAGATAATTGCGGTTATGGACGCAGGATTCCCGAATGTAAATACTGCACAACCTTTCCAAAGGCTTCTAGTCAATAATAAGATTTTAGGAGGCTATGATTTTGTTACCAGAAATGCTGATTTTTATAGCGGCGGCACGCACGGAACGCAGGTACTTTCAACCATGGGAGGCTATGTTGAAAACCAATTGGTAGGAACAGCTCCCGATGCTTCTTATTATCTTTTTATCACAGAAGATATTTTGGATGAAAACCCTGTTGAAGAATCCTACTGGGTTGAAGCCGCAGAACTGGCAGATAGTTTGGGCGTAGATATAATCAATACCTCTTTAAGCTATTTCGGCTACAACAATACTGATTATAGCTATGCATATTTTAACATGAATGGCACGACGACTTTTATTTCTCGTGGAGCAGAAATTGCCTATTCTCGTGGTATGATTTGCGTAGCTTCTGCTGGAAATACAGGAGCTGGCTCAGAACCGCATATCGGTGCTCCAGCCGATGCAGAAAATGTGCTGGCTGTTGGTGCGGTAACATCAACAAAATTATATGCAAGTTTTAGCTCTATCGGGCCTTCTGCAGATTTTAGGGTCAAGCCTGATGTCATGGCTCAAGGTGAAGCAGCAGTCGTTTCCAATCAGTTAGGAAATGTTGTGTTTGCTAACGGCACTTCTTTTTCATCGCCTATTATAGCAGGAATGGTAGCTTGCTTGTGGCAGGCTTTTCCGAACAAGACGAATACAGAAATCATGCAGTTGATCAAGCAATCGGCTCATTTATACAACACGCCAAATGATCAGTTCGGATACGGAATTCCGGATTTTAATTTGGCTTTGACAAATGCTTTAGAAGTTCCTACTTTTTCTTCCAAAACATTTACCATTTATCCAAACCCAGCCACTTCAATTGTAAATTTGGCCTTTCCGAAGGAATATGAAAAAGCTCAGGTTTCTATTTATAACAATCTGGGACAAGAAATTCTGTATACGGAAATCCAAAATTCAAGACCGAGTTTTTCGGTTGAAAATTTGGTAAAAGGTATTTATTTTTATAAAATTAAAGCAGGAACCAATTACCAAACCGGAAAATTAGCCATAAAATAATTCCCTGAATTTCAAGATAGAATCAAATAAAAACCAATAAAATAATACTATAAATCATTTAAATGAATAAGATTACGCAGCTTTTCAACATACAATATCCAATCGTTCAAGGTGGCATGATTTGGAATAGCGGTTATAAATTAGCAAGTGCTGTCAGCAATGCAGGAGGATTAGGGTTGATCGGAGCCGGATCGATGTATCCAGAAGTCTTGAGAGAACACATCCAAAAATGCAAAAAAGCAACCGACAAGCCGTTTGGAGTAAACGTTCCGATGCTCTACCCGAATATCGAAGAAATCATGAATATTATTGTTGAAGAAGGCGTAAAAATAGTTTTCACTTCTGCAGGGAATCCGAAAACATGGACTAGCTTTTTAAAGGAAAAAGGAATAACGGTTGTTCATGTAGTCAGCAGTTCAAAATTTGCATTGAAAGCCCAAGAAGCTGGAGTTGATGCTGTAGTTGCCGAAGGTTTTGAAGCCGGAGGACATAACGGAAGGGAAGAAACGACAACATTAACGCTGATTCCGATGGTTCGTGAAAAAATACAGATTCCATTAATTGCGGCTGGAGGTATTGCGACAGGAAGAGGCATGCTGGCAGCTATGGTTTTAGGCGCTGATGGAGTGCAAGTTGGAAGCCGTTTTGCAGCGTCGGTTGAAAGCTCTTCACATGATGATTTTAAAAAAACTATCGTTGATTTGGAAGAAGGCGGAACGCAGGTAACGTTAAAAGAATTAGCACCAGTACGATTGATAAAAAATAAATTCTACCAAGACATCCAAGAACTTTATGCCAAATGTCCGACTCCAGATGACCTGAAAGTCTTGTTAGGAAGAGCCCGTGCCAAGAGAGGAATGTTTGAAGGCGATTTAATTGAAGGCGAATTAGAAATCGGACAAATTTCTGGCCTCATCCACGATATAAAACCGGTTAAAGAAATTATAGATACCATGGTTTCTGAATTTGAAAGTGCCAAACAAGAGGCAATTCATTTATAAAAAAAAATCCCTTTACAAAACGTAAAGGGATTTTTTTTTTTAATCGTGCCCAAGATTATAAATTTCCATGATGTTTTTCATGATATGGTCAAAATCTAGTTTTAGATCGATTAGCTTTCCAGAGTGTATGTCGAAAACCCAGCCATGAATCTGAAGCCCTCTTTCGCTATACGCTTTTTGCACTTCAGCAGTCTTGACGAGATTGATGCACTGTTCTTGTACATTTAATTCGACCAATCGGTTGTATTTTTGAGTTTCGTCTTCAATTGCGTTAAGCTCGTTCTTATGAAGGCGGTAAACGTCACGGATATTTCGCAACCACGGATTGAGCACGCCTAAATCTTCTGCCTGCATCGCTGCTTTTACACCTCCACAGAAATAATGTCCGCAGACTACCACGTGGTTTACATGCAAATAATTTACGGCATAATTTAAGACCGACATTACATTCAGGTCAATACTGATGACCATATTGGCGATGTTTCTGTGTACGAAAACTTCACCAGGAGAAACTCCCATCAAATCTTCTGCCGTAACGCGGCTATCCGAACATCCGATATACAGAATATCAGGACTTTGTCCTTTCGACAAATTTGCAAAATAGTCTGGATCTTTTTCTAATTTTTCAGCGATCCACTTTTCGTTATTTTTGAATACTTTTTCTAATTCCATAAATAGTTTACATTAAAATATTGTTGATTGGTGTTATGGCTGGAGGCAGGTCGGTTTCGTCCAGCATGTCTTTTAAATCTATTTCTATAGTTCTGCTCATTGCGGTAATCGGAACATCGTTTGCGCTTCCTTCAAAAGGATTTTCAGTGCTTTCGCCAACGCGTTCCATCGAATTGAATACCCAGCCGACGATGACGCTAAACGGAACGGTAAACCACACGCAATGTTCTCCTAATTTAGCAAATTCATTGATGAGTCCGAACGGCAGCATGATGACGAACAGTCGGATGAAAAACATATTTATGCTTGCAAATTGACGCGGATAAGGGAAGTTTTTTATGCGTTCGCATCTTCCTTGATGGTCGAATAAATCTTTTAGTCGGTCTTCTAAAGCTACGTGCTTAAATTCGCTTAAGAGTCCTTTTTCGGCGAGTTCTTTAAGGTGTTTTGATTGCAGGGTTATAATTTGGGTGGCCCTGTTTTTTTTACTTACGATATAATTCAGCTCCTCTTGGCTTAGGTATTTTTGAAGTTCTGCCTCTAGTGTGGTTTCGTATTCCAAGACTTTGTACAATTGCTGGTATTCTTTGTTGGATGGCTTGTCCATGTTTTCCCAAGCTCTTTTTTCTCTAAGTTGGAAACGCAGTGCCGTGAGCCATGCAATATGTCTGTAGATTAGTGTCTTGCGTATCGAATGAAGTTCTTCTTCAGTTGCAGGTAAAGCAGGTGAGTTTGTTATAAAATCTTTCGCCATGATTCCCCAGGTACGGCTCGTATTTACGATACTTCCGTAAATCTGCCTTGCTTCCCATAATCGGTTATACGTTTGCGTGTTTCTAAAACCTACAATAAATGCCGCTGCCGTGCCGATCATGGCAATCGGAACCCAAGGAATAGCGAGCCATTTAAATCCGAAAAAATCAAAAAGAGCAGTCGGAATAGCCGCGAGTAGAAAAATCCAATAGATGTCTCTTCGAGTCCAGATGATAAATTCTTTTAGGGAGTATTGTTTTCCTGAATGCATAATTTATTTTTTAGACGAATTTCCAGTTTCTGAAGTATACTTGCTGATCATTATTCCCACCAATACTACCGAATAAAACTGACCTGCAATTCCCAAAATAGACGTTGCCAGTTTTGCATAATGATTGGAAGGCACAATGTCTCCAAATCCGATGCTGGTAACCGTAATGCTGCAAAAATAAACAATATCGAGATATATGGTAGTGAAAGAAGTGGTATCGATACCTTTGAACGGATTTGTAGTTCCATAATAAATGGCCTGCATCGAAAAGATCCCGATTTCTATCAGCAGCAAATAGCCGCAGGCTGAAGCAGAAACGATATCAGAATTAATATAGCTCGGCTTTAGCAGATAACGCAAGACTTCAATAAAAATATAGCAGTAGAATGCGATATGCGCAATATTGATCAGCTCCATCATTAACGGAGTCGGTTTCAAGTAAATAATAGAAATAGGAAGGAAGATGATCAATGCGAGAAGAATATTCTTGAAAATGAGCTGCATTCTTGATTTTTCTGAAAAAATTCCCAAGCTAAAAATTCCTAAAATGAGCATGTTTAAAGGCCAAATAATGTTGGTGTAAAAATCCAAATCATACAACAATACTGCAATAAAAAGATGAATCAGCAACGCTGCTAATAAAAATTCATACTTTCTTTTATGTAATATCTTCGGAATATTCATCTTCTCGGCAGTTCCTAGTTTTAGTTACAACTTTATGTTAAATATAAAAAAAAGACTGCCTAAAAAGACAGTCCTTGATTTTTATTTTAATTATTCTTAAAATTTGTTTTCAACTTCAGCAGCCTGCAACATCAAATAGTGCAAATCTGTATTTTTTACGAAAGGTTTCAAAAGTTCGCTTCCCGGTCCAAACATAGCCAATTCCACATAATCTGCAGAGTGGTCCATGCTGATCCATCCAACAGAATTTGTCTTCTGTTGCATTTCAGAAAATGCTTTATACGGAAGCTTTTTGTAATTGTACAATCCGTCTTCTTTATGCAGCCCGTCGTAGTAGCTCAATACGGTTTTCGCATCTTCATCACCTAAAGTGTGCCCATTTGCCTTTTCAATGATTTCCTTTACTTCGGTAATAGAGAAGTTAGGCTTGATCTGGTTCAAGATCCATTCGTTGGTCTGCGTATACTTTTGGATGCTGTCAAAATTATCGTTAGCATCTTTTCCGTAAATGACTCCTGGATTTGCATTTCCGTGGTCAGTAGTAATAATGACTAAAGTTTCTTTGTCTTTTTCGGCAAAATCAATGGCGACTTTCACGGCTTCATCAAAAGCAATCTGGTCGTGTATCAAAGCCGCAATGTCATTGGCATGCGCCGCCCAGTCTACTTTTCCGCCTTCAATTTGGAGTACGAATCCATTTTTATGATTTTTCATGCGATCGATTGCTTTTTGTGCCATTTCGGCCAAAGTAGGAATCGTTTTCTTGAGGTTTTCATCGCTATTTCTATCCACAGAATAAGGAAGTCCATCTTCATAAAAAACACCAAGAATAGGAGAATTGTTTGAAACGTTGAACATTTCTGAACGTGTTTTTGCTACCTGGTATCCTTTTTCTTTGAAAGCGGCAAACATATCTTTTTTGTCTTTTCGTAATTCTGGCGCGAAATAATTAAGTCCGCCGCCCATCATAATGTCGAAATTTAAATCAAGGTACTGTTCGGCAATATCTTCTTGGCTGTTTCTGCTTTTACTATTCACGCAAAAACCAGCTGGAGTGGCATGAGTAATCGGAACAGTGGTTACGCATCCCGCCATTTTTCCAGATTTTTTGAATTTTTGCCAGATTGGCAAGTGCGCTTGTCCGTCAGGACCAACGTTCAATGAACCATTATTCACACGAAAACCGCCACCCCAAGACGAGCTTGCTGCTGCTGAATCTGTAACGATAGAACTGGCCGAAGCCGTATCCATCAAAGCTCTCGAAACTCTATTGTCTTTATATAATTGAATCCAATTGGAACCTTTGCCGTATTTCCTGTTTAGGAACAAATCAGCCATATTAAGAGTTCCTGTGCTCATACCATCGCTTACAAGCAAAATGATATTCTTGGCTTTCTTATTCTTGTTTACGGTTTCGAAATCCAAAACATTGGCGTTGCCTTGAAAAGGATTCAAAACCGCTGTTCCGATTGTAAATAGCGAACCGTTTCTGAAAAATTTCCTTCTATCCATCTGAAAAAATACTTCTTTGGGTTTATAAAGTTCAAATATAATGAACAATCATTTTATGCAGATTAACTATCTGTTATTTATTTTTAGAAGTTTCTAGACGCCAGAAAGCCTCAAAGCGGCAGCAATGAGGCCTTCACGCAAAATATATTTACCAAACTAATTTGGGAAACTAACTCATGGTTTTTTCAAATTCCAAAATGACCTGATTTTTGATCAAATCGTCAAAAGTTTCTCTTTCTCTGATCAAGTGTCCTTTTCCTTCGTACCAAAGGACTTCAGCGGGTTTGAATCTGGAATTGTAATTAGACGACATTGAGAAGCAGTACGCTCCTGCATTTCTAAAACATAAGATATCCCCTTCCTTGATTTCTGAAATTCTTCGGTTGTTGGCAAACGTATCTGTCTCGCATATATAACCGACAATAGAATAGAATCGCTCTTTGCCTTTAGGATTGGAAATATTCTCTATATGGTGTTGGGAACCGTATAGCATTGGGCGGATTAAGTGATTGAAACCGCTGTCTATTCCTGCGAAAACCGTAGAAGTCGTCTGTTTTACGACATTTACTTTAGCAAGAAAAAAACCGGCTTCGCTGACTAAGAATTTTCCAGGTTCGAAAGCTAATGTTAATTCGCGTCCGTATTCTTTGCAGAAAGCATTAAACCTTTTGGTCAGTTTTTTGCCTAATTCTTCGATGTTGGTTTCGATATCGTCTTTTTTGTAAGGTACTTTAAAGCCACTTCCGAAATCAAGAAAATCCAGATTGCTGAAATGTTTTGCCGTCTCAAAAAGAATTTCTGCAGCGTATAAGAAGACTTCGATATCCAAAATATCAGAGCCTGTATGCATGTGGATTCCATTGATGTGCATGCCTGTATTTTCTACAATTCTCAAGATATGCGGCATCTGGTGTACAGAGATTCCGAACTTGCTGTCGATGTGACCTACCGAAATGTTGGCATTTCCACCAGCCATGACGTGCGGATTGATTCGAATACAGACAGGAATTGAAGGGTATTTTGTTCCGAAATGTTCTAATATAGATAAGTTGTCAATATTGATTTGTACGCCAAGATGCGCTACTTCTTCAATCTCTTCAAAAGAAACGCCGTTTGGCGTATAGATTATTTTTTCTGGCGAAAATCCAGCCAATAATCCTAATTGGACTTCTTGGATAGAAACGGTGTCTAATCCAGAGTCCATTTCTTTCAAAAGTTTTAGGACGGAAACATTGGATAAGGCCTTTACGGCATAATTTATTCGCAGGCTTTCTACTTTGGAGAAAGCATTTGTGAGTCTTGTGTATTGAGATTGGATTTTTGCAGCATCATAAACATAGAGCGGACTTCCAAATTCTTCTGCCAGATGCAATAAATCTTTGGTTTGCATAACTTTAAATTTCTTTCTGCAAAGCTATAACTCCATTTCTTTTTATGCAAAATAGATAACTGAAAATAACAAAAAACAACAATTAGTTATGAATACAACTTATTTTTGCTAATAAACGATATTTCCTAACGAATAAGTTTGATGATAATTCCATCCGCTTCACCTTGGTTAATCTGCAAAGTGGTAGTTGTCATAGAATAACAGCCGTAATTTGTTCCGTCTAAGACTAAAGTCTGGTTGCATAGTTCAGGCGTGGCATCATTGCCTTCGATAGAATAAGTATAAGTGCCAGATTCTAACACATCTTGCTTGGTTTCATTAGTATTGTTATTTACGACTGTAAACGTATGGTTTGAAGTATTAAAATTCCATTTGATGATTCCAGGCACAAATAGGTGTCTTATGCCAGCGATAGTGCCATTCACTTCTATCAATTTCCATTCACCGCTTAATGTAATATCATTTCGATTATCGTCGTCACCATTGCAGCCGAGCACTATCAATAGTGCAAATAAACTTAAGAGTTTAAGATTTTTCATGATTATTTGTTTTGATTAGTGTCCTATTTGTTTTTTGATATATACTAAAGATGTTAAAATAGTAAAAAGGTTGCTTCTGGAAGAAGATTTTTAACTGCAAAAAGAAGATTTGAAAAATCTAAAAAGGCTCAGCAGAAATCACTTGTCAAGCATCAAATAAAAAAGATAATTCCTTTCGCTGATTAGATGGAATTTGCTATTTTTGTGGCACTTTTAAAAAGTCAAAAAACTTTAATATGGATATACACGAATACCAAGGAAAAGAGATATTAGCCAGTTATGGCGTGAAAGTTCAACGTGGTTATGTTGCTAACAACCCGCAAGAAGCTGTAGCAGTTGCAAAACAATTGACAGCTGAAACAGGAACGGGATGGCACGTTATCAAAGCTCAAGTTCACGCAGGTGGAAGAGGAAAAGGCGGTGGTGTGAAATTGGCTAAAAACTTGCAACAAGTTGAAGAATTGGCAGAACAAATCATCGGAATGCAGTTGATTACGCCACAAACTTCTGCTGAAGGAAAAAAAGTACACAAAGTTTTGGTTGCTGAGGATGTTTACTATCCAGGCGAAAGCGAAACTTCAGAATTCTATATGTCAGTTTTGTTAAACAGAGGAAAAGGACGCAACATGATCATGTATTCTACAGAAGGTGGAATGGATATCGAAGAAGTTGCCGAAAAAACACCTCATTTGATTTTTACTGAAGAAATCGATCCTAATGTTGGATTGCAAGCTTTCCAAGCGAGAAGAATTGCTTTCAACCTTGGACTTTCAGGAAATGCTTTCAAAGAAATGGTTCAGTTCGTTGACTCTTTGTATAAAGCATATATCGGTTCTGATTCTTCAATGTTCGAAATCAATCCAGTATTAAAAACATCTGACAACAAAATTATTGCTGTAGATGCGAAAGTAAATCTTGACGATAACGCATTGTACAGACACCCAGCTTTAGCTGAAATGCGTGATGTTCGCGAAGAAAACCCAATCGAAGTTGAAGCAAAAGCTGCAGGCTTGAATTATGTGGATCTTGACGGAACTGTAGGCTGTATGGTTAACGGTGCTGGTCTTGCAATGGCAACGATGGACTTGATTAAATATGCAGGTTTTGAGCCAGCTAACTTCCTTGATGTTGGTGGAACAGCTGATGCAAAACGTGTAGAATTGGCTTTCAGAATCATCTTGAAAGATCCTAACGTAAAAGCAATCTTGATCAATATTTTTGGTGGTATCGTTCGTTGTGACCGTGTGGCGCAAGGTGTTATCGATGCTTACAAAAATATGGGAGACAGCATAAAAGTGCCGATTATTGTTCGTTTGCAAGGTACTAACGCAGAACTTGCTAAAGAAATGATTGACAACTCTGGAATGCCAATCTTGTCTGCAGTACAATTCCAAGAAGCAGCTGACCAAGTGAAAGCAGCTTTGAGCAAATAATAAAAGAATATATTCTATAAAAAAATCCTAGTCGAAAGATTAGGATTTTTTGTTTTTATTCAAGTTCCAGAAGTGCTTCGTAAGGATTTCCTTCTAAGCCTAAAAGTTCGGCAAAGGCAGGCTCTGTCTTATAACCTTGGTCTTTGAGCGCTATTATTTTTTTTCGGAATTGTTTGCCTTCTTGTTCTAAAATTTTATTTTCGATGAGCATGTGGCGATAGCCATATTGCTCTATCACAGGAATATTCTGTCCGAAGATTTCAATCTCAAAATTGTCTATAAAGAAACTGGCAATAATTGTTTCTCTGTTAGAAATTAAAGTTTCGGTAATTTCAAAATCAATTTCATTTCCGAAAGCTTGCGTGACTTGAGCTGTAAAATACTTTTTATCATTCCAATAACAGGCAATGTCTAAATCGCTAGAAGCAATGTCGATATTGATAGGAATGGTCCCGACTAAGACAGGAGAAAATTCAGAAAGTTTTTCAAAAACTGCTTGCTTTGTCAAGACTTCAAAGGCTTGCTGTTGTCTTTTGTTTCCTGATTTGAGATAGTCTAAGGTCAGAAAATCAATCAATGCTACGCTTTTTTATTCTTTCCGTTGTTAAAACGTACTTTCTCAACCGGATTGACTTTGCTTTCAACCTTTTTAGGCTTGAAGTTTTTCCCAGGAGCTTTAGGCGCGGGCTTTTTTACATTTTCTTTCGGAACAATTTTTTTAGCAACCGATTTTAATTGGGCTCTATTTTCATTGATAACATCCATCGCATTCTTTGGATTCTCTTTTGTGCCTCGTAGGTGGATGATCAGTCCGTTTAAGAAATTACGCAATACTTGGTCGCCGCATTCCATATAATTCGGATGGTCTTCCGCTCTGAAAAAAGCGCCTAATTCCGCTTTAGAAATTCTGAAATCTACCAATTGCATTATTTCTGCTATTTGGTCATCACGCAATTGCAATGCTACGCGAAGCTTTTTGAAAATATCGTTATTGTTCATATCCTTGATTTGTTGCAAAGATAGATTTATTTTATGAATAACCCTGTCAGAGTTGAAAACTCTGACAGGGTTGGGATTACTTACAACAACCATAAAATTGCTTTGGCAAAGCCTTCTCGCCATAATTTTTCGCCATGTTGTCCGCCTTTTACAACAACAGTCTTGTCAAGCTTCAGGCAGTAGCATCTATTTTCGTCTAAAAGCTTTTTTATCTTTTGGGCATCGATGACCATGTCGTCGCTTTCAGAATCGCCATATAAAAAATAAATCTTGGCTTTGATCTTTTTTGATTTTTCTGTCATCGTATAAATTTCATCCGTAAACCAGAACGAAGGCGAGAAGACACCCGCTTTCCCAAACACGTCAGGATATTTCAGGACGGCATAATACGAAACCAATCCTCCCAGAGAACTGCCAAAAATTATAGTATTATTGGCATTGGTTTTTGTCCTGTAATTTTTATCTATATAGGGTTTTAAGGTGCTGACAATAAAATCTAAATAATCATCTGCCTTGCCGCCGCCATGCTTTTTGTTCGGAAAAGGAGTCAGCTCATCCATACGTTTTTCATTTCCATGCTCGATGCCGATGACAATGGCCTGCGTTTTCAGACTGTCCAGCGTCTCATCCACGTTCCATTCGCCCGCATACGAAGTCTTTGCGTCAAACAGGTTCTGTGCGTCATGCATATAGATTACAGGATATTTTTTTTTAGAAGTCGCATAGCTTTTCGGAAGATAGACCCATATTTTCTTGACGGTTTTTAATTGAGGGGCTTCTATTTCAAAAGTACTGACCTGCGGCGAGGCCGTGCTTTTCTGTGCTTTTACATTTAGAAAAAAACAGGACAAAAAAATTGTGAATAAATATCTCAAGCGAATGATTTTTGGGATTGGACAAAAAAGAATATTTTAGCTAAAAATAAGGATTTAATGAATACTTACAAACAGAAATTAAGCCTCCTTGCCGAAATGATTGCTTTTGCAATCGTCGATGGGAAGCTCCACGATAGAGAATACCAGTTTTTGAGCATCGTTGCCCAAGAATTAAAAGTTACAAAAGAAGATTTCAAGAATCTTTTCCACCAAGAATTAATTGCTATTCCTATAAAATCAGAACAACAGCGCATACAGCAATTCTACAGGCTAGCCTTGTTGATGCATTGCGACGGTGTCCTTCATGAAAAGGAGGAAATAGCCATCAAGCAGATGGGCGTCAATATGGGACTGAATCCTTTTGCCATCAAACGAATCTTGAAAGCTATGGAAGAATCACCTAACGGCATGATAGCACCCGAAGTATTGATTGAAATTTTTAGGGAACAGCTAAACTAAAAAGCTCTATATTTTCTCCTGCAATGCTTTTATCTCATCACGATATTTCGCTGCCTGCATGAAATCTAAATCTTTGGCCGCTTTTTCCATTGCTTTTCTGGCTTCTCGAATCTTTTTCTCGATTTCGGGCTTGGTCAGGTATTTGCTTTCGGGTTCGGCAGCTTTTAAGGCTTGGTTTTCGAAGTACTGTGTAGAAACAGAATTTTTTGCCAAAGTGCTTTCTATTTTTTTGTTTAGCGCTTTTGGCGAAAGATTGTGCTTCGTATTATAATTCATCTGTTTTTCTCTTCTGTAATTCGTCTGGTCGATTGTTTTTTGCATGCTTGCCGTAATCTTGTCAGCATACATGATTGCCTTGCCGTTGATATTTCTGGCGGCCCTACCTACGGTCTGCGTCAGCGAACGGTTGTTTCTCAAAAAGCCTTCTTTGTCGGCATCTAATATGGCCACAAGAGATACTTCGGGTAAATCCAGTCCTTCTCTCAAGAGGTTTACGCCAATCAGCACATCAAATAATCCTTTTCGCAAATCTTGCATGATTTCTACGCGTTCCAGCGTATCGACTTCAGAATGGATGTAGCGACAGCGGATAGCTACTTTGGTAAGATATTTTGCAAGTTCTTCCGCCATTCTTTTGGTCAGCGTGGTGACTAGTACCCTTTCGTCCAATTCGACACGTTGCTGAATTTCTTCAATCAGGTCGTCGATTTGATTGAGGCTAGGGCGTACTTCGATAATCGGATCCAACAGCCCAGTCGGACGTATGATCTGCTCTACGTATATTCCTTCTGATTTTTCCAACTCATAATCGGCTGGCGTTGCAGAAACATAGACGACTTGGTTCTGCATAGCCTCAAATTCTTCAAACTTTAACGGACGGTTGTCCATAGCTGCTGGAAGGCGAAAGCCATATTCTACCAGATTTTCTTTTCTAGATCGGTCGCCGCCATACATGGCATGGACTTGCGAAACGGTTACGTGACTCTCATCAACGACCATAAGATAATCTTTTGGGAAATAATCAAGCAGGCAGAACGGCCTTGTGCCAGGCAGACGTCCGTCGAGATATCGTGAATAATTTTCGATTCCAGAGCAATAGCCCAATTCTCGAATCATTTCTAAGTCGAAATTGGTTCGTTCTTCCAAACGTTTTGCTTCCAGATGTTTTCCTATTTCTTTGAAATAATCGACTTGCTTCACTAAATCTTGCTGAATTTCCCAGATAGCGCCATTCAAAACTTCAGGTGAAGTCACGAACATGTTGGCAGGGTAGATGTTCAGATTGGTATATTTTTCTAAGACTAATGATGTCTTGGCATCAAAAGCTTCTATTTCTTCAATTTCATCTCCAAAAAAGTGAATTCGGAAAGGCTCGTCGCCATAGCTTGGGAAAACTTCGACCGTATCGCCTTTGATTCGGAACGTTCCAGGATTGAACTCAGCTTCTGTCCTTGCATAAAGTGACTGGACCAGTCGGTGCAATAGCTTTGTCCTAGAAATAATCTGATTTTTGGCTACCGAGACTACATTTTTTTGAAATTCCACAGGGTTTCCGATACCATACAAGCAGGAAACGGAAGAAACCACGATGATATCCCTACGTCCTGAAAGGAGCGAAGAGGTCGTACTCAATCGCATCTTCTCCAGTTCTTCATTAATAGACAAGTCTTTTTCGATATACGTTCCAGTTACGGGAATAAAAGCTTCCGGCTGGTAATAATCATAGTAAGAAACGAAGTATTCTACCGCATTGTTCGGAAAAAACTGCTTGAATTCAGAATACAGCTGTGCCGCCAGCGTCTTGTTGTGCGCCAGTACCAAGGTAGGCCGTTGTACTTCTTGGATGACATTAGCCATTGTAAAAGTCTTTCCGGAGCCTGTCACTCCCAAAAGCGTTTGAAAACGTTCGCCGTCATTGATGCCCTTGCTTAATTTTTCAATGGCTTGTGGCTGATCGCCAGTAGGTTTGTAATCTGATACGACTTGAAATTTCATTTGGAGATAGAAGTTTAAGTAACAAAGTTACAAAGGAAAATACGAAAAAAGACTTTAGGAAAACTTAAAAATTTAAAGCTTTCTCTATGGATTGTCTAACCCAAAAGATTGTTGATTTTGGCATATTGCAACAACATGATGGTCTTGGCGTCTTTGATTTCGCCGTTCTCAATCATCTGCATGGCTTTTTCAAAGGGAATTTCCAGCACGTCGATATTTTCATGTTCGGTCGACAATCCGCCGCCTTCGCTTACTTTCATGTCTTTGGAATATTCTGCCACGAAGAAATGGATGATTTCAGTAACCGAACCAGGCGACATATAGGCTTGGAATACTTTCCTAACTTCGGTCAGGCTGTAGCCGGTTTCTTCTTCCGTTTCGCGCTTGATGCATTCTTCTGCATTTTCTTCTTCCAAAAGACCAGCACAGGCTTCGATAACCATTCCGGTTTCGTTACCATTTACAAAAGTGGGCATGCGGAACTGACGGATAAGGATGACGGTTTTTTGAATTTTGTTGTAAAGCAGAATGGTCGCGCCATTGCCACGGTCATAAACTTCTCGGGACTGGGTTTCCCAGCTGCCGTCTTTTTTTTGGTAATCGAAAACAATCTTCTTGAGGATGTACCAGTTATCAGAAAGAATTTCTGAACTCTTGATTTTTATAGCAGGATTTGTCATTTCGTTTTAGGGTTGGTTTATACTGTATTTATTTGGGTGGAGCCAATAGTCAAAGCATTCCATCATCAATAGATCGCCTTGTTTGTGCTCGATAATTACTATGCCGTCTTGTGCTACATGGTTGCTGCTTCCGGTGCGATAGCCCATGGTCAGCGTCTCGTTATGCAATAGGTAGTCAAGGTTGGTAGAGGCAACGCCGTTTACGGTTCCTACGGGAATCAGTGAAATAGGAAAGCCTTTCGGGTACCATTTTTCATAGCGTTTCGGAAGCTGGAAAATTTTGGAATAATCATCTAAGATGACAATTTTCAGCTTATTTTGGAAACGCACGATATTGGTCATGTTCACAATCGTATGGTCGGCTCTACGTCCGGTTGCCCAGACTACATTCACGGCTTTATGTCCTTTTTCGATCAGATAATCAAAAGCTTTTTCTAGATCGGTCTTTTCTTGATCAGGAGTATAGACAATTTCTAGCGGAAACTGCAGATTCCTATAATATTCCGGATCAAAGCCATAGTCAAAATCACCTAACAGCACATCGACCTTTATGCCTAATTCCAAAACTCTTTCGATCGCAGAATCCAATACGATTACTAGGGGAGACCATTCGAGCAGCTGTCCTAACAATTCGTTGCTGCAGGCGGCGCCGTTGGCAATGATTAAAGCAGGTTCTTGGTCGTCTCGGACAATGTGGTGGCTTGACATTTTGTAATTATGAATTAGGAATTAGGAATTGCGAGGATTGAGATATAAAAATA
This sequence comes from Flavobacterium sp. N2550, assembly GCF_025947265.1. Taxonomy (NCBI): domain Bacteria; kingdom Pseudomonadati; phylum Bacteroidota; class Flavobacteriia; order Flavobacteriales; family Flavobacteriaceae; genus Flavobacterium; species Flavobacterium sp. N2550. The sequence continues at coordinate 3,460,332 of NZ_CP110007.1, read as the reverse complement.
TAAAAAAGACGACCGTTTCCAGTCGTCTTTTTTTATAAAATACGTTAAAGCCTTACGCTAATTTAGCTAAAGCTTTGTTAAGCGTTTCGCTTGGTCTCATGGCTTTGTCCGTCAATTTGAAATCGGGCTTGTAATAGCCGCCAATTTCTTGGTGTTTGCCTTGAGCGCCGATCAACTCTTCGTTGATTTTGGCTTCGTTTTCTGTCAGTTCTTTTGCAATTTCAGTAAAAGTAGCTTTCAATTCAGCATCTTTGTCTTGCGCCGCCAAAGCCTGTGCCCAATATAAGGCGATATAAAAGTGAGAGCCTCTGTTGTCGATTTGGCCTACTTTTCTTGCAGGAGATTTGTCGGTATCTAAGAATTTTTCTGTTGCCTGGTCTAAAGTTTCAGATAATACCAACGCTTTTGAATTGTTTAAAGTCTGTCCTAAATGCTCCAAAGAAGCGCCCAAAGCCAATACTTCGCCAAGCGAATCCCAACGCAGGTAGCCTTCTTCAATGAATTGCTCTACGTGTTTTGGTGCAGAACCTCCCGCTCCGGTTTCGAACAAGCCTCCGCCGTTCATCAACGGAACGATAGAAAGCATTTTTGCTGAAGTTCCTAATTCTAGGATAGGGAATAGGTCAGTTAAATAATCACGCAAAACGTTTCCTGTTACTGAAATCGTGTCTTTTCCGTCTTTGATTCTTTCTAATGAGAAATTAGTAGCGTCTACCGGATTCATGATTCGGATGTCTAATCCGTTCGTATCGTGGTCTTTTAGGTATACTTTTACTTTTTCGATCAGTTGTCTGTCGTGTGCTCTATTTTCATCCAACCAGAAAACAGCCGGAGTGTCAGACAATCTTGCTCTATTCACGGCTAGTTTTACCCAGTCTTGAATCGGAGCGTCTTTTACTTGACACATTCTGAAAATATCACCTTTTTCAACTTTTTGTTCTGTAAGGACTTCTCCTTTAGAATTGATAACTTTTACAGTTCCGTCAGCAGTGATTTGGAAGGTCTTGTCATGCGAGCCGTATTCTTCAGCAGCTTGTGCCATCAAGCCTACGTTTGGAACGCTCCCCATAGTTTTTGGGTCAAAAGCACCATTCTTTTTGCAGAAATCGATCGTTGCTACATATACGCCTGCATACGAACGGTCTGGAATGATTGCTTTGGTATCTTGGCCTTTACCATCTTTATTCCACATTTGTCCAGAGGTACGGATCATTGCTGGCATCGAGGCATCAACAATTACGTCAGAAGGAACATGAAGATTCGTGATTCCTTTGTCTGAATTAACCATGGCGATGGCTGGTCCGTTTTCGTATACAGCATTTAGGTCAGCTTCTATCTCCGCTTGTTTCGGATGCCCTGCAATTTTAGCATACACATCACCTAAACCATTTTTAGTGTCTATTCCTAATTCTGCAAATAGTGTTTTGTGTTTTTCAAAAACCGGCGCGAAGAAAACGTCTACGATTGCTCCAAAGATAATCGGGTCGGAAACCTTCATCATCGTAGCTTTCAAGTGTACTGAGAACAGAACGCCTTTTGCTTTCGCATCTTCAATTTCTTTAGATACGAAGCTTTTTAGTGCTTTCATGCTCAAGACTGCGCTGTCTATAATTTCTCCTGCTTTAAGCGGAGAGGTATCTTTTAATGTTTTTGTAGTTCCGTCATTGCCAACGAATTCAATCTTGAAAGTATCAGCATCTTTTATGGTTACTGATTTTTCACTTCCGTAGAAATCGCCTTCGCTCATGCTGGCCACGTGCGTTTTAGAGTCTGCACTCCATGCGCCCATAGAATGTGGGTGTTTTTTAGCATAGTTTTTTACAGCTTTCGGAGCTCTTCTGTCAGAGTTTCCTTCGCGAAGTATTGGATTTACAGCAGATCCTAAAACTTTTGCATAACTTGCCTTGATGGCTTTTTCTTCGTCAGTTTGCGGATTTTCAGGAAATTCAGGAAGCTTGTATCCTAGAGCTTGAAGTTCTTTGATGGCTTCTTTTAATTGAGGAACCGAAGCGGAAATGTTCGGTAATTTGATGATGTTTGCTTCAGGAGTCGTTGCCAGCTTTCCTAATTCGATCAGGTCATTATTGATTCTTTGCTCTGGAGTCAAATACTCCGCCAGATTCGCGATAATTCTTCCTGCTAAGGAAATGTCTCTGGTTTCTACGGTGATTCCAGCCGGAGCCGTAAAGGATTTTACAATAGGTAAAAAGGAATGTGTGGCAAGCATCGGCGCTTCGTCCGTAATCGTATAAAAAATGGTTGCTTTATCTGACATTTTGGAAAAGTTTGTTTTGTTTATTTTACTTGTAAGGATTGCAAATATAAGAAAAGCAACGCGAATTTAAGAATTTAGAGAAAGCGAAAACGTTTGATTTAAGGAATTGATAATTAAAAGATTGATTACTGCGAAATCGACAAATAAGTAGAAAGTTTTAACGTGGATATTTTATAACATGAAAATATTTTAGCACTTGAAAGTAACGGTAATGGTCAGCTAAGCTGCGGCAGATAGCTGGGTTTAAAAGTAAAAAAAGCAGCTATAAGGAAAGAACCTATAGCTGCTATTGGAATTGTAAAGATGTATTTTTAATAAAACAGATGGTCTGCCGCCGTATTACTGTCTTTATTGATCGTTTTAGGGAATCCTTTGTCGTTGTATTCGTAGGTATTCATGATTTCAACTACGTTTGGATTGGCAATCAGGCTGTTGCTGATACAGTTTTTGGAGCTTCCGATGTTTGTCGTAAAGCCATTAAAATGCGCCGAATTGTAAAAGTAATGGAATAGGGATAACTTGTTGTATCCTGTTACGTTTTTCAAAGGATGGTTTTTGTTGTCGTATTGATAACGTACAGACGGCCTAGGCGTACCTCCGTTCAAGTAGACGTATTCTGTGATTTCATTGTCTTTTACCAAGAAATAGCCTGTGAAATTATAAGAGCTTCTTGCAGCAACTGCAACAAAGTTTACGGTATCGCGGCCAGCGTAAGTAAAGTCAACAGCTAAAGGGTAGCTGCTGTGCTGGTTGAATTTTTTTAATTTTCCGTCGGCAGTATATTCAAAATCTACATATTGAGAAAGGGTGTTGTCGGTATCCGGATTGTCATACCAACTGATTTTTGAGATATTCTCGCCTTGATAGCTGAACTTTTTATTTTCTTTACTGCTTCGAGCTTCCAGCAATTTTTTACCATCGTATTTATAAAGAGTTTCGTAACTCCCATCAAGGCCATAAGTTATGGTCTTTTGCAGCAGCACATTCGATGTGTCCTCGTGTGACGGCGAGTCATCGCTAGAACAAGATGAAAATAGAAGTGCCACAAGACTGGATAATAAAACTATTTTTTTCATAATGTTTGGTTTTAAGGAGGTTTGCCTACTTGAACGTAAAGGTATAATTTTTTAGTTTATATCAATCTATAAATATTCAAGGTATGTTTTCTCCGAAAATCTTCTAGGGCTGAAAGGATAGAAAAAGGCAAAAAAAAAATCCCGAACTGCTTCGGGATTTTTATAGATAAGAGATAATAAATTATCTTCTTCTGTCTTTAATTTTAGCTTTTTTACCAGTAAGTTCTCTGAAGTAGAAAATTCTAGCTCTACGAACTTTACCAGTTTTGTTGATTTCAACTTTTTGCAAAGCTGGCATATTCACTGGGAAGATACGCTCAACTCCAACAGCACCAGACATTTTACGGATTGTAAAAGTTTCAGTCGTTCCAGAACCTCTTCTTTGGATTACAACTCCTTTGAAGAACTGAGTTCTTGTTTTTTCACCCTCTTTAATTTCGTAGTAAACTGTAATTGTGTCTCCAGCACCGAAATCTGGGAAATCTTTTTTTGTTACAAATTCGTCTTTAACGAATTTCATCAAATCTGCCATTTTGTTTGATTTAAGTATTTGATTATCAGAGCAACATTCACGGTTCTCGCCAGAGGTTGGTCCAAAGTGGGTGCAAAGATATAAAAAGTTATGAATTATGAATTATGAATTGGAAGTTTTTTTATAATTATCATTAAACTGAAGTCTAAAATCTCAAATCCGAAATCTCAAAATTATTGATCCAACAAATCCGGTCTTCTGTTTTTCGTGTGTTCAAAGGCTTTTTCTTCGCGCCATTGATCGATTTTGGCAAAATGGCCGCTGAGCAATATGTCGGGCACTTTCCAACCTTTGTATTCTGAAGGACGGGTATAGATAGGAGGAGAGAGCAGGTTGTCTTGAAAGCTATCCGTCAGGGCCGAAGTCTCGTCGCTCAATACGCCGGGAATCAATCGAATCAATGCATCTGATAAAACTAATGCTCCTAATTCGCCGCCCGAAAGTACATAATCGCCTATAGAAATTTCTTTGGTAATAAAATGGTCGCGTACTCTTTGATCCACGCCTTTATAATGGCCACACAGGATAATGATGTTTTCTAAAGACGACATCTTGTTGGCCATGCCTTGATTTAAAGTTTCTCCATCGGGAGTCATATAGATGACTTCGTCATACTCGCGTTCGCTTTTCAGCTTTGCGATGCAGTCGTCAATCGGCTGGATCATCATTACCATTCCCGCACCGCCACCAAACTGGTAGTCATCTACGCTTTTTTGTCGGTTGGTAGTATAGTCTCTCAAATTATGGAAATGGACTTCTACGAGTCCTTTATCGATAGCTCTCTTCATGATTGAGGCTTCGAATGGGCTTCTTAATAATTCGGGAAGTACGGTAATAATGTCGATTCTCATCTTGGGAAATTAGGGTTTTATGATTTTGGATTTGAGATTTAAGATTTCAGACAGTCCTAAATCTAAAATCTTAAATCAAAAATAACAAATGAATTAAGCTCCAAACTGTTTCAGGTGGTGATCCAAATGCTTCCATTGCATATAATCCCATTCTTCGGTTGTCAGGTGTCCGAAAAAAGGATGCTTGGTATTTTTTATAACGCTTGGGCCTTCGTGTGCAAATCGTGTAATCATAGAGACTAAATCAGCTTTTGACTGCTCAAAATCAGGATGCCCCTTTACGATAAATTCTTTGGCGGTAGGAAGGTTTTTCTTGATAGGATTTTTGCTGGTCAAGTTTCTCTTTGCTAACTTTCCGAAGAAGATCGCTATAAGTCCTGCCTTGATTTTTAGTTCTCCAAAAGCTACTTTGATAGGCATCTGGCAATGTACAAGCATCTGGCTCACGTTCATCGTTCCCCATTCGTTATGCGTAATCGGCGTAAGCGTTTCGATACGCTCGATTAATTTTTTATTTCCTTCTGGATGAAAAATACTGTTCATGTGGTCGGCGGTTTTATTTTTTCAAAGCAGATAATTGTCTTTTTTTCTGTGATGCAAATTTAAGCAAATACCAAGCTTGTTTGTTTGACATAGGTCATTAAATTGTATTTATTTTCACATTTTAATTCGTAATTTTGGCAATTCAAAAATAAAACAAATAAGATGGAAAACGGAATATACGCAAAATTCAATACTCCAAAAGGTTCAATTTTAGTGAAATTGACACACGATAAAACGCCAGGAACGGTTGGCAACTTTGTTGGATTGGCAGAAGGAAATTTAGAAAACAAATCAAGACCGCAAGGAAAGCCGTATTATGACGGATTGAAATTCCACCGTGTGATCCCTGATTTTATGATCCAAGGAGGATGTCCTCAAGGAACAGGAACAGGCGGCCCAGGGTACCAATTTGATGATGAGTTTCACCCAGAATTGAAGCATGACAAGCCAGGAGTATTATCTATGGCTAATTCAGGTCCGGGTTCTAACGGCTCTCAGTTTTTCATAACACACGTTCCTACGAACTGGTTGGATGACAAGCATACGGTTTTCGGACATGTAGTTGAAGGACAAGATGTGGTAGATGCTATCGCTCAAGGCGATGAAATTGAAAGTATCGAAATCATCCGCGAAGGCGAAGAAGCAAAAAAATGGAATGCTATTGAAGCTTTCAGAGTATTTGAAGGTTCTCGTGCCAAACGCGAAGCAAAAGCAAAAGAAGAGGCAGAGGCTAAGATGGAAAAATTAGCAGCTGGATTCGACAAAACTGAAAGCGGACTTCGTTACAAAATGATCCAAAAAGGAAATGGTAAAAAAGCAGAAAACGGCAAGACGGTTTCTGTACATTATACAGGACAATTGGAGGATGGAAAAGTATTCGATTCTTCTTATCCAAGAAAAAAACCAATCGAATTTCCTTTAGGAAGAGGCAATGTTATTGAAGGTTGGGACGAAGGAATTGCTTTGTTGCAAGTAGGCGATAAGGCACGTTTTGTGATTCCATCGCACTTAGGATATGGTTCTCGTGGCGCAGGCGGCGTGATTCCTCCAAATGCTACCTTGATTTTTGATGTAGAATTGATGGACGTGAAATAATCGCATTCTGCCTATAAAGTTAAAAGCACTCTATTTCAGGGTGCTTTTTTATTGGAATGCTATTTGCTTTTGTATTTTTGCCACTCTATAAATTGATCTGATGCGTTATTTGTTTTTTATATTTTTTCTGGTTTCGTTTTCTTCTAAAGCCCAAGTTGCACAGCATTGCGGTTATGATTTTACTTCGTATTTTGTGCTGAATGTCCATGAATCGGGCAAAAAAGAGAACATCCCTGGACTGAAAATTACTATTATCAACGGATTGGGCATGGACCTGCTCAATGCAAATAATCTGTACAGCTGGACCAACAGCGGCAAGCCTTTGGTTTTTACGGCTAATTATAAAGTAGATGACAAAGGAAATAGGATAACGGCAGATTCTCAAGTGTCAAAAGAACGCTGGTTTTTTCCGTTTGCAAAAGACAATTACCTGCTTTCCATAAAAAGTACCTTTCCTGCGGATGATTTCAGCATCAAGATTGAGGATGTTGACGGGGATGAAAATGGAGGGCATTTCAAGACGCAGGTCGTAAAACTGAACAGCTTTAATATGTATGTCTTGTGTTCGAGCAAAGCCCGTGAAGTGCAATTCGGTCCAAAAATGAACCGTCCGATAGATATTGTGTTGGAAAAGTAATAATTCTAATTACTTCCACTTGATGTTGCAACCCAGGCTTGGCTTTTGGATGGCAGCAAGGCTTCGGTTGTAGATCAACGCGTCGATAGCATTTCTCAGGTCGCTTCCGCTTAAAGGAATTCCGTTTGAAGGTCTTGAATCGTCCAATTGCCCTCTATAAAATAATTTTTCCTGAGCGTCAAAAAGATAAAAGTCTGGCGTACAGGCTGCATCGAAGGCTTTCGCAACTTCTTGCGTTTCGTCGTATAAATAAGGAAAATCAAAGCTGTTTTTAAAGGCAAACTCAGTCATCATTTGCGGTCCGTCCTGCGGATATTTTTTTACATCATTGCTGCTGATGGCGATGATTCCGATTCCTTGTACTCTGTAATCATTAGCAATCATCAAAATTTCCGGCAAAGCATGGATAACATACGGACAATGGTTGCAGATAAACATTACCAAGGTTCCTTTGCTTCCTTTGAGGTCTTCAAAAGAATAATAGAAATTGGAATTGGTATCTTTTAGCCTGAATTGTGGAGCGGCAGTCCCCAGCGGGAGCATATTGGATGGAGTTTTTGACATGGCGCGTTGAAATGAAATTGAGGTTTAAATATAAGCAGAAAATTCCGAACTTTGGACAATCCAATCAGTATAGAAAACTAAAATTATGAATCCAGAAGCACAGAACAATTTATCTTGGACCGAATTTGAAAAAGTCGAAATGCGTGTCGGGACCATTCTCGAAGCTAATGATTTTCCTGAAGCCAGAAAGCCAGCTTACCAATTAGTCATTGATTTTGGCAATGAAATTGGAACCAGAAAAACTTCGGCGCAAATTACTAAGCACTATGAAAAAGCAGATTTAGTCGGAAGGCAGATTGTTGCTGTCGTAAACTTTCCTAAAAAACAGATCGGAAAATTCATGAGCGAATGTTTGGTTTTGGGAGCTGTAGGCGAGGAAGGATCTGTTGTTTTGTTGTCTCCGGATTTAAAAGTGGAGAATGGCTTGAGGATTGGATAAATAATTTGAAAGATTAATATGCTTTTGAGCAATCTTCTTTGGTTAAGGGTGCTATTTCTTTTCCTGATGTATTTACATAGCCGCATTTTCCATCTTTGACAACAAATGCTATATCTTTCCTGAAGAAATTTGCTTTATCGTAAATACAAGGAACAATTTCTTTACCACTTTTATTGATAAAGCCCCATTTCTTGTTTCTTTGGACTCGTGCAAATCCGGACGTGTCATTGTTGAAATTATCCATGCCATCATAAATAAGCGGAGTTACTTCTTTTCCTTTTTTGTCTATAATGCCGCATTTGTTATTGTTTCTAACGATAGCCACACCGCCTTTGAAATCATCGGCAATATCATAAATAAAAGGAACGACCATTTTTCCGGTTTTATTAAAAAAACCAGATTTGTTTCCCTTTGTAACGACTACTAGTCCTTCTTTAAGATTTCCGACTCCGTCATAGATGATCGGAATAACAACAGTGCCAGTGCTGTCAATCAGTCCGAAAGATTTGCCGTTTGAAACAGGAGCAAACCCGTGTAAAAAGAACCTTATGCTATACGTATTGTCGGTTGTTGTAAATTTTTGAGTATTCGTGTCGTATGTGCCAGGAATTTTAGTTTGCGCCAAAAGGCAATTCCCAAGCAAAAGACAGATGATCAGGTATTTCATATAGCTAAAAGAAAATTAGTTATTTCTCTAAATAAAAATTCCCGAAAGGTTATTTCGGGAATTTTGGTATTGTAAATCGATTAAATATCGTCAAAATCAATATCTGTAAAGCTTGCCGTCGCGGTGGTTTCAACTGGCGCTTTCTCTGCGTAGAATTCTTTCTTGAAATCTTTCTGGTGTCTTTCAGAGATTACTTCTTCGCCTTTGTGGTTTAAGACATACGAAGTCATTTCTTCTAAGATTTCTGAAAATGCAGCAAAGTCTTCTTTGTAAAGATAGATTTTGTGTTTCTTGAAATGAAAAGATCCGTCTTCTTCAGTGAATTTTTTGCTTTCCGTGATTGTGATATAGTAGTCGTCAGCTTTTGTAGCCCTAACATCGAAGAAATAGGTTCTTCTTCCGGCTCTCAATACTTTAGAAAAAATCTCTTCTTTTTCTAGCATGTCATTTTCTCTCATAATCCTTCTTTCAAATGGTTTGTGTGTTATCTTGAACCAAAAATCTAAAAAATAGCTGAATTAAACAACATTTTTATAGGATTTCTTTTTCAGAAAGCTGTTTTAGATACAGGTCTTTGTAATATCCTTCTTGGTTTACCAATTGATTATGAGAACCTTGTTGGATGATTTTTCCATCCTCTAGAATAATGATTTTGTCAGCGTTTTTAGCTGATGATACTCTATGGCTCACCAGAATTGTCGTCTTGTCTTTGCAGAACTCGAGAAGGTTGTTCAAAATCGCTTCTTCTGTTTCTGTATCAACGGCCGAAAGGCAATCGTCTAACAATAAAATCTTTGAATCCTTGATAATAGCTCGAGCAATTGAAACACGCTGTTTTTGTCCACCGGATAATGTAATTCCTCTTTCGCCGATAACCGTTTGGTATTTATCGTTGAAGCCCATGATGTTGTTGTGGACCACCGCTTTTTTAGCCGCTTCCATAACTTCTGCTTCTGTCGCATCTTCTTTACCGAACTTAATGTTGTTCATTATAGTATCTGAAAACAAAAAGGCATCCTGCGGTACAAAAGCGATACTGTTTCTGACATCATGAAGGTTGAGTCCTTTGATGTTATGATTGTCTATGGTAATCTCGCCGTCTTTTATATCGTACAGTCGGCTGATTAAGCTCAGTATCGTCGATTTTCCAGAGCCTGTTTTTCCTAATATGGCCAGCGTTTCTCCTTTTTGTATTGTGAAGCTTACGTTATTCAGCGCTGTTATATTGGTATCTTCGTATGTGAAGCTCACGTGGTTGAAAGTGATTTTTCCTTCGATTACCGAACTTTCTAAAGTCTTGTTTTTGATTTCAGGCTGTATTTTAAGGAACTCGTTGATTCTTTTCTGCGAAGCTTCGGCTTCCTGAATCATAGAAGATACCCATCCTAATGAGGCTACCGGCCAAGTCAGCATGTTTACATATAATATGAACTCCGCAATAACGCCGATGCTTTTTACCGAACCGTTGATATACATCATACCTCCGACATAGATTACGACTAAGTTGCTCATTCCGATAAGCAAAATCATCAAGGGTCCGAACAATGCGTTGGTCTTGGCTAATTTCATGCTCTTTTCACGGCTTTCTTCCGACAAGTCCGAAAATTCATTATGTGATTTTTCTTCCAAGCTGTAGGCTTTTATGACGCGGATTCCAGAGAAAATTTCTTGTGTGTAGCTCGAAAGCTGAGAAAGATTCTGCTGAAAAATACCGCTCCTTACGTTAATCTCGTTACTCAGCTTGAATATAAGGTAAGACAATATCGGCAGCGGAAGCAAAGTATATAAGGTAAGTTTCGGTGAAATAATATACATCTGAACAATTACAACTGCAAAACGGATGAAGGTATTCAGCGTATACATTACGGCAGGACCAACATACATCCTTACTTTTCCAACATCTTCGCTGATACGGTTCATCAAATCGCCCGTGCGGTTTCTTTTGTAGAAATTCTGCGAAAGATTTTCATATTGCCTGAAAACCTCGTTTTTAAGGTCGAATTCTACATAACGTGACATTACAATCAACGTTTGGCGCATTAAAAAAGTAAGTATTCCGGCAATAAATGTGGTCGCTAATACCCACAAGATATTTTCGAGCAGGATGTTTTTTGTTGTTTCTGCATCAAACTCATTACTAGTCAAAGCATTGATGGAATTTCCAATTAATTTAGGAGTATAGAGGGAAAATATCTGCGCAATAATTGTAGTGACAATTCCTAATAAAAAATGGTATTTGTATTTGACGAAATATTTGTTTAAATATTGAAGTTCTTTCATTGTATTATATAAAAAATAGGGAAATAAGTGTGTTATATGTTAAAAATATGTCTAAAATGATTTTTTATTTAAAATGCAAAAACGCTAATCTCATTAGTGGATTGCTAATAAAAGTTAATTTCATTGCAAAGTTTTGATTTAAATCTTAATTTTGCCACATCTTTTTGATGAAATCATAATTAACCACTTAATAAAGATAGTATGATAACAGAAGTAGCAAAAGCAAGTGAGCTTCACAAAATCGACCCGGTTTTTGGACAATTATCATTTGACAATCACGAACAAATCGTATTTTGTAATGACAAAGATACTGGTTTGAAAGCAATAATCGGCATTCATAACACAGTTTTAGGACCAGCTTTGGGTGGAACGAGAATGTGGAAATATACCAACGAATGGGAAGCTCTTAATGACGTTTTGAGACTTTCAAGAGGAATGACCTTCAAATCTGCTATTTCAGGTTTAAACCTTGGTGGTGGAAAAGCGGTCATCATTGGTGACGCAAAAGTGGACAAGACTCCAGAAATGATCACAAAGTTTGGTGAATATATCAATTCATTAAGCGGTAAATATATTACGGCAGAAGACGTAGGGACTACAACTCCGGACATGGACTTGATTAGAGACGTTACGCCTTATGTAACGGGAATCTCTGAAGCTAGAGGTGGTTCTGGAAATCCTTCTCCTGTAACAGCTTATGGTGTGTACATGGGAATGAAAGCTGCTGCAAAATACCAATTCGGTTCTGATAATCTTAGCGGTAAAAAAATCTTAGTTCAAGGTACTGGAAACGTTGGGGAAACGCTTATCAAGCATTTGACTGCTGAAGGTGCTTTGGTTCAAATGACCGACATCAACGAGGCTAGATTACAAGAAATTAATGCAAAATACGGTGCTCAAATTTATACTGGCGATATCTATGGTGCTGATGTTGATATTTATGCGCCTTGTGCACTTGGAGCTACTATCAATGACGAAACTGTAAACAAAATCAAAGCTAAAGTTATTGCTGGTGCGGCTAACAACCAATTGGCAAACGAAGAAATCCACGGAAAAATCTTGAAAGACAGAGGTATTGCTTATGCTCCTGATTTCTTGATCAATGCTGGTGGAATTATCAATGTATATGCTGAAATCGTAGGTTATGACAGTGCTGAAGCATTAAGAAGAACTGAAAACATCTACAATACTACATTGGAAATCTTCAGTTTTGCTGAAACGAACGGAATCACTACGCACCAAGCTGCTTTATCGATTGCTCAAAAACGTATTGACGACAGAAAAAAAGAAAACGCTAAATAATTTAGGGTTTCAATAATATTCTTATTTTTGCAAAGCGAAAGAAAATCTCTTTCGCTTTGTTAATTTTTAAAAGTTCTTATAAGGTGTTAAATAGAAGACATATCCGTGTGAAAGTAATGCAGTCAGTATATGCCATGCATCAAAACAATTCTGATAATCTTGAAAAAGAAGAAAAATTCTTATTCTACAGTATCGAAAATATTCAAGATTTATACCTTATCATGCTGTCTTCGCTGATAGAAATCCAAAAAAGAGAAGAAGATTTTCTTGATAAATCAAGCAAGAAACATCTCGTTACAGCCGAAGAACGAAATCCAAACAAAAAATTCATCAATAATTCAGTACTGCAGCTGTTGGTAGAGAGCAATTCTTTAAGCATGGCCTTAGAGAATCGAAAAATCAACGACTGGCATTTGAATGAAGACTATATAAGAATCCTGTTGGAAGAAATCAAGAACAGCGATCTTTATAAGACTTACATGAGCAATCGGGTGAACAATTTTGAAGAAGACAAACGATTCATCGTTTCTGTTTTTACCGATTTAATTGCTCCTAACGAAAAACTGTACGAATACCTTGAAGATAACAAATTGACCTGGGTAGATGATATTCCGTTAGTCAATACGCACATCGTAAAACAACTAAAAGCATTGAAATCTACAGATGAAGATTTTTCAATCCCGAAAGTGTATAAAGATTCTGAAGATAAAGATTTTACGAAAAACTTATTCCGTAAAACAGTTTTAAACGAGCCAGAATTATCTAAAGAATTTATCGACAAGACACCTAATTGGGATTCGGACAGGATAGCAGAAATCGATACCATTATATTAAAAATGGCTATCTGTGAGTTATTGAAATTCCCGTCTATTCCTGTAAAAGTAACTATTAACGAATATTTAGAAATTGCAAAGGAATATTCTACGCCAAAAAGCAGTATTTTTATCAACGGAATTTTAGATAATCTTGTAAAAGATTACCAAACCGCAAATAAACTTAACAAAACCGGAAGAGGTTTGATGTAACTTAAATACTAGTAATTATGATTAGAAAAACTGTAGGTTTGCTGGCAATTGCCTCGCTAGTCTTAACCGTTTCTTGCAAAGACAATGCGTCTTCAAAAGTAGAGGCTTCTAACGTTCAAGAAACAGCAATGCGCGAAGAGTCGACTGGAAAAGTTCCTGTGATGAGCTTTACAGAAAAAGAATTCGACTTTGGAACGATTAAAGAAGGAGATAAAGTAGAGCACGTTTTTACATTCACTAATACAGGCGATGCAGATTTGATCATTGCAGATGCTAAAGGAAGCTGTGGTTGCACAGTTCCTGTATTTAAGAAAGAACCAATCAAGCCGGGTGAAACCAGCACGATGAAAGTAACTTTCGATTCTACTGGAAAACCTGGAAAACAACAAAAATCTGTAAACATTACAGCGAATACGGCTTCTGGAAACGAATTATTAACAATCAAAGCAGAAGTGACGCCAAAAGCTGGTGGCATTGGAGTAACAAATCACTAAAATTATCATGGAACAATACGGAAATATATTATTATTTGGAGGAATGTTCGTGGTCATGTACTTTTTCATGATCAGGCCTCAACAAAAAAGAGCAAAAGCAGAAAAAGAATTCGAATCAGCACTGAAAGTAGGAGACAAAGTCATTACTAAAAGTGGTCTTCACGGAAAAATTTCTGAACTGGCAGAAAGAACAATTGTTCTTGAAACGATGTCTGGAAAATTAAAAATGGAGCGTTCTGCAATTTCTTTGGAATTGAGCAAAATGGCAAACGAAGCTAAATAATAAGCTTTTCTATAAAATAAAAAGTCCCGATTTATCGGGACTTTTTTGTTATCTGTATTTGTCATTCAGGCCAATTCCTTCTAAAATCATGGGCTTGATTTTTTCAAACCTTGAAATTTTCGTTTTTTCCTGTTTGGCAGTTTCGATATATTCTAGAAATTCTCTTTGCTTAAAAGGAGTGAACGATTCAAAAGCCTTTTTCAGCGCCATATTTGATTTAAATTGCTCTTCCATAAATTTCGAAACGATGGCTTCTTTTTTCGCAGGTTTGCTTGAAATTCCGGCCTTTTCATTTTCAATCGCTTCTTGTATATAAGAAAGAACGAGTTTTTCATCAATCTCTTCTTTGGATTGAAAACGCCATTGTCTTAAAGCTTTGGTAACACCTTCATTAGCATTTACCAACACTTTTTTTGGATCTTTCAGAAAAACGCCATTGTAAAACCAGATGGTAAAAAAGTTCTTGAAGCCGCCGATTGCCAATACATTTTTGTTGTTTAAGGTATAAACCGGTGCTCCCCATTTTACCATTTCAACAAGCTCTGTCTTGATAATTATCGATTTTAGATACTCCAATTCCTCTTCCCATTGATTGGTCTTGTCCCATGTGTGTTTTTCTTCCATCGGCAAAAAAAGTTTATTTTTCTGCAGTCAGTTCGGCAATTTTCACAATAACTTCTACCGCTTTCTGCATGCTTTCTACAGGAACGTATTCGTATTTTCCATGGAAATTATGTCCGCCTGCAAAAATATTAGGACATGGGAGTCCCATATAAGACAGCTGGCAGCCATCAGTTCCACCACGAATCGGTTTGATGATTGGCTTAATTCCAAGTTGTTTCATTGCTTTTTCGGCAATATCAACAATATGCATGACCGGTTGTACCTTTTCCTTCATATTGTAATACTGATCCTTGATTTCAGCAGTTGCTATATCTTCACCAAATTGAGCTGCGAATTTTTTGTTGATTTTTTTCGTGATCTTTTCGACTAGTTTCTTTCTTTTTTCAAATTTGTTCTTGTCGTGGTCGCGAATGATCAGCTCTAATGTAGTTTCTTCGATTGTTCCGTTTAAGTGGTGTACGTGGAAAAATCCTTCGTAGCCTTTTGTTCTTTCAGGAACTTCATCTTTTGGCAATTTTGAAAGGAATTTATTCGCGATCAGCATAGAATTAATCATTTTTCCTTTGGCATAACCCGGATGTACGCTCTTTCCTTTGAAGGTAATTTTCGCGCCAGCAGCATTGAAATTTTCATATTCTAGCTCGCCAATCTGACTTCCGTCCATTGTATAAGCCCAATCGGCACTGAATTTTTTCACATCAAATTTATGAGCACCACGACCGATTTCTTCATCAGGTGTAAATCCGACTCTGATCTTTCCGTGTTTGATTTCTGGATGTTGGATCAGATATTCCATAGCCGTCACAATTTCGGTAATTCCAGCTTTATCATCTGCGCCAAGAAGCGTTGTGCCATCTGTCGTGATAATCGTCTGGCCTTTGTATTGTAATAAATCTTTGAAATAATTTGGAGAAAGAACAATATTCTGCTCTTTGTTTAAGATAATATCGCCACCGTCATAATTTTTTACGATTTGCGGCTTGATGTTGGCTCCCGTAAAATCAGGTGTCGTATCGAAATGCGAAACAAATCCGATAGTTGGAACTTCATGGTCTACATTGCTAGGCAAAGTCGCCATGATATACGCATTTTCGTCAATCGTAACATCTTCTAATCCGATTGCTTTTAGCTCTTCAACTAATTTGTTCGCTAAGTCCCACTGTTTTGCTGTACTTGGAGTTGTATTTGAATTTGGGTCCGATTCCGTATCAATAGTAACATAACTGATAAAACGGTCAATAATATGTTGCATAATATATGTTTAAAATGTGACGCGAAGTTACAATTTATTTAAGTTTTCTCCCTTTTTTAGCGCAAGGTTTAACGATTATTTGCCTAAAATCTGAAGCTCTTTTTCTAGATTTCTTCTAGCTTGACTTTCGTATTTGTTTTGGAAATAACTCGTCTTGAAAATATGTTCCATGTCTAAGAAATGCTGTAGCGCTTTTTTCCTGCCGTTAGTGTACATGAAATCAGGATAGATGCTGTATTCTTTTCGAATTTGCTGGTAATAAGTTGCATAAACTTCCCAGCTTTTTCCTAAAATAGATAAGTCGGCATCGGTAAATAAGTTCGTATCTGGATCGGCGACAGCATGCAATTTTGTGGCAAGAATCTGGCGTTTGCATTTTTGAATTTTGTCTTCAGGATAGCTAATCTGTTCCAATCTTTCCACAGCAAGCTGAGCGCTTTTTTCTTCATTATCGCTTCGTGTCGTTTTGTAAACAATGTCGTGATAGTATATAGAAAACTGTACGGTATCCCAATCCTCAAATTCTTGTTTAATAGGAATCAATTCTTCGAACAAATTTTCCAAATGCGACAGGTTGTGATAATGTCTTTTTTTAGAAGAATGATTTTTCTTGATTTCTAGCCAAAGCTTCTCTTGTAAAGAAATATCTTGACTGTATTTTTGAAAGAGACTATTGAAGTTTTGTTGTAACATATCTAAATTTAGAAAGTATCAATGCTCATTCTGAGAGTCTACAGAAGAGATTTTATAGGCTAAATATAAAATAAACAATTGATAACATCTACAAAAAAATCTGCCAAACATTTAATAATCGGATTGATAATTCTATTTTTGCAAAACACAACACAGCTAAAATGTACAAATCACTAATCCGCCCACTTCTTTTCGGGTTTGATCCGGAAAAAATCCATTATTTTACTTTTTCAACACTGCGTTTTCTAAACAAGATTCCAGGCTCGAAATCAATTTTCAAATCACTTTATCAAATAGAAGATAAACGACTGGAACGTGAGGTTTTTGGCTTGAAATTTAAAAATCCTGTTGGCTTGGCCGCCGGATTTGATAAAGATGCAAAGTTATATAAAGAACTTTCGAATCTTGGTTTTGGCTTTATCGAAATCGGTACGCTCACGCCAAAAGGACAGGAGGGAAATCCTAAAAAACGCCTTTTCCGCCTAAAAGAAGATTCGGCAATCATCAATCGGATGGGATTTAACAACGGCGGTGTGGTTGAAGCTGTCGAAAGACTGAAAAAAAATAATGGCGTGCTGATTGGAGGAAATATCGGGAAAAATAAGCTGACTCCAAATGAAGAAGCAACTTCAGATTATGAAATCTGCTTTGATGCCTTATATGATTATGTGGATTATTTTGTCGTAAATGTAAGTTCTCCAAATACGCCAAACCTTCGTGCATTACAAGATAAAGAACCACTGACACAGTTGTTGCAATCTCTCCAAGATAAGAATGCCACAAAGCCAAAACAGAAGCCGATTCTCCTCAAGATAGCACCTGATCTGACAGACGAACAGCTTTTGGATATAATTGACATCGTAAACGACACAAAAATTGCGGGCGTAATTGCTACCAATACGACTATTTCTAGAGAAGGATTGCAATCCGAAAACAAAAAAGAAACAGGCGGCTTGTCTGGAAAGCCTCTGACAAAACGTTCTACAGAAGTAATCCGCTTTCTTTCCGATAAAAGCAATAAATCCTTTCCGATAATTGGAGTAGGAGGAATTCATTCTGCCGAAGACGCGCTTGAGAAATTAGAAGCGGGTGCCAGCCTAGTGCAACTGTATACCGGATTTATTTATGAAGGCCCGGCTCTGATTAAAAAAATCAACCAAAAGATACTAAAAGAAAAGTAAGATAATTCGATAGTTCGTTAGTATAAAATTAGGAAAAAACGATTTCGTAAAATAGAATTCTTTCCTATCTTTGGACTTCTATGGAACAAGTTAAAATTATAGAGTGTCCGAGGGATGCAATGCAAGGAATCAAGGCATTTATCCCGACAGAAAAAAAAGTGGACTACATCCAATCCTTATTGCGTGTTGGTTTTGACACCATAGATTTCGGAAGTTTTGTTTCGCCAAAAGCCATTCCTCAAATGGTCGATACGGCTGAAGTATTAGCCAAGCTTGACCTTTCTCAGACAAGAAGCAAGCTTTTAGCAATTATTGCCAATACGCAAGGCGCAGAAATGGCTTCAAAACACAAAGAAATACAGTACCTAGGTTATCCGTTTTCTATATCCGAAAATTTCCAGATGCGGAATACGCATAAGACCATAGCCGAATCTTTAATTACGCTACAAGAAATTCTGGATATCGCCAATGCTACAGACAAAGAAGTCGTGGCCTATCTTTCCATGGGATTCGGAAATCCATATGGTGATCCGTGGAATGTTGAAATTGTTGGCGAATGGACAGAAAGATTATCCAACATGGGCGTCAAGATATTGTCGCTTTCAGATACCGTTGGTTCTTCAACGCCAGAGGTAATCGATTATCTTTTTTCGAACCTGATTCCGAAATACAAACATATCGAGTTC
Organism: Flavobacterium sp. N2550; assembly: GCF_025947265.1. NCBI lineage: Bacteria > Pseudomonadati > Bacteroidota > Flavobacteriia > Flavobacteriales > Flavobacteriaceae > Flavobacterium > Flavobacterium sp. N2550. Next base: position 3,441,833 of record NZ_CP110007.1, on the reverse strand, counting down.
GGAGCGCACTTGCATACAACGCCAGATAAATGGTTCGAAAAAGTAGATGCAGCTTATAAATCCGGCTGTCGAAGATTTGACGGCGCTATCCAAGGTTTTGGCGGCTGTCCTATGGCTAAAGACGATTTGACAGGAAATATGCCGACCGAAAAGATGCTTTCGTATTTCACGACGCAAAAAGCTTCAACAGAAACTAGCCCCATGAGTTTTGAAAGCGCTTATAACGAAGCGACAAAGATTTTTACGGTATACCACTAATTCCGGCCAAATTTTGATATCTTTATCGCGGAGTAATTTTAACGTAACGATAGTTTGCCCAGTTCTATAATAAGCTTTTTTACCTTATTAATTTGCTTGGTTTTGCCAAAAACCGAGAGCTATTCTTTTAATCTCCAGAAAGATTCTGTCCGTTACTATCTTGAAGAATCTAAAAAGCAGGTATACAGCGATTTTAAAGCCGCAAAAAAGTCGCTTGTAAAAGCCGAAGCTATTGCAAAAAAATCCAAAGACCCTAATCTGATTGCAGATGTTGCCCATAATTATGCCGCCAGCTATTATATTGTTGGAACGTATGATATAGCCCTGCAGAAATTTATGGAGGCTTTATCGTTGTATGAAGAAACCGATAATAAGCTCGGGATTGCAAAATGTCTTATAGGCCAAGGCCTTATTCAACAAGGAATCGGCAGAAATAAAGAAGCCATAAAGTTATTTCAAAAGGCAAATACGATTATCAAAGAACTAAACGATACGGTCTTAGAGAGCAAGGTGTATCTGAATATAGGCATTTCCCAAATTGAATTAAAGGAAATAGATGAGTCGTATGATAATTTTCATAAATCTTTAAAATTAGCAGTCCAAAATAAAGATTCCAACATGGAGCATCTTTCCCAAAACAGGTTGGGAAACCTCCATTATCTTCGGAACGATTTAGATTCTTCTGTCTATTATTATAAAAAAGTACTTGATGCGAGTCAAGCCAATCAATGGGAAAAGTCGTTTGCAAACACGGGGCTTTCAGAAGTCTATATTAAAAAAGGCGATTATAAAAAAGCAGAAGAATATGGCTTGAAAGGCTTTGAAGCCGCAAAAAATACACAAGCGAAGTGGGATATTGCCAGGGCTGCGGAAATCTTATCGATTGCTTATAAAAATGACCATAACTATGAGCTGGCTTTTAAGTATCTGGCCATCTGCAAAAGCTATAATGATTCACTTTTTAACGACGCAAAATTAAAAGAAATCAACCTGCTGCAGTTAAAAAGAAAAGAAGCCGAAAACGAAAAACTTGTTGCCAAAAATGAAGCGGCACAGCACAAGCTCAAAAACACAAGGCTATTTTCAGTATCCGTAATTCTCTTCATGCTGTATCTTTTGACCATCATATACCAGTATACCAAGAATAATAAGGTAAGGGAGAAGCTATATTCAGAATTAGAGCTTAAAAACCAAGACATCGAAAGCCAGCAAATGCTGATAACTGCCCAGAACCACAATCTGAGCGAACTCAACCAGACAAAAAACAAATTGTTCTCTATATTGTCACATGATTTGAGATCCCCGATTGCTTCTATTCAGCAGGTTCTCGGACTGCTACGCGAAGGCGAAATCAGCAGTGAAGAACTGAAAGTATTGGCCGAACATTTGATTACTCAAGTAGATAGTACTTCTATCATGCTGAATAATATATTGCATTGGTCTATGACACAGCTCGATGGAGCAAAAATTAATAAAGAGAATATTGATTTAGAAAAAGTGGTCAAAGATTCCATAGCCGGATTGAACCTTATGGCGAAAGCTAAAGAAATAAAATTTATCCATACAAATTCAGAAAAAGATACTGTTGTCGATGCAGATAAAGGACATGTCCAAATCATACTAAATAATTTGCTGTCTAATGCAATAAAGTTCACTCCTATAGCCGGAACTATTGAAATCAGATATTCTGAAGACGGAACATTTATCCATATGCATATCAATGATTCGGGCAAAGGTATTTCTCAAGCCAAGATTGAAGAAATCCTGAATTTTGACAAAAGAGTAGTGTCCGAAAAAGGAACTGGTTTTGAAGAAGGTACCGGTCTTGGACTGCTTTTGGTAAAGCAATTTTTATCAGATAATAATGGACAGCTCGATATTGTCCACCATCAAGAAGGCGGGACGGAATTTATTGCCTCATTGCCAAAAGCTAAATATTTCTAAATAAAACCTTAGATTTCCTTTTCTCCCTAAAAATGATTACATTTGCACGCAATTTAACTACAAATTGCAACAATGAAAGCACACTCAACTAAAGTTATAGGAGAAGGCCTTACCTACGACGATGTCCTCCTGATCCCCAATTATTCTGAAGTTTTACCACGCGAAGTAAGCATTCAATCTAAATTTTCCCGCAATATTACATTAAACGTTCCTATTGTTTCTGCAGCAATGGATACAGTTACCGAAAGCGCTATGGCGATTGCTATGGCTCAAGAAGGTGGTATCGGCGTACTGCATAAAAACATGACCATCGAACAGCAGGCAGCCGAAGTACGAAAAGTAAAAAGAGCCGAGTCTGGAATGATTATTGATCCTGTGACTTTGCCTTTGACGGCGACTGTAGGCGATGCAAAACAAGTAATGAGAGAATACAGCATCGGAGGTATTCCTGTCGTAGACGAAAATCAAATTTTAAAAGGAATCGTCACAAACCGTGATTTGCGTTTCGAAAAAAATAATACCCGTTCTATTCTAGAAGTTATGACGACTGAAAAGCTTGTCACTGCTGGGGAAGGAACTACATTGGAAGTCGCTGAAGGCATCCTTCAGAAAAACAAAATTGAAAAACTGCCGGTAGTAAATTCTGACTATAAGCTAGTCGGATTGATTACCTTTAGAGATATTACAAAACTGACGCAAAAACCAATCGCCAACAAAGATAAGTTCGGACGTTTGAGAGTAGCGGCTGCCCTTGGTGTTACAGCTGATGCCGTTCAAAGAGCAGGCGCATTAGTTGCCGCTGGAGTAGATGCTGTTATTATTGATACTGCTCACGGACATACCAAAGGCGTTGTAGATGTTTTGAAAGACGTAAAGAAAAATTTCCCAGATTTAGATGTTATCGTCGGAAATATCGCGACACCAGAAGCGGCTAAATATTTGGTTGAAAATGGTGCCGACGGCGTAAAAGTAGGAATCGGACCTGGCTCTATTTGTACTACCAGAGTTGTGGCTGGCGTTGGCTTCCCGCAATTTTCTGCAGTTTTAGAAGTAGCTGCTGCTATCAAAGGTTCTGGAATTCCTGTTATTGCTGACGGTGGAATCCGTTATACAGGAGATATTCCAAAAGCGATCGCTGCTGGTGCTGACTGTGTAATGTTAGGTTCTCTTTTAGCAGGTACTAAAGAATCCCCAGGGGAAACTATTATTTTTGAAGGAAGAAAATTCAAATCGTATAGAGGTATGGGGTCGGTTGAAGCGATGCAAGAAGGTTCCAAAGACCGTTATTTCCAAGATGTAGAAGACGACATCAAAAAATTAGTTCCAGAAGGAATTGTTGGACGTGTTCCATACAAAGGCGAATTGTTTGAAAGCATGCTCCAATTTATCGGAGGCTTGAGAGCAGGAATGGGCTACTGCGGATCAAAAAATATCGAGACGTTGCAAGAAACCGGACGTTTTGTTAGGATTACCGCGAGCGGTATCGGGGAAAGCCATCCCCACAATGTTACAATTACGAAAGAAGCGCCAAACTATTCAAGATAAGCTTCTTACTCATAAAAGAAAAGCCGAGGTACTTTCAAGTTCTTCGGCTTTTTTGTTATGTTGAAGTATCTTTTTTCAAATTTTCGCTGTCCCAAGCATGATCTCCCGGGCCAATAGGATTGAAAAGGTCGCTTTTAAAAAGCTGTTCCTGCATTTCGATTTCTTCCATAGCCGAAATCATAAACGCTTTTTTGTCATGTCGTTTCTTGGCCAGCCTGAAAATAGCATCCTCGTCATATTTAATGAATCGTTGTCCCTGTCTTGTAGCCGAATAACGGCGATGGCCTAAATAAACCAAAGCATCGACGCCTAAATGCACGGCACTATATAGATTTTCACGGTAGATATTTTCTATTCCCATGTCGATAATTTCAAAAGCATCATTTCTGTTTCTGGCTCTAGCCAAAATTTTGAGGTGCGGAAAATGTTTTTTCAGCATCTCAATTACGATTAGATTCACGGTCGGGTTGTCGATGGCAGCAATGAACAATTTGGCATTTTCGCAACCGGCAGCTTTTAATAGTTCGAGACGAGTCGCATCACCATAATATACCTTAAAGCCCATTTTTCGCAAAGAATCGACACGATCTGAATCCAAATCTAATATGGTAGCTGGAATTTTGTTAGTCTTTAGTAAACGGCCTATGGTACTTCCGAAGTTTCCAAAGCCAGCAATAATGACTTCGTTGTTTTCGTTGATTTCGTCATACGTCTTGGACTCTTTTTCTTTTACTCCAAAATAAGGATCGATTAATCGTTCGTTAATCAACAGTAAGAAAGGAGTCGAAATCATGCTTATCGCGATGATTGCCATGATCTGATTGGCAAGCATATTCGGAATAATATTCAGTTCCATAGAAAAACTCATGATCACAAACCCGAATTCCCCAGCTTGGCTCAAACCAATCGAAAAGATAAAATTTTGGTCGATTTTTTTGTTGTAGAGTTTTCCGATTCCCAAGAAGACGAAGAACTTGATCATGGTCAGTATAAAACCAAAAATCAAGATAAAAGCTGGATTGTCGATAATCAGCCTGAAATTGATCGAAGCGCCGACACCTATAAAAAATAAGCCAAGCAATAAGCCTTTAAACGGAGCGATATCGCCTTCCAGTTCATGCCTGAATTCAGAATTGGCCAAGACAACTCCGGCCATAAATGCACCCAAAGCAGGGCTTAATCCGACCAATTGCATAAGGTAGGACACGCCTAATACTAATAATAAAGCCGACGCAGTAAACAATTCCTGCAGCCTTGTTTTTGCGACTACATGCAGAATAGGAACAATTACATATTTCCCCGCAAAATAGATGGTAGCAATAACACCGATTACGATTAAAGTCTGCAGCCAACCGTCTAGATTTGAAATCAGCGAATGGTGAATATCTTCATCAGGGATTATATTTGAACTCGAAACAAGCAAAGGAATGATAGCCAGGATTGGAATGACGGCAATATCTTGAAAAAGCAATACGGCAAAAGAAGAACGTCCGACGGAAGTCTGCAGCATTCCTTTTTCTTTGAGCGTCTGCAATACTATAGCTGTTGAAGAAAGCGATAAGGCTAGGGAAATAGTCAGGGCTGTCTGCCAGTTCCAATCGAAAATAATCGATGAACAGATGAAAAGCACTAATGAAGTAATCCCGACTTGTAGCGAGCCCATTCCTAATATAAACCGTCGCATTTTCCAGAACTTATAAGGATCGAGTTCCAGTCCGATCAGAAAAAGCATCATCACGACACCAAATTCGGCAAAATGCATCAAGTCTTGGCCTTCCGAGCCAATAAATCCTAATACAAAAGGACCGATGATGATTCCAGAAAACAGGTAGCCTAAAATAGAGCTCAGTCCGATCTTTTTCGCGATAGGAACGCAAACTACCGCAGCGGCCAGATAAATTATTGCCTGAAGAAAAAAACTATTTTCCATGTCAAATATTTTTAGATTGCATCCAATCGTTCATGTAAAAAAACTGCTGTATTTTTTTGGCGTCTATTTCATTAGCTTCAAGATAGTTCAAAAGCCTTGCATAAGAAGCCCCGTGTTCGTAATAGGCCTCATCTTCCATTTTGTGCGTACCGTGGATTACAAAAGGCGGCAGGTATTCCATTCGGCAGACTTTTGCGGTCTGGCTGAAAGGACGCAATAATTCAGGTAATGTAAACAAGTTGTCTCCCTCTGTGGAATAATTTTCCATGTTGGCACCGGTAGTTATGGCCTGGAAGATAATTTTATCCTGTAGCGCCAATCCATTTTTGCCATACGCCCAGCCGTATTCCAAGACCATGTCGATCCATTGTTTTAGCAGGGGCGGACAGCTATACCAATACATAGGATGCTGCCAGATGATAATGTCGTGGTTTTTTAGCAATTCCTGTTCGTACTTGACATTGATGTCGAATTCAGGATAGATTTCGTATAAGTCGTGGAAGGTAATGTTTTTGGAGGGTGGTATATGTTCCGCTAAAATTTTATTCGCAAAAGATTTTTCGAATAAGGGATGGGCAAACACTATTAGTATTTTGTTCTTCGACATCAATTTTAATTTGAATTCGAGGGTGTGTTACAAGGCTAGGGGATTTTGTTAACTAATATCGGAAAAAAATCAAGGCCATCCAAAAATAAAAAATCTCGAGAAGGAAGCTGTTCTATTCCTGCTCGAGATTGTTTTTCTATACAAAGTACTATTTTAGATTCCTAGGTAATTGCTTGGCGTAATTTGCAATAGTTCTGCTTTAATGTTTTCAGAAACCTCAAGCGTCTTGATAAATTCATGAATGGATTCTTTGTTCATGACGGTATTGGTTCTCGTAAGGCCTTTCAAGGCTTCATACGGATTCGGGTAGCCTTCTCTTCTCAAGATGGTTTGAATGGCTTCGGCAACAACAGCCCAATTTCTTTCAAGGTCTTCCTCGAATTTTGGAGCGTTCAAAAGTAGCTTGTTCAACCCTTTTAAAGTAGCCTCAAAACCGATAATCGTATGGCCCATCGGCACGCCGATATTTCTCAAAACGGTACTGTCTGTCAAATCTCTCTGCAATCTTGATAAAGGCAATTTGGCGGCCAGATGCTCAAAAATAGCATTGGCAATTCCTAAATTTCCTTCCGAGTTTTCAAAATCAATAGGATTGACTTTGTGCGGCATGGCAGAAGAACCTACTTCGCCAGCTTTTATTTTTTGCTTGAAATAATCCATCGACACATAAGTCCAGATATCCCTGTCCAAATCGATGATGATGGTATTGATTCTTTTCAGCGCATCAAAAAATGCTGCAAAATGATCGTAATGTTCAATCTGTGTAGTCGGGAAAGAATGGTGCAAGCCTAAGTTTCCTTCTACGAAATCTTTTCCGAATTGTTTCCAGTCAATTTGCTTGTAAGCTACATGATGCGCATTGAAGTTTCCGGTAGCGCCTCCAAATTTGGCAGCAAAAGGAACGTTAAAAAGAAGACGCATTTGTTCTTCCAATCTTTCTACAAAAACAGCAATTTCTTTTCCTAAACGGGTAGGAGAGGCAGGCTGTCCGTGGGTTCTGGCTAGCATTGGCACGTCGGCCCATTCTGTGCTTAAATCTTTAAGCTTTGAAGTCAATTCGATTAATGATTTCAAATACACTTCTTGAAAAGCTTCTTTTGTCGATAATGGAATTGCAGTATTGTTTATGTCTTGAGAAGTCAGTCCAAAGTGGATGAATTCTTTATGTTCTGATAAGCCCAATTTGTCAAACGCAGTCTTGATAAAATATTCTACGGCTTTGACATCGTGGTTGGTTGTTTTTTCGATTTCCTTGATAGCTTTCGCATCGTCGGCACTGAAATTTTTGTAGAGGTTTCTCAAGCTTTCGAAAACCGAAGCATCCACCGTTTTTAGCTGCGGCAGCGGAATTTCGCAAAGCGAGATAAAGTATTCTATTTCAACAAGTACGCGGTATTTTATCAAGGCTTCTTCAGAGAAATACTGTGATAAAGAATACGTTTTGTTTCTATACCGTCCGTCAATTGGAGATATAGCGTTCAGTTCAGTTAAAGTTGTCATTTTGTGTTGTTATTCAGATAAGCGCAAATATACTTTATATGTCTGAAGTATTAAAAGATAAATGCGATTTGTACTGCTTTTTCTTCCTGCTTTATAACCTTTTCGGATTATAAACGGGCCAGCAGCTTTTCTTTTAGCAGTTTCATCCCTTCGGAAGCTGTTGTTGGAATGACTTCTAGTTCGTTTCTGAGGTTTGGAATACGTGCAGGATTTAAATCGACATAAAACAAGGGAGTCCCAGGTTTTGCGAAATCAACCAGTCCGGCTGCCGGATAGACTTGGAGCGATGTTCCTACTACCGCAAAGAAATCGGCTTCGTTGGTGATGCTGACCGCTTCTTCTAGAGCAGGGACGGCTTCTCCAAACCACACGATGTGCGGGCGGAGCTGGTGTCCGTTGTCGTCAAGATCGCCAAAATTTAAGTCGTCTGTCCAATCTAATATGTAATTTTCTCTTTTGGTGCTTCGTACTTTCAGCAGCTCGCCATGAAGGTGAAGCACATTTGAGCTTCCGGCTCTTTCGTGAAGGTCGTCTACATTTTGGGTAATGATATGTACGTGGAAATGTTGCTCCAGTTCGGCCAAAATTAAGTGTGCGGCATTGGGTACGACTTCTTTTAATTGCTGTCTTCTCTTGTTGTAGAAATCCATGACCAAAGCAGGGTTGTTTCTCCAGCCTTCTGGCGATGCGACTTCCATGACGTCGTGGCCTTCCCACAAGCCGTCTGAATCGCGAAAGGTCTTGATGCCGCTTTCGGCACTGATTCCGGCTCCAGTAAGGACTACAAGTTTCTTTTTCATAGAATTAAAATATAAAGCGGAAACGGACATTACTAATGCCATTTCCGCTCTAAAAATAGTGTTTGATTATGCTTTTCCTAAAGTATATAATTGTTCCAATGTAGGCGATGCACTTCCGCCAGCTGGTTCCAGTGTGATTCCGAAGGCTTCGGCTTCATTGGCATTTTCAACTGTAAAGATTCGTTTTGCATTGCCTTTGAAATTCTCTAAAAGTCCGATACTTGTCGGTGTCAGAGGATTCAGTTTTAAAGCCCATACTTGATAGACCATGCCTTCAGGCGGTTCTGGAAGTCCAGCGGCATCGATATGGACAGCTTTGGTGTCTTTGTTCCAATATACTTTTGCATACGATTGCGGCGAAACTTCTTGCCCTTCCAGCTTTACTATTGTATTGCTGTTGTCGCGAATGATAGCCAAGGTAGCTTCGTTGTTTTTATTTTGCAGGGTCAAGTCTACTACCGATTCCTGCAGCTTGCTTTTTTCGGTTTCTACCGTTTCTATTTTCGTTTTCTTGTCTTCCAGTTGTACGTATTGATATCCTACGCCAATCAGCAGTAAAATAGAAGCGGCCCATCCCAAATAAAGATAGATGCTCGATTTCGGCTTCATATCGACAACTCCGTGTTTGAGCATCAATGCTTCGCGTATTTTTTCATAGTTTCCTGACGATAGGAAAGGAGCAACGCTTTCTGAAAAATTGATAATCGCTTTTTCTATAGAAATAATTTCATTGCGTATGTCCTCGTCTTTTTCGGCCATTTTTGTGACTTCGCTGAATTCCGGCTCGTCCAATTGCCCAAAGACGTACAGTTCTAAAATACCTGACTCTATGTATTCTTGTTTGTCCATTATACTTTTAAAAAGTTTCTTAAATCATTGATGCAGTTTCTGTTCTGGGTCTTTACAGTCCCAAGCGGAATCTGCAATTCTTCTGAGGCTTCTTGCTGGGTGTATCCCTTAAAAAACAAAAGGTCTAAAATCTGGATGCATTTAGGTTTTAATTTCTTGACAAATTCCTTGATTCCGATCGTGTCAATCTTATTGCTCAGTTTGTTACTGTCGTCGAGTAGATGTACGAAATTATCAGACGAAAGGTTTTTCTGCCGGTTGTTAAAGCCTTTAGAACGAAGCTTATCGATAGAAGTATTGCGAGCAATATTGAGTATCCACGTATAGAATCTTCCTTTAGATTCGTTGTAGCTGTCAATGTTTTTCCATATTTTCACAAAAGTTTCCTGAAGGATATCTTCGGCCTCTTCATTGTCGCGTACCAGATTGTAAATCACGCTGTAGAGACTTTTAGAATACATATCATACATCAAAGTGAATGCTCTGTCGTCTTTTTTATAAATTTGTGGTAGTAATTCTTCCTGAGTCATAGCCGAATTTTAGGTAAGCCAATTTAAGGAAACTATTTTATAAATCCATTCATCCATGAAAGAAAAAACCTCCGAAGTCGAATATTTGGCCTATTTAGAAGAGTTTATAACAGAAAACAGAAAAGAAAAATTCATAAAAGTCCTTCAGCAGCGGACAAATCATTTTACCATCGCTATAGAAGATGTCTTTCAGTTGCACAATACGAGTGCTGTCATGCGCAGCTGCGAAGTATTCGGCATCCAGAATCTTCATGTGGTCGAAGAAAAATACGGAAAGAAAATCGATAAGGAAATTGCGATGGGGGCGCAGAAATGGGTCGATGTGAGCCGTTACAATTCCAATATGGATTGTCTCAAGGCTTTAAAGGAAAAAGGCTATCAGATTATTGCGACAACGCCGCATGACAATTCCTGCCTGCTTGATGATTTTGATATCTCAAAACCTTCGGCTATCTTTTTCGGCACGGAAAAGAACGGACTTTCGGACGAAGTCATGAACGAAGCAGATGGCTTTTTAAAGATACCAATGGCCGGTTTTACGGAAAGCTTGAATATTTCTGTTTCTGCGGCGATCATCATACAAAGTATCATGAGCCGATTGCGAAAATCGGATGTGGATTGGAAGCTTACGGAAGAGGAAACAATTTCAAGGAGATTGGCCTGGACCAAAAATTCGATCAAAGATATCAAGCGGATTGAACAGCGCTATAAAGAAATCAATAATCTCTTGTAAAGATTATTTCTTGCCTTTTAAGATTTTGTATTCTTCGTAGCATTCGTTAATGGCATCCATGATTTGGAGGTCATTAGCGGTCTTGATAAAAGTTTCGGAATAGTTGCAACGCTCTAAGATTTCAGCAATCTCGTTGGGGCTGACACCTAGAAGGGCTCCTAAGGTTTCTCGGTCAAATTTAGACGAAAGAAGGTTTTTTACAGCATCGTCTTTTTTCATTTCTTTCAGTCTTTTCAGCTCTGTAGGCTTTTTTCCGAAGAAATTATAAAGCATGTCAGCAGGGTTGAAGATAGATCCTACGACCCTTGAGAAAGCGCCAGGGGCGTATCTTCCCATTTCGTAGCCTTGCGACAATCCGGAAATGCTATATCTGAAATTTTCTTTAATCGGAATAATCTTGTAATCGATTTCAAGATATCCGGTCAGGTTGTATTGGTTAATGACAACTTCTTCCAAGGCATAGGCCTTTTCGGTCATTTTTATTTTTGTGCTTTTTGTCTTGAACCAGTCGTTGGTGACTCTTACTTTAATGGATTTGTATCCTAGAGTCGAAATGTGAAGAGTATCGTTTACTTCGGCAACCAATTCAAAGTAGCCGCTTGCGTTTGTCGTCGTTCCTTTCACCTTGTTGAGGTTGATGATGCTGACGTCTGCGAGGGGGAGCAAAGTATTGTCGTTAATTACTGTAGCCGAAATTTTTGTATCCTGTGCAAAAGCAAAAGAGGTTACGAATAAGAAAAAGAAAACTGCAAAATATCTCATAGCCTTGTTAGAAGCGTTAAAAGTAATAAAACTCTTTAAGATATTTTGCAGTCTGTTTATAATTATAAGAAAATTAACTAAAAGATTTAGTCTCTTCTCGGTCTTCTTGCTCTTGGAGCTTCAGATCTTGTTCCTTCAGAACGACGTGGAGCTCTTTCAGAAAATCCGCCCTCTCTTCTTGGTCGGTCAGATGAAAAACCTTCGCTTCTGCGAGCTGGTCTGTCAGATGATCCGCCTCTGTCGCTTCTAAAGCCGCCTTCTCTTTTTGGAGCCGAACTTCTGTCGCTTCTAAAACCGCCTCCGCCGCCAGATCTGCCTCCGCCAAAACCACCGCTTCTTCCGTTGTGGTCTCTTCTAGAGCTGCTTCTGCCGCCACCGTCGTTTTTAGAAATCTCTACATTGATTTTTCTTCCTTCCAATTCGATTCCGTTCAAGATATCCATTACTTTAGCAGAATGTTCTGCATCTGTATTGAAGAAAGAGAAACCTTCTTTTACGTCTACTTTGAAAACGTCATCACGTCCAAGATCTAGCGTTTCTTTCAAGAAATCTTTCAACGACATCCAGTCGAAGTTATCTCTAGAACCGATGTTCACGAAATAACGTACTGCACCGCTGTTGTCTCTTGGAGCACCGTCGCTTTCGCGTCTTTCGCCAGCAGACTGAGCAGAAATATCTCTGTTTTTCTTGTAATAGTTAATGAAACGGTTGAATTCTACAGAAACCATTTTCTTGATCAATTCTTCTTTTGAAAGATCTTCAAGAACATTGTTGATTGCTGGAAGGTAGTTGTCGATTTCGTGGTCAACTTCTGTATCCTTGATTTTGTTCGCTAAGTGCAACAATTGGATTTCGCAGATCTCGATTCCAGAAGGAATTGATTTCTCTTCAAATTTCTGCTTGATGATTCTTTCGATCGCAGAGATTTTTCGCAATTCACTTTTAGTAACGATTACGATAGAAGTTCCTAGTTTTCCAGCACGTCCGGTTCTACCAGAACGGTGGTTGTAAGTTTCTACCTCGTCAGGAAGCTGATAGTTTACAACGTGTGTAATGTTATCAACGTCAATTCCACGTGCTGCAACGTCTGTCGCTACAAGCATCTGGATTTGTCTTCCTCTAAACGATTTCATTACGCCATCTCTTTGTGCTTGAGATAAATCTCCGTGCAAAGCTGCTGCGCTGTATCCGTCTTCGATTAACTTTTCAGCAACTGCCTGCGTGTCCCTTTTGGTACGACAGAACACTACAGAAAAGATATCCGGATTTGCATCTGCCAATCTTTTCAAGGCTTCGTAACGGTCACGAGCGTTTACTAAATAAAATTCATGTGAAACTGTAGCCGAACCTGAATTTTTAGTTCCTACAGTGATTTCCAATGGCTCGCTCATGAATTGTTTTGCAATTCGGGCAACTTCTTGCGGCATTGTAGCCGAGAATAACCATGTGCTTTTTTCGTCTGGCGATGTAGAAAGGATGTTCACGATATCCTCATAGAATCCCATGTTCAACATTTCATCTGCCTCGTCAAGTATGCAATAGTTGATTTGTGAAATGTTCACCAAACCTCTATTGATCATGTCTTGCATTCTTCCCGGAGTAGCCACGATAATTTGTGCTCCTCTCTTGATTTCCCTAGCCTGCTCTGTAATGCTGGCACCGCCGTAAATCGCAACTACATTAATACCTTTTTCGTATTTTGAGTAGTTTTTAATTTCATTTGTAATCTGCAAACAAAGTTCGCGTGTCGGTGATAAAATCAACGCCTGAGTATTTCTGTTGTCGGCATCAATCTTTTGGATAAGCGGAAAACCAAACGCTGCTGTTTTCCCTGTCCCTGTTTGAGCCAACGCAACCATGTCTGTGTCTTGTGCCAATAATAGGGGAATCGCTTTTTCCTGTACCTCGGTCGGATTTTCAAATCCTAGATCTAAAATCGCCCTCAGTAGCGACTCACTCAATCCTAATTGTTCAAATTTATTCATATATGTATTTAAAATAGGCTGCAAAGGTACGTTTAAAAAACCATTAAAACTAATCCGAATTGGAAGTTTATTTTTTTATGAATAATTGAAAATCAGAAAGTTAGTTTTTTAGGTAAGTGATGAGTTGCTTCACTGCTTTAGCTCGATGACTTATAGCACCCTTTTCGTCGAGCGAAAGTTGTGCAAACGTGTAAGAAAATCCATCAGGTTGGAAGATAGGATCGTAGCCGAAACCGTTCGTTCCTTTCTTTTCAAAAAGGATAGTTCCGAATACTTTTCCAGTAAATAATTTTTGCTGTCCGTTAAGGTTCAGCGCTATAACAGTTTTGAAGTTGGCAGACCTGTCTGTCGTATTTTCCAATTCACGCAACAGTTTGTCCATGTTGTCGTGGTCATTTTTATGTTCTCCGGCAAAGCGGGCAGAATAGACACCAGGAGCACCTTCTAAGGCATTGACTTCGAGACCGGAGTCGTCGGCAAAACAATCGTAACCATAGTTTTTGGTCACGTAATCTGCTTTTAATATGGCATTGCCTTCAATCGTATCGGCAGTTTCGGGTATATCTTCATGACAGCCAATGTCTTCCAGACTTAGGATTTGTATATCATCCGGAAGCAGGCTTTGTATTTCTTTAATCTTGTTTTTATTGTTGGAAGCGAAAACGAGCTGTATCATTTTATTTTAGATTTGTGATTTTAGATTTATGATGTAAATAGTGTCTGCAAATATAACCCAAATCAAAAATCAAAAATCCCAAATCCTATAACTCGTTGACTTCTTTCTTATAAAAGTTGACATAGAAGAAATCATCTGGATCTAGTCCTTGCTCGAGGATGGCGGCATTGATGAGTCCTATTTTTTCCTCGTCGATTTCTTCCGGGCTTGAAAAGTTGAGGAAAGTGATAAATTCCTCGCTATTATGGAATTTGAAACTCAGCGGCGTATTTAGGGAATACTGCGTAATCTTAAAATCAAGCTTGCTGCCAAGTTCCTTGACGTGCTGTTCTGATTCTATGAAACCGTTCATAATCAGCGATTCGATGATGGTCTTGAAATTGTCGTTCATGGTAGCGGATGTATAAAATTGCCTTACTAATATACGATTTAAAAATGAAATTGCCACCCCAATAGCTTTCTTAAGTTATATTTAGCAGTGCTTTTATTTTTTGGATTTAATTTATCAATAGCTTTGGCAAAGCTAAAATTACAACAATGACTTTTACGGTTATACTCTGCATTCTGCTGGCATTCTATGTCTTTTTATTCTTCAACCATCCTAAGTTTGGGAGAAGGCCGTCTAACGGAAGACTCGAACGAATCAAAAAAATGCCTAATTACGGACAAGGACAATTCCAAAATATTTCAAACACGCCCGATCTGACAGACGGCGCGAACTATTATACAGTACTCAAAGATTTTTTCTTCGGGAAGAGCAAGCGAAATATTCCCGCAGGGCGCATTCCTTCTCAAAAGACAGATCTTAAAAATCTAGATCCCGGCAAAGATGTGTTGGTGTGGTTCGGACATTCGTCTTATTTCATGCAATTGTCTGGAAAGACTTTCCTTGTCGACCCAGTTTTCAGCAACCATGCCTCGCCGCTGTCTTTTACTGTAAATGCGTTCAAAGGTGCCAATGTGTATTCGGCCAACGACATGCCGGATATTGATTTCCTGCTGATTTCCCACGACCATTGGGACCATTTGGATTATGATACGATGCTCAAGCTGAAGCCAAAAGTGAAAAGAATCATCACGGGCATAGGAACCGGCGAGCATTTCGAACGCTGGAATTTTGATAAGAATATTGTAGATGAGCTTAACTGGCACGAATCGTTGGACCTTGGCTCGGGATTCAAGATCAATACGGTTCCCGCGCGCCATTTCTCCGGAAGGGGTTTCAAAAGAAACCAAGCGGTATGGCTGGCATTTGTGGTAGACACGCCGCAGCGCAGAATTTATGTAGGCGGCGATTCTGGCTATGATACTTTTTTCAAGCAAATAGGGGATGCTTTTGGTCCGTTTGATTTGGCCATACTAGAATGCGGACAATACAACAAGAGCTGGAAGTTTATCCACATGATGCCTGAACAGACTGTACAAGCAGCGCAAGATCTTAACGCCAAGGTATTGCTTCCGGTGCATTGGGGCAAGTTCCCGCTGGCACTGCATGCTTGGGACGAGCCTATCAAGAGAGCCGTAGCCGCAGCCGAAACAGCCGGACAGCCTATCGTACACCCGATGATTGGTGAGACGCTGGATCTTGATCTTTTAGATAGCAGGAAAAAATGGTGGGAAGGGATTGATTAATTACGAATTAGGAATTATGAATTAGGATTTGAACAAGATTCGTAATTCCTAAAAAATGCAAAAGCCGACCTGGAGCGATCGACTTTAGCGGTGAGAGCGTAACCCTGTTTCCAGGTCTCTCGCTGCAAAAGTAGTCTTATTTAGTAGAACTGCAAGTTTTATTTTAGTTTTTTTAGTCGAAAGTTGCAAATCGAAAGTTTAAAGTTGAAAGACCGAAATCCCAAATCATAAATCAAAAATCCGAAATTCCACAACGTTTCCTAAAAAATCTCATTACACGTTTCTTCCTTTTGGTTACAAAATACACTGTTTTTGTATTAAAATTATATTAAATCCGCATTCTCATTGGGTCTTTTGTCGTATCTTCATGACGAATTAATAATTACAAACTCAAAAATCGCAACCAAAATGAAAACAAAAAGCCTTTTGCTAATCGGAATCGTGAGTCTCTCTCTGGTGACTATAATAAAGACGGTAATGAACAGAATGGAAATCTTTAACGAAGAAGAGGAAGAAGATCAAGAATTAGACGGTCAGGATGAGGAATATGGCTTTCCGCTTTTCATCTAGGCATAACAAAAGAACAATTTCGAATCAAATTATATATAAAAACAGCGCTATGAAAAACAAGAATCTAATTATAGGGATTGCGGCCGGAGTCGCTGCCCTAGCAGTAGTAGGAATTATTTGCAACAAAAAAGGATATATCAATTTTGGATCGATGCTTGACAAGGCGGGCGACATTGCCGGAAAAGTAAAAGGCTCTTTAAGCAAAATAAAAGAGGCCGCAGTTTCCGAAGCAGATACGGTTATCCAAGAAGGTAAAAACATTGCCGGTAAGGCTATCGATGCCGCTGCCGGACTAAACGACAAAACGTCAAACGCTGTAAGCTGATTTGATTCATTTGTTAGTTTGAAAACGGCTTGCTAATTATCAGCAAGCCGTTTTTTTATGCTTATTTCTCAGAGAGTGCGTCTGATATCTTTTCGCCCAGCGCTACGAAACGTTCGATAGAGCTTTTAGAATTGAGTTCCTTGTTCACGAAGGCTCTCAGTCTTCCGTCAGACAATGCAAAGCTGTACGCTATGTCTTCGTCTTCAATTCTTTTCCAGACATAAGAATCGCCTTTTGCAGTCAGGTGTTCCTTTTCAAGGTTCTCCATCAAGAGTTTTTTGATTCTTTCGGTCTTGTGGTCGTCAAAGCTCGCCCTGATACTGTAGGTGATGTCTGAATTGTCGATAGATACCGAAGTAGAGCTGCTCGAGCTGTTCTGCTTGATTTTTACTTTCGAGCTGGAAGCCTCTCCTTTTCCAGAAGAAGAACTGCTAGACACATACGTCTTTCCGTTAATCGTTACGCTAGTGTTCGAATTGACCGTCACCTTGGTACCAGGGGTTGCCGGTGTAGGAGGTGTAGGAGGCGTTGGAGGTGTAGTCCTGACCTGTCCGCTAACCAGATGGCTGCAGACAATAAATGCGATGATGATAAATAGTCTCATAATGTTTTATTCTTTAATGTTAAACTCAAAGCCCAAGCCTCTCACGCTTGGAATAGCTATGGCAGGATCTTCGCTGAAATACTTGCGCAGTCGGCTGATAAAGACATCCATGCTCCTGCCGGAAAAGAAATCGTCGTTGCCCCAGATTTCTTTCAGGATGTCTTCTCTTTTAACGAGCTTGTTTTTGCTGGCATACAAGAACTGGATCAGGTGGGCTTCCTTTTCCGTGATGCGGTGCGTCGCTTTTTCATGCGTTAAGAGATAGTTTTCGCTGTCAAAAAGATACTGTCCGATCTTGAATTTCTTTTCAGACACATGCTGTGGCGCCGTTTTCTGCACGCGCTTCAGGATATTCGTAATCCGCAATATCAGTTCTTCAACTTCAAAAGGCTTGATGACATAATCATCGGCCCCGAGCCTCAATCCCTTGATTTTGTCTTCCTTCATCGATTTGGCTGTCAAAAAGATAAAAGGCGTTTCGGGATAGGCGTCTACGACTTTTTCGGCCAGCGTAAAGCCGTCCATCTGCGGCATCATCACGTCAAAGACGCAGATGTCGGGCTGGGCATCGGGAAAGAGCTTCAGCGCTTCCTTGCCGTCTTTGGCCCAAGTGACCGTAAAGCCTGAAAATTCAAGATACTGCTTCAGTATGGAAGCATAATCAAAATCGTCTTCTGCTAATAAGATGTGCTTTTTCATGAGGGAATGGTGATTAAAAATAAAGCTCCTTTGTCTTCTTCGCTTTCTACCTTGATGGTTCCTTTATACGACTCCACCAGCTGCTTTACATAGAACAGCCCGAGGCCGAGTCCTTTGGTTTCGTGTATGTTTCCTTTTTCGATACGGTAAAACTTATCAAAAATAGCCGTCTGTTCTTTGGTCGCGATGCCCTTTCCGTTGTCCTTGATGCCCATGGCAAAGCGGCCGTGCTGTTTTTCCATTCGTATGTCGATTTCTGTCGCGCCATATTTTACGGCATTTTCCATAAGGTTCACGATAATCGTGTTCAAGTGGAAAGGATCGATCTTGGCCGTGATGTTTTCCTGTTCCTGATGGCAGCGGATTTCCGTAGCCGGATGCGACAATTTAAAATCATCAATGATGTTATGAATCTCGCTGCAGCCGATTTCCATTTTTGCATTGCGGCTTACGGTAGGCGTCAGCGAAGCTTCGGTTACTTGTCGGAACAGCTTCTGCAATCGGTCGTTCTGTCTTTCCAGCATCGACAACGTATGCCTGTAGTGCTCTGGAGTCATTTCGTTTTCCTTGCGCTGCAGCGTCTTGATGGCAATGTCCATCGTAGCAAGCGGTGTCTGGAACTCGTGCGTGATATTGTTCACAAAGTCGGTCTTGATATCGGCGATTCTTTTTTGGCCGATAAGGTTTTTAAGCGACAGGTAATAGAGATAGACCACAAAGACCATCAGCAGCAATGAAAAGATAAGCAATCCTGCCATCTGGCGGATGATTGTCTGCCCCCAGTTGGCAATGCTGTAATAGCGTTCGCTCTTGATTTCAAAATCGACTGCTTTCTTGATGGGCACAGCTGCCCTGTCGTCTACATATTCTTTTTCGCCTTCCCATCGTCCGGTAGAGGCTACCACTTCGTCTTTGTTTTTTACGTTGTTACCCAGCACGAATAATTTTCCGCGATAGAGGCTGTCAATCGTATTGTCTTTTTTGATGGTGGCCGAGGTGATATAGATGGAATACCCGATATCAAAATCGCCCGGTCGCTTGCGTTGGTTCATATACGCTGTCATTACGGTAGACAGCGAATCGGATTTGCTTTTCATAAACTCGACAAAGTCCTTTTTTTCGAGCCTTTCAAAAGCATAGTTTCTGACAAACTGGCCCGCTTGGTTCATCCAGCTGTCGTTGAGCTCGTACCATTCTTCGGTATCTTCTAATTCTATCAGCTGTTTCTTGATCTTGGCGCTTACTTCTTTTTCGGTCAGCAGGTAGGTATTGTATATAAAATACCCCTGGATGGCTGCCAGCGCAGCTACCGTAAAGATACAGGCTCCTATCAATAGCATTATTTTTCGTTTCATGGCAAAGCTGGTTTGTTGGGACAAAGCTAGGGGTTTCTTGGCTTGGCTGTGCTAAAAAACAAACCGTTAACCGTTCTTTAACCAAATTTGAAAGGGCAGCCTTGCGCCATGCCACGCCCTGCACGGCAGGGCGTCACGGGATAGCTTGCTTTGTTAAATAGGCAGCCGCCAGCGCTTTTGTGTTTAACCCTTCATTAACCCTTCGTTAACCCGATTGCAGAAAGGGTTTGCAGAGATTTGCACCATCAATCATCGAGTTTCAATCATCATCAATCAAGTCAATCAAGTCAATCAATCGAATTTCAATCATCAATCAAATCATGAAACAGTTAGTTATTTTTTTATTACTGCTTCCTTTCGGGAGCATGGCACAGCACAGGCTCTCGGGTACCGTTAAGGATGCCGAGGGCAGGGCAGTGCCTTTTGCCGACATGGCATTGCTAAAAGCACAGGACTCTTCTGCCTACAGGACGGCGCTTGCCGACGAGCTGGGGCGTTTTGAGATAGGAGCAGTCGAAAAAGGAAATTACATTGTAAAGGCAGGTTCCGTAGGAATGTCTACTGCCTACAAAAATATAGAGGTTACAGGCGACATGGAGCTGGGCGATATTGTGCTGGCCCGCGCTTCTGAAATGCTAGAAGGCGTAGAGATCGTTTCCAAGCGTCCAGTAGTAAAAAGGCTGGTCGACCGTATGGAGTTTACGGTCGAAAACTCATCGCTGGCGTCTAACAATGCATGGGAGATTGTTTCCAAAACACCAGGCGTGACTACTTCGGGAGGCGGGGGCATTACCATTCGCGGCAGCCAGAGCATACTCGTAACCATCAACGACAAAAAAGTATACATGTCGGGAGACGAGCTGAAACAATATCTTGAAAACACGAGCGGAGAAGACGTAAAGTCGGTTGAGGTCATCACGAACCCGCCAGCCAAATACGATGCGCAGGGCAGCGCCGTGCTCAACATCAAGCTCAAGAAGGCGATTTCCCCAGGCTACAAAGGATCTATCAATACCGCCTACGTACAGTCGATGTATCCGAAAGCGATAACTTCTACAGGACATATCTACAAAGGCAAGAAGCTGTCTTTGATGGGACGCTATAGTTTCGGTATGGGCGAATATGTAGACGAAAGTACTGACATTGTGCGCTATTATGACGAAAACGGCAACACGGCATCAGAATGGAAGAGCTTGTTGCGCCGCAAGAGCAAATCGCTAGAGCAGCATTCGTACCGTCTGGAGGCATCGTATGAACTGGATTCGCTGAATTTATTTTCTATCGGGACTACGGGTTTCCAAGCACCAGAACAGCACGGAAAATATGCGGCCCCGACTTCTATCACGGGTGCCGACGGACAGCTTGATTCGCTCTATGTTACGATGAACAACCGCAAGAATCCGGCCCGTAATGCGGCGTACAATTTTTTATACGAACGCAAGCTTTCAGAAAAGTCGAAGCTGGTCTTCAATTCCGATTTTACAAACTATTTGTCTAAGGACAATCAGGATATCAACACGACTTTTTCACTGCCAGACAGCGCCCCTTACCGCGATGTGCGTTTTGTGAGCAAGAGCCGCCAAGGCATCAAGCTGTTTTCGGCACAGGCGGACTACAGCAACGAGACAAACGGCGCGTTAGAGGCGGGAATCAAATACGGCAACGTATCGGCCAACAGCAACTTAGACTACCGCGATGCTATCGACGGAGTATTGGTGCCGAATGAAGGGCGCACGAGCAAGTTTTTATATGACGAGTGGATTTATGCGGGTTATGTAAGCTATGGCAGGGAATTTGGCAAATGGAGCGTCAAGGCAGGACTGCGCGGCGAATATACATCGCTCGAAGGCAACTCGGTTACCACTTCTGAAGTGAATGACCAGAATTATTTCAAGCTTTTCCCGACGTTTTATACGATGTATAAGCCTTCCGAAAATCATGAGATCGGGTTTTCGTACGGCAAGAGAATCAGCAGGCCGCGCTACAGCATGCTCAATCCGTTTCGCGTTTACAACAATAATTATTCGTATTTCACGGGCGATCCAAAATTGTTGCCGACCATCACGCACAACCTGAATTTGCTGTATACGCTAAAAGGCAAGTATAATTTCGACTTGTTCTACCGATTGGAGAAAGACCCGTCGATGGAGATTTCGTATCAGGATTACGAGACGAATACCGTTGTGTATCATTTTACGAACATCGACAAGGATTATGCTTTTGGCTTGGAATTCAATACCAATCTGGCGTTTACGGGCTGGTGGGATGCGGGAATCCAGTCTGGGTTGAGCTATGTAGAGGATCGTTTTCAAGGGATTGACGGCAAGCTGTATAAAAACGGAAAACCGACGTATAATGCGAGCATCAACAATCGTTTTGCGCTGAACAAAAAGAAAGATTTTAATGGCGAGATCAATTTCTATTACAATTCGTCTTCGGTACAGGGTACTTTTGTCTTTACGTCTACGACCAACCTGTCGCTGGCACTGCGTAAAAAGATACTAAAGGGCAACGGAGAGGTGTATGGTATCTTTTCGGACATCTACCGCGGCGAAAAGATTACCATAACGACCAACTACGGCAACCAATACAACTCGTCTGATTCTTATGGCGACACGCAGAATTTCAGGCTGGGCTTCCGTTATAGTTTCGGGAATCAGAAATTAAAGGAAAGAAATAAGGAGCAGACGGAAGAGCAGAGGAGAATTTAGGGGTTTTTGATTTGGGATTTTTGATTTTTGAGAATTATGAAGTTTAAAGAATTACGAATTTTGAATTAGGAATTGCGAACTTTGAACTATGAACTATGAACTATGAACTATGAACTATGAACTATGAACTATCAACTATCAACTATCAACTATGAACTATCAACTCCTAAATCTAAAATCAAAAATCCTAAATAAAAAATCCCGCTATAAAAGCGGGATTTTTTTTATTTCAAATGCTTGGCAAAGAAGCCCATCATGCACTTATAGAGCTCGATGCGGTTTTCTTCGCGGCCGAAGCCGTGGCCTTCGTTATATTTTACCATATACGGTGTGTCCAGTCCTCGTTTTCTGAGGTTTTCGACAACCTGGTCGGATTCGTTGATGTTGACCCTTGGGTCGTTGGCGCCTTGTACTACAAAGAGCGGCTTGGTAATCTTGTCTGCATTCAGGGCTGGAGATACCTCGCGCATGATCTTTTGGTCGTCGGCGCTGTTCTCGTCATACCATTGTTGGTATACTTGTGCCAAGAAAGGCTTCCAATAGGGAGGGAACGACTTGAAGAAGGTAAACAGGTTGGATACGCCCACATAGTCTACGCCACATACATACAAATCGGGTGTTTTTACCAAACTGCCCAAAGTAGCCAGTCCGCCATAGCTGGCGCCATATACCGCTATTTTTTTGTCGTCGATCAATCCGAGCGACTTGACATAGGCAACGCCGTCTTCAAGGTCGTTCAGCATGTTGCGTCCGATCTGCTTGTTGCCCGCCAAGAAAAATTTCTTGCCATAGCCTCCAGAACCTCTATAGTTGACTTGCAGCGTCGCATAACCTCTGCTTGCAAACAGCTGTGTTTCTGGGTTAAAGCTCCATTCGTCTCTTACGCCGTAAGGCCCGCCGTGAGGATTCACGATCAATGGCACTTTCTTGCCCAATGTAGCTTGTTTCGGAATGGTCAGATATGCATACACGTCAAGTCCGTCGCGGGATTTGAATTTAATCGGACGCATCTCGGCCATGTCGGCTTCCTTAAGCTGTGGCATCAGGTTCATGATTTCTTTAAAGCTGTCTTTTTTAGCATCATACAAGTAGTAGCTGCCATAGAGCCTGTCGCTGGAAACATACAGCAGGAATTTGTCCTCATCGTCGGTTACCCCGCTGATGCCGAATTCTCTGCCGCTGAATTGTTTTTCGAATTTGGCATGCAATTTCTTATAAGTCGCGCTCACGGGCACGGTTTCGTTTTTCTCTCCGGTATAGCTGTAATAGTCTACCTCATAGCCTCTTTTTCGGGAAGTGCTGAGGCCGCCCACGTCAAACGTAGGATTTGAGAATACTTTCTTGAGGGTCTTGCGGGTGGCGAAGTCATACAATATGATTTCGGCCGTGTTGCTCTCCAAGTTGCTCAATACATAGGCATCATGCGGATTTGGCGTCGTATAGTCGAAGGCAATGATCGAAAATTGGTCTTTCCAGGTAGTCGTGGCAATCTTTTCAAAAGGCTTGTCCTCGGCAGTTCTGTAATAGATTTCGTTCTCGGTACCGTTGTGCTGTTTGGTATAGCCTTTCAGCACGCCGTCCTTGTCAAAATCATAACCTCCAATCGGATTGGCGGCATCTTTATTTTCGAACAATTTGACCAGCGCCCCGGTCTTGATGTTAAGCTTGAAAGGTTCGAAGATTTCCGGATTGTCTTTGTTCATCTGGATAATCATATAATCAGGCTGCTCTTTCAGTATCTTGATGATGCCGGCACGCACGCCTTCAAAAGGAGTAAGGTCCATCTTGTTGCCGCCGTCAAGGTCTACGCCATAGATATGGAAGTTTTCATTGCCGCCTTTGTCCTGCACATAGATCAGGCGCTCGTTGTTCGCCCAGCCGTAGCCGCGGATCAGTTCGTCTTTTTCTTCGATGGCCTTGACAACCTTGCCCGTAGCGGTGTTCTTGATATAGACATGGTTCTTGCCCTTGTCGTCGCGTTCCTTATACGAAAAATAAAGTCCGTTAGGCGAAAACTGGAAGCTGCTTTGTGCAGGTCTCTTGAAATAATCGTCTACGGAATAGCCGTAGGTGCCTGTTTCTAAGGCGGCGAGCTTGGCAAGCTCTTCTTTGCTCGATGGCAGGGACTTGTTGCCCGGCTGACTGTCTTGGGTCTGGGCATGGGCTGCCGACAGGGCCAATAACGACAGCATCACTGTTGTTTTTTTGATCATGATTTAGTTGTTTAAGGTTGAACGGTAATAGAAAACGGAAGCCGTACAAGGTGCTGCCGTTCAAAGGTATATGTCGTGGGTTGTTGTGTTTTGTTACATGGAGGGATTTAGGATTGGTGATTTTTTGATTTAGGGTTTTTGATTTGGGATTTATGTTGTGTGTGCTGCTTTTTGGCGTGTATTTGTTTGTATAATTGTTAATTTGTAATTAAATATAGTAAAATTTAACTATAAATATACTTTTTGTTGTTTTTATACGTTCATGTGATAGTAATAACTTAATACTTTTTTTTCAATGCCATTTGTAAATTTAAATTCGAAGCATTTCACCCCCGAAGAAAAGACGGCGGTGATGGATGCGCTTGCTGCCATGGAGGCAGCGCTGACCCCTAAACTGTCAGCCTTGACGCCACAAGAACGTATGTTGTACGGAAGCGTAAACGAGCAGAACAAGCTCGTGATTAACAAGGTCAATGACTTTTATGACACCCAGAGTAGTTTAGCCAGTCCGGATGTGGACTGGGTAGAGTTCAAGAGGGATTTTGACAGCCGTTCGTTCCTTCAGGGACTGCTGATGCGACTGGACAACTTGAAGATCGGGCTTGACAGCTCGAAAATCCTTCATGACTGGGACAATTATCAAGCTGCGCTTACCGACTACGACTACACCAAATACAAAGTGGCGTCGGGTATGGGAGGTTTTGAAGCTAAGGTATCAGAACTAAAGCAGTTTTTTAAAGGTGGCGGCCATGCTACAGGCCAGCCAGATTCAGGCACTAAGTCTGAATAGCTCTTAATTACCCCTAAAACCGTATATATAGTGAACCTGGAAGCGAAAGCTCCCAGGTTTTTTTATGCACATTTGACATCCGGAACGCCACGGATGGCGTTCCATCGCCCGCGTTTGGCGTTCCGAACCCCGTGCGCGGCGTCCGGAACCCCGCGTGATACGTTCCCGACGCCAAATTTGGCGTTACGTAACGTGGATTTTGGCGCTCGGAACGCCAATTTTTACGTTCCGAACGTCATCCGTGGCGTTGTATAACGCCAAACGCGGGTGATGGAACGTGTCGCGCGGGGTATTTTGAGGCGTTGGTGGGGATTTTTATTACTCCAAAGGCCTATTTTTTTATTATGGTTTTTGAAGTTGTGGCTAGGCTGATAATTTTTACAAAATAGGTACCGCTTCCCAACGTACTTATGTCAACCGAATTGTCTGTTATTTTATCGGTCAGGTTTTGTATGAACTTTCCATTAATGTCATACAATTCAACAGCTTTTAAAGAATCACCTTCCTTGATTTCGAAAGTGATTTTGTCTTTCACGGGATTTGGATAAGTTTTTATTTCATTATCTACAATAATGCGTTGGATTTCTTCTGTAGCTTCTTCCTCTTCGTTTTCTGAAACTTGTGAGGTTTCTTTCTCTTCTGTTTTCTTTTTTGCGCTCACTACAGGAGTGGCATCTACTAGTATTATTTCTTTAATTTCTTTTGTAGAATTTCTGGCGGCAATCGCAATGTAATAAATTTTGCTTGGATCAAAATAATCAGCCGGTACCTGATTGGAAGACGCATTTGAAAAAGGATAGGGGATAGTAACGCTCAAAGTAGCAAAATTATCTCCATTAGGAATTTCAATATTAGTCCAATATAAAGGCAACGGCATTTCTACAGTGCTTGTCTTGATACTAAAATAAAGGTCGTTGGCATTAGTATCTAATGGATCTTGAGGTGTTTTTCGGTAATTGCGTACCTTGATCTTGAGGTTGATGTTTTTTGGCAGGTTTCCAAAAGAAGCATCATCTGGTTTTTGGTCGATTCGTATAAAAATAGATTGGTCCTTATTCAATAAAAAGCCTCTGGAATTAAACTTCTGCATCAGATACTGTCCGTGATAGGTATTAAAAGGCAAGCTTGACGGGTCGATGATGATATCGCCATTAGAAGATTGTCTAAAGTATCTTGAGGTCGAAAAATTTTCCCACCCTATAAAAGAATCACTTTGTATATTTATGATTTTGTCCCAATGGTTAATATTGTCCATTTGAAAAAGAATATGCGAAACAGGATCGCTTGTTTCGTCGCTGCAGAAAGTAGAACCCAGGGTATAGGCCGATATATTAGGAGATTCAATCAAGTTCAGGCTTTTAAACCTTTCGTTTATAAAATAGATGAAGTTGGTGCAGGTATTGTTTTCGACATCGGATCGATTTCCGGTAATGTCGATGATTTTGGTAAACTCTCCTGAAATATAACCTTCTTCAGATCCAGCTACTAAGTCGCGCTTGGAGCAGTCAATATAGGCATAGATTCTCCTGTTAGGGTATTGCGGATTTTGTGTAGATGGCTGGTTTTCAAGATAATTGTCTCGGATAATGATATGTCTGGACGTTGATTTTATGAAAGCTCCTTTGTTTTGGTCGCCTTTATAACCCAACAGATCATTATGTATGATGGTATTTTGCGAGCCGAAAGTACCAAAAGCAAGATCACAGATGGCATACTTATTAAAATTCATTATTCTATTGTCCTTGATTGTATTAATATCAGAGCCTCTTAATCTTATTCCTGTGCCGAAATCAAGGATATAATTGTTGGAAATTTCAGAGTCAAACACTTTTTTGAAATCAATAGCGATATGGGGACTATTTCTGTCTTGAATATGGTGATGAAAACGGCAACTATTAATTTTCACATTCTGGATAGGATATCCTTCATCCATAGTGCCAAAGCCTGCTTCTTCAGCTTCGATGGATATTCCGTTATTGCAAAAAAAGCTCAGATTTTCAAATTTAAGCCCTCCAATATATCCGCCTGGAGGCGTATTGATACATTTAAAAACAAAGCCCATTTGTGAAGCGATGATAATAGAACCCCTGCCTACTCCTGTCAACATATAGCCTGCTTGGTCATTTCTGCTGAGATCCAAGTTAATAGTTCTTGATATTATATAATCGTCATCTCGACTGGAAAAGAAAACCTTTGAATAAAAATCGACCGCTTTTTGGATGGCATCGGACCAATCTCCTATTGGTTCTTTCCACCATTCAGGATAAGCATTTTCAATTAGAGGATAACCATTTGTCTTGCCGCTTCCTGCAAAAATTTGGAAAGCGCCAGCATCTATAGGACAATTCAGTGTTAGAGTCGTACTGCCAGGAATTGTTATTTTGAAACCATTCAGAAATTTCAAGGAAATATATTTAGGAATTTTAAGGTTGCCAGATAAGCTAATATTTGCGTTTATAATTAGCGTCGAAGGCGGAGAATTTATTGAATCAGTTAACTCCCCGATTGCATCATCCAAGTTGGTGAAATTGTAAGGAGGTGCTAAAAAATTACTTAGATAATAAGTCCCGCTTTGGGCTGATAGGTTAAGAAAGAAAAAAAGAAAGAAAAGAGGATAGATTTTTTTCATAAAATGCTAATTTAAAGTTAGTACTTGCTATAAAGAAGAAATAGTTATTCCAATTTTGAGATATAAAGATAGTATAAAATTAATCAGCTAAATCTCACTTATTTGTTGATTGCCCTATCTTTGACTGATGAGATAAATTGAAGATTGAGAAATTAAGGATATACAGCTATATGCAATTGAAAATGAAAAACATATAGTACATTTGATTAAAATATCCGAAGATTTGATACAATGTCTGGTTTGATTATTGATAAAATTGAAATAAATAAGCTTAATGCAATGAAAAAACTATTTCTCTTAGTAGTACTAACTTTCTTCTCCTGCTCTCAAAAAGAACAGCGAAAAGAAGAACGCGCCAGCGTTTCAACCATCATCATCAATCTAAGCCATGCCAAATATCCCAAACAGATTACTATCAATAGCAAAAAAGGGGTTGCCGAGTTTAAGAATCTGAATAGCGTAGTAGCAGCGTCTGCCGATGCGAAGAATCATCCGTCAGATAGCCAAACCGTGCCTCTTGATGAAACCTCGCTTACGGAAATCCTGAACCTTTTTAATGCCATCGATAGGGCTCCGCAACAACGTAAGCTGCACGGTAACGGAATGCTGTCGTCTATAGAAGCCCATACGAACGACGGAAAAACAATAAACCTTGATCAATTGGACGATAGGCACGAAGATGAAATCGCTTTTATAGAAGCCGTACTGCGAATCATAACTGCAAAATCAAAAGACTCTAAAGTACAAACAGAAATGACAGCTTTACTCGAAGCACTTTAGTAAGCGTAAAATGTTAAATTTTACTCCAATACGAAATATATTTACCGTAATACGGTAAATTATTCTATTTTTACGGTAATAAATTCTATCGCAAATGAAACTCATCGGAAAAAATTCGCTTTCGCGGCTGCTGGTACACGGCTGCTTTATTGCTTTTGCCCTGCAATTGTTGAACCTGGGTTATGCCGCTTTTGCCTACTTTTCGGGAGCCACAGGCATAAAGCAGATCGAGATTCCATTTAAGGGCGGTGCGCTGGTTGCCAGCGCCAATTTTGCCAACTTGGGCATGGCACTGTTTTATTTGGCTTTCTATGCCGTCTTTACGTTTTTCTTGTGCAAGATTTTCCACGGCATGAGTTCCGAAATCACCTTTAATCAAGAGGTCATTACTTGGCTCAAGCGCTTTGCCCTGCTTAATGTGCTGGCGGTGCCTTTACTGTTATTGCTCGGCTTTTTGCAGTTTCAGGACGAAGCCTATGCGAGAAACGACTCCTATATAGTGCTGCACCTCGTGCTGGGCATCGTGGTCTATTTTATGCTGGCTTATTTTAAAGAAGGCTATGAGCTGCAGTCCCAAACCGAACTAACCATATAACGGATGGCCATCATCATCAACATCGATATCATGCTGGCGAGGCGCAAGATGCAGTCGCAAGAACTGGCCGAAAAGATCGGCATCACGCAGGGCAACCTGTCGGTGCTAAAGACAGGCAAGGCGAAGGCCTTAAAGCTTTCGACCTTGGAAGCGCTCTGCAAGGCACTTGACTGCCAGCCTGGCGATCTGCTGGAATACCAGGAAGACTAATCCCCGACCGTACTGCCATACTAATTGCTGAGCCCCAAAGGCTCGGATAGGATTCGTATGTCCAAAAAATAACACTAAAATTAGCAATCATGCCATCATCAAAATTTAAAAAACGAGCAAAAAAAATTATAAAATGGACGGCTATCGTCATGCTGGGCTACTGGGTCGGTACCACGCTCTACTTTGGCTATTCTGACATTGACGAGCGGGAAGGAACCTATGTCTATTACTGGTCGGGACTGAATGCGCTTTGGCGCGACGACAAGGAGTTCGGCTTTAAGCACAACGAAATCGTTGAGACCAAGCTAGATGGCGAAGACGGACCTTATGTGTTTGGCGACACCGTCTATCGAGTGGATGGCACGAACAGCCTGTATGTAGAACCGCTTGACAGTTCGCGCAGCGTGATCATAAAAGCAGCTAATGCAGACCATGATGAATTCAGCGTTAGCCTTCGGAATAGTTATGCAACGGGTCCGGATCAGTTTCCGCTTCCCGAAAAGCTGCTCGCTATTTCGGATATTGAAGGCAACTTTGATGGCTTTTATAGTTTTCTGATGGCCAACGGCGTGATGGACAAGCAGTACCGCTGGACATTCGGCAAAGGACATCTGGTACTCGACGGCGATTTTGTAGACCGTGGCAAGAATACCACGCAGGTACTATGGCTGATCTACAGGCTGGAACAAGAAGCCGAAAAAGCGGGCGGCAAGGTGCATTATATCTTGGGCAACCACGAGATCATGAACCTCTATGGCGACGTATCGTACTGCGATTTCAAATATATGGAAGCTGCCAAGCGCATTGCCGGTACGACTCGCTGGGACCAAGGATTAAGACGGCTGTTTTCTGCCGATTCGGAATTAGGAAAGTGGCTCCGTACCAAAAACGTAGCAGAAAAAATCGGACCCTATCTTTTTGTACACGCCGGACTGAATACGAAGCATGTCGATGAAAAGCTGTCGTTTTCGGAAATGAACGCCATGGCCAGAAAATACTATGGAGTCTATCCCGACCAAAAGCTGGAGAACCCACGCGAGGCGCTAGTGCTCAGTTCGTATTACAGTCCGTATTGGGACAGAAGCCTGTCGCTCACTATGCTGTATCGCGCAGTCTATTTCTTTAATGATCCTTCTAATGCTCCTACGCACAAGCCCTCGCAAGAAGAGCTGGAAGGCGTGCTGCGCTATTATGGAGGCGAAAAACTCGTTATCGGACATTCGGTAGTTGATGAGATTACCGCCGATTATGAGGGGAGGGTTTTTAAGATCGACGTAAAGCACGGAACCAAGAAAAGCAGCGGCAAGACCCTAGGACTGCTTGTGGAACAAGGGAAAGAATATGCCGTTGACGACCTCGGCAGGAAGACAAAGCTATAGCCTTGAGGGTTCTGAAAAAGGAGGAATTGTAAACAAATACTCGTACCTTAGCGGAAATATTCTGCTATGAAAAAATACATCCTCTTGTTGTGCTTTACCGCTCTGCTGGCTTCCTGCGGTACGGGAAGATTGTCGAAATCGGACGCGCTTTCGGAATCCGAAACCATCATTTTGGGTGAAATCAAGATCCTAAACGAAGGCAAGGACGTGACCAAAAATGCCAAGATTTATTTTGACGAAAATGAGAAAGGAGTGCTGTCGTATAAACTGTCCGAAGACGGACTGCTGGTCATGAAGCTGCCAAAAGGCAATCATTTTGTAAAATACATCTATACGCCTTATGGCTCGATCAACCTTCCGATCGGCTATGCGAACATCGCGGTTCCCGAAGCAGGCAAGTCGTATTATATTGGCACGATCGTGATTGATGCGCAGGGAAAGCTGCGAAAAAAATCAAGAGGCATTATTTATGATACCGATCCAAAAGGCCTGAAAGAAGAAAAGGCCGAGATTACGGTAACCGATGCTCCTGATGCCGCTACGAAAGCCTATCATGATGAATTTGGTGCCGACCAGAAGATCGAGAAGGCACTGATGACTGTAACAGAATAAATTTAACGTAACTCAAATACATACAACAATGGGATTATTTTCTGCTTTATTGGGCAACGCAGGTGCGGTGAGCCAAGAAGAACTTCAAAAGAAATACGGACAGCTGCTAACGGACGATGAGAACATCGAGCTGGGCTTTAAGCTGATCCGCGACACCTTTATCTTTACGACCAAGAGATTGATCTTGATTGACAAACAAGGGCTTACAGGAAGCAAGACCGAATACAAGTCAATCGCTTATAAAGCCATCAGCCGCTTTAGCGTAGAAACGGCAGGTACTTTTGAATTGGATGCCGAATTAAAAATCTGGGTATCTAGCGAAGCCAACCCGAGTATCAAGAAGCAGTTCAACAAGTCGGTGAACGTATATGAAGTGCAAAAAGTATTGGCGCACCATGTGTTAAAGTAAGAAAAGAGTAATTGCTTTTTTAAGAAAAATAATAGCCCGAAGCATTGCTTCGGGTTTTTTTATTTACTAATTTGTAACACAAATAAAAAAAATAATAAGATTTACGGGAATCCGTAAGGGAATTGTTTTTTTGACGGCTATTTTTGGCGTTATGTAACAAAAAGCGATATAGATTGTAAATTGTAAACCATGAAGAAGTATTATCTGAATAGGGGTAACGAAAATCTGGGCCCTTTTAGCCTGGAAGACTTAAAAGACCATAAGATTACGCAGGAAACGATGGTATGGTTTATTGGGCTAGAAGGCTGGACGCCGGCAAAAGACATCAGAGAACTTCATGTACTGTTTAACAGCCTGCCGCGTCACGAACTGACGGGCCGACAAGGACTGGAGAATTATTATATTGCCAAGATGGAAAAAGAAGAATCTTTTTCCTAAAACATATCGATAAATTTTTACTGCTTTTTGTACTGGTATTTGCGGGCACGATTATTTTCTTTTTCATGCGTCTTAGCTTATAAATACG
Source organism: Flavobacterium sp. N2550 (assembly GCF_025947265.1). Taxonomy (NCBI): domain Bacteria; kingdom Pseudomonadati; phylum Bacteroidota; class Flavobacteriia; order Flavobacteriales; family Flavobacteriaceae; genus Flavobacterium; species Flavobacterium sp. N2550. The sequence goes on along the minus strand of NZ_CP110007.1, from coordinate 3,409,675 downwards.
GGTCTTTTGGACTTCAATAAATACGTATTCTTCCCTTCTGTCAAACTATTTATCAAAAAAGAAACGCTTTTACGGATAGCCGTAAGGAAAGAGCAACTTAGGACTTTATATTTGGTGTTAAGTATATTTTGATTAACAGTTGGGACACGCAGAGCTTGCCATAATAGTGATGCGAATCCAGATTAAACCGCCTTCGGGCGGTTTTTTTGTTCTTGCTGTACATCATGCTACCATACGTTTCGCATTGAAAAAGAGAAAATAGATAAAAAGAAAAAGCAGCATTTAGCAGTACTTTCTAGCTTTTCGGCATTACTAGAAATAATTTTTTCAAAAAAGAAGCCTTTTTACGGAAACCCGTAAGGAAATCGGTTTTTGTGATAGTACATTTGATGTAGGTTGCCTGCCTCAGGTTGCAATTTTGAAGTCACTATTCTTTTATGAAAAAGTATTACATAAATAATGGGGAGCAAAATCTGGGTTCTTTCGATCTCAACGATTTGAAATCTAAAGGAATTGACAGGGATACTCTAGTCTGGTTTTTCGGATTGGAGCGCTGGTCAAGAGCCAGAAGCATTCCAGAATTAAAAGAGCTGTTTCGGACAAGCTTGAAGAGGAGGGAAGGAGGGTTCCGCGAATCGGTAGATGACGAAACAGCTTCTTTTTTTAAGGACCGCCTGCTGCTTTTTGTAGCTGCGGGATTGATATTAGGTTTTGGCATACTGTTTTATAGTTTTTACATTACGAGCACCATCACGCAAGACGAGCAGCGAAGCCATAACGAGCTTCAAGAATCAAAAGAGCTGTTTATGCAAGAGCGTGTGGTATCGGTACAAGCCTTGCCCGAAAAGCTGCCCTTGTTGCTGGCAGAGAAAAAGGCATCAACCAAAAGGATAGCGCAGATTGAGATTGAGCTTGCTATAGCAGACCAAAATCTGGCAGCGGCAGAGCAAGAGCTTATGGGTGCCAGGTACTTTCAGTTTTTGAGGATGTCGGATGTCAGGCAGCAAGAAATAGAAGCTGCCAAAAAAAAAATAGAAGTCTGGAAAGACGAAATCAAGCTGCTGAAAGCAGAAATGCATGGGCTCGACACAGCATCTGCAGAAGATTGATATTAAGAGAGAATAACCAAAAATTTCCATTTATACCACAAGTTTGATCCAACCCTAATGAAAACCGCTCCCCTGCACAGGAGCGGTTTTATTTTTGAAGCTTGCAGGCTGTAGACGGAAAGAATGCATTTGCAGATAAAATAAATCAGCTTTCGGGAGCGTAATAATGTATAAATATTTATTTTTGCACGCGAGTCTAAAAGACTCGATTCCAATAAAAGAAAATTAACTATCATATTATGGTAAAAGATTTATTCGAAAGAATACAGCAAAATAAGGGGCCTCTTGGAAAATGGGCTTCACAGGCAGAAGGATATTATGTGTTTCCTAAATTGGAAGGTGATTTAGGGCCGAGAATGAAATTTCACGGGAAGGATATTTTGAACTGGAGTCTTAACGATTATTTGGGACTGGCCAACCACCCTGAAGTACGCAAGGCAGATACGGAAGCAGCAGCAGCTTATGGAGCGGCCTATCCTATGGGTGCCCGTATGATGAGCGGACATACCAAGTATCACGAACAATTGGAAAACGAGCTTGCTACCTTCGTAATGAAAGAGGCGGCTTATCTTTTGAATTTCGGCTATCAAGGAATGGTATCTATTATTGATGCCTTGGTGACTAAAAACGATATTATAGTGTATGACGTAGATTCGCATGCGTGTATCATTGACGGAGTCCGTCTTCATATGGGCAAGCGTTTTACGTACAAGCACAACGATCTGGAAAGCATGGAGAAAAACCTGCAGCGTGCCACTAAAATGGCTACCGAAACAGGTGGAGGAATCCTTTTTATCACAGAAGGTGTTTTTGGGATGAGAGGACAGCAAGGAAAGCTGAAAGAGATCGTGGCGATGAAAGAAAAATACAATTTCCGTCTTTTGGTAGATGACGCGCATGGTTTCGGTACGCTTGGAAAAACAGGTGCCGGTGCCGGAGAAGAGCAAGGCTGTCAAGATGGAATTGACGTGTATTTCTCTACATTTGCCAAATCAATGGCGAATATTGGAGCTTTCGTAGCTGCAGATAAAGACATTATCGATTACCTAAAATACAACCTGCGTTCGCAAATGTTCGCGAAAGCGCTTCCAATGATCCAAACCATCGGTTCGTTGAAGCGTCTGGAATTGCTGCGCAACTCGTCTGAAATAAAAGACAAGCTTTGGGAAAACGTAAACGCGCTTCAAAAAGGCTTGAAGGACAGAGGTTTTAACATTGGCGATACCAATACGTGCATCACTCCGGTATATCTTGAAGGAAGCATCCCTGAAGCTATGGTAATGGTAAACGACTTGAGAGAAAACTACGGTATCTTCTTGTCTATCGTAGTATATCCAGTTATCCCTAAAGGTATCATCTTGTTGCGTATGATTCCAACGGCTTCGCATACTCTTGGAGACATTGAAGAAACGCTGTCTGCTTTTGAAGCGATACGCGAAAAACTGGTAAACGGAACCTACAAAGAAATCGCTGCCAAGACTACAGTTGACGTAAGCGACGAACGATAAAATAGAAAACATTGCAAAAAAGCCATTCTGAAAAGAGTGGCTTTTTTTATTTAGTATTTGCTCTTTACCAATTTTCAGGCTTTCCAACTTTACGACTTAATTAACAAAAGCTTCGCTTAAAAATTTTACCTTTAGGACTGCTAACCACAAAAGAACACCTATGAAGACCAGATTTTTAGTATTGGGAATGATTATCAGCTTGGCGGCCTGTAATAAAAAAGCAGAAGATACGCAAGTTGTTACAGAGCCTGAAATGGAACAGCCGGAAATAACGGCTCCTGCAAAAGAATGTTATGAATATGCCAACGGAAAAGACGCGATTAGTCTATCATTGGCCATAACCAATGGCAATAATGTATCGGGCGACCTCAAGTATGCCCTGTTTGAAAAAGACGGTAATACAGGAACGTTTACAGGTATGTTTAAAGGCGATACTTTGTATGCCGATTATACATTCCAGTCAGAAGGCATGACTTCCGTAAGAGAAGCCGTTTTCTTGCGTAAAGGCGATGCCTTGCTGCAAGGCTTTGGTGACATAACCGAAAAAGATAACAAGCAGGTTTTTAAGGATAAGAAATCGGTAAAATTCGATGAGAAGATGGCGCTGAAAAAAGTAGCCTGCGAATAGATTGAATTAATTAAGTATAAAAAAAGTTCCAGTACGAAAGTACTGGAACTTTTTTTATGTTATAGGTTTTTTACATAGGTGCATCTCCTTTTATGGATCACAGGCTCAAAGTGCTTCCACAGGTTGTGGATGGCCGTATTGTCGGTCAGTTCTGGCGTTCTGTAGCAGGTTTGGATTCCTTTTTCTGTAAAAGTCTTGTAATATTCGTTAAAGATGATAGCTGTTACGCCCTTGTTCTGATATTCTGGATCAACGCCGATCAGGTAGAAAATCATATCCTTGCTGTTCTTCCTGGCTTTAAGCAGGTGCAAGAATCCAAAAGGGAATAGCTTTCCTTTGGCTTTCTGCAGCGCTTCAGAAAAGGAAGGCATTACGATACTAAAGGCAACAATGTTCTGGTCTTTATCTTCGATAAACTTGATAAACTCAGGATTGATAAAGCTGATGTATTTTTTCTTGAAATATTCTTTCTGGATATCCGTTATCGCCACAAAAGAAGCCAAGTCGGCATAGCTCTTGTTGAACAGGTCGAACATCTTGTCTACATACGGCATCACATCTTTAGTAGATTTGAAATTCAGCGGCTTGAGCTGGTACCTTTTTATGATAAGGTCGTTCACCTTGAGGAAAAATTCAGGCTTTACGTTGCTGAACGGAAATTTGCTTTCGACATATTCTTTTTCGACCGTCATTCCGAGCTTTTCGAAATGTTCTTTGTAGTAAGGGAAATTATACCACGTAATCATGGTACTGATCTGGTCGAAACCTTCCGTAAGCACACCTACTTTGTCGAGATTGGAAAAGCCTACAGGACCTTCGACATATTCAAGCTGGTTTTCTTTTCCGAATTCGTGCACTTTTTCTAAAAGCGCTTTGGTAACTTCGATATCGTCGATCACATCAAACCAGCCGAATCGTACTTTTTTCTTGCCTTGGTCTTTGACTTCGTTCCAGTTGATGATGGCGGCGATTCTTCCGACAATAGTATTGTCTTTGTAAGCCAGATAGAATTTGGCGTCGGCGCTGGCAAAAGCAGGATTTTTAGTCTTGTCGAAGGTTTCTAGTTCTTCGCTTATGATGGGCGGAACCCAATATTTGTTGTCTTTGTATAGTGAAAATGGAAATTTTACGTAGTCCAAAAGCAGGGCTTTGGTATTCGCTTCTTTAATTGTTATCATTGCTTGTTATTCTTTTTCTCCTCCGACTTCGTCAATTCGTTTTTTCTCTTCTTCTTTTTTCTTGTCCTTCTTTTTATCTTTTTTGTCGCTCTTGTCTGGGCCTTGAATCATGATGTCTTTGTAGAAGCCATCGAATCTCCAAGAAACACCAACTCCTCCGTAGAAAATAGAAGGCGTATCCTTGATGTTTTTGCTGATAGAAGCATCGACCTGCAAGTTAGGTTGCAAAAGATAAGCAGCACCTACACGCCCGATAGCATCAGAATAATAATCGCTTTGGTAGCCTTGGAGTTCTAAAAATCCAGACCATTTTTCATTAAATCCTCGGGTCATGGTCGCGATGATTCCGTAGCTTGGATAATCGGTAGTAATCCTGTCGGCAATAATATTCATGACGAACACATATCGGCTTCCGAAGTGGTTTTGCGTAATAACCATCAGCTTAGGGCTGATTTTAGGGTCGGTCGGAAATGTATACGGATTGTTGGAGAAATTGATATTAGCTCCTGCATATACGCCCACGGCAGGAATAAACTGTCTCCATTTGAATCGGTGGTTGGCTTTCCAGCTATAGATGTTTACTTTTTCTTCGTAATTTTTAAAAGGATCATAGATGAGGTATTTGGCACCAAGCGTCAGTTTTTTGACTGCGTTTCTGTTTTCTGATCCTAAAACGGTATTGTACTGGTCAGCCTGATATTGCAGGTTCATGATGAATTCCAGCTGCTCTAGGAAAGCGCCATAACGGAGTGCCAGATCAAGGCCGAATCCTTTAGCGTCGTAATTTAGAAGGTCATGGTCTTCTGCCAAAGCATAAATTCCAGCTTCAGCCTGAAATACGGTCTTTCCGACTGAAAATCCGGACATGGATTCTCCAGGGCGGTTGGAGTTGATATCGTCAGTAAATTGGGCATAAATCGCAGAAGAACAGAAGGCGAAGAACAGTAAGGAAGCAAATCTTAATTTTGACATATTCTCTGTGGTTTTCATTAGCAATGGTTAGTATAACCCAAAAGTACTATAATTTATTATTTATTTAAGAAGGATATTTTAAATTTAAGCGTTCTATTTGCTAATTTTACGCTTTAAAATTTTAGATTATGCAATTCGCTTCATTTAACGGAGTTTTGAAAACCTTGTTTATCCTTGTCTGTATTTATTACGGCTTCAAGCTGTTGGCTAGGATATTTTTCCCAATCATGGTACGAACTGTAGTGCAAAAAGCAGAACAGAGTTTTCAACAGCAGCAGCAAAATTATCAAAGACAGAACAGCCAAGATGATTTTGTAAACGGCAACATCAATACCAACAGAAGATCAGACAGGCCTCGTGAGACTAAAAAAGTAGGCGAGTACATCGATTACGAAGAAATAGACTAAACTTTTCTTTGAATATATTTGCGGTAAAGCGTATCTTCACGCCTTTATTTATTTGTTTTCAATTTACACCGTATGAAAATAATCAGCAAGTATTATCCTCACTTATTGGCCATTTTAGGCTTTGTTTTGGTTTCCCTAATTTATTTTTATCCTGTGATGCAGGGCAAGCAGATTTACCAGTCTGATATTGCGCAGTATACAGGTATGGCAAAAGAGCAGAACGATTTCCGTGCTAAAGAAAAAGAAGAGCCGTATTGGACAAATGCTGCTTTTGGCGGAATGCCGACTTACCAATTAGGCGCCAAATATCCGAATGATTTTGTAGGTGCGCTGGATGATGCGTTGCGTTTTCTGCCTCGTCCTGCCGATTATCTTTTCTTATACTTTCTCGGTTTTTACGGATTGCTATTAGTGCTTAGAGTCGATCCTCTCAAGGCCTTTTTCGGGGCTCTCGCTTTCGGTTTTTCGACTTATTTGATTATCATATTAGGCGTAGGGCACAATGCCAAGGCCCATGCCATCGCTTATATGCCGCTGGTTGTAGCTGGTGTGGTTTTGGTCTTTAGGCGAAAATATATCTTGGGAGGTCTGCTTACGATGGTAGCCGGCGCTTTGGAAATCAACGCAAACCACTTCCAGATGACCTATTACCTTTTATTTTTATTGCTGATATTAGGTGTCTTTTTTCTATACAAATACATCAAGCAGAAAGATTATAAAGGATTTTTATATGCCATTGGAGTATTTGCTGTGGCAGGAATTCTGGCCATTGGAGCGAATGCGACCAGCTTGATGGCGACTTCAGAATATGCGGATTTTAGTATGCGCGGTAAAAGCGAACTGACCTACAATCCTGATGGTTCTAAAAACAGCACGACATCATCGATGTCGTATGACTATATCACGGAATACAGCTACGGAATATCTGAGAGCCTGAACCTATTTGCGCCAAGATTGTTTGGAGGATCCAATTCTGAACACTTAGGAAGCGAATCTAAAGTATACGAGTTTATCTCGGCACAAGGAGCCACTCCAGAAGAAGCGAAAGGCTTTACAGAAGCCTACGCCAAAACTTATTGGGGAGATCAGCCTATCGTGGCGGCTCCCGCTTATATTGGCGCTGTCGTTTTCTTTTTATGCATTTTGGCCTTGTTCCACGATAAAAGAAAAATCAAATATGCGTTTTTAGCAGGAGCTATTTTCTCGCTGTTGCTTTCTTGGGGAAAGAACTTCCCGATTATGACTGACTTTTTCATCGACTTTGTTCCGATGTACGATAAATTCAGGGCCGTTTCGTCGATTCAGGTAATCCTTGAATTGTGTATTCCGGTTCTGGCAATTATGGGACTCCAAAGTTTTTTCAAATCCGAAAAAGATGAACAGTGGAAATCCCTGAAATTAGCTGCAGGCGTAAGCTTAGGAATCATCGTATTGCTTTTTGTAGCTAAAAGTATGTTTGATTTTACAGGACCGTATGATGCCCAAATGCAGCAGATGTTTAGCCAAGCACAAGGAAGCGATGCTTTCGGGTCTGGCTTTGTGGAAGCGTTAAGAGAAGATAGAAAAAGCATGTATAATGGAGACTTGTTACGTTCTGGATTCTTGATCTTAGTAGCTGCGGGCTTGTTATGGCTGCATGTGAAAAATAAATTATCACAGACTTTTGCTGTTGTATTGGTCGGTCTTTTTATGATCGGTGATTTGTTTTTTATTGACAAAAACTATTTAGATAGCACTGGTTTTGTAAGCGCAAGAGAAGTGAACGAGCCGTTTCAGCCGACGCATTCTGATTTGCAGATTTTAAAAGATACGACCCAATACCGTGTCTATGAAATTGCAGGAAGACTGCAGGCCAGAACATCTTATTTCCACAAATCATTGTCGGGTTATAGCGCCGTAAGGCCGAGAAGAATAGAGCAACTTTTTGACTATCAGATTGGCAAAAACAACTTGAACGTGTTGAACATGCTGAATACCAAATACGTCATCCAAGTTGATGAAAAAGGGCAGGAGTATCCGATTATAAATCCTGATGCCAATGGCAATGCGTGGTTTGTAAAAGAAGTAAAATTCGTAAACACGCCAGACGAAGAGATGAAAGCTTTGGATAAATTAGATACTAAAAATCAAGCGGTTTTCAACCAGAAAGAGTTTAAGAATCCGATTTCAAAAACGTATCAAAAAGACAGCACGGCAACGATTGTGCTGAACAGCTACAAGCCGAACCATTTGAAATATACTTCTAATAACGCCAATAAAGGCTTGGCCGTTTTTTCTGAAATCTATTATCCAAAAGGATGGAATGTGACGATTGATGGCAAAGCTGCGGAACATTTTAGGGTAGACTATACTTTAAGAGGATTGGAAGTGCCTGCAGGAAAACATACGATTGAGTTTAAATTTGAGCCTCAAGTAGTAAAAACAGGAAGCACGATTACGTTAATCAGCTCGATATTAATGTTATTGCTTTTAGCGGGAGGCATCTATTTCGAAAACAAAAGGAAGAAATCCGAACCTAAAAATTAAGTTATCGAGTTATAACTCATAATTCCTAATTCATAACTCATAATTTTGAAAAAAGTACTTATCATAACTTATTATTGGCCGCCCGCCGGAGGACCCGGAGTGCAGCGCTGGCTGAAGTTTGTGAAGTACCTGCCAGACTTTGGCATACAGCCTATAGTGTATGTTCCCGAAAATCCGACTTATCCGATTATCGATGAAGGATTGGTTAGCGAAGTTTCGGACAAGGCAATCATCTTGAAGAACAAGATTTTTGAGCCGTATGGCTTTGCTTCTATTTTTTCGAAGAAAAAGACCAAGAAAATCAGTTCAGGCATTATCCCAAACCAAAAGAAACAATCCCTTTTGGAAAAACTTTTGCTTTGGATTCGTGGCAATGTTTTTATTCCGGATGCGAGGGTGTTTTGGGTAAAACCATCGGTATTGTTTTTGGAAAAATACATCAAGGAAAACGAAATTGATACAATAATCACCTCGGGACCGCCACATAGCCTTCATTTGATCGGTCTGGCGCTGAAAGAAAGAACAAAAGTGCAATGGCTTGCCGATTTTCGCGATCCGTGGACAACCATAGGCTATCACTCCCAATTGAAATTATCAGCTTCGGCTTCTAGAAAACATAAGGAATTGGAATCGATTGTCTTGAATGGTGCCGATACGATTTTGGTGACCAGCAATACTACAAAAAAGGAATTTGAAGCGCTGACTTCAAAACCTATCGAAGTGATTACGAACGGTTTTGATGTTGAAAAAGTAGAAAAACAGCCGCTGGATGAAAAATTCAGCCTAGCGCATATTGGTTCTTTTTTGTCCGAAAGAAACCCGAGAATCTTATGGAAATGCCTCAAAGAAATCATCAAGGAAAATCCAGACTTCAAAAAAGATTTCGAGCTGAAATTAATCGGAGCCGTAAGCCAAGAAGTATTGGATGCGATATCGGAATTCCGACTTGACCGTTACGTGAGCAATCTGGGCTATGTTTCACATAAGACAGCAGTGGAACATCAGAGAAAGTCGCAAATGCTTTTGCTGATTGAAATTAATTCCGAAGACACTAAAAGTATTATCCCTGGAAAATTATTTGAATATATGGCTTCAGAAAGGCCTATTTTGGCTATTGGTCCAGAAGGTTCTGACTTTGCCACAATTATTAAGGAAACGAATACAGGAGCATTTTTTAATTACGATGAGTTCGATGCCTTAAAGTCAAACATCTTGGCCAATTATGCTCTTTTCAAAGAAGGAAAATTAAAAACCTACGCAGTAGGCTTGCAACAATACAGCCGCAAAAGCCTGACAGAAAAGCTCTCAAAAATAGTGCAATAGGATTTAGCAGAATTCTAAAATCTTAAATCAAAAATATACACATGGGAATCGTATTAAATCAGTCTGCCAAGAACATTGCCGTTACCTATTTTGGTTTTGGTATTGGCGCTGTTAATGCACTTTTTCTCTACACCAGCTTTTTAGGCAAAACACATTACGGAATCGTTTCGTTTTTGCTTTCGGCGGCCAATATCATGATGCCGCTGATGGCGTTTGGCGTTCATAGCACGCTGATTCGGTTTTATGCGAAATACAAAGATGAAACAGAACGTGAGCGTTTCTTGAGCTTTATGCTCTTGATGCCGTTATTGCTGATTGTTCCAATTAGCATCATTACTATTTTCGGCTACGAGAAGATTGCTTCTTGGATTGTGGAAGACAATCCGACAGTCGAACCTTTTCTATGGCTGATTCCTGTCGTAGGCTTGTTTATGGGCTATTTCGAGATTTTTTATGCGTGGGTAAAAGTACACATGAAGTCTGTTTTTGGGAATTTTATCAGCGAAGTCTTGGTAAGGATCCTGACGACTGTTCTTTTGTGTTCTATTTATTTAGGATGGATTGACAAGGACACGTTTATTTATTGCATTGCCGGAGCCTATGGCTTGCAGATGCTGGCCATGATTATTTATGCGATGTATGTCAAGATGCCTACGTTCCATGTCAAGGTTCCTGAAAACGTGAAGGATATTTTTGGCTATTCTTTTTTTATCATACTATCGGGAAGCGTTGCGGTTTTATTGCTTGATTTTGATAAGGTAATGATTCCGGCATATGAAGAAATCAGCAAGAATGCAGTATATTCTGTTGCTATTTATATTGCGACGGTTATCGCAGTTCCGAGTCGTGCCATGCTGCAGATTATCTACCCGATCACGGCGCGCCTGATGAGCGAAGAAAAGATGGAGGAATTGAACGAGCTGTATAAAAAAAGTGCCATAAGCCTGCAGGTATTTGGCGGTTTGGTGATGCTGGGAATCTTCTTGAATATCAAACAGCTCTATCTGGTAATTCCAGGGAATTATGAAGCCGGAATTTTGAGTGTTTTCTTGATTGGCCTTGGAAAGTTTTATGATGTAATCTTAGGAAATAACAATGCTATCATTCTCAATACGAAATACTATCGTATGGTGTTGCTTTTCGGCTTGCTTTTGGTCGTAATGATGATCGGATTAAACATGCTTTTTATACCGATGTATGGTATTACAGGTTCGGCCTTGGCTACCTTTATTTCAATCTTCGTTTACAATACCATCAAGCTTTTATTTGTGGTAAAAAAGATGGATCTCTATCCGTTTACTAGAAATACTTTAAAATCGTTCGGGATTATAATCGTATTGTTCTGTGCTTTCTATTTCTGGGACTTTCCTTTTAATCCGTATATGAATATCATCTTGAAATCAATATTGATTACGATTGCGTATGTATATCTGAATTATGTTTTCGCTATTTCTTCGGATATTAATTTGGTACTAAAAAATGTGATGAATAGAATAGGCAAGGGCTCAAAATAATAAATCCCGCCTACTTTGCAGTACAACGGGATTTATAACAAACCTAACCAACCAATTTTAATAATCAACCAAATTATTAAACTCTTAAATATTTTATCAGTTAACCAACTAACTTTTATATCATAATATATTCAAGTTCCATGCCAAAGTTAAAATGTCATGCTTCCTGAAGTGATAAATTAGTGTTAAACAGCGCTATAGTTTTTCCTTAAGATATTTTCCCGTAATCGATTTTTTATTCTGTACGATTTCTTCTGGAGTGCCCGATGCAATGAGGTGTCCCCCATTTTCGCCTCCTTCAGGACCGATATCAATAATATAGTCGGCACATTTTATCAAATCGAGATTGTGTTCGATGACGATTATCGAATGGCCTTTGTCTATCAGCGCATCAAATGAAGCCAAGAGCTTTTTGATATCGTGGAAATGCAAGCCTGTAGTCGGTTCATCAAAAACAAACAACGCCTTGTCTTTTGTCGCTCCTTTGACCAAAAATGTCGCTAGCTTAATTCGCTGTGCTTCTCCGCCCGAAAGCGTCGAAGAAGATTGCCCGAGTTGTACATAGCCTAATCCCACATCTTGCAGCGGTTGTAATTTCTGAATGATTTTTGTCTGATTCTGTTCCTTGAAAAAGGCTACGGCATCGTCTATGGTCAAAGTCAATATATCATCGATATTTTTTCCTTCGTACGTAACTTCCAGAATTTCTTTCTTGAAGCGTTTTCCGTTACAGGTATCGCAGACCAATTGCACATCGGCCATAAAAACCATCTCTACATTGATAGTACCTTCACCTTTGCAGGTTTCGCAGCGTCCGCCATCTACGTTAAAGGAAAAGTGTTTCGGCTGGTAATTTCGTATCTGCGACAGCTTTTGCTTGGCAAATAAGTCACGGATATCATCATAGGCTTTGATATACGTCACCGGATTCGAGCGTGAGCTTCTTCCGATAGGATTCTGGTCTACATATTCGATATGCTTGATAAGCTGGTAGCTTCCGGTCATTTCGGTAAACTGTCCGGCTTTTTCTCCAACGCCTTCCAACGCTTTCTGCATGGCTGGGAAAAGTATTTTTTTGACGAGGGTACTTTTTCCACTTCCCGAAACTCCTGTAATTACCGTAAGCACTTCTAGTGGAAAGCGCACGTCTATATTTTGCAGGTTGTTTTCGCGAGCCCCTTTGATGTCGATGAAGTTTTTATATTTTCTGCGGATTCTTGGCGTTTTGATTTCTTCCTGCCCGTTTAGGTATTTAGCGGTCAACGATGTCGATTGAAGTATTTCGTCAAAAGTACCTTGAGCAACTAATTCACCTCCAAAAGTTCCGGCTTCTGGACCGATGTCGATAATCATATCGGCCGCTTTCATGATGTCTTCGTCATGTTCGACTACGATAACCGTATTTCCCAAATCACGAAGCGAAAGCAATACTTTTATTAATCTTTCAGTGTCTTTTGGATGAAGTCCGATACTAGGCTCATCCAAAATATACATCGAACCGACAAGGCTGCTTCCCAAAGAAGTGGCCAGATTGATTCGCTGTGATTCGCCGCCTGATAATGTGGCAGAATTTCTATTTAAGGTAAGATAATCCAAACCGACTTCTGTCAAAAAGGCCAATCGGTTATTGATTTCTAAAAGCAATCGTTTGGCTACTTTTAGGTCGTATTCGGATAATTCCAGTTCCTTGAAAAAGACAACCAGTCTTTTGATTGGCAAATCGACTAAGTCGGAAATCGTCTTTCCGCCAATCTTGATGTAATTTGCTTCTTCGCGAAGACGTTTTCCTCGACAATCTGGACATTTGGTCTTGCCGCGGTAGCGGGATAACATGACGCGGTTTTGTATCTTATAATTTTTGACTTCGAGTTCTTTGAAGAATTCATTCAATCCCACGAAATCTTTGTTGCCTTTCCATACCAATGCTTTCTGTTCTTCTGTAAGCTGGTAGTAGGGCTTGTGTATCGGAAAATCAAACTTATAGCCGTTCTTGACCAGTTCGTCTCGGTACCAGCTCATGCTTTCGCCGCGCCATGGATAAATAGCATTTTCGAAGATAGACAAGGCTGTGTTTGGAATAACTAGTTCTTCGTCAATCCCGATTATATTTCCGTAGCCCTGGCACGTAGGACAAGCGCCGTAGGGATTATTGAAGCTAAAAAGGTGTACGTTTGGTTCGAAAAACTGGATACCGTCTAGTTCAAAATTATTGCTATAGGAAAAACGTTTTTCGGTATTTAATTCTTGCAGATAACAAATGCCTTTCCCTTCGTAAAAAGCGGTCTGTACAGCATCGGCAAGACGATTGTAGAATTCTTCTTCGTCTTTGACGACAATCCTGTCGATAATCAAAAGAATGTCTTTGTTGTCTAAAGTATGGCCGTCGATTTCATCGAGACGCACCATTTCGTTATTGATCAGGATACGGGCGAAACCTTGCTGCAAAAGCACTTTCAGCTTGTCTTCGAGCGCACGTCCTTCTTCAAGATGGATAGGAGCGAGGAGCAGCCATTTGCTTTCCAATTCAAACGACTTTACAGCATTGATGACATCTGTAATAGTATCTTTCTTGACTTCTTGTCCGGATATAGGAGAAAAGGTCTTTCCGATTCTGGCAAAAAGAAGCTTCAGGTAATCGTATATTTCAGTAGAAGTACCTACAGTCGAACGCGCATTTGTGGTATTGACCTTCTGTTCGATAGCAATCGCAGGAGCAATTCCTTTGATATAATCTACTTTGGGTTTGTCTAAACGTCCAAGGAATTGCCTTGCATACGACGACAAGCTTTCGACATATCTTCGTTGTCCTTCGGCGTACAAGGTATCAAAAGCGAGACTCGATTTTCCAGAGCCTGAAAGCCCCGTAATTACTACGAGTTTGTTTCTTGGAATGACGACATCTAAATTCTTAAGATTGTGAATTTGAGCGCCTTTGATGATAATATTTGTCTTTGGTTCTATTTTTGTGATATCAGTAATCATAGCAAATTTTGAGAGATGCAAAGATAATTAATTTAAGGAAGCTGTTGATGGTTTAAAATTGAGAAATATGTGTGTATTTCAATGTTAAAGGAGTGATAATTGTGTCGAAAATTGCTATGTTTTAGTGGATAATCATTGTTAAAATTTATTTTATTGTACGATTTATGTTAAAAATCAATATTTTGTTTTGTACTATAAAAAAAATAATACTACATTTGGTTCATAATTAATCTTAATTTAACACTTGCCTATTACAAAAAATTACTTTTTAGAAATTCTATTTTTCGTTTACAACCAAAAACTAAAAGGTAATACTATGGCAAATGTTCAAACCCCAGACGCTTTGTTGGTAAAGAGATATGTAGCAGGTGAAGAAATCGCCCTTGCTTCACTTATCGAAAGACACCAGTCAAAAATCTATGGATTTATCTATTCCAAGGTTTCTGACAGAGATATTACTGATGATATTTTTCAAGACACATTTATTAAAGTAATCCGCACCTTAAAATCGGGATCTTATAATGAAGAAGGAAAATTTCTTCCATGGGTAATGAGAATTGCTCATAATCTTATCGTAGATCATTTCAGAAGAAATAAAAAAATGCCAATGTTTAGAGAGACGGAAGATTTTTCTATCTTTTCGATTATGTCTGACAGCTGCCCGAATATTGAGAGCAAAATGATTACGGCACAAGTAGAAAATGATTTGAGAAAACTAATCGAAGAACTTCCAGACGATCAGAAAGAAGTACTGTTGATGAGAATCTATCAAGACCTGAGTTTTAAAGAAATCTCAGAGTTGACGGGCGTTAGCATCAATACGGCATTAGGAAGGATGCGTTATGCTCTGATGAACTTGAGAAAAGTTATCGACAAGCATCAAATTATCTTGACCAATTAACAATATTCGTATAATTGTTGCGTTGTAGTAGAAAGAACCTATAAAATAAATATATGGCAAAAATCTACTCTAAAAAATCATTAGCAACACAACCAATGCAGCCTAAGAAAGAAACAATATCGTTTTTATTAAATTACTCTAAAGCCTTGAGCTATATTAAAGTAAAAGGGCTAAAATTTGAGTCAATTGCTAACTGAGAAAATATCCCGATAATTTTTTATCGGGATATTTTTTTTACTTTTTGGTCAGCTCGGCCAATACTTTTTTACTTCCGATGGTACGGGTGATGATATCTTTTTCGAGATTCCAGCCTCTTGCTGGCGAATATTCTCTTCCATACCAGATAATCTGAAGATGCAGGTCGTTCCATAATTCTTTGGGGAAAATCGCTTTGGCATCTTTTTCGGTTTCTACCACATTTTTTCCGCTTGACAATCCCCAGCGATACATCAATCTATGGATATGCGTGTCTACTGGAAAAGCAGGGACTCCAAAAGCTTGCGACATGACTACGCTTGCGGTCTTATGGCCTACAGCCGGAAGCGACTCCAATGCTTCAAAGCTTTGCGGAACTTCGCCGTTGTATTTATCAATGAGGATGTGTGATAGTCCGTAAATTCCTTTCGATTTCATAGGCGATAGGCCGCAGGGACGTATGATATCTTGGATTTCTTCGACTGACATTTTTATCATATCGTAAGGGTTGTCGGCCTTTGCAAACAAGATAGGCGTGATTTGATTGACTCTTACATCTGTACATTGGGCAGAAAGCAGCACAGCTATCAGTAACGTATAAGCATCTTTATGGTCTAAAGGAACAGGGACGGTTGGATATAGTTGTTTTAACGTATTAATAACAAATGTTGCACGTTCTTTTTTGGTCATTTTTAGCTATTTTTATACGTGTAAAATTAGGATAAATATTTAGTTTTTCCTTGACTGATTCTCTAAAAACCCAATACCAAAAATATGACAACATTAAAAGCAGGCGACAAGGCACCGGATTTTTCTGGCTTTGACCAAGACGGAAAATTCCGCCAATTAGAAGATTATAAAGGAAAGAAATTAGTAGTTTTCTTTTATCCAAAAGCCAATACACCGGGCTGTACTGCCGAAGCTTGTGATTTGCGCGATAATTTTGAGCGCTTTAAAGCCAATAATTATGAACTTCTTGGCGTCAGTGCCGATTCGCAAAAAGCACAAGGTAAGTTTAAGGATAAATTTAAGTTTCCGTTCCCGTTGCTAGCAGATGAAGATAAAGAAGTCATTCAGGCATTTGGAGTCTGGGGACCGAAGAAATTTATGGGAAGAACGTATGACGGTATCCACAGAACGACTTTTGTGATTAATGAAGAAGGTATTATCGATGAAGTAATTTCGGATGTGAAAACCAAAGCGCATGCCAATCAGATCTTAAAGTAATTTATACGAATTCATAAAAAAAGCAGTATTCAATTTTATCTGAATACTGCTTTTTTATTTTTATCTGCCGAATCTTAATTCGTGCTTTCTTCCATGAGTTTCTTCGGGTCGTATCCGAAAAGATTGTCTCTTTTGATCAATTCGGCAATACCTTGCGGCAGCATGCTTTCCCAGCCTGGTTTTCCTTTACTGATCATTTTTAGTACTTCTCTAGAGAAAATTTCTAAGTCATGTTCGTCAAAATCTGTGATATCGACCACTTTTCCGTTGAATTTGAAGAATTTGTACAATTCCTTCATACGTGGATGAACTTTCAGATTTTCTGAGTTGATTACTACTCCGTCTTCATCTTTCATCGGATATAAGAAAACTTTTAAATCGCGGTAGAATAATTTACCGAAAGCTTCCAAAATACCGCCACTCAAGTGACGGTAATATTTCTCATCAAAAACGTCTACCAAGTTGTTGACACCCATGGCGAGTCCCATTCTGGCTTTGGTATAGTTAGAGAAATATTCAACAACTTTGTAATATTCTTGGAAGTTGGAAATCATTACGGTCTGTCCTAATGAACAAAGTAACTCTGCTCTGTCCATGAAATCTCTTTCGTCAATTTCTCCGTCAGAACGAAGATTGGAAAGCGTAATTTCAAAAACAACCAGCGTGTTTTCTTTTTCTACTTTATTTTCTTCAAGAAACATTTTTAGCGACTTCTCATACATGTCCATGTTGACTCGCGTAACAGGTCGGAAGCTTCCTCTTAATGCCAAGATGTTTTTCTTGTACAATATCGCAGCCGGCAAAACGTTTTTTCCTTCCGGATCGAACATCACGGCATCTGTCATTCCATTTTTGACCAATTGAAGGCTCATCAAACGGTTGTCTACATCAGCAAAACGAGGCCCTGAAAAGTTTATCGTATCGATTTCCAATTGGTCTTTGTCCAAATGGTCATACAAATAACGCAACAGTTTTTTCGGGTCGTTGTATTTATAAAAAGCGCCATAAATCAAATTAACACCAAGAATACCAAGTGTTTCTTGCTGTAATCGTGCGTCAGTTTCTTTAAAGCGGATGTGCAATACAATTTCGTTATAATCTTCGTCTGGTTCGATCTGGTATTTGATTCCAACCCAGCCGTGGCCTTTGAATTGTTTCGCGAAGTCGATAGTGGCTACAGTATTCGCGTAGCTAAAAAACATCTTGCTTGGATGCTTGTCTCTTTTCAAACGCTGTTCTACAAGCTTGACTTCGTGCGAAAGCATTTTTTTAAGCCTAGCTTCAGTAACATATCTTCCGTCGGTTTCAGCGCCATAAATAGCGTCGCTAAAATCTTTATCATAAGCAGACATAGCTTTTGCTATAGTTCCAGAAGAACCGCCAGTTCTGAAGAAATGTCTTACGGTTTCTTGTCCGGCACCAATCTCTGCAAAAGTGCCATAAATATTTTCGTTCAAGTTAATACGGAGGGCTTTATCCTTTATAGAAGGAATTTGCTCGATGACCTTATCTCCTTTAAGTTTGATTTCGTTCTCGTCGTTTCTCATAATAGTGATAATACTTTGCAAAGTTAACAAAATAGGGCTTTTATTAAAGGGAATTAATCCTATTTTTGTAAAAAATTAACGTCAATTGAAAGTATATTTTTTAGGTACAGGAACTTCGCAAGGCATTCCAGTAATCGGAAGCAGT
The DNA here is from genome assembly GCF_025947265.1 of Flavobacterium sp. N2550. Taxonomy (NCBI): domain Bacteria; kingdom Pseudomonadati; phylum Bacteroidota; class Flavobacteriia; order Flavobacteriales; family Flavobacteriaceae; genus Flavobacterium; species Flavobacterium sp. N2550. Next base: position 3,391,513 of record NZ_CP110007.1, on the reverse strand, counting down.
CACCCTGTATGTAAAAGCAATGATCCAAGAGACAAGCGCCTTCGCGTTTCGGTTTGGATTTCTTGGGAAAATCACTCTTTTGTCATTGATTGCGGCCCTGATTTTAGGCAGCAGATGCTGGTTTCCGAATGTCCAAAAATAGACGGAATCTTGTTCACGCATGAACATTCAGACCATACCGCTGGACTGGATGATATTAGGCCGTTCAACTTCAGGCAAGGCAATATTCCTATCTATCTCCACAAGCGCGTTTTAGAGTCTTTAAAGAGAAGGTTTGATTATGTCTTTGAAACGGTCGATAAGTATCCCGGAGCTCCTTCTGTAGAACCGATAGAAGTTGTCAATGGGCAAAATTTTTCTATCGGAGATAAAATAGCAATTCCGATTAATGTCATGCATGGCGGACTTCAGGTTTTTGGCTATAGGATTGACAATTTTGCTTATCTGACGGATGTAAAGACTATTGAGCAATCTGAAATTGAAAAGCTAAAAGGACTGAAAGTATTGGTCGTAAATGCCTTGAGAGAAGAACCACACCATTCGCATTTTAATCTTGAGGAAGCGTTAGACTTTATCAAAATACTACAGCCTGAAAAGGCCTATCTGACTCATATCAGCCACCGAATGGGATTTCATGAAGAAGTACAAAAACAGCTTCCTGAGAATGTATTTTTGGCGTATGACAACCTGCAAATAACTATTTAAATTGAAATAAACTATGAAAAAACCACTGCTTTATCTTTTCATATTATCGGTCTTATTGAATATTTTCACGTACATGTATTTTACTAAAAAGACAAAGTTTGAAGAAGATAGGATTGCTAATTTCCAAAAAGAATCCAAAGCAAAAAAAGATTCTATAGCAGCACTGAACAATCAGGTCATGGATGCTAATTATTTTTCGTTGGAATATAATGACAATGCGATAGAATATTTTGAAAACTTTGATGTGAACCAGTTGGCGGCAGAAATCCGTGATGAAATCAGTTCTTTGAATGAAAAGCCAGAAGGCAATCCGCTTACAAAATATGATAAGATTAATGATAACAAAGCAATCATTAACAAAATAAAAATCTTGAACAACCGCTGGATTATAGCCGATTTTAACATTGGTGGCGCTTGGGGCGAGGTCATGATCAAATATTTTAAAGAAGAGGGCAAGCCGACAGAATATGAAACAATGGATACTTTTATTTATCCGAAGACTCTTAAATAAAAGTTTTTTTATAATTTTATAGACTGTCAAGCCTAAACCCTCAATCGATTATGAAAAAAATATTTTTGCTGGCTCTTGTTGTCATTTCTGCTTATTCTTGCAAGGATTTAAGCAACGGCTCTGATATGACGATCCAAAAGGACAGCTTGGGAACTGTGGTCGGAAATGATAAGGATGATAAAGGCTGTGTTGCTTCGGCAGGCTATACTTGGTCTGAGCTGAAAAAGAATTGCATCCGTCCGTTTGAAGTCGGTATCCGCCTTAATCCTGCTACAGAAATAAAGCAAGGCGATGCTGTTTATAGTGCTTTTGCTGTCTTGGAAGAGAATGGCGACCGAGCCGAACTTTTTATACCTAACGAAAAATTGCCTTTGATGCTCGTAAGAGAATCAGAAGGAAAACCTTATGTGAAGGATGACTGGAAACTACAGACTACCAAAGGGTATAAACTTATGAAAGGCGATTCGCTATTGTATGCAGGCGCGCTGGTTAATGAAGAAGTTATCACGGGAAGCGACAGAATAGACGACTAAGATTTAAATAATGATAAAAAAAGGATTCCATATTGGAATCCTTTTTTTATTTATGGTTTTCGAGCCAATTTTTGAAATCATAAAAATTTTGCGGAGAAACTCCGTGGCCGATAGGATATTCTTTATAAGTCACATCAATGCCTAAGCTTTTTAGTACATCGGGAGCTTTTCTGGCCCATTCTACAGGAATGACCTGATCTACTGTTCCGTGGGAAGCAAACATTTTTAAATGGTTGAAATCCTTTTTTTCGTAACCTGAAACCAGCAAATCTGGATTTAGGTAACCGCTTAACGCTACAACGTTTTTGATTTTTTCAGGATAGCTCAGCGCAACGGCATAACTCAAGATTGTTCCTTGACTGAAGCCGATTAAAGTAACGTCTTGAAAGTCAATAGGCAGGTCCGAAACCAATTCATTGATAAGTCTTGCTATCAAATCCCTTGATTCTCTTGCTTGGTCGTTGTCTGAAAATTTGTTCTCGTCGGCATCAAAATTTATGGCATACCAAGCATGGCCGTATGGCTGTAAATTGTAAGGTGCTCTGGCCGAAACTACATAATATTCATCTGGTAGTTCTGGTGCAAAGGAAAATAAATCTTCTTCATTGCTTCCGTAGCCGTGAAGCAACAACAATAAAGGATTTTTTTCTTTTTTTATTCTGGGCTCTCGAATGAGGTATTCTATGTTTGATTTCATTATTCTAAGTAAGATTTTTGAATGCTTTTTGGAAAAAGCTTCCTAGAAGAGGAATCATGTTCATCTGTCCTTGGAGCGCGCTCACAAAGCTATAAGCCCAAAGTATAAAAATAAAAAGATACAATGCCGAGGAAATCATCCAGCTGTCGAACAATCCTACGGGATAGCCTAACGCAAAAAACAAAAGAAATATTCCTAAGGTCTGGCGAATGTAAAAGCCTGCAAAAGCATTTTTCTTGTCGCCGTTAAGTACTGCCGCTATAATCGTTCCTAAAATTGTAAGATGGGCGATGATTGCCGTATTTTTTCCTTCTTCAACTGTATTTTTCATAATCTAGTCGTTTAGAACTAATTTTTGGTTGTTGTATATTCCATAGGCTTTTCCTTTCATTGATTGTCCTAGGAAAGCTGAGTTTTTTGATTTTGACAAAATATTTTCTTTGCCAAATGTCCATTTTTCTTCTGGATTAAAAAGCGTGATATTGGCTTTATTACCTTCTTTAATTTCAGGATTCTCAATGCTAAAGATTGCTTTTCCGGCTACCAATTTCTCAATGATACTCTCTACAGGCAAAACGGTTGTTAAAGCTCCGAAAGCGCTTTCCAATCCTATCGTTCCGTTTTTAGCCATATCGAATTCCATTTTTTTATGCTCGATGTCTATCGGATTATGATCCGAAGTAATCACATCGATAATGCCATCTTTTACTGCTTTAACCAATGCTTTTCTATCCGATTCGCTTCTTAAGGGCGGCGTTACTTTATATCTTGTATCGAAACCATCTAGCTTTTCGTCCGTCAAGACCAAATTGTGAACCGCTACGCTGCACGTCACGTTCAAGCTTTTAGCTTTTGCTTCTTTAATTAATTGTGCCGACTTTGCTGTCGAAATATTAGGGATGTGCAATTTTCCTCCAGTATATTCTAAGATAAACAAATTTCTTGAAATCTGCAATTCTTCCGCCAAGGCCGGTATTCCTTTTAAACCTAATCGTGTGCTGACAATTCCTTCATTCGCCACGCCAGCTCCTTTGATATTAGAATCTTGAGAATAGGTAATAACCAGTCCGTCAAAATCTTGTACATATTGCAACGCAATTTTTAGCAAGTTGGCGTTTGACAAGCTTTTGTTGTAATCTCCAAAAGCAACAGCACCGGAATTTTTCATGTCGAATAATTCGGCAAGATCACTGCCTTCGCTATTTTTGGTCAAAGCTCCGATAGGAAATAAGTCCGTAGCAAAGCCTTCCGCTTTTCTTTTTACAAAACTGATGCTGGATTGATTGTCTAAAATCGGAAAGCTATTCGGCTGCATCGCAATAGCGGTAAAGCCACTTTTTCCAGCGGTATCTAATCCGTTAGAAATTGTCTCTCTGTCTTCAAAACCAGGTTCGCCCAAGCTGACGCTAGAATCAAACCAGCCTTGAGATACGTGCAGATTTTCGAGAGATACTTCTTGTAGCTTGTCGGGGTTCTGCAATTTCTTTCCAATCTTGGTTATGACGCCGCCCTCAATCTTTAGATCTGCAATTTCATTATGGTACGGGCTTTTAGGGTCGATAATTTTAGCTTGTCGGATGATTATGTTCATTTTACAAATTTTTGTATCAATATTTCAGTGACTAGAAACAGCAGGGTCAAAAACACAAACCATTTCCAGATTTCGTTGTCGGTTCGGTCCGTCTGTAAAGTATCAAAAACGCTGTCGATGCTTTCAATAACGTTATAATCGGATAATAAGGATTCGTTAGAAGCGCTCAAGTCACTTTCGGTCCTGCCGTAGTTAAAGCTGATTTTCTTTAGTAAATTGTCTTGCTTGTATATTCCAAAATTTCCTGCTTCTTGAGGGAAATCGTTAAAAGTCAATTTTACTTTGTTATTCAGTATCTGCTGCATTGGAATAAACTTTTCATTGGCATCTTCGGAAAGACTTCTGATTTCGACGATTTCGTCTTTTGACAAGGAAGCATCCATCAAAAACGGACTGTTCTCACCGATTGTCAATGCGTTTATTCCCGTTTTTTGGCTACTGAGTGCCATGTTGTAAAATGTCGGCACAATCAGCGGAGAGTTTTGGAAATTAGAATTATCCTTGTTTATAGGAGCAGAAAATACATAGACCGAACTGACTGGATTTTGTACAGCCGTAAGGAAAGCGCTTTGGTCGTCAAAGCTCAATATGGATGGATAGGCGCTTGACATTCCATACGAACTAGCGCTATTCGGATATTGGAAGTTGTCGATTTTTTTCTCAAACACCGTGCTGTATAGCGGATGATTGAAAGCAATTTTTGTGACTAATTTTTCTTTGTTTTCTAAAGATTTGAACTGGATTCCCCCAAAATTACTCATTAGGCTGTTCAGATTCGAAATACTGCTTTCTGCTGATGGAATTACAATTAGATTGCCTCCTTTTTCTACAAAAGATTTTAAAGTGGTCTGCAAAGCCTGTGGTATTTCTGGTAGTTCATTCAAGACAATAGCATCTTGCTTTTCCAGAATATTATAGTCCAGCGATTTTAAGTCGAAATTATTAAATACGAACTCGCTGTCGGAATATATCTTTTTCAAGAAGTTGCTTTTTTCGGGCTGTCCGATGCTGACGACATTCAGTTTTTGCGGTTTTGAAATGCTGAAAAACAATTGATTGTCATAGTGCAAGGCATTGTCTTCGATTAAGGCATAGCCGTTAAAATCTTCTTTTGGAATCGTAAAATTGATGGATTTTTCTTTGCCTTCAAAATTTACGATGGTCTTGGCAATAAGCTTTTTATCATTGTATAAGGCAATCGGAATGTCGTTTTCATTATCGCCATACGAAGAAAGTTTTACGCCTATATCATAAAAATTGTCCGATGTCTGGTGGATAAACACGCTGTCGATAGAAATATTGTTTTTCTGTTCGGCCTTTGGAATGATAAAATACGTATTGAAAGTAGAATCAATACTTTTCAGCTGTTTTGGCTGTAAACCGACAGCATCTGTAATCACGACGATGTCTTTGTTGTAAGGTGATTTTCTAGATTTTATCTTCGCCATCAGGTTGTCTAAAGCAAATGGTGAAGCACTGTATTTTAGATTTTGAAGTTCTCTTTGGATGGACTTTATATCCGTATTCCAGAAAATTTCTGAATTTGTGACCAGTGAAAATGTCTGATTTTCCGGAGCATTTTCTAATAATTCCTGTACAGCCCTTTTCATCAGTTCGCCTTGTTTTCCTTTAGCTTGCATCGAAAACGAGTTGTCCAGAATGATAAACATTTCGTTTGTGATTCCTTTGCTGTCTTTTGCTTGGAAGAATGGTTGTGCAAAGGCAATAATCAAGCAGGCCAAAAGGAACAGACGGGTGAGCAGCAAAAGCCATTTCTTTAGTTTTGAGCTTTTTCGAGTCTGGATGGCAAGCTCTTTTAAGAAATGTACATTGGTGAAATGTTCTTTCTTGAAGCGTCGCAATTGAAACAAATGGACCAGAATTGGAATGACCAATAAGAAAAGGAAGTAAAGAATTTCAGGATGTTTGAACTGCATTCATTGAAAGTTTGTCAAAAATACAAATTAGTTGGCAGTTGTCATTGCTAGTTTTGTGATTTTTTTGAACTATTAAATTAACAGTTCTTGAAGATGCTTTTGAGGCTCGAAGCCTTATTTTTGCAGTAAACAATTCTTGAAAATGAAAAAAATCGGGTTTCTACTTTCTGTCTTTTTCTTAGTACTAACGGCCAACGCTCAAGATAAAATCTATAGTTTGGTTGTGGGTACGTATACTAATTCCTGCGAGAGCAACGGAATTTATGTCTATGATTTTAGTACCGATACGGGTGATTTTTCTTTGAAAAGTACTTCCGATAAAATAATAAATCCAAGCTATCTGACTATTTCTGGCGATACGAAATTTTTGTATAGCGTAAATGAAAATGGAGTCGACAGCCAAGTGAGTGCTTTTGGATTTAATTCCAAAAACGGGAAATTAAATTTCTTGAATTCCCAAGATTCCCATGGAGCCGATCCTTGCTATATTATCAATGACGAAAAAAATGTCATTGTAGCTAATTATTCAGGTGGAAGTATTTCTGTCTTTGGGAAAAATGCTGATGGCAGCTTGAATAAAGCGAAACAAGTCATACAGCATGAAGGAAAAGGAATCAATGCCCAGCGTCAGGAAAGCGCCCACGTGCACATGGTTTATTTTTCGCCAGACAAGAAATACGTTTTTGCAAATGATTTGGGAACAGATCAGATTTCTGTCTACAAATACGATAAAAATGCTCCTGAAAAAGTTTTAGAACTAAAAGAAAGAATTGCCGTAAAATCAGGCAGCGGACCGCGTCATTTGACATTTAGTAAAGATGGAAAATTTGCCTATCTGCTTCAAGAATTGGACGGAACACTGACTGTCTTTAAATACAAAAATGGTTCGCTAAAGCAGCTTCAAGAAACGACTATCGTTGCCAAAGATTTTAAAGGTGAAAATAGTGCTGCAGATATCCATATTTCGCCTAACGGTAAGTTTTTATATGCTACAAATAGGGGAGATGCCAACACAATCAATGCCTTTGTCATCAATAAAAAAGGGACTTTAGATTTGGTGAATCAGGTAAGCACAAAGGGCAAAGGGCCGAGGAATTTTGTGATTGATCCAACGGGTAAATTTTTGTTGGTAGGGCATCAGTACACGAATGAAATTGTGATCTTTAAGATTGACAAAACTACAGGGAAACTTTCAGATACGGGAAAACGAATTGAGTTGTGCGCTCCCGTTTGTTTGGTTTTTGCAAAAATGTAGCGAATCTATTTATCCTTGTCTTTTCTTTTTTTATCTCGGCTTCTTTCAACGCCGCGATTTCTGGATTTTGTTTTTCTAGGTTTTGTTTTTCCAGGACCTCCCAAATTGACTTTCTTGTTCTTGTCTGATTTTTCATGAAAAGCGCTTCCGCCTTCTTTCTTGACTTTCTTCATCAACAGCTTAACGGGCTGTCTTACTTTTTCAGATTCGATCAAGACGGTTGAAATTTCGACTCCTTCTGGGATTGGTTCTGTATCGACTTCTTTGTTCATCAGCACTTCGCTTTCGATAAAGAATTCTTCTTCTTTCGGACCGACAAAACTGATAGCGATTCCGTCTTTGTCAGCACGTCCTGTCCTTCCGATTCTGTGGATGTACTGCTCTGGAACTTCTGAAACATCAAAATTCAGTACATGGGTAATGTCCGAAATATCCAAACCTCGCGCCATGACGTCTGTGGTGATGATTCCTCGAAGTGCTCCTTGCTGGAAATTTTCCATCGTTGTCAAACGATAGTTTTGAGATTTATTAGAATGGATTACGCCAAATTGGTCACCGAAATCGTCTGTGATTCGGTCATAAACCATGTCTACAAATTTTTTGTTATTGACGAATATCAAGATTCTAGACATACTTTCATCATTTGACAAAAGGTATTTCAGAAGATTGATTTTTGTATTGAAATTCGGAACAGCGTATTTGATCTGCTTGATTTTTTCCAACGGCGTTCCCGATGGAACCAACGAAACTTCTTCTGGAAAATCAAAATAATCTTCAAGAACAGCATCGACTTCATCTGTCATCGTAGCTGAAAACAATATGTTTTGGCGTTTTGGTTTCATCATTGCCAAGATGGAAGTCAGCTGTACGCGGAAACCAAGATTCAGCATTTCATCAAATTCGTCAATGACTAACTTTTGAGTCTCGTCAAAGCGGATAACGTTGTCCAAGGCCAAATCCATGACACGGCCAGGCGTACCGACCAAAATGTCAATTCCTTGATAGACAGACGTTTTTTGAGTATTGATGTTTACACCACCGTAAATACCTAATGTTCTGACTGACATGTATTTTGTCAGTTTTTCGACTTCTTCCACAACTTGCACGACCAATTCTCTTGTTGGGACAAGAATTACGATTTTTGGCGTATGTGTAGGAGTGAATTTGTATAGTTTTAATAAAGGCAAAAGATACGCAAAAGTCTTACCTGTACCAGTTTGTGCAATTCCCATCATATCACGGCCTGATGCAATCACAGAAAAAGATTTTTCCTGAATTGGAGTAGGCGATGTGAATCCTAAGTCATCAATTGCTTTTTGTAAGGATTTAGGAAGGTTGAATTGCTCAAAAGTGGACATAATGTGTAAATTTTGTGCAAAGGTACGTTAAAATTTGGACTTCGTTGGATTGTTTGATTTTTAGGCCATTAGATGATGAGCTAAAATCCTTCAAAGACGCCCAATCCAAACAATGCAAAATCATATTTCACGGGATCTTTAGGATCTAGCTTTCGCAACTGCTGGTCTAATTCAGCTAGCGCCTTTGCATCGTTTTGTTTTCGAGTCAAAAGACCTAGTTTGCGCGCCACATTTCCGGAATGCACATCTAGCGGACACGATAATGTTGAAGGCGAAATGCTCTTCCAAATGCCAAAATCAACTCCTTTTTTGTCTTGGCGTACCATCCATCTTAAGAACATGTTGATTCTCTTGGCCGCAGAATTATTCAGCGGATCGGAAATATGTTTTTGGGTTCTTTGCTGGTGTTCAATTTCAAAGAAGATTTTTTTGAATTCGTGTATACTTTTTTGCATCGAATTAGCTTCTTGATTTTTCAAAAAGACAGCTTCCAGTCCGTTGTGGTTTTTATAGATATGCTGCAAAGCTTTGATAAAACTGATAAAATCTTGGCCATTGAAAGTTCTGTGTACAAAATTTTCCAATCGTTCCAATTGATACTCCTGATGCGTCATGATGAAATCATAAGGAGAATTTCCCATCAAATCCATCATTTTTTTGGAGTTGTTGATAATCATTTTTCGGTTTCCCCAAGCAATGATGGAACTCAAAAAACCAGCAATTTCGATATCTTCTTTTAGAGAAAATAAATGCGGAATCTGAATCGGGTCGCTTTCAATAAAATCAGGCTTGTTATATAATTCGACTTTTTCGTCGAGGAAAATCTTTAGTTCTTTCTGAGTCATTTCTTATTTTTTTGAAGTGTCTTTTGCATAAAATCCATCCTTTATAATATCACTTCGCATTTGTGGCTTTACTTGGTATTTTTTTTCAAAATAATCGAGTTGCTTTTTTCTTACACAGGGTAACGGACCATCCCCAGTTCCCCAGAAAAAATCAATATTTTTTGGATTATAATAATCTAGATTTTCATTTTTTAGCAATTCAAAAGCGGTATCGTATTTGGTGTTTTTATAAGGGAAAACGAAATTTTCAAAATTAAAATTACTTGATTCTAGCGTATGTTTGTTTTTTGTTAATAGGCTAAAATTCAAAGGTATAAAGACAAGTATTGTTAGTAAGAGTGCGAAAGCTGAAAGTGAAATTAGAATTATTTGTTTTTTATTTAGTAATAAAGATAAAAGTAAAAAACTAAAAATCAGAATGAAATTCATAAAAAAACGATACTGCGGAGACGACATAAAAAGCAGTATAAATTGAAGAACCATCACAGCATAAAGAACCCAAAATTTAGTTTTATTATAAAATTTATAAATTATAATTGGAGATAGTACAATTAAGACAATGCTTATCTTATTAAAAAATCCGTGAAGTTTTGGAAGATTTAACCAATGTATGAAAATTTCAAGAAAAGACATTTCTTGAAATTTTGATTTTGATAACGAATAGCCAAAATGTTTTGTCAGATCATAATAGTATGTTGCTATTTTTTCTGGAATCTGATAGTCAAAGGCCAATCCAAAATTTTTAGTTATTGGAAATAAAGGATATCCTGTGATAATTAAATTTTTAGCTATAAAGAGAAATAAGATTACGAGAGCTAGACCAGTAATTTTATAGATTTTTAAATTCTTATAATTTTGAAAAAGAATAAGAATCGGAATCAAAGATAATGCGATGGATGTTGTTTTTATGTAAAGAGAGAAGAGCACTAAAATTGAAATCCAGTTGAAAGTTTCCGTACTAATCTTTCTGTAATTATCTAAAAATAAAGAACAAATTATAAAGGTGAAAACATAAATCGGAAGGTCAGGTGAAGGAGCACTTATAAATTGGAAAAGTAAAATATTTGAAAGAGGAAATAATCCAATAATCAGGTCTGTTTTATTTTTTGTTTTGAAATAATTGTCAAGTTTTTGGATTGAAAAAATATTTCCTAAAAGCAGACAAAATCCGCTCAAGTCATTGAAATTAGGGTATATAAAAGAAAAATTAAAAGCACTTTGAAGCACATGCCATCCACTTGTTTGTCCTAAATAAATATGCAAATTACCTAAGCCTTTTACAAAGCCATATTCGTTAATCCACTTGATTGTTTGAATATAATAGGATTCGTTATCAATTATAAAAGGAATTGAGGCACATTGTACTACTATTAAAAGAGTAATTAAGCCGAGAAGAATTTTTAAGGTTTTGTCAAGATATTTTAATTCTAGAAAGAAGTTTTTATAAATAGAAATTATAGCTTTTTTGTTGCTTAAGAATAAAGCACAATTTAATAACAAAAGAGCCAAATGAAACTCGAAATTTATCCTTCCGAAAATGGCCCAAAAGCTAGCCATTATAGTAGTCGAGAATAATCCAAGAATTGATAAGAAAGTAAGATTCTGAACTTTAAGCTTAAGGATTTTATCTAGAAAAAAACCTAGGTTTATGGTGGTAAATAAAATATAGACCCAACTTAAAAGTAATAAGATCATTTTGTTTTAAGGAATTAATCCATCAGACATTATCAGTTTTCTGTCAGCCATATTTGCCAATTCTTCATTGTGCGTTACAATAACAAAGGTTTGTCCGAACTCATCTCTTAACTTAAAAAATAATTGGTGTAGGTTTTCTGCAGAAGCGGTATCGAGGTTTCCAGAAGGTTCGTCAGCAAATATTACAGCAGGCTTGTTGATTAACGAACGCGCAACGGCAACTCTTTGCTGTTCTCCTCCAGAAAGTTCTCCCGGTTTGTGATTAATTCTATGTGATAATCCTAAATAATCTAATAGTCTTTTTGCTTCAGCCTCAGTTTCCGATTTTGATTTTCCAGCAATAAAGGCAGGAATGCATACATTTTCTAAAGCGGTAAATTCAGGTAGCAATTGATGAAACTGAAAAATAAATCCGAGCTGTAAGTTTCTAAAACGAGAAAGTGCTTTATCGTTTAATTGCAAGATATTTTCTCCGTTTATCTGTAGCTGCGTACCATTTTCGATGCTAGGTTTGTCTAGAGTCCCAAGAATCTGCAGCAACGTAGTTTTTCCAGCTCCTGATGCCCCAACGATAGATACGATTTCGCCTTTTTCAATATGAAGATCAACGCCTTTCAGCACATGAAGCTTGTCGTAATATTTATGTAAATTCTTTGCCTGAATCATTTTTTGCAGTTTCTACAAAGAAACAAAGTTTTTGAAAAATTTCACATCTTTAGTACTATATTCTTTCGTAGATACAGTGATAAAGTTTAGTTAATGCTGTCTAGGAAACTTATAGATTGATTAATTTTGAGGAAAACATGATACAATGAAAAAGATGATCGGACTGCTGACGTTGATTACAATTTCATGCCAGTCAAAAGAAAAAGAACAATTAATTTCAGAAGTTAAGGAACCCGTAAAAATGGAAGTAGAAAAAGGATTAGAAGTCGCCACATTTGGAGGCGGCTGTTTTTGGTGCACAGAGGCTATCTTTTTAGAATTGGATGGCGTTAAAAAAGTAGAATCAGGATATATAGGCGGGAAGACTCCAAATCCGACGTATGAGGAAGTTTCTACAGGAACTACCGGACATGCAGAAGCCACGCAGATTACATTTGACCCAAGCAAGATCAGTTTTGGAGAATTGCTGGAAATCTTTTTTGCTACCCACGACCCAACAACCTTGAACCGTCAAGGCGCTGATGTGGGAACGCAATACAGAAGCGAAGTGTTTTATCATAGTGATGAACAGAAGAAAATTGCAGAAGACTATATCAAGCTGCTTGACTCTCAGAATACTTTCGGTAAGCCAGTGGTGACAAAGGTTTCTCCAGCGACTAAATTTTATGTTGCTGAAGATTATCACCAAAATTATTATGCAAGGAATAAAGAGAAATCCTATTGCAGTTATGTCATTACGCCAAAAGTAGAAAAAGTAAGAAAGCAGTACTCTGAGAAGCTGAAAAAATAATTGGCATTAGTTTTGCGTTATACAAGCAACTAAACGATTGAAAATGACAGAACAAGTTCAGATAAAGACCGCGTCAGATAAAAAGCAGAAACAGCTTATGCTGAGCCTTTTGTTTGATGCTATTGGAATGTTTTCGTATGCGTTGCCTTTTTTGGGAGAATTTGCAGATTTTGCTTGGGCTCCTATATCTGGATTTATCTTGGCAAAGATGTACAAAGGAACTGTTGGGACTGTAGGGGGAATTATTTCTTTTTTAGAAGAACTCTTTCCTTTCACTGACATCCTGCCGACATTTACCCTAACATGGATTTATACGTATTATTTCAGTAAGGAAAAAAAGTAAGCTAGCATATTAACATAAAAAAAAGCCAGAATTAGTTTCTGGCTTTTTTATTTATTTTTCGGGATCAACTTTTTCCTTTGGCAATAAAAACCCCAATCTCATGCTCCGGATCATTCTTTTGGCAAACGGGAAGAAAAATCCTGATTGGCCGAAAAGATATCCAAATACCATCAGCATAAAAGGGTAGAGTGGCAGCACCAAAACCAATAAGATGATGTAATAAAGTGACCAGTGTGTGTTTTCTTTTGTAATTCCCAGAAGTCCCATCAAAAAATAAGAAATTCGGGCAGAAAGCGAACCGTTAATAGCAAAGACAATAAATATTATGACAAGCTGGAAATTGGATGTAATTCCCCAGCGTTTTTTAAGCTTATTCATACTTAATAAATATAATGCAAAACTACAATTTTAAATTCGAGGGACAAAACCTCCCAGCTTTATATTATTGGTAAGTTGAAAATAAGTAAGGTAATTGTAGAGCATATAATTTACTTCGTAACCATAATCGATATTGTTTTGGTAATCGATGCTCATGTCGATAAGCCTATCGCCTCGATTAGCTCTAGCATTCCATTCGATAACCCAGGTGCGGTTTCGAGCTTCTAGATATTGCTGCGAATAATAATCTCTTGGTTTTGCATAGGTATAAAACCAACTGTTAAAGCCTGGATCGATAATGATTACTTCATACTCCAGTTCGTCATTAGCAATCCTGACCGTGTCATTTTGCACAGCTTTATCGTCTTGTTTAAAAGTCTTTGCATTGTTGTTTTTAGTTGCAGTGCATCCAAAAATAACGATGAAGAGAATTCCTATATAAACCAGATTTTTCATATTGTGAAGTTTGCATAAAGTTACTCATTCTGAACAGACCATTCTATTGATTTTTATATTTTTAACATAAAAAAGCCAGGCAATTGCCTGGCTCTAAGTTTATAGAAATTAGATTTTTTATCTTCCGAATAATTTCCCTAGCAAGCCTCCTATACCGCCTTTTTTATTGACAGCAGCCATAGCATCGCTCATATCCACTTTACCGTCGTTGTTTTGGTCTAGACCAAATTGGCCGCCATATTTCTGGATAGCATCCATGACAGAAGAATTTCCTTCGCCGCCAGAAAGTGAATTTACGATGTCGGAAATTTCAAAACTTTTATCATTTGGATTTTTTGCCTTCCCAATTAACGATCCTAATACCTTTGGGATTAATCCTCCAGCAACTCCAGAAGCTGCGTCGCCACTAAGTCCGAATTTTTCACCCAGATTGCCAGAAAACTGTTCTGTCAATTGTTTTACGACAGGATTTGAAGCAGAACCCGCATTTTCGCCTAGGAATAATTCACCGATTTTATCGGCACCGCCTTCGGAAATAATTTTCTGCAGTCCAGAAAAAATAGAAGTGCTGGCTTCGTCCATCACACCTTCATTCAGCTCATTTGGTACGGCATTGTTGTTTACAACTGCCTCATTTCCATATTGTTTTACTAAATCTGATAATTGTTCTAGCATCTTCTATAGATTTAAAGTTTAAAACAAATCTATGTAAAAAAGATTTAAATTTAACAGAAAGAATAAATTTATATGTCTGATTTTAATAAACTTATAATCTGTTCTGCCAATTCGGTGCCAATTCTGTCTTGCGCCTCAAGAGTAGCTGCTCCGATATGGGGTGTCAATGATATTTTTGGATGCATCAAAACTTGTACAGCAGGTGTCGGTTCTTCTTCGAAAACGTCTAAGCCTGCAAATAAAACTTTTCCGCTATCCAAAGCCTCAATTAGTTCTACTTCATTGATTACGCCGCCTCGCGAAGCATTTACGATTCCTACGCCATCTTTCATCAGCTCAAATTCTTCTTTTCCGATTACATAGCCATCTTGGGCAGGGACGTGGAGCGAAATAAAATCAGAATGTTTGAAAATATCTTCCATTGGCTCGGTAACGATGTCTACATTAATGAACTGCCCGTTATAAAAATCGACCTTGATTTCAGCATTGCCTACAAATTTATCAGAAGCAATAACGCGCATTCCAAGGCCGAGGCCAATTTTGGCGACTGCTTTTCCGATTCTTCCAAAACCGATAATTCCAAGTGTTTTGCCTTTTAATTCAATTCCGTTCGCGTAGGCTTTTTTCAAGCCTTCAAAGTTAGAATCGCCCTCAAGAGGCATGTTGCGGTTGGCATCGTGAAGAAATCGTACACCGGAGAACAAATGAGCAAATACCAATTCAGCCACAGATTCTGACGACGAGGCTGGAGTATTTATGACATGGATGCCTTTTTCACGGGCATAATCTACATCGATATTGTCCATGCCGACACCGCCTCGGCCGATTACTTTCAACGAAGGACAATTGTCAATGATGTCTTGACGCACTTTTGTTGCGCTGCGAACCAAAAGCACAGCGACTTCATTCTTGTTGATATAATTGGCTACCTGTTCTTGAGCTACTTTTGTAGTGATGACTTCAAATCCGCCTTTCTCCAAAGCTTTGATACCGCTTTTAGAAATACCGTCATTGGCTAATACTTTCATGTTTTTACTTTACTATTTAAGAAATTGTCTTTTCAAATTCTTGCATTACATCAACCAATACCTGGACGCTTTCTAGCGGTAATGCATTGTACATTGAGGCTCTATAACCTCCGACGGAACGATGTCCTGATAGGCCAGAAATTCCGGCATCTTTCCATAATTTGTCAAAAGCAGCAGCTTGGGTTTCGTCTTTTAGAAGGAAAGTAGCATTCATATTAGAACGATCTTCAGCTACAGCAGTTCCTATAAATAAAGGGTTTCTATCGATTTCTGCATACAAAAGCTTGGCTTTGGCTTCGTTGATTTTCTCAATTGCAGGAATACCGCCAAGGGTTTTTAGCCATTGCAAGGTCAAAAGCGAGGTATAGACTGCAAAAACCGCTGGAGTATTATACATGCTTTCTTTGTCGATATGCTGTTGGTAATTTAATATGTTTGGAATAGCTCTGCCTGTCTTGCCTAAAATTTCTTCTTTGACAACAACGAGCGTAACGCCTGCTGGTCCCATATTTTTTTGAGCGCCTGCATAAATCAGGTCAAATTTTGAAAAATCTAACTGGCGTGAAAATATATCAGAACTCATATCGCAAACGATAGGAATATTCGTGTTCGGAAAATCCTTCATTTGCGTTCCAAAAATCGTATTGTTGGAAGTACAGTGAAAATAATCTGCATCCGCAGGAATTTCATACTGCTTCGGAATATGGTTGTAATTTTCTCCTTGAGAAGAAGCGACTACGATTGTTTCTCCAAAAGCCTTAGCTTCTTTAATGGCGCCAGCGGCCCAAGTACCTGTATCCAGATAAGACGCTTTGCCATTTTCTTTTAGCAAGTTGTAAGGGACTCTTAAAAATTCCATGCTGGCGCCGCCTTGCAAAAATAAAGCTTGGTAGCCTTTTCCTTCCAGGCCTAAAAGTTCTAAGACTAAAGCTCGGGCTTCCTCCATGACGGCTACGAAATCTTTGCTTCTATGCGAAATTTCTAAAATCGATAAGCCGGAATTATTGAAATTTAAAACTGCTTGTGCTGATTTTTCGAAGACTTCTTGCGGTAAAATGCAAGGACCTGCGCTATAATTGTGTTTTTTCATTGTGTGTGTTTAGGAAGTGTTGTCTAAAATTCTGAAAAGCAAATTTCAGAAATTAGCATTAAAGATTCCTTTACGTTTTTGTAATAATTTCACAAGGTTATTAACGAAAACGATATAGTAAGATTGTGTTTATATAATTTTTTGTTTAAATTGATGAAAGAAATGCAATAGTATCGACATTGTCGGCATAATCCCAAAGCTCTGGTTTTTGTGTTTTTCCGAATGGAATGCTATTGTCGACAATTCCTTTTGAAACGATGCACTGAATCTGTTCATTATCAGCTTCTAATCGATTTTTTAGTGTTTCTAAATCGTCGTAGAATTCATAAAAAACGCTTGAAATAGGAGAGGAATAGCTGGTATCTTCTTTTATGGTGAGGAATCCGTTATCTAACAATTTGAAGTTGCTCATCAAGAAGACAGCCTTGTTATAATCATAATTATTAGCGTATTTTTCGTAGTGGATAACGTCTTGGTATTCGAAAATCCCTTCAAAAAAAGAATCAAATTTATAGTCTTTCGGAACAAACAGCTTGGAGACATTTCGGCATCCTAAGCCAAAATATCTAAAAATATCTTCACCCAGTCCAATGAAATCTTCTTTGGATTCGGAGCCGCCTAAGACAGCTACAGAATTTCTGTTTTTACGAATTATAGACGGTTTGTCTTTAAAATAATATTCAAAATAACGCGCCGTATTGTTGCTTCCAGTAGCAATAACGGCGTCAAAGTTTTCTAATTTTCCATCTGCAAAAGTGATGTATTCGGCTAATTTAGGTTCTAGGGCGATGAGATATTTCGCCAAGAAAGGCAATAAATGCTGGTCATTTGAAGATGTTTTGATTAAGACCTTATGTCCAGTGATGAGTACGGATAAAAAATCATGAAAGCCTACCAGCGGAATATTTCCCGCCAAAATCAGTCCGACGGTTTTGCCTCCTGTATTTTCCAAATTATAGCTGGAAAGCCATTGATCCAGATTGTCTTTTGTCAACGCTTCTGCCCAAGAATTTACGGCAAAAAAGACCTGTTCAGGAGTGTACCAGCCATTATGCGATTTCGATAATTGAATCAGATCCTGGAAATCATTGAAAAACAAATCATTATATAAAACGTTTTCTTTTTTAATACTTTCATTTTCAGAAAATTGGCTAAGAAATTTGCCAAGTTCAACAAAAATATTTTTTTTGTGTTCTAAAGTCATATTGATTTGCTTATGAATTGTTTTGGACGTAATTTTGCACAAAAATAAACCTTTTCTAGGCAGTAGGCAAGCCTAAAGCAGAATGCCTATAGCTTACAGCAAAAAAAAGAAAAAATGGCAATCATAATAACAGACGAATGCATCAACTGTGGTGCATGCGAACCAGAATGTCCGAATACCGCCATCTATGAAGGTGCGGACGACTGGAGATATAAAGACGGGACAAAATTAAGCGGGAAGATAGTGCTTCCGAGCGGCGAAGAAGTTGATGCGAATGATGCGCAGACGCCACTTTCGGACGATATCTATTATATTGTTCCAGGAAAATGTACAGAATGTAAAGGATTTCACGAAGAGCCGCAATGTGCTGCAGTATGTCCTGTAGATTGTTGCGTTCCGGATGATAATCATGTAGAAAGCGAAGAAACCCTTTTAAACAGACAAGCATTCTTGCACGGCGAATAGCTTTCTTCTAAAACATAAAATAAAAAAACCTGAATTATTAATTCAGGTTTTTTTTATGAAGTGATTTATATAAATGCTTATTGTTGCGAACGAACGTACGTTTCAATGCTTACTTTATCTGACTTGTCATCATACGTTTCAACAACTAAATTTCCGTTAGTGTCGAAATAACCTACAGAAGTCTGATTTTTTCCTCTATAGATATAACTGTTTGTAGTTGTTGCTCTCAAGATTCCCAATCGTTTTTTGTCTTGCGTAGAAATCACATATCCGGCAGGATCTAGAGTCAATTGATATGTTTTTCCGTTTGAAGTATAATAAGAAGAACGGTCAATATCTACAGTTCTTGTGCTTCCGTCAGGATTCATTACTTTGGTTTTTGAAACTACTTCAACAGGCGTTTCTTTCATATCCTTGTTTAAAGCTTTAGAATCTGCATTTTGGAACTCGATATTTTGAACTTCCTGTACCTCTTGAGTTTTTAAATATTTTTTCTCTCCATCTGAATCCTTCACCGTGGTTACAGTAGTTTTGGAAACATCAGTAACATTTTTATTCTGTGCCTGAAGGCCGATTGTAGCTAATAAGGCTACACTGCTTAATAAGATCGTTTTCATAGTGATTTGAATTAGAGTGTTTATTTTAACAAATTTAAGTTTTTTATGTTAAAATAATTAATAAAAAATCATAAAGTATTTGTAAAATATTGTTTTAGTTAGGAATATTTTAATTTTTTGGGAATCAAAATAGAAATGCAAATAGCGCTTAATTTCAAATCCAAAAGCTTATATTTGCACCCTTAAAATTATCAATATCATACTTATACCATAATGAAAGCAGGAATTGTAGGATTGCCAAATGTTGGAAAATCAACATTGTTCAATTGTTTATCGAATGCAAAAGCACAAAGCGCGAACTTCCCGTTTTGTACCATTGAGCCTAATATTGGAGTCGTGAATGTGCCAGACCCGAGAATCAACAAGCTGGAAGAATTGGTAAAGCCAGAACGCGTTCAGATGGCGACAGTAGATATTGTAGATATCGCAGGATTGGTAAAAGGAGCGAGCAAAGGTGAAGGTCTAGGAAACCAATTCCTTGGAAACATCCGCGAGTGCAACGCTATCATCCATGTATTGCGTTGTTTTGATAATGATAATATTGTTCACGTTGACGGAAATGTAAATCCTATCCGCGACAAAGAAACTATTGATATTGAATTGCAGCTAAAGGATCTTGAGACTGTTGAGAAACGTCTTGAGAAAGTAAACCGTGCGGCAAAAACAGGAAACAAAGAAGCGCAGGTTGAGCAAGCATTGTTGAACAGAATCCGCGAAGCGCTTTTGCAAGCTAAATCCGCACGAACGATAACGCCACAAAATAATGACGAAGAAGCTTTGATGGAATCTTTCCAATTGATTACGGCTAAACCAGTACTATATGTTTGTAATGTTGACGAAAGCTCTGCTGTAAGCGGCAATAAATATGTAGATCAAGTTCGCGAATTGGTAAAAGACGAAGATGCAGAGGTTATCGTACTTTCTGTAGGCGCTGAAGCGGATATCACAGAATTAGAAAGCTACGAAGAGCGTCAGGTGTTCTTAGAAGACATGGGCTTGACAGAGCCAGGAGCTTCTGTTTTGATTCGTGCAGCTTATAAATTATTGAAGCAACAGACGTATTTCACGGCTGGTGTGAAAGAAGTTCGTGCTTGGACTATTAATATCGGAGCTACGGCACCGCAAGCGGCAGGCGTTATCCACACCGATTTCGAAAAAGGATTCATCCGTGCAGAAGTTATCGCTTATGATGACTATGTAGCTTTTGGTTCAGAAGCGAAAGTAAAAGAAGCGGGAAAACTTCGTGTAGAAGGAAAAGAATATATTGTAAAAGACGGAGACGTGATGCATTTCAGATTCAACGTTTAATCTTTTTAAACAAATTTTAAAAGGCGACACTTTAGTGTCGCTTTTTTTTATGGTATGACAATAAGGAGAAGAATGTGGCTTCAATCCTTCAACTAAAGCTTCCTTACGTTAAAAATCCCATAAACCAATTCTTAAACTTCCCCAAATACGTTATATTTGAGTAAACCAAAACCAAAAATTATCATGAAAACCAAAGGATTGCTTTCAAAAACATGGTACTTGCTCAAGACGACTTTTAATGAATTTAACGATGACAACGCGATCAAATTAAGCGCGTCATTATCCTATTATACCATTTTCGCATTGCCTCCCTTAATGATTATTATCATCACTATCTGCGGTTTCTTTTTTGGGACAGAAGCGGTTACAGGGCAGTTGTATGGGCAAATTAATGGGCTGGTCGGAAATGATGCCGCTATTCAAATACAAAACGCTATCAAAAATGTAGAGCTTTCCAATAGTAATGTTTTTGCAACGATATTTGGAGGTGTCATGCTTTTAATTGGAGCTTCGGGAGTTTTTGCAGAGATACAAAGCTCTATTAATTTTATTTGGGGACTTCGAGCAAAACCGAATAAAGGAATTAAAAAATTCATTCAAAATCGATTAATGTCTTTCTCGATGATTGCCTCTGTGGGATTCCTTCTATTGGTCAGCTTGCTGGTCAATTCTGTGATGGATTTATTAAGCGCAAGGCTCAAGCTCTATTTTCCAGAAAGTACGGTTTATTTGTTTTATGTCTTAAATTTAATAATCGTATTTCTTATAATTACGATACTTTTTGCCATAATCTTTAGAACACTGCCTGACGGAAATATAAAATGGAAAGACGCTTTTATTGGAGCCTCAAGTACTTCCATACTGTTTATGATTGGCAAATTCGCCATTGGATTTTATTTGGGAAGTTCAGCAGTAGCAACAGTCTATGGAGCCGCAGGATCGGTGATAATTATTTTGCTTTGGGTATATTATTCCGCAATAATTCTTTACTTTGGTGCAGAATTCACTAAGGTCTATGCCAAAGCTTTTGGCGGCAGCATCAGCCCGAATGAATATTCTGTAGAAATTCAAAAAGAGATTTTTGAAATTACAGACGCGGAAACGAATACTAAATTCAAACTATGAAAATAATTGCCTTTGGCGGAAGCAATAGCTCGACCTCTATTAATAAAATGCTGGCAACCTATGCTACAGGTCTTTTTGAAAAAGCGGAAGTAGAAATCTTAGATCTCAACGACTATGAAATGCCTCTTTTTTCAGTTGATAGAGAAAAAGTTATCGGCCAGCACGAAATCGCAAAAAAGTTTTTAGCAAAATTAGCAGAAGCCGATGTTTTGGTTATTTCGCTTGCGGAAAATAACGGCATCTATTCGGTCGCTTTTAAAAATATTTACGACTGGTGTTCTAGGATAGAAGATGGAGTATTCCAACAAAAACCAATGCTGCTAATGGCGACTTCGCCAGGCGGAAGAGGAGGCAAAGGTGTTTTGGAATTTGCAAACGGCAACCTTCCAAGGCATGGCGGAAATATCAAAGCCCTTTTTTCGTTGCCAAGCTTTTATACTAATTTCGATGTTGAAAAGCGAATTATTTCAAACCCAGAATATGACAATCAATTGAAAGAAATCGTAAAAAACTTTCCTCTTTGAAATCCTTAAGAAAAATACTGCGCCTACTGCTGAAATTCCTTTTAGGGATTTTAGCTTTTTTTGTTCTATATATAATTGTTGCCTTGGTTTTGCCAAGATTTTCAGTCAATTCTGAAGACAAGAATCCGACCGAAGATGTAGCGATTTATATCAAAAGTAATGGTGTTCATACCGATATCGTAGTTCCGATAAAGACTGAATATAAAGATTGGAGCGAGAAAATTAAATTTGACCACATCGCCTCAAAAGACGCTACGATGCAATTTATTGGCTTTGGTTGGGGCGATAAAGGATTTTATCTGAACACGCCAGAATGGTCTGATTTAAAATTCAGTACTGCGTTCAATGCTGCATTTTATCTCGGAACTTCAGCGATGCATGCGACTTTTTTTAAGCAATTAAAAGAGAATGAAGATTGCATAAAAATCAATATCAGCACAGAAGAATATGCAAAACTGATAAAATATATTGAAGATAGTTTTCAGTATGATGCAGATGGAAATCCAATCTTGATTCATGCGACGACCTATGGGCAGAATGACAGCTTTTACGAAGCCAAACGCAAATACAGCCTATTCTATACCTGCAATACATGGGCAAATAATGCCTTAAAAAGTGCGGATCAAAAAGCCGCGGTTTGGACGCCTTCGGATACTGGAATATTTTGTCATTATAGATAAATTGTTTAACTAAATTATTTAAGCCTTGAAAAAAATAATTACTCTTTTAGTGTTTTTTTGTATTTCAAATTCTTTTTCAAAAGATTTTTTGGAAGTCGATGAAATTGTAAAAAAATATCCATCTAAAGTCCAAAACTTAGAAATCATAAGTAATTTGATAAAAAAAGATTTTACTGACGATTCTGAAAAAGCTAGAGCTGTGTATTCTTGGATAGCTTTTAATATTGAATTTGATGTTGCTGCTGCTTTTTCAATGAAAGGCCCGTCTGACATGGCATTTTCATATCGAGATGAAAAAGAAAAGAAGGCTAAGGAAATAAAGTTCAAAGAAACAATCATTTCTAAAGCTTTGCTTTCAGGTAAAGCTATCTGTCATGGATATTCAATGTTATTTGAGAGATTAAGCAAGCTAGTAGGACTAGAAAGCGAGATAATAATTGGAAATTTAAAGTCCGATCCATCACAAATTGGTCAGGTGAATTTGGCTACGGATCATGCATGGAATGCAGTAAAAATCAATAATGTATGGAAATTTGTCGATACAACACTTGGGGCTGGATATGTTTCTCAAAAAGACGATTCTTTTAAGCCAGACTTTAATGATTCATACTTTTTTATTTCTGCAGATGATCTATTCTTAAATCATTATCCAGAAGATAAAAAATGGATTACGATTAATAAGTCGAAACAAGACTTTTCAAAGTTGCCTGTGTATTACAGAGATTATTTTAAAGGTAATTATAAGATATCTCCAGAACTTGGAATTATTTCTTCTTCGGCAACAAATTTTCATTTAGAAATTAAAAATCTAGGTGAATATGATAATGCTGAATATATTTTTAGTAGTGATAATAAGCTTACTTATCTAAATAACGAGAATAAAGAAACCCAATTTGACATTCCACTATCTGGAAAATCAGGCGATTATTTGACGATATATGTCAATCGTAAAATTATGGTAACCTATTTAGTGAGTCGATAAAGGATTTTATTTTAATACGCTCGAATGGTGTGACCTGAAATTCAATAGGCTTGTCTCAGTCATAGTAATATTTATAGATTTCTTTTGGCAAGATTCTTGCTAATTGTCATGCTATGAAAGAGATATATGTAAGCTTTTTAAAAAAGGCATTTTTATGGATGCTTTTTTTGTGCCTGCCTGTTTTTGCGCAGGATTTTTCAAAAGTGGATGTCATTGTTTCCAATTATCCCAAAACATTTTCAAAACCAGAAGAACTAGCTTCAAAAATTAACCATGATTTTTCGAAGGAAGAAGACAAAGCACGCGCAATTTTTTCGTGGATTGCTTTTAATGTAAAATACGATGTAAAGAGTTTCTTTTCTAGGTCAGGAGCAAACGTAACTGCCTATCGCTATCGAACAGAAGAAGAAAGATTGCAGAAGCAAAAGCAGATCAAGCTGGATAAAATCAATAAAGTGTTAAAGACAAATGTAGCGCTCTGTCAAGGCTATGCCTTGCTTTATGAGCATCTTGCTAATTTGTCAGGATTAGAAAGTGCAGTCGTGACCGGAAATGCAAAAACAAGTCCGAGTGACATCGGGAAATTGCCAACAGAAAGCACGCACGCTTGGAATGCTGTAAAAGTCAATGGAAAATGGAAATTGCTCGATGTAACGTGGGGTGCAGGCGTCGTGAACGAACAAAAAAGAACTTTTGTTCCAAAGTTCAATTCAGGCTATTTTTTACCGAGCCCGAGTTCTTTGTCTTGAATCATTTTCCAGACGAAAAGAATTGGATTCTAGGCAATTTTTCCGAAAAAGAGTATGCCAACTTTCCTTTTTATTATGCCGATTATATAAAGTCTGACTTTCGATTTATTGCTCCTCAAAACGGAATTTTGTCTCTTAAAAAATCGAACACTATTCCATTTAAGTTAGAAAATTTAGGAGAAAATGATAAAATATTTTATGTCCTGAGTTCAGACAATAAAGCTCAAAACGCCATCTTAAAACGAAACGGAAATAGCACAGAATTTGATGTTCATGTAGCTCCGAATTCAGATTGTTATTTGACTATTTTTGTAAACCAAAAAGCCGTTTCCATGTACAAAATAATACGCGGAAAATCGACTTCAATCTGACAGATAAGCAAAGCAAAAATCACAAATTCTCCATCACAAATCCCCAATTCATTTGTCAATATTCTATTGATAACTTTACCCTGCAAGACTTTCATTTTTCTTGTCGATACTGTATATTAGCACAAAATCCATAATTTTCAAATGTCAGAACAAAATCAGTATACCGAAGACAATATCCGTTCTCTCGACTGGAAAGAGCACATCCGAATGCGTCCGGGAATGTATATCGGGAAATTAGGAGACGGTTCTTCGCCAGATGATGGTATCTATATTTTATTAAAAGAGGTTTTAGACAACTGTATCGATGAGTTCGTTATGGGCGCCGGAAAAACTATCGAGGTGACTATCAAGGACAAGACGGTTTCCGTACGCGATTACGGCCGTGGAATTCCGCTTGGAAAAGTAGTCGATGTAGTCTCGAAAATGAATACGGGTGGTAAATACGACTCGCTTGCCTTTAAGAAATCGGTCGGTCTGAATGGTGTCGGTACCAAAGCCGTAAACGCCTTATCCAATTATTTTAGGGTAGAATCTGTTCGTGAAGACAAACAGAAAGCCGCCGAATTTTCGGCTGGTAATTTAGTGCTTGAAGAAGATGTAATCGATACCACAAAGCGAAAAGGAACGAAAGTTACCTTTATTCCAGACGAAGCCATTTTCAAGAACTATAAATTCAGGAACGAATATATCCTGAAAATGCTGAAAAATTATTGCTACCTGAATACGGGCTTGACAATAATTTACAATGGCGAAAAATTTTATTCCGATAACGGACTTAAGGATTTATTAGAAGAAAATATTGCCGAAGACGATATGGTCTATCCGATCATCCACCTGCTAGGAGATGATATCGAAGTAGCCCTTACGCATAGCAAATCACAATATTCTGAAGAATACCATTCCTTCGTAAACGGTCAGAATACGACGCAAGGAGGAACCCATTTGGTTGCCTTCCGCGAAGCGCTCGTAAAAACGATTCGTGAATTCTACAACAAAGGTTTTGAACCTTCAGATGTACGAAAATCAATTGTCAGCGCCATTAGTGTCAAAGTGATGGAGCCTGTTTTCGAGTCGCAGACCAAAACAAAATTAGGTTCGACAGATATGGGGCCGGACTTGCCATCGGTTCGTACGTTTATCAATGATTTCGTTAAAAATAAATTAGATAATTTCCTTCATAAAAATCCAGAAACGGCTGAGTTGCTTTTACGAAAGATTTTGCAGGCGGAGCGTGAAAGAAAAGAATTATCTGGAATCCGAAAATTAGCCAAAGACCGTGCAAAAAAAGCCAGTCTTCACAATAAAAAATTACGCGACTGCCGCGTACACTTGACCGATTCTAAAAACCCAAGAAGCTTAGAAAGCACGCTTTTTATCACCGAGGGAGATTCGGCTTCTGGTTCTATTACGAAATCGCGTGACGTTAATACCCAAGCCGTTTTCAGCTTGCGTGGAAAACCGCTGAATTCGTATGGCATGAGCAAAAAGATTGTCTACGAAAACGAAGAATTCAACCTGCTCCAAGCCGCTTTGAATATAGAGGAGGATATGGGCGACCTGCGTTACAACAATATCGTAATCGCAACCGATGCCGATGTCGACGGAATGCACATCCGATTGTTGCTGATTACGTTCTTCCTGCAATTTTTCCCAGAATTAATCAAAGAAGGGCATTTGTATATTTTGCAGACGCCTTTGTTTAGGGTTAGAAACAGAAAGGAAACGATTTACTGCTATTCCGAAGAAGAACGCGTAAATGCCATCGAAAAGCTAAAACCGAAGCCAGAAATCACGCGATTTAAAGGTTTGGGAGAGATTTCTCCTGATGAGTTCAAGCATTTCATAGGCGATGATATCCGATTAGACCCGATTATGTTGGACAAGCTGACTTCTATCGAACAGCTCTTGTCATTTTACATGGGCAAAAATACGCCAGACCGACAAGAATTCATCATCAATAACTTGAAGGTAGAATTGGATGTGGTGGAAAAATAGAATACAATTTACAATCGAAATAATTTAAGGAACGAACTTGAATAAATGGACGAAGAAGAGAATTTAGAGCCAATAGAAGGTCAGCCAGAAGGAACAGGACAGCATTTTTACGACAACCAAGAAGAGG
Source organism: Flavobacterium sp. N2550 (assembly GCF_025947265.1). Classification (NCBI taxonomy): domain Bacteria; kingdom Pseudomonadati; phylum Bacteroidota; class Flavobacteriia; order Flavobacteriales; family Flavobacteriaceae; genus Flavobacterium; species Flavobacterium sp. N2550. Next base: position 3,364,813 of record NZ_CP110007.1, on the reverse strand, counting down.
ACAGCCAGGATACCATTACTAAGGTAACCGGAATGTACAAGGACTGGTTTTTGGATTATGCTTCCTACGTAATCCTTGAACGTGCCGTTCCTGCTATCGAAGATGGTTTCAAGCCTGTACAGCGCAGGATCATGCACTCCATGAAAGAGTTGGATGATGGACGTTACAATAAAGTAGCGAACATTGTCGGGCATACCATGCAGTACCATCCTCACGGTGACGCCAGTATCGGCGATGCCATGGTACAGATCGGACAGAAGGACTTGATTATCGACATGCAGGGTAACTGGGGTAACATCCTTACTGGAGATAGTGCCGCAGCTTCTCGTTATATCGAAGCACGAATCAGCAAGTTCGGGCATGACGTTTTGTATTCGCCAAAGATTACATCGTGGCAGGCTTCTTATGACGGAAGACGAAACGAGCCGATCAATCTTCCCGTAAAATTTCCGCTATTATTAGCACAAGGTGCCGAAGGTATTGCCGTCGGACTTTCCACAAAAGTACTGCCGCACAACTTTAATGAGCTGATTGATAGTTCCATAAAAATATTAAAAGGAAAACCTTTTACACTATACCCTGATTTCCCGACTGCGGGTATTGCGGATGTTTCTAATTATAACGATGGTATGCGTGGCGGACGTGTCCGCGTTCGTGCTAAAATCGGGCAATTGGACAAGCAGACGTTGGTGATTACCCAGATTCCGTTCAGCACGAATACGTCGACGTTGATTGAAAGTATCCTGAAAGCGAACGAAAAAGGGAAAATCAAGATCAAAAAAATTGAGGACAATACCGCTGCTGAGGTAGAAATCCTGATCCATCTTTTCCCAGGAGTTTCTCCTGATAAGACGATTGATGCGCTGTTTGCTTTTACAGCCTGCGAAACGTCTGTAGCGCCGCTAGGCTGTGTCATCGAGAACCATAAGCCTTTGTTTATCGGCGTTTCTGATATGCTAAAGATATCGACGCATAGGACGGTTGATTTGCTGAAACGTGAGTTGGAAATCCAGCTTGACGAGTTAGAAGAACAATGGCATTTTCTTTCTTTGGAACGTATTTTCATCGAAAAGAGAATCTACCGCCTGATTGAGGAAGAAGAAACGTGGGAAGGCGTTATCAAAGCCATCGATGAAGGACTAAAACCGTATGTACAGCATTTGAAACGTGCCGTAACAGAAGAAGATATTGTCCGTTTGACAGAAATCCGAATCAAGAGAATCTCTAAGTTTGATATTGACAAAGCACAAGAAAAGATCGAAGCTCTGGAAGGCGACATCGAGCAAGTAAAATATGATTTAGAGCATATTATTGATTTTGCCATTGCCTTTTTCACGAAGCTAAAAGAGAAATACGGAAAAGGAAGAGAACGCCAGACCGAACTCCGAATTTTTGATGATATCGAAGCGACAAAAGTAGTGTTGAGAAATACGAAACTCTATGTAAATAGGGAAGAAGGCTTTATCGGAACCGGCTTGAAAAAAGACGAATACGTTACCGATTGTTCCGATATTGATGATGTTATTGTTTTTCTTCGAAACGGAACCATGATGGTTTCTAAAGTCGATGATAAAAAGTTCGTTGGGAAGGATATCATCCATGTCGCCATTTTCGATAAAAATGACAAGCGTACGATTTATAACATGATCTACCGCGATGGTAAATCCGGACCTTCTTATATCAAACGCTTCAACGTTTCTGGAATTACCCGTGATAAAGCGTATGACCTGACCCAAGAAAAAGCAGGCTCGCAAGTACTGTATTTCTCCCATAATCCGAATGGCGAGGCAGAAGTCATTACGATTTTATTGCGCCAGGTAGGAAGCATCAAAAAACTGAAATTCGATATTGATTTTGCAACGCTGGCCATCAAAGGCAGGGCTTCTAAAGGAAATCTGGTCACCAAATACCCAATTAAAAAAATCGAATTGAAGGAGAAAGGAATTTCGACCTTAAAGCCAAGAAGAATCTGGTTTGACGATACCGTACAGAAACTAAATGTAGACGGAAGAGGCGAATTGCTAGGCGAATTCCGACCAAATGACAGGCTGCTGATTATCAATCAGTCTGGAAAATTAAAAACGATCATTCCAGAACTGACGACGCATTTTGATGAAGATATGGTTGTTTTGGAAAAATGGATTCCTAAAAAACCGATTTCTGCGATTTATTATGATGGCGAAAAAGAACGCTATTATGTGAAGCGTTTCTTGATTGAAAACGAAAACAAAGAAGAAGTCTTTATTACAGAACATCCGAAATCACAATTAGAAATTGTTGCAACAGATTATCGCCCTGTAGCGGAGGTAGTATTCGCCAAGGTAAAAGGTGTTCAGAAAGAAAATCAGACGGTTGATTTAGAAAGCTTTATTGCCGTGAAAGGAATAAAAGCAATCGGAAATCAATTGACAGCCGATAAATTAAAACAAGTCAATCTGCTGGAACCGTTGCCGTATGAAATTCCGGAAGAAGAAGTCCCAGAAGAAATTGAAGTGTCTGGCGATACCGAAATTTCAGGAGACATACAGTTGGATGACGACGGACAGATTACGTTAAGCTTAGACTAAAATAAAAAACGGAATGCAATCGAATTGCATTCCGTTTTTCTTTATTCATACCTTTTGTCGGTGAGTGTTTTCATAAAGGCAACCAAGGCCTTTTTCTCTGCTGCCGTCAAGTTTAGTTTGTCCGTCGGAAGCGTCTGGTTTTCTACGGAAAGGCCTAATCCAGTTCCGCCTCCCAAATCATAGAATTCTACAATTTCCTCTAACGTTTTATAAGCGCCGTTGTGCATATAAGGCCCCGTTACCGCAACATTGCGGAGCGTCGGTGTCTTAAAGGCTCCTTTGAGCTGTGGCAATTGGTTGAAAAGATATCTTCCAGTATCATCGCTTAGGTGTTTTCCGGAAGCGTCTTCTGGTGTGCCGATAACTTCGTGTTCTGTTTTTGCAAAATTCGGAGGCACCGTTCCGTTAAACAAAGGCGTAAAGTGGCAGGTAGCGCATTTTGCTTTTCCCATAAAAACATTCATGCCTTGAAGTTCTTCGGTGTTCATCTTGGCTGTATCGCCTCTCATGTACAAATCAAACCTAGAATCAAACGAATTGAGCGAACGGACATAGCTGGCAATGGCATTCTGAATCTGCCATGCTTCTGACTTTTCGGATTTCGGATAGGCTTTCTTGAATAGCTTTTGGTATTCTGTAGCTGCCGAAACTTTGGAATGAATGTCCGCCAGCGACCCGTGCATTTCGTCTTCATTTTCAATAACATCAACGCTCTGCTTTTCTAAGTCGAGCTGTCTCATGTCCCAAAACTGGGCATTTTGCAGGGAAGCGTAGGTGAGTGTAGGCGTATTTCGGTTTAGGTTCTTGCCTTTTAAGGAAATGTTGGTTTTCAATCCATCCGTAAATGCTTTTTCGGGATTATGGCAGGTAGCACAACTTCTGTCGTTGTTTTTGGATAGCGTTTTGTCATAGAACAGTTTCTCGCCCAAAGTCACTTTTTCTTTAGAATATTTGTATTCGTTGGAAGCCACAAATCCATCCGCGTCGAAAGCATTTTCATCGAATAAAGTCGTAGCCGTCGCTTTTAGCGGACGGTTTCTTTCAACGTACGGTATCTTTTCTTCTTTCTGGAAAGCACTTAGTTTTCTGGAAATCGGATTTAGGTATTCCGTGATAAATTCAGCCCTGTCAAACGTATTAAAATCAGGGTTTGAATCGCAGTAGGCCTTTGCTTTGGCAACGATTTGCTGTAGTTCAGCCAAAGTCTTGCTTTTTGGATTGATAAGCAAAAGCAGTTCCGGTACTAATGCCAGACTTTGTTTGGCTTCGGGAATAGAAGAGTTAAGTATCGGACTATCAAAACCTGTAATTCCTAACGTCAAGATCCTAAAGACATTTTGCTGCACAGCATCTACTACATAATCGTCGCTGATGGTAATGGCTTCAAAAGTAGCTTCTACTTGTTTGGCATTCGAGAGGAGTATGTCTAGCTCGCGGATGACCTCTTTTTTGTTTTCGGGACTGTATTCAGGATAGATGAGTTCTTCGATAACCTGAAAACCGTTAGGCACGAAAAATTTGTTTTCTTCCAATTCCATCTCGTCCAACGCTGGCCCGTTCATGAATCGTGCTGTTTCTGGTACAAAATATTCCACAGCCCATTCAATCCTTTTGTATTGCAGTCTGGATTTTTTAAACTGCTCTACGATTTCTTTTTGGGAAGCTTCCTTAAACACGATTTCTTGAAAAAGGATAATCTCATTTTTCAGTTTTGTAAGATCGACCAAAAGTTCCTGCTTTATGTTTTTCTCAGGCACGGCTTCTTTACAGCTAGAAAGGAGCAAGGAAAGCACTAGCGAGAGAAGGGCAAAGTATTTCAATTTCATGTAATTTGAATAAAAGCAACAACCCTTATGAAGGATAAGGGTTGTCGGTTATGGATATCTAAATTGAAAATTAGCGCTGTACGTTTCTGATGATTACCGTCTGGCCACCTTCTTTGTTTGTGCTTCTGCCGCTTCCGTCAGCATTTAGGAAAGCATCTTTCTGCCAAGTGTGCGGATGTACGTTGACCATGAAGGTATCCGGAACGCCGATGACATCAGAAATATCAATCATGGCTCCAAATTCCCAGCTTCCGAAACGCATTTCACCTGTCTGGTTGTACAAAGAGTTCCAAGCAGCATCCGTTCTTTTATGGTTCATGTTCAGCCAAGGCTTGTTTTGCTTAGTAGCAATGTTGTATTGCCAGATATACGAATCGTGTTGTGCCGCAGCATAGTAGCTGTCGCCATCTTCTTGGATGTACACGAAGTTTTCGGTAACGCAAAGGTTGTCAGGATTGATTAATCCTGTTCCAGGAGTACTATCGCCTTCGGCTACTACTTCAAGAGTTCCAGCCAATGGGTTGTTGGCATCCATTTTTAATCGGTACACACGTCCCCACATTGTATAGCCATCTACAGGAGCGTTTGATGTCGCCTGACCTGTTGCTGTAAAATAGACCTCGCGGCTGTTGCTGCCTCCGCCTTTTCTGTAATCTACGTCTTCCACTCTTGAAAAACGGATAGCACCTGCATTGTTTACCGTCGTGTTGATTACAGCGCCTGTAAGGTTTTTGGCATTCGGAATTTCAACAAACGAAACATTATACGTATTGTTTAATGTCATAGCTGTTTCTACTTGGTTTCCGTCCGTTCTTTTTAGGGCATATAATTTTCCGTTCGACAAATCGCCTACGGTATTGCTCATGTACATGATTAGCTGTCCGGCACTCGCGTGAGACGTAGCATACGATTGGTCTTCTCCTATCAAGATAACAGTCTTGCCTTGGTACGCTTCTTTTGGAAGCGGCACGGCATTTTCCATACTTGCTTTTCCTAAAGCAGGAAGTACTCGGTCGGTTCTGCTTCTGTCGTTCGTCAGTCCCATTGGGTCGATACCGTGAACCATGCTTTCTTCGCCGCTTTCTCCAGCCGTCAAGAATATCGGTCCAAATCCGTGGATTTCTGGAACAGCCAACGTTGCAGAGCACAAACGCGTCATACCTCCAACACCGTCAACAATATATTCTCCTTTCACAGGCTTGAACGTTTTGTCTAGGTATACTCTAGAAACCGCCTGTAAGATTTCGTGGTTGGAAATCAAGATGTAGCCTTCTCCAGAAGGATTTTTCATCAATCCGGCACCATCCGGTTGCGCGCCATACACAAAAGTTGGCGATTGCGAAAGCTGGTCGGCACTCGTGATCAAGGTGCTGATCTGCATGTCTTCAAATCCGGCCATCGGAAAAACGAAAGGCGGTATTGAGGAATGCGATGTAAAATCAATGTCCTTGTTTACGGGAGTTCCGTTAGAATTGTCATCGTTCTGGCAGCTTGCCATCACAAGGCTCAATGTCGCCAATAAAGCGAAGTTTTTTGTTTTTAGTTGTCTCATTTTGTTGGTTTTTTGTTTGGCACAAAGCTATTTATGAGACGTTAACATTAAATTAAGGAATGATTTTTAAAAGTATATTTAAACGTAAAGGAATTGTTTTTCAAACCAACGGAATGTTATTTTATGTGTATGAGAAAGGGTATAAGTACCTAATTCATCTCCAAGCTTATCAAAAACACCCGAGAGCCGAATAAAAACACCCGCCAACGCATGAAAATACCCCATCCGATACGTTCTATCATCCGTGTTTGACGTCGCGACACCCGCGCTTGGCGTTCCGAACCTCAAAATCCAATCTCAGGACGCCAAAATTGGGGTCGCGAACGCCAGTTTTAGGGTTACTAACGTGTCGCCCGGAGTTAAGAACCCCGTACGCGGGACTTACAACGCCAATGGCGGATGATTGAACGTCAAGCGTGGGGTTTGGAGCGTCATTTTTAGATAGCTAGGATAGTAAGACAGATGTTCTTCAAAAAAAAACGCTCCCAATCTGGAAGCGTTTTATATAGTATGTACTGTAAGCTTATTTAGAAGCTCTCTTGCGCATTTTCATATTGATGAATTCTACCGCAAGCGAGAAGGCAATGGCAAAGTACAGATAACCTTTTGGAACGGCACCTACGTGCTGTCCGGCCAATTGTGCGCCAGATAGGTGCATGCTTTCTGTAATCAGCATAAAACCGATAAGGATCAAGAAAGCCAATCCTAAAATCTGGATCGATGGGTTGGCATTGACAAAATTTCCAACAGGAACTGCAAAAAGCATCATGACTCCGACAGAGATAACTACAGCCGTAATCATAATATATAAGGCACCTTCTAGGCCGTTGGTCATTCCGACAGCTGTTAGGATGGAATCAACCGAGAAAATCAAGTCAATCAGCAAGATTTGAAGGATAACGTTGGAGAATGATTTTTTAGCAGCGCTGCCCAAGCTTTTTTCTTCTTCGCCTTTATGGTCTACTTTTTCATGTATTTCTTTAGTACTCTTATAAATCAAGAACAATCCTCCGAGTAATAAGATTAGGGCTTGTCCGGTAATATCGGCACTAAACCATCCAAAATCAAAAGAAAACAACGGCGCTTTCATGGCGATAAGAAGCGTGATTCCGAAAAGCAATCCGATTCTCATAAACATGGCCAAGAACAAACCTATTCTTGTGGCTTTTTTGCGGTCTTCAACAGGCAATTTTCCGGTTACAATCGAAATAAAGATGATGTTGTCGATACCCAAGATGATTTCCAGAAAGGTAAGGGTTAGCAAAGCGATCCAAGCGTCCGGATTTAAAAATACTTCCATTTTGATGTTTATTTATTGATTTTGGTTACTGTTCCTTTTTGTTTGTTTACGTCTCCTAATTTTGAAAACTCAAATGTATAAGAATTTTCGGTTGTACTCAAAATTTTCATGTGGATTGCTTGCTTTTCGGCCATATTCTGCGGATTTATTTTTTCCAAGACATATTCGCAATCGTTAATCCATCGAACAGAGGAACTGTCGGTCTTTCCTTCAAATGTATCAATTTCCAACGTATCGTTTCTTACAAAATGAGATGTTTTTTTTACACCATTGACTTCGTATGCAAATTCAAATTCTCCGGTTTTAAAGTCTTTACAGTTGCGTTCTACCGTATAACATGAGGACAACAGTCCTAGTGAAAGGAATACGAAAGGGAATATTTTTTTCATTTATTTAGAGTTTAAGCCTTTTAATTCGTCGTCGGTAAAATTTTTAATGGACTTTTCTTTTGAAAATTTGGCAGCGTTATAATCTCCCGATTTGTTTTTTGGTATAGAAAGGCTGTCCCATTCGGTCTTTTTTAATAGCTTGGCATAAAAGACAATCTGTCCGATATGATACGGATAATGTGCCAGCTGCCTGTTGATTGCTTCCACGACGGTATGGCCTTCATTTCGGATATAGATGATATCGGTAAGCTGTTCCGGCTGTAATGGGTTTAGCGCATTAAAAAGACAGTCCCACGCCTCATTCCATTTTTCTAGCAGTTCTTCTTTAGATTGGTAGGTATCTACAAATTCATCATCTCGCTTGCGCCAGTCTTTTTCTCCATCTGAAGTAAGAAAATCGGTCCAGCGCGAAAGCATGTTGCCATGCAGGTGCTTTACGATTGTGGCAATGCTGTTGGTATCTTCGTTTAGCGCTACAAAAAGCTGTTCGTCTTCTAATTGATGTATTGCTTTTTCGCCTAGTGTCTTGTAGTACAAAAACTGCTTTTTCGCACTTTCTAAAAAATGAGAATTTGCTTCCATATCAAACGAGTTTTAAGTTGTATTTTTCTAATAAGCCGCCCGCATCTTTCAGCGAAAACTTTGCTTTTTTTATTGAATTTAATTCGGGATCGATCGAAAAGTTATAGGCTTTTGACAGATCAGCTTCCATCAGGATGGTTTTGTCAAACAAGGCACCGTTTAGATTTACGTCATCAAAAATAGCTTTGGTGAGGTTGGTACCGGAGAAATTGACTTCCTGCATGGACGAAGTTGAAAATTTAGTCTTCTGCATTTTCTTGTTCGCAAAAGAGCAAAAATCTAACATGCAGTCTTTAAGCTTTACTTCGAATAGGAAATCATCGCAATATTCAAAGGCAATGCCCATCATTTTGCATTTTTCAAAGTCGACGTTTTTTAGGCTTGTCGCATTCAATTTTATCATCGAAAGGTTACAGCCTTTAAAAGTACAGTCTAAAAATTGGCTTTGTGAAAAGTTGCTGCTGTAGAAGTCGCAGTCTATAAAAGTACAGTTTTCAAATTCCCGATGGGTAACCGATTCTTCGGTATGGATTACTTTGGTAAACGTCTTGCCTATGTGAATCGTTTCTTTCATCGCTTCTTGAATAGGCTGTTCATGATTTTTCGGATTCCTAAAAACAACATCATCATGGCTCCCAAACAGGCTAAAATACCAAAGCCCAAAACAACTACATACCACGGATGGCTCTGGTTTTTAAAGGCACTGTGGATGATGACAGGACCTAGAAAAAGCAAGGGCATTGCGATGGACAGGTATAAGATTCCCTTTTGGAGTATTTTTTTATCAGTATTCATAGGTTACTTTTTATAATTCTCTATAGAATTTCTGACGTTCTTGTATTTTTCGAGTAATGATTTTGCTTCATCTTCTGATATGGAAAGTTCTTCCATAATCATTCCTACAGCTCGCCCTACTAGTTTGTGATTGCTCAATTGCATATCGACCATCTTGTTGCCTTTGACTTTTCCGAGCTGGATCATCGTTGCCGTCGAGATCATGTTTAGGACTAATTTCTGGGCGGTTCCGGCTTTCATTCGGGAGCTTCCGGTTACGAATTCGGGTCCGACCACCACGTCAATCGGAAAGTTAGATGTCTGTGACAGCGGACTTCCGGCATTGCAGGAAATGCTTCCTGTGGCGATGTTATTTTCATTGCATTTCTGCAGGCCTCCGATAACATAAGGCGTAGTTCCCGAAGCAGCGATTCCGATAACAATATCTTTTTCAGTAATATTCCACTCTTGCAGGTCTTTCCAAGCTTGTTCTTTATCGTCTTCTGCAAATTCTACTGCTTTTCGGATGGCAGTGTCGCCTCCGGCAATAATTCCGATGACCCAATCAAATGGAACGCCAAATGTCGGCGGACATTCAGAAGCATCGACGATTCCTAAGCGTCCAGAAGTTCCGGCTCCGATGTAGAATAATCGGCCGCCGTTTTTCATCTTTTCGACTACTTTTTCAACCAATTTTTCAATCTGCGGCAGTGCCTTTTCAACGGCAAGCGGAACGGTCTTGTCTTCGTTATTGATGTTTTGAAGCAGCTCTGCAATAGGCATTTTTTCTAAGTGCTCGTATTTTGAAGATTGCTCTGTGGTTTTTATGAAGCTCATTTTTAAGGTGCAAAGTGAATTAGTTTCAAAGTTACAAAGTTTTGCCTACTAAAGCAGGAGGCTAGGCTTTGAATTTAGCTTGATTTTATATAAAATAAGCCGCTACAATTCCAATCGCAATCATCGACAGCTTAGCAAGATTGAATTTATGCCCTTCGCTGCTTTCAAAAATAATCGTAGACGAAATATGGAATAATATTCCGATTACGACTGCAGTGATTTCGGTATAATAAGCGGTCAAGAAAGGAAGGTATTCTGAAAGCACGGTTCCTAAAGGCGTCATTATTGCAAAGGCAATCATAAATAGCAAAATAGCCGTCTTGTTGAGGTTTGCATTGACGAAAAAAGAGGTCAGGATTATGGCAATCGGCAAGTGGTGTATGGCTATTCCTAATGCCAGGTCATGGTGATGGCTTACAGGAAAACCTTCTAACAATGCATGAATGCAAAGGCTGATGAACAGCAGCCAAGGCATTTTGTGGATTTCTTCATGGCCGTGAACGTGTCCGTGTTCCGCTCCTTTTGAGAAGAACTCTAAGATAATCTGGAATAAGATTCCGAGCATGATAAAAATCCCTATAACATTAGAATGCTCATGACCGTGGTCGTGATGGGCATGATGCTCGGCTTCATATACTTCGGGTAGCAGGTGCATGACCGTAATGGAAAGCAGGAACGAACCGCTAAAAGCCATCAATAGTTTCAGGTTGGTCTTCTTCTTTGGTTTTAGGAATAATGCGATGGCATAGCCGATTAAAACGGAAAGCAGGGGCAGTATATAAGGCAAAATGTTATTCATAGTGACACTTAGAAATTTAGTAGTGGTGGTTCGATCTAAATTATTTGAAAACCATTATCAATCGTTCGCTTTCGTGCTTGTAGAATTTCTTCAATTTATAATCCCCGAAAGTATCTAGGAGGAAAATGCCTGCTTCTTCCATCATCTCTTCAAAATCCTCTAGTGTCAGGGCTTGGACTTTTTCTACGAAATGGAATTTCTCGCCTTTGTCTTCAAAATCGATTTCTTTGAAGATATGGCCGTCCTTTACATAGCGTTTAATCTTAAAATCGATGCCTTCTACGGTTTTGGTTTCTTCTGGAACCAGATTTTGGATAACGTGATGCACGTTCATAAAATCGATGACGGCAAAACCATATTCAGACAAGCTTTCTTTTATGGCTTTTAAAGTCGTAAGGTTATCTTCGTCGTTTTCGAAATAGCCAAAGCTGGTAAACAGATTGAAAATCGCGTCGAATTTCTCATCAAACGAAACCCTCATGTCGTGAACTGTGAAATGCAATTTAGCATTTGAAGATTTAGAGGCTTCTGCAATGCTGTTTTCAGATAAGTCAGCGCCCGTGACATCATATCCAAGCTGGTTGAGATAGACCGAATGGCGGCCTTTTCCGCAGGCAAGGTCTAATATTTTTGCGTCTTCAGGAAGATTGAGATAATTCGTGATATTGTCCATAAACACTTGGGCTTCTTCATAATCTCGGTCTTTGTAGAGTATGTGGTAATATGGAGTGTCGAACCAAGAGGCAAACCAAGTATTTTTTTCTTTTTGCATCGTATTTATTTAAGCCACAAATTTAGTGTATTTTTGCAGAATATAACTATAAGTAGTGCCCATTTTAGAGGGTAAAATCCATATGGAAAATTTTAAAATGATAGCCAAGACCTTTTTTGGCTTTGAAGAAATATTAGCAAAAGAATTGCAGATTTTAGGAGCGCAAGACGTAGAACAAGGCGTGAGGATGGTGAGTTTTGTGGGTGATAAAGGATTTATGTATAAAGCCAATCTTTCGCTGCGAACTGCCTTGAAAATCTTGAAGCCGATCTACTATTTCAGAGCTACAAACGAGCAAGGCTTGTACAAAGGAATTTCGGGAATCGATTGGTCGCAGTATATGAACTCTAACCAGACTTTTGTAATCGATACGACAGTACATTCAGACTACTTCAAGCATTCGCAATTCGTTTCTCAAAAAAGCAAGGATGCGATTGTGGACCAATTTAGAAATAAGACAGGAGCTAGGCCTAGTGTTGATAAGGATTACCCTGATTTGAGAATCAATATTCATATTGATAAAGACCAGATTTCGGTTGCTTTAGATACTTCTGGAAATTCGCTTCACCAAAGAGGCTACAGGACAGCGACCAATATAGCGCCTATCAATGAAGTATTAGCGGCAGGAATGCTATTGCTTTCTGGCTGGGACGGACAAGGACATTTTTTAGACCCAATGTGCGGTTCGGGAACCATCTTGGCAGAAGCCGCAATGATTGCCTGCAATATTCCGGCCAACCTAAACAGAAAAGAATTTGCTTTTGAGAAATGGAAGGATTGGGACAATGAGCTTTTCGACCAGATTATCGATTCGCTGATGAAAAAGATAAAGGAATTCCATTATACGATTCAAGGCTATGATAAAGCGCCATCGGCAGTTTCAAAAGCAAAAGACAACATAAGAAATGCCAATTTGGACGAATATGTTTCTATTGCAGAAAAGAATTTCTTCGATACCGAAAAAACGACACAAGGCCCGCTGCATATGGTTTTCAATCCGCCTTATGGTGAACGTTTAGATATCGAAATGGAGCGTTTTTATAAAAATATTGGCGATACCCTAAAACAGAATTATCCGGGTACAAATGCTTGGTTTATTACCGCAAATCTCGAAGCTTTGAAGTTTGTGGGGCTAAAACCGTCAAGAAAAATCAAGCTTTTTAACGGAAGTCTAGAGGCTAGATTGGTAAAATATGAAATGTATGAGGGTAGTAAAAGAGCCAAATTCGCGCCGCCTGCTTCATAGCTTTTATAGGAATGAGCCATTCCAGAGCAACTACTTTCAGAGAACTAATTTTATAATTAGCTTTGCATAGATTACATCAGAAATCTCTAATCTAAACGAATTCATCATATAATGACTTTAAAAACAAAAGCATTCCTATACCAATTATTGTGCTTCGCCGCTTTGTTTATTCTTGTGCGCTTTTTAGTAGCTGCTTACACTAACCTGCAAGGATTCTGGATTCCGTTAACGGCATTTGTGGTAGGTACAATACTTTCGCCTCAATTTCAAGCTATAAAAACGAATGACGGGGAAAAACTTTTTATGAAGTGGATTTTCATGAAAGGAATCAAGCAACTAAAATAGCTATTCTTCCTTTTTCTTTTCTTCCTCCACTTTAGGAAGGTTTTGCTTTTTGTAGATCGGAATGAAGTAGCTTATGGTGTAATTAAATCCTACGCCAAAATCACCATCATACGTCCTGTTAAAACCAGGAATATACAAATTATCAAAGTCGCTAGGCTTTTTATTTGAGACCAAACGATTCATGCGAAGCGTAAAGCCCATGAAAAGGTTGTCGAACACTTCTGCTTTTACGCCGGCAACGAATTCTATCCAATGAGCCGAAAGTCCATTGTATTTGCGAGATACGGTAACCACATCCGTTTCGTCAAAATAAGGATTAGGGTTATAGATGGTGTAGCTGTTCAATTCTTGAGAAAACGAGCTTACGCCATAGCGCATGCCAAGCGTAATCATGTTTTCCATGTCCAGCCAGTTTTTGTAGATGTTGTAGTCAAAACCTGCCTTGAAATACGTTCCTTTTGTCGTAAAGTTTAATTGAGGCTCGTCTGTCGTCTTGTTTTCATTACCGATTTCGCCAGCAATATAGATTTTTTGCGTCAGGCGGTAATCTCCCGTAATTTCAAAACCCTTATAATCTTTATCGTAGATCGATCTTGCTATTTTATACAGATCGGCTCCGACACGCAAGCCATAGCGCTCGGTCTTTGGAACAATCGTATCGGGTTTCTTTTCTTGAGCAGCAGCGGATAATGAAATCAGCACTAAAGCCAGATTAAAAATAGATTTTAATGTGTATTTCATTTTCGGTTTCTATATTAGGTGTTTCGACAATAATATTGTTGATCCATTTATTACTGTCAACGGCATTTGGCTCTTGAATAGGACTTCCTGTTAGGTCAAAATTAGTCTTATAACCGCAAGCTCTGGAAACGTAGATTTCTTTAGTCGTATAATTGAAGGTAATCTTGTCTGCGTTCCGGATAGCAGGATTTGTACTGGTCGAATTTAGCGTAAGCGTATATTCTGTTGTCTCGCCATTGATTTTTAGAGGCAGTCCTATTTTGTTGGAATTCGCCAAATAACGATTAGGGTCAGTCGATAGCAGGATGTCATTGAAAACAACTCCGTTTGGCGATCCATCCACAGCTACAGCTTTTAGGTTGGTTACCGTTTTTAAGACCGAAGGATTGTCTTTTTCGTAAAATTCGATAATCAATCTAGGAGTAGTGGGAGTGGTACCCGAACAAATATCGTCCTTCTCGCATCCGAAAAAACAAACGGCTATAAAAAGTGACGCAATTATAGTGTGGAATTTCTTCATCAATTTTATCTTTTTTCCAAAAGTACAACATTTTCAACGTGATGCGTCTGCGGGAACATATCCACAGGGCGAACTTTTGCAACTTTATAGAATTGGTCCATCAAAGCCAGATCGCGTGCCTGGGTTGCCGAGCTGCAGCTCACGTAAACGATCCTGTCTGGAGCAATTTTTAAGATCTGTTGGATCACGTCTTTGTGCATCCCGTCTCTTGGAGGATCGGTAATAATCACATCAGGCTTGCCATGTTGGGCGATAAAAGCTTCGTTAAAGACAACTTTCATATCGCCGACGAAGAACTCGCAATTCGTAATATTATTACGCTTTGCATTTTCTTTAGCATCGGCAATCGCTTCAGGAACAGCCTCGACACCAATTACTTTTTTTGCTTTTTTAGAGACAAATTGAGCAATGGTTCCTGTTCCCGTATATAAATCATACACCAGTTCGTTTCCTGTCAATCCAGCAAAATCACGTGTGATTTTATACAGTTCGTACGCTTGGTCTGAATTGGTCTGGTAAAAAGATTTGGCATTAATGCTGAACTTTAGCCCTTCCATTTCTTCCAGGATATAATCTCTCCCTTTGTAAAGAATTACGTTTTGGTCGTAAATCGTATCGTTTGGCTTGCCATTGATAACATACTGCAGCGACACGATATTTGGGAATTTTTCCAAAAGGAAATCCAATAAGGCTTCTCTTTGTTCTTTGTTCTCTTCAAAAAACTGAATCAATACCATGATTTCTCCTGTGGAAGCCGTACGAATCATCAACGTACGCAAAAGGCCTTCGTGGTTTCTCGGATTAAAAAAAGCAAGGTTGTGCTCGTTTGCATAATCACGAATCGAATTACGGATGGCATTGGACGGATCTTCTTGCAGATGGCATTCCGTGATGTCCAAAATCTTGTCCCACATTTTTGGAATGTGGAAGCCAAGGGCATTTCGATTTCCTAAATCTTCATCGCTTTCGATTTCTTTGTCTGTCAGCCAACGCGCATTCGAAAAAGAAAATTCCATCTTATTTCTGTAGAAAAACTGCTTTTCAGAACCTAAAATCGGTTCGAATTCTGGCAGTTCTATCTTGCCGATTCTTTTTAAATGGTTGAAGACTTCGTTGTTTTTGTAGAACAGCTGCTTTTCATACGTCATGTTTTGCCATTTACAGCCTCCGCAAGCTCCAAAATGCTGGCAGACTGGTTCGATCCTGTCTTCAGAAAATTCATGAAAGGCTATGGCCTTTCCTTCATAATACGCCTTTCTTTTCTTGAAAGTCTGTACGTCTACCACATCGCCGGGCACTACATTCGGAATAAAAATTACTTTTCCGTCTGGTGCTTTTGCAACTGAAACTCCTTTAGCGCCTGCATCCAGCACCTTTATATTCTCAAAAACGATCTTGTCTGTCTTCTTTCTTCCCATACGGCAAAAATAAGCGATTGTTCTGTTTTTTGAATTGAAATTAAGAAAATTTTTCCATTGCTATTTGAGACCTTGCACAAGCTTGTTTTTTCATAAATTTGAGAGGAATTTAAAAGACAAAAAGCTATGAAATCTCATCTTGCTCTTCTTCGCGGAATCAATGTCAGCGGTCAAAAACTGATTAAAATGGAAGCTTTAAGAAAAGCTATGGAAGATAATGGTTATCAAAATGTTAAAACATATATACAGAGTGGAAATATTTTGTTTGATTCTTTAGAAAATTCTCCTGAAGCGGTAGAAAATCAAATCCATGACCTTATCGAAAAGTATTTTGGATTTGATGTTTCCGTTGTCGTTATCAACCAAGAAACTTTGGAATCGGTTTCTAAAAATAATCCCTACCTGAAAGAAAAAGAGATCGATTTGAAAAAGCTGTATATTACTTTTTTAGGTTCTAAGCCTGCCAAAGAAAATATAGAACTGCTCAAAAAAGCCAATTTTGAACCCGATGAAATTATTATTAAAGACCGTATTGTTTTTATGAAATACAACAATCCGGCTGGGAATTCCAAGCTTACGAACAAGCTGATCGAAAGCAAGCTCAAAGTAAAGGCAACGGCCAGAAATTGGAATACTACGTTAAAGCTGTTGCAACTGTTTCAAGAAAGAGACAGTGCTTAGATTCTTTTGTTAAAGTTTATGAAATTTAATTCCTTTCCGCTTTTGCTTTTCGTAATTTTAGGTAAAACAAATCTATAACAGTTATGAAAAGAAACGCTACAGCAGTCTGGGAAGGCTCATTAAAAGAAGGAAACGGAAAGATTTCTACACAAAGCACAGTTTTGAGCAATGCACAATATTCATTCAAAACCCGTTTTGAACAAGGAAATGGCACTAATCCCGAAGAATTGATTGCGGCAGCGCATGCAGGCTGTTTTACAATGCAATTGACGGCTTATCTAAACGAAGCAGGATTTACAGTGGCATCCATCGAAACCAAATGCGATGTTGATTTCCAAGACGGAAGCGTTGTCGGATCACACTTGTCGGTTTTGGCAAGAGTCGATGATATTTCAACAGATAAGTTTCAAGAATTGGTAAAAAAAGCAGAGACAACTTGTCCGATTTCACGATTGCTGAATACGAAAATCACATCAAATGCTACTTTGGTACTTCCTTGATAAATAGCGTATTTAAAACTATATGAATCCCATTTTTGCATCTGAAAAGTCAGTTGGAGAAATGGGATTTCCGTTTGTATTCGTTTACTACAACGATTGAAAATCAATTTAGATTCACTAATTTTGCAATGCGATATGGATGATTTCTCTCCACAAGAAGGAATTGATTTTTGAAGAATTAAAATACTTTCACAATGTCAGTTTTAGAAAAAAACAATGCTTCTGAAGCCATTTCTTTAGAAGATAAATTCGGCGCACACAATTACCATCCGCTTCCTGTAGTTTTAAGCAAGGGAGAAGGCGTATATGTTTGGGATACGGAAGGAAAAAGATACTATGATTTCCTTTCGGCTTATTCTGCGGTAAACCAAGGACACTGCCATCCAAAAATTATAGGAGCTTTAGTAAATCAGGCACAAACCTTGACACTGACTTCAAGGGCTTTTTACAATGACAAGCTAGGGAAATACGAAGAATTTGTAACTCAATATTTCGGATTTGATAAAGTATTGCCGATGAATACGGGAGCAGAAGCAGTCGAGACAGCTATCAAGCTTTGTAGGAAATGGGCTTACGAAAAGAATGGAATTCCAGAAAACGAAGCGCAGATTATCGTATGTGATGGGAATTTCCATGGAAGAACTACCACGATTATCTCTTTTTCAAATGATGAAAATGCGCGCAAAAACTTTGGTCCTTACACTGCTGGCTTTATCAGTATTGCTTACGATGATTTAGAAGCTTTAGAAAATGTGCTGATAACTCAGAAAAATGTAGCTGGCTTTTTAGTAGAGCCAATTCAAGGAGAAGCGGGTGTTTACGTACCATCGGAAGGTTATCTAGCGAAATCAAAAGCGCTTTGCGAAAAACATAACGTACTGTTTATTGCAGATGAAGTGCAGACAGGAATTGCCAGAACAGGAAAATTATTGGCTGTTCACCATGAAAATGTACAGCCAGATATCTTGATATTAGGAAAAGCATTGTCAGGAGGCGCCTATCCAGTTTCGGCAGTATTGGCCAATGATGACATCATGAATGTAATCAAGCCAGGACAGCACGGTTCTACTTTTGGAGGAAATCCTATAGCGGCTGCAGTTGCTATTGCGGCATTAGAAGTTGTAAAAGAAGAAAAACTGGCTGAGAATGCGACTCGTCTTGGGAATATTTTCCGTGAAAAGCTAGGCGAGTATATCAAGACTAGTACTATTGCGACGTTAGTTAGAGGAAAAGGATTGCTGAATGCCGTTGTAATTAATGATACAGAAGAAAGCGACACGGCTTGGAATATCTGCATGTCGTTACGTGATAACGGACTTTTGGCGAAGCCTACGCATGGCAATATTATTCGTTTTGCGCCACCTTTGGTCATGAACGAAGAACAGCTCTTGGATTGCGTTTCGATTATCATCAAGACGCTCAAAGAATTTGAGAAATAGAAATTAAAAAAGCCGCTGTAAAGCGGCTTTTTTGTTATTGGTTCTTCGTGATAATTATAATTATTTCTGTTGGATCTGGCGAATCCATTCTTGCTGCATCTCTTGTATTCCTTCTGGTCCGATAGCCACATAGAAATAAATGTTTACAATCAGATAAATTGCACTCAACGCGATTCCGATATACGCAAGAATTTTTCCTGTATTGATATTCGAATAGTTAGAATACAACTCTGGGTTTTCCAGATAAAGCTTTGTGTCTTTTTTTGCCAGCACGATTGCTATGATACCTAGAATCAGACCGATTACGCCATAACAACAGCAAGTAAGGATTGATAAGATTCCAAGAATAAGAACGGCTTGAGCATTAGGTAATTTTTGTTTTTCCATAAGAGTAAAGAGGTTTTAGTTATTAGCTGGTTATTTTGTAAATGTAAGAAATTACCATTATTGTAGCATTGATTATAGCTAAAGAAATTATTAATTTATGATAATTTCTTGTCTTATCGATAAAATTCAGCCCTAAAACCATGAAAAACAAGATTGTAGTGTAAATGGCTGGAAACATATGGAAGGCATCGACAAACTCACCTTTTAAGATCAAGGCCAGGGCTCTTTGCGTACCGCATCCGAGGCAGTCTATTCCGAAAATTTTCTTGTTCATGCAGGGAATCATGTATTCTTCCATGGTCGTATAGATTTGATTGTACAATTTTACGAAAAAAGCATAAAGTTTGTTCTTAACCAGATAATTATTTTTAAAGTTTACTACTTTTGGCAGACTACAATTAAAATTGTTATGAAAAAAATATATGTTCCAATAATGGCCCTTGCTGGAGTTTTTGCTTTATACGAGCAGAGCAAGCCGCATCCCAATGTGTATATTATGATTCTTGCAATCATCATTTTCATGTATGGAATGATGAGGCTGACAGCCAAAATGCCAAGTAAAAACCAAGATAATTCTGATGATGATGTTAGCTAAAGGAGATAGGGTGACGGTGCTCGATGAAGCAGTTAATGGTGTTGTTCTATCAGTTAAAAATAACGAAGTAACGATAGAAACCGATGATGGATTTCAATTGACATATTTTGTCAATGAATTGGTTAAAATTCAGAATTCCAGTGATTTGAATTTTGGAATCGGAAGTCATAATTTAAGTCAGGTTTTAAAAGAGAAGGAAATTCCAAAACCAAGAAGTTTTGTAAAAGAAAAGAAACCAAAAGACGAAAGAGCTGCTCCAGAATTTGATTTGCACATTGAAAAACTAGTTCCCAACAAAAGAGGAATGTCCAATTATGATATCCTGACGTTACAGACTGAAACGGCAAAAAGACATATTGAATTTGCGATCAAGAACAGGATACCGAAAATTGTTTTTATACACGGCGTCGGTGAAGGTGTCTTAAAATCGGAACTCGATTTTTTGCTGGGTCGTTACGATGAAATTGTTTTTCAAGATGCCGATTACCAAAAATATGGTTTAGGTGCTACAGAAGTTTATATCAAGCAGAATCCTAATAGATAACAAAAAAGCCCAATAAATTTTATTGGGC
The DNA here is from genome assembly GCF_025947265.1 of Flavobacterium sp. N2550. NCBI lineage: Bacteria > Pseudomonadati > Bacteroidota > Flavobacteriia > Flavobacteriales > Flavobacteriaceae > Flavobacterium > Flavobacterium sp. N2550. The sequence continues at coordinate 3,344,971 of NZ_CP110007.1, read as the reverse complement.
TTTTTTGTTTTTTTTTGTATCGAAGACTAATTTGCCGTCCTATAATCTCCAAACGTTTGAATGCTTTGTACAAAGGTATTGTTTGTAGCTCCGACTCTTTTGTATTTTACATTCGTAAGCGTAATCGTGTGGACAAGATTTGAGCCGTCTACTAAAGTTTCGATCTTAATTTCACCAGTCGCTGGGATAATGCCATTGCTGGCCACTCCATCTTCAGCTTGCCATTCTTCATACAAAGTAGGCAATCCTGCGCCATCTGTACTGCATAAAGAGGTAGGCGTAACATCTCCTCCATATATTCTATAAGTAAGCTGATTGGTGTCGTTTACCAAATAAGTTGCTAAACCTGCTGGTCCTTGAAAAACAGAAGCAGGAAGATTCAGTATTATCACCTCGTTGAGATTTTGTTTGTTTTCTGCATTTCCCACATTGGAATCAAATATTTTAAACAATCTGCCATCTGTACATTTTTGGATAGGTGTTGCGCCAAAAGCAAAAGTAATATTTGATTTAGTTTGGTATTTCCCGAAAATATATTCAGTATAGGTTACCGTTCCGCTACTCGCATTCGACAAGGTAATGTCTCTAAAAACAATAGAGTGGTCATATTTTGCTGCTTCAATAGTAGTCGTATTATCTACAGGGGTTGTTTTGATTTCTATTTTGCCACTAGATTGATCTGCAGTGCTCCATTCGTCGATGACATTAGGAGATACAGGAGGAATCAAGGAGCAAAAATAATCAGTTGGAACTTCGCCGTTAAAAACGCGATAAATAATCTTATTTGCTGCTGAAATTTGCAGATTGCTGGTTCCTTCTAGATTTCTGAAAGGAAAAACGTTTGTCGGAAATTTTATCAATAAGGCTTCATTTTCGTTTAGCTTAAAAACAGAGTTCAATACCTCGCCATTTGTTGAGCAATTCGCTGCTGTCGCATTGCTAAAATCGAAGGAATCAAAAGTCAGGTCGCCATCATCGCAGGCACTTAATAAAAACAAGCAAGAGAGTATTCCAAAATACTTTTTCATTTCAATAGAATTTATAGCAAAAATAGTTTTTTTTATTATTCTGACAGACTACATTAATTTTTATTTAAGCTTCGGAATAGAATGCTTAAAATCGAATATGTTCTTATATTTGGAAAGCAAATCACTAAACCGTGAAATTTAAAACCCTACAGATTCTATTATTTTGTCTTTTCTCATTGTGTTCTCAGGCACAAGAACTTCTACCTTTTGTTGAAAATTTTACCAAGTCTGATTATAATGGAGACAATCAGGTATGGAATGTAACCCAAGGAGAAGATAATGCCATGTACTTTGCAAACAACCATTATTTTTTGCGGTACAATGGTGTCAAATGGGAAAAGTATGCGCTTCCGAACAAGACCGTAATCCGCTCTATATTTATTGATGGAGACAGAGTCTATTCAGGTTCCTATAAAGAATTTGGCTATTGGAAAAGAATCAACGGTAAGATGAAATATTTTTCGCTCACCAACGGCAAAAATATTTTCTATGGCAGTTCCGATAACGAAGAGATATGGAAAATCTTTAAGTACAAAGGCAAGTTGTATTTCCAGACGTTTAATGAAATTTTTATTTATGACGGAAATACGATTAAAAAAGTAGAATTCCCTTCTCAAGTTTCCTATTGCTATCTGGTCGATGATGAGATTTATGTCGCGACTGTTCGTGAAGGTATCTATATTATGAAAGGAACCCAATTCATCAAGAAAAAGAATTGGGAAATCCTGGAAGAAAATGTAATCCATAATATTGAAAAGCATCACGGACAGGTTTACATCTTTACAAAAAATAAAGGTGTTTTTGTCGTAGTAAACGATAAGCTAGTTCCTTGGAATCATCCGTTAAATTCTGTGGTCAAGAGCGAGGTATTGGTTTCGGCAAAATTTGTAGATGACAATACCCTGGTTATAGGAAGCGGCTTGCAGGGGCTCTACATCATAAATCTAAATAATAACAGTTATAAGAACCTGAACAGGCAGAACGCGCTTAAAAATAACGCGATATTGTCTATCGGTATCGATAAGGAAAAAGATTTGTGGCTTGGGTTGGATAACGGAATCTGCCATGTAGAAATTAACTCTCCGCTTCGCGTGTTTTCTGATAATTCGGGTATTTTGGGTTCGGTATATTCGCTTTCAACCATAAACGACGGCTATCTTTTTGTGACCAATCATGGAATTTTCACCTGCAAAAATAAAATGCTGGAAGTCTTGCCCAATTCGCAAGGTCAGGTGTGGGATATCTATAAAAGAGACAACGAATTTATCATTGGCCACAACGACGGAACTTTTTTATACGATGGAAGGACGGCACGTCTGCAAAAAGTGAGTCAGGTAAATGGGGGGTGGAAATTCCTGAAAGGCGAATTTGAGAACGTGTATTTTCAGGGGAATTATGCCGGAATTGTTGTTTATGAAGACACAAACGACTTGTCGAAATTCAAATTCTTGGATGGGCTAAAAAAACCAATCAAAAACATTGCGCAAAATAAGCCAGGAGAATTATGGGCAGCAGACAATTACAGGAGCTTATATAGGATTACCTATAATAAAGACTTCAGCGTCAAAAAGGTCGAAAATATTTCACAGCTTAATAACATAAAAAACGATTACGGCGTCAAGCTTTTTAGCTACAAAAACGAAATACTTTTTTTGATTGACAATTATTGGTATGTGTACAATTCTATTTCAGGAAAGTTGGTAAAAGACGAGCTTTTTAATGCTTCTTTTAAAAATATATCAGATATAATACCTATTGATGACGAAAATTTCCTTGTATTAAAAAATGGCCTTTTATATGTTGTTTCTCAAGTAAAAAATGAATTTGTATGGGAGCTGATTCCGGAAAAGTATTATGAAGGGCGAATCATCATCGAAAATATAAAAGTATATAAAGATGGTGATCAGTATCTGATGAACTTGGACGACGGCTTTATTTCGTTCCAGATCAACAAAAGCAAAAGAAAAATACAAGGCATCTACGCAGAAGCCTATTATCAAGGCAATCTTATTGATGAAAATACGCGCATCAAATACAACCAATCTGTTGAAGTTAATGTGATAACGGAATATTTGGGATACAATCGTCCAGATTTGTTTTACAAGCTAAACGATTCTAACGGATTTATTCCAATAAAAAAAGGACATCTTATTCTGAATAATTTGAGCAGCGGCACCCAAGAGCTTGAATTTTATTATAATGACGGTAAAAAATTTGTAAAAGTCGCCTCTTATAATTTTAATGTCAGAAAGCCTTGGTATTTTTCTGTCTGGATGATAGTGTTTTACGTGCTTATTATTTCCGGCAGTTTCTTTCTCTATTATAGGTGGAATAAGATCAGGTATCTGGAAAAGATCAAGCTAAAAGAAGAAGAGTTGAAGCACCAAAAAGAAATCCTCGAGCTGGAACTGAATACAGAGAATAAGCTGAAACTTCAGGAATATGAAAAGCACATTTTAGAAATTGAAGTGCAAAACAAAGCCTATGAAGTAGCCGGCAAGTCGCTTTCTATTGCCAAGCAAAGCGAAATGATCGACAGTATTCAGGAAATTCTTGAAACAGAGACAGATGTCAACCAGATCAAAAGTAAGATCAAAAAGTCAATCAAGATCAATGCCCTGAATAAAAATGAATGGGAAAGCTTTGAACATAACTTGATGCAAAGCCATGAAGAATTCGTTCACAAGCTGTCTAATAAATTTCCAGTGCTTACTTCAAAAGATATTAAGCTTTGCATTTATCTTAAGATGAATTTATCTTCCAAAGAAATCGCTCCATTGATGAATATCTCGTTTCGAGGGGTGGAGCTACATCGTTATCGATTAAGAAAGAAATTAGGTCTTACTTCCGATGATAATCTTTCTAAGTTTATGATTAATATATAAGAAAGACCTGTTTTTTAATAATAATAAAATATTGGCGTAATATTTTTATTAAATAACAACACATCAATACTACATCATTAACCGTTTTTAATGCCTCTTTAAATGTAGTGTCTTTTTTTATAAAACATTGTTATTCAGTTTTTTATTTTCTTTTTAAGTGAAAATGATGTATTCATGTAGTGACTTTCATAAGTTTACTACAACGTTGTAATTCGTTACTTTGGTATCACTAACTTTTAACAAAATATAAACAAATGAAAAACTTTATTTTCGGGGTATTCGTACTTCTTTTTTTTCAGGGACATCTCCATGCCCAGGATATAAAAGGTAAGGTACTGGATGAAAATGGAATTCCGCTCCCAGGAGTTAACATTTTAAGTTCTACATCAAGTTCGGTTTCAGATTTTGATGGAAATTTTTCAATTAATGCTAAAGAAGGCGAGCCCATTACCTTTACATTTTTGGGCTACGTAAGCCAGACAGTAAATGCGGCGGCTAACATGAGCGTGTCCATGAAAGTAGCAAGCACAGAACTTTCAGAAGTGGTGGTCGTAGGTTACGGCACACAGAAAAAGACAGACCTGACCAGCGCTATTTCTACAATCAAATCAGACCAGATTTCAAAGCAGCCGGCATACAATGCCTTGCAATCTATACAAGGTAAGGCCGCGGGTGTAAACATCATAGCAAATGATGCACCTGGTGCTACACCAACAATTATCATCAGAGGTCTAGGTACTGCGGAATCAGGAAGATCGCCAATGTTTGTGGTAGACGGTGTCATCACAGGAAGCATTGCCAATCTGAATCCAAACGACATTGAGTCTTTTGATATCATGAAAGATGCAGCTTCTTCTGCTATTTACGGATCGAATGCTGCCAATGGAGTCGTATTTATTACAACTAAAAAAGGAAAACAAGGAAAGACTACTATTAAGGTAAATTCTTTCTATGGCGCAAAATCGACATTGAATCCTGTAAAAATGGCCAATTCAAGCCAATACGTTACTTTCTTTAATGAAAAACAAGCGGCGATTGGTTCTCCAGACAGACTTAACCTTAACCAGCCATACAACACGGATTGGTATGATGAATTGACAGGTGTAAGCTTTTCACAAAGCAATGATATCTCTTTTTCTGGAGGATCAGAAAATGCAACTTACTACTTCAGCTTCAATAATTATACTGAAGACGGACTTTTAGAAGGACATGAAGCTTCTAGAAATACGTTGAGATCTAGTAATACACTTAAAGCGATTGATGGAAAATTAAAAATCACTCAGAATTTCAGTGCTTCTTTCTCAAAATCGACTCCTAAACCGTACGGTTCTTTTACTGAAGCTTACAAGCAAGCTCCGGTTGTTCCAGTTTACTATCCTGATGGAAGATTTGCACAAAGCTTCTGGAATAGAACTACAGGAGAAGTAGGGTATATCATAGGGCCTGGAGAAACAGGAGGAAGATTGAATTCGATTGGTAACCCAGTTGCAAATGCTTTCTACCAAAATGAAAAAAACAAAATGGTTGAGCTTCAAGGATTGATTCAAGCTGACTATACTATTGTAGAAGGACTTACGGCTACTTCTAGATTTGGAGCTACTAAGTCGTATTCAAAAACAAGAATTTTCAACGACGTTAGAGGCAGATGGCTTACAGCAGATCCAATCCGAACTAGTGCTCAATTTGCGGCGAATGCTGCATCAAATCCAGGTGTTGTGGACTGGGCTAACAACTCTCTTTCTTATAAAGATGTTGAAAGCTTCCGATACAACTGGGATACTTACTTGACTTTCAACAAATCATTCGGAAAGCATAACCTTAATGCTACGGCTGGTGTGACTCAAGAAAGAAAGAACGATATTTATGAGTCGTACATGCAAGGATTCAACGTTCCTGAACAAGAACAATATTGGAACATCAACTTAGCTTCTGCTGATTACAGAAAAGTAGCGAATCAATTCTACTCAACTCCAACACAAGTATTGTCTTATTTTGGAAGATTGCAGTATAATTTCGACGAGAGATACTATATCTCTGGAACAATCAGAAGAGATGGTAACAGTATCTTCAAGCAAAATTCAAAATACTGGGGTACTTTCCCTTCTGTAAGTGCAGGATGGGTATTGACTAACGAAAGCTTCTTAAGCGATGTGAAAAATCTAGATTTCCTTAAGCTTAGAGTAGGATATGGTGAAGTAGGAAATGCGAACGTTCCTTTTAACGCAACAACAATCAATACTTCTCCTGGAACAGATGGTGGCGCAGGTATTAACAATAACAACTACGTATTCGGACCTAACCAAGACTTAGTTTTTGGTGCCAGTTCAGGAACTCCTGTAACCGATTTGACTTGGGAGGTTACTAAAGAAATCAATGCAGGTCTTGACTTCGAATTGCTTGACAGAAGATTATCAGGAAGCTTTGACTACTACAACAGGCTGAACACAAATGCAATCCTTAACATAACGCCATTATTAAACTCTCCAAACGAACTTAATTATTTTGATCACGGAGGAGAAGTTAGAAATGAAGGATATGAGCTAGCGCTTAACTGGAAAGATAATATTTCAGATGATTTCTCTTATAGCATCGGAGTAAATTATGCTAGAAATAAAAACACGCTTGAAAGTGTTAAGCCAGCTTATGACGGAATGACAGGAGGAAGCCTTGGTGACGGACAAATCACAAAAAGAATCCAAGAAGGACAGCCTTTATATTCTTGGTGGTTGCTAGAAGCTGACGGCGTTTGGCAGACTCAAGCCGAAATTGATGCTAATCCACACATCGGATCGCCAGCACCTGGGCACTTACGCTACAAAGATCAAAACAACGATGGTGTGATTGACGATAGAGATAAAAAATTCTTCGGTTCATACATTCCAAAATTCAGCTACGGTATCAACATCAACTTGATGTACAAAAACTTCGATTTATCTGTAGATGGATTCGGAGTAGGCGGAAACAAAGTTTATAACGGACTAAAAGGAAAACGCATCGATGGTGGTGAAAATATCGCAGAAGATACTTTCAACGGTCGTTGGACAGGTCCAGGATCAACAAACACAAATCCTGGTGCAAATAGAGATGCGCTATCTTCAAGCTACTTCCTAGAAGACGGTGACTACTTTAGAATCAATAACATTACGTTAGGATATACTTTCAAAGACATGTTTAAGATTTCTAGACTTAGAATTTACGGAACGGCACAAAATCCTTTCCTATTTACTAAATATTCAGGATTCACACCAGAACTTAACAACAGTGGTGTTCCTAGAGAAACTGCAGGAATTGAAGTAGATGCCTATCCAAATATCAAGACATTCATTTTTGGTGTAAACATTGAATTTTAAGAAAAAATACTATGAAAATAAATTATAAAAAAATAGCTTGCCTCACTTTTGCTTTTGCCGTATTAGTGGGATGTGACGATTTCCTTGATGTTGATTCAAGAGAAAACGTGACAGAAGAGGATAGCAACCAGAACTTTGAGCCGGTGCAGTTTGTCAACGGTATCTACGGGATGATGACCAGCTGGGATTATGCTTTCTCATATTTAGGAATTACTGAGATTATTTCTGATAATGCCGATAAAGGCAGCTCGCCTGGAGATCCAGGAGGAGATAAAGGATTGCTTGACGGACTTACGTTCACGGCTACGGCAGGTTCTGTCGAAGCCATGTGGACAAACTGGTACAAAGCGATCGGCCGTGCTTCTTACTCAATAAATTATACCGAAAATTACGGACTTACTGATGTTGCCTACAAAAACAGGCTTATTGGTGAAGCTAAATTTCTTAGAGCGTACCACTACTTTTTCTTGGTAAGAGCTTTCGGTGACGTGCCTTTGCAACATGTCGATTTAATCGTAAGAGCTCCAAAAGACCAAGTTTATGATTTTATTGAGCAAGACTTGCTTGAAGCGATTCAAGTATTGCCAGAGAAAAGCGAATATGCGCCAGCCGATTTAGGAAGAGCTACCAAAGGTGCTGCAAAAGCCTTATTAGCTAAAGTATATCTTTATCAAAAAGACTGGCAGAATGCGTATGAGTACGCTGATGAAGTAATCACTTCTGGAGAATACGGTCTTGAGCCTGATTATGCACAAATTTGGAGAGCCAATACAGAAAACGGTGTAGAGTCCATTTTTGAAGTTCAAGCTCGTGGTGTAGCATTAGCGCATGGTGTTCAGCAATATTCTGAAACACAGGGAGCTAGAGGCCCAAGCGGCTGGGGCTGGGGATTCAATACACCATCTCAAAACCTTTTAGACGCTTTTAATGCCGAAGGCGATGTGATCAGAAGAGATGCGACAATCATTTTCAGAGGAGAAACCTTGTATGATGGACGTGAAGTAAGCAATGCTGTAGAAAACCCGATGTATAATGAAAAAGCTTACTCTAGCGCAAATGCAGGCGCAGGAGACGGCGATAAAAACATCAGAGTATTGAGACTTGCAGAAATATATTTGATTCGCGCAGAAGCCGCTAATGAATTAAATAACCAAGACGTAGCCTTGTCTTCATTGAAAGAAGTTCGTGATAGAGTAAACTTAGGCGAAATCACTACGAGAGACCAAGCTTTGTTGAGAACCCTCATCTGGAAAGAAAGAAGACTAGAATTGGCTTTTGAACACGACAGATGGTTTGACTTAGTAAGGACTGGCCAAGCAGCACAAGCTATGCAAGCAAACGGCAAGCCGTTCGAAGTTGGAAAACACGAATTATTTCCAATACCAAACGCTCAATTAATACAAACACCAGCGATGGGACAAAACCTGAATTGGTAATTTAAACCCGATTAATGAAATACCTTCTTTTCATATTTTTAATAATTACAAGTTGTGGTTCAAACGAATCGTCTCCAAAAGGAGACGATTCGCCCACACCTTCAACTCCAACACCATTAACCGATGAGCAATTGGTTGATGTAGTGGAAAAACAAACGTTCAAATACTTTTGGGATTTTGCAGAGCCGAATTCAAAGCTCGCAAGAGAAAGATACCATCCTGATGGCAATTACCCAGAAAATGATTCCAATGTCGTAACAACTGGAGGTTCAGGTTTTGGCCTGATGTCTATCATTGCGGCAACTTCAAGAAATTATGTTTCCAGAAGCGAAGCAGTATCTCGATTAAATACCATTGCTGATTTTCTTGCTAATGCCGACAGATTCCATGGAGCGTGGCCTCATTGGATGGACGGCAACACGGGGCGTGTCAAGCCTTTCGGACAAAAAGATAACGGCGGCGATTTAGTGGAAACTGCATTTTTATGCCAAGGTATTATCTGCGTTCGTGAATTTTTCAAAAACGGTTCCGAAGAAGAAAAAGCATTGGCCCAAAAATTTGACAATCTATGGAAAGGTGTGGATTGGAATTGGTACAGAAACAATCAAAATGTCTTGTATTGGCATTGGTCGCCTGACTATGCTTGGGAAATGAATTTTCCTTTAGAAGGCTACAACGAATGCCTGATTACTTATGTGCTAGCCAGTGCTTCGCCAACACATTCGATAGCGCCAACGGCCTACCATCAAGGTTGGGCAAGAAATGGAGGTATCGTTTCTGCAGCTACAAAATACGGAATTCCTTTATTGCTGAAGCACAACGGTGCGGAGCAGGCTGGAGGTCCTTTATTTTGGGCACACTATTCGTATTTAGGATTAGATCCTACACAATTGACAGACCAATATGCAAATTATTGGAATGTGAATGTAAACCACACTAAAATTAATTACCAGCACTGTGTTGAAAATGCTGGAAATTTTGCAGGATACGGCCCTAATTATTGGGGACTGACAGCATCGTATTCTAGAAATCCAAATGGAAGCATAGGATATAATGCGCACATGCCAAGCAATGATATAGGAGTAATTTCTCCGACAGCCGCTATAAGCTCGATCGTGTATACTCCGGCAGAATCATTGGCCGCAATGCGAAATTTTTATGAAAATTATAGCGGACAGCTATGGGGTCCGGCAGGTTTTTATGATGCCCACAGCAAACATTACAATTGGACGGCAAACAGATACCTTGCAATTGATCAAGGGCCTATTGTCGTTATGCTTGAAAATTACCGCTCAGGCTTGCTCTGGAATCTATTCATGAATGCTCCAGAAGTACGCCAAGGCTTATTAAATCTTGGATTTCATTCCGGAAAATACGGATTTTAAAAGATGAGAATAACGTTAGCTTTATTAGGTTTATTGGTTTCCGGTAGTTCTTTTGCGCAGAAAGACATTACCGGAACCATTACAACCGAAATTATTCAAAAGAATAAATTGAACTATGCATTGCATATTCCGAAAAATACAAAAGAAAAGAAACCGCTGCTCGTTTTTCTGCACGGTTCTGGAGAAAGAGGCTCAGATATTGAAAAAGTAAAAGTACACGGCCCTTTCAAATATTTAAAAAATAATGAATTAGATAGTTACGTTCTTGCGCCTCAATGTCCTGAAAATGAATATTGGGATGCAGAAGTCTTATATAAATTGATACAAAAAGTCCAAAAAGAAAACAATATCGACCCGAGCCGTATCTACCTCACAGGTTTGAGTATGGGAGCTTGGGGAGCATGGAACTTGGCATTTTTGCATCCAGAAATGTTTGCCGCTCTTGTTCCTATTGCCGGTTTTGTGGATAGAGTTCCGATGATGGAAAATTGCAAGATTCAAGACATACCAACGCGAATCTTTCATGGATTGGTAGATGATGTAGTCGATGTGAATTATTCTATCGCAATCTATAAAAAGCTAAAATCGTGCAGCAAAGATATCGAGCTGACCATTTTTGACGATGCCAATCACGACAGTTGGACCAGAGTATACGACAACAAAGAAATTTATGAATGGATAATGAAACAGCATAAACAATAAACAAATTTCCCAAATAAATAGCATAATGAAATTCAAAGCAGTATTACTATTATTATTAGCAAGTTCCCTTACGGTAAACGCCCAAAAGGATAAGAAAAAAAGCCAGATTAAGCCAAGGAAAGAATTCATTTCTGAACTTATGGCCAAAATGACCATTGATGAAAAAATAGGACAGTTGGTTCAATTTACAGCAGATGGTACTATCACCGGACCTGTTTCCGGAGATAATTATATAGAGCAAATTAAAAAAGGTAATGTCGGTTCTATTTTGAACGCGACAACTGTTAAGTATACGGCCGAGCTTCAAAAGATGAATCTTGAAAATTCAAGACTTAAAATTCCGTTGCTTTTTGGCTATGATGTCATCCATGGTTACAGAACTATTTTTCCGATAACTTTAGGAGAATCGGCTTCATGGGACTTAAAAGCGGTTGAGCTTTCAGCTAAAATTGCAGCGGCCGAAGCTGCAGCAGGAGGTGTACACTGGACATTTGCTCCAATGGTGGATATCGCTCGTGACCCGCGTTGGGGAAGAGTTTCAGAAGGCGCTGGCGAAGATACGTACCTAGGTTCAAAATTAGCGTTTGCAAGAGTAAGAGGTTTTCAAGGAACCGACCTTTCTTTAAATAATACAATTTTAGCCTGTACGAAACACTTCGCTGCTTATGGAGCTGCAGAAGCCGGACGTGATTACAATACAGTAGATATGTCAGAAAGAGTGTTGAGAGAAACCTATCTGCCTCCATTTAAAGCAACTGTTGATGCTGGTGTTAGGACTTTCATGACATCATTCAATGAAATTTCTGGCGTTCCAGCTACAGGAAACAAATTCTTGGTTAACGGAATTCTTAAAGACGAATGGAAATTTGACGGTTTCGTAGTGACAGATTATACAGGAATGAACGAAATGATTCCGCACGGATTCGCAAAAGATGAAAAGCATGCCGGAGAATTGGCTTTAAACGCTGGTGTCGATATGGACATGGTGGGCGGCATCTATATGAAACAATTGAAAAAATCATTGTCGGAAGGGAAAGTTACTGAAGCTCAAATCAATGATGCCTGCCGTAGAATCTTGGAAGCCAAATACGATCTAGGTCTTTTTGAAGATCCGTACAGATATAACGATGCAAAAAGAGAAAAAGAAGTCATCTACAAAAAAGAATATCTAGATGCGGCGTTGGACGTAGCTAACAAATCGTTAGTGTTGCTGAAAAACAACAACAATGTACTTCCGTTGAAAAAAGAACAAAAAGTAGCTTTTGTCGGACCTTTGGTAAGCGATGAGTTTAACATTATTGGTTCTTGGGCGGCTTCTGGCGACAGAAACGGATTTGCAGTGAGCGTTGAAGAAGGCGTAAACAAAATCATCACGGACAAGAGCAAAATCAGTTTTGCAAAAGGTGTAGAGATTGTTGATGCAAAAAGAGACATGATCCAGAATGCGATTAACAATGCCAAAAATGCAGATGTTATTGTAGCCGTGATGGGTGAATTCGAAAACATGAGCGGCGAAGCAGCTTCTCGTACCAATATTGATTTGCCAGGAATCCAAAAAGAATTTCTAGCAGAATTGAAAAAATTAGGCAAACCAATCGTTTTGGTATTATTAAACGGAAGACCGCTGACCTTAGAATGGGAAGACAAAAACATGGATGCAATCCTAGAAGCTTGGTGGCCTGGAACAAGAGGTGGCGATGCCATTGCTCAAACACTTTATGGAATCAACAACCCAAGCGGCAAATTGCCAATGACTTTCCCTAGAAATGTGGGTCAGATTCCAATCTATTACAACCATAAAAATACTGGACGTCCTTATTTGGGAACAGCAGATAACGAGCAGAAATACAAATCCCGTTACATCGACGTAGACAATTCTCCTTTATATGAATTCGGATATGGCTTGAGCTATACAAAATTCAGCTATTCTAATTTTAAAGTATCTTCCAACCAAATCAATTTCAACCAAAAATTAAAAGCTACCGTTGAAGTAGCAAATACAGGAAATTATGATGGAGAAGAAGTAGTCCAACTATACATCCATGATAAAGTCGGTTCCGTGACTAGGCCAGTAAAAGAACTAAAAGGTTTCCAAAAAATCTTCTTGAAAAAAGGAGAAAAGAAAACTGTAGAATTTGAAATTTCTGCTGAAGACTTGAAATTTTACGGAATCGATATGCAATTTGCTGCAGAACCTGGCGACTTTGAAGTTTTTGTCGGAGGTACTTCTGCAACAACTATGAAATTAGAGTTTGAGTTAGTTAAATAATTTTTTTTGTGAGTTTTGAAATGGCCCTTTAGAGAAACCTAAAGGGCTTTTTTCTAAAAAATCAATTAGCTGCTTTTAGATAAATTATATAGTATGAAAAACACCCTTACCTTATGCCTTCTCCTTTTGGCTGGAATCCTAAACGCCCAGACAATTCAATCTCCTTCCAAAGAAATTTCGGTAGCATTTAAACTGACTGCCGAAGGAAAACCATCGTATTCAGTAACCTACAAAAACAAGCAAGTCGTAAATGAAAGCTTATTAGGAATTGCATTGAAAGATATCGAAGCTTTAGACACAGGATTCACCATAACAAATACCCAAAATAAAAGTGTCAACGAAAGCTGGGAGCCCGTTCTTGGCGAGCAGTCGACAATCCAAAACAAATACAACCAAACCACTTTTTCGCTGGTTCAAAAAGATACAGGAAGAAGATTAGATATTGTCTTTAAGGTTTATGACGAAGGCGTTGCCTTTCGATATGAATTTCCAAAACAGGAAAAACTCAACTATTTTATTATTTCTGATGAAAAGACAGAATTTAACTTGACAGGCAATCACAAAGTTTTCTGGATTCCTGGCGATTACGATAGCCAAGAATATGTTTACAACGAGACAAAATTATCAGAAATTGACAATGACAAGCTAAATCTCAATAATGGTATTGCCGTCAAATCGATTGGAGGAAGATATGTCGTGCAGTCGCCATTGATGATGAAATCGGCTGACAATCTTTATCTCAATATTTTTGAAGCCGCTGTGGTCAATTATCCAGTCATGCACTTAGATGTCAATGTTGCCAATTATAAGATGAAATCACATTTGGTACCGAATGCTATCGGTGATAAAGCCTATCTTCAAACGCCGGCAGTTTCGCCTTGGAGAACGATTATGGTCAGCGATGACGCAAGAGATATTGTCAGTTCCAAAATGATTTTGAACCTGAACGAGCCTTCAAAAATTGACGATACGTCTTGGATCAAACCGATGAAATACGTTGGTGTTTGGTGGGAAATGCACGTCGGAATCTCTACTTGGGATTTGAGCGGTACGCAAGATGCTTCGCAAAAGAGTGTTGGCAAAAAACCACACGGAGCCACTACTGAAAACACAAAAAGATACATCGATTTTGCAGCAAAGCATGGTTTTGATGGCGTTTTGGTCGAAGGCTGGAATATAGGCTGGGAAGACTGGTTCGGGAATTGGAAAGAAGAAGTGTTTGACTTTACGACGCCTTATCCAGATTTTAATATTCAAGAAATCAGTGATTATGCAAAGTCTAAAAAAGTAAAAATGATCATGCACCATGAAACTTCGGGTTCTGTTGCTAATTACGAAAGACGCTTGGATAGAGCCTATAACGTTATGAAAAAATACGGCTATCCGGCGGTAAAAACAGGATATGTCGGAAAAATTATTCCAAGAGGAGAATTTCATGACGGACAGGCAATGGTAAATCATTTCAACTATGTACCGCAAAGAGCCGCGGAATATAAGGTTATGGTCAACTCTCACGAATCTTCTCGTCCAACAGGCGTAAGCAGGACATGGCCGAATTATATCGCAGCAGAAGCAGCAAGAGGTAATGAATTCAACGGTTGGAGTGTCGGAAATCCGCCTGTACATGAAACTATACTTCCTTTCACGAGGTTATTAGGTGGCCCGATGGATTATACGCCTGGAGTTTTCGAAATCAAGATGAGTCATTACGATCCGAATAAAAAAGAGCAGGTCCATACGACTTTAGCTAAGCAATTAGCATTGTACATAACGATGTATTCTCCGTTGCAAATGGCTTCCGATTTGCCACAAAATTATGAGAAGTATTCCGATGCTTTTCAGTTCATCAAAGACGTGGCCTTAGATTGGGACGAAAGCAAATACCTTGAAGCTGAACCTGGAGATTACTTAACCATTGCCAGAAAAGCAAAAGGAACCGAAAATTGGTTTGTTGGAGCCATTACAGATGAAAATCCTAGGAATACAACAATTTCACTTGATTTCTTAACGCCAGGAAAAAAATACAAGGCGACCATTTATCAAGATGGAAAGACAGCCCATTGGGAGAAAAACCCGATCAATTACGAAATCAAGACTATCGAAGTTACCTCAAAAAGCAAGCTGAAACTGAATTTAGCTGCAGGCGGAGGAACAGCTATCAGTATTTTTCCAGCAAAATAAGCCAGACATAAAATCAGTACGATGAATTTTTTTAAAAAACGAAACCTGCAAAATACATTCAAAACCATTGCGATAGGAGCTTTGCTGCTTTCCTTTGGAGAAAGTTTTTCGCAACAAAAAACATATTGCAATCCGATAAATGTAGATTACGGCTATTGCCCGATTCCTAATTTTGTAACCCAAGGAAAGCACCGAGCAACCGCTGATCCGGTAATCACTAATTTCAAGGGAGAATATTATTTGTTTTCTACGAACCAATGGGGTTATTGGCATAGCGCCGATATGCTTGATTGGAAATTCATTCCAAGAAAATTCCTCCGTCCAGAGCATAAAGTGTATGACGAGCTCTGTGCGCCGTCTCTGTCTTTTGTCAATGATACGTTGTTGGTAATCGGTTCGACGCATACCAAAGAATTTCCAATCTGGATGAGCAAGAATCCAAAAGTAGATGATTGGAAAGAACTGGTACATAAATCAGAAGCTGGTGCTTGGGATCCGCAGATTTTCTGGGATAAAGAAAAAGACGAAGTCTATATGTATTACGGTTCTAGCAATTTATATCCTTTATACGGAATGAAACTGAACCGCAAGACCTTCCAGCCTGAAGGTGAGCGTATTCCTGTTTTGGCCTTAAATGATGACGAGCACGGCTGGGAACGTTTTGGAGAATACAATGACAATACCTTTTTGCAACCTTTTACCGAAGGTGCTTTTATGACCAAACATAACAATAAGTATTATCTGCAATATGGTGCGCCTGGGACAGAATTTAGCGGTTATGCAGATGGAGTATACGTCAGTTCCAATCCTCTTGGGCCCTTTGAATACCAATCGCACAATCCGTTTTCATACAAACCGGGCGGATTTGCAAGAGGAGCAGGGCATGGGGCAACTTATCAGGACACTAACAATGAGTATTGGCATGTTTCAACCATCGTAATTTCTACAAAAAATAATTTCGAAAGAAGAATCGGAATCTGGCCCGCAGGTTTTGATGAAGACGGAATCATGTACTCGAACACAGCCTACGGCGACTATCCAACGTACCTGCCATCGCAAAAAAAGAATCATTTGAATGAAAACTTTTCTGGCTGGATGCTTTTGAATTACAATAAGCCTGTCCAAGTTTCGTCAACTTTGGGCGGTTTCCAAGCTAATTTTGCGACAGATGAAGATATAAAAACCTATTGGTCGGCAAAAACTTCAAATAAAGGAGAATACCTGATTTCGGATTTAGGCGAAAAGTCTATAATCAATGCCATCCAGATTAATTATGCAGATCAGGACGTAGAATTAATGGGCAAACCTGAAACGACTACGGGTCACAAGTATATTATCTATTCGTCGAATGATGGAAAAAGCTGGAAAAAAGCTGTCGATAAAAGCAAAAATACCAAAGACGTGCCACACGATTATACCGAATTAGAAAAACCGATTACGGCAAGATATCTAAAGCTAGAAAATATACAGATGCCGACAGGGAAATTTGCAATCAGCGGTTTTAGGGTTTTTGGAAAAGGCTCCGGTACAAAGCCAAATGCGGTACAAAATTTTGCGCCTCTAAGAGCGGAAGCTAAGAAAAAAGGCGAGAGGAGAAACGTTTGGTTCAAATGGCAGCAAGAACCAAATGCTGACGGATATGTAATCTATTTTGGAAAATCGCCTGAGAAATTATACGGTTCTATCATGGTCTATGGCAAAAATGAATATTATTTTAACGGATTGGATCGTTCGGATGCTTATTATTTCCAAATCGAAGCTTTTAATAATAACGGCATTGGACCAAAATCAGAGGTTAAAAAATCAGAATAGAAAAAAACACGTAAAAAAAGGTTTCGCAAACGTTGTATTTTGATTAAAAAACAGCTTAAGAAATCGTTTTCGTTAATAACTATCTTGTAATGTGTTGCTCGATGTTTTCATATAAATGTATATTTATCAAAAATTAAATCTTTTTTTTAAATACAATCTTATTTTTTATTGCTTTAACTAAACTATCTTAATAAATGAGTTCAGAAACTAAAACAAATTATCCTGCGCTGTATACTTTGATTACAGTATTTTTCTTTTGGGGATTTATTGCTGCTGGAAACAGTATTTTCATCCCTTTTTGCAAAAGCTATTTTTCGCTAGACCAATTTCAGTCACAGCTGATTGACTTTGCTTTTTATACGGCTTATTATTTAGGAGCATTGCTTCTTTTTATATTTGGAGCTGTAAATGGAAAAGATTTAGTCGGAAAATGGGGCTATAAAAGAAGTATCGTTTACGGATTGTTATTTTCTGCTTTAGGAGCTGGAGCTATGATTATTGCGGTTGAAGCGAATGTATATGCCGGAATGCTTGTCGGTTTGTTTATCGTGGCCTTAGGCTTTTCATTACAACAGACAGCGGCCAATCCTTTTGCAGTTTTATTGGGTGATCCAAAAACAGGGACGAGCCGTCAGAATTTAGCGGGAGGAATCAACTCATTTGGAACTACAATCGGACCTATCATCGTTGGTTTCGCCTTATTCGGAACAGCAGCAGCAGTTAGCGACGACCAGATTAAAGGTTTAGGTTTAGATAAAGTAATTTTATTATACGTAGGCGTAGGAATCTTATTCTTGATTGCGGCCAGCGTATTTTACTTCTCAAAAAAATTACCAGCGGGAATCTCTGATGAGCCGATGGAAAAAGCAAACAAAGCTTTGACGACATTAATCATAATGACGGGATTATTGGCAATTATGTTTGCGCCGGTTTTTAACAGTTACAACTCGCCAGAAGCGATAAGAATAGTAGAAATTGAAAAATCAATCGAACCTACTACAAAAGAAATCAAGAAGCTAAGCGACAATTTGGTAAAAATCAAGAAAGACAAAGTACTTACTGAAGAGCAAAAAACTACCGCTTCTGAAGAAATCAAGAATGAAATCAAAGTTTTAGAATTAAGCGTAGAGCCACAGCATGCAGAAATCAAAGCTATCAGACATCCTCTTGAAAAATATAGAATGTACTGGCTTTCTGGAGCTCTGGTAGTGATTGTGGGCGGACTTTTATTTGCCAACAGAAGCGCGCAAAAGAAAAACGAAGGCTGGGGTGCCATGAAATACCCTCAATTGGTTTTGGGTATGCTTGCCATCTTTACGTATGTTGGAGTAGAAGTAGCCGTAGGTAGTAACTTAGGAGAATTGCTGAAACTGCCAGAATTCGGAAGTTTCCAATCTTCAGAAATTGCACCGTATATCTCAATGTATTGGGGAAGCTTGATGATCGGCCGTTGGGCTGGAGCTATCAGCGTTTTTAACCTAAGTGCCAGCAAAAGACAATTGGCTTTGATTATTGTTCCGTTGATTGCTTTCTCAGTAATTATAGGAGTAAATACGATTGCGCAGCAAGATATGACGCCGTTGTATTATTATGTAATCTGCGTATTGCTGCAAGTTTTAGTATTCTTCCTTAGTAAAAACAAACCAGCAAGAACACTAATCTTGTTCGGAATGATGGGCGTTATTGCTATGCTAATCGGATTGTTCTCAACAGGAACTGTAGCAATCTACGCTTTCCTTGCAGGTGGATTAGCTTGTAGTATCATGTGGCCGTCAATTTTTACATTGTCGATAACAGGTCTTGGAAAATACACAGCTCAAGGTTCTGCATTCTTGGTCATGATGATTTTGGGTGGTGGAATCATTCCTCCAATCCAAGGAAAATTGTCTGATATCATCGGAATCCATGCTTCGTATGTTGTGCCTGTAATTTGTTTTGCTTATTTGACTTTCTTCGCGATTGCGGTAAAAGGAATCCTAAAAAGACAGAACATAGATGTAGATGCTATCGAAGCTGAAGGAGCACATTAATTTATCTTAACGAATTCATAATAAAGAATCCGGAGCAGATTGTATTACCTACATTTGCTTCGGATTTTTTACTTCTACATGAGACTTTCAAAATACTATTTGGCGGCGATTACAGCCTTTATAATCTGGGGATTTTTCAGTCTGGCTTTAAAGCCATTACATAATTATCCGTCCTTAGATATTTTGTTTTATAGGGTATTCCTTTGTGTCGTCTTGATGATGGGAATCAATCTTTTTTTTAGAAGAAAGACCTTGAAAGAAACCAAGGAAAATTTCAAACTCATGTCGCCGGTTCAAAAAAGAAACGTTGTCCTTCTCACACTGGGGGGCTCCTTGCTTTTATCTGCCAATTGGTTCTTTTTTATCTATGTCATGAACCATGTGAGTGTGAAAGCCGCCTCGTTTGCCTATCTAGTCTGTCCGATCCTGACGACTGTTTTTGCCTATTTCATATTGAAGGAAAAATTAAACAAATGGCAATGGACAGCTGTTGGATTGAGTATTTTTAGCTGTGTCTTGTTATCGTTTAATCATTTTATGGATATTTTTTACAGCTTGATTGTGGCTGCCACGTATGCTTTGTATCTTGTTTCACAGCGAAAAAATACGGCAATCGATAAGTTTTTATTGCTAACGTTGCAATTAACGACCACGGCCATCATTCTCTTGCCATTTTATCCTTTTTATAGTTCCGAAGTTCCCACAGCATTTGATTTTTATTTCTTTTTGGTAATTATCGTTGTCCTGTTTACGATTATTCCGCTGTTCCTGAACTTATATGCCTTGAAAGGAGTTAATTCTTCTACAGTAGGGATTTTGCTTTATATCAATCCGCTGATCAACTTTTTCCTAGCCATTTTTTATTACAAAGAAGAAATTACCCCTTTTCAGATTATAGCCTATTCTCTGATATTGCTTTCGATTATTGTTTTCAACAGCAAGCATATTTTTAAGTCAAAGCCAAAAGAACTGCAAGCCAAAGATATTTTGTAATTCATTTTATATCACGACTTTTGTATCATGAAAAATGTATATCTCGATAATGCTTCCACAACAGCCTTGCGACCAGAAGTTATCCAAGAAATAACTCGCGTGATGCAGGAAGATTATGGAAATCCTTCATCGACCCACAGTTTTGGAAGAACGGCCAAAAACATACTCGAATCTTCAAGAAAATCAATTGCAAAACAGCTCAATGCGACGGCTCAGGAAATTATTTTTACCTCTGGCGGGACAGAAGCCGATAACTGGATTCTTCGTTCTGCAGTGGAAGATTTAAAAATAAAAAGAATCATCACAAGTAAGATTGAGCATCATGCGGTGCTGAATTCTGTTTTGGCATTGCAGGAAGAATATGCTATTCAAGTAGATTATGTCAATCTGAAATCGAATGGGGAGATTGATATCAATCATTTAGTAGAATTGCTCTCGCAAGAAATTCCGACGTTAGTTTCATTGATGCACGTAAATAATGAGACAGGAACTATTCTCGATATCGAAAAAACGGCAAGACTTTGTAAACAATATAAGGCCTTTTTTCATTCCGATACCATACAGTCTATAGGAAAAACAGAAATCGACCTGCAAAAGACTGAAGTAGATTTTATCGTTGCCAGCGCTCATAAATTCCACGGACCGAAGGGAATTGGCTTTGCTTTTATCAGAAAAAATTCAGGATTACAGCCGATGATTTTTGGCGGTGAACAAGAAAAAGGACTTCGCGCCGGAACAGAGGCCATCCATAATATTGCTGGAATGGCAAAAGCTTTGGAACTTTCGTATGAAAATTTAGCTGCGGAAAGAAAGCACATTTTATCTATCAAAAACTATTTTGTTGAGCAACTGCAGCTTTATTTCCCTGATTTTAAAATTAATGGAAATCCTGACGGTTTTTATAATATCATCAATGTGCTATTGCCTTTTTCTGAAGAAAAAACGGCTATGATTCTTTTTAGCCTCGACATGAAAGGTATTGCTGTTTCAAGAGGAAGCGCCTGCCAGTCAGGAAGTATCAAACCTTCGCATGTGTTGAAAGAAATGCTTTCAGAAGAAGACATTAAAAAGCCCAGTTTGCGGATTTCTTTGAGCCATTTTAATACAAAAGAAGACATCGATTTGCTAATTGAGGCTTTGAAAACCATATAATTTTCCGAGATAAATTTCATAGTTATTTCATATACAGTTCTAATTTATTCTCTATGTTTGCGTAAAAACAAACTTTATGAAAAGAACATTAATTACCTCAATGGCTATCTTGGGCTTCATTTTTACCTCCACAGCGCAAGACAAAGGAAAACTGGAATTTGGTTTGGGAATAGGCTTGAACAGTTCCAATATCAGCACGACCTATGATTCAGCTGATCCAAGTATCAATTTCAATTTAGGCGCTACGGCAGATTATTATTTTTCTGACCGATGGAGTATCAAAGCTAAATTCATCTATGACAGAAAAGGATGGGACAATGACCTTATTCCAGTTGTAGGTCCTGGTGGATCTAGATTTGTGAGAACAGACATCAATGTAGATTATATTACGGTTCCGGTAATGGCAGGATGGCATTTCGGAAGCAAGAGAAATTGGTATTTAAACTTTGGGCCTTACATTGGCTTTTTGATGAGTGCAAAAGATACGGAGCTTGATTCTGATTTAAAGGATAGTTTTAATACAGTGGATGGCGGTATTGCCTTTGGAATAGGTGTAAAAATTCCAGTATCGGACAAGCTTAAGTTTTTTATCGAATATGAAGGACAGGGCGGTATTGCCGAAGTTTTTAAAAATAATGATGGAGACCAAATTACTAATTCAAGAAGCGCTTTCAATGTAGGAATCAACTTCTTACTTTATTAATAGCACATAAAAACACAAAAAAGCCGTTTTGAATTTCAAAACGGCTTTTTTTATTGTTCTTCTTGCAAATCTAAAATCTGCAATCTGAATTTTTATAAGTGTATTACCTCACCATAAGCATCGGCAGCAGCTTCCATGATAGCCTCACTCATAGTTGGGTGTGGGTGAATCGATTTGATGATTTCATGACCTGTAGTTTCTAATTTTCTAGCTACGACAGCTTCAGCAATCATATCGGTAACACCAGAACCAATCATGTGGCATCCTAACCATTCGCCATATTTGGCATCAAAGATTACTTTTACGAAACCATCAGGAGTTCCAGCAGCTTTTGCTTTTCCAGAAGCAGAGAAAGGGAATTTACCGATTTTCAATTCATAGCCTTTTTCTCTAGCTTGTTTTTCTGTCAAACCAACAGAAGCGATTTCTGGAGTCGCATACGTACAGCCAGGAACGTTTCCGTAATCTAGAGGCTCTACGTGAAGGCCAGCGATTTTTTCAACACAAAGAATTCCTTCTGCAGAAGCAACGTGTGCCAAGGCTTGCCCAGGAACTACATCTCCGATAGCATAGTAACCAGGGATATTAGTTTGATAGTAAGAATTTACTAAAATTTTATCTCTATCAGTTGCAATTCCAACTTCTTCAAGACCGATATTTTCAATATTCGATTTAATTCCGACAGCAGAAAGTACGATATCAGCTTCAAGAATTTCTTCTCCTTTAGCGGTTTTCACGGTAGCTTTTACGCCGTTTCCAGAAGTATCTACTTTTTCAACAGAAGCATTCGTCATCACTTTGATACCTGCTTTTTTCAAAGAACGCTCAAATTGTTTTGAGATATCCTCGTCTTCTACAGGAACTACATTTGGCATAAACTCAACAATAGTAACCTCAGTTCCCATTGCATTGTAAAAATGCGCAAATTCAACTCCAATTGCTCCAGAACCTACCACAATCATTGATTTTGGCTGTTCAGACAACGACATCGCTTGGCGGTATCCGATTACTTTTTTGCCATCTTGTGGCAAGTTTGGCAATTCGCGAGAGCGAGCTCCAGTTGCAATGATGATATGGTCGGCATCATATTCTGTAGTTTTTCCGTCTTTACCAACAACGTCGATTTTCTTTCCGGCTTTTACTTTTCCAGTACCTTCAATAACGTCGATTTTGTTCTTTTTCATCAAAAACTGGATGCCTTTGCTCATTCCGTCGGCAACACCGCGCGAGCGTGAGATTACGGCATTAAAGTCTTTGTCAAATTTTTCAATGGTCAAGCCATAGTCAGAAGCATGTTTTAGGTAATCAAAAACCTGTGCTGATTTTAACAACGCTTTAGTCGGGATACATCCCCAGTTCAAGCAGATACCGCCCAGATTTTCTTTTTCGATTATGGCAACTTTAAAGCCTAATTGCGCTGCTCTGATGGCTGTTACATAACCGCCAGGACCGCTTCCTAAAACAATAATATCGTATTTCATTAGAATATAATTTTTTCTTGTTATTTGAGAGTACGAAAATAGTTAATTATTTGGTCATGGAAAAGTTTCGGAGTTGCAAAGTTTCCACAAGTCTTGTTAGTATCCGTTTTTCTTTTTAGATACGATTCTAATGAATGCGTATAAAATTAATGTCTGCAATATGACATTGATCAGCATAAGCATCATGCCGAAATTAGCAGAACCTTGCGCATAAAATGGATAGCTTTTATCGATAATATAAATCGGAAAGCTTAGAAATATAATCAGCAAACTGCAAATACTTTTTAGAAGCCGACTGGAAGTCTCTTCCATGATAAACGTACAGGATATCGTGATTATAATCTCTAATACGATTACTATAAAAAGAAGTTTGAAAAATAATTTCATGGCTTTCTTTTAGCTTTCTACTGCAAATTGTGAGTAGTAGAGATTTTTATAATAACCTTCCGTTTTGTTGATCAATTCATAATGCGTTCCTTGTTCTACAACATTTCCTTTTTCCATGACGATAATCTTGTCGGCATTGACGATAGTTGCTAAACGATGCGCGATTACGATTGATGTCCTGCCTTTGGTGATGGTTTCGGTTGCTCTTTGGATTAAATCTTCTGAATACGAATCGATAGATGATGTGGCTTCGTCCAAAATCAAAATGCTCGGGTTGCTGACAAAAGCTCTTAAAAAGGCAATCAATTGACGTTGACCAGAAGACAGCATTACGCCACGTTCTTTTACGTTATAATCATAGCCGTGCGGCAGTGTCATGATGAAATCATGCACTCCGATTTCTTTTGCCGCCTTGATAACATCTTCTCTAGAAATATTCGGATTTTCGAGAGTGATATTGTTGTGTATCGTATCTGCAAAAAGGAAAACATCTTGCAATACGACAGCAATTTGATTCCTAAGGCTTTTTAGTGTAAAATCTCGTATGTCGGTACCATCGATAAGGATCTCGCCTCCATTGATTTCATAAAAACGATTCAGCAGGTTTATGATAGTTGATTTTCCTGCTCCAGTGGCCCCAACGATGGCGATAGTTTCGCCTTCTTCTACATGAATATTGATGCCTTTTAAGACATCTTCTTTGCCAGTGTAACTGAAATGCACATCTTTGAAATCAATATTTCCTTTGAAAGTTGGAGCTGTAACTTTTCCTTTGTCTTGGATATGTCCTTCGGTGTCTAAAACTTCAAAAACGCGGTTTGCGGCAATCATTCCCATCTGCATCTCATTAAATTTATCCGCAATCTGACGTAAAGGATTGTAAAGCATTCCGATAAACATAGTGTATGAAAATAAGTCTCCAAACGTTGTAGAACCATTTCCTGCCAAAATGTTCAATCCGCCGTACCATACGACCAATCCTAGCGAAATAGACGAAACAATATCGGCAATCGGGAAGAAAATCGAGTTGTACCAAACGTTTTTAATCCACGCTTTTTTATGCTTATCATTGATTATCTTGAACTTTTCATATTCGATATCCTCTCTTGAAAAAAGCTGTACGATTTTCATTCCAGTTACGCGCTCTTGTACAAATGTATTCAGGTTGGCAATCTGTGTTCGTACTTCTTCAAAAGCAACCTGCATCTTTTTTTGGAAAACACGTGTCGCATAGACCAAAACAGGCATAGCACACATGACGATAATCGTAAGCTTCCAGTTCATGTAGAACATAAAGAGCAGTACGACAACCATTTTCAGCAGGTCGCTTATGATCATAAACAATCCTTGGCTGAAAATTTTAGAAATAGATTCAATATCGAAAACGGAGCGGGTTACGAGCTTTCCGACAGGTTCATTGTCGAAATATTTCATCTTAAAGCTCATCAGGTGGTTGAAAAGCTTTACGCGAATATCCCTGATGATGTCTTGTCCGAGCCAGTTGGCAAGAAAGACAAAATAAAATTGAGAGACAACCTCTACGATCAAGGCTCCTCCCATCAAAAGGATAAAGTATAGCAAACCTGTGGCATCTTCTTTTTGTATGTAGCTGTCGACTGTTTGTTTTAATAAATAGGGACGGAGTGCCGCAAAAATCGACAAGGTAACCGCAAATACAATAACCCAATAATATCGGGATTTGTACGGTTTTGTGTACTCCATTATTCGTTTAAATATTTTGGTATCTGATGCTTTCATTGCTTTATTTGAGGCTATTTTTTGTCAGCGGGCTCGTTGCTGTAAATATAAGGATATTCTACTTTTGTCAAAAACAGGCCGTGTGCCGGAGCAGAAGGCCCTGCTTGATTTCGATCTTTACTTTCGATGATTTTCCTGAAATCTTCCAAACTTGTTTTTCCAATTCCGACTTCTACCAAGGTGCCTACAATAGCGCGGACCATGTTTCGGAGAAAGCGATCTGCTGCAATCGTGAAAATTAGCTTATTGTCATTTTGTTTCCAATCAGCTTCCATGATCTTGCATTGGAATGTTTTGACATCGGTATTTACTTTTGAAAAACATTGGAAATCGCTAAACTCAAAAAGAATTTTTGCAGCTTGATTCATCTTTTCAATATCCAGCTTTTGATGGAAATACCAGCTGTGCTGTTCCTCAAAGACATCCTTTATAGTATTGATATGATATTCATACGTACGTTTCACAGCATCAAAACGAGCATGTGCATCGTCACTTACAGAATGAATATGGATGATGGCAATGTCTTTTGGAAGATAAGAATTCAGCTTTGCTTTTAAAAAATCGATGTCTAACGAATTTTCCACATTAAAGTGTGCAAACATCTGCTTGGCATGAACACCAGTATCAGTCCTTCCAGCTCCCATAATTTCTATCGTATCTCTGAGCAAGACAGAAAGCGCCTTGCCTAATGTTTCTTGAACAGAAGGAGCATTCGGCTGCTGTTGCCATCCGTGATAATTTTTTCCGTTATACGCGAATTCGATGAAATATCTCAAGGTGAAGTAAATCCAAAGTTTTTGAAGAACAAAGATAGTTATAAGTTGGGATGCAAAGTTTCAATTTTTTCTTAAAAGTTATGAACTAAAACATCGGATCTTCGGCTTTAGAAACGGAAACTTTGTAATTTTACCCAGATATAATTTAAAAATTGATGAGAAAAATTCTTTTGCTTTCTGATACGCATGGTCATATTGACGATACAATCTTAAAGTATGTCGATCAGGCTGATGAGGTATGGCATGCAGGTGATATCGGAGATTTGAACGTGACGGATACTCTAAAAAAGCATAAGCCCCTGCGTGCTGTTTTTGGAAATATTGACGGCGACAAAGCAAGAATGGAATTTCCGCTCCACAATAGGTTTATGTGCGAAGATGTCGATGTATGGATTACTCATATCGGAGGATATCCTGGAAAATATAGCCCTGCTATCAAAAACGAGATTGCAATAAATCCACCTAAACTTTTTATTACCGGACATTCCCATATATTGAAAGTAATGTTTGATAAAAAATTAAACCTGCTCCATATGAATCCAGGCGCTTGCGGAATCCATGGTTTTCATCAAGTACGGACAATGCTTCGTTTTGTAATTGAAGGCGATAAAATCAAAGATTTAGAAGTGATTGAGATAGGGAAGAAGCCTTAAGCTTTCGAAATTTGTATCTTGATATAAATTAGCGTTCCCGCGTTTATTTTTGAGTTGATGGTAATGCTACCTTTCAAATGTTTTATCCTAGATTTTATCTGTGTAAGTCCAAAACCATCGCTGGAGAGTTCTTTGCTGGTGTCGAATCCTTTACCATCGTCTTCAATCGTTATCAAGAGCTGGTCGCCGTTTTCTTCTAAAGTGATATACGCCTTTGAAGCTTTGCTATGTTTCATGATATTATTGAAAAGCTCTGCGATGATAAAATAGACACGCATTTCAAATTCTTCATTGTAGCGTTTTCCCTGTGGCACATAGCTTGAATATTCGAATTGGAGAATCGAATTGGAATTTTTTTCGCATAAATCCTGCAAAGCATGGAAAATCCCAAATTTGGCTAACAATGGCGGAATCAATTCATGCGATAGGTCTCTTACATTGTCATGTGCTTCTTTTAGAATGGCCCTTGTCTTTTGTATCTCTTCCGAATGTTCAGTAGGATTGTTTGCACTATAGGCAGAAAGATGAAGTCCGGCAGATGACAAGAGTGCACTGATGCTGTCATGTAATATAGTAGCAATATTTTTTCGCTCGATTTCTTGTCCGTCGATTGTTGCGTTGATTATATTCTGTTTAATCTGCCTGTCAAATTCTATAAATTTATTTTTTTGCTTAAGCCTTAAATTTTGATAGAAGAAATAGAATAAGATAGTACTGAAGGCAAAAAGTGCAATAAAAATCAAGATTATCTTTTGGTTATTTTTTTGCTTTTCTTCTAGTAACCGTTGCTTTTCCTTGTTTTCATTTTCGATTTTCTCAATTTTATACTTTGTTTCAACGTCAGAGATAGCTCGCTTTATATTGTCTTCATAAATAGTCTCGTTGACATGAAAATATTTATTCATGTAATCGATGGCATTTTTATAATCGCCGACCATTTCGTAACCGTATGACAGGTTGAGATAAGTATCTCCGACCTCTTGAGAGATAGTATCTTTTGGGTTTATAGCCAACGATTTTAGGTATTGCTCGATACCTTTTTTGTAGTTTTTTTCGACGACGAGATAATGATAGCCCAAATTGCTCAATGCAGTACAAATTTGCCTGATATTGTTTGACTTTTCAGAGTAATACATAGAAGAATCCAAGTATTTTCTGGCCAGATGGTATTTCTGATTTGTAATGTAATAGCTGTAATAATTATTATAGCTGAAGGCTAATTCATTCGGGTCATTTAATTCTTTGGCACTTTTCATGATTTTTTCCATATAGTAAAAAGCACTATCGGAATTAGTCATGATATGGACTTTGAAAAGCCTTTGGTATATAAAGGAATTTTGGTTTATAAGCTTGTTTTTTCGGCCTATAGAAAGAGATTTGTAGTAATAGTTTTTTGCCTTATCATAATTTCGGATAGAGGCATAACGATGCCCAATATCTTCTAAGATTTCCATTCTAGATTTTGTGATATTGTGCTCTTCGGCAATTTTTAATGCTTTAAATAACGTCTCAAAGGATTTTTGATTATCGTTAAGCATAAAATAGATGTCAGCCTTTTTGAGGCTGACATCGCAATACTTTTTGTAATCTTTGTTTTCTAGATAAAATTTTGACTTTTCTCTCGAATATTTTAATCCTTTCAGATAGTCTTTGTTCTCAATATAGTAAGATAAAGAGTCTTGAGTTTTATTTTGAGTAATGGCAAATCCAGAAAAAGTAAAGAATAGCAGTATTGTCCAAAACGGAAATTTGAAATTAGTCCATTTTAAGATCATCTATCCTAAGTCTCGGTTTTTTAGTTACAGGATCACCAAGGCCTCCTCCTCCGTTAGAATTACCATCAGGCAGTTCGAAATCTACAGTTAATACATTGTCAATACAAGTATAAGACTCTTCATAAAGTACAAACTCTGGTGAAGGATCTTTTTCGTATGGCTTTAAGGTAACCGCGATGATGTTAACATCATAAGGATCTAAATAAGTGGTATACTCGCAGTTAATTGGAATTTGAAAAGCTACTTTAAAGGATTCTTCATCTTTTCCAACTCCATAGTTTTTTAAAAATAGTGACATAATTACTGATTTATAGGTTAATTAATTAAGTTATGTTTCAAGGCATATTTTACCAACCCAATTGTGGTTTTCACATTGAGTTTCTTTATTAAGTTTTTCCGGTGGGTTTCAACGGTATTGGTGCTGATATTCAGCTCTTCTCCAATCTGTGTTCCGCTATATTCCATTGTGATGAGTTTCAGTACTTCCAATTCCCTTTCTGTAATTGAAGAAAGCGGCATGGCTTCGCTGATGTAACTCTGCTGTGGGATTTTAGAAAACGAGTCAAAAATCCGGTCGCGTATGGATTGCGAGAAATATTCTTCGCCATTTGCGACTGCATTTATAGCTTCAATAATATTTTCTCCGGCACTTTGTTTACTAAGATATCCATTAGCGCCTAGTTTCAATACTTCTTTTATGATTTTCACGTCATCATAGCTGGAGAGGATGATGACCTTGCAGCAAAAACCTTTTACAGAAAATTCACGCAGTACTTCAATGCCGTCTTTTTTAGGCATGTTAATGTCCATAACAAGTACGTCTGCCTTGTTTTTTAAGACATCTTCAACTAGATTTTCACCGTTTAGGGAGTATCCGGCCACCTCAAATCTCTTATTTGTCTTCAGCATAGAAAGCATTCCGTCAATCAGAACTTGGTGATCGTCAGCTAGATATATTCTTATTTTTGTGTCCATTTATGGGGAAATTGGCTTAACCAAATTTAACTTTTTTTTTTGAAGTAATGCCACAAGAATTTAATTTACCTTACGAAATGCGATAAAAATCGATGAAATACAAAAAAAGCCTGAACACAGTCCAGGCTTTTTTACGCACTAAATAAAACTAAGTTTATAGGTTTATCTCAATCGATCCACAGATTTTACGAGATCTTCATCCTTTTTTATGGCTTTGTTTGCAAGCACTAAAAAAACGATAGAAAAAATAGGTAGAAACATCCCAATACCCTTCTCTGAGGTCGCCACCTCTCCGGATAAGCTTAGTGAATGATATACAAATAATCCTAATAAAATTAAATTTAATATGATGTTCAATCTGCCCAAGACAAATTGCAGTTTTCGATTTTTAAACAAAAAAATAGTAATTAGGGAAAGAGCAGCACTCAAGCCAAACAAAATCATATCCGACATGTGATCCATTGCAAATGTTTTTTGACCAGCAGAAGAAGTTTCTAATGGAAAAACAAAAGGCAATATTCCCATAATAATAAAGGCAATCAGTAGATAAATAGTCTGGATTCTCTGAATCATTAATTCTTTGTTTTGTTCCACAAAAATATATTTTCTTTTTCATAAATACTATTGCATGATAAAAATTTATTCGTATTATTGCATAAGTAATCCGTAAGCACTTCATTTAGCGGATCATCCATTTCGAAAAAAATTACAATCACAACTACTCTTCAAAGATTCCAAACAATTAATTCAAATAACATTCATGTTTGATATTTCTGTATTAAAAGAAATGAAGCTGTCTGAGCTTCAAGATATTGCGAAAGCAACCAAAAAAATAAAGATTAACGGAGTAAAAAAAGAAGCCTTGATTTATCAAATACTGGATTATCAAGCAGCAAACCCTGAAGTTATTTCTCCTGCTCCGTCGGCTGAAACTGGAGAAACCAAATCAAAGAGAACCAGAATACTTCCGGAAAAAAAACCGAAAATTGTAAAAGAAGATAACAATACCCTTTTTTCTGAACCTAATCCGACTCCAGCAGAAGAATTACCCATTCAAGAAAAAAGGAAACCTATAGCAAAACCTGCAATTACTCCAAAACCAGCTATTAATACTACTCCCGATGCGGCAGTACCGCCAGTTCAAAAAGAACGAAAGCTGATAAAATTCAAGAAAAATAATTTTGATAAACCGCAAGCCGTTTCTGAGGAAATCGCTGAAAATAATACAGACGAGACAGCTGTAGCGACACAGCCAGCTGTTGAGACAGAAAATATTCCCGTTGAAAAGAATATTGAAAAACAGGCAAAACAACCGCAACAGCAAAACCCAAAGCTGAATCCGAACCAAAAAAATAATCCTAATGGAAACGGGAACCAAAATCCTAACCAAAACCCAAATTCGAATCCGAACGGTAATACAAATCCAAATTTCAAAGGCAACAAAAAAGTCAATTTTAGAGATGCTGATTTTGAATTTGATGGTATAATTGAAAGTGAAGGCGTTCTAGAAATGATGCCTGATGGGTATGGATTTTTGCGTTCATCAGATTATAACTATTTAGCTTCGCCTGATGATATTTATCTTTCTACTTCGCAAATACGCCTTTTTGGATTGAAAACAGGGGACACGGTAAAAGGTGTTGTCCGCCCGCCGAAAGAAGGAGAAAAATATTTTCCGCTAGTAAGAGTCCTAAAAATTAACGGACACGATCCGCAGGTTGTTAGAGACCGAGTTTCTTTTGAGCATCTGACGCCACTTTTCCCAGAAGAAAAGTTCAATCTGGCAGGAAAACAAAGCTCTATTTCTACAAGAATCATCGATTTGTTCTCTCCAATCGGAAAAGGACAAAGAGGTATGATTGTTGCGCAGCCAAAAACAGGTAAGACCATGCTTTTGAAGGATATTGCCAATACAATTGCTGCAAACCATCCAGAAGTATACTTAATCGTATTACTGATTGACGAAAGACCAGAAGAGGTAACTGATATGCAACGAAGTGTTAGAGGAGAAGTTATCGCTTCTACGTTTGATGAACCAGCTGACAGGCACGTAAAAGTAGCCAATATTGTTTTGGAAAAAGCAAAAAGGTTGGTAGAGTGCGGTCATGATGTAGTGATTCTTTTAGATTCTATTACGCGTTTAGCAAGAGCTTATAATACGGTACAGCCAGCTTCAGGAAAGGTATTGAGCGGTGGTGTTGATGCTAATGCACTTCAGAAACCAAAACGTTTCTTTGGTGCTGCAAGAAATATTGAAAATGGCGGTTCTCTAAGTATTATCGCAACGGCTCTGACCGAAACAGGTTCTAAAATGGACGAGGTGATCTTTGAAGAATTTAAAGGAACTGGAAATATGGAATTGCAATTGGATAGAAAAATTGCGAACAAGCGTATTTTCCCAGCAATCGATCTTACTTCTTCAAGTACGAGAAGAGACGACCTGCTTTTGGATGAAGGAACGATTCAAAGAATGTGGATCATGCGTAAGTATTTGGCTGACATGAATCCGGTTGAAGCGATGGACTTTATCAACGATCGTTTCAAGAAGACAAGAAATAATGAAGAATTCCTGATTTCGATGAATGACTAATTCGTCGAAATTTAAATAATAAAAAACTCCAATTTGCGAATTGGAGTTTTTTTATGCCTATTGTTTTTTGGTTGCGACTACAGCATACACCATAGGGATCTTGTTTCCTATGTGTTGGATACGATATTTCTTGGGTTCAAATTCTTCTGTCTTGTTGAAGCAATCATAAGGTGAATAATCGTATTCGTCAAAAGAACCTATTTCTAACTTGTTTTGGATAAGGCTGTTGAGAATTTCACTAATGGAATGATTCCAATTGACTGTCTTTAGGGCTACAGGCGCATTTTTATCCGCGTAAGTTCCGTTTACGGTTTCAATTATAGGCTCATCTTTGAAGTAATTATAGCCTATCTTGTCAAAATCATCATCAAACATCCATACGACTGGATGGAAATCTACCAATAAAAATTTGCCATCAGGTTTTAGGAATTTGTGGATGACTTTTGCCCATCTATCTAAGTCAGGCAGCCAACCGATGGTTCCGTAGCTGGTAAAAACAATATCAAATTCTTCATCAAGATGATCAGGAAGGCTATAGATATCGCAGTTTATAAATTGAGTGTCAATACCTAATTTTTCTGCCGTTTCTCTTGCTCTAGCAATTGCTTTGTCTGATAAATCAACACCTGTTGCTTTGGCACCCAATCTTGACAATGATAAGGTATCTTGACCAAAATGACATTGCAAATGCAGTACTTTTTTATCTTTAAGGCTTCCCAGCAAATCCAACTCAATCGAATTCAAGGAATTCTTTCCTTCTAAAAAACTTTTCTGGTCATAAAATTCAGAATCGATGTGGATATCAGTTTTTTCATTCCAAGTTTCTCTGTTTATATCTAAGTAATTTTCTTCCATCGTAAAATTTATTTTGCATAAATATATAAAAAAAGCCTTTCTGAACCATCAGAAAGGCTTTGTATTCTAAAGCTAAAAAAATTAGTTTATAATTACTTTTTTGGTAGCTGACTGATTATTAGAGGCTAACTTTAAGAAATAAAACCCAGAAGGTAAGTTTTCTAAAGTATATGTATTTCCTTGAGATGCCGGATTCTTAATTTCCTGCACAATCTGTCCGTTGATATTTATCAGCTGGATTCCATCCAGAACCATATCAGAATTGATATTGATTTTGTGGTCATTTGATGGATTTGGATAAACTGCAACAGCAGAAAGCGGGTTGAAATCTGGAGTAGAAAGCGACGGCCAACGATTTTCAGCTGCAGGACCTCCCCAAATTAATGTTGCCAAATACGGATTGTCAATAAAAGGATTTCTGTTTCCTTGACCATAAGTATTGCTCGCATTACCTAAATAAGTATTACGGTTGTCTTCATATTGCGAAACAGGATCTTCGGCATTCCATTGAAGGAACAAATCAATCATGTTGGAATCGCTTGCTACTGCTGTGCCAACGCCAACATTTTTTGGCAAGCAGCGATTGCCATATCTAAGATACATATACATCATCATTCGGGCAACATCGCCTTTCCATTCGTCGCCAGGATACCATGTCAAAGAAGTTATATCACGTGAATTTCCAGATCCTGCTACGAATTTTTCACTACCTCTATCGCCATTTCTTTGTACATCAGACGCTCTTAAATGGTGAGCATCTGCACCAGGCCCGGAAGTTCCTAAAGCCGGTGTTCCTAAAGATTTGGCATACGTGTGCTCTCTGTTCCATTGGCAGGTAGCGCCACCGCCATCGCTATTTTTATTTCTTCGTCTGTGATCGTTATCGTCTGCTTGTGATGAAGGACATATATTATTGCTGAATCCATACAGAAGCAAGACATTGGTATTTGTTGCGTCTTGCGGATCAAGGTCAATTATTTGGATGGCTTGTTCAGCATCGTCATAACTTAAAGTTTTGGTGTGGGTAGTGGTAATTTTTTGTGCAAGAGCTGTCTTCAAAGTATTTCCAGTCTGACTGAAATCGACTCCATTATAATAAGAGGCAGGGGCACCAGCTTGCGCAAATGCAAATGAAGCGGAAAGCATCATTGCAAAAGAGTAAAAGTTTTTCATTAAAATTAAATTTTGGACGACAAATGTAATTTGTTTTACCAATAGAATTTTAAAATTAACGTAATAATCGAATAAAAAAATGCCTGAAATTTAACAATCAGGCATTTTGTAAGATTTATATGTAAAAAGCAATTAGTTTATGATTACTTTCTTTGTTGTAGATTGGCTATCAGAAGTCAGTCTCAAGAAATAAAACCCAGAAGGAATATTTTCCACAGTATAGGTGTTGCTCTGTGCCGCCGGATTCTTGATTTCTTGCATAACTTGCCCATTGATGTTTACCAATTGAATTTCGTCCAATTGTACTTCTGAATCGATATTTATCCTATGATTGTTCGATGGATTTGGATATACAGCAATTATAGATAAAGTATCAAAAGAAGGAGTAAAAAGAGCATTCCCCCAAACTGTATTGACATATTCTGGATGATCAATATAAGGATTTCTATTTCCTTGGTGGGTATAGATTGCATTGTTGATAGCAATTTCTCGTGGGCTTACGGGATCTTGCTGATGCCATGTCAGTAGAATGTTTAGAAAAGTGCTAGAAAAAACTCTATTGCTTGAACCGTCAAACATTGCCTTTACTTCTGTTGTTGACGGAGCATTTGTATAAAGGCTGGGCATGTTGCTTTCATATCTGGTAGCAAAATAAAAATAAGCTCTTGCAATATCACCTTTGAATTCGTCTATAGGTTCAAAAACAGTTCCGGTAAATCCTGCAGAATAGCCAGAATTAAGATTAGGGCCTAATTTTGATCCATTTGTAGATGCCCATGTTGCAGTTCCTACTTTTCCAAAAGGGAAATTGTCGCGCTTGTTGTTGACATATCCGTCTGTTGGAAAAAGATGGTGCGCATCAGAATACATAGGGGCGGCAGAAGCAAAATAAGATTTAGGAATAACATGTTCTCTATTATAGCAGCTACCTTCGCCAGTATAACTTCCGCATTGATCAGAAGGCACTGAAAAAGTATAAGAATCTGTACCTCCAGGTTTCTCAGAATAGACATCTAGCAAAGTATTGTCGTTTTCGTAGTAATGATCCTTATATGCCGTGTTTTGGTATAATGTCCATAAGGCATCATAGGACTTGGGATTGTGGCCGTTGGAGATGATTGTTTTTAATTGGGTTTTTAAGGCATAGCCTGTACCTGTAGCATTATTGTAATATCCGGTTGGAATTTGGCCGTAGCCAAGGGCCACTGTAAGCAATAGTGCAAAAGCGTAAAAGTTTTTCATTAAATTAAATTTTGGACGACAAATGTAATTTGTTTTGCCAATAGAATTTTAAAATTTAACGCAATAATCAAATAAAAAAATGCCTGAAATTTTGACAATCAGGCATTTTGTAAGATTTATATGTAAAAAGCAATTAGTTTATGATTACTTTTTTTGTTGTCGATTGGCTATCAGAAGTCAGCTTTAAGAAATAAAATCCAGAAGGAAGATTTTCTAAAGTATAGGTATTGCTTTGTGATGACGGATTCTTGATTTGTTGCATGATCTGCCCGTTGATGTTTATCAGCTGTATTTCGTCCAATTGTACTTCTGAATCAATATTGATCTTGTGATTGTTGGAAGGATTTGGATATACTGCAATCGCTGCTAAAGATTCATAAGCAGGAATGGACAACGGAGTTCCCCAAACTGCAGTTACATAGGCATTATTGTCGATGTAAGGATTTCTGTTATTTTGGCGTGCATAAATGGCATTGTTTCTTGCAATTTCTTTAGCGCTAACCGGATCTTGCTGATTCCAAGTCAGTAAAATGTTTAAAAAAGTAGGAGAGAAGGCCCTTCCGCTTGAACCATCAAACATTACTTTTGATGTAGAAGAAGAGGAAGTATAGAAGCCTGCCAGTTGCGTTTCATATCGTGTTGCAAAATAAAAAAGCAATCGTGCAAAATCACCTTTATATTCATCAATAGGCTCAAAAACAGTAGCGCTATATCCTGCAGAATACCCAGAATTTAGGTTGTTTCCTAGTTTTGATCCATTTATAGACGTCCATGACGCATTTTGTACAACTCCAAACGGATAATCGTCTCTTTTTGCATTGACAACTTTATCTGTAGGCAATACGAAATGTGCATCTGCATACATTGGCAAGGTAGAATTACCAAAATAACTTTGCGGAACGGTATGCTCACGGTTAAAAAACACACACTCTTGTCCTGCAGGATCGGTTCCATTGTCTTGATTACCGCCGCTTGTAACTGGGCCAAAAGTAAAATCGCAATTAGAATACATATCCCAAACCTTGCCATTCGGCTTTACATCAGAAGTTTGGTACGTCGTGTATAAACCAGCATAACCACGATCATTGTGATTTTTTATAATGTTATAAAGCTGTGTTTTTAGAGTATATCCAGTACCCGTAGCAGAATTATAATAACCTGCCGGAGCTTGTGCAAATCCGATTGCGGCAAAGAGCAGGAATAAGAAAGTGTAATTTTTCTTCATGTTATGATTTTTTTTCTTCTTTTCGTTCAAACAACGCCATGTAGAATCCATCAAATCCTGACTCCGACGCCAAGATCTTCGTATCTTTGACAAAGGTAAAGTTTTTCCCTATATCCGTTGTTAAGAAACGTTTAACTTGTTCTTGATTTTCAGAGGGTAAGATAGAACACGTAGCATACACCATTTTTCCTCCCGGCTTTACTATTTTGGAATAGTTTTCTAAAACTTCAGCTTGTACTTTTCTGATATTGTCAATAAATTCAGGCTGTAGTTTCCATTTCGCATCAGGATTTCTTTTTAAGACTCCTAAACCGCTGCATGGCGCATCAATTAATACTCTATCTGCTTTTTCATGTAATTTCTTGATCACTTTTGTCGTATCGATAATTCGGTATTCGATATTAAAAGCACCATTTCTTTTTGCTCTTAGCTTTAATTGCTTCAATTTGCTTTCATATAAATCCATAGCAATCAACTGCCCTTTGTTTTCCATCAATGAAGCCATGTGAAGCGTTTTTCCTCCTGCACCAGCGCAGGTATCGACAACTCTCATTCCAGGTTTGACATCCAAGAATGCAGCGACTAATTGCGAACTGGCATCTTGTACTTCAAAAAAACCTTCCTTGAAAGCGTCTGTCAAGAAAACGTTGGCTCTTTCTTTCAATACCAATGCATCTGGCTGGTCTTTCAAGAAGTCTGTTTCTATGTCTTGGTCCATTAAAATAGCACGAAGCTTTTCTTTGGTGGTTTTTAGCGTGTTGACTCTCAAGATTACTTTTGCTGGCTGGTTTTGTGCCGCAATTTCTTTAGTCCATAGTTCTTCGCCAAGTTCTTTTACGCCCAATTCGTCCATCCAATCTGGAATAGATTCTTTATATTTTCGAACTTTAGAAAGCTCATCAAAACGGCCTTTTATTTTTCGCTCTGGAGTTCCTTCAAGCTGTCTCCAATCCGGAATCGGATATCCTCTAAGTACAGCCCAGACTGCAAAAATTCTCCAAAGGTTGTCTCTGTCAAAAGGTTCTCTAACTTCTGCGATTTCCATGTAGAGTCTTTTCCAGCGGACGATATCATAAATGGTTTCGGCTACAAATTTTCTATCGCTGCTTCCCCAACGCTTGTCTTTTTTTAAAGCTCTTGCTACGACTTTATCTGCATATTCTCCGTCATTGAAAATAGCGCTCAATGAATCGATAGTTGTATAAACTAAATTTCTGTGTAATCTCATTTTATGTAATTGATGTGCAAAGGTATCACATTTTTTGCTTGTTTGCCAATGTGTTTGTATGCGGAGTTATTGCATGAAAAAGGAGGCCTTTTTGGAGCCTCCTTTGTTATTTGTGAAATTAGGGTTTAGCCTCTTGAGCCTCCGCCTCTAGAACTAGAGTTGCCTCTTGAACTTCCTCCGTCATTGCTTCTTGACTGTTGCGGTGCACTTTGTCTAGGTGCTGAATTGCCTCTGCTGACATTTGTAGGCGCTGTATTTCGAGACGGCGCTTCCGCTCTTGACGTGTTTGTCCTTGTAGGTGCTTGCGTTCTTTGCGTTGAGCTGGTTCGCGTATTGCTTTCGACTCTTGCTGGCGCTTCTGTTCGAGCAGGACTTGTTCTTGTTGTTGAGTTTACTCTAACCGGAGTGCTTTCTGAACGTGTCGTATTTCTTGTTGAAGAATTCAAAGTACGGGTATCATTATTTCTCGTTTGAGTTGATGTCCTGTTTGTGTTTGAACTATTTCTTGTCGTCGTTGTAGAATTTCTAGTTCCAGATGTAGTTGTATTTCGAGTTACATTTGAAGCTCTAGTTCCTGTAACAGCTTGGTTTCTAGTTGATCCTTGACGGGTTTGAACTAATTCATGTCTGTTGCTCACATTGTTGTTTCTCTGAGTGAACGATCTGTCTGGGTGTTGTCTTTCGTATCCGTTAGAACGTCTCGTAGTGTACATGGCCTCGGCTCTTGAGCTTCTTCTCGTGCTTACATAGTTATAGTGGTTGTGCACGTTGATATGGTTGTGTACATGTCTGTGGTATCTGTAAACAGGATAAGGATTCCATGCATAATAGTAAGTCGGATAATAGCTCCAATACCAAGGAGAATAGTAAGGTCTGTAATAATTTGTCCAAAAGACATTAAAAATTACGGGTCTTGAAACATATACAGGCTCATAAATATAATTTGTACCGTACATATAGACATCTCCTACAACTTGGACCTGCACGTTATTATTGCCGTCTCTCTCCACTTCAATAGTTGCAACGTCTTGATACACATCGCGCTCTAATACCGATTGGATAATGATCAAGTGGGTATTGTTTTCTACGGTTTCAATGACTCTTAAGTAATCTACTTGATTGTCGCCGTTCAAGTCAAGATTAGAAATCTGTATTTTTGGGTCGTTCAGCCTTCTTTCAAAATCAGCCAAATCTTCAGAATCTCCAAAAATGGAAGCCACGGCTTTTAAGTCGAGGTTGTCACTGATGTCATTGCTGTTGGCAGTAACGGTTGTCCTGTCTTGTGCCTGAATTTGAATTGCAAATAAAAATGCAAAGAGGGCAGATGTTATTAATTTCGTTTTCATGATTTCTAATTATTTTAAGTGTTCTTGACTGATGTTTTTTTCTTTTGATTTGTAATAACCAATATCTGTGCCAAGATTTTTTAGGGCAATCAGTAAAGTTTTAAAAACCCAGTAGGAGTAAGGCCTGAGCTTTTCTTAAATAATTTTGAAAAATAAGCATAATCCTCATAACCCAAAGATTCGGCAATGGCCGAAAAACTATTTTTTGTGTGCAAGAATCTTCTTTTTGCTTCTAAGATAATCCGGTCTGAAATTACTTCAGAAGCTGTTTTTCCGATGACGGTTTTTGTAATCCTGTTTAAATGTTTCGGACTAATATTCATCCAATCAGCATATTGCGAAGGCGACTTTTCTGTGATATAATTTTTTTCAATCAAATCTTCAAATTGCTGGAATTTTTCAGAATAAGAATTGGATCGGATAATTTTCTGCGTATTTTCCTCAAGATATAATCTCGATAATTCTACGTAAATAATATCAATATAGCTCAAGATAAGCTGTTGCTGAAAATTCTTTTTGGTGTGATATTCTTCAAAAAGCTTTTGGAATAAAGCTTCCGTTTTCTTGCTGTTTTTTGCATCCAAAGCTAGATGAGGAGTGTTTTGAATCGAATAAAAAAAAGGGAACTGGTGCATTCTGTTGTGTGAATAATGCAAATCATAGAAATCAGAAGTATGCGAAAAAATATAACCGTCGATATCTTCTGAAAGTTCCCAATGGTGGGTTTTTCCTGGTGCCAAAAGAAAGACGCTTCCGGGCTTGATTTCATAGGAATTGAAATCAATTTCGTGCCTTCCAGAACCTTTCGTAAAAAGAATAGCCAAGTAAGAATTATGCTTGTGCGGTCGTGTTATCTTGCTATGATTCTCTAAAATGTGAGGAGGAATTCTATTGACAAAAAAATCTTTTTGTCCTTCGTCCAGCTTGAGCTGGCTGATGTCTAAAACGCTAATCATTTCCATGGAATAAATATACGAATAAATTTTAAAATGTCCGAATACTACAAATTTTAGCGTATTTACTCTATTGTGAAAGCTTGTCTTATTTCTGAACTTTGTCCTAATAAAACAATAAAGTCATGTCATTTTTAAAAAATGTAATTCAGAATAAATGTCCGAATTGCGGAAAAGGGAAAGTTTTTAAAACCAACGGGAATCCATTTTTGTTCCAAATGCCTGAAATGCACCCTGAATGCTCAGAGTGCGGGCATAAGTTTGTGAAAGAGCCAGGATATTTCTTTGGTGCGATGTACGTTAGTTACGGCCTTGCTGTTGCCGAAATGGTCGCTACTTTTTTTATCTCAAGATTATTTGTGACCAGTCTGGTTCACAGCCTTTTGTTTATCGTTGCAGCTGCTTTCTTGCTGTGCACGATTAATTTTAGGTATTCAAGGCTGCTTTGGATTTATATGTTTGATAGCAAGGCTAATGTTTGATTGGCTTTGCTGTTTTTTTCTTGAATTTTCGGCCATACCAGATTAAAAAGCCAGTAACAGGAAGCAGTCCGCAGATAAAAGTAGCTATAAATGCTAAGACTTTTCCAGGGAATCCTAGTATCGCGCCAACGTGGATGTCGTAATTGGCGGTGATTAGTTTTTCACCAAAATTCTTATCAGCATGATTTCTGTTCAGCAGCATTTCTCCTGATTTCTGCGCAAAGCGCATCTGATGCGAAACATAGTAGGTGTTTTCATTTTGCTGTACGTAAATATCGACAGTTGCTAACGAATCCGCAGGTTTTCCTAGACTGAAAGCATCGGCATCGGGATAAGCCAACTTTGTTTTTTCTAAGGCAGTTTCCATTACATTGGAAATTTTCGGAAGATTTTTGTGTGCTTCTTTTGTAACTATTTCTGGCGGATTAGTAGTTCCAGAACCTGCAACATAAACAAGATCGTGAAACCATGAGAAGGCCCAGACCATTCCTGTAAAGGCGATAATCAATGCAATGGTAGCGATATAAAATCCAAAGATGTTGTGGATGTCATAGTTTTTTCGTTTCCACTTCGTGGTTTCTTTCCATTGGAATTTAAACCGCTGTTTACGAGCCGCCTTGTTTTTGGGCCACCATAAAATGATTCCTGTAATAAGCATTATCACAAAAATAAAGGTTGACCAGCCTACAATTTGCTGGCCAAGACCTATTTCTAGCAATAAGCTCCAGTGGATGTATTTTACGATGTTGAAAAAGTCCATTTCTTCGTCGTAAATAGCCAAAATTTCTCCAGAATAAGGATTTACATAAATTGATTTGTAATAGTCGATTGCTCCGAAGTAGGTGATAGCATCGTCATTTCCTTTGTAGCAACCAAAAATCCATGCTTTTTCAGGATTATTAGAGACTTTTACGTTAGAAATTTTAATTGAGGTGCCAATTTTTTGCTGCGTATCGTCCCACAGTTTTGAAATAGGAATCGTATTCGGCTTTACTTCCGAAACATACATTGCGTCTTTGCGGAGTGCTTCTGTAATCTCAACGCTAAAAACATAAATACATCCAGTAACGGACAGTAATAAAACAATCGAGCCAGAAGCCATTCCGAGCCAGAGGTGTATTTTTCCAATCCAATGCTTAAAGCCGTATTTGTTTTTCTTTGCCAATGATTTATTTTTTTGCTTTTTTGTTTCTTCTTCCCCAGAAAATTATAAATCCGGTTACAGGCAAAGCTGCTGCAAATAGGCTCAATATAAAAGCGATTATTTTTCCGGTTATTCCGAAGAACTGTCCGGTATGCAATCCGTAATTCATTTCTTGAAGCTGCGTTCCCGGATTTTTATTTTCGTATAAATTCGAACTTAAAAGCTGACCGGTTTTGGGATGGAAATCTAAATTGGACTGATGGTCAAAGTCCATCGCATCTGGATACGAACCTGTTATGATTGCTGCCTTTTCGCCTTGATACCAGACAAAAAACATTTCGTCGTCAGGCTTAATCTTGAATGCTTGTGAAAGTGCAATATCCATAGGATTTGCTTTTGAAGAAGAGGTTAGCGTAGTATCAATTGCTGGAGAAAAATCGTCTTTTGGATTGTCTTGCCCAAGATTTCCGACAAAATACATTGTCTTGTGCATCCATTCATAGGAAAAAGTGAGGCCTGTCAAAGCAATGACCAAGACAAACAGTGAGATATAAAATCCAGTCACGTTGTGCCAGTCGTAATTCACGCGGCGCCATTTGGCTTTCCACTTGATTTTTATTCTGTTTTTTAAGTCTTTGCGTTTCTTCGGCCACCACAATATGATTCCAGAGAGGAGCATCACAATAAAAATAATAGTTGAGATTCCGACAATATGTTTTCCGATTTCTGGCGGCAGCCAAAGGTGCATGTGTAGGTCTTCTACGATGGCAAAAAAATCATCTTCGATGCTTTCCTGCTTCAAAAATTTTCCTGAATATGGATTGAAATATAAATTGTAGGGTTTGTCGTTAATGCTTGAATACACAATTGCAGGCCTGTCTTTTCCGTAAAAGACAATCATGTCTGCGGTAGCTGTTGGAAAAAGTTCTTTTGCTTTTGATTGCAATTCTGAAGCTAAAACATACGATTTGCTTTCAACTTTCACTTTTCGATAGTCTCTTGTCAAGTCTTTAATCTCGTCGTGAAAGCAAAAGATAGAGCCGGTGATGCTCACTATA
Organism: Flavobacterium sp. N2550; assembly: GCF_025947265.1. Lineage (NCBI taxonomy): Bacteria > Pseudomonadati > Bacteroidota > Flavobacteriia > Flavobacteriales > Flavobacteriaceae > Flavobacterium > Flavobacterium sp. N2550. Next base: position 3,301,944 of record NZ_CP110007.1, on the reverse strand, counting down.
AACACAATAAGCCCGGAGGTGAGTCCGAGCCATTTGTGTAAAAATCGTATGCTTTTTTTGAAATTCATCTAGAATTTATACGACACGCTTCCCATGAAAGTTCTTGGCGCTTGCACATTGATTGTCGTATAACCATTAAAATACAATTCATCAGTAAGGTTGTTTACCTTTAATGAAAGCCTGTATTTTGGTTGGTCATAATACAATGCCGCATTGATGACTGCGTAAGATGGCAATGAAAAAGTCTGTACATCGGCGCTATTGCCAGAGCTTAATGGATTTCTGTTATAGATAAATGTCTTGTCGGCATAATTTCCTCCAAAACCAAAGCCTAGACCTTTCAATTTTGAGGCTTGTAAGCTGTAGCTGATCCAGTAGTTGACCATATTTTCAGGGCCTGCGGTTTCTGGTCTTAGTCCGTTTACATCTGCATTGGCATTGTTTAGCTTGCTGTTATTGAACGCATAACCGATGATGAAATTTAAGCCAGGAATTGGATTGGCAGTGATTTCAGCTTCAAAACCTTTGCTGGTTTGGTTTCCATCTTGAACGCTAGTGTTTGCTAACTGTCCGGTTCTAAGAATGTCTTTTACTTCAATGTTGTAATAGCTAAAAGTCGCGCTTACTTTGTTTTGGAATGTATTGATTTTTACCCCAGCTTCAAACTGATTGGCTTGTTCTGGATCGAAAGCTTTCAATTGAGGCGTTCCATTTACATCGGCTAATTGATAACCAATATTTTTAAAGCTATTTTGGTAGTTCCCAAAAACAGAAACTTGGTCTTTTATAATTTGGTACACGGCACCGAATTTTGGAGACAAGGCATTTTGTGAAAAAGCACCAGAAGTCGTATTGGCTGCCGGGTCAAAATTTCCTTCATTGTTATAGTGGTCAAAACGCAATGCAGCCGAAAGGATTAATCGGTCTGTAACATTAATTACGTCAGAAATATAGGCACTGTATGTTGTCAAAGAACTGTGTGTTTTGTAATGTGTTCCTTGGGCAAACAAAGCCTCAGCTGCTTGCGGCGTAAAATTATAATAGTTGTCGTTTGCGCCGGCGTAATTTACGGTATCAAAATAGAAGAAGGTCGGCAGATAACCATAACCAACTTTGCTTTCTGAGCGGTAGATATCACCGCCAAGCAAGAATCTATTTTTCATTCCGAAAATTTCGAATTCTCCGTTGAAATTTTGCTGGAATTCGATAATGTTATCTCTTCCGTCGATGTTCCATACGTTTCTCGACATTTCGTTATTTCCTAGTAAGTAGAACCAAGTTTGAGGCCCGACAGATTGGTTCGAACTGGTACTAAAAACCGTCTGAGATTTCCAGTTATCCGACATTTGGTAGTTAGCTTGTGCGAAAATGTTGGCTGTTTTTGTATTCATCATAAATTCATCGCCTACGAATGATCTTTTCCAGTTCATCTTGATATCATCTGCACTGTGAAGGCCTAAGCTGTTTGGAGTTTGGCCAAACGGAATATAAATCAGAGGCATTGAGGAAGCGTCTACATTTGATAGTTCCGCATCAATAGAAATAGAAAGCTTTTCGTTTACCTGATAAGAGAATGACGGAGCGAAAAAGTAGCTTCTTGTATGTCCGTAATCTTGAAAGGTATTCGCATTATTGTAAGCCGCATTTACTCTTAATAAAGCGGTATTGTCATCGTTGATTGGAGTGTTGATATCAGCAGTCACGCGGTTTAAACCGTAGCTTCCTGCTTGATACGAAATTTCTCCGCCAAAGTTATCATACGGCTTTTTTGTTACTCTGTTGATCAAACCTCCGTAGGAAGTAAGCAAGCTGCCAAAAAGTGTAGCTGAAGGACCTTTAACACTTTCTAGCCTTTCTAAGTTGGAAGCATCAACATTATTCGTGATTTTTCCTGCAATACCATTTCTTAATAAGCTTTGCGTAATAAATCCGCGTGAAGAAAAGTAAGAGCCTCCATCACCAACACGGCCAGTCGAAGCCCATAATTGGTACAATCCAGGAATGTTTTTTAGAGCTTCATCTTGATTGACAACCAATTGGTCTTTCATCAATTCTTTGGTAACTACGCTATACACTTGAGAATTTTCAAGATTTTTGATGGGCATTTTTGAAACATAATTACTTTCAGATTTTGTATATCTGTTGATGTTTCCTGTAATAACGACTTCTGCCAAAGTCTCATTCTTGTTGTTCAGCGAAATGTTTTCTAAAGCAGTTGTTTGGTTTTCTACGATAGTAAACGGAACCTCTTTAGAAGTATATCCCACGAAAGTAACTTTCAAGACATAGTCGCCGGTTTTTATATTTTTTATTTCAAATTTACCTTCAGAATCCGTTTGGGTTCCGAATCTAGTACCATTTACAGTAACGGTAACCGATTCAAGCGGTGTGTTGTCTGTTGAGGCAATTTTGCCAGTTACTATGCCATTTTGCGCGAATGAAATCGTACTGAAAAAGACACTGACAAGTAATGTCATTATTAATTTATTCATTTTGAATAAGATTTAGATTAGATTTAAATGCTGTGCAAAAGTAATTCGCAAAAGACAAGCAAGCAAGACTTATTTAGAATTAATACAAATAAAATAAACGATTTATCGTTTGAAAGAAAAATATAGATAAGAATTATGATAATCCTTTTTTTAGCTACAATGTGATAGAAAAAGTTCAGACATTTCCTTAATTATTTTTTATATTGATTTGGATGTTTGGAAATATTATAGCGTTTATTTTTATGCATAATAATCATGATTTGTATTTTATCGGATTTTTTTGCAGTTGGCTGATTGTCAATAATAATTTCTAAAAAAACTGTTTATTTCTTTTGTTTCTTTGCAACCTATAACCAAAATACCATGAAAAACATACTATATATTTTATTGCTGCCGCTACTGTTTTCAGAATGTAAGCATGAAATAAAATCAGAGAAAAGTGATTATTTTTCAAGTGTAACTATAGATACTCTTTTGCTAGACACGATCAGCATTAGAGCGATTATTGCTGACAATGGCAAGATTTGGTATGCTGCCGATAAAGGAAGGTATGGATATTACGATATTGCAACTAAAGAAAAATTTCAAGAAACGATTTCAAAAGACAGCATCAACCCAGAATTTAGGAGCATTGCCAAAAACAGCGGTTCTATTTTTATGATGAGTGTCGGTACTCCAGGATTGCTTTATAAAGTAGCGAAAGACGGTTCCGAAACAAAACTTGTTTATAAAGACGATAACGAAAAAACGTTCTTCGATTCCATGCAGTTTTGGAATGATAAAGACGGTATCGCGATAGGGGATCCTACAGATAGCTGTTTTTCGGTAATTATCACGAGAGATTCTGGAAATACATGGCATAAGATACCCTGCAATAAGCTTCCTAAAATTGTTTCAGGCGAAGCGGCTTTTGCAGCAAGCAATACTAATTTAGTCGTAAAGAATAATATTGCTTGGATTGTTTCGGGAGGAAAAAAAGCTCGAATTTTTTATACTTCTGATAAGGGAGATTCTTGGGAGGTTTTCAATACTCCGATTGTCCAAGGCGAAGCTATGACTGGGATTTTTTCAGCCGATTTTTATGACGAGAATATAGGGTTTGCTGTAGGCGGTAATTATGAAAAGCCGGAATTGAATTCCAAAAACAAAGCACTAACTATAAACGGAGGAAAAACTTGGACGCTCATTGGAGAAAACACAGGTTTTGGTTATGCTTCCTGTGTTCAGTTTGTTCCGGAATCGGGCGGAAAACAAATCGTAACCGTTGGGCATTCGGGATTGTATTATTCTTCAGACAACGGATCCACCTGGAAGCAATTTTCTAAAGACAAAGATCTTTACACGATCCGCTTTATCGATAACCATACTGCGATTGCTGCTGGAAAAAACAAAATCATCAAGATTCAATTTAAAAAATAAGGCCCTATTTTCTTGGGCCTTTTTCTTTGTATTGTCTTAATAATTTTCTGTTGAAATCATCTTCTGCCTTTTTTAATTTCAGGATTTTTACAGGGCTTATAATCGATTTCAGACTGCTGACAAGCTTTCTTCTATTTTGGAATAGTTCTTCTTCATAATCTTCCATCTGATTGATTACAACTAATGCTTCTTTATCAGACATAGAGTCAATTCCTTCGATTTTTTTGCCTAAAGCTCGCATTTTCTGATGCTTTAATTCAAATTGTTTTTCATCGAAAGAATTGTAAACAGGCCAGAATTTTGCAGCTTCATCAGAAGTCAAAGACAATTCGGTAGTTATAAAGGCTGTTTTTAAGGCCTTGATTTGCTCTCTTTTATCGTTACCTTGCGCAGAAGCGGATAAGGCAAAAGCAAGCAAAATAAGCGTAAATAGATTTTTCATAATTATTCGGTTAAGTAGTTTTCTAAATTAGTATTGTCAGACAAGGCACTTTCAACTACGGCATCATCAACCTTTAAGTCAGATTCCAAGGCTTCGATATCTTCTTTGTCCAGCAGATTGATTAAGTCATATTGACTGATAGTGGATTGATAAGCCAGATAATTTTCCATAGTTTCCTCATCAACTGATGTGTTGCCTGTGTCGGTCTTGTTCAAGAAAGGAATTGAGATTCCTAAAATTAAAACCGCTGCGGCAGCCACAAACCAATTTTTCCTTCTTTGGAAAATTGAAATTACAGGTTTTTCCTCCTTAGCGATTTTCGCAAGCATCTGTTCCGAAAAATTCTCAAAATATCCGTCCGGCGTCTTGAATCCAGACTTTATTTTTGGCGAGTTTTCTAAATTAAATGAGTTCATGTTCTTTTGACTTTATAAATCTAAAAAGGTTTAATTTTTAAGCATATATTCTTCGATTTTCTTCACGGCATGATGGTACGAAGCTTTTAACGCGCCAACCGAAGTTCCTAATATTTCCGACAGTTGTTCATATTTTAGTTCCTCGAAATACCGCATCTTGAAAACCAATTGCTGTTTTTCGGGCAAGGTTGTGATTGCTTTTTGAAGCTTCAGTTGAATCACATCACCTTCAAAATAAGAATCGGCTTTTAAGCTTTCTATCTGCTTTTGCTGAAAATTCTCGCTGGTCATTCCATTACGCTTGGCTTTAGCATTCAGAAACGTTATTGCCTCGTTCGTCGCTATCCGATAAAGCCAGGAGAATAATTTGCTTTCTCCTTTAAAATTTGCCAGATGCTGAAAAACCTTTACGAAAGTGTTCTGCAGCACGTCATTAGCATCATCATGATTCAGAACAATGTTTCGGATGTGATTGTACAACGGTTTTTGATAAGTAGACAACAGCAACTGAAACGCTTTATTCTGCGTTTTTGGATTCAAAAGATCTTTTATGAAAGTCTGTTCGTCGAGCAAAAGCAATTTTTATTGATAAGACTAAAGATAAGCGAAAAGGTTTAATCACAATATGCATTAGCTCACTTTTGCTAAAAAGAAAAGCCCAGACAATGCTGGGCTTTGTATAAAAATGGTATAAATTATTCGATGACTTTAGCTTCTCGAACTGCTGGTTTGGCAGCTGGTTGCGCTGGAGTTTTCGCCTTTGGAGTAGTTGTCGTTGCTGGAGTTTTAGTCACAGGAGAAGTAGTAGCAGCCTCGTTTGTAGGAGCAGGAACTGTTGTAGCTTCTGCGGGAGCTGAGCTTCCAACCGGTACGTAAATTTCGGTAACCCATTTTGAAGGGTTTTTGACTTGCGATGCAGAAACTGAGTATACTTCAATATAGCTTCCTGATTTATTTTCCGTCAAATTGTTCTTCTTGATATGAGTAAAAGCTTTATCCCAAGCCTCTTTGCTGTGTGAATAATCACCATTCAATGTTGTTTTTAAAGCTCGGAAAGGCTCTAGTTTTCCGCTAGTATAATCGCTTCCTTCGGCAGTAAAAATCTCATCACGCATCGGCAGGCATACAGAAAAGCTTGCTTTGTTATTAGGAACGTCATAAGTGTCATATAATACAAAAGGACTTCCTGTCAGCGTGATATTATTCTCTTTAAAAAAGCGCAACATGCTTGGCAGCACAAGGCTTACATTTTTTTGGACCTCTGGAATTCTACAAGTTATTTTTTGCTGGAAGTAATAACCGCCAGTCTTTTGGACAACGCCGTCTACTTTTATAGAATACGTATTGATTTCATATGAGATGACCTTGTCTAGTTTGGCTAAAGTTCGTTCCTGCACATCGCCGACCATTTTTGCACTGCCGCCTTTTAAGACTGCATAAGCTTTTGCCATGAAACTTAGTTTTCCTTTGGAATGCCATGTCACTTTTGTGCCTCCGACAGTATCCTTAAAAGTCAAGTAAGCTTTACCTTCATTGCCAGAAAAAATTACTTTTTGAGCAATGCTATCATTTTCTTTTTCAAATATTGTTTCTGTCTTTCCTTCGCCAGAACTGCCTTTCCAAGAATAAGAAGCTCCTTTTCCAATCGTAGTATCTGAATAGGTAAACTGCATGTTCGGATCGTCATCTTTCCATGCTCCGAAATCTTCCCAATTTTTATAATCGTTGACATAGCTGAAAACAACTGATTTTTGTGCTTTGATAACTCTGCTTCGCTCTGTTTCGAATTCTCCAGGCTGTGTTGCCACATAAACAGTCAGTCCGATTATAGCAAGAAGCAGTAACAGCAATATGTATTTCAGTATTCTCATAAAAATTTATTTTTAGGCGTTTTTCCTTTATGCAAAAGTAAGAAAAATTGTTTGCAATCAATTGATCCGAAGCCTTGCATTTAGTTCCATGAAGAAATCGTTATATTTGTTTTTTAATAGTAAATAACCAAAATTTAGAATATGAAATTAAAAACCATTGCAGGGATATTTCTTGCATCGGCATTTCTTGTTTCTTGCGGAAAAGAAAAAGAAGAGTCGAAAGAAGTCGCAGCAAACACAGAGGATTTTCAATACGAAGTCGAGCAGTTTGCAGATATAAAAGTATTGCGTTATCAAGTTCCGGGTTGGGAAAATCTTACCCTGAAGGAACAAAAATTAGTGTATTACCTGACGCAAGCAGGTATGGCTGGCCGCGATATTCATTGGGATCAAAACTACAAGCACAATCTAAAAATCAGAAAAGCGCTAGAAAATATCTACCAAAACTACAAAGGAGACAAGGCTTCAGAAGATTGGAAAAATTTCGAAATCTATTTAAAAAGAGTTTGGTTTTCTAACGGAATCCACCACCATTATTCAAGCGATAAAATCAAGCCTGATTTTACAAAAGACTATTTCCAAAAATTGCTTTCAGAAACTAAAACCACACTGGCTCCAGAAGTCGTAGAAATTTTGTTTAACGATCAAGATGCCAAAAAAGTAAATCTTGACGAATCAAAAGGATTGCTTGCTGGTTCGGCTGTCAATTTTTATGATAAAGGGATCACTGATAAGGAAGCAGAAGCTTTTTACAAAACTAAAAAAAGTCCAGATGCTGAAAGACCATATTCTTTCGGATTAAACTCTAAATTGGTTCGCAATGCGAATGGACAGATTGAAGAAAAAGTATGGAAAAGCGGCGGTATGTACGGACCAGCAATCGATAAGATTATCTATTGGTTAGAAAAAGCGCAAGGAGTTGCGGAAAATAAAAAACAAGGCGATGCCATTGCGTTACTGATCAAATATTACAAAACGGGTGATTTAAAAACTTGGGATGATTACAATATCGCTTGGACAGAAGCTACAGAAGGAAATATCGATTATATTAATGGCTTCGTAGAAGTGTACAATGACCCGCTAGGCTATAGAGGTTCTTACGAATCTGTGGTGCAGATCAAAGACTTCGACATGTCTAAAAAGATGGAAGTAATTTCTAAAAATGCCCAGTGGTTTGAAGACAATTCGACGCTTATGCCGGCTCATAAAAAGAAAAATGTTGTAGGAGTTTCTTATAAAGTTGTTGTCGTGGCTGGTGAATCGGGTGATTCTTCGCCAAGTACTCCAATTGGAGTCAATCTTCCAAATGCAGATTGGATTCGTGCTGAACATGGCTCAAAATCAGTTTCATTAGGGAATATAGTAGATTCGTATAACCATGCTGGAGGTTCTGACCGTCTGAAAGAATTTGCAAACGATAAAGAAGAAATCGAATTGGAAGAGAAATATGGAGAAGTAGCAGATAAATTACACACAGCTTTACACGAAGTTGTCGGACATGCTTCTGGCCAAATCAATCCGGGTGTTGGAACGCCAAAAGAAACCCTAAAAAGCTATGCTTCGACTTTAGAAGAAGGAAGAGCTGACCTAGTTGGTTTGTTTTATCTGTACAATCCAAAATTGCAAGAATTAGGTTTGGTTGACGATTGGAAGAAAGTCGGAACGGCAGCTTACGACGGTTATATCCGAAATGGATTGATGACACAATTGATTCGTTTGGAGCCAGGTGCTGATATCGAAGAAGCGCACATGAGAAACCGTCAGTGGGTGAGTGCTTGGGTTTTTGAAAAAGGCAAAAAAGACAATGTAATCGAAAAAATTACTCGTGACGGAAAAACCTATTTCAATATTACGAATTATGAAAAACTTCATGAATTGTTCGGACAGCTTTTGAAAGAAACTCAGCGAATTAAATCAGAAGGAGATTTTGCTGCTGGAAAAGCATTGGTAGAAAATTATGGCGTAAAAGTTGACCAGAAATTACACAAAGAAGTTTTGGATCGAAACAAGAAATTCAAATCGGCTCCGTATAGCGGATTCGTAAATCCTGTTTTGGTTCCTAAGATGGATGACAAAGGAGAAATCACTTCTTTTGAAATTCAACAGCCAAAAACTTTTGCAGAACAGATGCTTTACTATTCTAAAACGTATGGTTTCCTTCCTGAAGAAAACTAAAAAAGAAATAGAAGTTTAAAAAGAAACGCCCCGAGAAATCAAGGCGTTTTTTTAATGCTTGAGATAAACTTTTATGACAAATAATAATCCGATGAAAGCTAAAAAGCCTAATAAAACTAAATAGCTTTTTTTGTAAAATATCTTGTGCAGCTTCAGATCTTTTCGGTAGGCGTAAATCATTGCTACTAGAAAAGCGATGACAAAGAAACCGGCAAAAGTCCATTGACCTTGAGTAAACATAGTGTATAAGTTTTTATGCAAAAGTAGTTATTTGTACTCAAAAGTCAGTATTTTGCAGTACCATTTAATTTTTGAAGATTATGCAGAAACAACTCAACGCAGTAAAGGAATTTCACCAGGCATTTGGGCTTGGAGTTAGTGAAACTCCCAAAGGAAATCTAGGCGAAAGCAAAAACATGCTGCGCTACAATTTGATGAAAGAAGAAAACGAGGAATATCTTGAAGCAGTACAGAATGACGATAAGGTTGAAATAGCCGACGCTTTAGGCGATATGCTTTATATTTTGTGCGGTACGATAATCGAGCACGGACTACAGCATAAAATCGAAGAAGTTTTTGACGAAATCCAGCGCAGCAACATGAGCAAATTAGGAGAAGACGGAAAACCAATCTACCGCGAAGACGGGAAAGTGATGAAAGGTCCGAATTACTTCAAGCCTGATTTTTCCCTAATATTGAAATAAAAAAAAATCCCGAAAACACTTTCGGGATTTTTTTATGAATTATACAAAAACTAGGAAATATAAGCCCGCCCAAACTGAAATAAAAAACAATCCAGGATAAACGACTGTGCTTAAATTCTGTTTTAAATTTTTCTTTACAAAAGCTAAATATAAAAGATAAGCAACAAACGCAATTAAAAGCCCGATGGTAATAAATGGATACAGCATATTCTTATATTTTTAAAAGTTTCTAAATCTTAACGGTCCAGCCAAAAGTATCTTCTTCCAATTTATATTGGATATTGGTCAATTTGTCTTTCAATTTCAGAGCAACCGAATCTTCTAGTTTTGGAAGCTCAAAATATTCATCTTTATAAGAGAAACCAACAATAGGATTGATTACTGCTGCAGTTCCGGCACCAAAAATTTCTTTTAAAGTTCCGTTTTTTGCAGCTTCTACAAGTTCCCAAACCAAAACAGAACGAACTTGTATGTCGATTCCTTCTTTTTCTGCCAGCGCTATGATGCTTTTTCGAGTGACACCGTCCAAAATCCTTTCGCTTGTCGGGGCCGTAAATAAAGTATCATTAATTCTAAAGAAAACGTTCATTGTTCCTGCTTCTTCCAGCTTGGTATGCGTGGCATCGTCGGTCCAGATAATTTGCTGGAAACCTTGCTCATTTGCCAGTTTCGTCGGATAGAATTGAGCAGAATAGTTTCCTGCTGCTTTTGCAGCGCCAATTCCGCCATTTGCGGCACGGCTATAATGTTCTGCAATAATTACCTTCACTTCGCCAGAATAGTATGCTTTTGCAGGCGAAAGGATAATCATAAAACGATATTGTGAAGAAGGAGCAGCAACAACGCCTGTTCCGGTTGCAATCATAAAAGGACGTATGTATAAGGTATTTCCTTTCCCTTTTTTAACCCAGTCTTTTTCGATTTTCAAGATTTCATGCAGTCCGCCTAAAAATACCTCTTCAGGAACTTCTGGCATTGCCATTCTTTTGGCGGATTTGTTGAAACGATCAAAATTTTCATCTGGCCTAAAAAGCCAGACATCATCATTATTGTCTTTATAAGCCTTCATACCTTCAAATATGGCCTGTCCGTAATGGAAGACTTTTGCAGAAGGATCAAGAAGAAAAGGCTCATAAGGCTTGATGGTCGGTTTTTGCCATTTTCCGTCCTTGAAATCACAAACCAGCATATGATCTGTAAAGATGTTTCCAAAGACAAGATTATCAAAATCAATATCATTAATTTTTGTAGATGAAGCTCTAACTATATCGATTTCGTTATTGGTGCTTAGATTCATTTGGTTGAGGTTAGTTTAGGTTGTAAAATATTGAAAATCAAATTATTGAATGGTTTTTGTTTGATGCTAATTTTCAATAAATCTTAATGTTGCTAAATTAATAAAATTTGGAAAGTTTTGGTGCAAAAAAGGAATTATCTTCCTCAGAATTGCCACTTTTCTAAAATTAATTGTTTACGGCTTAAAATCTTATATAATTAGCAATAAAACCTAAAATTTATTAATTATGAGGGTTCATGTTATAGTGAAATCGCTATTTTTGTAGCAGAAATTAAAATCTATCCTACATGAAGAATATATTCGTTTTGGCTTGCTCACTGATGGTTTTGGCAAGCTGTGCTGACAAAAAAAATGAAACAGAAAAAGTCGAGGAAACAATGGAGACTCCTACAGATAGCGTTCCTAAAACCGATTCAGTTGCAGTAGCTCCAGTTGAAAATGAGCAGATTGCAGAAGTTGAAAAAGCCACTAGCTCTGAAAAAGAAATTGAAGTCGTTCCTGCCAAAGAAGTCAAAGTAGCGTATGCTTCTTTTGGAGATAAGATTGCGGCAGATAAAGCATTGACCAAAGAGCAGATGCTTCAAAAATATAAATCCATGAAAAAAGGAGATACGATTGCAGTAAAGTTCAAATCAAAAATCAACTCTGTATGCAAGAAAAAAGGATGCTGGATGAAAATGGAATTGCCTAATCAAGCGGAATCTTTCGTGCGTTTTAAAGATTATGGATTTTTCGTTCCATTGAACGCAGATAGCCAAGAGGCGGTTGTTAGCGGAAGAGCTTTCGTTGACGAAGTTTCTGTTGCCGAATTGAAGCACTATGCTAAAGACGGAGGGAAATCTCAAGCGGAAATCGATAAAATCACAGAGCCAAAAATTACGTATGCTTTCCAAGCCGATGGGGTTTTAATCAGTAAATAATGAAGAATTACCTTTTAATTTTCTTTGGAATCATTGTGATTTCTAGCTGTAATAAGAAGGAAGAAATAAAGCCTGTCGCTAAAAAAGAAGCTCCTGCAAAAACAGATGCAAAAGAGTTCGAAATGTATGAGATGTCAGAAATGGCAGCACTTATGGAACAGATGTATGTCGACAACCAGCGTCTGAAAGAGCGTATCAAAAATGGCGATACAATAGGCAAGTTTCCTTCGCACTTTTTAGAAATCCACAAAAGAGCAATGACGGACGAAACTGAAAATGATGCCTTTTTCAAAGAACAGGCTGCCATTTTTATCAAGGCTCAAGAATTGATCTATGAGGATCCTAAAAATGCAAAAGCACATTTCAATAAAGCGGTTTCTGCCTGTGTTGCCTGTCACGAAGTAAAATGCAGCGGGCCGATTCCAAGAATTAAAAAGTTATTTATTGAATAATGAAAAGAGAAATTATCCAGACATCGGATGGTTCGACCTCAATTTTGCTCCCTGAGTGGAATGAGACGTATCATTCAAAGTTTGGGGCAATACAAGAAGCAAAACATGTATTCATAAAAAACGGACTTTCCTTATTCAAAGGTCAGTCCGTTTCTATTTTGGAGATTGGTTTCGGAACCGGACTCAATGCCTTCATAACGTATCTGGAAGCTAAAGATCTTGGGCAGAAAATAGAATATACGGGAATTGAAGCCTATCCTGTTTCAGAAGAAGATGCTTCAAAGATGAATTATGTCTCGGAACTCGATGCAGAAAAGGATAAAGCTGTTTTTCTGAAAATGCATCAGTCAGAATGGAACGAAAAAGTATTTCTAGCTCCTAATTTTTTATTAGAAAAGCAAAACATAAAGTTTCAAGAGATTGCAGATGAAAATAAATACGACCTGATTTATTTTGATGCTTTTGGGTATAGAGTCCAGCCTGAACTGTGGAGCCTAGAAATTTTCCAAATCATGTTCAAGGCTTTAAAAAGAGAAGGAATCTTGGTTACGTATGCCTGTCGCAGTTCTATAAAAAAAGCGATGGTCGAAGCTGGTTTTGCAGTCGAAAAATTAGCAGGCCCTCCTGGAAAGAGAGAAATGCTGAGAGCTAGAAAGTTAAGTTAGATTCCAGTTTTGCAAATCGGAAAGAAAAATGTTAATTAATACAATACTTTATATCAATTAACGTTTTTTTATGGAAATGCAGTATTTAATTTCTGTAAATTTACAAACGTTCTTACAACAATAGTAACCTCCAAATTAAATTTTCACTATGACAAGACCTATGTTTGCTTATACGAAATCTATTCTTGAAAGAGTGAGTTTCGATCCTTTGTTGTTTTGCAAAGAGCTTGAAAAAGCAATACGATCATTGCTTCCTTATGAAATTGAGCAACTAACGGAATGGCTTTTAAGCTACACAGTCGAAAAACCAGAATTAAAAGAATGTTTATTAATCGTTAACAGATAAAGAAAAGGAGCCAATCGGCTCCTTTTTTATTGTGTCTTCTTTGACAGCGGACTTATTATCTGTACATTTTGAAAGACGATAGCGCCTTTGACCACGCCCGCAATGACTTGACGCAGCGCATCAATAATATGTATTTTCAGCTCGCTTTTCGGAAATATAAGGCTTACTTCTCTGGCAGGCTTCGGTTCCTTAAAATGACGAAGCTTTAATTTGTCTTTTTCTTTTAGGTCTAAAGTATGTAGGTAAGGAAGAAGCGTCGTTCCCAATCCTTCATCAGCTAGTTTGATAAGCGTCTCAAAGCTGCCGCTTTCAATCTGGAAAGGCGAAGCTTCAGAGTTATTGACATTTTTACACAAATTCAAGATGCCATCGCGGAAACAATGTCCATCCTGCAATAATAATAAAGTATCCACATCAATATCATCCACTTCTATTTCTTCTTTTTGAAAACTGTGATGGTTTTCTGGGAAATAAGCGACGAAAGGCTCATAATACAAGACAATCTCTTTTATCTTTTCATCTTCCAACGGAGTCGCCGCTATTGCCGCATCCAGATGTCCGTTTTTTAGACGTGTGATTATTTCTTCCGTATTGTGTTCCTCGATTATCAGCTTGATTTTTGGGTATTTTTTTATAAAATTATTCAAGAACATCGGCAAGAGCGTGGGCATTATCGTTGGAATGATTCCTAGTTTGAATTCGCCGCCGATGAATCCTTTTTGTTGGTCTACAATATCCTGTATACGGTCTGATTCATTGACGATATTTTTGGCCTGAGTCACAATCTTCTGTCCAATTTCTGTCAGCTGGATTGGTTTTTTGCTTCGATCGAAGATCAAAATGCCTAGCTCATCTTCCAGTTTTTGGATCTGCATACTCAGCGTTGGCTGTGTTACAAAACATTTTTCGGCTGCTAGGGTGAAGTTTTTATTCTCGGCGACTGCCAAGACATAATATAATTGTGTGATTGTCATTACTATAATAATTTATGATGCAAATATAAAAACTATAAGATTTATTTATGATTTAAATAGGCTATTTTTTTGTAATTTTATGATAGAGAATTTTTAAGAATTATAAAATCAACCAACAATGAAAACTAATATTTTAGGATTGCCAGTTAAAGAAACCGAAGAAATTTCAAATGATCTAAACATACTGCTTTCGAGCTTTCAAGTATATTATCAAAATTTAAGAGGAATACATTGGAATATTAGAGGAAAGCGTTTTTTTGATCTCCATGTGAAATTTGAAGAATTGTATAACGATGCCCAGCTCAAAATTGATTTAATTGCTGAAAGAGTCTTGACTATAGGCGGAAAGCCATTACATACGTTTGAAGATTACATTAAAAACAACAAATTAAAAGTAGGGAAAAATATTTCTGTAGATGAAGAAGCGGTACATTTGATCGTAACATCCTTATCGGATCTGCTAAAAATAGAAAGAGATCTTCTGACAAAATCTGCAGAAGCAAATGACGAAGGAACAAATTCGATGATGAGCGACTTTATCAAAGAACAAGAAAAAACAATCTGGATGATGAAAGCTTGGCTTGAAGAGAAAATATAGTCGGTTAGAATTTCGGAAATTAATTCCGTGTTTTTTATGAAAAATGCAACAATTATGATAGAGTAACTGTTGCATTTTTTTCTGTTGTTAAAATTTGATTAAATTAATTTACGATGTTTTAAAATAACGATTGAAATTTCTATTTTCGCGCTTATGAAATTGGCAGTAAAATTAGTTTTATTAATGTTTATGACTTTTATCGTCACACCCACAGTTGTGAGTCTGATAAAGGAAGACATCGATACGTCTATGGTTTACAGCATGTCAGAAGAAGAACAGCACAACCACAACTGCTGCAAAGAATTAAAAGCCGCTTTAAAAGCGACAGACTATATCACTTTCTCAAACTATACAGAAAGTTCATCAAGTCTTATTATTTCACAACATACTTTGAAGCACGATAATGCGGCTTCAAGCATTTTTTCTCCACCGCCCGAACAGGTTTAATACAATTTAAGATTTTGAATACTTCAAAATCTACGGTTGCATTTCTTTAATGTGATCTAAATTCTTGTATTAAATTTTTTTAGGTATGACAAAAAAAATCAATCTTTTTGCTAACCTTAAATCAGATTTTGCTTCTGGTTTAGTGGTTTTCTTGGTGGCGCTTCCATTATGTTTGGGTATCGCCTTAGCGTCTGGTGCACCGCCACTATCAGGTATTATTGCTGGAATCGTAGGTGGTGTAGTAGTAGGCTTCTTGAGCCGCTCTCACATCAGCGTTTCCGGACCTGCAGCCGGCCTGACTGCAATTGTTTTGACTGCTATTACAGATTTGGGAGCCTTTAATATATTCCTGACAGCTGTACTAATCGCTGGATTGCTTCAGTTGATTCTTGGATTTATCAAGGCCGGAAGCATATCCAATTATTTTCCGACGAATGTAATTGAGGGAATGCTTGCTGGTATCGGAGTCATCATTATATTAAAACAAATTCCTCATGCTGTTGGATACGACACTGATTTTGAAGGAGATGAAAGTTTTCTTCAGAATGATGGTGGTAATACATTTTCATCGCTATTAGGAGCTTTGGATTATATCCAAATCGGTTCAATTATCATAACCCTCGTATCGCTGACTATTCTTATTTCTTGGGACAAGCTAAGTTTTCTAAAACGTTTAAAATTGGTTCCAGGAGCATTGGTGGCTGTAATTGTTGGAATTCTATTAAACGAGTTTTTTATAACTTCGGGAAGCTCACTTGCCATTTCTAATGAACATTTAGTTGCTCTACCAGTTCCTTCAAGTTTAGAAGATTTTAAAAATATAATCGTTTTGCCAGATTTTGCAGGATTCCTGAATCCGAAAGTTTGGATAGTGGGAGCTACAATAGCAATTGTCGCATCAATTGAAACACTTTTGTGTATTGAAGCTGCAGACAGAATGGATGTTCAGAAAAGATATACCGATACTAATGTTGAATTAAAAGCACAAGGAATTGGAAATATGTTGAGCGCTCTTCTTGGAGGTTTGCCAATGACTTCGGTTGTAGTAAGAACTTCTGCAAATAATAACGCAGGCGCAAAATCAAAAATGTCGGCCATCATTCATGGTGTTTTATTACTGATTAGCGTTTTGGCGATACCTTTTCTGCTTAATAAAATTCCTTTAGCAACTTTGGCAGCAGTACTTTTATTGGTAGGTTACAAACTAGCAGTTCCCAATATCAAGCACTTTGCTTCTTACATGCCAAAAGCAATTAATTTATTGATTATCTCATTAGTTGCCATCAAGATTGCTTATGATGTAACTCAAACAGTAGGTACTGCAGTAATCGTTTTTGCTGCTATTTCAGTAGTAATCTTAGGTTACAGTATTTATAAATTTAGAGATGTTATCGAATTTAGAAAAATGATAACCCGCAATCAATACTTATATTTTCCATTTTTTGCAACAACATTAGCAGTAGTTTTCACAGATTTGCTAAAAGGAGTTGCCCTGGGTATCATCATCAGTATCATCTTTATTTTGAGAGGAAATCTAAAAAGAGCCTATCGCTTTAGAAAAGAGAAATTTGAAGATGGCGACGTGATCCGAATTGATTTGGCACAAGAAGTTTCTTTCTTGAACAAGGCTGCCATCAAGACAACTTTAGCTGAAATACCAGAAAATTCTAAAGTCGTAATCAATGCTTCGGATACGGTATATATTGCCCACGACGTATTGGACTTGATTCAAGAATTTGCAACCATTAAGGCCGCCGAAGAAAATATAAAGGTAAAACTAAAAGGCTTTAAAAGGGCATATGAATTGGATGATATTGACGATAAAGCCAATCATGTCTTCTTCGAAAATTACGAAGAAGCAAGACTAAGAAAACAAGCCAAAGCCGATTATGACAGATGTATTGCATTAGTCGAAAACGAAAGAAACAATAAAGAGTCGGTATAACCGACGTAATTTTAAAATTATAATACTAAAAACAATGAGCGATTTTTATAAAAAGATATTAGACGGTAACAAAAAATGGGTTGAATCTAAAATTAGCCAAGATCCAAAATATTTCGAAAAATTAGCAGAAGGACAGTCGCCACCATTATTATGGATCGGATGTTCAGACAGCCGTGTTCCTGCCAACGAAGTAATCGGAGCACAGCCTGGCGAAGTTTTTGTTCACAGAAATATTGCCAACATGGTCGTGCATTCTGACATGAACATGCTTAGTGTTTTGGATTATGCCGTAAACGTTTTGAAAGTGAAACACGTTATTGTATGCGGACACTACGGCTGTGGCGGCGTAAAAGCAGCTATGGGCAACGATTCGATTGGTTTGATTGATAACTGGATTCGCCACATTAAAGACGTTTACAGACACCACCACCACTATTTGGATTCAATTTTAGATGAAAAAGAACGTTTTGATTCTTTTGTAGAATTGAACGTGAAAGAACAAGTGTATGACCTGGCTAAAACTTCAATCGTACAAGGAGCTTGGAAAAACGGACAGGAATTATGCCTCCATGGTTGGGTATACGGGTTGAGTTCAGGTATCGTAAAAGACCTAGAAGTAAACCTTTGCGGTAATGAAGACCTTGACAGCGTCTACCAGCTAAAATTCTAAATAAAAAAAGCCTCTTGATTCAAGAGGCTTTTTTTTATTCTTCTGATTCCAGATTTTCGTTGAAAGTGGAAGGCAATAATTGCGGGATAAATTTTATAAGTATCGGCAGCAGTAAAGTCCCTCCAGGCAATAAAAAGATTGTCAGCGATGGAATCGTCTTGCAGATTTCCAAAAGCTGTTTTTTTACTTTTTTCTTCTCTTTTGCATCTAAGCTGCGGTGTGTGGAATGTGTAAGTAAAAGCATCAGATCGCCGTTGTTAGCCAATTCTTTTGCCAATCGCGACTTATTTCGCGTAATCAGTAGTTTTACATTCTGGGTGGCCTGATCGTAAAAGTGCTTGACAGGATTCGAATAATTAAAATACGGAATCTGCTTTTTATACTTATTGATAAAATTGTCAGTCGAGACAATACTTTCGGTAACAAAATTATCAGGAACATTCATGGTTTTTGCAAGCTCGTAAAGAAAGTAAGCCTCGTTGCTCTCCATTTCCATATCATTCCAGAGTGCCATTCCAGCCATGTCTATCAGGTACAGCTTTTCTAGCTGCTGGGTGAAAAAAATTAATTCCAAAGCTTCAAGGTCTTGGACATTCACTTTTGAAAATTTCGTATAACGGACTGAAGCTTCAAAAAGCTTGATTAGCAAATCGTCATACTGTGACTTCTTAAGCTTAGTCTTCAAAGCTAAAGAGATAATGCTGACAATAGTTTCTTCCAGCTTTTTTAAGTAATTCTCAGGAATAGCATTATTCATCAGATACTGCTGAAAAGCCAATACATCCATAAACAACAAAGCATTCGTCAAGATATGCGAAAAGTTCTTGCTGATGATGTCTTCGTTGGTTTGAACTCGTTCGGCAATAATCTTTTCAAGATTGTGCGACGGCAGGCTTTCCGGAAGCATTTTATCCAAAAGCGTAAACCCTTTAGGATGCATTTCTTTGTAAAAAGCGATAGCTCTTGTGATAAAGTCTTTTGAATTAGATTCATGGGAGACCAAACCGTAAACGCCATAAAGCGTATTCAAGAGCGCTACTTTAGAGTATTCTTCAGAAATCCATCCTTTAGTATCAATAGGCATCGGCGTATCGAAAGAAACCACATGGCCGTAGATAAAGCCGGTCGCTCTTGTATTTTTATAAAACTCCAGAGGATAGCCCACGACAGGAAGTTGCAGATGTTTCTGTTCTGCAAAAAACTTGTCTATCCAGCCGTGTGCCGATGGGTTGATCATGGTTTGAATTTCTGATGCAAAGCTATGTTTTTTATTAAGAAGACAAAAAATATTTAAAGGTTGCCTTTTACGCTGTCGGTTGACATTAAAATCCTTAGAAAGTGTGTTGAACAAAACTTAAATTAGTCACAATTGAAACTGACTTTTGACGCTTTATACTTATTTTTAATAGACATAATCCTAAAATAATCTCCATGAACCTAAAATCAGGAATGCCTTTTTGGCTGATCAAAGACGGCCTGCCGTTTACTTTTCCAAAACTGGACAAAGACATAGAAACCGATGTGGTCATCATTGGTGCTGGCATTTCTGGAGCATTAGTTCGTTATTATCTTCTCAATGCCGGAATACAATGCACGATGATTGATGCCCGGACTATCGGGTTAGGCAGTACATCAGCCAGTACCTCGCTGCTTCAGTATGAAATTGACACGCCGCTGCATAAATTGATTGAAATGATTGGAAAGGAACCTGCAGAAAGAGCCTATCAGCTTTGCGATTATGCCATTGATGAATTGGAAAAGATTGCAAAAAAAGTCAAAGCGGAAGAATTTGAAAGAAAGAAAAGCCTTTACTATGCTGCTTATAAAAAAGACATTCCGATGCTGGAAAAAGAATTTGAAGCCAGAAAACAAGCCGGATTTGATGTAAAACTGCTCAACGAAAAACAGATTTACAGTCAATACGGATTCAAGGCTCCGCTGGCAATTCTTTCCAATCATGGCGCCCAGACCAATGCTTATGCGCTAACGCATCGCTTATTGCAGTTTAAAACAGATAAGGAGCTTAATATTTATGACAGAAGTCCTATTGTCGATATTAAGACAAAAAAAGACGGAGCTGTGCTGAAGACTGAAACGGGTTTTACCATAAAAGCAAAAAAAGTAATTTATGCCACAGGCTATGAGATTGTGGAGTTTATCGATAAAAAGATAGTCGATCTAAAATCTACTTATGCCGTCGTTAGTGAACAATATAACGAAAAGAATTTTTGGAAGGATGAGGTCTTGATTTGGAATACAGCTGATCCGTATCTGTACATAAGGACAACACCAGACGGAAGGGTTTTGGTAGGAGGCAGGGATGAAGATTTTCACGATCCTGACAAGAGGAATAAGCTTATCAACAAAAAAACCAAGCAGTTGACCAAAGACGTCAATACTATTTTTCCTCATTTGCATTTTAAGCCTGAATTCAGCTGGACGGGAACTTTTGGTTCTACCAAAGACGGACTTCCTTTTATTGGTACGTATGACAAGCTTCCGAACAGTTATTTTGCTTTAGGTTTTGGAGGAAACGGGATTACTTTCAGCTTAATTGCAGCAGAAATTATTACCGACTTAATTCTTGGCAAGAAGAACAAGGATGCCTCAATTTTTTCCTTTGATAGAGTCTGATTTATACTAAAATTCGTGTCAGCAAAATCGTATAACATAAAAGACTAATTGTATAAGTAGGATGGGTTTTTTATTGGGTAATTTAGATAAACTGAAAATTATTTATGAACCAGCTAAAATCTATATCTTATGAAAAAGCCCGCAATTTATGGAAAAGCAATACTAAGCCTGGCTGTCTTGGCACTAAGTTTTGGAATGACATCCTGTAAAAACGAACTAAAAACAGAAGACCCTAAAGAAATTGCAGAAGAAGAAAACGAAGCCAAGTTTGACGATACCAAAAAAGCCGAAGAAGATGCAGAAATCCTTGTAGATGCCGCTGAATTCGACTTGCAGCAGAGAGAACTCGGGAAATTAGCCCAAACTAAGGGAGTTTCGACAGCCGTAAAAGATTTAGGAAAGATGATGGAGAAACATCATAACGATTCCTTTAATGAATTAGCGACGTTGGCCAAAGGGAAACAGATATCAATTCCTTCCGCAATTACAGAAGACGGACAAAAAGAATATGACCGTCTGAACAAGGTCGATGCCAAAAACTTCGACAAAGAATACCTTGACCGTATTTATAAAGACCATCACGAAGCTATAGAAGATTTTACACAAGATGGACAGAAAACACAAGATGTAGAAATCAAAGTCTATCTTGAAGGAAAAGTAATTGCTTTAAAAGACCATCATGATGCCATCCAGCAGTTGCAATCCACCACTGTTAAAAAATAAGCCTTATAAAAATCGTTATCAATCAAATTCATATACCATGGGAAATCTACTTTATACAATCGCCGTAATCCTGATAATTATCTGGGCCATAGGCTTTTTAGGAGGAATGGTTACTAGCAATCTTATTCATATTTTGCTTGTAATTGCAATAATTGTCGTACTTTTAAGAGTAATACAAGGAAGAAAGCCTTTAGAATAATTTATAAACAAATAGTCTAACCAATAAAAAACAAAACATTATGGGAAATTTGCTTTATACAATTGCAGTTATTTTGGTAATTATCTGGGCATTAGGATTCTTCGGAGTGCTAGGAACAGGAATTGCTACCAGCGGCTTGATCCACATTTTATTAGTGATCGCAGTCATTATTATCTTGCTTAGAATTATTCAAGGGAGAAAGCCTTTATAAGAAATTTAATCCCGCCAAAAGCAAAAACAAAAGCCGCCGCTATATTGCGGCGGCTTTTTCATTGACCAACTATTTAAACTTAACTAAAAACAATATTGGTTTTCTTCAATTAACTTTGAAGCAATAGTTTCACGCAAGGCAACCACATTTGGCAGATTGGTGTATTTCGTGAAACGTCTTAATCCCATCAGCATCATTCGTTGCTCGTCGCCTTCTGCAAAAGAAGCGATACCTTCTTTTCCTTTAGCATTTACGATATCTACAGCTTTGTATAAGTACAATTGCGCCATCGCAATCTGTTCTTTTACATTTTCGGCACCTTTTGATTTTGCCAGCTTTTCGGTTCTTAAGATGGTAGATTCGGCCATATAGATCTCAATCAAAATATCGGACGCAGCCATCAGCAATTGCTGGTGCGCGTCTAAATCCGGACCGTATTTTTGTACGGCGCTTCCGGCTACCATCAAAAATGCTTTTTTCAATTTGGCTATCAGTTCCTTTTCTTCAGCGAATAACTCAGAATAGTCAGGCGTATTGAAATCCGGAATTCCCATCAATTCTTCAGCCACTTTCATAGCAGGGCCTAACAAATCGACATGGCCTTTCATTGCCTTTTTGACAAGCATTCCGACAGAAAGCATTCTATTGATTTCATTCGTTCCTTCATAGATTCTTGCGATTCTCGCATCTCTCCAGGCACTTTCCATTGGTGTGTCTTCAGAGAATCCCATTCCTCCAAGAATCTGTATTCCTTCGTCTGAACAATTTTGTACGTCTTCTGAAATAGCTACTTTCAAGATAGAACATTCGATAGCGAATTCCTCAACTCCTTTCAATTCTGCTTCTTGGTGAGAAACGCCTTCGGCAACACGTGCATTAATTCGGTCTTCAATGGATTTTCCAGCGCGATAGGAAGCGCTTTCTCCTGCATAGCAAGACGTAGCCATTTCAGCTAATTTAGAGCGAATGGCCCCAAAGTTTGCAATTGGCGTATTGAATTGGATTCTTTCGTTCGCATATTTCACAGCTCCCGAAGTCACTCTCCTTTGGGCATCAAGACAGGCAGCGCCTAATTTGATGCGGCCCACATTCAAAGCATTCATGGCAATCTTAAAGCCGTTTCCTCTTTCTGAAAGCATGTTCTCTACAGGAACTTTTGTCTCGTTAAAGAAAACCTGACGGGTAGAGGAGGCACGGATGCCTAATTTATGTTCTTCCTCGTTCATAGAGATTCCGTTATCCGGATCGTTTTCTACAATGAATCCGGTGATGTTTTTATCGTCGCCAATTCTAGCAAATACGATGAAAAGACTACAGAATCCCGCATTAGAAATCCACATTTTTTGACCTGTGATTTTGTAATGTGTGCCATCTTCAGACAAAACTGCTTTGGTTTTTCCAGAATTGGCATCCGATCCTGCTCCAGGTTCGGTCAGGCAATACGAGCCAAACCATTCGCCAGAAGCTAATTTTGGTACGTACTTTTTCTTTTGTTCTTCGGTTCCGTATAAAGTAATCGGCATGGTTCCGATTCCGGTATGCGCTCCAAATGCCGTAGAGAATGATCCTGTAGCGCCCGAAATATAGTCGCAAACCAGCATGGTAGAAACGAATCCCATTCCTAAACCGCCGTATTCTTCTGGAACAGCAACGCCAAGAAGTCCTAGTTCTCCAGCTTTGCGCATGCATTCTTCTGTAAAGGCATAATCTTTATTCTCGAAGCGATTTTTGTTCGGCCAGATTTCTTTATCTACGAATTCTTTTACCGTCTGCTTCATCATCAACTGTTCCTCCGAAAAATCTTCCGGAGTAAAAATGTCTTCACTTTTTGTTTCTTTTACCAAAAACTGCCCGCCACGGGTAACGTCTTTTTCGATTGTATCTGCCATTGTTTTTTCTGTTTTTTGTTAGACTTTTTAAGATAATAGAGAATAGAGCATAGTTTATAGTTTATAGAAAAGAGGATTGCAAAGAATTTTGAAAATCCATATAATCTCCTAAATTCTAAATTTTTTAAAATGATGTCTCATATCCACTATCCACTTTCAACTATTTATAGTATTTCGTAAATCCCAGCAGCTCCTTGTCCAGTACCTACACACATAGTTACGATACCGTATTTGTTGCCTCTTCGTTTCATTTCATCAAATAGCTGTACGGAAAGCTTGGCTCCGGTACATCCCAGCGGGTGGCCTAATGCAATTGCGCCTCCGTTTACGTTTACGATATCCGGATTGATGCCCAATTCGCGGATAACGGCCAATGATTGTGATGCAAAAGCTTCGTTCAATTCGATTAATTCGATATCGTTCAGCGACATTCCCGCTTGCTTTAATGCTTTTGGAATGGCTTTTACGGGACCGATTCCCATGATTCTCGGCTCAACACCTGCAGCGGCATAGCTTACTAGTCTTGCGATTGGTTCAAGGTTTAGCTCTTTTACCAATTCTTCCGACATGACCATTACGAATGCGGCACCGTCGCTCATTTGCGATGAGGTTCCTGCCGTAACGCTTCCGTCAGCAGCAAAAACAGGTTTTAGCTTTCCTAAGGCTTCCAATGAGGTGTCGGCTCTTGGGCCTTCGTCTTTGGTCACCGTATACGATTTGGTAGCTTTCTTTCCGTTTTCATCTACAAAAATCTGGTCGATGGTGATAGGAACGATCTGTTTGTCAAATTTGCCTTCGGCCTGTGCTTTCAATGCTTTTTGGTGCGAATTGTAACCGAACAAATCTTGATCTTCACGAGATACCTTGAATTGCTTAGCAACTGCTTCAGCTGTTAGTCCCATTCCCCAGTAGTAATCTTCGTGCCCTTCTTTGGCTACGGCATAATCTGGAGTTGGTTTGTAACCTCCCATCGGAATAAAGCTCATGCTTTCGGCACCACCGGCAATAATACAATCGGCCATTCCCGACTGGATTTTTGCAGTCGCCATTCCGATAGTTTCCAATCCCGAAGCGCAGTAACGGTTTACAGTCACTCCCGGAACGTCGTCTATTTTTAGTCCCATTAAGGAAATCAGACGGGCTACGTTTAGTCCTTGCTCGGCTTCCGGCATGGCGTTTCCGACCATGACATCGTCAATTCGTTTTTTGTCGAAATCAGGCAGCTCATTCATCATGTACTGGATGGTTTCTGCGGCCAGCTCGTCAGGACGCTTGAAGCGGAAGACTCCTTTTGGGGCTTTTCCGACGGCTGTGCGGTATGCTTTTACTATATATGCTGTTTTCATTTCTAGTTTCTTTAATGTCTCGATTAGTTTCTCAATGGTTTCCCTTTAGTCAGCATGAACTGGATTCTCTCCAATGTCTTTCTTTCTGTACATAAGGATAAAAAGGCTTCTCTTTCAATGTCCAGTAAATATTGTTCTGTGACCAAGGTTGGTTCCGATAAATCGCCGCCCGCCATTACATAAGCCAACTTGTTTGCGATTTTCTTGTCGTGCTCGGAGATGTAGTGTCCGGCCTCCATGCTGTCGGTTCCTACCAGAAACATTCCCAAGGCTTGTTTGCCTAAGACTTTAACGTCTTTTCTTCTCACAGGCTGCGTATATCCGGCTTCTGCTAACAATAAGGCATGTTTTTTAGCTTCTGCAATCTGACGGTCTCTGTTGACGACTACGACGTCTTTTCCATGCTGCAAGATGCCCAAGTCGTACGCTTCGTAAGCAGAAGTCGATACTTTTGCCATCGCCACTGTCAAGAAATATTCCTGCAATACGTTTAACTCCACGTCGTTTTTGCGGAACAAGTCAGATGCCCTGAGTGCCATTTCTTTCGAACCGCCACCGCCAGGGATAACACCTACGCCGAATTCCACCAAACCGATATACGTTTCTGCTGCCGCAACTACTTTGTCGGCATGCATGCTCATTTCGCAGCCACCGCCTAGGGTCATTCCGTGTGGAGCGACTACCACAGGAATTCCAGAGTAGCGCACACGCATCATCGTGTCTTGGAACAGTTTGATGGCCATATTAAGCTCGTCATATTCCTGCTCGACAGCCATCATGAAAATCATTCCGATGTTCGCGCCGACAGAAAAATTGGCTCCTTGATTTCCGATAACCAAACCAGAGTATTCTTTTTCAGCTAAATCGATGGCTTTGTTGATGCCTTGCAGCACATCGCCTCCGATAGTATTCATTTTTGATTGGAACTCCAGATTTAAGATTCCATCGCCCAAATCATGGATTACGGCGCCGCTGTTGCTCCATACTTTTTTGCTTTCGCGTATGTTGTTAAGGATGATAAACGCATCCTGTCCCGGTACTTTTTTCTGTGATTTCGAAGCCCTGTCATAAAAATAGGTAGCTCCGTCTTTGATAGTGTAGAAAGATTTGTTGCCAGATGTCAGCATTTCAGTAACCCAAGCAGCAGGTTCATAGCCTTCGGCTTTCATCAATTCGATTCCTTTTTCTACGCCAATCGCATCCCAGATTTCAAACGGTCCGTTTTCCCATCCGAAGCCGGCTTTCATGGCATCGTCTATTTTATAAAAATCTTCAGTGATTTCTGGTACCCTGTTGGCAACATATGAAAACATACCAGAAAAGTTTTTTCTGTAAAATTCTCCCGCTTTGTCCGTTCCTTTAACCAAAACCTTGAAACGATCAATCGGCTTGTCTATGGTCTTTGTGAGTTCTAATGTTGCGAAAGAAGCTTTCTTTGGCGCTCTGTATTCTAGCGTATCCAGGTCAAGCGACAAGATGTCTTTGTCTACTTTTTTGTAGAATCCTTGACCTGTCTTGCTTCCGAGCCATTTGTTTTCCATCATCTTGCTGATGAACTCTGGCAATTTGAACAGTTCGTGTGCTTCATCGTTCGGAACACCATCATACAATCCGTTGGCTACATGAACGAGCGTGTCCAATCCAACAACATCTACTGTCCTGAAGGTGGCCGATTTTGGTCGGCCGATAACCGGTCCGGTCAATTTATCGACTTCTTCTATAGTGAGTCCCAATTCTTTTACTTGGTGGAACATGCTCATGATTCCGAAGATACCGATACGGTTTCCGATAAATGCAGACGTATCTTTTGCAATGACCGATGTCTTGCCCAAGAACTTTTCACCATATTCATTCAAGAAATCCAATACCTCTGTCGAAGTTTTTGGTCCCGGAATGATTTCAAAGAGTTTTAAATATCGAGCAGGATTAAAGAAGTGCGTTCCGCAGAAATGTTTCTGGAAATCTTCGCTTCTTCCTTCGCTCATAAAGTGAATCGGAATTCCCGAGGTATTTGAAGTAATTAAAGTACCCGGCTTCCTGAATTTTTCAATCTGCTCAAAAACCTGTTTTTTGATGTCGAGCCTTTCGACTACGACTTCAATAATCCAGTCGGCTTCTGCTATTTTAGACAAATCGTCGGTCGTATTCCCTGTCTTGATTCTGTCAGCAAATTTCAGGCTGTAGATAGGAGAGGGCTTTGATTTTAACGCATTCGCCAAATGTTCGTTTACTACTCGGTTTCTGACCGCTTTGCTTTCAAGCGTCAGGCCTTTTTTCTGTTCTGCTTCGGTCAATTCACGAGGCACAATATCGAGCAGCAGTACTTCTACGCCGATATTTGCGAAATGGCAGGCAATGCCCGATCCCATGATTCCCGAACCAATGACAGCAACTTTTTTAATGAGTCGTTTCATTCCTTTATATTATTTGTTTGTTGTTTGTATCTGTTTTTCTTCTTCGATATCCGAAAAGATATGCTTGTCTGCAATGAGATTGTTGATGGTTTCTGCTACCTCAATAAAGTGCTGCAGCTTTTCTTCAGAGATGTGCTCTCGGATGGTCTCGTTAAATTTCAGTACCGTATTTTTAGAGAGCTCTCTTTTTTCTTTTCCGAACTTGGTAAGGTGTATTAATACGCCGCGTCCATCAACTGGATTTTTCTTGCGTGTAATCAATCCTTTGTCTTCCATGGATTTCAATGTTCTGGTAAGGCTGGTAGCTTCCATTCCCATTTTAGGTCCTAGCGTGGTCGAAGGCGACCCTTTGTCTTTATCAAGGCTCAATAACGCGAATCCCGTAGCCATAGTTGCACCGTATTTGGCGGCTTCTTCATTATACATGCGCGAGACCGCTTGCCATGTCGCTCTCAAAATATAGTCTATAGTTTTGTCTTTCATAAGTATTAGCTTATTCCAAATGTACAAAATAAAATATTATGCACGCATAGTAATTTGTTTTTTTAACAGAATAATTATCTTTTGATAACTTCCGTTGCTTTTTATCCGGCACCTAAATGCGGTTTCAGGCTATAGATTTCCTAGAGCAGCAATAAAATAATTTTAAATTTGTATAACCCTTATAATTAATGAATGAGAATAAGAGAGCTATTCACGCCTTTGCAGCCTACCGTTACGCCCCATAATCTTGAAGTGCTCTATCAAGATAAGGCTCCAAGTCTGGCATTGCAGGATACTATTTACTGCTATTGGCAATTAAAGACAAATGCACCGCTAGAAAACGAATTCGTCTATCGGGTTGTGGCCGACGGCTGTATTGATATCTTTTTTGAGTTGCACAGGCCCGAAGAAAACTTTGTCATGGGCTTTTGCAAAAAATACACCGAATTTATTCTCGACAAAAACTTTCATTATATCGGCATACGATTTCTGCCGACCATGTTCACGCAATTATTTTCAGTCCCGGCCTTTGAACTGAGCAACCGTTCCCAAGAATTAGAATTGGTCCTGCCCGAAGTTGCCGCGTTTATCAGAAGCCGGTTCGACGTGACTATGGATTTTAGCAGGATTACAGATGTGCTAGATTCCTTTTTTATAGGCCACTTGCAAAAAGCCAGCTTGAATTATGATAACAGGCTCTACGATGCCATCCAGATTATCCTTAAAAATTATGGCGTGGTCGACATCAAAAATGGCTTGGATACGGGAATCAGTCCGAGGCAGCTCCATAGGCTGTTTGATTTTTATGTCGGGACCAGTGCCAAGACCTTCAGCCAGGTCGTGAGATTCCAAAACATATTAAAAGCCAAGCCTTCCAGCCAGAGCCTTAGGGAGAACAAGCTGTTTTATGACGTAGGCTATTACGATCAATCCCATTTTATCAAAGACTTTAAAAACTTTTATGGCGTGACGCCGAGCAAAGCCTTCGGAAGGTAATTATGTCTATTTTTTACAATCTAATCCAATCGTGTTTTGAGAAATTTGTAATGTAAAAAAGCAACATTATGAAAAAAGTACTATTAATTTTATTGTTGGCTGGCACATCAGCACATTTTTATGCTCAAAAAAGTCTAACCGTTAAAACCGCAAAACCCATGAAACTAAACGCAGGAATTGTAACAAATAAGCTATCCGAAAGCAAGGCATTCTATACCGATATACTAGGATTTGGAGTCACCTTCGAAAATGAATTTTACCTGCTCATGCACACGCCCAACCATGAAGCAGAGATCAGCTTTCTATTGCCGAATCATCCTTCGCAGCAGCCGTTATTCCACAAGCCTTTTTTGGGCGACGGGATGTACCTGACTATCGAAGTCGAAAACGTCGACAGCCGGTATGAAGAATTAAAAAAGAAAGGCATCGCTATCAAGATCGACCTGAGAGACGAGCCCTGGGGCGACAGGCACTTTGCCATCCAAGACCCGAATGGAGTAGGGATTGACATTGTCCAATATGCTTCAAGAGAATAATAAAAAAGAGTGCCTTGTTTGTTAAGGCACTCTTTTTTTATTTTAAAAACAAATCAGTCGGTCTATTGAAACTGCATCTTTTCTTCCTCAATATCCAGACGGCGCAAGTGCCTGCGGACAACCTCTTCATTCACATGATGGTCATGGTTCCACGTACGCAGCCAATGCCTTTGCTGGTCGAGCATCGCAAGATAGACAGTCTTGCATTCCGAAGCCATCGAGGCATCATCCAGCAAAACGCTGCTGTCTTCCCATTTGCGGGCTATCTGCTGCAAGACAGGCTGTTCTTTTAGCTCTTTTGAATATTTGGTCTTTAGATGTTCCAGACTTTGCTGGGCCAGCTGTTTGTACATGTGATGATACGATTCCTCGTCACTAAGCAGATGGTCGTATTCGGGCAAGTTGAATTTCTTGATAATAAAAGGAAGCGTCAAGCCCTGCACGACCAACGTCAGCAAGATGACAACAAAAGTGATGAACAAGATGAGGTTGCGCTGCGGAAAAGCAGCTCCGTTGTCTAATTGTACGGGAATCGACAGTGCTGCTGCCAAGGATACCACGCCTCTCATGCCCGCCCATCCTAAAACAAACGGTCCTTTTATCCCTGGATTTCGGGTGTCGGCTACCGCGATAAAATTTCGGACAATCAGCGTAAAGATAACCGCCCCATACGCAGATATGATACGAACGACAATCAATACAGCCGTAATCAATACGCCGTAGCCCATGGCAGCGCTTATGCTCACGCCTTCCAAGCCGTTCACGATTTCCGGAAGTTCTAATCCTATAAACATAAATACAAGTCCGTTCAGCACAAATACCAGCGACTCCCATACATTTACGGCCCTGAGCCTGCTGCTTCCGGACAAAAAACGATGGTTTCGCGTGGCCAAGAACAAGCCGCCGCTCACGACAGACAAGACTCCCGAACTGTGCAGTTCTTCCGCAACCATATACATGATATAAGGCGCCACCAGCGTAAGCACGATGTCCATGTTGACGTCTGTTGGCAATAGCCGATGCACTTTAAAAAACACGAACGCGATAAGCACACCGATGCCTATTCCTCCAAAGACCATCCAGCCGAAGTTCAGTGCGGCTTCCTGCAAGATAAACTGTCCCGTACCAATGGTAATCAACGCAAATCGAAAGACGATCAAACTCGAAGCGTCATTCAATAAGCTCTCTCCCTCCAGCATAGAGGCCAGCCTTTTCGGCACTTTTACGAATTTTAATATGGCGCCTACGCTCACCGCATCAGGAGGTGATACGATGCCGCCCAAAAGGAATCCCAACGCCAGCGTGAATCCGGGTATAAAGTGGCTGGATACCAAGGCGACGGCAAAAGCCGTAAGAAATACGATCAAAAAGGCAAAGCTGCCGATAATCCTGCGCCAGCGCCAAAGTTCCTTCCAAGAAGTAGACCAGGCCGCTTCATAAAGCAGCGGCGGCAGGAAGATGATGAATATCAACTCAGGATCTATCTTGACCGGAGGTATGCCCGGTATAAAGCTGATAGCCAAGCCCGCCAATACCAATAAGATAGGGTAGGCAATCTTGATCTTGTTGGCCAGCATGACCAGAAAAATAATGGCCAGAATAACAGCCAGATAGAAAGGGAATTGGTGCAGCATAGGATAATTTTAGATACAAATATATAAATTTGGACGAGTCTTTTGCAATGACGTAAAGGAATGTCTTAATACGAAAATAGTATCTGGTTTTCTTCGTCCAATATAGAAAAAAAGCATTAAGATTTTTTCTGTAGCTCGATGTTCTCCATCGCAATCGTATTTAGATAGTGGTACCGTGAATTGTTTTTTCCTTAGATTTGAAGATTGAATTTATTTAGAGGGCATTGTGCCACTCCTCTTAAATCACGCTTGCCGATGAACGTCTTCCTAATGTGCTTTTCTGCCGGAGCCTGCCTTCTCTTGGGCTTTATGCTTTTTTTCCATCCGCTGGGACAGAACCTAAAAGCCAACAGATGGCTTGCTCTGTTTGTCTTTCTGATGGGAAGCTCCTTTTTAGAAGTCAGCCTTAGAAGCGAAGCACATCGGTTCGCCAATCTTAGCCTATGGCTCAATGCCCTGCAGTTTATCATGGCGCCCAGCCTTTGGCTAAGCACGCTCTATTTTGTGAATCCCACCAAATCTTTTGCAAAGAAAGACGTATTACATTTTTTGCCCTTCTTGATCTACACGAGTATTGCTTTTCTAGGATTTTCTGAAACCACCAACCTGATGTTGGTAAAGCTATTTAGCATCGGTTCCGCAGATTTTTTAGTCCGCGATATAGTGCCCGTACAGCTGGCAGCCTATATAATCTTCTGTTATCTTGCCCTGATTCGGCACAAAAAGAACCTGCGCCTCATAGCAGCAGTGACTTCAGAGATAAGCCTAGACTGGCTTCGGTACTTTTTACTCATCTTGATTTTTATGCTGCTTTTCTGGATCAATGACGCCTTGATAGGCCTGCCGCAGATGCTAGATATCATGCCGATCGTATATACAGGCGCTGTCTTTTTCCTATCCTATTTTTCCATCCGGCAGCGTACTATTTTTGAATTCGACACAAAAGAACTGCAAGACATAACCGCGCTTTTTGAAGCTCCCGTACTAAAAGAGCCCAAAAAAACAGAACGGCTAGACAAAACCGAGCTGGCCCTGTTATCAGCAAAGCTAGACAAGCTGGTCTCCGAAGAAAAGATTTTCTTAGATAACGGACTAAGCCTTCCTGTTTTGGCAGACAAGCTCGGAATCAGCATACACGATACTTCCTATCTGATCAATGAAGCTACGGGAGGCAATTTCTATAACTTCATCAACAGCAAAAGAGTAGAAGAAGCAAAACGGCTGCTGGCTTCAGATAAGGTAGAAGCACTCAACATGGTCGGTATTGCCTTTGCTTCCGGTTTTAATTCAAAGACGGCCTTTAATACTGCTTTTAAAAAGTGGACCGGGATGTCGCCTACCGAATACGCCAAGAGCAATAACAGGCAATAAAACCTGTTCGGATATATCCACCCGAACAAACAAGGCTGTTTTTCAGGCTAATTTTGGCCTTTAAAAACAGCGTACCTATGACCACTTACCGTAAAAATTTCGTTGCTTTCCTGTTCTCTATCTTTTTCAGCCTGCCGGCTTCCAATGCCTGCACGATATTTATTGCGAACGACGGGCGTCATGTCTGGATCGGCAATAACGAAGACGAAACACCTTCTCTTAATTACAGGCTTTGGTATTTTCCTGCCCTCAAAAAATCCTATGGGTATATGATCTGGACAGAACTTTCGTCCGATGAAAACACCAACAGCCAGATGTATAAGAACCCTCAAGGCGGCATGAATACCAAAGGGCTCTTTGTAGATTATACCGCCATAGACGAAATTCCTGCCACCCGCGACCCTAAAAAAACAGACAGGGAAACCGAAGTAGCTACAGACATCCTAAAGCAATGCAAGACTGTAGACGAAGCCCTGCAATTCATCTCCCAGTTTAATCTGGTACGCCTCACGGGAGCCCAGCTTTTTATAAGCGATGCCAGCGGCGACTATGCTACGGTACACGGTAGTTACGTAATAAGACGTGCCACAAAGAATTTTGTACTGACCAACTACAGTATCAACAACCAGCACCATGAAGCCTGCTGGCGTAGGGATCTTGCCAAAGAATATTTACGTCAGGAAAAAAACTATGAGTTGCAAGACATTGTAGAGATCCTGCAAAAGACAGCGCAGAAAAAGCCAAGCAATCTCGTTTCCAATTATTCCATGGTAGCAGAATTAAAAAAGAAAACCATCCATCTGTATTATAAAAACGACTTTGCTCTTCCCGTCGTTATTTCTTTACACGAAGAACTTAAAAAAGGCAAGCATTTTCAAGACATGCAGGCCTATTTCCCCAAGAGTATTGCTCCGGTGATACTAGAGAAATACACAACAGGAGGCATTGACAGAGCCCTGACTGCCTATGATTCATTAAGAAAATACCATCCCCATGACTACAACTTCAAGAACAACGATGCCATTGAGCTGGCCGCACAGGCAATAGCCATGGGCCATACCAAAGACGGTATCCGTTTCTTAGAACGGCTGAAAGCGTATGACCCAGAAAAACTCGAAATCGACACCTGGCTTGCGACAGCCTACCGCAAAGAGGGCAGGATTGCCGAAAGCGACCGATGTTTTGCTAAAGTGCTTGCAGCCGACCCTAACAATTACGCCGCCACGCTCTTCGGCAAGCAGCACGACCAGACTGTTACCTTCACGATGAATGATTTTGAAGGAGCCGAGCAGGTTTCCCTTACGGGCGATTTTTCCAATTGGGCAATCCTTCCGTTGCAAAAAGAAAAGGGAAAGTGGACCTGTACCGTTTCGCTGCCCAAAGGAGAATACCGCTATAAATTCATCGTCAATGGCCTCTATCTGGCGGATCAGCTCAATTTACTCTATGCCGGTTCCGGACCCGACATCTATTCTGTTTTGTATGTGTGGTAGGCTGTCACGGATTGTTTTTCTGTACTATCGTAATCCAACAAGTTAAAAAAAACACTAAATTATTTTGTGCAACCAAAAAGTTGCATATATTTGCAACTGATAAGTTGCGCATTGAACGTTTCTGAAATCACTTTTTTAGGAAACTATTTTGTCAACTCGATAGTATTGAGTAATTTAAAGTAAAAAAAATGAGAAACAATCTTTTAATGAATTTTTCTGTTGACAAGGAAAATAAGAAAATCAAAGTAGAAAGGGAATTTGCAGCACCTCTAGACAAGGTATGGGCTGCGTGGACCACGAGCGAACTGCTCGACCAGTGGTGGGCGCCAAAACCATGGAAAGCCAAAACCAAATCGATGGATTTCAGCGAAGGCGGAACCTGGCTCTATGCCATGGTAGGCCCTGACGGTACGCAACACTGGGCGAGAGCCGACTATAAAGACATCAAAGTTTCACAAAGCTATTCGGCCTATGACGCTTTCTGCGACGAGAACGGTACTATAAATACGGATTTCTCTAGATCGCTGTGGAACAACACCTTCAAGCAGCAAGCCGATTCGACTATCGTGACTATCGAAATCAGCTACAAAGAGCTGGCTGACCTAGAACAGATCCTCGAAATGGGCTTCAAGGAAGGATTTACAGCCGGATTAGAAAATCTAGATGCACTTTTAGCATCCTGATTCCTTCCATGAAAACAATTATTTATCAAGCTGTCCTGCTATCATGCAGGGCAGCTTTTTTGTATATTAGCGGTGCATTGCAACAGGTTCCAATAATAGAGAAACACAAAGGCCATGGCAAAAAACAAGACGACAGAAACCCAATCCAGCGTAACAGATTTTATCAACACGGTTCCAGACGAGACCAAACGAAACGACTGCTTCCAGATAGCCGCTATCTATGAAGAACTTACAGGATACCCTCCCAAAATGTGGGGAGGCAGCATCATCGGGTACGGCAGCTACCATTATAAATACAACAGCGGCCATGAGGGCGACATGCCTTATGCCGCATTCTCGCCAAGAAAAGATTCGATAGTACTGTATATAGACGAATTTGAGACCCGCGAAGAATTATTGCAGAAACTCGGAAAACACAAGACGGGAAAGGTCTGTGTCTACATCAAAAAACTCGCAGATATCGACATCGACATCATGAAACAGCTCATCACTGCCTCGACAAAACACGCCAAGGCACTCTATCCTTAATCCTGTCTTCTAATCGTAATTCGTAATTCCCAATTCATAATGCATTTGTGGACTCTACAACAAAGCACAATTGAACCTTACAGCAAAGCACAAAGCGTACAGAATACCGACTTTTGGCAGAAAAGATAACGACTGTATCATTAGCATACAGCAAATACCCAATACGATATGAAAGTAATCATTACCGGAGCGACAGGCATGGTTGGAGAAGGAGTCCTGTTAGAATGCCTGCAGAACCCAGCCGTAAAGCAAGTACTGATGGTCAACCGCAAGCCATCGCCGCTAAGCCATCCAAAATTAGAAGCGCTTATCGTGCCTGATTTTATGAAGCTGGAACAATATGCAGATGTCTTAGCCGGATACGACGCCTGCTTTTATTGCGCCGGCATAAGCTCCATAGGGATGAACGAAGCCGACTATACGCACATCACCTACGATACGACGCTCGCTTTTGCCAAAGTTCTGGCAGCAATCAACCCGAACATGGTCTTTACTTTCGTTTCCGGCAGTCATACCGACAGTTCTGAAAAAGGCCGCATCATGTGGGCAAGAGTAAAAGGCCGCACCGAAAATGCGCTACTAAAGTTGCCGTTTAGGGGCGAATACAATTTCCGTCCCGGATTCATGAAGCCCTTCAAAGACCAAAAGAACATAAAGGCTATCTTTAAGATCATCATACCGATAATTCCGATTCTGTTCCCGAAAAAATCGCTCACGATGCAGCAGATAGGGCAGGCCATGATTCATGCCGTGCAGAAAGGCTATCCGAAATCCATACTCGAAATAGAAGACATCAAGGAACTGGCAAAGCCAGTCTAACAGTCGTATACAAACAAATAATAAATGGGCTCTCGGGCCCATTTCGTATATTTGAACCCTACAAAAAAAGAAATGCTATGAGCATAAAAAGAATAACAGTGTTCTGCGGTTCCAGCTTCGGTACCGATGCGGCCTTTGAAAAACAAGCTTTCGCCCTAGGAGAAGCTATGGCAAAACACGGCTACGAACTTGTCTACGGAGGTGCCAATGTAGGACTCATGGGTGCCGTAGCCGACGGCGTTCTAGGGCAGGGCGGAAAAGCCTACGGAGTCCTGCCGTATTTCCTGAAAGACAAGGAAATAGCACACCAAGGACTGACGGAACTGCTTCTTGTAGAAAGCATGCATGAAAGAAAGACCAAGATGAACGAGCTCTGCGACGGCGTGATTGTCTTGCCGGGCGGCTTTGGTACCCTCGAAGAATTTTTTGAGATGCTCACTTGGGCTCAGCTCGGACTCCATAAAAAACCGATAGGCATACTGAACGTGGCGGGCTTTTATGCCCTGCTGCTCGAGTTTGTCTCCAACATGACCCAGAAAGGCTTTTTAAAGCCTATCAATCAGCAGATGATTCTTGTGAGCGATGTTGCCGAAACACTTTTCCAGAAGATGGAAGCCTATAAAGCTCCCGAAGTAGGAAAATGGATTCCTAAAGGAAACGAGTAATCATGCCCATAACCTCTTAGAAGCCAGACAAGACACCCCGCCAAAATCAAAAATCAAAAATCAAAAATGATCCTACAAAAACACAACACCAGCATCCAACAGCCCGTATATGTCACAGCAGTATTCGCTATCCTGCTGCTGTTCTCCAATACCCTTTTTGGGCAGGCAGAAACACCCAAGCTTACGATCACGCCCTTGACGGATGACTTTTACGTTTATACGACCTACAAAGACCTCGACGGCAAGCCCTTCCCATCCAACAGCATGTATGTGGTGTCGGACAAAGGCGTTATTTTGATCGATACCCCTTGGGACGAATCCGACTTTCAGCCGCTATTAGACAGCATCTACAAAAGGCACCAGAAAAAAGTAGTGCTCTGCATCGCTACGCACTTTCATGACGACAGTTCGGCAGGGCTTGACTATTATAAAAAGCACGGCATCCCGACCTATACATCCAAGCTGACGCATGAGCTGTCCGTTCAAGAAGGCAATGCCAAGGCAGCCTACCATTTTGAAAAGGACACCGTCTTTACTGTCGGAAATAAGAAATTTGAGACTTTTTATCCAGGTGCAGGCCATACTCAGGACAATATTGTTGTTTGGTTCGAAAAGGAAAAAGTACTGTATGGCGGATGCCTTATAAAAAGTACCGAAAACAATGATCTCGGATATACTGGCGATGCCGACATCGATGCTTGGGAAGGAACCATGAAAAAGCTGATCAACAAATACCCGAAGCCGAGCTATGTGATACCCGGACATTTTGCTTGGGACAGTCCCAAGGCACTCCAGCATACCCTAAAGCTCGTCAAGAAAAAACGGTAAGCAAAAGAAGTCACAGCAATCTGCGCTGCTATAAGAACAGCCAGTTTATGGTCGCGTTTTCCTGCAGCGATATCGACTTAAAGAACGCCTTCGGTGTCAGCCCCGTAAACGACTTGAAGTCCCTGATGAGGTGCGACTGGTCATAAAAAGAATTGTCATAGCTCAAGGTGGTCAGGTTCGTGCCCTCCATGTTTTTTGCCATCGTCTGCCGAAAGCGCTGCGTTTTCTTGAATTCCGATGGCGTCTTGCCGATATGGATGCTAAACTGCCTGCTGATATTCTGCCTGCTGGTATGGTATTTCTCCGCCAGCTGCTCTATGGCATAGTCTTTTGTCTTGTCTGTAAGGTCAGACAAGATATCCTGCAAGAGTTCGTGCTCAAATCCCAAAAACTTTGACAGCCAATAGTTTTCGATGCTGTTCCGCTGTTCGTCCAGGCTCTCTTCGGCCAATACCGACTTCATCGCGGCCTCATAATCCTCGAACGGCAGAAACGAACGGAACGAATCTCCCAGATACTGCTGCAGCGGCTTTTCGATAAAAGCATTCAGTCCCAGCGGCTTAAAATAGAACGTAATCTCTCGGATACGCCCTTCGTAGCGGATCTTGATAGGCTTCTCGTAATGGCAGATAAGCTGCGAGGTAAAATCGCCCCCTGTTTTTTCTTCAATAAGCACGCTATTACCAGCCAAGGTCAGCTGCGTATCCTGCAGCAGCGATACGATGCTGAAATTGTTCGGAAACGTCAGGTATTCTACCGCAGGCTCATCCCTTTCTTTTTCCAAGAAATAATATCCCTCAAGGTATCGGGCAAGAAGCTTGCTTTTCGGCGTGAAGTACTGTAATTGCATTTGGCGAAGTTCTGTTTTTATCTGATACGGATGCAGGCCATTATGATTTGTTTAACGGCCTATTCATAATTTCTCAGCGCTTTTTTCAGCTTTTCCCTGATACGCTGTCTCAGGCTTTCCGGTGCCAAGACCTCGATGCCTTCGCCAAAGCCCAGCAGCAGCCTTTCGAACTCATAATTAACCTTGAGCCACAGGCAGAACACGATGCTTCCGTCTTCCCGCTGCTCTTCAATAGTCTGCGATGAATGAAACGGCTTGGTCAGTACATAAGGCGCATTATCGGCATCGACCCAAAGGCTGATTTTTCGAGCGTTGAGCCCTTGGTTGACCGTGACCCCGATGATGTCTTTGTAAAAATCTTCGGCATCAAAGTTTTCTTCGATATACGGAAGGTTAAAATCAAAATCAACAGAAACAATACGGTCTAAGGCAAGATTGACCACAGGCAGCGATGCTTTTTTCTTGCCGACCAAAAACCAGCGGTTATTGAATTCTTTGAGCACAAACGGATGAAAGGCAAACTGCTGCGGCTCTTTCGATTTGAACGACTGGTAGGTGAGCAGCACGACCACCTTTTTTATGATGGCCTGGTATAGCGTATCCAAAAAATGCAGTCCTTTCAAGTTCTCGTTCTTGTCAAGGTAGATGACCGGCTTGGTATGCGATTTCTCGGCATAGATCTTATCTTCGAGCCGCTGCAAGATGTCGGACACATCGCTAAAAAGAGAAAAGTCCTTGAACTGCTTGAGCATTGAAACCGTCTCCGTCAGCACGTTGATGTCCGTTTCTGTCAAAGGAATATCGGTAATCGTATACTCCTCGTCCTCATAGCGGTAATACTTCTTGTCATAAACCACTATGGGCGCATTATAACCCAGCTTTTCACTGCGCATGAGCTGGATGTCGAGCTGGGTCGTTCTCTTGCTCACGGAGTTTTCCTTGCCCTCATATTCAAACAAGGCATCAGAGCAGGCCTCCATCAAGTCTTCCAAAGTCCATTTCCGGTAGTGGTTCTGCAGGCACTTGTCAATCGTCTTATACCGGATAAGCGCATTTTTGTTTTGAGACATTTTTTCTTAGCTTTAAGATACAGCACAGGCAGGCTCGATAAAGCCTTACAGCCAAAAATAGAAATTCTTTTTTACTGCGCAAAATAATTGCGTACTTTGATTTCAGCTTTGTACCATCAAAAAACAAAAGACATGAAAACACCAATCAACGGTACAGACCTCCTAGAATTAGGATACCCGCAAGGAAGCATCATCGGGACGGCCTTAAAGATAAACAAAAAGAGAAATGGACTTACCAAAGACCAGATGCTCGACCACTATAAAAAAGTGCTGCAAGCTCCAGAAAATTATATAGACGATGCGCTTTTCGGAAAGCTGGCCACGGCACTGATCGAAAAAGCAAATGAAAAGCCAGAAGATTTTATATCACTAAACCCACAGCCAAAGGCCTTTTCGTCTTACGGACTCGACCATATCGAAGAAGGCGCTATCCAGCAGATGAAGGTAGCAATGCAGCTGCCCGTTACGGCTGCCGGTGCCCTGATGCCCGATGCACACCAAGGCTACGGACTGCCTATCGGAGGCGTACTCGCGACCCGAAATGCCATCATTCCGTATGGAGTGGGCGTGGATATCGGATGCCGTATGGCACTGTCGGTATACGATATTCCAGAAGATTTCTATTACAAGAACGAAGACAAGTTCAAGAGAGAGCTGATAGCCCATTCTAAATTTGGAGCCGGACACGGTTTCCAAGGACAGTACCGATCAGACCATGCAGTCTTGGAAAGCCCCGATTTTGAGACCAACTCATTTATCAAGAACCTGAAAGACAAAGCCTGGTCGCAGCTGGGTTCGTCTGGCGGAGGAAACCACTTTGTAGAATTCGGAATCTTGGAATTTGCAGCCGATGATGCAGTACTGAACATTCCCAAAGGAAAATACGTCGCGCTGCTGACGCATTCCGGTTCCAGAGGTTTTGGCGCTACGGTTGCCGGACATTATACAAAGATCGCCAAAGAAGTATGCCGACTGCCTGAAGCGGCACGAAACCTGGCGTATCTGGATATGGATTCTGAACTGGGCCAAGAATACTGGATTGCCATGAACCTGGCGGGCGATTATGCTTCTGCCTGCCACGAGATTATCCATAACAAAATGCAGCAGGCGCTGGGCGCTATGGTCTTGGCGAAGGTCGAAAACCACCATAATTTTGCGTGGAAAGAAGTCTGGAACGGAGAAGAAGTCATCGTACATCGAAAAGGAGCCACTCCGGCCGGAAAGGGCGTGATGGGAATCATACCCGGAAGCATGACCGCGCCCGGGTTTCTGGTGAGAGGGAAAGGAGAAGAAAATGCCATCAACTCGGCTTCGCACGGTGCCGGACGACAGATGAGCCGTACCAAAGCCATCAAGACGATTACCAAAAACGAGATGCAGGGTATTTTAAAACAGCATGGCGTGACCCTAATCGGTGCCGGACTAGACGAAGCGCCGATGGCCTATAAAGACATCAACCAGGTCATGGCCGCGCAGCAAGAATTGGTAGATGTGGTCGCCAAGTTTACGCCCAAGATGGTGCGAATGGCCGATGACGGAAGCCGAGAAGATTAGCAAGCGCTGTTAAGAGAACAGTCATTTATAGAGTGAAAGAAGAAAAAAGCATAGCGAAAAAGCAATAAGATGAATACAGGACTAGCCGATTTTGAATCCTTTTTATATTGGGTCAAGGACACGACAGAAAAAAGATGGGCCGATTTTTCAGAAAGCAAAAAAGACGGCAATTGGTGGAACCAAAGGCATTACCTTTTTGAAGGTGCTCGATGGACAGATCCGCTTAGCGATGAAGAAATCGACGCTTTAGAATCGAAATGGAATATCAAGTTCTCCCCAAGCCATAGGAGCTTCTTAAAGATACTGCACAAAGTAGACAAGGAAGAAGTTATAGAATATGAAGATGATGAAACAGGCGAGATAACCCTCAATCCTTTTCCTTTATTCCATGACTGGCGCGACGATGCAGCTATCAAAGAACGATTTGAATGGCCGTTTGAATGTATGCGCTTTGATGTGTTTGAAAGCGAGCAGCCCTCATGGCTAAAATCATGGGGTATAAAGCCTGATGATAAAGATGAGTGTATCAAGATTATTGAGGCTTGGCGCCAAAAAGTCCCTGTACTGATTCCTCTTAACACCCATCGCTATCTTGTAGCTGCAGGAGAAGGAGAAGAGAGCCATGTACTCTCTTCTTATGGATTTGATATGCTGCTGTACGGCATCAACCTAAAAGAACACTTGCTCTATGAATTAAAGTGGGATTTAGGCTTGGATGTAAGAGAGTATGATGATACTGATGTCCTAAACCCGCCGCCCTCAATCCTATCTAGTGCTATCAAAAGCCTGACAGACTCGGTAGAAGATGAAGAAGAAAGCAAGGAATCTGTAATACAAGCAGCTGAAGAACGAAATAAATGGCTCGAAGAACGAAGAAAAGCCTATAAGTCCATTCCGTATTGGGATGAGGTGATTCTGTACTACAGCTCAGGATGGAGTACAGTAGGCTTGCAATTTCCTTACGAAGATACTAATGCATCCGTTCAGCCGATTGTGAAATCAGCCGATCCCGACAGCCAAAAAATCTTTAATGATTTTGGTACCCTACAGAGCAAGCAA
The DNA here is from genome assembly GCF_025947265.1 of Flavobacterium sp. N2550. NCBI lineage: Bacteria > Pseudomonadati > Bacteroidota > Flavobacteriia > Flavobacteriales > Flavobacteriaceae > Flavobacterium > Flavobacterium sp. N2550. The sequence continues at coordinate 3,260,126 of NZ_CP110007.1, read as the reverse complement.
TAAACCACACAGAGCTTGAGTCATTTATAGCCGAGCGACCGAACCTAAAAAGAATAACAATAAGCAATAACAGCATATAAATGCGGATTACATAAATAACCAAAAAATGAAAACATACATAGATATAGGAATCAACCTGACGAACAGACAATTCCAAAACGATACAGACGATATCGTACAAAATGCGCTGGAGGCCGGCGTGTCGCAGATGCTGCTTACGGGAACCAGCGTACGAAGTAGTGAAGAAGCTGCGGTAATAGCAGCACGCTACAAAGACACCCTTTTTTCTACGGCAGGTATCCATCCGCACGATGCCAAGACCTTTGACGGGCAGAGCATCGGCCGACTCAAGGCACTGCTGCAAAAACCGCAGGTAGTTGCCGTTGGCGAATGCGGCTTGGACTTTGACCGAGACTTTTCGCCCCGCGACAAGCAAGAGCAATGTTATGCGGCACATCTGGAACTGGCTATCGAAATGCAGCTGCCGCTTTTTCTTCACGAAAGAGCGGCTTTTAAACGTTTTGTTGCTATTACAGATGCTTATCTGCCGAGACTGCCCAAAGCCGTAGTGCACTGTTTTACAGGCACGCTAGACGAGGCAAAGGTTTACTTGGACAAAGGCTTTTATCTTGGCTTTACCGGAGCTGTAAGCGATACGAACCGCTTTGCCCAATTAAAGGAAGTCGTGCAGTATGTGCCGCTCGACCGCCTAATGATCGAGACCGATGCGCCTTTTATGATGCCTAAAAACGTACCCAAGTCGCTGTTGACCCAATACCACGAACGCCGTAACGAGCCTGCTTTTTTGCCTTTTGTAGCGGGTACCGTAGCACAATTTAAAGGCATAACCTTAGATGCAGTAGCCCAGCAGACGACAGCCAACGCAAAAGCTTTTTTTGAGCTGAAGTAATGGCTCAGACGTGCTATTCCTTTACGAACTTCCCGCTCCAATGGGCCTGGTCGTTCGAAAGCACAATCTGGTACATTCCGGCCGCCAAGCTAGCGATATCGATATCCGTTATATTTTGGGCAGTGCTGTACACGGCCTGTCCCAGCAAATTAGTTATCGTTATTTTTCGTATCGGTCCGTCTTGGCTGTCTGGCAGTTTCAGGTGCAGCAGGTTCTTTGCAGGATTTGGGTACAGTACCAGCCGGCTGTTCTTGCCATTGTCTGGCACAGACAAGGCAGGCGAGAGCGGCCCATCCTGTGTCTTGGCGTACAGCCCGATAGTTCCCATCTTTGAAAGCTTGAACTCCACGAAAGCAATGCCGTTTTCAGAACCCGAATTGAACGGAACGATCTTTTCGGCACCCGGTAGCGCATAGGCAGCGGCAGACAAGCCAGCTACCACGCCCGCAGCCGTAGTCGTGCTAGACAAGAACCATCCCGCATCTACGATTTCTCCCGCTGGAGGGGTATTGATGACGAGATTAGTATATTCTGCTGTCGAATAATAGACTCTTGCGATGACGCCCCCATTGGCGGTATGGTTTCCGGCATCGATAACCGTTACCAGGCGGTTGCTGATTCTGGCGCTGTTCGTGCCGTTGCTGATCTGGTAGTAGCCGCTGGAAGAAGCGATTCCCGCCGGAAGCGCACCGATACTATTATGGTTGATGGATACGCCAGTCGGTGCCAGGCTATTGCCGTTCGGGTTAAGTGTCAGCATCTTTCGGGCACGGTTCGACGGATTCGACCAGTCGTAATTGCAGCCCGCATAGGTCAACGTCACGGTAGTACCGGCCGTAGCCAGCAGCGGGGTAGAAGCCGCCAGCGACGTATCGCCCGAAATGTTCCATCCCTTTCCGCCGCTTGCAACCGGCAGGATCAGGTTGGCACGGGCAGCCGCGCCGTCATTGCAATAATACATTCCCAAGGCTCCCATGGTAATGCCGTTTGGGCCGTGCGTATTAAAGCCCACCAGTGTCGCGTCATAATTGGCGACGTTCATGCCGCAGTTCTCTAAAAAGCCGCCGAAAAAGCTGCCCAAGATGACATTCGGATTCAAGTGTTCTCCCCAAGGGCCAAGGTTCTGGTTAAAAGCGGTAGCATCTTTAAGCAAGGAATCCATATAAAGCGCCGAGGAAATATCCCAGCTGCTGATGTCTTGGTTGAAAGAGGTCGCCTGCAGGAACATATTCAGCATGTTGATGACCGAAGAAACATTCCAGCCGCTGATGTTCTGGTTAAAAGCCGCAGCCTGACGGAACATGGCGTTCATGTTGGTAACAGCGCTGACATTCCACCCGCCGATATTCTGGTTAAAGGCGGTCGCGCCAGAAAACAGAGTAGACATGTCGGTCACCCCAGCCGTATTCCAGCTGCCAATATTTTGGTTGAAGGCCGTTGCTTCGTTAAACATGCCGCTTAGGGTAGTCACGGCTCCCGTATTCCAACTCCCGATAGGCTGGTTGAAGGCCGTCGCGCCAGTAAACATGCTGCGCATAGTGGTCACGGCTCCTGTATTCCAACTGCCGATATTCTGGTTGAAGGCAGAAGCTTGCGAAAACGCGCTGTCCATATTTGTGACATTTGCCATATTCCAGTTTCCGATAGGCTGGTTAAAGGCCCTGGCTGCATAAAAAAGATAGTCCATGGTCGTTAGGGCACCCGTATTCCAGCTTCCGATAGGCTGGTTGAATGCGGTGGCATTGGCCAGCATGTTGCTCATGTTGGTCACCGCAGCCGTGTTCCAGCCGCCTATGTTTTGGTTAAAAAGAGAAGCCCCGCTAAAGAGGTAGCTCATGTCGGTAACCGAAGCCGTATTCCAGCTGCCGATATTGGCAGGGCCGTTCAAGGCCGTACAAAACTGGAACATATGGCTCATAGAGGTCACTCCCGCAAGCAGGGGCACGTCGGTAGCTGTGATATTTAGCGTGGTACAGCCATAAAAAGCATTGCTAAAGCTGCTCCAGGCAATAGTGCCCCACTGCGTGATGTTTTTTATTTTGGTCTTGTCGCCCGCATTGTTAAAATGGATGCGCGGAAAAGCACCCGTAATTTTGACCTGATAGGCCGTATTTATAGCCAATCCCGTAAAAGAAGCATTCCCCGTTACGTTGGTCAGGGTGGTGAGGATGACGGCCGGAGTATCTAGCCGCGCTATGGTAGCCGTATAATTATAGCCCGTTCCGGTAGTCGGAACCGTGATAGTGGTCGAAGCGCCCGTGTTCCATTCGGTGATGAACTGCCCGAAGCTCTGTAAAGAACAGAGCAGTAAGCCTGCAAAGAATAGTAATTTTATCTTCATGGTCGGTTTGTTATTCTGGGTTGGTTTGATAGCCTATAAGGTTGATACGAAGCTAATTTGTATGGAAATTATTCCTTGACAAATTTGCCGTTCCAGTCGCCTTTGTCCGTTGTCAACAGCAACTGGTAGAGTCCCGTTTTTAAGAAGCTGATCTCTATAGCCGGACTGTTATAAGCGCCGCTATAGACGAGCTGTCCCAGCATATTGGTGATCGAAATGTGCTGTATGGCAAAATCGGCCGCTTCCGGAAGCTTTAGGTTTAAGACATTCGCGGCAGGATTAGGATACAGCTTGATGGCATTTTTAAGGCCGATAGCCTCGTCCAGCCCCAGGCAGCCGTCAACCGTAAGCTGCAAAGGCATGGTCACGGTAGTGCCGCAGGCGTTGGTCATGGTGCAGGTATAGATGCCGCTGTCGGCCAGCGTAAGGCTGGCAATGTTGAGTATTCCGGTAGTCTGCAAGGGCAGTACCGTAGAGCCTTTTCTCCATACGTAGCTTGCGGCGTTCGTATTGTGCACGTCGAACACGAACGGGTTGTTCTGGCACACGATAAACGAGGCCGTATCAAAGAAGCGGTACGACGGCTTGCGGCAGATCTCGATAAGGTCTTTTAGCTCAGACATATTGCTGGTAATCATCTTGCGGATGACCGTATTGTTGGTTAAGTCGAGCTTGAAGGTTCCTTGCGGACTGTTGCCATAGATAGCATTATCGCTGCCCTTTAGCACCGCGCCGTAGGGCGACCGGACCAGATCATCTGCAACATAAGAAAAAATATGAGGCATCGATAAGGATCCTGTGGCAAGATCATATTCAAAGACCAGCCCGTCTGCGTTGGCAAGAGCGCTGTTGTTGTTTCCGCCCAAGGTACCGTAGAGCTTGTTGTCTGCGCTCTTGGCGAGCGGGCTTGGGTTGGCCCCGTTGACTGCATAGTCGAAATCAAACTTTTTTGACATGGTAGCGCCGGCTATCGTAAATTCATAGAGCGTGCCGCTTCCGAGCGGAGCCACGCCTTGAGGGCCTATATGTGCGCCGCCCAGAGCCGTGCCATAAAGTTTTCCGGCTGCGCCTTCTACCAATCCGCTCTCATACATAGGATACATGATATCAGAGCCGCCCACGCCAAAGACATAGACCTTGACGAGCTGTCCCGTAGCAAGGTTGAGCCTGTAGATGCCGCCCGGATAGGGAATATTTTGCGTAGAAGGCGCCATAGACGTAACGCCGTAGAGATTTCCGTCGGAAGCCTTCATCATTCCTGCTATCAATTTCGGGTACTGGTTGCTGCCGTTGTATGTAAAGGGAGGCAGGGTGGCCACGATGCTGAACTGCTCCGAATCGATAACGTACTTGAACACCGAACTGCCGCCGTTGGTCACGCCGTACAGCACGCCAGGAAGCGGCTCGATTACGGCATGCATGGCATTGACAAGGCCGCTATAAAGAAGCTTGTAGCGGTCGGTCGTAAGGTCGTACTCAAACAAGACGCCCGAAGGCACTCCCGGTGCGGGAACGGTAGTCTCGTAGCTCGTAACACCGTATAATTTTCCGCTAGATGCCTGAAACAGCTTGCCTCTCGGATACCGTCCTGTCAGTCCCGTAGGATCAAAAGAGTACACCGTTTCCGGTTCGGTATCGGTTCCTATAAGAGGAGTCTTGATAATCTGGCCGTCATTGCTGCCGGGCATACCGATTGAAGTCATTCGGTAGCCCCAGAGTTCTTTTTGGCTATAGGCTGAGGAAAATACAAACAGCAGGCCCGCTGTCCAGAGGGTAATTTTTTTCATAAGCATTGCTCGTGTTGGTCGGTTTTGTGGTATGGGTGGCGCTCTTTTTGTACTGCAACCGCCTTGTTTGGGGCATACGGTCTGTGTGGCAGATTCTGATTTGAGGGGCGATAGATGGCAGGCAGCAGCTTGGTTATAAGGCCACTACTGCAAACTTAGGCTAATAAATTAAATATTGCGTTTTGTAATTGATAATTTTTATCAGGAAGTGGGTTGTTGGGTTTTGGGCGCTGCTGGAATCGCAATAGTCGCCTTGCTTTCGGAGCCTGGAGGAACTCGCGGCTTTGCGGTGGAAAAAAGGCAACGGGGTCGATAATAAACAAATTTGTTTAACGATGTTTTTGGGTTGCTTGGCAGGTTTATTTTTGGGAAAAATGGTATTTTGCTCTAGTTTTAATGCAGTTTTGTTTTGATGTTGTTCGGAAAAAGATGCTTTTTTCCGAACACGATCAGAACAAGACCCGAACATGACTGGGAGAAAGCCCCTAAAAAAGGCGTAAAATCGGACTTATTTTTTAAACTGTTTTTACGATTGTTTTTTTGTTAAATTTGAGAAATTACTGACGATGATAAATAAGATACTTTATAAATTGGAGCAGGTAGAAAAAGAAAAAGGAGTAGAGATCCTTTTTGCCTGCGAATCGGGTAGCCGTGCCTGAGGATTTGCTTCTCCAGACAGCGACTATGACATCTGCTTTATCTACAAGCACAATATTGATTATTACTTGTCGTTACATTTTTTATTATGATAAAAATATTTTAAAAAAATATACATTTAGTTTATGTATTTTTACACAAACTTGATTACGATGGATATTGTTAGTAAGGATATACAGCTTTTGAAGAAAAGGCTAAATGAAGAGCTTTTAAAAGACATTTCTGATAATAACTTAATTCTTGAACTTTCACATGAAATAGCGAATCTTGATTTAGATAGTGTACGTTTTTCTGTAGATGCAGGTGTTATAAATAGGTTAGGTAAGGAGCTTGTTGGAAGGCATGAAACTGCTGTTTCAGAACTAGTAAAAAACGCTTATGATTCAGACGCCTTAACAGTTGATTTATATTTTGATAATTGTGAGAAGCCTGGTGGTAATTTAACAATCGAGGATACTGGATTAGGTATGACTAGGAGTCAACTTATAAAAGGTTTTATGACTATATCATCTAGTGATAAAATACACAATCCAAAGTCTCCAAGATTTGGTAGAACTAGAGCAGGTCAAAAAGGAATTGGTCGCTTTGCAACTCAGAGAATAGGTCAGACATTAACGATAATTACACAAACTTTAGATTCAAGTAAAGCCCTCAAAGTAACAATTGATTGGGATAGATATGAGATTGATTCAAATTTACTTTTAATCTCAAATAAAATTGAAGAAGTTGATAAGGAAAAAGAAGAGGGTACTACTCTTATTATTGAAAATGTAAGGGATTCTTGGTCTGATTCAATGATAAAAAGAGCTTACAAATATATTTCTGATTTATTACAACCTTTTCCTTTATCGGATAGGTTTGAAAAAAGTAAAGATGATCCGGGATTTAAAGTTACTTTTTATAGAAATGGAAATGTAATAATTGATGAGGAAAGTGCTTTTTTTCAGCATGCTCTAGCTGAAATAGAAGCGTATGTAGACAATGAAGGACAAGGATATTATTCCTTTAAAAGTGATAAACTATCAATTCCAGAAGAAGTATATTTAGTAGGAAAAAAAGAAAGAGATGATAAGTATTCAGATTTAAAGAATGTTCACCTGAAAGCATTCTATTTTATTTATAACGGAAATCAAACTTCATTTATCCCTAAAACAGTCAATTCTTACATACTAGAAAATGCAAAGGAATATGGTGGAATTAGACTATATAGAAATGGATTTAGAGTTTTACCATATGCTGAAAAAAATGATGATTGGCTTACATTAGATGCTTCAATGAGAAGAAGAAGTATCTTAGCTCCCCATTCGAATTTACATTTTTTTGGTTTTGTTGAAGTAATTGATAAAAATGGAATTAATTTTCAAGAATTATCAAGTAGAGAAGGATTGTTGGAGACAAATGCATTAGTAGAACTTAAGGATTTTGGATACAAAGTATTAACTGATGTAGCTTTAAAAGTTTCACAAACTAGAGATAAAAAGGGTACTGCTGGTCAAAAAGATTGGGATAAAAAAACAACTGCAGACATAATTAAAGAAGTTAAAAAAGAATTTAATGAAATAGTTAGTCCAGAGTTAATCACTGATGAGAGTACTATTGAATCAAACACAAAAGAAAATATTTCAACGAAATTAAAAACAATTAACGAGAAATTAATTGAGTTGGAAGAGGTACAACAGCAAGAAACGATAGATCATGAAATAGAAACAAAAGAATTACTCAAGGAAATACAAATGTTAAGAATTCTAGCAGGATTGGGTTTGACGATTGGTGAATTTGTTCATGAAGTAAATCATTATGAACCAGCATTTAAATATGATGCCGAATATTTAACAAATTTAATCGAAGATATTCAGGGTAAAAAAACAGGACTTCGTTTGCAAAAAAATTTAGAAGCATTCACCGTTTATACATCTTTTTTTAAGGATGCTATTTCTAAAAATGTGAATAGAGAACTTAAGCCAATTGAATTACGAGAGCCAATTTCTAATTTCATTGAAATAATTACACCTGATTTAGAGAGAAGTAATATTTATTTAGAGAAGCCAGAATTTAAAGGATATAATTTATTTACTTGTCCTATGCATTCATCAGAGTGGGCTTCAATTTTGTTTAATTTTTATACAAATTCAAAAAAAGCAATTGCTAAAAAATCTATAGTTGGTAAGATTAGTATTGAGGCTGGCAAAATTAAAGATAAAGTATATTTAGAGTTTTCAGATAATGGTATTGGTATTGCCCCTGAAAAGGAAGATGAAATTTTTGATGCTTTTTATACAACAAGCAACCCATCTGGCAGTAGTTCTACTGAAATAGAAGAACTATCAGGTACAGGTTTAGGTCTTAAAATTGTGAAAGACATTATAGAAGGATACGGTGGTGAAGTATTTGTAACAAAACCAAAAGAGAATTATGCTACTACAATTAGAATTGAATTACCAAAAACTGAAATAGAAGATTATGAGTAAATATAGAGTATTTTATCTTGATGATGAGAAAGATGATTTGACCCAACCAATTAAGAAAAAACTAGAAGCAAATGATATATTAGAAGTTAGTTTAAGGAAACCTCACAATTTTGAAAATGAATTAGACATATTAGTTGAACAACTTAAAAGTTATAATGCTTTAATTTTGGATCTCCAATTAAATGGACCTCAAGAAAATACTGCCGATGAAAAAGACATAAAATTTCAAGTTAGATATCAAGCACCTCCATTGGCACAAATGATTAGAACTTTAGCATCTGAAGGTTTGTTACCTGATTTACCAATTATTCTATGTTCTACTGAAGATAAAATTAAAGATTCTTTTACTAGAGATTTTACTAGTCATGATTTGTTTGATTGGACTTTTTTAAAGGACGATATCGATAATGAAACAGTTAATAAAATATCTTCTTTAATAGATGGATATCAAATATTAAATACAAGCAAAAAAGATTTTTCTTTAATATTAAAAAGAGACTATAAGGAACTAGATGAAAGAATGTTGTCTAGATTTGTTATTGAAGAGAATCCGCCAATTCATGAAATTGCTAGAGTTATATTTAAAGATATTATTCAACCTACTGGTGTATTAATTAGCGAGGAAACACTAGCGGCAAGATTAGGGATTAATATCTATGAATCAAAAGATTGGAGTGCTCTTGTGAAATTTTTTTTAGAAGCTAGATATGATGGAATTTTCCATAATAGTTGGAACAGATGGTGGAATGATATAGTGATTGACGTTTTTGAAAATATGACAAATGAAAATCTTGCAAGTCTTAATGCGGAATCTAGAGTCACATTGTTAAGAGAAAAAACGGGTTTTAATGATTTAAAGACAGCAAAACCAATTGAACTTTTTCAAAGTAGTAATTATTGGAATATATGTGAAATTACAAGGAGACCATTAGATCCTTTTGAAGGATTTAAAATATGTGGAAAAGGAGAACCAAAGCCATGGCAAGATTATGCATATGTTTCCTTATATGCAATTGTTGAAGAGCCAGATTTGGTGTCAAAAAAAGGAATAAAAGTACATCCAACTGATATAGAGCGACTAAGTTTTGAAAGAAAAAAAATAGACTAAATGACAATTGATGAATCAAATTATAAATATCGATTGGCTTTAGCTGACGAATTGAATCTATTAAAGCAAGCTTTGGATAGATGCCAAGTTGATAAAAGTTCAATAGGAACAATTGATAGAGCAATTAAAAGATTAAAAGATAAGTATAATCTACCACCTACATTTGTTGGAAAGGATGGACAAATGGTAGGTACGCCTTTAAGTTGGGGATACAGTGTAAACAGTTTTATTATTGAAATTGATATATCAAGTAACATTCAATATCCTAAGACTGTTAAGAAGGCAATATTGGAGTTTAGTGTTGATTTAAAAGGAGAATATTTTGATGCATCAAAAGAATGTAAAGACCCTTTTAAGCATCTAGAATTCAATATAGTCATTGAAGGTAAGTCTAGAAGTCAAAAAGACCATATTTTATCATATCATTTGGATAGACATATAGAAGGAGAAAATCCATCGAATGAAGTCCATCCAATTTATCATTTCCAAATGGGGGGAAGAAAGCTAGGAAAATATAATGCTGTAGGAAGGAATTTCGGTAATCACCTAATCTTAGATAATCCTAGATTCATGCATTACCCGATGGACTTTATATCAGGATTAGATTTCGTTTTATCAAATTTCTCACCTGCATTATGGCGTAAACTTAAAAAAGACCCTAAATACTTAAAAGCCCTAAAAAGTTCGCAGGAAAGGACTTTAAAACCGTTTATTGCTAGTTTAGCTCATCACTTTGGCTTCCATGCAATAAATAATGATTGGAATACTAAGGATATATGTCCACAAATAATGTAATGAAACAAGAAATATTCAAATATTTAGAATCATATTCTTTTAGTACAGAAAAAATAAATAGATTAATAGTTTCTGCCTTTTTGTATTCTAATAATATTTTTTCAATTAATAATAAAAGAATAAAAAAACTTTTAATAACGAAGGAATGTGATGATTATAATGAATTGACAGATTTTTTAAAAATTCAAAAACTATCATCCTTTGAAGAGTTAATTGAAGCATTTGAATTTGTAATATCTCCTCAAGAAAAAATAGTTACTGGGGCAATATATACTCCGGATTATATTAGAAATTATATTTTAGATTATGCACTTTCTAATTATGACGATTTTGATGGAATAACGATATGTGATCCGGCATGTGGTTGTGCAGGATTCCTGTACAATGTTTCAAAAAAAATAAAGAACAAAACAAAAAAAACTTATTTCGATATTTTCAAAACAAATATTTTCGGATTAGATATTCAAAAATATTCTGTTAAAAGGTCGGAATTATTACTCTCATTATTAGCAATAATTGATGGAGAGGATGAAGAAATATTTGAATTCAATTTTTTCAAAGGAAATGCCTTAAATTTTAAGTGGGATAAAAAAATTTCAAACTTTGAAGGTTTTGATATCGTTGTTGGTAATCCACCTTATGTTTGTTCTCGTAATATTGATAAAGAGTCTAAAGAATATCTAAAGTTATGGACAGTCTGTTCATCAGGGCATCCGGATTTATATATTCCTTTTTTTGAAATAGGATTATCTATTCTTAAACCGAACGGTATCTTAGGTTATATTACTATGAACACTTTTTTTAAGAGCATAAATGGTAGAGCATTAAGGGAATATTTTCAAAAGGAAAAAAATAAGTTCATATTAATTGATTTTGGTGGTGAACAGGTATTTCATTCAAAATCTACTTATACCTGTTTATGCTTAATAAAAAAAACAAATTCAGATTTCATACAATATTCAAAATTAAACAATCCTCATGATCTTGTTTTATCAAGAATAAAATTTAATAATATACTATATTCTTCATTAGGAACATTAAATGGATGGAATCTTCAAGAAATTGAAATTCTAAATAAAATTGAATCTATAGGTACTCCTTTAGGTGAAAAGTTTAAGACTAGAAATGGAATTGCGACCTTAAAAAACGATATTTTTATTTTTGATTCAATAAAAGAAGACGATAAGTATTTTTATTTACAAAATGGAAGTTTATATCAAATAGAAAAGGAAATTTGTAAGGAAATTATAAATCCAAATAAATTAACTAAAATTGATTCTATTGAATTTTTAAAGAAGAAAATAATTTTCCCTTATTATCATGAAGAAGGAAATGTAAAATTGATTGAAGAAACTAACTTCAAAAATAATTTTCCAAAGGCTTATGAATATTTACAATCTAAAAAACAGATTCTAGCAAAAAGAGACAAAGGGAATGGGAAATATGAAAATTGGTTTGCATATGGTAGAAATCAATCAATAGAAAAATTAAAATATAAATTGTTTTTTCCACATATAACACCAAATACACCAAATTTTGTTGTAAATCTTGATGAAGATTTATTATTTTATAATGGTTTGGCTCTTATCAGTTCTAATGAGAAAGACTTGTTATTTATGAAAAAAATAATGAGTTCAAGGCTCTTTTGGTTTTATATTGTTAATTCAAGTAAGCCTTATGGGTCGGGATATTTCTCCTTAAGCCGAAATTACATTAAACGATTTGGAATTTATGATTTTACAGAAGAAGAAATAAATCATTTAATAAACGAACAAGACAAAGGAAAGTTGGATGACTTTATAGATATGAAATATGGTATAGATACTGCTTTGCTATATAGGAATTAATTTTATTCTTGTCTGTCTATAAAGTAAAAAGTATATAGTGATATATTGTTGTTATATAGATAGCTTTTCTTTCCTATTTTAGGAATATGTTTTACAATTATATTCTTATCTGAAGTTTGCTTAATCATGTGTCACTTTTAGTCTCATCGTTTATTTAAAAAAATCAACTACATTTGCCCTCGAAATGAAAAATACATACCAACATAGCACACCGTCTTTTGGACCAATAAGCGATCGTCATGAAGCAAAACTTCTGGCGGAACGTCATGGATGTGGTAGGTATCGTAAAGATTTCAAGCAGGATTTGTAACTGGTAATCTGAAACTATATAGCAAAAGCGTCCCGACATCGGGGCGCTTTTTTTGTTTTCACTCTATTTGGAAACGAATAGGAACAAACATGAGCGGTTTTAGAGAAGAAATAAAAAGCAAAAAAGAACAGAAATGATATAAAAACAAGCGCCATAGCAAATACGGCCTAAAAAAAAGCAAAAAAATGTTTCATGCCTAGTATAAAAAAACGAAAATAAGACTTGGAAGCTAACCAAATGAGAGACAGTCATTTGAATATTGTAAGGATATCTGTTGTATAACGGACAAGATTTTCTATGCGTAAATACAAGTATAACTAACTGATTATCAATAAAATAAATTTAAAAATAATTTGGAGGTTTGATTTTTTTGACTTTATCTTTGCCGAAGAAATTTTAGAATTGGGAATTAGAAATTACGAATTACAAATGAAGACAATGAATTCACTATATAAAAACACAGAAGCGATGGCTATTTATTTTAGATCACATAACGGGCAGCCGTCTAGCCCGAGTCTCGATCGCAGATTTTATAAGATACAGGTGTATGATGATTACAGGCTGATAGGATAAGCATATCCTGCCCTATGATTTGAAGCACCTTTAACGAGGTGCTTTTTTTATGCCCAAAAGGAGAGTAGGCAAATAGTGGTTTGTTGCAACCGACTGCTAATCGGTTTTGTTCAAAAGGCAATGAGAGTTCGATTCTCTTGCTCTCCGCAATGGCCTTGTAGCTCAACAGAATAGAGCATCTGCCTACGAAGCAGCAGGTTACTGGTTTGAATCCAGTCGAGGCCACACGAGTTCTAGAAAGGAACTGGCTCATTGGGGTTACTGGCTAACCTTCCCGACTGTCTCTCGGGAGAAACGGGTTCGATCCCCGTATGAGCCGCGAATGGTGCTTTTAGTTTATTTGGTAAAACCTCAGATTGTGGTTCTGAAGAACAGGGTCCGATTCCCGAAAGCACCCTAAAACTGGGAAGATAACGGAGGTTGTTTGTCCGCCTTGGACGCGGGAGGCCGCAGGTTCGAATCCTGCTTCTCAGACAAAGTAAGGAAGTACGCCAAAGTTGGAGGGTTGGGGCAGACTGTAAATCTGTTGTTTAAGTACGGAGTAGGTTCGATTCCTACTACTTCCACCAAAATGCAGGAATGGCGGAATGGTATACGCGGCAGATTTAGGATCTGTTTTTTGAGAGTTCGAGTCTCTCTTCCTGTACGAAAAGGAACAGTGGTGTATGTGGTATGCACGGTAGTTTGAAGCACTAGAGGTATTCGTTCGACTCGAATCTGTTCCGCAGTGTTTAATTTAAAAAGAATGAGAATCATGAGACAAGACATTTTAAAAAGGTTTTTGACCAATACGGATGAGACGGGCCGCTTCTTGATGAAGTCGCGACTGACGGGTATTGTTTATTTTGTCGAGCCGATCTATAACGGGAAGACGCCCGAATGGGGCGACGTGGATCCGGCGACAAAAAAGCTGACGGGCAGTTATGGTTCTAAATATACTGGAGCCGTCACTAAAAAAGAATCGCTGATAACAGAAGAAAACGGCTTCGTGAATATAGGCTATTTCAAAGGAAGTCCCTTTGGGGCAATCGAACAGAGAGACCGAGAGCACCAGAAAAATAGGGGGCTTTTATAATTTAATTCACTGCGCAAAATAATTGCGCAGTGGTTTTAAAATCTTTGTAGAGGAATAAGACAAGTTCATTGAAACAACAATATCAAACAAGTCCTGTTGCGTGTTTCTGTATGGCACCATTGTAGAGAACTTTGCCGAAAAGCATCATGTTTTTCTATGCAACTTGATTTGGAGGTTTGGGTGGTTTGCCAAAAAACCATCACCACTCTATGGGTTGCGGGTTCGAGTCCCGCTCTGCATTAGGCAGATAGTTCAATTGGTTAGAACAATAGAAGTTACGCAGGTTCGAATCCTGCACCGAGCTCGTTTCGGTTTGACAGCGGTTGTCGCCTTCGCAGACTATCAATCTGTAAGCAAGAGTCGCATTGCTCTTAAAAATAATGCCACCAAAGAGAAGGAGCCTGTCTCTATCAGCAATGCCCGAATCTAATGTCTGGGTTCTTGCACTTTTGACAGGGCCTGCGAGCATGGAAGCGTCTTTTGGACTATTGGTTTTTCTTTCTGGCTTGACAAAAGATTTCATTTGCTGGATTTCTTTTGGAAATGGACAGAAACAGATCCTGATTAAAAAAAGACCGACCAGCGCTCCCGTTTTTGAAGAAGGATGGAGAAGGTTCGTTTTCTTATTTATGTTGAATTTAAAAAGTATAAAAATGATTAGAAAAGTACGTATTAATGCCTACCAAGTAGGTCTGGTATTTGAAAATAGAAAATTAGTGGATGTCTTGGAAGAAGGCACAGCATGGGTATTCGGAAACAAAGAGGTAATGGTTTTTGAAAAGAAACAAACCTTTGTGGCTCCAGTAGAACTGAACCTTTTGTTGCAGAATGAAGCCTTGGCTTCGTTGCTAGAAGTTGTTGAGATTGCCGATACCGAAATTGCCTTGTATTTTGTAAACGGTATCTTTAAAGAAGTCTTGGTCACAGGAAGGTATGCTTTCTGGAAAGGCTATGTCAAAAACGAATTCGTAAGGGCAGACTTGTCAAAAACAGAGATTACCGAACCGATTCCGACTGCTTTATTGGAAACGGCCAAGTTGAAAATGTATGTAAGGCGCTTTCAGGTAGCCAGCTATGAAAAAGGATTGTTGTTTGTCAACGGTTCTTTTATCAAGGAATTGACAGCAGGCGCTTATTACTTTTGGAACAATGCCATTTCTGTTGAAGTGAAGACTATTGACGCAAGGCAGCAGCAATTGGAAATCTCAGGACAAGAATTGCTGACTAAAGACAAGGCAGGCTTGAGAATCAACTTTTTTGTGAGGTACCAAGTCTCGGATATCTACAATGCTTTGGTCGGCAACAAGGATTTTGAAAAGCAATTGTACGTTTTAATGCAATTGGCCTTGAGGGCTTTTATCGGAAGCCTGACATTGGATGAATTGTTGAACAGGAAAGATACGATTGCTAAAGAAATCTTGGAAAACGTGGAAGCAAAAATCAAGGATTTGGGCTTGGCGGTTTCTGATGCAGGTATCCGAGACGTTATCTTGCCTGGCGATATGAAGGAAATCATGAACCAGGTGCTTGTAGCCGAGAAAAAAGCACAGGCGAACAGCATCATGAGGCGTGAAGAAACGGCTTCGACCAGAAGCTTGCTGAATACGGCAAAATTGATGGAAGAAAACGAAATGTTGTGGAAATTGAAAGAGATGGAATATGTCGAGAAAATCGCAGATAGGATTGGTGAAATCACCATTTCTGGCGGCGGCAACGTCATCACTCAGTTAAAGGACATTTTCCTTAAATAAAAAGCAGCCATGGATTCATTGAATCTGTGGCTGTTTTGTTATGGGGTATTGATAAAGAAAAATTAGCTACAGTGTCGTATAAAAAAGACGAAACCACAAACATTATGTTTGTGGTTTCGTCTTTTATGCGTCTTTATAAATCTTGTCGTATAGGTCTTGGTATTTTTCCTTGACGTTTTTACGTTTCAGTTTTAGGGTAGGAGTGAGCTCTCCGCCATCAATAGACCAGACGTCTGGAGTCAGCTCAAAGCGCTTGATCATTTCCCAGTGTCCGAATTTTTTGTTGATATCGTCTACTTCTTCTTGGAAGCGTTTTTTGACTTCTTCGTTGGCAACAATCTCTTTATTTGTGCTTCCGATTGAGAGTCCTTTTTTAGAAGCCCATTGTTTTACGAAATCAAAATCAGGCTGGATAAAGGCGCCAGGCATCTTTTCGCCATCGCCAATGACCATGATTTCGCCAATAAAACGGGATTGCTTCATGGCATTTTCTATGAGCTGCGGCGCGATATATTTTCCGCCAGACGTCTTGAACATTTCTTTTTTCCTGTCGGTAATCTTCAAGAAGCCGTCTTTATCAATAAGGCCGATATCGCCTGTATGAAAATAACCGTCAACGATAACTTCGCTGGTAAGTTTTTCATCTTTATAATAGCCCATCATTACGTTTGGACCTTTGCACAAGATTTCTCCATCTTCGGCAATTTTTATTTCTACATTATCGATGATTTTCCCAGCAGTACCGATCTTGAAGCCTCCATTGCGTGTATCATTCACAGATATTACGGGTGATGTTTCTGTCAGACCATATCCTTCCATTACATAGATTTCTGCTGCTGCAAATACGCGTGCCAACCGCGGTTGTAGTGCGGCGCTTCCGTTTACTATTAGATCTAATTTTCCGCCCAACCCGGCTTTCCATTTACTGAAAATAAGTTTTCTGGCAATCATTAATTGAAACCCGTACCACCAGCCATTTGCATTGTCTGGTTCGTATTTTAAACCAACAGAAATCGCCCAGAAAAACAGTTTCTTTTTAATTCCGGTCAGTTCAGAACCTTTGGCAATAATTTTTTCATATACCTTTTCGATAAGCCTCGGAACGCCGGTCATTACGTTTGGCTGCACTTCTTTTACATTGTCAGAAATCTTTTCGATCGATTCTCCAAAATAAATAGCAACACCATAATATTGATAGATATAGGTCACCATTCGTTCATAAATATGACAGATAGGTAAGAAACTGAGCGCTTTGCTTTTCCCTGCTTCAAACGGAATTCTACTGGCAGAATCTAATACGTTTGAAACAATATTATTGTGCGAAAGCATTACTCCTTTAGGTTTTCCGGTTGTTCCAGAGGTATAAATTATGGTAGCAAGTTCAAGTGGTTTTACGTTGTTTTTTCGTTCTTCTACTTCACTTTGATTGCTTGTATCTTTTCCTAAGTCTAATAGCTCCGTCCAATTTTTACAACCTTCAATCTGATTAAAAGAATAAATTCCTTTTAATTTCGGAACATTATTCTTGATCGCATTTAGCTTGCCCAATACCACATCGTCTGAAACAAAACAATAACTTGCTTCGGAGTGGTTTAAGATATATTCATAGTCTGTTTCAGAAATAGTCGGGTAGATAGGAACATTTTGCGCTCCGGTCTGCAGAATTCCAATGTCTAGAATATGCCATTCTGTTCTGTTATTGGAAGAGATGACAGCAATTTTGTCATTTTTCTGTATTCCCATTCTCAAAAGCGCCCTCGATATGGCATTGGCTTTTGAAATATATTCATCAGTAGATGTCTTGACCCATTCGCCATTGTGTTTCGTAACTAATGAATCAGGAATGCTATATTTTTCTTGCTGATGATATGGAAAATCAAACAGTCTAGTAATTGAAGCCATTTTGTTGAAGATTAAATTCCCTGCAAAATAGGAAATTATTAATAAATCAGCAATGTTTTTATCATTTCGTAAATTAAGATTTTCCAGGCTTTAGAATAGACAAAATGTTTAAGATTTATTTTTCTGAATCAGATACATGTCGCCTAGAAAAGCAATCGTTATTCCAAAGCTATAAGCAAGTAGGTCGCTCCATAAAAATCCTTTTCCTAAGACTAAACGACCTAAAATAGTATGCCTGATTTCATTAATCCAATCTGCTTGGTAAAGCTGTAAAGTCTCGATGCCATAGCATACTAGCAACGAAACAAAGGCTATTTTTTGCAGTTTGGTTTTCAGGAACAAAAATCGTATCAAGAAATAAACCATTATGGAATACAATATATCGCCTACAACTAAGGGTATAATCTCTGTTTTTCGGGACAAGATTCCCAAAGCAATTATGCTGATACAAAGTAAAAAGTAGAGAATTCTATTGTTTCTCATGATAGGAAGAAGTATGGAATTTTGACAAACATACTAATTTATACCCTATAAAAAGCGGTATTTTCACTCTAGAAAAAACAGGAAATGACCTTGAATGTATGTGAATAGCTGTATCTACTTTTGACTTATGATTAATGCGTAAGCCGAAAAGCAAAAGAGTAGGCAACAACTAAAACTTACTATTATGGGAATGTTATTTTATTTAGCGATGGGATGGTGCGGAACAAAATTTCCAGGCTGGTGGCGTTTTCCGGTGCCTCCACATCCGGATCCTGAACCTTGGAGAGACTTTTCGATTTTATCAGTAATCGGAATCATTGCAGGCGTAGCCGGCGGTGCCTTATTTAACAATCAAATATCACAGAATGCATTATTTGCAGGACAGGAAATGATTGCTTCCGGAATGTTTGCTTTTGCGGCTTCAGGTATTGTGACAGGTGTTGGTGCTGTTATGATGAAAGGGAAACGATAGAAAAAAATCCTTTCTAAATTTTAGAAAGGATTTTTTTTATTTAAAGATGAAAAAAGTACCAATAATAAATAGGGCTATTTCTAATAATAATAAAATGTCAAAAGCAATTACTCTCAAGATTATATTTAATTTGGTGTACATCAAATGAAAAGCATTGTAGTAAGCAAAGCTAATATACAGCAATAAGGCTATTGGAGTTATTTTATCAATGACATAAGCAACTGTTGAGAAACCTTCTAAAAAGCCTAAAAAGGAAAGAAATATGCTAAATGTACTGATTAGCATTACGCCTAAAAAAGTCATTCCAGAAACTATAAAATGCTCACTCAGATTTAATTTCTTTCTGGGAAAAAGGACAAAGCTGGTCAATGCAAAAAGAGGAATCAGGGAAAGAATTAATATTTTAGCATAATCGGATAAAAAATCGCCTGATTTAAGGTCTTTATTTAGCTTTATTTCGTGTAGTTCAGGATAATATTTTAATTCAAGATGGTCGTAATAATTTGCTAAAAAAATATTAAGTCCGACCAATAAAACGGTTAGGTAGAATACATTATAATACTTAATTCGTTTTCCGCTAATATAATCCAAAGCAGCTTTTCCCGGTCGCGTGAAGGCCTCTTTAACTGTAAAGAAGATACCTTTCTCAAAATGCCATACCCCATGCAAAATGTCATGGAAAATAAAATGTTTAAAATTGATTCTGTGTGTATCGGTTTTTTGGCCACAGTTGGAGCAATAATTCTTCTCAATAGGTTCCTGACAATTTAAACAATAGGGGCTTTCCATAAATAATAAGGTTTAAGTCTTGCTAAAATAGGAAAAGGCTTCCATTTTCTGAAAGCCTTTTCTTAAATAGTTAAAAATAATCTATTTTTTATTCTCCACCCATTTTCTCGCATTCACAAAAGCTTCATGCCAAGGAGAAACTTCGTCGTTTCTGCCTTCAGGATAATTCGCCCAGTTCCATTGGAAAGTCGAACGTTCGATATGAGGCATCATCGCCAAGTGTCTTCCTGTTTTATCGCACATCATGGCAATGTTAAAGAAAGAACCATTTGGGTTAGCTGGATAATTTTCGTAGCCATATTTTCCAACCACATTATATTTATCTTCTGTGTAAGGCAAGTCGAATTTCCCTTCTCCATGAGAGATCCAGACTCCTAAAGTGCTTCCCGCCAAAGTGTTTAGCATCACAGAGTTATTTTCTAAAACGGTTACTGAGGTAAATGCGCTTTCGTGTTTGTGAGAATCGTTATGTCTTAATTTTCCATGAACTTCATGTTCTGGATTGATCAATTCCAATTCCATAAACAATTGTGCTCCGTTGCAAATTCCGACAGACAAAGTATCTTCTCTTTTGAAGAAATTATCCAAAGCTGTTTTTGCTTTTTCGTTGTATAAAAAAGCACCAGCCCAACCTTTTGCAGAGCCCAAAACATCAGAATTAGAGAAACCTCCAACTGCTCCGATAAATTGAATATCTTCTAAAGTTTCACGGCCAGAAATCAAATCGGTCATGTGGACGTCTTTTACATCAAAACCAGCTAGATACATAGCATTGGCCATTTCTCGCTCTGAATTACTTCCTTTTTCACGGATAATCGCCGCTTTTGGTCTTGGCCTAGAAAAATCAATTTCTGGTTTCTTTCCTGTAAAGTGACTTGGGAATTCAAAACGTAAAGGCTGGTTTTTGAAATTATCAAAACGTTCCTTCGCTTTTAATTCTCCCGATTGTTTTTTGTCTAATAAATACGAAGTTTTGTACCAAGTATCTCTAGCTTCTGCTACATTAACCGAAAGGTTTTTATCTCCGTTTTTAATGGTAACGGTATTGCCTTCTTTTACTTTTCCGATATTGAAGAACGTTACATTATTGTCATTAAAAACCGTTTCAACGGAAGCATCCGCTTGGAAAACAATTCCGATATTTTCTGAAAATAATACTTTTATAGTATCGCTTTCGCGTAAGGAACTCAAGTCGTAATCAGCGGCCAAATTTACATCAGCAAAACACATTTCTAATAAAGTGGTAATTAAGCCACCGCTTCCGATATCGTGTCCCGCTTGGATTTTATCGGCTTTAATCAAATCTTGAACTACGTTGAACGCCGTCTTGAAGTTCGCTGCATTTTTAATCGTAGGAACTTCGTTTCCAATCTTATTCAAAATCTGTGCAAAAGACGAACCTCCTAATTTGAAATCGTCTTCTGAAAGATTAATATAGTAAATGTTACCGCCGTTTTTCTTTAAAACCGGTTCTACCACCTTTTGAATATCTATACAGTTTCCGCCTGCAGAAATAATTACAGTTCCAGGAGCAATTACATCTCCATCAGGATATTTCTGTTTCATGGATAGCGAATCTTTTCCTGTGGGAATGTTGATTCCCAACTCAATAGCGAAATCGGAACAACCTTGAACTGCTTCGTACAAACGAGCGTCTTCGCCTTCATTTTTGCAAGCCCACATCCAGTTGGCAGAAAGCGAAATGCCTTTCAATCCGTCTTTGATTGGGGCCCAGATAATGTTTGACAATGCTTCAGCAATTGCAGTTCGGCTTCCTGCAGCAGGATCAATCAAAGAGGCGATAGGCGAGTGACCCACAGTCGTGGCAACACCTTCTTTTCCTAAATAATCCAACGCCATAACGCCGACATTATTCAAAGGCAACTGCAACGGTCCAGCACATTGTTGTTTGGCTACTTTTCCGCCTACGCAGCGATCCACTTTATTTGTCAGCCAGTCTTTACAAGCGACGGCTTCTAACTGCAACACTTGGTCAAGATACTTTTTGAAGCTTTCTTGAGTATAGTCTAAATCATTATATTTTCTATCGATTGAAGTATCGGTCATTACGACTTTTGGAGAACTTCCGAACATGTCTTCCAAAGCAAAATCCATCGGTTTGGCACCTGTAGTTTTTGATTCAAAAGTAAAACGGTGATTACCCGTGACATCCCCAACTTGGTACATTGGTGAGCGTTCACGATCGGCAATTTTTTGTAAAGTTTCGATATCTTTTTGGCCGATAACCAATCCCATCCTTTCTTGTGATTCGTTTCCGATGATTTCTTTGGCAGAAAGCGTCGGGTCGCCAACTGGTAATTTATCCAAATCAATCAAGCCGCCTGTTTCTTCCACCAATTCAGAAAGACAGTTCAAATGTCCGCCAGCACCGTGATCGTGAATAGAAACAATCGGATTGTTGTCGCTTTCTACCAATCCACGGATGGCATTGGCAGCACGTTTTTGCATTTCAGGATTAGAACGCTGGATTGCATTCAATTCAATTCCAGAACTGAAAGCACCTGTATCTGCTGAAGAAACTGCCGCACCGCCCATTCCGATTCTATAGTTTTCTCCGCCTAAAATAACGACTTTGTCGCCTTCTTTTGGTTTTTGTTTGATGGCTTGGCTTTCTTTACCGTAGCCAATTCCTCCGGCAAGCATGATTACTTTATCGTAACCTAATTTTCTGTCTTCAACTCTGACAGGGTTTGAAGTCTCGACGCTGACAGGGTTTGAAACCCTGTCAGCGTTAGTGTCTGTAGTTTTTTCTTCGTGTTCGAAAGTCAAAACTGAACCTGTAATCAAAGGCTGTCCGAATTTATTTCCGAAATCAGAAGCTCCATTTGAAGCTTTGATTAAAATATCCATCGGAGTTTGATACAGCCATTTTCTTTCGTTCATTGCTTCTTCCCAAGGACGATTTTCTTCCAAACGGGAATAGGATGTCATATAAACAGCAGTTCCAGCCAATGGCAACGAACCTTGTCCGCCTGCTAAACGATCGCGAATTTCTCCACCAGAACCTGTTGCAGCTCCATTGAAAGGCTCCACCGTTGTTGGGAAATTATGTGTTTCCGCTTTGAGCGAAATAACAGAATCAAAGTCTTTTGTTTCGTAGAAGTCAGGCTTGTCTGCCGATTTTGGTGCGAATTGCTGCACTTTTGGACCTTTGATAAAAGCCACATTGTCTTTATAAGCTGAAACAATATCGTTTGGATTTTCAGAAGATGTCTTCTTGATCAATTTGAATAGGGAAGAAGGTTTTTCTTCTCCGTCAATGACGAAAGTCCCGTTGAAAATCTTGTGGCGGCAGTGTTCTGAATTGACTTGAGAGAATCCAAAAACTTCAGAATCGGTTAGTTTTCTGCCTAGTTTTTTTGATAAATTATCTAAGTATTCAACTTCTTCTTTGCTCAAAGCTAAACCTTCTTTTGCATTAAAAGCGGCAATATCTTCAATTTCAAGGATAGGTTCTGGTTGAATATTTATGGTATAAATGTCTTGATTTAATTCAGGATATTTCTGAGAAAGCATCGGGTCAAAATCAGAAAAAGCTTCGGTTACTTTTTGAAATTCTTCAATTCTGATGATACCTTCTATGGCCATGTTTTGGGTAATCTCAACAGCATTCGTGCTCCACGGAGTAATCATTGCGGCACGTGGGCCAACAAAAAAATCCGCAAGGACGGATTTTTCTATTTTATGAGTGTTGCCAAAAAGCCAGTTTAGTTTTGAAATGTCTTGCGCAGAAAGCTCGTTTTGCGTCTGTACTGCAAAAACGGTATTGCTTTCGTTTCCGAAGAAATGAATCATTGTTTTTATTTTAGTTGTTGTTGTGGTGCAAATTTAGTTCAAAAAGTCTAAAGTCAAAAGTCTTAAAGTCAAAAGTTCAAAAACATTGTACTAAAATAAAAAAGACTGCCTTTCGACAGTCTTTCTCGTATTGTTTTCGGTATTATTTTTTTCTTTTCATCATGATTTCCATGCTCTTGAATTCTTTGCCGTCAGGAGACATGTCATACATTTCCATCTTTTGCGTATTGGCATCGATAGCTGTGATTACTTCTCGTATTTTTTTGACTTTTTTGGTCATTGGGTCGGTAACTTCGCCTTCCATTTTTACTGTTTTTGAAGCTTCATCATAGTTTCCTCTCATGACCATGATTCCCGATCCCATATTATCGATCCAAGTAGAGACATATTGCTTCGCAGCATTGTCATACGCTAGAGTGCTACGTCCTTCAAATGGCATTCCCATCATGTTTCCGGTATGAACTGATTCTTGGTAGAGTCCGTTCAAGATCATTTTAGTATTGGCTGTTGCCGTGCTTTTTTGTGGTTTGGTATCATCAGGACCCATCCAGAAAGTAAGTTCTTCTTCCCAAGTTCCTGTATCAGCAGCCATTTTTTTGTGCATTTCGCTCGGAGTCATATACTCTTCCCAGGCTTTTTGCATGGCAATAGAATCCATTGGTTCCGATTTCACGACTTCTGCTGGTACAGAATCTTTTTCAACCACTACTTTTTCTTCTACCTTGACTTCCTTCTTACAAGCTGTCAGACATAAAAGCAGTGCTCCTAAATAAATGTAGTTTGTTTTCATAATTGAATTGATTTTGTTTGATTCGTATAAAATTATGAAAAAAATGCATTTAATCGTATTTTAAGGAGGTGTTTTTAAAGATTTCTATTCTTCTTCAAAAGTGATGGATTCGTAAGCTCCAAGGTCAGGGCTTGTCAGATTTCTTGCTGTTCCTTTTATATCTTCTGGAACTTGTACAGCAACAGTAGGGTCTCCAAAACCATTAGCGCTTGATTCTTCACCAATTGCTAATTTGTTATTGTTGATGTCCAAGAAATTTGGATTTCCGTTCCTAACAATATTTGCAGCATCATTCACGAAAGAATACAAGTTATTGGTAGTATTGATTGAGGTGCTGAGTTTGATCTGACATTTCGTAAATACGGTATTGAAATTATCGCTTCCTTCTTTTTTATTTAGCAGTAATCCTGATTGGTTAGAACTAAAAATGATACAGTTTTTAAAGCTGGCGTCTAAGGGTTGCGTTTCTGGCGTTGCTCCATCAATAAAATTATCAAGTGCAACGGCATATTTTCTAGAACCTGACCAGTTGTTGTTAAAGGTACAGTGCTTGAAATCATATTTTCCGCCATAGCTTCCTATAAAGCTGGAAGAGCCGCCCCAATTGATAACTACATTTTCGCCTTGTATATGTCCTGTCTGTGCAAGTATTCCGGCATTCGACGAATTATAGATTTGTACGTTTTTCAGTTTCAAATCGGCAACAGGATTGTTGATTCCTGCATTCCCTGAAACTAAAATCCCTACAGTAGCATTTTTGATTGTAAGATTTGTAAATTCATGTCCGGTACTACCGTTGGTCAGCCAGATAGCGAGCCATTGCCCTGGCGAATCAGAAAAACCAGGTTCTAGTCTATCGCCTTCAAAAATAACCTCGTTTTCGAGCTGGTTGGTAAAAGATCGGCTTCCGTTTATTTTGATGGAACTTCCATTATAAGCGATTAATGCTGAACCAGAGTGGAAATGTACTCTCGCTCCGGCATCTATTGTAAGCGTTTCGTTTGCAGGCACGCCAGCATAGCCATATATGACATAGGGCTTATCCTTAGTCCAATGCCTTTCAGTATCGTCTAAAAAGAAGCCTCGACCTGTAATAGGATTACCTTCTTCATCAACTCCAATCGGAATTTGTTCGTAATTGCCTTCGTTATCGCGTGTCGGATATAAAAATACAGCGTCTTTAACTAACGTGACCAATTCGACTTTCTGCTGTTTTGTCCCAGCGTCGAATAGGATTTGGTCTGTATAAAGGTATTCTGCTTCTGGATTGGCAAAATCATCGTAATCGATAGTTGTTTCTATAAAAATGAACAAGCTGTCTTTAGCCAAAAGCTCAACGTTATTGAAAATTTTCCCTTCAGTCCCTTGCATTCCGTCCACCATCATTCTGTATTTTGAATTCATTCCTTTAGCTAGTTGGATAGTAGGAATGTTGATGTCTTTATCACTTCTATTGTACACTTTCAAAGTATAAGTGCTGGAGCCGATGTTGGTAAAGACGGTATCTAGATATACCGTGTCTTTTGAAAATCCAAGATTGCCATTGCTCGGTTCGAAATCAAAATCTTTTCGACAAGAAGTCAAGGAAATAGCTGCAATTATAAATAGAAAGAAAAATGAAGTACGCATTGGTTTGAATTTTGGTAAAAATAGTAAAAATCTGATTTATTGAATAGGTTAATTTGCAAATTTGAACGATGATTGATTTGTAAACTCAAAAATGTTAAAATTAGTATAGTCTTTTTAACTTTTCTGATAGAATCCGAACGTTTATGTTCCATATTTATTTCCGTAATTTTGGAAAAATAAATTAAAACGATGGCTTTCGATAAAAATACAATGCTTGAAAACTGCAAAAAGTGGTGCGAAAATACGCTAATGCAGACTTTAGAAATAGAATTTATTGATGCTGGAGAAGGTTTTTTAAAAGCCCAAATGCCAGTAAATCCAAGAGTCCACCAGCCAATGGGATTGCTTCATGGCGGTGCTTCTGTGGCATTGGCAGAAAGCGTGGGAAGCGCGGCTTCCTTAATGTTCATCAATCCAGAAACTCACGAAGTGAGAGGAATAGAGATTTCTGCCAACCATGTAAAGAGCAAACGTGCCGGAATGGTGTACGGAACGGCAAAAATCATCCACAAAGGAAGAATGGTACACCTTTGGGAAATCAAGATTACTGACGAAAACGATATGCTGATCTCACTCTGCAAAATCACCAATATCGTATTGGAAAGAACCAAATAATATGTCTGATTTATACCAACAAGCAAAAAAACATTTCGAAAGCAGGCTTCCTTTTGCGCTGTATTCGAAACCGAACGAAACAGTTGCTGTCGGGATTTTCCAGAAGGACGATTCTTTGCATTTTACAACAGATTTTACCGAAGTAGGTTTTGTTTTTGCACCCTTTGAAGGAAAAGATTTTGTAGTGCTGCCCGAAAAAGAGTCTGAGGTTTATATTGAAAATTATGTACTGACTCCTAGTAAAAGTACTGTTAATTCTGTAGCTGAAGCAAATACAAGTGCCAAAGAAAATTTTGAAGAATTGGTACAGAAAGGCGTTGATACAATTCGTGAGGGCGATTTCAAAAAAGTTGTTTTATCGCGAAAAGAATCGGTTGTATTGGAACAGATTGATATTTTTCTTCTTTTTCAAAAATTACTTTCTGCCTATCCCGCGGCTTTCAAATATTGTTTTTTTCATCCTAAAATAGGATTGTGGTTGGGCGCTACGCCTGAACAGTTGCTGAAAGTTTCAAACGATCATATAAAAACTGTTGCCTTGGCAGGAACTCAGGTATATCATGAAGGTGAAATTACATGGGAAAACAAAGAGCAAGAAGAGCAGCAATTCGTTACTGAGTTTATTCTCGACGGATTGAAAAGCTATGTTGCTGAACAAACTATTTCGGAACCATATACTTTCAGGGCAGGAAATATTGTCCATATAAAAACAGATATCGAAGCCCGTCTGCAGAATCAGGAGGATCTAGGTATGATTATAAAAATACTGCATCCGACGCCAGCGGTATGCGGCCTTCCAAAGAAAGAGGCGAAAGAGTTTATCCTAAAGAACGAAGGTTACGACCGGGAATATTATTCAGGATTTTTAGGGGAATTAAACAAGGACTTTGCAAAAGGGCAGGAGCAGAATTCCGATCTATTTGTAAATCTTCGTTGCATGAAGGTGGAAAATAAAACAGCTAATTTATTTATAGGATGCGGCATCACCAAAGACAGCATTCCCGGAAAAGAGTTTTTGGAAACCGTGAACAAATCATTAACTATGAAAAACATACTAGGGTAGCGCGTCGCTATTCTTCGTATTTTTACGAATAACAACAAATAAACAACATGAAATTAGATATACTTTTTTTTGGCGCTCATCCAGATGATGTCGAGCTGGGCTGTGGCGCTACCATTGCTAAAGAAGTCTCATTAGGCAAAAATGTGGGAATTATTGATCTTACAAGAGGCGAGCTTGGAACACGCGGAACTGCAGAAATTCGTGACGAAGAAGCTAAAAATGCAGCTTCGGTTTTAGGTGTCGAAATTCGCGAAAACCTGAGAATGCGCGACGGTTTTTTTACTAACGATGAAGCTCATCAGATGGAAGTCATCAAAATGATTCGAAAATACAGGCCAGAAATCGTAATCTGCAATGCAGTAGATGATAGGCATATCGATCACGGCAAAGGCAGCAAGCTCGTTTCTGATTCTTGCTTTTTATCAGGCTTGATTAAGATTGAGACAGAAATTGATGGTATAAGCCAAGCGGCTTGGAGGCCGAAACTTGTCTACCATTACATTCAATGGAAAGACCTGAAGCCAGACTTTGTTGTTGATGTCAGCGGATTTATGGATAAGAAAGTTGCCTCTTTGATGGAATACAAATCTCAATTTTACGATCCGAATTCCAATGAGCCAACAACGCCAATAGCGACAAAGAACTTTAAAGACAGCATACTCTACCGTGCGCAAGACTTAGGAAGGTTGATTAACTCGGAGTATGCAGAAGGATTTACCGTAGAAAGATATTTGGCTGTCAATAGCTTAGGAGATTTGATATAATTTTTTAAATTTTTTGTTTGCAGAAATCAACTTTTGCAGTATATTTGCACTCGTTAAACAAATGGTGGTTGTAGCTCAGCTGGTTAGAGTATCGGTTTGTGGTGCCGAGGGTCGCCGGTTCGAACCCGGTCTGCCACCCATTTTTAAAGCCTTGGAAACTTCCAAGGCTTTTTTTATTCCCTATTCTTTGCTAATTAAAACTTAAAGGAACTGCTTCTGTGGGCTTTATTCTTTAAATTAGTAAGAAAAACATCATGTCACAGCAAATATTCATAGGAAATCCGCTTTCCTTCAAATCAATCAGAGATTATATATTCGATCATAAGATCAACAAAGGTGATTCTATTGTTTTAAATCCGTTGAATTTTAAAAGCCTTATTGAGGAAATAAAGCATTCTGCCGGAGAAACATTTGAAATTCCGATTAATGTCTTTGGCGTATTGCTGCTCCAAGACGATAGCGTCGAACTTGGAAAAATCCAGATTGTAAAGAATGAAAATCTCAATTCGTAATTGTTTTAAGAAAAAATAATGAAGATTTGTTATAAAATTTAATAAAATTGTTATATTTTGGCTTATATATTTCTAAGAATTGCATAAGAACCAAATTAGTATAACTTAAAAAATTAAATTTTATGGGTACATTCTTGATTTCTAAAAGAAAAAACGACGAGTTTCAGTTTGTATTAAAAGCAGGAAACGGAGAAGTTATCTTGAGTAGCGAAGGTTATTCAAGCAAAGCAAATTGCACAAACGGTATCGAATCGGTGAGGAAAAATTCTCAAGACGATTCAAAGTTTGAAAAAAAGGAGGCTTCAAACGGAAAGGCATACTTCAATCTAAAAGCTACTAACGGACAGATTATTGGCTCGAGCCAGATGTATGCTTCGACTTCCGGCCGTGATAACGGAATTGAATCGGTAAAGAAGAATGCTCCCGATGCAGATGTAAAAGAAGATTTATAAAATAAAAAAGCTCCGATTTCGGAGCTTTTTTATTATTTGCCATCCCTGTCAATAACAGGTCTTTCTTTTCGGTTTGCCAATTCCCAAGCTGTTACAAAAACAAGCTGGGCTCTTTTTTGAAGCAGGTCGTATTCGATCTTATCTGGCGTGTCTGTCGACTTATGATAATCAGCATGAACGCCGTTGAAATAAAATAGCGACGGAATTCCGTTTTTCGCGAAGTTATAGTGATCCGAACGATAATAGATTCTTTCAGGATCGTTCCTGTCGTTGTATTTATAATCCAGCAATAGCTTAATATAGTCTTGATTTGCTTTTTCTGATATCTTATGAAGGTCGGTACTCAAGCGATCAGAGCCAATCAGATACACATAATTTCCGTTATCTTTATGTTTTTCATCACGACGACCAATCATGTCAATGTTCAAGTCGGCAATAGTATTTTTTAAAGGGAATAAAGGATGTTCAGCATAATATCTTGAACCGTGTAAGCCATGTTCCTCTCCAGTTACATGAAGAAAAAGGATAGAGCGTTTCGGACCGTGTCCGTCTTTTTTAGCCTGCATAAAAGCTTTGGCAATCTCTATCAAAGCTACTGTTCCTGAACCGTCATCATCGGCACCATTATAAACTTCGCCGTTTTTCATTCCAACGTGGTCGTAATGGGCAGAAATAACCAAAATTTCATCTGGCTTTTCAGAGCCTTCAATAAAGGCCCAGATATTCTCTGAATCGTTTAATTTCGGACTGAAGGATTTTGACATAAACTCCGAAGGGACTTTTTGGTAAAAGTCAGTGGCACCTTTTGGGTAAGAAACGCCCATTTTTTCATATTGGTCGATAATATACTTTCCTGCCTTTTTTTGACCAGGCTCACCCGTATTGCGGCCTTCCATTTCATCGCTGGCAATTACATAAAGATTTGTTTTCAAATCTGCCGCCGATATCGAATCTATATATTTTGTAGGTTTTACTGTAGAACAGCTTACTAAAAAAAGCGAGAGCAAAAAGCCGGTTATAAGCGTTTTCTTCATTTTCAAATTTTTATAAATATAATAATTTTATTGGATGTGCCATATGCTATACATAAATAAAGCCAATGAAAATATGGATATCAAAAACATATTTATGAAAAACAAAATGAAGCTCTTTAATCGTGAAATAATTTTTTCTTCGCCAAAAAATCTGCTATGTGCTCTAAAAAAGTAAAAGAAGCAATATCCCAATGAGATAAAGTTATAGATGCCTGAAAGGTCGTCTAAAAGAAAGAGATGCAAAATCCATTCGAAAAGCACGCCAATCGTAATCGTTAGTAAAAGAAATGAAAAGTAGTGGAGCGTAAACACACCGCTATCAAAATAATATCGCTTTTTTTTGTCGTGCAAAAGCCAAAGGAAAAAAGCAAAAATCGGCATGTATAAAAATAAGACTTTCGGAAGCGTGTGGAAAAAAGACTCTATCACTTTTTTCATAAACTCCTTTTGATTTTTTTCTTGCTTGACTTTCAACAAGTTTTTATACATCCCATATTCAAGGTAGGACAGTTTTTCGGTAGGTATATTTTCTAGGGAATCTAGTTCCTTGATGCTTTTTACAAATACATCATCCTTAATTCTTATGCCTCTGTTTTCTTTTTTAGCTAGTGTGTCTTTTTTATCGTTTATATTTATAAATTCTTTTTTTTCTTTGGTGTCGCCAAAAAAGGAAACATCTGGCAATAGAGTGGGAAGCAAAAATGTCACAAAGCTGATAAAAATGTACAGCTTAACAGGAGGCACAAATTTTTTCCTTTTGCCTTCCAGATATTCCTTTGTTAAGTAGCCTGGCTTGAATAAAAGATTCTTTATCGTTTTCCAAAAACTGCCGTCATAATGCGTCAAGTCTTCTACAAAATGGGTAAACAGATAATGAAAAGATTGTCGTGTCTCAGTATTTTCTTGTCCGCAATTGGGACAATATTTATTTTCGACTACATAGCTACAGTTAAGGCAGGTCTTGTCTTCTCTTAGTTTTTGGTGTCCCATGGTAGGAAGATGTATGTTTTTAATGGATGCTAAAACTATAAAAAATCCAAAACATTTTTACATTTATTTAAGAAAATTCCAAAAAAAAGCAAGGCTTCAACACCAACTGGTACTAAAGCCTTGCACATGAATTACAAGCTACTCTAAATTAACGTGATTGCAATTCGTGTTATTTCAAAATCTATTTGGTTTATTATAGTTGCAACTTGTTTTCGCTATGGAATAAAGTAAAAAGCAACATCCAAATATAATTCGGATTATAAAGTTACGATATAATTCAATTTTGTTATTCTAAAACAATATTAAATTTCTCTTAAATCTTCACTATAGCTATGTTTTAATTAGTAAATTCAATAAAAAATAAACACTCTAAAATGCACGATATTTTTGAATGGGAAAGAGTCCTCATTAACAACCATCCGCTTGAATTTCTTTTCGAAGTAGTTTTCAGGTCTGTCGTAATGTTCATCGTCCTGCTGATTACTTTGCGCTTTACCGGAAAAAGAGGCGTTAAGCAGCTTTCTATTTTTGAAACCGTCATCATTATCGCTCTAGGCTCAGCCGCAGGAGATCCTATGTTTTATGAAGATGTTGGGCTCATTCCGGCTATCACCGTTTTTATTGTCATTATTTCGATGTATCGTTTTGTAACCATGCTGATTGGGAAATTCCAATGGTTTGAAAATCTGGTTGAAGGAAAAACGGAGTGCCTAATCGAAGAGGGAAAATTCTCCATTTCCAGCTTTGAAAGAGAAGGCTTGGCACAAGACGAGTTCTTTTCGGAATTACGTCTGCGTTCTATAGAGCATCTCGGACAAGTGAAAAATGCCTATCTTGAGACTTCCGGTGAAGTCAGCGTTTTTTTCTATGATGATAAGGATGTAAAATACGGATTGCCTATCTTGCCGCAGTTATTCAACCAAAAGAATGTGGCCATACCCAAAGACGGTCTGTTTTCCTGCACGTTCTGTGCCCATACGCAAAAAGTAAAAGCAGGAAAAGCCAGCTGCCAAATCTGCCAAAAAACTGAATGGGTTGAAGCCATCAATACCTTACGTAAAGCATAAATATTAAAAATGATTTCTATAACGAATACCACTAACTACCAAGCAATAAGGGATATTGCTGGAAAAACTTGGCCAATAACTTACGGTCCTATTCTTTCTTCCGAACAAATCGACTATATGTTTGCCATGATGTATGATATCAGTGCGCTGGAAAGCCAAGCCACTGCAAAAAAGCATCATTTTATTTTGGCAGAAGAAGACGGAATTCCATTAGGATTTGCTTCTTATGAGTTGAATTATAACGAAGAACCCAAGACTAAAATTCATAAGATATACATCCTGCCCGAAACCCAGGGCAAAGGAATAGGAAAGAAGCTTATTGATTTCATAGCCGATAAAGCCACAACCAATCAAAATACTGCTCTTTCTTTAAACGTAAACCGTCATAACAATGCCTTCCAGTTTTATGTAAAGCTTGGATTCGAAAAAATAGGGGAAGAGGATATTGATATTGGGAATAGCTATTTGATGGAAGACTACATCATGGAAAAAAAGCTATAGCTATTTAGGGTTTTATTGTGCAAACATTATGATATCAATAACATAGTGCCCATTTTATAAGGCGTAAATTTGAGTATGAACCAACCAAAATACTCAATGTTATGATAGAACAGATTCACAATTTGCCTGACAATATGGTCGGTTTTCGTTCTAGCGGCGAAGTCACCCAAGACGATTTTAAGCTTGTAAATACAAAGGTTTCGGAGCTTGTCCAAAAGACAGGTAAGCTTAATTATTTACTTTACTTAGAAAATTCTCCAGCCGATTTTACTTTCGGAGCCTGGATACAGGATGCTTTGCTTGGAATCAAAAATATAACCAAATGGAATCGGGCCGCCATTATTTCCGATTCGGAAACGGTTGACAAATTCACTTATTTTTTTAGCAAGATTATGCCAGGTGAATTCAAAGTTTTTCATAAAAACGATTTGGAGCGTGCTATCGAATGGACTTCAGAAAAAATTGACGTAGAAGAATAACCAACTAAATTAAATATTATGGGAGATTTTAAAAACCTAAGTAACGAAGACGCGATTTCAAAACTGAAAAAGCTGGCCGAAGACATACGAGTCTGCATGTTTTGTACCGATTTATCGCACAGTCCATTTTCGACACGCCCGATGAGCGTTCAGGAAGTCGACGAAGGAGGGAATATTTGGTTCCTTAGCGGTGCCGACAGCAATAAGAACTTCGAGATAAAACAAGACGAAAACGTGCAATTGCTTTTTGCAAAAAATTCAAGCTCGGAATACCTGAATATCTATGGAAAAGCTTTTATCTATAAAGACAAATCCACGATCGAAGACAAATGGAACCCGATTGCAAAAGCATGGTTTTCTAAAGGAAAGGATGATCCGAATGTTACCGTAATCCGCATACAGCCAGACTATGTCTATTATTGGGATACTAAAAGCGGTAAGATGGTCGCAATGCTAAAAACCGCAGTAGGAGCCCTACTAGGAAAGCCATTAGATGACAGCATAGAAGGAAAACTTTCTGTCTAAGCACAATCCAGACAGCAAGAATAAAAAGCTTCCAATCGGGAAGCTTTTTATTTTTAATATATTTAGGCTCATCTTCAACGTTTTATTGTAAATTTAGGTATTGTTTGCCCGCCAACACTAATGACAGTCTATGCAAGAAAAAACTACGAACTCTAAATTTCTCCAAAAATTACGCGGCCTGCCTGGTTGGGCAAGGCTTTCGCTTAAAATAATGTCAGGAGTCTTTCTCTTTACGATCCTTGCTTATATGGGACTTGCTTTTTATGTCAATACGCATAAAAAAGAAATCTTAGCTTCCATCACCCAAAAGATCAATGAAAATATCAATGGGAAATTTACGGCCGAAAGCATGGAACCTACTTTCTTGCAAGGATTTCCCCGTGTTTCCTTAAGAATAAAAAACGCCGTTTTAAAAGACAGCCTCTGGGCTTCCCACAAAAATACGCTGCTGCAAGCCGAAGACTTTAATATTTCAATCAATGTGCTGGCTTTTCTCCGCGGAACGCTAGAAATTAAAAAGATCGACATCAGCGATGCGACGATTCATTTGTTCGTTGCAGAAAACGGCTATAGCAATTCGGCAATTTTCAAGTCGAAACAAGAAAATGAAGCTTCTGGCGAAAGCAGTTCTTTTGCCGAAATAAAAGCGTTTGAATTGCACAATGTAACCTTTATTTCAAACAATCTCAAGGGCAAAAAGCTTTTCAATTTCTCGATTGATGATCTCAAAGGCAGGCTTGATTATGATTCTGAGGGATGGGAAGCGGCTATAAAACTAGAGGCTTCGGCACAAAGCCTTGCTTTTAATACCCAGCACGGCAGTTTTATCAAAGACAAAAAGCTTAACGGAAAACTTGATATCGCGTATAATGAAAAAGCCGAAACCATTGTCTTTGAGCCCAACGATTTAGAAATAGGCGACGATACCTTCAGCATTGGCGGAAAATTCAACATCGGCAAATCTAATTCTGATTTTTCACTGCGTATCAAAGCCGACAAAATTCTTTGGAAAAACGCTTCTAATTTACTTTCAAACAATATCAGCCGACAGCTCAACCGCTTCGATTTGGAAAAGCCGATCGATGTGACCTGCGATATCGTAGGCGATTTGAACGCGGCTGGCGATCCGTTGTTTTTAGTAAAAGCGGCGATTAAAAACAACCGACTCCACATTCCTGACGGGATTATCGATAAGTGCAGTTTTGATGGAGTTTTCACGAATGAATTTGTCAAGGGCAAAGGATTTGACGACCCGAATTCTGTTGTAAAACTGATGGATTTCAAAGGCGAGTATAAAGAAATTCCTTTTGTGATGGACTCTGCGATAATCAATGATTTTAGTAAGCCGATTGCCTCGGGCGTCTTTAAGTCCCAATTTCCGTTGGAGAAGTTGGGCAATGCCGTTGACAAGGAGCTGCTGGTGTTTTCCAAAGGCAATGCTGATGTAGAATTTCACTTCAAAGCTGATATTGTTGATTTTGAAATTACCAAGCCATTTGTTTCTGGATTGGTCAAGATTGAAGAAGGGGACATACGTTATGTGCCGAGAAATCTGTCCTTCAAAAACACCAACGTCGCCTTGAATTTTACAGAAAAAGATTTGTTTATCAGCAATATCAGGCTGCAAAGCGGTAGAAGCATCGTGAATATGGAAGGCAGTATCAAAAACTTCCTGAATCTTTATTACACGGAACCCGAAAAGCTGGTGCTCAACTGGAAAGTGACCAGTCCGCAATTGTATATGGGCGAATTTCTTGGGTTTTTAGGAAGCCGTAAAACAAGACAACCTGCAGTGAAAACCCAAAAGAGTAATGTAAATGATAAACTGAATTTTCTTTTTGAGAAAAGCAACGTCGCTTTAACGGTTCAAGTTGATAAGTTTTATTATAAAAAATTTACGGCTACCAACGCAAAGGCGGCTATTCTGCTGTCGGAATCAGGAATTACGATACAGAATGCGGTAGTCAATCATGCCGGCGGACAAGTAACCCTTAACGGTTCGATAGAGCAGGGGAAAGCAAAGAATCATTTTTCGATGAAGGCAAATGTGGCTAATGTTGCCATTGAAAAATTCTTCTATGCGTTTAATGATTTTGACATGCAGTCTCTGACATCGAAAAACCTGAAAGGCTATCTTACAGCTAATTCTTCTATTTCTGGAAATATCACAAACGATGGCAATTTGGTAACGAATTCTATGAACGGAACGGTCGGCTTTACGCTTAGAAAAGGTGCCTTGATTGGTTTTGAGCCAATCAAAAGTGCCGGAAAATTTGCATTTCCTTTTCGGGACTTGGACAATATCACGTTCAGCAATCTGAAAGGCGGCTTTGATATCAAAGGCGAAAAGATAACCATCGAGCCAATGCAGATCAATTCCAGCGTATTGAATATGGATATTGCGGGAGTCTATTCTTTTGGGAAAGGCACGAACATAGCACTCGATGTGCCGCTTCGGAATCCTAAAAACGACAAAGACATCACCGACAAAGAACAGCTGGAAGAACGAAGAAATAGGGGTATCGTACTGCATCTTTTAGCTTCTGATGGCGATGACGGAAAAATTAAAATCAGGCTCGTCAGCAAGAAAAAGCGAAATGAGGAGGTAAATTAATTCTAGAAAGGATAGCCAATCGCCAAGTTAAATACTAAGTTTTCTTTTCTCCAGTCTGGACTTCCAAATTGCACTTTATCCAAGACCCAGCGTTCACCTTCCGGCAGATAAGGCTTGCGCAAAGGGAAAGCCAAGTCCAATCGCAGTACTAAAAACGACAAATCGAATCGCAGACCCGCACCAGTACCTACTGCAAGCTCGTCTAAGAATTTGCTTGAGAATCGCGCTCCGGCCTTATTTTCGTTGTCATTCATCAGCCATATATTTCCGGCATCGACAAAAACAGCACCATGCACGATGCTAAATAGCTTGGCGCGGTATTCGGTATTGAATTCCAGTTTTAAATCTCCTGATTGGTCCGGCAGGAAAGAACTTTCTTCTACATTCGGATTGTAAGTACCAGGTCCAATCGAACGTGCCCTGAAAGCTCTGATACTATTAGTTCCTCCGATAAAAAATTGTTTGATAAAAGGCAATTCTTTGGAGTTTCCGTACGGAATTCCCACGCCTACGATAATTCGGCTGGCCAATTGCGAATCTTTTCCGAGTTTTAAATAATGGCGGAATTCGTTTTCTAATTTTACGAACTGGCTAAAAGGCACTCCTAAAATTTGCTTTGGATTGTCTGCATCGCCGCCCATAATCAATCCGGTTGCTGTGGCAGAAAGATCGATGCTTCCTTTGTAGTAAAAAGTATTCGTCCTTCTTCTGCGCATCGTGTTCGTATACGTATAGGAATAGGTCGGACCAAAAATCAGCTGCTTGTCGATGACGCGCTGCAATGACGGATTTCCCGGTGTTTCATCGGTTCCGTCAATCTGTGCTTGGTATTCGGCGGAAACATTTCCGGAACTTACATAGGTGATTTCCGTCAGGTTTAATTGATGTTCTTTTCGGGCATTTTCTTTCCATAAATAGCCAAAAGAACCTTTAAAAGTATTCAGGGTATAAAGACGCTGTCTTTCTTGATGTTCGTAACCGATTAAGGCTCTGGTTTTAGGCACGAAGCCGCTACCGGATTTTAGCTGGAACGGAGCAATAAAACGCGGCCAGACAATACTTGCCTCGCCTCCAAAGCGGAACACATTATAGCCTTTGTTTTGCCCAGAAACTTGCACTTCCATACCGCCAAAGCCTGTAATTGTAAGCAATTCGGCGCCTTTAAACGTATTTCTGTTCAGCCAGTTGACATTTAGTTCAGTTCCGGTATAATTGGCAGAGTTTGTCTTTCCTAACACTTCTACTCGGATGGACTTTTTTGGAAGCGGCGTCAGGTAGTAATAAGCATCCAGCGCATTTTCGACAGAATCGGAAACGCGGAATTCGTTTTTTACAAACTTAAAAGTTCCCAGATTGACCAAGCGGTTCAGGGAAAGATTATGGTCTGTACGGTTATACACATCGCCTTTTTTGAAATACAATGTCCTGTCATAGATTCGAGGATTGAAGGTCTTGACGGTGTCGATTATGGTAAGGTCTTTATATTTTTCAGCAAAAGACTTGTCATTGCTGATACTGTCTGTTGTTATCGAATAGTTTGGATAAATATAGGTTTCGTTGATCGTATAGACTTTTTTAGCACGTTCTGGAGTCTCTTTTTTTACCTTGACAATCAGGTCGACTTCTTGCTTGCCAACGGTACTGTCAACCTGCACTAAGATAAAATCGGGATTGAAGAAATAATAGCCTTTTTCTTTGAGTCGGGTGTCGATACGCTCTCTTTCTTCCTTGATGACCTCTAGACTATAGGCATTGCCGACTTTTAAGCGGCTCCTGCGTTGGAGTCGGGCGATATTTTTTGACAGTTCGGAAGAGTCGGAAGGAAACGTAACGCTTTTTATCTTGTACTGTTTCCCCGGACGGACGATATACTCTGCAGTTACTTTTCGGTTACGGCTTCTTCCGGTCGAATCGGACTCGGTTCTTACTTTGAAATACCCATTATTTTCAGCATAATTTTGAAGAATGCTTTCGTTGTATTCTAAATCAACCTTGCTGAACAACACCGGCGGCTCTCCGACCTTATTGCGAAGCCAATAGCGGAATCCTTTGTCTTTTTTAGGCTCTCCAGCAATATTGTAAAAATATAATTTCGGGCGCAGTCCCAAAAAAGTCTTGTTAGGCAGCGGACGCAATAAAGGCTCGAGTTCTTTTTCAAGATTTTTTCTTTCTTTTCGGGATAGGAGGGTGTCTTCTACTTTTACTTTTCCGCCTACATACAAAGCATCGCCTTCTGGAAGGTATTTCAAGTTGCTGCAGCCATACAAAAAAAGTAGGGCAAAAAAGAGCGTATATTTTACAGTATTAGTCATTGTCAATTTCTTTTTCTTCTTTTTCTTCGGCTAATTTTTCTTTCTCTTTTTGTTTTTCTCTTAGTTCTTTTTCGCGTTTTCTGGTTTCGCGGATCATTTTCTTTTCTTCTTCGGTCCTGTGGAAAAGCTCACGGAATTTGTTGTAATCCATCGTGATGATAAAGGCAACTCCGGTTTCAACAACTTGTCCTTGCAAGGCGACTTGGTATTGGTTTTTTCGGTAGGCGCGAACCATATACCTGCCGTCTTTTGTCAATTGGTAATCGGCCGAAATATCGCCTGCAATATTGGTCGTTTCTTCATTGGATTGTTGCGGCCCTTCGATACCGAAACTGCTTCCTACGGTCACTTTAAGGCGGTCATTAAGCAATCGTTTTGATAATCCTACATTAAGATCGGTACGGTCTTCTCGAGTGCCGGTGGTGTAATCTTCTCTGGATTCTAGGTCAAAATCAAGTTCTACGCCTTGTACCAGATCTCTGGCAAGATTGTTTAGCTGTTGGGAAAGGATCTTGCTCACGCTTTGTCGTGCAATAGCTCCTGCATTAGTTCCTCCGGCTTCGCTGGCAAAAGGGTTTTCGCCAATAAAACGACCCAATAACAGCAAGGCAAATACCTGCTTGTTTAATTCTCCAGGCTCTTGGCGCAGCTGTGCCAGTTTTGTTTTGGAAGAGGAAATGATTTCTGTCGCAACGTTGTAATTGCCATCCGGCAATACGATGTCAAAACTAATCTCGGGCTTCAACAGCTCGCCGTTCATTTTTAATAATGTCTGGAACGGAATACGTTGTTTATAGGTGTTTCGGACAGCAGGCGAGGCGTTGCTCAACTGGGCATCTAATAAATCAATAGGCGCAGTTTCTATTTCATATACGGCAGTAATGTTGATATCGGCAGAAGTAGGCTCTCCGGTCCAAAGGATATAACTGCCCGCCTTGATGTCAAATTTTCTCTTAAGGAGGTTGAACGTCATTTCATAAGCTCCTTCGCTAAATTCATACCTTCCTGTAAGCGTCGTTTTTCCTGATTCATCGATTCCTCCGGTCAGTTGCGCTTCTCCTTTTAGGTTCAGGTAGTCGCCGTTTCCTTTGTCGATAATCATTGTCAGTTCGGCTTCTTTTACGATTTCTATGTTTACCGAAACGTCCATTCCCTTAAATTGTGTCTGGGTTATGGCGTCTGTCTGTGCGGTAAATCGCTTGTCGATCTGCACGGCATCTTGGTCGATAAATTCTACGATGCCTTCACGATCCGCAATAGAAGGGTCGGATTGCGGAAGGACGATGGTCAGGTCTGTGTCTTTGTTGATCTTGATCGTTCCGTCAACGACAGGCTTGTTCAGGTCGCCTTTTACGCTCAGTTTAGTATCAATGAACAAATCGCCATAGTAAAGGTCGTTGTCTTTTTCTTTAGAGTTTAGTGCCTTGAAGTTGTCGGCATTGACTGTAAGATCAAACCCATAGTCGGTATAATTGGTCGTTAGCACGCGTCCATCCACTACAAGCAGGTTGTCTTCTGAATCAGATATTGAAAAATCATCAAAGTTGATTCCTGAACTGGTGAACGTAATTTTATCGTTTATCGACTTAAATTTAGAAGCAAGCTGTTTTACCTTGAATCCGACTTCGTTGAACTGCAGTTCTCCAATCACGCTCGGCTGTTTGGTACTTCCGGTAATCTTGAAATCGCCAGACAGGAATCCTGTGCTTTCGGCCAAGTTGCCCATCGTAAAGCCTTGGATGCTTTTCATGTTGAGCTTTTCGATATCCAGCGTCATGTCAAAAGTACTGTTGTCCGTTCTGTAGGTTCCGTCCAGATTTACTTGGTTGCCGTCGCCGCCCGTAATGGCAACTTGGGCATCTAATACATTGGCTGTCTCGTTGTTGACTTTCACGCTGATATTGCCGATGGTATCTTTTTTAAAGCTGAAATCTTCAATAGTCATATCGGCTGTAAACGTTGCTGTTTTAGAAAGGTTTTTCACCAGCACATTCCCGTTGATTCTTCCTCCGGCCAGCAAAGTGTCTTTTTGTATGGCACTCGTGATGGTCTCGATCTTAAAGTCTTTAAAATCGACATCTAGCGGCGCGTTCGGCGCTTCGGATTGCGACTGGATTTTTATGGAGCTTCCTTCGTTGCTTAATTCAAAATTAGAAGCGTAGATGCCTTTGTCTCCAAACTGGATGATATTTTCTCTGTCAATGTCCCAAGGCTCGTAGTTTAAGATCAGTCCGTCGGGTTCTAGAGAAACCTGCATGGTTCCGTCGGTAGATTTTAGGCTTCCGGCCACAAGATAGTGGTCTTCGTCTTTTTTATTTCTTACTAGCAAGGTATAGTTGATCTTGTTGTCTCGTATTTCTCCAGAAATGCTGGTGTATGGCAGGTTGATTTGCGAATTTTTGATATCGTCAATAACCAAGCTGTAAATCAGCGCGTTTTCATCGGTCTCGATATCGAGCTGGCCGTTGGTGATGGTATTGGTTCCGTAGATTATTTTCGGAATTTTTCCGTTTACGGTAATGCTGTCGCCTTCGCTATTGTATCTTCCGGTAATTTCAATAGGCGACACGCTGGTGAGCTGCGGTATTAATTTTACTAAAATAGGATCGTCTTTAACGCCAATCTTTAGGTCAAACTGTTGCGGCTTGGTTGCTTTTTTAGGAGCTTTAGGATTGGTATCGTAGTATTTTGCAATAGAGTTGGCCAATGCTGTCGGCGCTTGGTCGATCTGAAATTTTCCTGCAAGTTGTGCATCTACGAACTGTGATTTCAGCCTGATGGTGTCGCTCGCAGCCGTTGAAATGGCTTCTACTTTTATCGAATCTAAGGCATAGGTTTCTTTAGCGTCGGCAATCAAGATATTGTGGATGCTG
Source organism: Flavobacterium sp. N2550 (assembly GCF_025947265.1). Classification (NCBI taxonomy): domain Bacteria; kingdom Pseudomonadati; phylum Bacteroidota; class Flavobacteriia; order Flavobacteriales; family Flavobacteriaceae; genus Flavobacterium; species Flavobacterium sp. N2550. The sequence continues at coordinate 3,218,822 of NZ_CP110007.1, read as the reverse complement.
ATGGTACCGTTTAAGAATTCTGGATTTGAGCTCGGGATATCGGCATAGACATCGCCTCGAATCTTCATAGGTCCGGCATGGAGGTTCAGCTTTTCTAAATCGGCAATGTCGGTATTCAGTTTTAGTTTTACAGACGGGTATTTGTCTTTGAAATTTCCTTCGGCTTTTAAGGCAAAGGTGAGGTTGGCATCATTCATTCCGGCTGTGGCATTAAAGTTGCCGTTTTGGATGGCGCCTTTTAATTTTAGATCGCGATAGGCATAGCGGTTGAATTCGGCCTTGATTAAAGTACCGTCAATTGTGGCATTCGCTGTTTTTGGATCCAAGCCCGTTCCTTTTACTTTTGCCTTCAGGCTTACTTTTCCTAGAGAATCATTCTTAAGTAGCTTACCGATATCGAAATTGTCGATCGTGGCATCGGCTTGGTATTTTTCGTGATTTTTTCGTCTCTGATCAAAAGAGGCTTTTACTTTTGCCTTTCCGAAACTGCTGGCAAGGTTCAGGTCGGTATTGAAATTATTGACCGCTCCTTTGAAAAAGCCGTTCAATGACAGCTGTGCTGGAAGCTGGATCGTTGCCGGAAGGGTTCCTTCGGGAACAAAGGTATTGATGTCTTTTGAAGAAGTCTTGAATTCTCTGATTTTTAAGTCAAAATATGCTTTTTTGGCATCAGGCAGTCCGGTAATCCTGCCGCTGGCCGCAATGACTGTCGTGCCTATGCCACTGATTTCGAGGTTGGGAATGACAAGGTCGCTGACTTTTCCGGATACTTCGCTGTTGATGTAGAGTATGGCTTCTGGATTGCTCTTGAATGGATTGGTGTTTTCTAGATTCGGCACAAAAAGCAGGATGTCCTTGAACCCGATTCTGCTGTCTTCTAATGAGGCCTTGATGCCGAGATCGCCAAGGTTATCAGCAATTGTAGCAAGATTGTCATAGGTAATATTGATTTCGTCTTTGACTAAAGTCTGCGGTGTTTTTAGATAGAGCTTTTTGAGGGAGACTCTTTTTGAACCGTAGAAAAAATCGGTACGGAACGACTCGATGGCTACGCCGCTTTGGTCGTTCATCGTGAAGGCTTGGATGTTTCCCGAAATGGTATCGGAACTGTAGTAGAATTTCTCGCCTTGGAGTTGTACGTTTTCTAAGTTCAGATGTTTGTAATCAATTCCTTTTTTGGCTCTTGTCGCGTTTTCATCATCAAAGCGGAACGCAATGTTTTTTAAGGACGTATGGTCTAATTTTACTTTCCACTTTGGTCCCGAAGCCTTGAGCGAATCGGGCGCTTGAACGGTTATCTTTTTGTCAAGCTTTCCAAACGTGAGTCCGCCCTTGATACCGTCGATTTCAAAGTTTTTCAAGTCGATAAATTGCTTCTTGAGGTCGATTGAATTGAATTCTACTACTAGCTTTTTTAGGTTTAGGCCTGTATTCAGCTTTGTACCGGCGTTGTCGAAGCCGATGTTGATGTTGGCGAGGTTGATTGCTCCTAATTTTAAATTAAGTTCAGGACTGCGGACGGCTTCATCGGCTACTTCAACGGTATTTTGGGCGACTTCTTGAACAATTTCGCCTTGTTTCAGCATTACCGTGAATCCGTCGAGATTGATTTTTGGAACTTCGAAATCCATCTTGTCCAAATCAAATTTGGTAATCTTGGTATCAAAATGCTTGAGATAGGCGGTAAGGTCGTTTTTGGAAATCTTGTCGTCGAAACGGACTTTGATCCGGTCGAGATTTATTTTTCGTATGGAGAATTTCATCGGCTCTGAATCTTCTGCTTTGGGTTCTTCGGAAGCAAAGGCCTTGATGATGTAATCGAAATTAAAGATTGAGTCTTTGTCTCTTTTTATAGTTGTGGTAATTCCCTCTAGGTCAACGGAATTGACTTCGACTTCGTTGCTCAGCAATTTGAAAAGGCTGATGTCTACTTTTAATTTTTCTCCTGCCAGAAGCGTGTCACCTTGCTGGCTTTCGAAATAAACGTCTTCTATAATTACTGTTTTGGGAAAGCCGATCTCGATGTGTCCGATAGAAACAGGCGTCTTGATTTTTCCTTCGAGATACGTCACGGCCTTGTCTTTGATAAGATTTTGGAAATAAGGAATCTGGATCAAAATTATAATCAATAAAAGCAAACCTAGTATGGAACCTAGGGTCCAAGCTGTAATTTTAAGCCCTTTCTTTACGTACTTATTCAATGGTGCAGGTTTTATATAAGACTAAATATAGGAATTTAAAAATGGTTTTTTGCTAAATACTTGCTAAAAGTGACAGAAAAAAACTAACAAATTTTGTTTAATGTAATCTAAACGATTTATAGTTTGAAATAGACTTGTTTTACTTTATTACAAGCGTATTTAAGTTTGAAATATGCCTTTTCAAGTTTACCATAAATAATTTCAATTTTGTAATGATTGTTTTTAATTTTAAAATATCTCGTTTCCACTTGAACATAAGTAGTTTCTCTGTAAAAATAAGCATGTTCAACGTTAAAATATTGCTTTTCAAGAGGAACATAAGCGATTTCAACTTGAAAATAAGCTCATTCTCTTTAAGGATAAGCGAATTCCGGCTATACACCTTTCGTTTCTACTTTGGAATAGGCTTTTTCTACTTTCTAGATTTGATCTAGCAGGGATTTTAGATCGATGCTGTCTTTAAAAAAGTCTTTCCACAAGTCGCCTTTTTTTTCAAGTCGCTTTGGGACGGTCTTGATGGTAAACGCGCCAAGGTCTAGCTTGGCATTCACTTCGTCCCATTCTAGCGGGGTGCTGACAGTGGCTCCGTCTCTCGGGCGAAGCGAGTAGATGCTTGCCATGGTTTTTCCTTTTCCGTTTTGCAGGAAATCTAGATAGACTTTTCCTTTTCTTTTTGACGGACTTCTTTCGAGGCTGACTACATCGGGTAGCTTTTTGAGTACCATCTGGCTGACGAGATGCGAGAAGGTGCGTGTCTGGTTGTAGGTATATTTTGGCAGTACTGGAATAAAGACGTGCAGTCCTTTTCCGCCTGATGTTTTTATATAGGCGGGCACTTTTAGGGAGTCTAGAATTTCTTTTAAGGTCAAAGCGGTCTTGATAATCTTGTCCATTCCTGCCTCGTTCGGATCGAGGTCAAAAATGATATAGTCGGGATTGTTCAGCGTGCCGATGCGGCTGCTCCAAGGGTTAATTTCGATACAGCCCCAGTTGGCTAAAAAGAGCAGCGTGTCTTTGTCTTGGCAGAGCAGGTAGGTAATGGTTTCGCCTGTTGATTTTGATTTTAGTTTTTTGGTCTTGATCCAATCCGGAACTTGTCCTTCTACGTTTTTTTGGAAAAAGCCGTCTTTTGTGATTCCGTTAGGCGTGCGTTTTAACGATTCTGGACGGTCTTTCAGGTAAGGAAGAATGTAATCAGCAACGGCATCATAATAGGCTATCACATCGCCTTTGGTATATTTTTCTTTGGGCCAGAAAATCTTGTCGAGATTCGAAAATTCGGCCTTGCTGTCTGTCTTTTCCATTGCCTTTTTGTTTGTAGTTTTGTCTTTCGATTCGACAGCACTTTCTGCGGCTATCTTGCTTTCTTTTACGACCTCGCTTGCTTTTTTATCTTTCCGCAAGCCTAGGAATACGGGATGGCGCATGCTGCCCGCGTCGGTCCATTCGGTAAATTTTAATTGGGCAACCAGTTCGGGCCTGACCCAATGGGTGCCTTGCAATCTGGGCGGTATCTTAAAGGGGCTTGTCTTGCGTTCGAGCTTCTCTAGTTTGGTGCGGAGTTCTTTCAGGGTCTTGTCGTCGAATCCGGTTCCTACTTTTCCGGAATATATAAAATCGTCTTTGTCGAAATAACCGCAAAGCAGGGCGCCTAGTCCGTTTCGACTTCCTTGCGGGTCGGTAAACCCGCCGATGACCATTTCTTGCTGTTGGGTGGTTTTTATCTTGAGCCAGTCTTTGGTGCGCTGGTCTTGGTGGTATCTTGAGGTGATTTTTTTGGCAATGACTCCTTCGCCTCCTAATTTTTCGATGGCGGCAAAGGTTTCTTTTCCTTGCCCGATGGTGTGCGATGAAAAAATAACGTTGTCTAATTTTGGAAGGATGGCTGTCAGGATTTTTTTGCGCTGTAGCAATTCAAGCTGTCTCAGGTCATAGCCGTTAAAATATAGAATGTCAAAGACGTAAAATTTTAGGGTGCCTTTTTCTCGGTGCTCGTCAAAATGCTGCAGCCACTGGAAATGGCTTTTTCCTTTATTGTCTTCTACGACAACTTCGCCGTCTAAAATGACGTCATCATTTATTTTTTCTAAGACCGTGACAAGATCCGCGTATTTGGTATTGAAAGAAATTCCATTTCGGGAAATAAGCTTTACTTTATTCTTTTGGATTTGCGCAAAAGCACGGTAGCCGTCAAATTTGTTTTCGAAAAGCCAGTCATCATTGTCAAAAGCTTCATCGGCCAGCGTCGCCAGCTGCGGACGCCAGTCGTCTGGGAAGGTTTTTAGCGTAGTGGCTTCTTGTAGGTCTTCGGCAGAAAAAGCTTGTTCATTACGGATTAGGGATTGCCTGGGCTTTTCTTTTTCGGCTTCTTTGTCTTCTTTCTCTTTTTCTTTTTTGGTTTCGGCTTTAGAAAGCTTTTTGCCTTTGTCGGAACTGTACATGGCTCCGTTCTTTTCTATTCCTTTAAAATCTAATCCGGAAACGGCAGAGTTTTCATCGAATTTTATTTTAGCGCCCGCAAATTCGTCTTTCGACTTCATCAGCAGCCACAGGTTGTCTTTGCCTTTCATTTCGACCAAATGCCAAGCGCCAGACAATTTTTTTCCTTTCAAGATGATTTTGATGGAGCCTTCTGCAAGCTGTTTTTTCATCGTCTTGTTGTCTTGGGCAACGGCTGTTTCTGTGTTTTCAGGGCGGTAGGTTCCGTAGTCCCAGACCATCACGGTCCCGCCGCCATATTCTCCTTTGGGAATAGTTCCTTCAAAATCAAAATAATCCATCGGGTGGTCTTCGGTCTGTACGGCCAAGCGCTTGTCTGACGGATTGGCGGAAGGTCCTTTTGGAACGGCCCAGCTCACCAAAACGCCATCTATTTCTAGTCGAAAGTCATAGTGCAATCGCGAAGCCGCGTGCTTTTGAATGACAAAAGTAAGCTCGCCTTTGGAGGCTTTTTTGATTCCTTTGGGTTCCTTGGTTTTAGAGAAATCTCGTTTCTGATTGTATTTTTCGAGCGCCATGGTCTTAGTTTTTTATTGCTTCAAGACTTGCTTTGAGTTGTGCCAGTAGATCGTCTGTAGCCTCTTTTTTTGCTTTAGGTTTTTCTGCCGGTTCTTCTTTTTTTGCGGACTTGCCTTTTTCTTTTGATTTTTTCCTGATGATTTTCAGCAATTCGTCCTTGTAGGTGTCTTTGTATTTTTCGGGCTCGAATTTGTCGGTAAGCTGTTCGATAATGTTCAACGCCATATCGAGTTCTTTTTTGGCAACTTTTACGTCGTCTGGAATTTTTACTTCGGATGGGCTGCGTAGGTCTTGATCAAAACGAATTTGTATGAGCAGGATGGCGTTGTCTTCGACCTTAAGGATTCCGAGATGCTCGGTGTTTCGCAGCACAAATTTTACAAGGCCGGCCTTTCCCGATTTCTTTAGAGCCTCTCGAAGCAGGGTATAGGTCTTTTTGGCTTCTTTGGCAGGTTCTACGATATAGGGCTTTTCAAGGTATTGGGCAGGAATTTCTTTTTCGAGCACAAATTCAAAAACATCTATGGTTTGTGTCTTTTCGGGCATGGCTCTGGCAAAGTCTGATTTGTCGAGCACCACATAGTCGCCATTTTCTTTTTTATAGCCTTTGGCAATTTCGTCCCAAGGCACTTCTTTTCCGTCTTTTTTGCAGACGCGGACAAATTCGATGGCGCAATGGTCTTTTTTACGAACCATATCCAGGTCAATCCGATGCGTGACAGCGCCACTGTATAGGCGAACGGGTATATTGATCAGGCCAAAACTGATGCCTCCTTTCCAAATTGCTTTCATATGATTTGATTTACAACTACTTAAATTTATTGTTTTTTGGCCAAAAATGATAGGGCTTTAACATCCCTTTCACGTGTCAGGGTAATAAAAAACGGAGGCTAAAGGTCTCCGTTTTTGAATTGTATTTAAGATTATTCCGGATTAGTATCCGATCCTGTGCGCTTCTGGTCGCGTTTTGTCTGCTGCGGATCATCGTCAGCATCTTCATCATCCGTCAGCGAATCGTCATCGTCATCAAAACCATCGTCTAGAAAATCATCATTGTCTTCTTCTTCCTTATCGTCATTATCGAAATTTCGGTCTTGATCAAATGTATTATTACGATCTCTGTTTAGATCAGGATTGTCAATTTCTCGCTTGCCGTTTCCTCTTATTTGTTCTCCATTAAGAGGATGGCTTGGGCTGTTCTGTCCCCAGAGCAGCTCTTCGTTCAGGTCGTTATATTGTGTTCTCATAGCATCATTTTTTTAGTTATTCTTCAGTTTCGTCTATATCATCGGCCGCATCGAAGTTAATCGTGTTGTAGGCGGCTTCGGTCAAGGTAACATCAGCTTCTTTTTCTTCGTTAAGTGTGATTTCCAGAAGTCGTGCGGCTTCATCTTCGCCTAACGTTTTTGCAAAAGCACAGAGTGTTCCGTAGCTGGCAATTTCATAGTGTTCAATTTTTTGGGAAGCAGCTATGATTCCGGCATCGCGAACAGCGCCAGGTTCTGTTTCTTCTAGAATGCCTTCGCCTTCTTTGATAAGGCCTTCCATGGCATCGCATTTTTTGGCTGTGGCTTTTTTGCCGAGCGTATCAAAAACCTCCTCGAGTCGGGTAACTTGTTCTTTGGTGACTTCTAAATGGTCTTCGATGGCAGCCTTTAGGTTTTCGGAAGTCGCGTTTTTTGCCATTTTCGGAAGTGCTTTTGTGAGTGCTTTTTCAGCCCAATAGATGTCCTTAAGTTGTTCCATAAACAATTCTCTTAATCCATCGGCAGCATTTGCTTTTGGTTTCACCGTTTTTGCACTGGAACTCGGGCTTTTTGCTGTCGATTTTGAGGCACTTGGACTGTTTTTAGAATTGCTGGATTTTGCTGTGGTTTTGCTGCTATTTTTTGCGGCAGAAGAATTTGAATTTTTCATAATTGCTTATTTTTTAGTTGATCTATTCTCAAAGTTCCAACTTGAACAAGCATTTTTACTTATACAATTGATTTTAATTTTTATATGTTTGGTTAGATAGCAAGGTGTTGCTCTTAAATGATTTATTAGGACGGTGTCAAACAATGGTACTTGTAAATGATTCTGCACCGTGAGAACCGTATTTTTCAAGATGGTTTACAAAATGACTGCCTAGTATAGCGCCTTTTTGGAATTGTGTAGCTTGTTTAAAAGTGGTACTGTTGCTGATTCCAAAACCTATAATCTGCGGATTCTTAAGTTTCATAGAAGCAATCCTTTCAAAATAAGCCAGCTGCTTTTCGTCAAATGCTGCCCTGCTTCCGGTAACGCTCGAACTGCTGACCATATAAATAAAGGCATCTGAAGCTTCATCAATTTGTCTTATCCTATCTTCAGAAGTCTGCGGCGTGATAAGAAAAATAGGCGCGAGATGGTATTTTTCAAAAATAGATTTGTAGTCGGACAGGTAGACTTCTAAGGGAAGATCGGGGATAATCAATCCGTCGATTCCTGTTTCTTGGCATTTCTTGCAAAAGTTTTCTACGCCAAATTGCAGTATCGGATTAAAATAGCCCATGATCAACACCGGAATCTTGACGGTTTCACGAATGTTTTGTAATTGCTCGAAAAGCAGCTGTGTTGTCATTCCGTTTTTTAATGCTTTGGTAGAGCTGGCTTGTATCGTCGGTCCGTCGGCTAAAGGATCGCTGAACGGAAGGCCGATCTCAATCATGTCAACGCCTGATTTCTCTAAATTTTCGATAATGACCTTTGTGTCATCTAAATTGGGGAAGCCAGCCGTAAAATAGATAGAAACCAGCTTTTTGTCTTCTCTTAGTTTATCTTGGATGCGTTTCATGTTCTAAAGCTTAAAATAGTTGATATAGGTATTGAGGTCTTTGTCGCCACGGCCAGAAAGGTTGATAATTACGATATCTTCGGGACGGAATTTTTTGCATTCCAAAACGGCTAAGGCATGGGCGCTTTCAATCGCAGGAATTATGCCTTCTAATTGTGCTAATTCTATACCGGCTTGCATGGCTTGATCGTCGGTTATCGAAAGAAATTCGGCGCGCTTGCTTTCAAACAGATGGGCATGCATCGGACCGATTCCGGGGTAATCCAAACCTGCCGAAATAGAGTAGGGTTCTGTGATTTGTCCGTCCTTTGTCTGCATCAAAAGCGTCTTGCTTCCGTGAATGATGCCGATTTTTCCGAGTGCCGAAGTCGCGGCGCTTTCTCCTGAATCGATTCCTTTTCCGGCAGCTTCTGCGGCGATAAGCTTTACGTCTCCATTTTCTAAGAAGTGATAAAACGCACCAGCGGCGTTGCTTCCTCCACCCACGCACGCTACGACATAGTCGGGGTTTTGACGGTTTTCTTGCTCCATCAGCTGCAACTGCATTTCTTCGGAAATTATGCTCTGGAAACGGGCCACCATATCAGGATAAGGATGCGGACCGACCACGGAACCGATAATATAAAATGTGGCTTCGGGATTGCTGATCCAGTCCCTGATGGCTTCATTGGTGGCATCTTTTAGGGTTCTCGATCCAGAGCTTACGGGACGGACTTCGGCTCCTAGCATTTTCATTCGGGCAATATTCGGAGCTTGGCGTTCAATATCGACTTCGCCCATATAAACGATGCATTGCAGTCCCATCAAGGCGCAGACCGTTGCTGTCGCAACTCCATGCTGTCCGGCACCGGTTTCTGCAATAATGCGTTGCTTTCCTAATCGTTTTGCTAGCAATATCTGCCCGATGGTATTGTTGATTTTATGGGCTCCGGTGTGGCAGAGGTCTTCTCTCTTGAGATAGATTTTTGCGTTGTATTTTTCGGACAGTCTTTTGGCCAAATACAAAGGCGTCGGACGGCCCACATATTGCTTGAGCAGTGAGTGAAATTCTTTTTTGAATTCGGGTTCTTGGGAAATCTTGAGGTAGTTTCGGCGCAACTCTTCTACATTTGGGTAGAGCATTTCGGGAATAAATGCGCCTCCGAAACTGCCGTAATATCCTTTTTCGTCTGCGTTATAATTTGTGTTCATGATTTTCTTTTAGTTGTTGTATAAATTGTTTTAGCTTGGCGACATCTTTTAGTCCGGGACTGGTTTCGAATCGGCTGTTGACATCTATCACGAAACACTTTTTGAAATAGTCTTTTTGGAAGAATTCGAATAGCTTTTCTGTATCTTCTATGCCGATACCGCCGCTCAAAAAATAGTCTTTTTCTAAAGCGTAATTTTCTAAGATGTTCCAATCGAAAGTGGTTCCGTTTCCTCCAAAATGCTGTCCTTTGGTGTCAAATAAAAAATAGGAACAGGAATCTTTGTACTTTTCTAAAATGCTAAAATCAAAATCATTGCCGAGTGCAAATGCCTTGATTACTTTAGCATCTGAGATGCGCTCTATTGTGGTGCAAAATTCAGGCGTTTCATTGCCGTGCAACTGAATGAAATCGAGGCCGTGTTTTTGCGCTTTTTCTTTAATTTCAGTAAATGAAGCATTGACAAAGACGCCTGTCTTTTTTATGGCAGAATTGATTTTGGGTATTTCGGATTCAAAATAGCGGGGCGAGTTTTTATAGAAAATAAAACCCATAAAATCAGGTGCCAGCTGGCTCGTTTCCTGAATGTTTTCAGGAAACTTCATGCCGCAGATTTTTAGCTGTATTTGCTTTGTCATAGGTTGGAATTGATTTCTTTAATAAACTTTTCAAGTGCCAGACCAGGATTGTCGCTCTTCATAAAGCTTTCGCCGACCAAGAATCCTTCAAAGCCATATTTCTTGAGCTTTTGGATGTCTTCTGGAGTATTGATACCGCTTTCTGATATCTTGACAAAATCATTCGGGATCGAAGCGGCTAATTCAAAGCTGTTGGTCAGGCTGGTCTCGAAATTATTAAGGTTTCTGTTGTTTACGCCAATCAGGTCAAGGCTGGCCATCATTGCTTTTTCCAGTTCTTCATGGTTGTGAATTTCCAGTAAGACTTCTAGGGAGAGCGATTGGGCAAATTGCGAAAGTTGCCTGATTTCTTCTCGGGTCAATACAGCTGCTATCAGTAATATAGCATCGGCTCCGTGCGACTTGGCTTCTACAATCTGATAGGTATCGACAATAAATTCTTTTCTCAAAAGAGGCAGCGAAACAGCGGCTCTTGCCAATTGGAGGTCTTCGAGCGAACCGCCAAAATATTTGGCATCCGTTAATACCGAAATTCCAGAAGCACCGCCTTTTTCATATTCTTTTACGATTTCTTCTACTGAAAAACTATTATTTATTATAGCTTTTGAAGGAGAACGACGCTTATGCTCCGCAATGATTCCTGCGGACTTCTTGATGTGTTCAGACAGCGAGATCGTATGCTTTCCAAATAGATCGGAACTTTCTAATTGTTGGATAGAAATGATGCTTTTCTTTAAGGCGACTTCGCGCTTTTTGTCGGCAATTATTTGGTCTAAAATAGTCATGGCTATCGGCTTAAGTGTTGCAGTTTTTTTAATTTTTCTAAGGCTTTTCCGCTTTTGAGGCTCTCTTCGGCTTTGTGATAGGCCTCCGCCAGCGAATTGTTTTCTACAGTGCTGATTGCTACAGCAGCATTGGCGCAGACGACTTGGTTTTGGGCTTCTGTTCCGTTTCCGGAAATAATATCATGGAACAGCTGTGCTGCTGCTTCGACAGTAGCACCTCCTTTTATAGTGTCAGGATTCAGTGCGTGCAGGCTGAAATTTTTGGGACCGATAATGGTTTCGGAAGTCTTGCCGATGATTTTTGCATCGCCCGTCAACGAAATTTCGTCGTAGCCTTCAAGGGAATGCAAGATGGTATAGTTTACGTCGGTATTTTGGTATAAATAGGCATACATCCGAGCCAACTCTAAGCTAAAAACGCCGACGGTCTGATTTCTCGGAAATGACGGATTTACCATAGGACCTAGCATGTTGAAAAAAGTCTTGATACCCAGCTCCCTGCGGATCGGGCCTACATTTTTCATGGCGGGATGGAAGAGCGGGGCATGAAGGATGGAAATATTTGCTTCTTCGAGGCATCGTCTTAAAAAAACAGCATCATTGCTGAATTTTATGCCGAGATTTTCCATCACGTTACTGGAACCTGAAATCGAGGAAACGCCATAATTTCCATGTTTCGCGACTTTAATTCCGGCACCTGCCGTTACAAAAGAAGCTAGGGTAGAGATGTTGAAGGTGTCTTTTCCGTCGCCGCCTGTGCCGCATAAATCAACCGTATTATAATCGGAAAAATCAATCGGGATGCAGAGTTCTAATAGCGCTTCTCTAAAACCGGATAATTCGTCTATGGTAATGCTCCGCATCATAAATACGGTTAGGAAAGCCGAAATCTGGCTCGGATTATAGTGTCCCGAAGAAATGGCTACCAGCACAGATTTGGCTTCTTCTTTGGATAGGGTTTCGTGGCTTATGAGCCTGTTGAGTATGATTTTCATTGTTTCTATTTTTAAATTGACATGGACTAATTGTTGCTTTTAACTGTCGAGCCAATTTTTTAGGATTGTTTTTCCATGAGGCGTGAGGACGCTTTCGGGATGAAACTGTACGCCTTTTATATCGAATTTCCGATGCCTTAATGACATGATTTGTCCGTTTTCATCAGTAGACGTTATTTCTAATTCATCGGGAAAATTTTCTGCTGAAACGACCCAAGAATGGTAGCGACCGACTTCAAATTCTTCTGGAATTGAATTAAAAAGCGTTTCGTCTTTTACTGAATTTTTTACTTTAGATGAAATGCCATGAAAAACTTTATCTAAGTTAATTAAGCTTCCGCCATAAACTTCTCCAATGGCTTGCTGACCGAGACAGATTCCCAATATACTTTTGGTCTTGGAATAGTGGCTGATAACTTGTTTTAGGAGACCCGCTTCGTCTGGAATTCCAGGGCCTGGAGACAGTAAGATTTTATCAAAAGTTTGCAGTTCTTCGATTTCGAATTCGTCATTTCGGAGCACGGTTACTTCTCCTGATAATTCTTCTAGATAATGGACAAGGTTATAGGTAAAACTGTCGTAATTGTCGATGATAACTATTTTCATTTCCTTGATTTTTAGATGTTTTCGGCCAGATCCAATGCTTTGGTCAGCGCTCCCAATTTGTTATATACTTCCTGCATTTCGCTTTCTTCGTCGGAACTTTCCACGATTCCGGCTCCTGCTTGATAATGGAGCTGATGGTCTTTGCTCAAGAAAGTGCGTATCATGATGGCATGGTTAAAATTGCCTTTAAAATCCATAAATCCAATGGCTCCGCCGTAAAATCCGCGGTTCGTTTTTTCAATTTTCTCAATAAGCTGGAGGGCTTTGTGCTTTGGAGCGCCGCTTAAGGTACCGGCTGGAAAAGTGCTGGCTACCAAACTCATGGTGCTTGATTTTTCTTTTACTATTCCAGTTACTTTTGAAACGAGATGGATGACGTGGGAGAAGAATTGTACTTCCTTGTACTTTTCTACTTGAACGCTGTGGCAATTTCGGCTCAAGTCATTTCGGGCAAGATCGACAAGCATGACATGTTCGCTGTTTTCTTTTTTGTCTTCTGAAAGTTTTTTGGCTAGGACGGCATCTTGTTCATCATTTCCGGTTCTTTTGAAAGTTCCCGCAATGGGATGGATTTCGGCCTTGCGGTTTTTGACGATTAATTGTGCTTCTGGGGACGAGCCGAAGATTTTGAAATTGCCATAGTCAAAAAAGAAGAGATAGGGTGAAGGATTGATGTTTCTCAAAGCTCTATAGACATTAAATTCGTCGCCTTTGAAATTTTGCGTAAAGCATCGTGACAGTACTAGCTGAAATACATCGCCGCGATGGCAATGTTTTTTTGCCAACGCTACGTTTTCCTTAAACGCATTGTCGGTCAGGTTTGAAGAGAATTTTCCTTGCTTGGAAAAAGAATAGGAAGCAAAATTCTTGGCCAACAACAGCTGTTCGATTTCGGCAATATTGTCTTTGCCGTCCAGACTGTGGCAAAAGATATAAGCTTCATTTTTGTAATGATTGATGGCGATGATGTTTTGGTAGACAGCATAATAGATATCTGGGATTTCCTGACTGTCTGGCTTTGGACTGATCGTAATCTTTTCGAAATAACGCAAGGCATCGTATCCGATATAACCAAACAAGCCGCTATTGATGAACTTGAAGTTGTTTTTTTCTTCTTCAAACTGTGAAGCAAATTCTTGGATTGCCTGAGCAACTTCGGTTGTGTTCTCGATTTCTATTTCGTGAGAGCTTCCGTCGGGATACGTCTTAAGAATCTTATTGCCTGCTATTTTTATAGCCGCAATAGGATTGCAGCAGATATATGAAAAGCTATTGTCACCGCCATGGTAATCGCTGCTTTCTAATAAAAGGCTGTTCGGAAATTTATCTCTTATTTTCAGATAAACGCTTACTGGCGTTATGGTGTCAGCCAGGATTTGCTTGTGTTTTGAGTGTAATTTATACATTTTCATACGTTCAGTTTTGGGAATAAAAAAAGGCTTGTCGTGATGACAAGCCTTAAATATTTGGATTTAAAAAATACAGATAGCAGGATTCGCTCACGAAGTTCGACGTAAGTTATTCCACCACCAAGTATTGTTTAAAATGCAGTTCATGTGAATGATTATTGTGGCAAATGTATAAATGTTTTTTAATACGGCCTATAATTTGGCTTAAATTTAAAAAAGAACTGCTTCCGTAATGGAAGCAGTTCTAATTTTTTTTGGAATATTATTGTTTGGAAAATACCAGCTCAACACTACCCGCTCTATTATAAGGCACGCCCTCGGCATTCCTGTCAGGATAGGTTGTCAAGACTGTCGTTTGTGTCAACGTACGGCCATTGTTGGATCTCGTAAAATTCAGGGTTACGTCGCTACCGTCTTCTTGTTCATACGTAATAGTAATGACATTGTTTGCGACTGTCCATGTTCCTGTAACATCATTTTCTGCACAAATTGCTACACCAGTATTCGTGTCAATCAAGATATAATCGATTTCATACGTAAACGTATTATCGGAGTTAAAATCGATTTTTCTGCCATCATAGCAATTGCTTTCGTCCATTTGATTTGTGGATTCTGTTCCATTTTCGTCAAAGTCGGTTGCAGCCCCCGTGTTGAACTCTGTCAAGTTATAGACTCCTTCGATAGCTCCTGAATCATTGTTTGAAGTGTCGTCATCTGAACAAGCTCCGAAGCTGATAGCTAAAATTGCTAGAGCTAAAAATTTTCCTTTTTTCATAACATGTGTTTTTAAGATTGGTTAATTGTAACAGTTTTTACAAATTTGATGATTTTGTATTGTTAATTATTTATACTATTGCTAATAAAATTTATATAATTTTCAATTTATGTTAATAAATGTTAATTATTTAAGAAATTAACCGCTAAAATTTTAAAAATCAGAAGTGTAGGGCGATTAAAGAAAATGCTACGTTAAAACTTGGTTAAATGCTGATTGGAAATAAACATAAATTGAATTATTAGCTCTAAATTTATGTGTAAAGAAGTATAAATTATTGAAAATGAAACCACAAGAAATACTTTCTCACTTATCTAATTTGGAAACGAATATGGGAACAACCGAAAGAGTTGTTTCTGTTTTGTCAGGTTCTGTCTTACTTTACGATGCCATTGCGAAAAAACCCAAAAGCATGCCTGGAGCTCTATTGGCAGGATTTATGATTTTTAGAGGTGCCACGGGATACTGTCCTGGCTATGATACCTTAAAAACTAAAGCAAAAGTTGAAAAGACTCCGATTATCAACATCAAGATTCAGATGACTATTGATAGGCCCGTTTCTCAGGTGTATCCGTTTTGGCGCGATTTGGAAAACCTGCCTTTATTTATGGAGCATCTTGAAAGCGTAGTACTCTTAGATGAAGAAACTTCGGAATGGAAAGTAAAGATTCCGGGAAATATAGGGCATCTTACATGGAAAGCCGCGATTATTAAAGATGAAGAAAATAGGGAAATTAGCTGGCGTTCGTTTTCGGATTCTATTATCCACAATATAGGGAAAGTCCAATTCTATGATAATGGAAGATCAGGCACAAAAATGCAAGTCATGATTTCGTATCAGGTTCCGCTTGGAAAAATAGGAGAGACGGCAGCCAAGGTATTGAATCCTATTTTTGAAAATATGATAGAAAATGATATCAAAAGGTTTAAAGACTATATTGAGAACCAGCAACCTCGCGACTTGCTTCCAGCATCCTTTTAATAAAAATCCCCATCATGAAAATGATGGGGATTCCAAAACAAATAATAAACCTCAAAAAATAAATACAAATCAAGAGTTCTTGAATTGAAATTTTAGATGATTTTTATTATCGGCTATTTAATAGATTTTCCAATTCTTATTAATCCAAAGTTACGATTGCAAAACCTAAAATCGATTATATAATTATCCTTAAGTTTTATATAAAAATTGTAAAAAGATCATAACAAACTTTACTAAATTATTTCAAATGGAACTTCTAAAAATCTGCGTTGCCGCTTTTGTGGCTACACACATCACATTATTATTCAGCCAGTATGTTTCGGAACGGTTCGGCCAAATTTTTAAGGAACCTTTGGTGTTAGGCCTTATCTTGTCAAGGATAGGAAGCAATGTTACTCCTGAGCGCAAGAAAGTTTGGGAACAAGGTTTCCGTTATCTGTCCGGACTTTTTATCGTCTTGTGCTATCATTATATTTGGACGCATACGGATATTGATCCTACTTGGTTTAGCGGCCTTATTTTTGGAATTATCACAGGCCTTGCGGCCGTCGGCTGCTGGTATTTTCTTTTTAAGTTTTCTGTAGTTTCCAAAGTGCGTTTTAAAGAATATTACCTGCCACTTTTTGCGACTTACATTTTGTTTGCTTTGTCGGTTATTGTTATTTATAGGCTGTTTGGCCTTTTCCAATAAAAAAAAAACACGGCTTTTGGCCGTGTCTGATTGGTCTTAAATAGGTTGCTTGCTTATTGCGGCATGGCGCTTTCGTCCATATACGCTATTTCCCAAAGATGTCCGTCTAGGTCTTGGAAACCGTGGCCGTACATCCAGCCATGATCCTGTTTGTCATTTGGTGCAGAACCGCCTGCTGCTATTGCTTTCTTTACCATATCATCTACTGCTTCGCGGCTTTCTGCGGAAAGGCAGATGATAGATTCTGTATATTTAGAAGTATCACAGATTTCTTTTTTGGTGAAATTCAAGAAAAAAGGCTCGGTTACCAACATTACGAAAATAGTGTCGCTGATAATCATGCAGGTCGCATTTTCATCGGTAAACTGCAGGTTAAAAGTATAACCTAGCTTTGTGAAAAATTCAATGGATTTGTTCAAGTTTTTTACGGGAAGGTTTACAAAAATTTGTGTTGCCATAGTTCTCTTTTTTTATTTATTACTTTTTCTCATACTCATAATTGATCATCCATTGGATGCCAAATTTGTCGGTAAACATGCCATATAAGGCACCCCAGAACATATCGTCTAGCGGCATTTGGATTTTGCCTCCTTCAGAAAGTTTTGCAAACAAGTCTCTCGTCTGCTGTTCAGAGTCGGTATTGATTGAAATGGACATACTGGTTCCGTTTTTGACTTGTTCCATCGTTTCTGGGACATCCGTTCCCATAAGCATATTACCACCAATTGGAAGGGCGATATGCATGATTTTGTTTTTATCTGTCTCAGGCATTTCTTCGCATCCAGGAGTATCTCCAAATCTCATTATTACTGCGAAGTCGCCGCCAAAAGCTGCCTTGTAGAAATTAAAGGCATCTTCTGTGTTGCCATTAAAATTTAAATACGTGTTAATCGTTGCCATTTTGATTTAATTTAATTGTTCGTAATTGATTGAAATTGTTTTATTCTTCTAATACTGAAAGTATATTTCCTGCCGGGTCTTTGAACCAAGCAATCAACGGACCGCCGCCTCTAAAGATTCCCTTTTCATCGGTTGGCGTGCCGTCAACAACATAGTGTTCGAATTGTATGCCTTTTTTAGAAAGTTCATTCACTGCTTTTTCTATATCAGGCACTGGAAAATTAAGAATCGTAAATGTGGCGGGCTCGTGATTTTCTTTCTGATAAATTAGTATCGAAGTGCCGCCCGTTATTTTTAGCGTTATTATTCCTTCCATTTCTGGATCTTCTTCTACTTCCAATCCTAAGATCTCGCCATAAAATTTTTTGGCTTTTTTACTGTCATCGACAGAGAAGCCGCTGAATGCTTTGCTTTTATGTAACATGCTATTGTTTTAAAGGTTTACATATCATCATATCGTAAAGCATCATAGCCTAAAAGTCTTCTCCATAGTGCTATCTGGCCTATGCAGTTTGCTTCGCGGTAGATAACGAAAGTGATTAGTTCGTAATGAGACATTACCATTCCTGGCATCATTTCAAATTTTTCATCTAGCTTTTCATCAGTTACTTTAGACAATAGCTCCTGCACTATTGGACTGATTTTGTTCCAGTCGTGTAAGAATTGCGATAAAGGCGGATATTGTACATTGTCTTGTATGCCTTTTCCATCCTTAAATAAGTTCTCTGCTTGTTGCTTTTCTGTATAGCCTAATAGGTTTGCGACTTCGTAGCGTTGCTGTACCAAGCTTCCTGCCAGCCAAGCAATGTGGTTGGCTTTGGTGTCTAGTCTTTTATGTGCATCTTCATCCGAAATTTTCTCTAAGGCTCTCTCGAAAAAAAGCGTCTGCATGTCGTATAAGACAAGCAAAGAAAACATCCTGCTACTTGTGGGCTTGATTTTCATATTGATATTTTTTAGTATTAAAAATTGAATTAAATTCCTTCTTTTATAAGGTTTGATAAAATTAATTCAAAAAATAAGCATAAAAGGTGTGGGTTAAAGTCATTATGAGGGGGGATTTAAGACAAAATATTTTATATTTGTTGTTCCTAAAAAATTAGCTATGAAACTAGGTATTTTGCTTACACAAGAACACAGGCTTTTGAGCGTTGCAGCGATGCTAGACGTCTTTGAGACCGTCAACAGATTTTATCTGCAAGACAATCTTCAGCCTTATTTTGACATCAGCCTTCTGCATATGGAAGAGGTGGCACAGACGTATTCTGAATATAACTTGCGGCAGCCGGATTCAGATACAGTATATGATATTTTGCTCATTCCGGCATTCAAGCAGGATATTATTCCGAGAGCCGTTACCTTGAACCGGCATTGGATTGTCTGGTTGCGAGAGCAGTATGAAAAAGGAGCCTCGATAGCCAGTTTCTGCACGGGCGCTTTTCTTTTGGCTTCTACAGGCTTACTGGATAACAAGCCTGCAACAACCCACATCAATGCAGAATATGCTTTTGCGAATGCCTTTCCGGCGGTTGACCTGAAAGTAGATGCCGTGGTTACCGAAGAAGATAGAGTGTACACAAGCGGAGGCGCTACGAATAGTTTTCACTTGATGATGCGTCTTATCGAAAACTTCTGCAGCAGAAAGATGGCTGTGAAAACCGCCAAGATATTTTCTATCGATCTTGACAGAAACCAGCAGACCTATTTCGGGACTTTTACTCCAGCCGAAGACCATGGCGATGATCTGGTGAAGCAGGCGCAAGATGTCATCAAGAAAAATTTTAGAGAGGCAAATACAATTGAAGAAATTATTACGGATGTTCCAGCCAGTAGGAGAAATTTGGTAAGGCGATTCAAGCAGGTGACAGGCATTACGCCGATTGAATACCTGCAGAAGACCAGAATAGAGGCTGCAAAGCAGATGCTAGAACATTCAAGGCAGAGCGTTATGGAAGTAATGTTTGAGTCGGGCTACAACGATTTGAAATCATTCCGAAGCCTATTCAAGAAAAATGTGGGAATGACCCCGACGGCTTATAGAGAAAAGTTCAACAATCTTGTTGCCTGATTATTTTACGGGAAGGTATACTAAAAATTGTGCCCCAACACCAGGCGTGCCTATGGCTTTAATAAACCCGTCGTGCTTTTGAACAATCTTTTTGCATATGGCAAGGCCGATTCCAGTCCCTTCATAGTCGGTTTTGCCATGCAACCTTTTAAATAGCTCGAAGATTTTTTCTTCGTATTCTTGCTGGAATCCGATTCCGTTGTCTTCAATATTTATTTTCCAGAATTGTTTTCCGGCAAATTCTTCTAAAGAAACTATTTCAGCATTTATCTTTATGATGGGGTCAATATCTTCTCGGCTGTATTTTATGCCGTTAGAAATTAAATTAGTCAAAAGCTGCTGAAACTGAATGGGAATTACAGGAAGCGTAGGCAATTTGGCTACTTCAATGCGGGCATTCCTTTTCTCAATAATATCGATCATGTTGTTTTTTATCTCGTCAATTACGACATTCAGATCGGTAGGAACTAAATGAATCTCAGAAGCATCCATGCTTGAATAGTTGAGCAATGATTCGATTAAGTTCTGCATACGATTCGCCGCATTCGTGATGCTTTGGAAATAGCCAAGCGAAGACTCGCTGAAATTAGACTTTTCACGAAAGAGGATACGGCTGGCAAATAGCTGTATTTTACGGAGCGGCTCTTGTAAGTCATGAGAAGAAATATAAGCAAAGGAAGCCAGTTCGATATTCTGTCTTTCCAGTTCCTTGTTTTTCATCTCCAAAAGCTTTTCATTCTGGAGGCGCTCAAATTCCATTTCGCTTCTCTTGGCAGCTATTTTCAACAGTGATTCGATATACGATATGTCACTTATTTCGGTTTGGTGCAGCACAGCTATTAGGCCGATTATTTTTCCCGACGAACTAACTAATGGATGGGCAATATAACCTTCGGCATTTAGCTCAGCCAGCGTCCTGCTATCAGGAAAGAGTTTTTGGCTATTGTTAGGATAATGCGTGTTGTTTCCTTTAATGACTTCTTCACAAGGACCCCCTTTTAAGAGGTATTTGAAATTATCTGTAACCTTTCCAAAAGCTATTACAGAAACGCTTTTGATACACTCTTCTCCCGATTCTTCGGTAATGACTTCGCCAAGAAGCACATAGTCCATCTTTGTCTTAGCCGCTATTTCAAGTAGTAGGGAGTTGAAAAAATCCTGACCGCTTCCATAGGAGTAAAAGCTTTCCGAAAATTCCGTAAGCAGTTGCTGTTCGAGCTCCTTGTTCTTATTTAAAAGAAGCGTATTGATGGCTTCGATTTCTAGGGCAGCAGTTTTTTCCTGAGTTATATTTTTTGAGGTTACGGCAACAGAATTGCCTACTTTTTCGATCGTGGCATTGAACCATATAGTAGTATTGTTATGCTCAACAGAAATTTCGTAACTATCAGGAATTCCCGTTTCCATACAAGCGGCCATTCTTTCAAAGATTCCGTTTTCGAAGATTCCAGGATAGACTTCTCGGCATGTCTTTCCGATTACTTGTCCTGGCTCAAGTCCGAAGTTTCTGGGTACTTCTGGATTCGTATACGAAATCTTGAAGTCGCCAATCGTGCCGTCTTTTTGATATACGGCTTCATAGCTTGCAATTCCATAGTTTGTAGAATTTAGCACAGATTGGAGAAACGACTGCAGTTGTTCGGCCTCGCTGCTGATATCATTCACGGCCAAAAGAAGGAATGTTTCTTCTGGCAATTCGATGGAATCAATATTCAGCAGTAATTTGCTGTTCTCTGAATTTTTGGCATACCGGAGTTCGTAATTTTGGATAGTTCCTTTTGTTTCCAGAGTTTCTAAAAGAAGCTTGGACAGGGTAGGAATATCAAAAGCGTCATGTCTTATTTCCAGAAAAGACCTTCTCCCGTCGCTATCAGGCTCTGACAAGCTAAATTTGTTATTGAACGCAACATTGGAATATACTACTTTTAACGCCTTATCAAGCAAAAGCATAGGCTCGTGTGCCGATGCTATGATTTTTTCGATAGCAGAATAGTTTTTGGATGCCGGCATAGTAATGTCAGAGTTAGAGGGTACAACAAAGTTAAGAAAATCTTAAATTCATAAGCAGAAGAATGCAAAAATTTTGCTATTCTTTCAGAATATGTTCCCAAATATTACCTTAAATTTGAGATAATTAAAAGAATAAGGCTATGGCTGTAGAAACCTGCAAATTTTCAGATACGGATATTGTCTGGACCGATATTACAAATCCAACAAAAGAAGAGCTCGAAAAAGTCAGCGAAATATATGATTTAAATCCTTATACTTTGATGGACAGTCTTGATCCAGACCATCTTCCTAAATATGAAGAGCATAACAATACGCACTTTTTTATCGTTAGGATTTTGCAGCATTCTCATGAACACGAGCAGACAATCCGAGAGCTTAGCAGCAAGATTGCCGTTTTTTATAATTCTAATTTTATCATCACGATCCATCGGTCTGCCCAGCCGATCATGGAAGAAATACGCAAAACTTGTATGGATACGGGTAAACTAAAAACGACCGGTGGCATGGCAGTAAAGATTATTTGGGAAACTTTGCATTCGTACGAAGTTCCCGCAATACGGCTTTCGGAGAAGATAGATTACTATGAATCGAAAGTATTTCTCAAAAAAAATATTCCTGAAGACATGATTGAAGGGATGTATTACCTGAAAAGAAAAACGGGGCTCTGCAAGAAATTGCTGCTGTTGACGAATGAAGTCGTAAATTCGGTGAAAGTAGAAGAGAAGGATCTTCCGGCATTACAGGATGTCCGAGACTTGCATATCAAGCTGCTTACGCTTTACGGACAGGTGCAGGATGACGCAAATAATCTATTAAATATCTACCTTTCTTTATCTGCCCGAAAAACAAACGACGTGATGAAAATCCTGACTATTTTTTCTGTCTTTTTTATGCCCTTGACTTTTATTGCAGGTATTTATGGGATGAATTTTAAGTTTATGCCTGAGCTTGATGAAAAACTAGGATACCCGCTTGCGTTATTGGCCATGGTCATTGTTTCGGTAATTATTTTTATCTGGTTCAGGAGAAAAAAGTGGCTTTAACAAAAAAGGCGAAAGTATTACCTTCCGCCTCATAACTAAACTCAAATTTGTTTATGGTATTCCCATAGTTTCATTGTCCTTTCCAGTCTCTGGCTGTGATTCTTTTGGTTTAGGATCAATTGCGCTGTCGCGCTTGTTTTTTAGGCTGTCTCGGAAATCCTTATCATCATCCAATTTTTGCGTAGGAATCTCAGAAACATGAATATATTTTTCACCGGAAGCTTTGCCGTTGTCTGTCTTCACAGTGTTTTTTTTATTATCTTCCATAAAAGTTCTTATTGAAAGAAAATCAAATTTAGCAAGCTAGCGGATTTTTTGTGTTATATGATTCCTTCAAAAGATTATGAAATTGAAATATGCACGGTTATAGCTCGTTTTCAATCTCTTGCATAAATTGCTGTAGCGGAAAAGCATCACCTTGGTTTGTCAACACAATGATCACAGTTTTCTCATGAAGGTTTCTCCAAATGCAGGCTCTATAGCCGTTTAAGCCACCAGTGTGGCTAACTATTGTATGCCCTTCTTTTTCTTGTATGTTCCAGCCGAAACCATAATTTGAAATGCTTCCGTCATTTAATTTTGCCGGCTGATAAGCATTTTCCATTTCCTTTTTACTGAGCAGCTTTTGGCCGTAAAGTGCCTCTTCCCAAGCAAACAAATCTTTTGCAGTTGAAAAAATACTTCCGTCGCCAGTGGTCAGAATCGAATAATCATCAAGCTCTTTGTTTTTATTGTAACCTACCGCTCTGTTGGTAATGGTTGGTTTTGTAGTATCATAAACGATAGTTCTTTTTAGATTCAATGGATGAAAGACGGCTTCTTTTAAAAAATCGGCATACGATTTACCACTTATTTTTTCAATAATGGACGCTAAAATAATATAGCCTGTATTGCTGTATTCGAATTTATCTCCTGGCGAAAAGTTCAGGTTGTTTTTTGTGCCTAGCCATTGCATGACCTGTGTATTCGTAAGATTTTTTACGGGAGCCATTTCTTTTTCATAATCAGGAATTCCTGAAGTATGATTAAGCAATTGGCGGATGGTAATTTTTTGTGCAAATGGTGGCAGATCGGAAATGTATAGTGAAATAGGTTTTTCATACTCTAATTTATGCTGTTCCTTCAATTGCATGATAGCCAGCGCAGTAAACGGTTTAGCCAGCGATGCTATATAAAAAATGGTACTGTCATTTACTGGTTGTTTTGTTTGTAGGTCGCTATAGCCTAGAACGGTATCGAAAAGAATCTTTCCGTCTCTGGCGACTAAAAGCATTCCGTTAAAAGCTCCTTTTTTGTGATAGCTGCTTGCTATTTCTTTGATATTGCTTTCAGGAGTACTAGTGCAGGATGTAAATATAATTACTGCGAATGTCAAAAAGAAGAGGTGTTTCATATTCGTTTATTGTTCCGCTAAAATTAGTTTTTTTAAGATGACAACCTGGCCCAAATGATAGTGTGTATGCTCAATAATTCCGTGAATATTTCTGTAATAATTGCCATATTTTTCATCCGTAAAATGTTCCCAAAGTTTTTCTTCTGGCAATTGCTCGATCAAATCTGCAAAGTTTTCTGCATCTGCCCAAGTTTTGTCGAGCAGATTTTCCCAATCTGCTTGCGAAAGGATAGGAGGATGGTCAAAGCTGTATTTGTCTTTGGCTTCTAGCGAGTTTCCGTGCAGTACTTTTAAGACAGCACTGACGTAATAATTCATATGATAGACTAGGGCTGCAATCGTATTAAACGAATGGATTTTTGTTGTTGCCTGTTGCCAAGTTATGTCTTTCAGATTTTCTTTTAGGTTGGAGCAGGTCCAGTTGCCTCCAAAATGAATTTCTCTAAAGTGCTTTGCTATTTGCTGGGTCAAGTTCATGTTTTTTGATCTTACTTTTTGATTTTTGAAATTGTCTTACCAATTGCTTTTGAAGGCTTGTCCATATCATTGATTGCAAATTCTGCTGCTGATTTGATCAAATTCTTTACTTTTTCGTTTCTGTAATCAGCAATTGTTTTTATCGGAATGTGACGTATTAGATTTCCAGTTCCTGTCAGTAATTTATCTGAATCTTCGAGTAGGGTTCCTTTGTTGAAGCCTAGATTGAGATGATTTGTATAGATTGGAATCATGCAGAAAGCATCTAATAATTTTTCTGAAATCGAGAAGAC
Organism: Flavobacterium sp. N2550; assembly: GCF_025947265.1. NCBI lineage: Bacteria > Pseudomonadati > Bacteroidota > Flavobacteriia > Flavobacteriales > Flavobacteriaceae > Flavobacterium > Flavobacterium sp. N2550. The sequence continues at coordinate 3,194,533 of NZ_CP110007.1, read as the reverse complement.
CGAAGTCAGCGCATGCGTATGATACAGCAATTCATTGCTTTCAGGATAGAGTTCTAAGATTAATGCTCTTAGGTCCTGAAATAAATGAATTAACTCTGGCTCCTTACGTTCCAATAGATTTTGAAAATCTGGATGTAGGCTTCGGATGGCTTTCATTTGGTGTCTGAATTTTTAGTTCCCTAATACAGACGAAATTAAGAAAAAGAAAGACAGTAAAGAAAAAATCTATAAAAGTCTGGTTTAATAGATCGTAAATTTCTGTGTTTTACAATCCAGGAGTAGTATTTTGCCCATAAAAATTTTATTGCCTGCCATGCCTTCCATTCCGGAAGATTTCATTAGCATACGCTGTAAAAAAGAGGTTCCTTCAATATAAGTTACTTCCGACAAGGTAATGTTAGTATTGCCAATCCGGATTTTCTTATTTGCTTTTGCGGTATAAGTTGTCAGCTTATTACCCCAGGAATTTCCTTCTCCTTTAAGAATAGGCCCGCTATTCCTATATTTTTCCCAGCTTTTTTTGCTCGTAATCAATTCAAATGCGCTAGTTCCTGAATCATATATTATTTTGATTTTTTCGTTTTCTATTTCCGCAGGAAGCAGTATCCGTCTTTTTTTAAATTCAAAATCGGACCAATTGTATTTTTTGTGCTCGTTAGGAATAGATTCAGAAAAAGAGCAGTAGTTATCTTTAAAATCTAAAACAGTTATTCTTTTTTCCAGTAAATCAGTTCCCAAAGTTCCAATTATAATCGGCGAATCCGAATCGTTCCATCGTATTGAATCACCATATTCTAACATTTTGAATCGGTTTGAAGAAACTTCCATATTTCCTAATTCAAAACCTAGCTTTATAGGAGAAAGGCTGTCGGAAAAGTTAAATTTAGGTCCGTATTTTTGTTGGATTGATTTTAAAGGCGCTGTATAAAATAATGTTGTAGGCGAACCCAAATCTAATTGCATATAAAATTTTTCGGGAATGCCTTTTAGGCTTACAGGAAGGAGTAAGGCGGTCATTGAATCTTCCCATACGATAGGAATTCTGCTTGAAGAACCGCTAACAGTCAACGCATTTTTTTCGGGAGTAAATTTTTGATCAAAATAAAAGTGGCCAAATAGGGCGCCCATGACGATAATTGCAACTACAATAAGGGTGATTTTTTTTAAAAGTTTCATCGGATTTTTTTTGCAATACTCCGATGAAGAATTTGATTTTTCGCTTAGAAACTACCGCCAATTTTGCGCCATTTTTACGTCATGGCTTATAATATATTGTTTTTCAGTGAAATATAAAGTCTTTGGTTTTTGTTCAGTTCTATGCTATTTCTGATGATGATATAGGTATTCGTCAGCAAGGAAACCAATAAGACGACTAAAATGATAGGGATTTTTGTCGAAAGAAGTTTTTGCACAAATGGACTTATGATAAGCAGAAAAGAATTAATAATAGTCCATACTATTTGGAAGCCTATAATCTCACGTCCTATTTTTTTTGTTTCTGCTCCAGAATTTCTGAAGGTCAGAATTGAAGGAAATATAATATTCCCAAAAGGTAAAATTATAAAGGACAAAGCTGTTATGTTGATGAGCTTGGCTTTGTCTAGGCTCCAGTTTTCAGGAGCTTCAGCTTTGGGTATTTCTATAAGATCTTCTGGGGGAATGTCTAAAGATTTTGCCAGATTCTTTAGGGTAAATCCTTTGAGCGGACTACCTGATTCTATTCTTTGTATTGTTCGTAAGGATACTCCTGATTTTTCTGCAAGTTCCGATTGAGTCAGCTGTAATTTTTGTCGATAGATAGAAACCTTGTTTGTCATTCCTTGTCTTGAACTTAATCGATTTTGTTTTTCTTTTTAAAAAAGGTTTCCTCAATTGCAGGCAATTCCTTCTTATAATTTTCTACATCCCATTTCATGTCCATTTCTGCTAAATAAGCTTGTAGATTTGGTAAACCTACTTCGGCTCTTCGCAGGTCTACGTTATCGGGATCTTCGAGCGGAGCGACAAAGCTCTCATTAGTCTTCATGTTCCAGCTGATCTGGCTCCCATAAATTTGTTTTTTTCCTTGTTTTAAAGCGACTCTATCTTCTAAGAGAGCGAGCGAACTTGCTCTGGCATTTCCTTTTTTTACAGCTTCTCTCATCATTGGCAAGTATTTTATCTGTGCAGGAAGTTCCGCATGCTGTATGACCATAAACAAAGTCGTATTGGCTTGGCTGCCGATTTTATCAGAACCCAGCCAGCCATGTTTATTGATTATAGCTTCGACTTGAATCAGATTCAGTGAATCGGTCGTTTTCATGTTTTTAAACAATGCTTTTGATTCTTTTGAATCACTTCCGAAACGTGCTATTGTTTCTTCCATCTGGTTTCGATAGCGCTGGTCAAGCTCATCAATATCCAGCAACTGCTTGGTAATAGTATTAAAGGTGGCGTCTTGTCCGAAGGCAATTGAACAGGCCATAAAAAAGAAGATAAACAGCTTGTGTTTCATAAATAATTCTTTTAATGTAAACCTAATCTACTACTAGAACATTATTACTTTAAAATAATTGGAAGATTAAATTTTTCCCAGAGATCGACATTGTTTCCTTTATTTTTTGCTGAAGTATAGGTGACCATATTTCTTAAAATAGATAGAATTTCTTTTTTTACAGCTTCTTTGTCTTTTTCTTCAGCTTCCACTTTAATTATTTTTCCATCAAAGACGTTATATTTATTTATGTTTATCTGTATAATTATATTTCCTTTAGCTTTTTCTTTTAAAATTCGAGATTTTTTAAGTTCGGCAACTAAAATTTTTCTATATGTCGAACTTAAGTTGTTAGTTTCATCAAATAAAAGGGATTCTTTTCCTTTATAAATGAATTTTGGCTTTTCTTCTACCTCATTTAAGGACATTATCGTACCATTTCTAAAATCTGGACAATATTTTTTGATAAGTTTTGCCGCTTCACTATCGTCAAGTAAATATGCTTTATATAAATTTTCACAAGCGTTGGTATTTTCATTTAAATTTAGTTCAGCAACAGCAAGATTAAACCACAAATCTTTATTATCAGGATTTATGTTAGTAGCTTTTATATAAAGTTCTTTAGCCAAGCCGAAATTATTTTCGGCGAGAGCTTTTAGTGCTTCAGCTACTAATTTTTCTCCTTCTGAAGTTGAGTTTCCTATGTTAGTTTGTGAAGTTGCAATTTGAGTAAAAAAGAAAATTGAGAGATACAGTATTTTTGTTTTCAATTATTTAAGTGTTTTTAAGATAAGTTTATAGCGTAATAATTTCCCAAATCTACTCTTTTTTTTCAAAAAGAACCATTTAAAATCACTAGCTTTTATGAGATATATAATTTTAAATATTATTAGCTATTCTATAAGTTTTCCAGTGCTTTATATATAAAAAAAAGACCTTGAAAGGCCTAATTTTTTTGATTGTTTACGATTATTTTCTGACTGAATTTCTGATTATCAGAAGCCACAAGATCGACTATATAAACTCCTTTGCTCAAGCCGCTGGTTGAAAAAGAATACTTTTCATTGGTACCCAGATTGTCTTTTTTGAAAATGCTTTTGCCTGTAATATCAAACAATACGACTGACTTAAGATTAGCTAGATTCGGATTTTGTACCGTGAATGTCTGCGATGCATTGTCCTGCGTGATTCCGAAATTATGTTTAATCGTTTCACCGACGCCTAAAGCCGTATTTACAAAAGTAATCTGAAACCTGCTGTTGTAGATTCCAGTAGGAAGTGTCACTTCATAACTACCATTTTTGATATCGTGATACGAATCGTCAGCTCCATCGTATAAATAGATCATTTGGGTCGGATCAAAATTTGTTACTTCCGGCACATAAAATTTTATCGAGGCATTGTTGGCTGCCTTTACGCCTAGAGGAATTCTTTTGTTGATGTCGAAATTGGTTCCTTGAATTACATATTTGCTGTTATCCAGAAAAAAATACGCATCATTTGGCAGGTCGTCTGGGGCTATGCTCAAAGCATCGATTCCCACATCGATTCCGTCTGTAGCTTCAGGCAAGAATACCAGTGCAATCTGTCTCGTAAACTGGTTGTCGAGGATGATATTGAGCTTGAACTGCGCTTCTGTGATTACAATAGATTCACTTTCGGTAGTTTCAGCAAGTTTTTTTGGCGCTGGCTCTTGCGAGCGTTCAAACTGCGACAAAGCGCCGCTTTCTTTATAATAAGCTCTGTGTGCATTCTTCAAAGTTACTGTTCCGTTTGATGCGCCCTTGATCATAAATCCCTGTCCGATTGGAGCATATTTTCTTTCGATGATTAGTCCAGATGAAGTACCTACGCCATTCAGCGATCCGTCAGAATTATAAGAATTAAACGTAGCTGGGACATACACGCCATTGGAGCCAAGGCTGATAGGCGAATAAGCGCCATAACCACCTTTATAAAGGCCGACATTGTGGGAATTAACTGTTTTGTCTTGTTCCCAATAGTAGGCAATGCCTGTTGCTGCATTGTTTGTAGCGTCCAGTAGAAAAGCATTGACATTCAGTGCAGACGGATACGGATTTCCGGTAAGTGTCAAATTATTCGTAGCGACTGTTACTAATATATTTCCGTCATTTGGCTTGCCTCGGAAATCATAGCGTTGAGAGCCACTGCCTCCTGGATTGTTTTGTATTCCGTTGGCTTCTACTATAGTTGGGTCTGTTCCTGCTGTTCCTTTCATGGAAAATCCTTGACCGGGAGCTAAGGTCGAAGCGCCTCCTACATATATCCATTGCGAATAGGAAGTTGAAGACAAAAATTTATAAATCCATCTGGAAGAGATAGCAAGTGGACTGGCCGTCCCATTAGAATTAGAGGATGGCAGTATCGTAGCTTGAGTACTGGCGGTAACTGTTGTGGGCTGATGAATCATTGAAATTCCAAAATTTTCATTTCCTGTAGCTGCCGAAGCATTACCTACAGGCGAACACCAATAATTATAGTCAAAATTGTCTGCCGTTCCTTCTTGAAAGACAGAGACTTTGCCAAGACCTTTATTAGCAGAAACGCTTGTCGTTCCTTGTAGTAACTGAGATTCGTTTCTCATGTACATATTTCCATTATTCTGGAGATTGATATCCTGCTTTACGAATACTACTTGGTCCTTAACATACATATAGCTGTTGGTACTCAAATACAATTGTGCTTGTGTTACAATCGAAAGTAGCAGAAGCGGCAGTAGGAATTGGAGCTTTTTCATTGTTTTGGGATTTGGGTTATTTTATGCTCATGTTAAATGACCTTACCAGAAAGCTTTGTGCTGTGGTGCCGGTCCCTTGGTTTAATCTCTTGACCCATAATTCTATAGAATCTCCTGTGTTGAGATAAACCGAGCCCTGAACAGGGAATGATTGAATATATCCTGCATTGGTATCAATTAGAGTTTCTGTAGATATTTGCGGATCAGTTCCTCCAGCAGACGGGATCCTCATGATATAAAAAGCATATTCTGTATTAGTGAGTCCTGTAGCATTACCGAATGAAATAGAGCAGTTTACCTGAAATACTCTGCCTTTTTTTCCTGAATAGGTAATTCTGTTGGTCTGCGCCGAAGTAGCTCGGTAAAGGTTAGAATTCAATCCGGCATTGATGGCTAATTTAGCTCCTACGTTTAATGTTCCAATAGGCGTCTGAACTTGCGCCGTTCCAGTTCTATCGAGATAGACCGTTCCAGTCGATTGTGAGTCACCTTCGTTAGGGATTCCAGTACATCTTACCGACCAGCTGTTGTTAAAGTTGAATCCTGTGTAAGTTCCCACCGTATAAGGATTGACATATTTTCCAGAAGTCAGCGTTCCTGTAAAGACGACGGTTTCCATCACGGCATCTCCCGTAATTGTCGGATTTCCCGAAACATCAAAACCGATTTTTGTTCCAGTAACTTCACTAAAGCCGCCTTGTTTAGCCACGAGACCGAAGGTGCCTTGTAAGGTTTCGTAAGTTCCAGAGTTGCTCGAAAACCATCCTGCATTGCTCAATAGCAATCTGCTGATATCCTTATAAATAATTCCCGTCGTATTGTTGATATATTGGACGATACTTATAAATACGAGCGCAAAATTTTCCATTTTTCCTACATTAGCAGAAGTGCTGACAATACAGTCCCTGACAATCATGCTCTGGGTTTGTGTTCCTCCTACGATGGAGCCTGTTCCTGTAATGTTAAACACATTTCCTGCAGTAGCCTGCAATGTTAGAATACGCATTGAACCACCTGTAGTTCCTATGAAAAGGTCGCCAGTGGCTTTGACCAGCTTGTCTTCTGAGGAATCTTCTCCTACAATATAAGCGTTATTCAGCTCTATGGGTAGGTCTACGCTGATTGTTCCGTTGATTTCATAGAGTGTTGCCGAATCTAGCAAATATTTTGTGTTGCTTCCTGCTGTTTTTTCAGCGGCTAAAACGGTAGCTAGTACATCGGTCGATTTAATGAGTTTGTATTTCAGCCTGCCATCCTTGCCACTGTTTATTTTAATCCAAGCTGTTGTCGGCGTGTCGTAGTAATAGAAGGATGCTAATGTAGTATCATAGACCATGAGTCCGTTAGCTGGAGTCGTTATGGCGGTCCTTTGTGCCGTTGTCATCCTTGGAGTTAAAAATCCCTGTGTTGTAGATTCTACATGCAGGACAGAAGTTGGATCAGGCGAAGTAGTGCCAATCCCAATTTGCGAATATCCGAACGTGCTTAGCAAAAAAAGAAGCACCATCGGAATGGTTTTAGTAATCGTTATCATAGCAATAGATTTGAAGGTATCTCAAATTTAAAGAATATTTATTGAATATTTATTATAAAATAAACAATTAACAATTGTATAATTCATTATATGTGGTTTTTTATTGAATAATATTGTATTCTCGTTTTGTCACTTTATTTATGTTTATTGCTATTTAAGATGAATTAATGCGAAAGTAATTATAAATAAAAAGGCTTCCTGAATGGAAGCCTTGTGAAGTAGAAGCGTTTCTTATTTCTGAAAAATTACAGAGCTAGTTCGAAGGATTCTGTATCTTTTTCATCGCCATTAATGATAAGAGAAAGTTTATGTAAGCCAGGATAAAACTTACGTGTTGTGATTAGCTTAAACGATTGTTTTCTGTTGATTGTTTCCCTCTGTCCCGAAGCATAAGTTCTTTCGCTGATCTTGAAGACCTTTTTCGAAAGTTGGCCATTCGCTTTGTTGTAATAGACTGCATATTCCAATCGTATGCTTTTTGGTGTGTCATTGGTGTTTTTGACAGCAAAAGCAAACTCAAGGCTCTCTTTTACTTTTACTTTTGGAGTGATAATTTTGAAATCCGTAATTTCCAGTCCGTTGCTGTCAAGCCCATAATGGCTTAAAATTTCTGGATGCCCTTGTTTGAGCAGCGTCCTGCTGCCGTGCTTGATGATGGCGTCGGTTTCTTTGCTGTGACCTTTCCACTTTTGCGCTACTGCCAATACGATATGTGGATGGTCTTTTGCAATATCATTAAGGCTGTTGGCAACGCTGCGGCGCACATATTCTGAAGTATCGTTTTTAAGGTTTTCTAAAAGCGGAAGCAGGGCTTCTGGATTTTTTTTCAGTTCTGGCAAAGCCATGGCCCAAGGTAATCTGGGACGGCTTCCTTCACTCGCCAGCCTGCGCACTTTATGGCTTTTGTGTAAGGACCATTTTTTCATTTGGTCAATCATTCGGTCGCCATATTTGATAATGAAGGGTCTCACGGCAAACTCACAGCTAATGAATTGGGTCACAAACTCGATAGATTTTACGGCATTTTCATAATCATCGATTCCGTACATTTCGATATAGTCTGGTAAGAATATATAAGCGAGACTGTCCTCGCCATGCTGGTTTTCGCGAAGAAGTACAATTGTTTTTTGGAGGATATCCGATGCGCTTCCAAAATCGTCAGGCATGAAATTGCGCAATACTTTTGTTGTATGGCGCATACGGTCTTTGAGTTCTTTCTGTGAAAAAGAATCGTCAAAAATCTGTACGATAAATAGTTTCTTTTCAAACGAGGGAACAGTCTTCGTCAGCGTGTCGGCTAGCTTGTCATAAAAAATAGGAGAGAAGATGTCTTTTAATGCACTCATTATAAAGCAAGTCTTTTAAGAGGTGATTAGTGTTGTGGCCTTCGAGGATATCGTGAGGCTGATAAGTACCAAAAGTAAAGAAATTACCGAAGCGATAGTCCGTACCAGATGAAGATTGTTCCACGGAATTTCGAAATTTTTTCGGGCGATGCTGATTTCTGCTGCTGATGCACTTTTCAAATCAAAAGCATCCAATGCTTCATTCAAAGGCACGTTGCCAAAAATAGTGATACCAAATGTACCGCAGGCATACAATACCAAGGCGCCCAATAGCAAGAGGAATTTTGGAGAATCCCAAGCCGTAAAATTAAGGAATACGCTTATTGGTAGGCAAACAAGAGTGCCTACAAAGCTCAAAAAGAACACGGGATTGAGTATGGCACGGTTAATAGATTGCATCGCGCCTATATATTCCGAATCACCAAGCTCTTTCAAGCCAGGATTTACGGAACAAGAATAGCTGTAAAAAAGCCCTGCGGTCAAAGCCAATAGCAGTGCTGTGATAATCAAGATAAGATCTGTCATAGTTGTTTTTTTCATGGTTCGTTTTTTATTTTCGTAATGATTTTATGTAAGCTGCTACAGATTCGATTTCTGTCTGTGACAATTTCTTTTCCCATCGCGGCATTCCCCTTCTACCTTTGGATATGATGGCGGTTAGTTCGGTATTCTCCAATCGGCTCGTTTGTAGATTCTTGGCTCCGAAGAGCCCTTTTGTACCGTCATTGCCATGGCATCGCTGGCATTTGGCCTCAAAAATGTTCTTTCCGGAAGCAGCATTCTGAGCGGTTGTTATATTTGTTGTAAGTAAGAGGAAGCCTAAGTATAGGAATGTTTTCATCTTTTTTTTAGCAAAATTGCAACGAATAAAAAAGACAAAATAGAATCAAACCGACAAAGCGGGCTGTGTTGCAAAATTATTTTCAAATTCTGATAGGTAGAGCTTGGGAGTTATGCCAGTAAATTCTTTAAACGTGCGGATAAAATGTGATTGATCTGAAAAACCATTTTCGTAGGCAATGTCAGATAGTTTTGTGTAATCATAAGAATGCAGCTGCGCCAATGCCGACTGGAATCGGCACACTCTTGAGAAAAGCCTTGGCGATACGCCTATGGAGTTCTCGAATCTTCTTTCAAAAGTGCGTTCCGACAAGCTGAATTCTTTTTGCAGTTCTGTAAGCGATATTTCGCCATTGCGACGGATAATTTTCTCTGTAGCTAGCTGTAGCATCAAGTCTGGATTGTTTTTCTCGGCAATAAAAACAAGGAAATCAGAAATCAGCCTGATCTGATTTTGGATGCTTGTCGTTTCAGATAGTTTCTCCAATAATTCCGGAGTCAGTTTTGGTAGCAATAATGAGATATCCAAGCAAGTGTCCGTTATTTCACTGGCATTGATTCTAAAGAGTGAGCCTAATACATGCGGTTTCAAGTAGAAGATAATCTTTGTAAATCGCCCGAAAGAAAAAATATTGATGGGTTTGATGGTCTGTCCGTATAGATAGAAACTGCAAAGCTTATCTGAGCAGGCATCCGTAAAAAAGCCGCTTTCAGATTGGCTGAAAATAATTCCAGGACAACCGTCGGCAAAAAAGCGTAGGTTGGTTTCAGACTGCATAGAGGCTCCAGAAGTGATTACTTCGATATGTTTTACGAAAGGCTCCAATTGCGGGGCAGGTGGTATGGAGTTGTACTGCATCTGGACGCTTGTATTGGTTAACTCTATACAAATATAATAAAAGATGCTTTTAAAATTACTGAATGCGATTCTGACAAAAGAAATGGTCTTTTTGTTGGATTTGATTTCAAAAAGCAACAAAAGCCCAAAATAGGGCTATCGCTATGATTCTATAACAAATTATGATGCGAAGGCAATGTGACTTGTCATTAATCTGACTATATTTACGTACCTAAACCCTTATGATTAATTCCTTTTAAAACTAGAAATTTATGGATGACAAAAAAATATCCTTTGAGGAATCTCTGGAAAATCTGTTCATTGAGGAAAGCGCAATCCCCGAACAATTCCGAATTGAGGAAATCCACCAAAAAGAATACCTGAGCAATGGCGAAATGAAAAAATGGACCGGCGATGTCCATGAAGTCTATTCCCCAATTTATACGAAAACTGCCGATGGATTAAAACCGAAGCTAATAGGAAGCTATCCCGTTAGTACCGAAAAAGAAGCCCAGTCATCGCTTGAAGCAGCGGTTACAGCCTATAACGACGGTCGCGGTGAATGGCCAACGATGAGCGTTTCCGAAAGAATCCACCACGTTGAGCAATTTACAGGCAAAATGATTGCCAAAAAAGAAACGGTTGTCAAACTCATCATGTGGGAAATTGGCAAGTCCTATGCCGATTCCATAAAAGAATTTGACAGAACGGTAGAATATATTTATGCTACAATCGATTCGCTCAAGAATTTAGACAGAGACTCTTCGAAATTTGAAATCGCTGAAGGAATTGCGGCGCAGATTCGTCGTTCTCCGCTTGGCGTAGTACTTTGTATGGGACCGTTTAATTATCCACTAAATGAAACTTTTACGACATTGATTCCCGCCTTGATTATGGGAAATACGATCTTGTTCAAACCACCAAAATTCGGAACATTATTGCACTATCCGCTACAAGAAGCTTTTCAGGAAAGTTTCCCGAAAGGCGTTATCAACGTAATTTACGGGCGTGGAAGCGATATCATTCCAGGCTTGATGCATTCGGGAAAAATTAATGTGCTGACACTCATTGGTTCTAGCAAGGTGGCCAACGAACTGAAAAAACAACATCCGAAAGTAAACCGACTTCGTGCTGTTTTAGGATTGGATGCAAAAAACGCTTCTATTATTACCTCAAAAGCAGATATCGGCTTGGCGGTAAAAGAAACCATTACAGGATCTTTGTCTTTTAACGGACAGCGTTGCACGGCTTTGAAAATCGTATGGGTGCATAGAAGCATTGCAGATCAATTCATAAGCGAATTCAGCAAGGCAGTTAGCGATTTAAAATTCGGGCTTCCGTGGGAAAATGGAGTGTCTTTGACGCCATTGCCTGAACCGTATAAAATAGATTATTTAAATGATTGTATCAAAGATGCGGAGACACATGGTGCCAAAGTTGTGAATGAAAATGGAGGTGTTTCTAAAGCTTCTTTCTTTTATCCGGCTGTGGTTTATCCGGTCAATGAAAAGATGAAATTATATCATGAAGAACAGTTCGGACCGATTATCCCAATTGTTCCTTTTGATGATGTCGAAGAAGTCATCCAATACTTAATTGATGCAAAATACGGACAGCAGGTAAGTATTTTCAGTATGGATGCTTCCGAAGTAGGCTCGTTGATCGATCCTTTGGTAAATCAAGTAAGCCGTGTGAACATCAACAGTCAGTCGCAGCGTGGACCAGATATTTTTCCGTTTACGGGAAGAAAAGACAGTGCCGAAGGAACGTTATCTATTCCAGATGCCATTCGTTCGTTTTCGATTCGTTCGCTGGTTGCTTTCAAGATGAATGATGCCAACAAAGAACTGATTAATGATATTGTCAATTCAGATAAATCGAATTTCTTGAGTACTAAGTTTATTTTTTAGTTGAAAGTCGAAAGTGAAAATTTAAAAAGGTTTGCCGTTATTGGTGAACCTTTTTACTTTTCTTCGTTTTCTAGAATCTTGATCATCTTGAATGATTTTAAAAGATGGAAGAGGCCAGGCAAGATAATCAGTCCGCCGATAATCAGGGAAATCCCTAATATGTTTATGGTGCTTTCTGGCGCGATGCCATCTAATAAACTGACTTGGCTGTTTTTCGTAATAATCAGATTTGGAAAATGAGCCCCTACTGCTGCCGAAAGAATTAATACGACTTGTAATCCCGCAAAAAAGCGACACAACACGACCTTTCCTTTTCGGATGCTTCTCCACAACGGGAAAAGCAATAATCCTGACAAAAGAACGGCTCCTACAGCGTAATAATTTTTAAGGAAATCAAGGACAAATTTATTTTCTTCAGAATAAGCAACGGCCAGCGTAATAAAGCCCAATAAGACTACAACCCAAGTAGCGATTCCTGCTTTTCGGATATACATCCTGCGTTCGTATTCGGTGGCTTCTCCAATCAAAAAAGTAGCAGAAAGAAATACGCAGAGCGCACTAAAGAAAAAGCCGGTCAGGATAGGGAAGGGCTGCAGCCACGGTTTGATAAATACAGAAGCGAAATCCGCATTTGGATGGTCTTCTAAAAGTATAATATTACCGCTGATCAAAGCTCCGTACGTCATTCCTAGAAATATAGGCGTGACCAGGCAGGAAAATTCAAACATGCGGTCGTACAAAAGCTGCGATTTGTCTTTTACGGCATCATAATGACGGAAGACAAAAGCAACACCGCGGAGCGTAATTCCCAACAAAATCAGAGTCAGCGGAATATGGAGATAGATGATGATGATATTGTAGAAAGCGGGAAAAGCAATCCAAAGAATGACGATTAAGATGATAATCCAGATATGGTTCGCTTCCCAGACCGGTCCCATGACGCTGTATACCCTTTTTTTGATCGAAACCTGATGGTCTTTAGAGGAAAACAATTCGAGTATTCCTGCGCCAAAATCGGCTCCGCCTAATAAAACATAGAGGAAAAGCGAGAAGATGGTAAAAAACAAAACAACGTATAACATAATCTTTAGTCTTCAGAGTTATTAAGCACTTTTATCTGGCGTCCCATCAGCCATGTGACGGCAATAGAAAGGACGGCATATAGAATTACATAGAGGTAAAAGCTGTAAATCATTCCAGGCATTGGCGTTACAGCATCTTTGGTCCGCATGACGTTGTGGATAATCCAAGGCTGTCTTCCCACTTCGGTGACAATCCACCCGGCTTCCAAGGCCAGAAATCCGACAGGAGCAAGACAGGCAAAATAGAGCCAATACTTTTTAGAATCCTGCCACTTTTTCTTTTTGAGGCTGATAAAATAAAGCAGTCCAGAAAACATAAGCAATGTTCCCAATCCTACCATAATCTGGAAAGCATAGTGCGTGATGGCTACCGGAGGTCTGTCTTCTTTCGGGAAATCGTTCAAGCCTTTTACTTCGGCGTCAAAATCTCCAAAAGACAGGAAAGAAAGTGCTTTCGGAATTTCAATCTTGTAACTTACAGTCTGATTTTCTTCATCAACAATTCCGCCGATATATAGTGGGACTCCTTTTTCAGTTTCATAATGAGCTTCAAGCGCGGCCAATTTTGCAGGCTGCCTTTGGGCAATATCTTTAGCAGACAAATCGCCACTCAAAGGCTGAAGCAAGGCGGCAACTGCACCAAAGACGATAGCTATTTTAAAAGCTTCGCGATGGAGTTCGACGTTTCTCTTTTTGTATATCTGCCAGGCATGGATTCCCGCAACAGCAAACGAAGTCGCCACAAAAGCAGCCAAAGTCATGTGCAGCGCCTGCGTAAACCAAGCAGGATTTAAGAAGGCTTTGAGGGGATCAATATTCAGGAATTCACCGTTTATATATTCAAAACCAGATGGAGCATTCATCCAGCTATTGGCAGAAACTACCAAAATTCCCGAAGCCACGCCTGATAAGCCTACGATAATTCCGGTGAGCAGATGAAATCTTTCGGGCAATTTGTTCCATCCGTACAGATAAAATCCCAAGGCAAGCGCTTCTACGAAAAAGGCGGCGCCTTCGAGTGAAAAAGGCATTCCGATTATAGGTCCTGCGTATTTCATAAACTCTGGCCAGAGCAGTCCCAATTCAAAAGATAAAGCTGTTCCTGAAACGGCGCCTGTGACAAAGAAAATAGCGACGCCTTTTTGCCAAGATTTTGTAAGTTTTAGAAAGACTGGCTTTTTCGTCTTCAGCCATTTGTAGTGTGAAATTACCATAAAAAAAGGCATTACCATTCCAATACAAGCAAAGACGATGTGGAATATGAGGGTAAATGCCATCTGCATTCTTGCAGCATCTAAATTATCCATGAGAGTTCGGATTTTGCCTAACAAAGATAACCTATAAAAAGCAAGAAACCCTGATTTTTGTAGGTTAATTTCGCTATAAATGAAGGTTTTGCGTGGAAAAATAAATACTTGTTTTAACAAAAAAGCTTCCTTTGAAATGAAAGAGGAATAAAAAAATACATAGTGCCGAAAAAATCTTAAATCAGCTTATTTTGTGAAGGGATTTAGCATTTTTTCAAACCCGAAAAATTACCTTTTTTTGAAGCGTTTAAATTTTTTTGACACAATTTTGAAATCAGCAAAAAATAGTATCTTTGGAACAAATAAAAAAAGCAATGACCACAACCGAAATATCCACCCAGCTTGAACAATATTTTCAGCAATTCCGAAACAATATCATAGGCATCGACCAAGAGTTTATTTCGCCTTTCGGGAAAAAGAAGATTGTTTATACAGACTGGACGGCGAGTGGCCGCCTATATCGTCCGATAGAAGAGAAGCTGATGAATGAGTTTGGTCCTTTTGTTGCCAATACACATACTGAAACGACTGTTTCTGGAACGGCGATGACAATGGCATATCATCATGCACGAAACATTATCAAAAAGCATGTAAATGCCAATGAAGATGACATATTGATTGCAGATGGTACAGGAATGACGGGCGTAATCAATAAATTCCAACGAATATTGGGATTGAAAATTCCAGAAAATCTTCGTGAATTCACAGCTATTCCAGACGAAAAAAGACCGATAGTTTTTGTTTCACACATGGAGCACCATTCGAACCAGACTTCATGGCTGGAAACTATCGCAAAGGTTGAGGTAATTCCCGCTTGCGAAAAAGGATTGCTTTGCTTGGATAGCTTTAAAGCGCTTTTGGAGAAATATAAGAACCATACGTTGAAGATTGCTTCAATTACTTCTTGCTCCAACGTGACGGGTATCAAAACGCCTTATTATGAAGTAGCAAAACTAATGCACCAAAACAATGGTGTCTGTTTTGTAGATTTTGCCTGTTCGGCGCCTTATGTCGATATCAACATGCATCCTGAAGACAGCGAGGCATATTTGGACGCGATTTTCTTTTCGCCTCATAAATTTCTGGGTGGTCCTGGTACTTCAGGAATTTTGATTTTCAATAAAAAACTTTACAGAAATATGATTCCTGACAACCCTGGTGGAGGTACGGTTTCATGGACCAATCCTTGGGGGGAACATAAATATCTTGACAATATCGAGGAACGAGAAGATGGCGGTACGCCAGGATTCCTTCAAGTCATAAAAACGGCTTTGGCTATCCAGCTCAAAGAAAAGATGGGTGTTGCCAATATCTTGAAAAGAGAGCATGAAATTATTGACTATATCTTTTCCGAATTAGGTGCTGTTTCCAATATAAATATTTTGGCAGATCAGCATAAAGATCGACTTGGAGTAATTTCTTTTTACATAGACGACCTGCATTTTAATCTTGGCGTTAAATTGCTGAATGATAAATTTGGAATACAAACACGAGGAGGCTGCAGCTGTGCAGGAACCTACGGACATTATCTGCTTCATGTGGATGAAGAAACATCGCATGACTTGACCAATTTGATTACGGCAGGAGATTTGATCAGAAAACCAGGATGGATCCGAATGTCAATTCATCCGACGACTACAAATGCTGAAATTCAGTTTGTATGCGAAAGCATCAAAGCCGTAGCGGCAAATCACCAAGAATGGGCAAAGGACTATGAGTATCATAAAAACTCCAATGAATTCACGCATAAACATGCCCAGAATCCGGAAAAGGATTTGGTAAAACAGTGGTTCGGAACTATTTAGTAGGATGTAGCTGGCTCTGGCCTCGGAATTTCCAACGCTTGTGCGTCCATAAATAATATTCTGGCGCTTCAAGTATTTGCTGTTCGACCAAACGAAGAAACATATCTGATATTTGATAATTGGGAACTTCTTTCGGATTGTCAACCATTTCTACGAACGTGGCTTGATAATAGCCGCGTTTTATTTTTTCTCCTTTGACGAAAATCACGTTAAGGTCCATTCTTTTGGCAATCATTTCCGCTCCGGTATGCATCGGTACATTGATACCGAAAAATTCTCCCCAATGAAAAGCTTTGGAAGCTTTTGGAGATTGATCGCTAGCAAAGCCATAGACACCTTTTATATCATTCTTTTGGTTTTCATGGATAACATTGATGGTTTCTTTCGTATCGATAAGATGTGCTTGGAATCTGGCACGTATATCTCTGACCAACTTGTCAAAGTATTTATTGCGTATTCTTTTATAGATAGCATATCCTTTGAAATTGATTTTCCTGTTCATTGAAATCAGCCATTCATAACTCGAATAGTGGGCACAAAACAATGCAATGCTTTTTCCTCTTTTTTCCATATCCAGATAAACTTCAAGATTGGTAAATGTGAAGCGTTTCTCAATTTCTGAATCAGAAATCGTCATGGTTTTTATCATTTCAAAAAAACTGTCGCAGAAATGATGGTAAAATTTCTTTTCGATGACATGTCTTTCTTGTTTTGAAAGATGAGGCAAGGCGATTTCAAGATTTTCCCGTACTGTTTTTTTCCTGTAGCCGATAATGTAATACACCAATACATAAACGCAGTCAGAAAAGAAATAAAGCACCCTAAACGGCAATATAGAAATCAGCCACAAGAAAGGATAGAGGAAAATAAAAAGTAGTAATTGCATTCTTGGAATATTTTATGCAAATATAAGGCGAAAGCTGTTAAATAGTATAGTGCTTTTACAATTGATACAGAAAGGGTTTGTATTTTTACGGTCAAATTACCATTTATGAATATTTTTCTTATTGTTATTATCGCTCTCAATCTGATAATAAGTTTCAAAGGATTCAACGATCTGTCTTTTTTTAGAAAATACGAATTTCATGTCGGCAGTATCCGTGCCGGCGAACAAGTTCGTATGTTTTCATCAGGATTTCTCCATGTTGATATCGCGCATTTAGCGTTTAATATGCTGACGCTTTATCTTTTTGCGCCTTACGTAATTTCAGGACTAGGGTCATTTATCTTTTTGATGGTGTATGCCGGAAGTTTGATTTTGGGCAATCTGCTGACGATGGCTTTACATAAGAATGATTATAGCTACAGAGCGGTTGGTGCTTCGGGCGCGGTCATCGGAGTGGTGTATGCCGCGATTTTAGTACAGCCTGCCTTAGAAATATATTTTATGCCAGGCTATATTTTTGGTATCATCTATCTTTTATATTCGATTTACGGCATGAAATCCAAAAGTGATAATATTGGACATACGGCGCATTTTGGAGGCGCTGTGGGAGGTTATTTGATTACATTGTCACGCGTGCCTGAAATGATTACCGAAAACACTCAGACCGTAATAATACTGGCACTTCCGATTATCATCTTGTTTGTCATGGCAAAGATGGGAAAGATATAATTTTTTCAATCAGATACATCAAGAGGTAAGTTTTTTATAAGTCACTTAGCATTACGATTTTATACGTTGGCTATTTGTTTTAAAAGATGTATTTTTAAGGTAAGTTTCTAAGGAGCGGCTAAAAATTTTGTAAGATATTTGACATTGGCACGCAATTTGAAAATACACAACAAAAATAAATACAAAACACTATGAAAAAAACAATTTTGATCTTGATGACTGTTTTTACAGCCGCTGCACAAGCACAAGAATTTAAGCAAGTTCCACAAATCACCGTTTCTGGAGAAGGAAAAATCAAAGTAACGCCAGATTACGCTATCATCTCTATCGGTGTAGAAAACACAGGTGCAGATGCGGCAGAAGTCAAAAAGAAAAATGATGCAACTGTTGATGCGGTAATCAAGTATCTGAAAGGTTTCAAGCTTCCTGCTTCGGATTACCAGACAAAACAAGTGTATCTGCACAAAAACTACGATTACACCAAAAAGAAATATAGCTATGTGGCTTCACAGCAGATTTCTATTACGCTAAAAGATTTGTCAAAATACGATACTATGATGATGGGATTGGTTGACACAGGAATCAATAACATCCAAGGCGTGGAGTTCAAGTCTACAAAAGTAGCGCAATTCGAATCAGACGCTAGAAAAGCGGCCGTAGCAGATGCTAAAACAAAAGCATTAGACTACGCATCAGCTTTAAGCCAAAAAGTAGGAAAGGCTATCATGGTTTCTGATAATTCTCAGACTCACTATCCAGTTCCGATGATGTATGCAATGAAGGCAGGTGCTGCTGAGGATGCTATGCCGAGAGAAACTTTGGCAATAGGAGAGATTGAAATTACGGCTAACGTAACAATAAGCTTTTCTTTAGAATAAGAAGTTTTATAGAATTGATAGAAAGCCTGAGAAAAACTCTCAGGCTTTTTTATGGAATAACTTTATTGACGGATTTAGATTTGGGCCAAAATTTCTAACTGGATAGAAT
The DNA here is from genome assembly GCF_025947265.1 of Flavobacterium sp. N2550. Classification (NCBI taxonomy): domain Bacteria; kingdom Pseudomonadati; phylum Bacteroidota; class Flavobacteriia; order Flavobacteriales; family Flavobacteriaceae; genus Flavobacterium; species Flavobacterium sp. N2550. Next base: position 3,176,038 of record NZ_CP110007.1, on the reverse strand, counting down.
ACAAAAGAAAAACCCTGTAAAAATTTTACAGGGTTTTCTTCATTTTGTGGGGAGAGCAGGATTCGAACCTGCGAAGTTTTCACAGCAGATTTACAGTCTGCCCTCGTTGGCCGCTTGAGTATCTCCCCGTGGCCTTTTTGCTTGTTGCGGTTGCAAATATAGGACTGTTTTTAATTTATGCAAGCCTTTTTTTAAGATATTTCACAACAAAATTTTAATGTATTGGTAATGAATAAAATAAAAAAATCTCCACAAAGGAGATTTTTTATAATGCTATTCTGAAAAGGAATTAAGCTCCTAAAAGCTCTTTTACTTTCGCTTTCAATTCATCGCCACGAAGGTCTTTTGCGACAATTTTTCCTGAAGCATCAAGAATAAATGTAGCTGGAATTGAAGTAATATTGTATTTTTTAGCAATTGGATCTTGCCAGAATTTCAAATTAGAAACATGTGTCCATGTTAGTTTGTCAGCTTCGATAGCCTTTTTCCAGCTTTCTGCTTCGCCTTCTCTGTCTAGAGAAACACCAACGATGTTTAATCCTTTATCGTGGAATTCATTGTATAAAGCCACAACATTTGGGTTTTCTTGACGGCAAGGTCCGCACCATGAAGCCCAAAAATCGATAATCGTCACTTTTCCTAAAGATTCTTTTAAAGAAACCGTTTTTCCATCTGGAGTTTTTGCTGAAAAATCAGGCGCTTTTTTGCCAACCTGAACAGCCTCGCGATTGTCTAGTTTTTCTTTGATCGCTTTACCAGGCTTCGTGTTTTTCAATTCAGAAGTTAATCCGTCGTATATTTTCTTGATTTTTGCAAAATCAGGTTCCGGCATGTTGAATAAGCTTTGCGTAATCAAGACGCTGATGAAAGATTTTGGGTTGCCTTCTGCATACGTATAGTACTTTTGTGTAAGAGGCTCCTGAATCTTCGCATATTCTTTCATTAACTGGTTGATAACTACTGTATCTTTAGTTTGTTGAGCAGCAGTCATTTTTTGCATGTTTGCTTCTTGGAAAGCCATCGCTTTCTTTTGAAGGTCTTTCTGGATTACCTGCATGTCAGTCTTGAACTTCGTCAATTCCTCATTGTTATAGGTTCCAGTAACTTTTGATTTTGCAATCGTATCTTTATCTACAGCAACATTAATTTCTCCGTTTTCAAGGACGAAATCAATCTGTCCCGGTTTGGTTTCAAATTTCAAAATATGGATAGCAGGTTCAGTTGCCGTACCTTTAATCTCGAATTTACCATTCTCGATTTTTACGGTATCCACAGAAACCATTTTACCCATTGTTTCATCATCTTGTTTCTGAAGGATTACAGTTTTTCCATTTTCGATACCCGTTACCGTACCTGTAATGATATATTCGTTTTCACCTGTTTTCTTACAGGAAACCATTAAAGCCGTAACAGAAAGCAATAAAAGGATTTTTTTCATTTGTAGTTTCATTTTTGATTTTAGTTAGCAAAAGTATTTAAAATTATAATCTCACGATGGAAATCGCTCTAAATTTAAGAATTATTTATTTGTTGTAGGACAGACAAATGTGCTGAGTTTGATTCCTGTTTTTCGAATACCAGCTATACCTTTCTCAACATTTACCATATTGTGATAGCCTCGTGCTTTTAAAATGGAAGCCATGATAACAGAACGGTATCCGCCTGCGCAGTGCAAATAAAATTCCTCTTCTTTAGGAACTTCTGATAATTGTTCATTGACAAAGTCCAAAGGAATATTTACAGCACTTTCTACATGTTCGGCACTGAACTCTCCTGGTTTTCTAGCGTCGACGATAATGCTTTTCTCGGTCATTTGAGATTCAAACTGCTCTGGAGAAATTGATTCGATACTGTCGGTTTCAAATCCAGCTTCTTTCCATGCCATTATGCCACCATTTAAATAGCCTAGAGAATTGTCAAAACCAACTCTAGAGAGTCTAGTAATTGTTTCTTCTTCTCTTCCTTCTGGCACGACTAAAAGCAGAGGCTGTTTGACATCGCGAATCAAAGCTCCAACCCAAGGGGCAAAATTTCCTTGGATACCTATAAAAACAGAACCTGGAATGTGGCTTTTTACAAAATCGTCTTCATGGCGCACATCCAAAATCAAAGCTTCAGATTGATTGGCTGCTGCTTCAAATTCTCTTGGTGTCAAAGGCTTGAAAGACTTTTCTATGATACTGTCGAGGCTTTCGTAGCCTTGGATATTCATCATTACATTTTGCGGGAAATAGGCAGGAGGAGCTCCAAGCCCGTCTAGCAATTCTGCTGTAAACTCTTCTCGCGTCATGTCGGCTCTCAACGCATAATTTGTTTTCTTTTGATTGCCTAAAGTATCTGTCGTTTCTTTGCTCATGTTTTTTCCGCAGGCACTTCCAGCGCCATGGCTCGGATATACGATTAATTCGTCTGGCAGTGTCATGATTTTGTTTCTGAGAGAATCGAATAGATAAGAAGCCAGCTTTTCTTGCGTCAAGTCGTTTGACATTTTTTGTGCTAAATCCGGACGTCCGACATCTCCGATGAATAAAGTATCACCGGTTATGATTCCGTGCTGTTTTCCGTTTTCATCTGTAAGAAGATAGCAGGTGCTTTCGAGCGTATGTCCTGGTGTGTGGATTGCTTTTATCGTATACTTCCCGACTTTAAATTCTTGTCCGTCTTCAGCAATAATAGCCTCAAAATTAGGTTTTGCAGTCGGACCGTATACAATTTTTCCTCCCGATTTTTTCGCAAGATCTAAATGTCCCGAAACAAAGTCAGCATGAAAATGCGTTTCAAAAACATATTTTATTTTCGCATTGTCCTTAGTTGCTCTGTCAATATAAGGTTGTATTTCGCGCAAAGGATCAAAAATTGCTGCCTCGCCATTGCTTTCTAGATAGTAGGCTGCTTGGGCAATACAGCCGGTATAAATTTGTTCTAGTTTCATAATTTTTTATGTTTGAAAATCTAAAGGAATACTTCTTTGGTGAGAATTAGGATTGACATGGTCAATACAAACCATCCGAAGCCTTTTTTTAGATTTTTTTCATTGATGAACTTATTGAGGTAAATCCCTGCAAAGATACCTAAAATTGAAATAAAAGAGAAAATAAATAGGAAGCTCCAATCGATGTCGATATTCCCTAAATCTCCCGTAAAACCGATAAGCGAATTGATAGCAATAATAAATATGGAAGTACCGACCGCTTTTTTCATCGGAAGCTTAGCCAGATAAACCAAGGCAGGAATAATCAAGAAGCCGCCGCCGGCTCCAACCAGTCCGATAATAATACCGACAACAAAAATCTGCAATATCGTTATCATTGCATTCGGCATTGCGGTTGATTTTTCGGCCTTTTTATCCGAAATCATCGAAAGTGCCGCCAGTAACATTACTATGGCAAATAAAGCCATGATGAAGAAATTTTTCGTTACCGTAATCTCTCCAACAGTAAAAATTATTTCAGGAATTCTTGGGACGATTAGTTTCCGAGTCAGGTAAATGGCAATCAGTGAGGGAAGTGCAAATTTCAACCCCGTTTTTAATTCTACGAGTCCTTTTCTGTAGTTCTGGATCGTACCGAAAGCTGATGTTGTTCCGACAATAAATAAGGAATAAGCCGTTGCCGTAACAGGATTGATTCCTAACAAGTAAACAAGCACCGGAACCGTGAGAATAGAACCGCCGCCACCTGTTAGGCCTAAGACAAGTCCTATAATAAGTGCTCCAAAATAACCGAAAAATTCTTCCATGGAAAAGGTTGAAACTATTCCGTAAATATATTAAAAACTAAAAGGACTATTCCTTTTGACTGTTATTTTTTAAGCTTTTGAATAGCTAGTAGATTGATTGTATGTCACTAACCTATTTTTCAATTAGTGTTAAATAGACACTTTAGTAATATTAAATGTTTAATTTTGAACTGAAAATCAATTTTAAACATGATAAAAAACTATCTTTCTATTTTATTTTTATTTATTTCTGTTTCATTTTCTTATGGACAGGTAGTAATAAATGAGCTTGATTCTGACACACCAGGTATTGATGACAAAGAGTTCGTGGAGCTTAAATCTACCGTGCCTAATTTTTCGCTTGACGGCTATGTGCTTGTTTTCTTTAATGGAAATGCTGAATCGGCGAGTACAGGAAATAAAAGTTACTTGACAATTTCATTAAACGGACTGACTACTGATGCTAATGGCTTGGTTTTGATAGGATGCAATGCGGTTTCGCCTGTTCCACAAAAAATCATGGGTGATAATTTGATCCAAAATGGTGCCGATGCTGTTGCTATCTATCAAGGTACAGTCGCTAATTTTCCAGACGGAACTTTGGCAACTACAACAAGTTTGATTGATGCTTTAGCCTATGATACGAATGATGCAGATGCCACTGCATTAATGGGATTGCTGGGATTGTCCATACAAATTAATGAAGACGAGAACAATCAAGGCGTCAATCAGTCTATCCAAAGAAAACCTGATGGAACCTACGAAGTCAAGGCGCCGACACCGGGAGCTAATAATGACGGAAGCGGTATTATTTTTAACGGAATAGGCATAAGCGTTCCTGCTTTGCAATATACAGAAGGCAATAGTTTTACAATCACATTTACGACACAGACTCCTGTGACCAGCGATTTGGCTTTTACCTATACGCTGGCTAATGGAAGCTTCACTGCTGCTGATTTTACTGCGAATACAAATGTCTTGATTCCGACAGGATCGACGACATTTATGGCAAATGTCCAACTCGTAGACGATGCGATTGATGAAGGTGATGAGCTAATGAAAATCAAGCTTGGAAATCTTCCTGCGGGTTATATCAGGCTTAATGATAATATTGAAATTAGAATATTAGATAATGATTTTACAGTTTCTCCATGGGGAACACCTTTAAATCCAACACATGGAATTGTCACCAGCACGGCTCCTGCTGGTTATTATGATTCGCTAGAAGGTAAGTCGGGTGCCGTATTAAAACAAGCTGTACAAGACATCATAGCCAACCCAGCAGTGGTCAGAGCGCATAATTATGGCGACATTACGAATATCTTAAAAGTGGCCGACCAGAATCCGTTAAATAGTAATGAAGTTTGGCTGATGTATAAAGAAGTAAGCCGTTCTAAATTTTTATTTCAAGACACGGGCAGCGGAACGGGCAGATGGAATAGGGAACATATCTATCCACAATCAAGAGGAGGATTTGCAGACGGAACTTCTGATACTCCAGATGGAATTAACGTATGGGAACCAACAAGTGCGTCCATGCTCAATCACGGCCATGCTGATGCACACCATCTGAGAGCTGAGGACGGACCTGAAAATAGTTCAAGAAACAATAAAGATTTCGGACTGACCGATTATAACGGCTTTTCAGGAAATGCAGGAAGTTGGAAAGGAGACGTAGCTCGTGCTGTATTTTATATGGCAATTCGTTACAATGGACTGGATGTTGTAAACGGAAATCCACCAGATACGACAGTCGGCCAGCTAGGGGATTTGGCGACATTGCTTCAATGGAACGTAAACGATCCGTCGGATGATTTCGAGATGAACAGGAATAATTATATTTACACCTGGCAGCAAAACAGAAATCCGTTTATCGACTACCCTTATTTGGCTGATTACATTTGGGGTAGCAGGGCAGGGCAGGCCTTTTCGCTATCGACACCCGATTTTTCGGAACTCAAAGTGGCCATTTATCCTAATCCGGCAAAAAACTATATTACGGTTGCAGGAATAACTAGTTCCGCAACCCTGCAGTTGTTTTCTGTCTCAGGACAAGAACTGCTGACTGCTGATTTTTCAGGAACATCAACGATTCAGCTAAACCTTGCTCCTGGAATGTATCTTGCAAAAATTATCTCTGAAAACAGGACAGCCGTTAGAAAAATAATCATCCAGTAATTAGAAAAAAATAAATTATATGCAAAGCTAATGGCCTCCATTAGCTTTTGCTATTTCTAGCACATCCTGAAAGGCAATTGGCTTGGTAAAATAGCCGAGTATTCCCTTGTATGTTTTTGATTTCTCTTTATCAGAGCTCGCTATAGAAGAACTTACGATATAAATAGCTGTTTCTTTTGGAAACATGGCTTTTATTTTTTCAAATCGCTCCATAAAATGCCACCCGTCCATGATGGGCATTTCGATATCAAGCAATATGATATCAGGAAATTCATCGGGCTTGTGTATCAATCCGATTAGCCCGTCAATGGCTTCTGCACCATTAACAAAAGACATAATCTTGCTGGCTTTTTCTGATTTTTGGATGATCTTTTTTGTTATTATCTGATAGATTGGGTCGTCATCGATAAGACAAATTATTTTGGTCATTTAAAGTAGATTTTGAAGGTGGTTCCTACGTTTGGTTCGCTCTCAACAGTTACGTAGCCCCCCATGGCATCAATCTGGTTTTTGGTAATGAACAGTCCGATTCCTTTAGAATCAGGGTTTTCATGGAATGTCTTATACATTCCAAACAGCTTATCTCCATATTTTTTTAAGTCAATACCGATACCGTTATCCGAAATTTCCAGAACGGTTTTTTTCATTTTCGCTATAGCTTTTCAGTGCGATAGTAGGTTGTCGCAAAGGATGGCTATAGCGGATGGCATTTGAAATAAAATTGAGCAGTATGCTCTCGAGATAGGCCGGATTGTATTTCACAAAGATTTCCGGGGCTACATTATTGTCTAGGACTGCCTTTTTAAAAGCAATCTGTTCAGAAAGGATATTGAGAATTTTGTCAATATTGTCCTTTAGGTTTAAGTTTTCGATAATCAAATTGATGTTCGTCTGTATGTTTACGACTTCGTTCAGATTCAGCATCGTTTCGTTCAGCGTGTTTGAAACGTTTTGCAGCATCTTGACCAATTCAAAACGTTCTTCTTCTGTTTCGGCGGTTTCAATCAGAGCAGAAATCGATTGTATGTTGCTCGTATGCGAACGCAGATTGTGGGAAACGATATATGAAAAGTTCAACAGCCTTTTGTTCTGCTCGGTTACAAGGTCGAACGAATTGCTGAGGTCTTTTTCAGCTTCTTTACTCTTCGTAATGTCAATCATGATACCTTTTAAAGAAACAGGTTTTCCATTCTCGCGGATTACATTAACGATATCGCGAATCCATATTATAGATCCGTCTTTCGCAATCATGCGGTATTCAAAATCATATTGCTGGCTTTTTTCCGATTCTATCGCACAATAATTTATTGCCCAATCTCGGTCATCCGGATGTATGGTATTTCCCCAAAAATTACCATTGCTAAACCACTCTTCTTCTGTATAGCCTGTAATTTCTTCTGCTTTTTTATTGATGTAGGTAAAAACATAAGTTTCATAATCGCATTCCCAGACAATTCCGTCGATCGTATTGATGAGCGATTCCATTTTTTTCTGAGACTGTATTACTATTTCTTCGGAAATTTTCCGAGCCGTAATATCTTCAGTAGAAATAATCACCCGTTCCAACGTTTCTTCGTAGCCAGGCATAATGCTCCAGCGAAGGCTGATATCGCGGTATTCTCCATCAGATTTTTTAATTTTTGAATCTACCGTCAGCCTAGTTTCGCCTTGCGTAATGGCAAGCAGCTGTGCCTTAAACGAATCCATGGCATCATTATTTATGATGTTTTCCAACGGCTGCATCAAATCATCTTTTGTTTTTGGATAATGCAGCGCGAGGCATTCGTTGTTTACGTTGATGACTTTTACGAGGGAAATGCATTTTTTTACAATTTCAGGATGCGTATCTAGAAATGTGGCTACTTCAGTACGACTTTTTCCAATCAGATTCAATTCTATCAAGTATTTTTTCAGATAAGAAAAATCTTCTTCCCATAAGGCAATCGGCGAATCTTCAAAAAGGCTTTTGAAACGGATTTCACTTTTCTTGATGGCATCTTTCGCTTCCTTTTTAGCCGTAATATCTTCTATGATGGAAATATGAGAACTCGGCTTTTCTCCTTTTTTCCAGAGTGGCGAATAGGTGATATTTACCCAAATAAGGTTGCCATTTTTATGCACATATCTCTTTTCCATATTCAGCTCTCTGATATCTCCGTTTTTGAGCCTTTCCAACTGCCGGAGATTATCATCAAGGTCGTCTTTGTAGGTAATATCTCTAAAGCTCATGCTTCTCATTTCCTCAAATGTATAACCAAGCATCCTACAATATTGGTCATTTACTTCTATCAGGTTTCCTGTTACGGAATCGACATGCGCGATACCGATAGCGGCTTGGTCAAAAATAGTCTTGAATTTTATTTCGTCATCAAGAATCTTATTTTTTTGGTTATGAACCAAAAGCTGCAATTCGGCAGGTTTTTTTAAAAGATTCATGATGAAAAGAGCAAACATAATGCAGAACAACAAGGCTAGTACAAGGGCAGGGAGTATCTCAAAAATAATCCCGTATTTGCTTTTATTGATAAGGTATATTTTCCAGTTTCCGTCTGGAATCGATAAGACCTGATAATCTTTGTCACTGAAATCTTCTTTATTAGGAAGGAAGAAATCAATCACGCCTGTTTTGGGATTTTCTTTAGAAAACTGAAAATAGTATCTCGAGTCTTTTATAGAATTTATGCCCGAAGATTTTAATAGCGTTTCCATGCGTATCATGACGGCAGAAAATCCCCAGAATTTGCCTCTTTTGTATATCGGAAGTCTGCCTACAACTCCCATTCCGCCTTGTTTTAATTTTAAAGGACCTGCGAAATGTATTTTGCCTTTTCTGATGGTTTCTAACGCTTCATCTTTAATACTTTCGGTATGTAGGATATCAAAATTGATTATCGCAGGATTATCAGGGTAAATGTATTTGATTACTCCATTTGGAACCAGTTGTACGGCATCGATGCTCGGATTTGAGTCAACAAGCGCTTTTCCTACGGATTCAAAATTCTCTGGTTTCCCTTGATCGTTAATGGTCAGGGCTAAAGAAAGCGTAGTCGTATAGCAGTTTTTTAAGGAATGGTTTAGATTCTGCTGTACCACATGCAGGATATTAGACATTTCCTGCCGTCTGTTTTTCTTGACGATTTCATAGCGCTGCAAGGCAAGCGAGCTGATTACAGCAAGCATTATAAAGAAAATCAAAAAGCCAGTTAACTTTGGCTTGGATATAAACCAGCCAGTTATCTTTGACCACTTGTTTTCTGTTTTCATTCGTTATGGGGGTACTAGGAAATCTGTTAATTTGGTGACTAAAATATAAATTAATATTTAATTTAGAAGCTATTCACAACAATTCCATAGGTCGCTCTGTCAAATTAAAACAGTAAGGAAAAAACAATTTTTTATAGGTGGTTGTTTTTGAATTGATTAGGGTAAAACAAGCTCGGAAAAAAGTCGCTCTGTAACTTCCTCCAGATTGGTGCACATGCCTGGATGTGGTCTTGAAGTCTGGATGATAGAACTCCTTACGGCCGTCATCCATCGAAATCTTGATGGGACATCGAATTTGGCTATTGGGCCACCATCTTGCGCGCCTCGGCCGATTTTTTCAAAAGCTTGGAGATTCTGCTCAAGCTGCTCAAAATCGAGCTCATTAGAAAAGAGGCGCAGTTTGGCCTCATCAATTTTATACAAAATCTTGATGAACTGCTCTTTTTTACAGAATACTATAACTCCGGTATTGACAAATTCTTCGCGTTCTACCTTAGGCACAATGCGAATCACGGCATATTCATATAAGTATTTGTCTTGCATCTTGGGCAGCTTTTATAAAGATTTCTGAATTGGCTAAACGGGTAATCAAAAAGCTGGAATAAATATTCCTGATTTGGTCTGGGGTCTCGTCGGAGCCTTCCCATTGCAACCATTCTTCTGGAATGAGGTCTACAATAGAACGGATTTTTTCTTCAGTGAGCAGCAATCGGAATTCTTTATCTATTTCTTCCAAATTAGAAGCTTTTGGCAACAAGACATGATCTTTGATTAGTGCAAAGGGTGTTTTAGCACTACTTTCCCAATTATTCCAAGAATGATGGAAATACAAGCAAGCGCCGTGGTCTATCAGCCATAATTCTTTATGCCAGATCAGCATGTTTGTATTTTTAAACGTACGATCTACGTTTGTAATATAAGCATCAAGCCATACTATTTTTGAAGCTAGGACAGCATCCACTTCTGTAACCACTGGATCGAAAGTGATGGCGCCCGAAAGAAAATGAAGCGCCAAATTGAGCCCTTGGCTTCCTTGTAATAGATCTTGGATTTCTTCATCTGCTTCTGTCCTCCCGAAAGCTTCATCAAGGTTTGCAAAAACTAATTCAGGTACAGGAAGCCCTAGTACTCTAGCGATTTCCCCGCCAATCAGTTCTGCAATCAACGCTTTTACGCCATGCCCCGCGCCTTTAAATTTCAGTACATATTTAAAACCGTCATCGGCATCTGCGAGGGCAGGAAGGGAGCCACCTTCCCTCAAGGGCGCAATGTAGCGGGTAACGTTGACCGTTCTCAATGAAAAAGGATTGTTCATAGGCTTGTTCTTTAGCACAAAAATAGCGCATAGAAATATATGCGCCACTTTTTGGATTATAAATTTACGAAAACTGCTTGGGTTATTCCAAAGCTCCGGAGTTTAATTTGTGATAACTTACGTAAGAAAGCATAAGGACTCCAAGTACAATAAGAGGAAAAATAGCTGCAAAGCCAAATCCTTCTACGGCTATATAGCTTGCAGAAGCGCCGAGAAAATCGAAAGTAAAGCCAGCATAGGCCCATTCTTTCAGACGTTTTGGTGCCGCCGGAATAATCAATACTAGTGCACCCAGTACTTTGAAAACAGTAAGAATTATGCCGAAGTATTCCGGATATCCGAGATGACGCATGCCTTCTTTAGCTAATTCGGTCTGCGAAGTAAGCGCCGGCATTACGCCTTCAAATAAAAAGATTAGAATTGTCGTGATCCAGAAAATAATTTTGTGTTTTTTCATGATTTAATTGGGTTAGGGAATGGGTTAGTTTTTTACGCTTAAAAGAATATTTCTGATTTGTTCTGTATGCCTTTGTGTATGAAACAATGCAAAGTTGACCCACTCTAAGCGCGTTAGGTATCCAAAAGTGGGCAATTCAAAATTCATGCAGGTCTTGGAGAGATCTAAATTGTTTATAAGCAAGACAATTTCATTTTTCAAAGCCGTGAGTTCATTGAGCTGTTTTTGCTTGTCATGTTTGGTTTCAACAGGACAGATAAAATCTGGTGATTGCATCTTGAGACTGAAATCTAGAAAAACGGATTTCAGAAAGGCTACTTTTTCGTCGATAGGCCTGTCTGTTTCAACTACATTGTCGGTTACGAAGTTTCCAAAGCCTGTATTGGCTTTCAAGATGTGTTCCATAACCTGACCGACCGACCAGCTTTTTTCAGACTCTTGTCCCAAATATTTTCGTCAATTGTTGACAATAGCTGGCCTAGAGTGTCAAAAGTTTCTTTGGCTTCATTCGCTAGGGCAGCCGTGCTAAAATTTTCTGTCTTGTTTTCCATTGTTTAATTGTTTTAACCAAAATTAGGGCTATGATTCTGACTTTGCAGTGTGTAAAGAAGACAATAGAGAGGGGAGGTTGCGACAACATACTGTCTGACTGAATTTGCTATCTTTGTGCAAGCATACCAAAATCCTCAGCACATGGGAAGACGCAACGAAACAAACCGATTGAATCATAAGAAAAAGGTAGATCAGAAGAAAACCAGAGAACAAGAAGCAGAACGGCTAAGAAAAAGCAAGCTGAAAGAAATTGTCAAGAAATTTAATGCTTCAGATGAGGCCAAAAATGAATAACATGAACAGTCACGTATACGAAAAACTAAAGAAAGAAGTGCAAGAAATCATTGATCTGATAGCTGGCAAGCAAAATCGAGAAGCCAATAACAAGCTGAGAGAAGTTAGCGAAACGCTAGATGAATTATTAGATCATGCCGAAGAAGACGAGGAACTTTTGGAAATAAGCCGCTATCAAGTGTTGCTGAACCAGCTGCATCAAAAAATCAATGCCGAATAAAGATGAGGTATGATTGTTATTGCGGCTCAGGAATCGTATATGCAGATTGCTGCGAACCATTTATAAAAGGAATCCAAAATGCTCCAACGCCTGAGAAATTGATGCGTTCCCGCTATAGTGCATACGCAGTACAAGCTTCGGATTATCTTATGGCCACTACACACGCTTCTACAAGAAAGAATCATTCCAAGTCCGCTATTCTAGAATGGTCAAAGTCAAACCAATGGCTTCGGCTCGAAATCTTGGATGTTTCAGAAAATGTTGTTGAATTCAAAGCTTACTTTTTAGACAATCGTCTCGAAGGACATGTGCATCACGAAAAATCTTTTTTTAGAAAGGAAAAAGAAGTTTGGTTTTATGTAGATGGTGAGTTTTATGATGCGTAGAAATTGTTCGTACTAAAAAATAAAAATGCCCTTCGGTTTGGAAGGGCATTTTACTAACTCTCAAAATAACCCCCTCTTATTTTAAGGTATTGCTTTTGAAAATTTGGCTCTTGTACAATTCATAAACACAAGAGCCGGTGTACCAATATAAACCAATAAAAAAGTATGAATTATTGTTTTGTTCCCGAAAATGTAAAAGTGATATCTGTAGCAGCTTGTTGTTTTGTAAGTGCCAGCAATGCTTTGCTACTTGCTCTGTAAGCAAAAGTTCCAGCTGGTGCATCGCCATCTACAAGTATATCACCACCAAGATTGTATACTTTTATTGTTTTAGGAGTTAAATTAGAATAAGCTTCCCCGCTTTTAGGAGTCATTCTCAATTCAGTATTACTAACTTTAGTAATAATTAAAGTGGCGTCAAAGTAGTCTTGTCCTGCGTTCGGGCCATCTAAAACTTCAAATGTACCTTTAAAAGTACCTACAGCTGCGTCAATACTTCCGCCGCCATTACCGCCATCACTATCATCACTGCTGCATGATATCATGCTAACTACTGCGAATACAACAATACCAACTGTTTTTAAAATCGATTTTTTCATTTTTAATTTTTTATTAGGATTTGAAATACAAATTTATTGTGATGCTTAACGGCTTCCTATACCTGAAAATGGGTGTAATTTCATACCTGATATCAGGTATTTTTCAGCAATAAAGTTGAATATTTAACAGAAGGTGTAGTGAAAGTTAATATTTTTGTATTGCTATGAAAAACAAATTATTACTCCTGTTTATACTATTCGTTTCGCAGGCATATCCTCAAAGAGTGTATACGCTTGATGATGACAAATCCTATACCGATAGCCTGACGCAACTTATTAAGTCAACTCGTGTTGATAGTATCAAGTGCATTAGTAGTTTTAGGCTCGCTGATTTGTACAGAAGAGGCAAAAAAAACGAACTGGCTGATGAATATCTTGCCCTTGCCAATACGATTGCTCCCAAATATCCTTTTCTAAAAGATGTAGCTGTTTATTATAACTCGATACCTTACTTGAGCAAAGGTGATATTGATAATTTTGGAAAACAATTGAGTCTGGCCAACACGAAACTCAAAAAATACAAGACCAAAGATTCGTATTCATTACGGGCATATATACTGAGAAATCTATCCATAGTCAAGCAAGTCCAAAATAATGAAAAAGAGGCGATGCGAATTTTGATAGAGGAAGCTATGCCGCTGGCCGAAAAAGGAGGCAATTACGAAGTACTGAGCGGCCTGTACAAATCAGTAGCTATCATTTTTATGAATAATGAGGAAAGGACAAAAGCAGAAACTTACCTGAAATCAGCAAAAGAATATATTGAAAAAGCATCCAAGTCATCTTACACCTACAAAGAGACTAAGGTAGAAATCTATGTCATAGACTCCGAAAATATGACGCATCTTGAAAAGCTGGTAGATGCTAAAAAATCATTGGACAAAGCCTATGAAATATTAAAAAAATACCCAAAGTCCAATATGAATGGAGGCTATTACTTTTCTGAAGGTTATTATTTCTATAAGATAAAGCAATTTGAAAACTCGTTAAAAAGCTACGACAAAGGAATAGCCAATAGCATGCTTTATCAAGATGTATTTTCGGCCAATCGCCTAAAATTTGCCAAACACCTCCCATTTAAAGCGATGAATAGGCATGAGGATGTCAAAAACGTTTTGCTCGACCTGATAGAAAACAGTAATCCTTTTGTTGTAGACGAAAAAAACTATAGCTTAGAACTGGCACAGACGTTCGAAAAGTTAGGAGATATTAAAAATGCCTATAAATATAGCTCGAGATATATTGCACTTAACGACAGTCTCAATGAGATACAGTCCAAAGAAAAGATAACTGCGCTCGAAGCAAAATTCAACAAGGCTGAAAATGAGAAAAAAATCAGCCAGCTAGAAGCACAGCGCGAACGAGACAAGCTTATTGCTGAAAACAACAAGTTATATTATGGATTGCTGGTTGCTATTTCAGTCCTGTTACTTTTATTGGTAATCTTCCTATGGATAAATTCAAAAAATCAAAAAAAGATAGCGATTGAGCATGCCAAAAATTATACGCAGAATCTGACGGCTCTCAAAAACCAAAAGGAAATAGAGGTAATGCAGGCCATGATAAAAGGCGAAGAAAGCGAACGAAAAAGAATTGCAAGAGATCTTCACGATGGTATCGGAAGCATGCTATCTTCGTTGAAGATGCGATTCATGAAAGTGAATAGTTCCTCTGAAGTCGATCTCAACGAAATTGACAATATGAATACCTTGCTTACTAATTCGATTACCGAATTGCGACAGGTTTCTTATAATCTGATTCCCGAGTCGCTGCTCAAATTGGGACTTGAACATGCGCTTAACGACCTTTGTCACATGTTGAAAACAGAGAATGTCAGAATTGATTTCCATGCCAATGCGATCAAAGATGACATTCCAGAAAGCATGCAAATTACGATTTATCGGATAGTCCAAGAATTATTAAGTAATGCTTTAAAACATTCAAAAAGCAGTGAGATTTTAGTGGATTGCAGTCAAAATCAATCACGGTTTTTTATTACGGTCGAAGACAACGGAATAGGATTCGATACGAGCAAGATGGATGTTTTTGAAGGTCAAGGCTTGAAAAATCTGAAAAACAGAGTAGAGCTGCTGAATGGTAAAATAGAAATCGATTCATCAAAAGAAAGAGGCACGGTTTTCAATATCGAACTGTCCCTATAATTTACATGACAATGATAAAGCCCTATAAGACATTAATTGTTGACGACCATCCTATAGTCAGTGAAGGACTGCAGGTTGTTTTTTCGCAATCAAAAGAGGTAGAAATCGTCAGAATCTTCAAGACAGGATCAATGCTTTTGGACTATGGCGGATTGGGCAAGATTGATATAATTCTTCTAGATGTTTTCTTGCCCGATATAAACGGAATAGACTTATGCCTGAAAATCAAAAAGAGCCATCCAAAAATTATCATACTCGCAATGAGCAGCCAGGCAGAACGCAGCATTGTCATGCAGATGATAAAAAATGGAGCGAATGGTTATCTGCTCAAAAGCGCTTCTCTAGATGAATTCAAGAACTGCATAAATAAGGCGGTTGAAGGCGAATTGGCTTTTAGCAATGAAGTAAAAGGAGTTATTCAGAAGACGAGCATTCATGACCTAAAAACAGTTCCCAGATTGACCCGAAGGGAAAAAGAAATCTTATTGTTATTGGCAGACGGCAAATCTACCCAAGAAATATCAGATACCTTATTCTTAAGTTACCTTACCGTACAGACTCACAGAAGAAACTTACTGAATAAATGTCAAGCCAGAAATCTCGCTGAACTGTTGAAATTTGCAAAGGAAAACGCTTTATAGTTTCCCTATTCGGCTTTTTTATGTGAAATAAAAAGCAAAAAGACAGCCACAATTAACAACAAAATTATGTTCGTAATTGTAGCTGCTTTGTAAGCTTCTAGATACGTTTCAAGTTTTCTATGCGGATTTTTCAAAATATAAAAAAAAATGCCCCCAACGATACCGACTCCCAAAGCAATCGCTGTCTGCTGAAAGGTTGAATACGTTCCCGAAGCCATGCCCGCAAAGGAAGAAGGAAGGTTGCGTAAAGAAACAGTCAATAAAGAGGGAAGCACGGTTCCACATCCGATTCCGTAAACAAAAAAGACTAAGGGCAAAAATGGACGAGTAGCCGCTGATCCGTCCAGAAGCCATAGGTGAAAAATTAGCGAAAAGACCATCAACATAACACCAAAAATTAGGACGAATTTTCCATACAGCGTAATCAACCGTATCGATAGCAAGGAAGCAATCACATATCCAACTCCTTGGAATACAAAATACAATCCGGTATCAAATGAGTTGATGCCAAATCCGTTCTGAAGAAGTACAACATTAATCAAGAAATAAGAATCTTGAACCATAAAATAAAAAACAGAAGCGAAAAGTCCGATCGTAAAATCTCGATGCTTAAATACCCTCACGTCAATAAGACTGAGTTTTCCTTTATTCTGCCTTCTACGCTGCTGCCAAAAGAAAGACAACGCAATTAGAAGTGAGAGTCCAAAAAGGATAAATATCCAAATTGGCCAGCCCAATTCCCTTCCTTGCACTATGGGATAAATAAAACAAGCTAAAGTCAAGACCAGCAGTGTGGCACCCAAATTGTCAAATTTTTGGGTTCGGACTACAACTGTATTTTCGAGATATTTTATAGACAAGCCGATTGCTATGATGCCAATCGGAACATTGATTAAAAACAATAGCCTCCAGCCTTCAACAAAACTATGGATTTCAGGAAGCACGCCTCCTAAGAATTGGCCAATAACCGAAGCAGCTCCAGCGATGCTGCCATAAATGCCCAAAGCTTTTGTCCGTGATTTTTGATCTTGGAAAAGTACCTGAATGTAAGAGATACCTTGCGGTACCATAAAAGCAGCGCTTATTCCTTGAAAAGTCCGACCAATATTCAGCTGGATTATATTCTGAGACAGTCCGCACAAAAAAGAAGAAAGTGTAAAAGCAGCCATGCCTATTACGAACACAGGCTTTTTTCCGAAATAATCGCCCGCTCTTCCACCGGCAATTAAAAAGGAAGCATAACCCAGTACATATAAGACGATGACCCATTGCATGTCCGTATCTGTGCCTCTAATTCCTACTTTGATTGAAGGTATTGCCACATTAACCACGAAAATATCAATTACTGATAAAAACACAGCTGTCGATACCAATACAAGAAGCGACCACCTCGAAATACTCCTGCCCATAACACAATTTTTACTACATTTATGGGATAAAATTAGGGCGGATTACTAGCGCCCACAAGTAGTTTCTAAAACGATACCAAGTATGGAAAATGATACTAATACTGATTATCAATCGGTTGAAAACAAAGAAAATTTTGATTTTTCTGAAAATAATTGTCCCATCAAAAATGTATTCAAAGTTATTGGCGGAAAGTGGAAAGTTCCGCTTATAAATGCCATCAGCCAAGAATGCCCGAAACGCTTCGGAGAACTAAAGCGAAAAATGGAAGACGTAACCCAAACGACATTAACGCTGCAATTAAGAGAACTAGAACGTGACGGAATCATTTGCAGAAAAGTCTATGCCGAATCGCCGCCACGAGTCGAATATAAATTATCCGAACATGGTATCAAGCTAGTTCCGATTCTTAAAGTTTTGGATGAATGGTGGGAAGGCTACTGCGAGCATAAGAATTAATCGACAAATAAATAAAAAATAAAATATGTCCCAAAAATTTAAAATATGTATTGCAATGGCTGGAGCCGTATCTGCAGGAGCTTTTACGGGCGGCGTAATGGATTATCTGTTAGAAACATTAGACCTGTGGGAAAAGGCAAAAAAGAAGAACAGAGATTTAGGTATCGATCATCCTGAGTATGATTTTTCTGTGCCGATGCATGATGTCGAGATAGATGTAATCAGTGGTGCGTCTGCTGGAGGTATATCGGGTTCTTTGACGATGCTGAATGTTGTCGATGAAAATCACCAATATGTCAATAAAGACAATCCTTTTGGGAAAAACAACCGCTATTACCAAAGCTGGGTAGAAATGGCCGATGATTCTAAAGCAACGACCTTCGAAAAAATGCTAGAAACAGGCGACCTAAAGAAAAATCAAAAACCAGACTCACTGCTAAATTCGCAATCGATCGACGCTATTGCAGAGAATGCGCTACACATTGAGAAAGTAAGAGAGTTTCCTCCCTATATTTCAGATAGTTTAGATTTGATACTCACGACTACAAATTTGCGCGGCATCAATTTCAAGATTGATTTTGGCGGAAACGACAAAAGTGGTTCGGTCATTACGAGCCATGCTGGTTTTTTCAGATATAAATTGGCCAATGGTAAATACCCTACCGGAATTCCTGAAGGCGAAAATTTATATTACGTGCTCGACCTGAAGAATCCCAAAGATATGGGCTATCTTAAAGATGCGACATTGAGTACGGCCGCTTTCCCAATTGGACTTAAGTCAAGAGAAGTAGCCATTTCGCAAAAATATGTCGAGAGATATCCCAAATATCTTTTTGGAAAAAGAACGGGCATCTATCCGCTGATAAAAGAAGACACCGTATACAAATTCAATTCGATAGATGGCGGTCTTATCAATAACGAGCCGTTTGCTATTGCGTTGAAAGTCCTTAAAGAAAAAAGTGCCGAAGAAGTAATACAAGACAAGTATGCCGTCATTATGATCGATCCGTTTCCGAATAAGGATAACGAGATTGAAAAAACAAACCCCGAGAGAGACATCATTTCTATTGCCAAAGGAATGTTTAAAGCCTTGCGGAATCAGGTAATGTTTAATCAAGATGGGATATTGGATGCCTTAGAATTAAGCGACCGAACAAAATTTTTGATAGAACCTGTTCGGAAAACTCGAGTTCAAGGAACTTTGACCAGAGCTAAAAACGACCTTGCGTCAGCGCCTTTTAGCGGTTTTGCTGGATTTATTGATAAATCATTCAGGCACCACGATTATTATTTGGGAAGGCTGAACTGCCAGACTTTTTTACGCTATTATTTCGGGATACTAGAAAAAGATATGAACGAAAGGCTCAATGTTGTACCTCATGCCGCTGCATTTGATAGGTTTTATTTTAACGAAGTTCAAGGCGATCCTGCCAGTTCAAAGCTATTTCCGATCATACCTGATATGCGTGTTCTCCAAGCGAGGTCTAACGAATCGGATAAAGAAAAGTACGGTATCGATGCTAAATTGGATTATCCAGTATATCCGACAATCCGCCTTGATAATTTTGAGAAGAAATACAAAAAACTGATGTTGCGAAGAATTGAATCGGTTGCAAATGGCCTGCTGGATAATTTTTGGTTTAGCATTGCGAATCGACTTTTTCTACGCAAGAAAATCAATAATGCCGTCAACGAGATGATCGTGAAAGAATTAGAAAATGCTGAACTGATTGAACGTTGAGCATTATAGTTTTATACGCTCAAAGAAAAGCTTCTTGTACGTTTCACTAATCGGGATTCTTTTTTGGTCTATGATAATCCGGTTTCGCTGAATCGAATTGATATATTGCAGATTGACGATATACGAATTATGAACCCTCATGAAATTCTGCTCGGGCAGTTTTTCCAATAGGTTCTTGAAATTAGAAAGGGTCAGTACAGATTTGCCGCTGTTGAGGTTGATTTTTAAGTAGTCTTTAAGTCCTTCGATGTATTTAATATCGTCGATAAAAATTTTCAGGCTTTCATAATCGGATTTTACGAACAAAAATTTATCTGAAAGCTCTTGTTTTTGAACAATTAAAGGCTGTTTCTTGTTTTCGTTTTTTGACGCCTGATACGTAAACTTATTCACCGATTTCAGAAAGCGGGTATACGCTATGGGCTTGACGAGATAATCTAATGCTTCCAGCTCAAAACCATCGATAGCAAATTGCGGATAGGCAGTCGTAAATATAAATTGCGGCCTGATTTTGAGCGTATCAATAAACTCAATCCCAGTAAGGAGCGGCATTTCAATATCTAGGAATATAAGATCGACCGTTTTTGAAGTGACGAACTTCATCGCTTCTACCGGATTGGTAAAACATCCCAATAGCTCAATATCAGGCATCGTATCGCAATAATTTTTTATGACATCAATAGCCAGAGGCTCGTCGTCTAAAATAACTGTCCTAATCTTCATTCAGCTTTAATTTTAGCTTTACATAAAATTTTCCAGAATCGGCATAGGTTTCCAATTCGTTTCGCTCAGGAAAATAAAGGTTTATTCTCTTGACCGTATTTTCAATTCCTAAACCGAAGGAATCGCCATTGCTTTTAATCCTATTGATATCATTAATTACAGAAAAGTCTATTTCGTTTTTTTGGACCTTGAACTTTACGATAATTTCGTTTTCTTTTGACGGATCGATACCATGCTTGAACGCATTTTCAATAAAGGAAATAAACAGCAGCGGCGGGATAAAGATAGAAGTTTCATCACAATCAACTTCAAAGATAATGTTAACGTTTTCAGTCAGTCGCAGTTTTTGGAGCTCAATATAATTTTTGATATATAAGATTTCTTCTTCAAGAGGAACGGTGTCTTTATTGGTCTCATAAAGCATATAGCGCATCAATTCCGACAGGTTCAAGATAGCCACAGGAGTCTGCTCTGATTTTTTTATAGACAAGGAAAAGATCGTATTGAGCGAATTAAAGAAAAAGTGAGGGTTCAGCTGTGCTTTTAAAAAATTCAACTCAGAATTCTTTTTCTCCATTTCGGCTTCTTTTTGCCGCTTGTAGCTGGCATTCCATTCAATAAAAATCTTAAACATGGAACTGACCGTAAGATACAACGTAAAAAGAATAATGTTGGGCAGCATCATGTGGATCATGAATATATAATTATTATCAAAAGGAAGAGCTGGTGCCGCTCTTACGCCCCTGACTGCTCTTGGAATACTTAATCTTGCTGGCTGGGAAGAAACGGATACCGTGTCGGCTTTTTCTTTATGAATAGAAATCATGGCCGCTCTAGGCGTTATTTGGGATGGCGGAATGGTTTGAAATGTGCGCGTTAGAGGCATAACCCGACTAAAGTACATTACCTCAATCTTAAAAATAGTTATAGAACAAGCAAATATCAATATAAGAGTGGTGACAATATAGAGTACCAAGCGGTTTTTGAGCAGAAGCTTTGGAACCAAGAAGAAATAATTGATATAAAAAAGAGAAATCGGGAGTAATATCCTTGGGATAAAACTTTTAAGGTCTGTATAGCCAGCAAAAAAATCACTGAAAGGGAAGGCCAAAAACAAAAGCCAGATAAAAATATGGAGTAGAAAGAGCCTAAAATTAAATGAAAAAATACTATATCTTTTAATCAGCATTTGGTTTTGATTTTTAGAGTTGATAAATCTTTTAACGTCAATGTAGGCATTTCATTTCTTTTTATTTTTTGGATTACAAGGTTGCAAGCCGCCGCCGCTTCAATACTATCGCAAAAAGGAACGTTTTCTTGTATTGCCGGAATAAAATCTTGATTGATCAGCAGCTGGTCATGTATAATCACCCTATATCCAAAACCATTTTTGGTCTTATATACGATTCCTTCAATTTCGCTATCCTTTTTGCTTTGGCAAGAAGCGAATAGCGAAATTAGGAAAATAAAGCCAAGCGATTTTTTTAGCCATTTTAGATTCGGGGCCGTATGATGGGACAGCCCCTTATCTAGCTGAAAAAAACCAAACAAAAAATTAATCATCGCTATTCGGAGTATCATTAGGTTTGAACTCATACATATCATCAAAATAAAAAGTACCGTTTTTTCCAAGTAGCACAAAGCCTCTTTCGCCATTCGAAATTGAGATAGCGTCTTGACGGGCAACAGCTTCAAAGTTTGTTTTTGTACTCCAGGTATCATTCGCAGGATTATATTCCCAAATATCTTTTGTTGTTCCTCCCGAAGTTATATAACCGTAGGAACCAATTGAAAATCCGACAGCATTCGTACGGGCTATGTTGTATTTTTCATTTGCATCCAGATCCGAAAGTTTTTTCCATGTTTCGGTGGCTGTATCAAATACCCAAAAATCCTTGATGTTGATTCCGTTAGAAGAACCAGTTCCAAAATATACCTTTGTACCGATCGTAAACGTAGTGCCCTCACGGCGCTTGGCACCTCCAAAACCAAATTGCTCCGTCCATGTGTCTGTAACAGGATCGTATTTCCAGAAATCTTTTTTGTCATTTTCGCCATCAAAACCAGAACCGACGTAGCCGGCTGTAGCCGAATTAAAACCTACGGCACCTCTTCGTAGCAAACCATTTCCGAAATTCGATATCGGTGTCCACGTATTGTTTTGCGTATCATATTTGTAAAAGTCGGTCAGCTGCGTAGTTCCATTATATCCAGTGCCTAGATAGCCGTTGTTTCCTATCGCAAAAGCTACGGAAGAACTTCTTTTTTCACCAGGAAAATCCGCTTTTTGCACCCAGAAATTACCTTCTATATCATACTGCCAAAAATCATTAAGATAGTTGCTGCCGTCATATCCGGTGCCTACATAGGCGCTATTTCCAATCGTAAAAGAAGTTGCGCTGCTTCTTGGCCTTCCATTAAATACGGTGCTTTCCAGCCAATTGCCGACACTGCTTTCGCCATCGTCTTTACTGCAACCGACAGAAAAAAACAATGTCCCTAATAGACCTGTGCAAAGTAGTTTTTTGGAGCTTAAAAAATTCATTCTCATAAGTATTATAAATTTAGATTGTATTTGAAACCCATTGTGATGTATATCGTATTCTTAAAATCGATGCCTGTTTTTGATCTATTTTCCAGAAAAAGATCCAGCTGATTGGAAAAGGCATAACCCGACCGTAGTGTGGCCATCCAATTGTTATCCGATACATAATTGTATTCCAATCCGGCATTATAACTCCTCATTTCTATAGCGTTTATGTTCGGAATATTGTCTTGCTTGTCGCTCCTGATTTTTGAATAGAAAGAATCCACAAAAAGCGATGATTTTATACTGTTCTTTGGAGATAACATATACTGGAAATTGGTTTCCGGAAGGCCAATTGTAAAACTAGCACTCTTGCTGATAAATTTTTGGTAGCTGACTACCGGCAGCCATCGCGGCTTTCCAAATAACGAAGAAAAGGACACTCCCAAAATAGTATAGGAGGGATAGTCTCCTTCTGTTTTTCTTGTAACAGCTAGAGAAAATGTAGGATAGATATCGTCAAATGTTATCGTATTCTTGAAGCTTGAATTCAATTCAGGCTCAAATTTGGCTAGCAAGTCCCAATTCTTATTGAACTCATGAGTATAGCCAATCGCAAATTTGACTGAGTGGATGTATTGCAACTCATTGAAATAAGCCCCATCATTATCTTTGCCATAATTGATTTCAAATTTTTTAAATGAAGTACCGTACGTAAACTGTCCTTGCTCTAAATCAAAGGCAGCAAAATGTTTGTTTAGCGATGCAGCATCCGTATTATAAATCATACTGTACTCATATTGTATTGAACTTGAACTTTCTTGCGAATAAGTAATCCCCTGACATGCCAACAAAAGGGCAGCAATGTGTCTGTGCATGATTGATAATTTGCTTCAAACCTATTTTTTATTTGCTTTCCCAAAAACTGAAATATACCATCAGGCCATTTTATACTATAGTTTTTAAGTTATCGCCTACAGATTTTAAAAAAACGAATCGTATTTAGAAATACGCTATATGACTGCAATTTTGCGCATTCTATATATAATTTAAAATTGCTGGATTGGATCACTGCTACATTCGTATCCTAAAAATTTATACGAATGAAAAAAAGCATTTTTGCACTGTTGCTGATAGGACTATCGATATTTTTGATTTCATGCAGCGCAGACAGCCTAGACAAGACATTTATTGTTGATAAAGATTTTGCCGAAAGCGATGTGAGGTTTATCAGCATTGACACTTTTACTGTTGAGATGTCTACCATAAAACTAGACAGCGTCATTACTTCGGGAGGAAATAAGTTACTAATCGGGCAGTATACTGATCCTGTTTTCGGAAAAGTAACATCTTCAGCATTTATGACCTTTATTCCGAAAACCTACACAATTTCTGAAGAAGCAGTTTTTGACAGTATTGTATTGAGCCTTAAATACGATGGCTATTTTTATGGCGACACCTTAAGGCCCAAGACCGTTTTGGTTCAGAAATTATCCAAAGAATTAAAATTAGGGCCACAGCAGACGGCATTTTATAATACTTCCGAAGTTCCCACCTTTAGCCCGATTTTAGCAAGCAAGACATTCAACCCTAGAATTAGCAAAGATTCGCTTACCCTAAAACTCGACCCAGTGTTTGGGAAAGACCTTTTTGATAAGTTCAGGGGTGGCACTATAAGAACCGATGAAGATTTGAAAGAATTTTTTAAAGGACTAAAGCTCTTTCCTGGTGCAGATGAAAATGCTTCCTTGATAGCGTACAAAGGCGCCAATAGCTTTATTAGGATGTATTATTCAAAGCCAGACCAGCCCAATGACAAGAAAACTTTTTTGCAGTTGGAATTTGATAGCAAGGATACAGGCGCTAAGTCTTTCAATCAAATTATAGGCGACAGAAGCGGCACCCCGTTATCAGGCTTGCTACCTCAAAATAAATCGCTTTCTTCCACAGCTTTAGACAACCTAAGTTTTCTACAGGGTGGTGCAGGTATTGCTGCTAAAGTCAGGTTTCCTCATATTCGCACAATCTCGCAGATAAATGGTGGCAAAGGGCATGTGTTTAACGCAAAAATGAAAATCAAGCTAAGTCAGGCCTACTATACTAACAAGCTCTACTTATCCGATTCTTTGCAAGTTTTTGTTGTGGATGGCAATAACAATATTATCAATGAGTACATCGATTCAAAAGGCAAAAAAATCAAGGCATCAGTAGCAAAACAAGACAAAGAATTTAATGAAGTCTTCTTGATTTTGCCGGTAGATGTTTTTTTGCAGAAGATAATCAATGAAGGCAATTATTTAGAATATGGGCTGCTCGTCCTGCCATACAGCTCTCAATTTGGCAATAGGATGGTCTTAAATGGCGAAAACAATCCAGAATATTCTTCTAACTTAAAAGTAATTTATGCAACTTATGACAAATAGATCTGCTTTTTTGCTGCTCTCAGCGTTTATTTCTGCCTGTTCCTTATCCGCACAAACCAACAACCAGACCAGTTCGCCTTATTCCCTTTTCGGATTGGGACGTTTTAATGATGCCAACACCGGAAAAACAAATGCGCTCGGCAAAAGCGGAACGGCACTCAGTTCCGAAAAAGAAATAAACAACCTGAATCCAGCTTCATTTGCCACAATCAGGAAAAACTCGTTTCTTTTTGATGTTGGGGCAAAAGCAGAAATGAACACATTTACAAATGAAATTGACGATACAAAAGTAACCACGGTGAGTTTCTCCAGCCTGGCTTTTGCCTTTCAGCTCGACAGCCGATCAGGAATTGGTCTTTCGCTTTCGCCTTATTCCGATGTAGGCTATAATTTGATGGGAATTGAAAATACCGTTGAAGGTTCTACAGAATCCTATTTCAGTAACATAAAAGGAAGCGGCGGACTCAATGAAATCAAACTGAATTACGGAAGAAGTTTTTCAGAAAAATTGCGGATTGGGGCGAGCCTCAGCTATCATTTCGGGAAAATTTCTGAAGTAGAGATTACCAAGCTGAATGAAGATTATTTAATGATGGACGATAAAAATTATTATATGGGACTAAAAGCGGCTATAGGAATGCAGTATGATATCAACAAAAAGATTACGATTTCGAGTGTTATCGGCCTTCCAACAGCTTTGAACGGCACTAAAGACTACAGGATACTAAAACTAGTAGAAGACTCTGAATCGATTGTAAAAGAAGATTCGGAAAGCATAGCCGACTTTAAGTTGCCGCTTACCTTGAATATAGGCATCAAAGCACAGCTAGGAAAAACCCTGACGCTAAATGCGGATTATACTCGATTGCAATGGTCGGCTACTGATATGGAAGATAATATCGGGCAATTTACCGACCAAGATGTTATTGCTGCCGGACTGGAATATACTAGCGAAACAAAAAATAATCTTTTGCAGAAAATAACGTATAGGCTGGGCGGCAATTATGATACGGGCTATCTTTCTATTGATGGAAATAAAGTGTCTGGGTTCGCAGTAACATCTGGATTAGGCATTCCTTTAGATTACAGGACCAATACGTTTATAAATGTTTCGTATAGCTATGGCCAACGAGGACAAATGTCGAATTCGCTTATCCATGAAAATTACCATCTGTTTACTTTGAATTTAAGCCTTGAAGATATCTGGTTTGTAAAAAGAAAATACGAATAGACTAACGCCTAGACGTAATTGTTGAGCCTGCAGATGCCGTAACTACAAAAGCTACAGCTAAAATTTCATTGAAAGACAAATATTCCTGCAAAAATATAAAAGCACAGATAGAAGCCGCGGCGGGTTCTAAACTCATCAAGATGCTGAAGGTACGTGCAGGGAGCTGGCCCAGAGCCTTCATTTCTAACGTAAACGGAATAGCGCTAGACAATAACGCAAGAGCGATACCCATGCCCAAAAGCTGAGGAGTAAGATTGTTTAGCCCTTCTCCAAAGATTCCGAAAGGAACAACGAGCAGGGCTGCGAAAAGCATTCCGGTTGCCACAGCATCGCCGCCTTTCATTATAGCTGAAATTTTTCCGCCCAATACGATATAGGCTGCCCAAAAGGCACCTGCCAATAAGGCAAGCGACGCTCCTAAAATATCAACTCCATTAGTAGTCCAAGGCGCGATTAAAATGATGCCAGCTGCTGCAAGCAATACCCACAAGAAATCGACAATACGTTTTGAGCCTAAGACGGCGACCATTAAAGGACCGATAAATTCTAATGTTACCGCCAACCCGATCGGAATTCTTTCTATAGCAAAATAAAAAACTAGATTCATGGCTCCAAGGCACAAGCCATAAGGAAGTACGAATTTCCATTGATCGAGCGTAATTTTGCGCAAGTTCGGTCGATACACGGCCAGCAAGATAATTGCCGAGATGCCAATCCTTAATGAAGCCGTTCCCGGAGCTCCGATAGTCGGAAAAAGACTTTTTGCGATAGCTGCTCCAGACTGGACGCTTATGATTGCCATGAGGACGGCAGGAATAGGAGGTATGTTGATGGATTTGAGTCTCATGGAAAGTTTCGGATTGAAAGAGCAAAACTACGAAATTAGCTTTCTCAAGTAAGCAAAAAGGTAAAATATAATAACTGTCTGAAAGTGTATGCCAAAATAAAAGAAGAGATGGTATATAGAAACTACTTTTTCCCTGATAGGATTTCTGAATCGCTAACAGAAACTGACAGATGCTATACAGAAATTACTCTTTTCTAATAGGATTTATGAATTGCTATATAGAAATTGAGAGATGCTACACAGAAACTGCTTTTTCCTGATAGGATTTATGAATTGCCAACAGAAACTGATAGATGCTATACAGAAATTACTCTTCTTTAATAGGATTTATGAATTGCTATGCAGAAATTCATAGATGCTATACAGAAAGCACTATTTTCTAATAGAATTTATAGAATGTTATGTAGGATTTTACAAATGTAATAGAGCGCTCGTGCAAAAAAAAGGAGACGTGATTCAAATTTTCTATTTACAAACTTAGCAACTTTGTGTGATGGTTTAAAAGTTATATTTGTAATGTTCTTTTATCAACCTTCTCACTTCTAATTTTACTTTATGAAAAAGTTTTCTGTCTTTTTTCTTCTTTTTACGTTTCATTTGATAATCGGGCAAACAAAAAAGGTTGCTACAGTAATGGATTCCTATATTCAAAAAGGTTTTAATGGAGCCGTATTGATTGCAAAAGACGGAAAAATAGAGTATCTGAAATATACAGGAATTGCAAATAGGCATTATGATATTAAGTTTTCGGAAGCATCGAGATTCCATATCTTTTCGGTTACAAAAACGTTTACGGCCGCTTTGATTATGAAACTGTATGAAGAAAATAAAATAAATCTTGATACGACAATTTCGACTTATTATCCTGAATATAAAGGAGAAGGAAGAGATAAAATTACAATCAAAAATTTGCTGACGTACAGTAGCGGTAGGGATTTACAGGAAATGAGAGATTTCTTAGATGTGTATAGCAACAACATCTGGGGCTTGGATACTTTTATCGACAAATATTGCTCAGGAAAATTGATCAACCCACCAGGAACTAAATTTGATTATAGCAATGGAGATTACATACTGTTAGGGAAAATTATCGAAAAAGTAAGCGGTAAATCGTATGAAGAAGTGTTGCGGGAAAAAAATACTACTACCGTTAAAAATGCAGCATACCGATTATCTGCATCATATCGATATCATAAAAGGCATGGCCGAAGGGTATTCTTATGACGATTCTTTAGCGCAAAAATTTTATAGTCCGACCAATTATTACATCGACAACCTGTATTCGGCAGGCGCTATGTATTCGACACCAGAAGATATGTTGCTTTTTGACCAAGCAATTTTCAATCATACCTTATTGAAAAAAGAAACAGTTGATTTAATGCTGACGCCTTATAGCAACTTAGACGAAACAGCATTAGGCTTTTGGGTCTATCCTAAAAAGTTTGGAAAAATAGAAACCCTTTTGGCCGAAAGGCAAGGAGGAGGCTATGGCTTCCATTCCAATTGGGTTCATCTTATTGATAAAGGATTGACCTTTATCTTTTTGTCAAATACCGATGCCGTTGATTTGAATGTAATGCGATTTGATATTGTTGATGCTTATTTGAATAAATAAGCTTTCGAACCTATTTAAAAATAAAAATCCGGAACATTGTCCGGATTTTTTGTCTATTGTTTATTTAGAATAATCACAATTTTATTGAAGTCAGCGGCGGCATTGATTACGGTTCTATACGCTTCAAAATTTTCAAGAGGATAATGAAGAATGTTGTAATATTCTGTATTCTC
The DNA here is from genome assembly GCF_025947265.1 of Flavobacterium sp. N2550. Taxonomy (NCBI): domain Bacteria; kingdom Pseudomonadati; phylum Bacteroidota; class Flavobacteriia; order Flavobacteriales; family Flavobacteriaceae; genus Flavobacterium; species Flavobacterium sp. N2550. The sequence continues at coordinate 3,147,107 of NZ_CP110007.1, read as the reverse complement.
TACAACAATCTCATTTCCTTTTTTCTCATACTTGCTTACAAAAGCGGCTTCGGTTTTGCCGTTTACATCAGCAGTATAATTCATATTGAATTTGTCTAAATTTTTTACGGTGACTCCCTCAGGAAGTAGGATTTTGATCTTGCGGGTATAAGCATGTGGATAATCTATTTCTACAGGAAGCATACGTTTGTTTTCTTGATAAAGTTCCATCTGTTTTCCAATGGTTTGTCCGACAGAGAATAAGTAGTTATCTCCAGCTTTTCGAATCAAGTCTTTTCCTTCAAATGTTACTTTCAATATGAATGGTTTTTTGCCAATATTGTCTACTCCGTCATTTTCAGTCGTTAGTGTTTTGTATTCTGTTTCAACAGTATAATTTTCTGCAATACTTTTCAGAACGGTTTTATATTGTTCTGGAGAGGCAAAATCTTTGATGGGCTGAAAATTGAAGGCAGAATAGCCCCCAAATTGAATATTATCAGTTACGATCGGATTTTCGATATCTTTTGTAAAGTCTACCGTAATTTCCATTATGTCATGGGTAATTTCTACACTCGGAATGTCGATCGTGCTAATTTCACCAATTCCCATTTTTGTTCCAGCAAAGGTTTTTTCTTTTATGAAAAGTCCATTTGTACCAGCCAATACGCTTGGTATTAGCGGAATTCTGTACTCAATCTCGGTAGGAGTCATGAATTTTTTGATTGTTGGAAAGTAAAACAAAATCTCATCCAGATTTTCATAGCTTTCAAAATCTTTATCAAAAGGAACCTTATAACGATTTGACGTAAATACAAGATTGGTTTCTACGCCCATTTTGTCAAATACGGCAATGTAGAGCCTCAAAATATCGCTTTGATTGGCTTGTTTTGATTTAATGATATCCTGCAGCGTTTCTTGGCTATCAATATAACGGCTGTAGTTTATGGTTTTCTTGATTTTGTTCTCGATATTCCAAACCTGCTCTTGCACGTCTTTGGATTTGGTGATGCTTTTACAAAATTCATCTATAGCCTTTTGTTCTTTTTTATCATATTGCGGATGAAATCTTTCATATAAGTTTGTAGAAAACTCTTTGAAATTGTAAAGATTCTTTGCACCATTTGCTAGATTTTCATCTAGCTTGTAGCGGAATCGCTTAATGTTGCTATTCCAGTTCGAATAATTTTCATTGTCATCCAATGCAGGAGTATTGATTTCATTAATCGTTAAAGTGGTAAAATTTTCCCTTGGCAGTTTTTTTTCAATGACAGGTTCGGAAAGACCATTATAACCTTTGGTACGAAATACCAAATGGTCAGGATAGATCAATTGAAAGGTGTTTTTTGCGATCGGATATTCGTCCTGCATTTTTACAGTATTCCCTTTGATTTCTGGAAGTTCTTCCAAAATAAATATCTTTTCGATGATAGCCCCTTTCTCAAGACCATTGACAGCAAAATATTTAAAGTTGACGCCTCTTTCTTCATCGGTTTCTTCTTTTACATCTTTACTGTTCAGTTCTATTACCTTACCATTTTTTAGAATAACGCGTGCTTTTGTTGTAAGTACGCTTTCGTTGGATCCAAAAGGGATATAGATTTTATTGTTTCGTTCTACAGCATCATCGCTATTGATATATCTTTTCTCGTGCAAAAGATAGTATTGGATTGCTTTACCTTTTTCAGAAATAAATTCTACCTTGGTATTTCGTTCGAGTATGGCTTCTTTTTCATCCTTGTATTTGGCAGGAATCTCTTCTTTAGTTTGTTTTTCATCCCAAGTATAGTTCTTAAAGGAAAAGTCTTGTGCATATCCATAGGAACCGCAGAAAATAAAGAATAATAGGAGGGGTTTTATTCCAAGTTTTAAAATCATTTTTCGGTAAGTATTAAAGTTTGTGTATAGGTGTTTTTTAGTTTTTTGATCGTCTCGTTCCATAAGGCAAAATCGGACTGCTCAAGCAATATTTTTTTCAATTTTATCTTTACTTCTAAAGAAACAAGTCCTGCTTTATTGGCGTACTGGCAATCGAATTTCATAAGAGCATTATCAAAACTGGAATTTTCTGGAAGGTATTTGACCGTATAGTTTTTTGGTAATTCTAAATCATAACGACCGTTATAAGCAGCCAGATATTCAAGATCAAATGCAGTTGTACGATCTGGCTCTAATGTAAGTTTCTCATACATGCGGTCTAGAAAAAGATTGATATAGAGTTCTTTGTCTACTTGTATTGCATAATCGGCCAAGTCAAAATTGAAATTAATCTGGTAAGGCTTATCCCGGTCTGAAACATTGGCTTCTGTATATTCTTTGAGATGAAATTTATTATTTCCCTTTAGCACTAAGCTTTTAATCATTTCAAAACGAGTCTTGTTTGAAGCGTCTCCTATTTGCGCCAATATGCTGCTTCTTGAAAATCCGTTATAGCCTACCGTTCCTGTGCCTATGATTTTTTCTTTGTCCAAACTGAGCTTGAGAGTCTCAAAAGTCTCATTGTTTTCTGCTGTAACTACAGGAACTGTTATTATTTTATAGGTATCACCATTGCTCAACAGCGCTTCTTTTCCTTGGATAAATGATGTCGGTAGTCCGTAGCGTGTTTCACGATCGGTAGCATCCAAAAAAACATAGTTACCATTATCGTTGTATACCGCAATCATATGGTTGTCGACAGCAGGAGTTGAAAGTTGTTCGTACGAATAAGGTATTTCTCGTGTTCCGATCCATGAAACGGTGACATCTTTTATTCCGGCATAACTAGCCATCGAAGAAATAATGCTTGCCATGTCTTTGCAATCGCCAAATTTGCGTTTATAGATTAGGCTGGCTTCACGCGGTATAAAACCTTCGTAACCATTTTCGAAAGCAATGTATTTGATATTGTCTTTTACCCAATAGAATATTTTTTTGATTTTTTCAGCATCTGATGTCAGCCCTGTAGTCAGTTCCGTTGAAAGAGTTTTGAGATTGTCGTCTTCGGTCTTATTTAAGTTTTTTATAAACGATTTATAATAATCATAGAGCTTTTCGGTATTATCGAGCACATTGATTTTATTTTTATCGATGGTATAATCTTTTACGTATACATTGATATGCGGTATAAAATAGCGAAAGCCAGGATTATTAGGTTCCATTTTTACGGCTTTTACATCTTTTAATGTCCAACTGTAAATGTATTTGCCTTTTTTTTCAGATTTAGAAAATTCGATGCTATTTGTAGGATCGTTGAAAATGCGATAGCCTATGTTGATGTCTTTGTCAGTACGCACTTCAAAGGTTGAATTTAGTATCGGAAAATTGTCTCCAAACACAAAACTCTGCAATAGAAAGGGATCGACAAACTCAGTCTGTACGCTATATACTTTTTTGGCACCGGCTTCAAGGTTGGGGAAAATAAGCTGTCTTTCTTTTACGTCATTGTAAAAGACAGAATTTTGCCTTGCCTGCTTTTCATTTGTTTGTGTTACTTTAATCTTACGGTCTTTACCCTTATCATTGATAATAGAATAGGCTTCATACTGATTCAGTTTTACGAGTTCAGAATAAGAAAAGTTTTCTTGATTATTTAGGATGCCGTTTTCAGAAAGAATCATCGACTCATAATAATTGTCTTGCAAGACGCGCAACTTTTTATTTTCAACAAAAATATCATACGAACTTTTATTGCTTATGATGAGCTCATTAATGTCTCCGTACTTTTTTTTGTATTCTAAAAACAGCGGGGCTTTTTCTTGTGCCTTGGCTTGCAGGGCAAAAAGACATAAGAATAGAACAAGAGGTTTATTACTTAGTAATTTCAATAAGTTCGTCTGAATCATAACGTTGGGTTTGAGAAACAACTCCATTAGTATAAATTTTGCATAGTCCATGCAATTCATCGTTTTTATATTCTGCCGTCAGTAAAGGCTTGCCGTCTTCTTTAAAAAACTCTTGTACTCCTTCGAAATAAGAATTTTTAAAATTTTCTTTTTTATAGATTTTTCCATTAGAATAGTATTCTATTCTCGGTCCTGATAAAAGATCCATGTCATAATTGGCTTCAAATTCAGGTTTGCCTTCTTGATTATTAACTATGAGTTTGCCATCAATATTGCCTTTCACAAAATTAATTTCAATGGCAGTTTTTCCGTTTGTATATGACGAAATTATTTTGGCTGTCTGAGCAGCGATAGGCGTTTTTTCAGTCAGCTTTCCGTCTTTGTCAAGTTTTATATAATAGACCAATGCATTATTTTGATAGCCTAGGATAAGAATGTTATCGCCTTTTTGATTGTAGTATTTGGCTTCGCCTTCAATGTCGCCATCAAGTTGGTTGTATTCTAAGAATTTTCCTTTATTATGGAAATAACGCGTTAATAGTCCCGTATTATTGCCTAAAATATAATTGTCTGACATTCTCAAATTTCCAGCAATATCATAATATTTGGAAATTCCGTCTGGCTTTCCAGCGTAATAATTCCTTTCAACTTGAAGTCCTCCAGTTGGACCATAAACAGCTGATTTGCCATTTCTGATACCATTGGTAAAACTGCTTTCTGACCTTGTCTTGCCGTTTTTGTCTTTTACAAGATATTTTCCTTCAAATAAACCGTTTGTTAGTGTATATTCATGTATTTCTATACCATTATTGTAAAGGGTGGTCATTTTACCGTTTTTATTGGTATAATCAACTTCATTTAGTTTTTTACCTTCGGTGCTGTACGATTCCATTTTGACTGGGGTATTATTTATATACCTTGTCATAAGGTTGATATTGCCATTTTGCCAATAATTAAAGCTTTTATATAACGTACCATCGCTATAGAAATTTTCTGATAAAATACTTCCATCAGGATAAAAGGACTTATGAAGGCCATTTAATTCGCCATTTTTATAGTGATAAACATTCGCGAGCCTGCCATTTTCAAAACTTTCATATACGCCCGAAATAGTATCATTAACATAATTGAAGACAGACGAAGGGCGCGTATCAGGATTAAAAGTACGTGCAAGGCCGGTTCGGGTTCCGTTTTCATAACTTTCTTGTGTATTCAAAGAACCGGTAGTATAAAAGTAATTCCACTCGCCTTTTTTTATTCCTTTTTCATAATTGCCTTTTGTTAGTACAGAACCTTCTAGGCTTTTCATAACATAAGTTCCTTTGCTTACAGGTACTTCTGTTGGCTTTGGTTTTCCAGGTTCAAATTGTAAGGCAGATTTTATTTCTCCTCGTTTTAAGGTTTCTTGGAAATAAGGAGCATCATTGCCATTGTAATAATTGTTGGTGGCTACGTATCCTTCTTTGTCATAAAGCGTTTCATAGGATTTTTTCCCATTAGCAAGATTAATTATAGCTTTGGCAGGATTGTTATTTACATAAGTGGTTTCTTCCTTAAGTGTTCCGTTTGCAAAATAGCTTTTATAAGGCGATGAAATTGTACCTGCTTTATATTCAATTTCAGACTTTAAAACCTTTCCATTATAGTATTCATAGACCTTACCGTCAATTTTTTCCATAGTATAAGGATAAGTACTTGATATATTTCCAGCATTATCATACTGTATATAGTTGCCATGTAGCTTGCCTTTTGAGTAATTAATTTCACTTTTCTTTGTCCCGTTTTCGTACAGACAAATAAGAGCCCCATCACGCTCATTATTGACAAAATTTACTTCACAGTTTTTTCCACCATTAATATAATAGGAAGTGCTGATTCCTTCTAGCATATCATTTTTATAATTTTCTACAAATTCAATATTGCCATTTTCGTAATATTTGGTTCTTTTACCCTCTGCTTTGCCTTTAGAATAGTTCTTTTCTTCGGTCAAGCGACCTTTATTATCGTAGTATTTTTGTAAGCCGTCTAATTGGTCATTAACTAGATTAAGCTCACTGACCATGTTTCCGCTGCTATTGAGAACTTTATATTTGCCAACTTTTTTTCCGTTTTCTTCTTTGCCTAAAAGATAGGGCTTGCCATTTTCTAGATAGATCACCACTTGTTCTTGTTTGCCAAATAAATCAACATTGCGTTTTGCAAATACCTGCCAAAAATCTTTAGAAATATAATTTTCATAAAAAGCTGTGATCTTTTTATTCTGTGAACTAAGTTTTTTACCTAGCTGGTCTTTCATGCCTAATAATATATGATAGGAAAAACCTTCGAACTGTTTTTTCTTTATAATATCGGCAAGAAATGGAATGTAAGTTGTTTCAAAAAAACCGTTCTCCATTTTATGGTCAACGGCATATTCTGCAATTGCCTGTACTTGGCGAGTGATGACATCATCAATTGTAGAATTGATTTTGTACGCACTTTTTAGAGGCAGTGAATTACGCAAGATGACATCGATTTCTTCAAAATTATCACCTGATTTGGAGAAAACGAGTTTGCTTTTTTCGAGATAGTTTTCAGCGAATTTAGCATTTAGCTTTAAGATTGCATTTTCGCAGCCTTTGCCTTCGGAAACAAGTGTAAGATAGGCGAGTAGGGCTAATGAACCTTCGGTTACGCGACCATCTTCAAGTGCAATCAAACCTAAAAGGTAATGAGAACCGACATGATTTGGATTTATTGTAATTGCTTTTTCAAGATAATCTACGCTTTTTTGTCGCTCTTCTTTGCGAACATACAGTAATGCTAAATTATAAAATAATGTACTTGAATTGGGGAATGTCTTTAGAGATTCTAAAAACATTTTTTCTGATTTTTCATAGTCTTTTTGGTCGCTCAAAAAGCTTCCATAGGCCATGTAAAATTCAGGTTCTTCTTTCATGTAGCCTTTGTTGTAGGCTTCTTCATAAAATGCTTTTGCTGCTTCTTTATCTTCGCTGGCAGAAAGAGCCAAAGCTTTTTCATATTGAGCACTATAAAATTTAGGGTCATTTTTTACAATCTTATCAAACGCTTTAATAGCATCTTGATATTTTCCTTCTTCATAGAGGTGGATACCTTCTTTCAAAAAGGCCTCGCTGTCATATACAAAAGAATAGTCGGTTTGAGAATAAGTAACGCTACTAAGTCCTAAAATAAAGGCGATGAATATGTTTTTCATATTGGAAATTAATTTTTCCAAATATAATTTTTTTGTGAAAATTTCCAAGCCATTCAGAAAACTTTAATGCCATTTTTCTGACATGCCTAAAAAATGCTATTTTTATAATGTTTAATTCCTCGCCACTTAAAATATTTATTTTTTAATTGACGAGGAATTTTTTAGAAAAACTATGTTTTAAGTATTAGCCTATTTCCAGCCGCCTCCTAAATCTCTATACACATGAACTGCCGCATTGAGTTGTTCTTTTTTAGTTTCTATCAGCTCTAGCTTAGCTTCTAAGGCATCTCTTTGCGTCATCAAAACCTCGAAATAATCAACTCTGGCAGATTTAAACAAATCATTGGAAACATCAATGGATTTATTTAGGGCATCGACTTGTTGTGATCTTAAATCGTAGCCTTTTTGGAGGTTATCGATCTTAGAAAGCTGTGTTGAAACCTCTAGATAGGCATTCAAAACCGTACGGTCGTAATTGTATAAGGCTTGAAGTTGTCTTGCATTGGCACTTGAAAATTCGGCTTTGATAGCATTTCTGTTGATCAAAGGTGCGGCAATATCGCCTGCCAACGAATACAAAATCGATTCAGGGAATGTAAACAGATAAGCTGGCTTGAATGCCTGTACGCCGAAAGCGGCAGAAATATCAAGCGAAGGGTAAAATTCGGCACGTGCCACTTTTACATCTAGTTTTGCAGCTACTAGTTCTAATTCAGCTTGTTTTACATCGGGACGATTCGTCAGTAATTGAGATGGAATTCCAGAATTTACGGCTGCTGGCAATAAATCAGTAAAATTGGTTTTATCTCTTTTAATTTCTTGCGGATAGCGTCCTAACAAAAAGTTGATTTTATTCTCTGTTTCTTTAATTCTTTGGAGAATATTGAACTCTAAGCTTTTTGAAGTCAAGACTTCTGCTTGAAATTTCTGAACGCCCAATTCTGTTGCTCTTGCGGCCTGTTTTTGAACTTTTACGATTTCAAAAGCGTTGGTCTGCAAAGCAATAGTTTGTCTTACAATATCCAACTGGCTGTCTAAAGCCAGTAGCTCGTAATAAGAGTCGGCAACTTCAGCAATAAGATTGGTAATGACGAAGTTTTTGCCTTCAACCGTAGCCAAATATCGGTTCACCGCAGCTTTTTTAGAATTGCGCAGTTTTTTCCAGATATCAACTTCCCAGTTCGCATAGGCAGCGATTGTGTAATCGGGTAGTGGATCTGGTGTTTCGACTCCTGGTTTTATTTCTGTTGAAGCATCACCAGCACCTTGGCTTGTATATCGGCCTACTTTTTCTAGTCCAGCTCCAGCACGAACACCAACTGTCGGCAATAAAGCGCCTTTGCGGACACGGATATCATTCCTTGCAATTTCTATCTCCTGCAACGTCATGTTCAGTTCCTGATTATTCTTCAGGGCAACATCAATCAACTCGACAAGATTTTGGTCTTTAAAGAAATCGTTCCATTTTAGAGTAGAAATAGTAGTAGTGTCCTCTGACTTTACATTTCCAAATGCTTCGGGAAGAGGCTTGCTTGGCGTTTCGGCTATAGTCTGTGGCGCCTTGCAGCTTATTACGGCAAGACAAAGGGCTAAAGCTATACTGTATTGATATAATTTGATTTTATACATGATTGTTATCAATTTCTTCTGTTAATGGATTTTCTTCTTCATGTTTTACCAGTTTGTACTTTTCTGATATTCTACCGAAAATGTAATACAATCCAGGAATTACAAACACACCGCAAATAGTTCCTATAAGCATACCTCCAGCAGCAGCAGTACCAATGGTTCTGTTGCCAATTTTACCAGGACCTGTCGCAAATGCAAGAGGCAATAATCCGGCGATAAAAGCAAATGAAGTCATCAAGATAGGACGGAACCTTGCTTTGGCTCCTTCCATGGCAGCTTCTAAAACGGACTTGCCGGCTGCGTGCCTTTGTATAGCAAATTCTACAATCAATACGGCATTTTTACCCAATAAACCAATAAGCATTACCATGGCAACTTGCGCATAGATGTTATTTTCTAATCCGGTTAATTTTAGCAAAAGGAAAGCACCAAAAATACCTGCTGGCAAGGAAAGAATTACGGATAGTGGTAGAATAAAGCTTTCATATTGAGCTGCCAAGACTAAGTATACAAATCCCAAACAGATCAAGAATACCCAGATGGCCTGATTGCCTTGTGCTACTTCATCGGCAGAAATACCTGCCCAGTCAATATCATATCCTCTAGGTAATTTTTTTTCTGCCACTTCTTGGATTACCTTAATAGCCGTACCCGAACTATATCCCGGAGCAGGTCCACCGCTAATTTCAGTCGAAGTATACATATTGTGTCTTGTAATTTCTGAAAGACCGTATACTTTTTCTAATTTCATAAAGGCTGAATAAGGCACCATCTCATCTTTATTATTCTTCACATAGAGTTTTAAGATGTCATCAGGTTGTGCACGATATTCTGGAGCCGCTTGAACGATTACTTTGTAATTAATTCCGTATTTGATAAAACTAATTTCGTAATTACTTCCAACTAGAGTCGACAAAGTGTTCATGGCGTTTTCGATAGAAACTCCTTTTTGTTGTGCCAAATCATTATCAACTTTCATCATGTACTGAGGAAAACTGGCGCTAAAGAAGCTAAACACGTTAGACAATTCAGGACGTTTGCTCAATTCTTCCACAAACTCTTTATTTACTTCTTCCAGTTTTTTGAAATCACTAGAGCCTGTTTTGTCCAAAAGACGAAGTTCAAATCCTCCGGCCGCTCCATAGCCTGGAACTGCTGGCGGTTGGAAAAATTCAATATTTGCACCTGGAATATCTTTCGACTTTTCTTCCAATTCTGTCATAATTTCTTGTACAGATTGTTTTCGGTCTTCCCAGTCTTTTAAGTTGATCAAACATGTTCCTGCATTGGCTCCGGTACCTTCGGTCAAAATTTCATAACCAGCCAATGAAGAAACCGATTTTACTCCTTCTATGCCTTCGGCTATTTTTTGTAGTTTTTCTGCGATATTATTTGTTCTTTCCAACGATGAACCTGGCGGCGTTTGAATAATCGCATAAAACATTCCTTGGTCTTCATTCGGAATAAACCCAGAAGGAACGGTGCTGCTGATCAGCCATGTTCCCGCGCAAAAACCGAGCAAGGCGATAACAGTAACGGCTCTTCTATTTACGATTTTGCCTAGTACATTTTGGTATTTGCCTTGTGCTAGATTGAACTTGTTGTTGAAACCGTCGATAAATCTGTTTGCAGGTGTTTTCTTTTTAGGCTTGCCATGATTGTTTTTTAGCATCATCGCACAAAGAGCCGGTGTCAGAGTCAAAGCTACAACACCCGAAAGGATAATAGCCGTTGCCATCGTAATCGAAAACTGTCTGTAAAAAACTCCCACAGGACCTGACATAAAGGCAACTGGAATAAATACGGCAGCCATCAAGAATGTAATGGCGATAATAGCTCCGGCAATCTCATGCATCGCTTTTTTAGTCGCTTTAAATGGCGAGAGATGTTCTTCTTCCATCTTGGCGTGGACGGCTTCAATAACCACAATTGCATCATCGACTACGACTCCAATAGCCAAAACCAAGGCGAATAACGTAATTAAGTTCAAGGAAATATCGAAGAATTGCATAAACACAAACGTTCCGACCAGCGAGACGGGTACTGCAATTGCCGGAATAACTGTAGAGCGCCAATCGCCTAAGAAAAGAAAGACCACTAATCCTACCAAAATAAAGGCTTCGATCAGAGTGTGGATTACTTTTTCGATCGAGGCATCTAAGAATTTAGAGACATCGTATGAAATTTCATAATTCATTCCTTTTGGAAATTTTTGCTTGATTTTTTCGAGTTTGGCTTTTACGTCTTTAATAACTTGGTTTGCGTTACTTCCAAAAGATTGTTTTAGTACGATAGCCGCAGATGGCTTGCTGTTTAAGTTCGAATAAATATCATACATCGAACTGCCAAATTCAACGCTGGCAATGTCTTTCAGACGTAAAAGCTCTCCATTAGGATTCGATCGTACAACAATATTTTCATACTGTTCCTTGGTCGTAAAACGTCCAGAGTATTTTAATACATATTCAAACGCTTGAGAACGTTTACCCGAACTTTCACCCGTTTTACCAGGTGAGGCTTCTAAACTCTGACTTGATAATGCTTCCATTACTTCGTCGGCCGATATTTTATAAGCCAACATGCGATCAGGCTTTAACCAGATACGCATGGCATATTCACGTGTTCCTAAAATATCTCCAGAACCGACACCATTAACCCTTTTTAATTCTGAAAGCACGTTGATATCGGCATAGTTGTATAGAAACTTCATGTCGGTATTTTTATCCGTACTATACAGATTCACATACATCAACATACTCGGAACTTCACGGGTAATTTTTATACCTTCTCTTACGACCAGCGGAGGCAGCTTATTGGTAACCGAAGCGACACGATTTTGTACGTTAACGGCGGCTTGATTAGGATCGGTTCCTAAATTAAATACAACTTGTATGCTTGCCTCACCGTCATTTCCAGCATCAGAAGTCATGTATTTCATTCCCGGAACTCCATTTAAAGCTCTTTCTAAAGGAATGATAACTGATTTGATCATTAGCTCACCGTTAGATCCCGGATAATCTGCTGTAATATTAACCATCGGAGGGGAGATGGTAGGGAACTGGGTAATAGGTAAATTCATTACCGACAATACCCCTAAAAAGACAATTATTAGCGATATTACTATCGACAGTACAGGTCTTTGAATAAATTTATTAAACATTTTTGTATTTTTTAATGATTAAAACAATAGACCTATTCTGCTTTTAAACGCAAATTATTCATCACCGTTTTAGGAGCAACATATCCGTAAGAAATCTTTTCGTCATCTTTTACTTTCTGGATACCGTCCAACAAGATTTTATCATTTGCGGTAAGACCGCTGCTTATCACATACAAATCTGGAATTTCGCCAGTAATAGTAATTTCTTTTGAGCTCAACACATTATTTTTGCCTACCACAAAAACATACTTCTTATCTTGAATTTCATAAGTCGCTTTTTGCGGAATTACAATAGCATTTTTCAACGGAACCAGCATTTGCACTTTTCCGGTTTCACCATTTCTAAGCAATTTTTCTGAATTGGGGAATCGAGCTCTAAAGGCAATATTTCCCGTTTCGTTATTGAATTCGCTTTCGATAACTTCTACATTTCCTTTGTATTTAAAAGATTCGCCATTGGCTAAAAGCAAGTTTACTTTGCTTTCTGCACGATCTTTTACCTCAGTTTGGTATTGAAGGTATTCTGGTTCTGATACATTGAAGTAGGCAAACATCTGGCTGTTATCAGAAAGGCTGGTCAATAATTCGCCTTCCTCGATAAGGCTTCCTAGCTTGAGCGGGATACGGTCGATAGTTCCGTCAAATGGCGCCCTGATTTCTGTGAATGATAAATGAAGTTTCGCTAATGCAACTTCAGCTTTTGCGGCTTGAAGTTTGGCTTGAGCAACGGCCTGTTCGTTTTTAGAAACGACGTTTTTATCGGCTAATATTTTAGTGTTTTGCAATTCTATTTCAGCTGCCTTTTGCTCTGCTTGGGCTTTAAGCAATTCTGCCTCGTATAGTTTTGGCATGATTCGGAACAACAGCTGTCCGGCCTTTACAAATTGGCCTTCATCAACATAAATGTTTTGTAGAAATCCTTTTTCTTGGGCACGGATTTCGATGTTTCGGACAGATCTTATCTGCGAAACATATTCCTTGGTAAATGTAGTATCGATTTTTACAGGATTCGTCACTGTAAATTTGTCGGCTTCTTCTTTTTTTTCTTCTTTAGTTGCACAACTTGTTAGGCACAACAAGGCAATAATGCCTGTTAATACGACTATTCTTTTCATAGTATTTAAGAATGGAAATTAAGCGATTGAATGATCGGAATGCAATGATTGTTCGGATGTAAAAACACCAGTAACACAGTGATACATGACTACGCTTGAGAAGTAAGTTTACTTTACAGCCGCAAGATATGTTTGGTCATGCTTTAGGTAACCGATGTGTCTCGCTTTTCAGATTCTTAATACTCTGTGAGTAATATAAATAGGATTGGATTGGCCACAAAATGGCGCGAAGGTTTTAAAATTATTATGATAATGGTTTAAAAGTGACCGACCGCTGAGTGTCAGGTACCATTTATCTAATAAGCTGTAATTGGTAATGAAAAATTTACTTGAAATTCCATCGTCTATATCTCCTCCGCCCAAGTGTTCTTCATCAAGATCTAAAGCGTCTTCAATTAGCGAATTGCTGGTATCTTGATTCGTAAATTTTACTCGGTGTCTTTTTTCTAAGCTATGAGAAGAGTGCGTAGAAGTAGAAAATTGCTGTATACTAGCATAAACGTATTGGCTCCCGCTTAACAGAAGCAAACACACATAAACAAATAGTACAGCTAGCTTTTTCATTTGCCGCCAAAAGTAAACAAAGTATTGAAAGAAAAAAAGAATTTTTGCTACGTTTTAACAAGTAATTTTAACTAAAACGTTTTCATGAATTTTGTGGATATTATTTCCCAATATAAAAATTCAAAAGCTTTTATATCGCTTGATTTCAGTGTAGTGAGGGTAGATAGGTTACAACATTTTATCTAATATCGATAAATATCACAAACAAACCAATAGTTTGTATATCAGAGATGTATAGGGATTTTGAGGCTAATTATATCACAAATATAATATTCATTAAAAAATAAAGTCAATTTGCGACTTTCTGGTGACTTTAAGAGGTATGGTATTCGATGGTTGTTTTTAAGGGTTAAATTGATACCATCACAGAAAGCAGTAGGGCTTGCAATTCTTTTGAATACGATAAGAATTTCTTTGGGCGCCACGCTTGCACTTCCACCGCATCATCAACTGAAAAGTTATAAAGCACAATTACGCTTTAATATAGAAATACAGATATAAGTTTCGCCACGAAAACATTTTCCCTTTAGAATATACCGTATATTTACCATTAGGTAATATAGATCTTTAGCCCACTAGTTGAGCCGGTTAAAATTGCATCAAAACGTGCATGAAACCAAAGTAATATGAAACCTGTTATATGCGGGTTTCGAAAAGGAGTACATCTCTATCTTTCCACTTTTATAATAAACTAAATAGTTTTTAAACAACCATAGAGCCTTTCAAACCAAAGCTTTGCCGTTTTTTTATTTTGCGGTGTAGCTTTCAAAATCTGCATATTACTATAATATTTAAAAGTACGGCACCTATGGACATTTTTATACTAATCATCTATATATTACTTATTTCTGCAGGGGTCAGCTTGTATTTAATAAAATATAGAAAAACGAAAAAGGAACTGGATCTTACCCTAAATCGAATCAAGGATGCAGTTATTTCTGTTGATAATGAATGGAGATATACCTTTTTAAATGATGCAGCCCTTAAAACCCACCCGTTTGGCAGGAAAGATACCTTGGGTAAAGTGCTTTGGAATGTACATCCTAAATTGGTAGGCACTATTTTTTGGCACACATATCATAAGGCAATGGCATCGGGTGATATAATGGAATTTGAAAATTACTATAATGAAATGAGCACGTGGTTTTCAGTCAAAGTCTATCCATCTGATACAGGTCTCACCATTTTCTACCAGGATATAACTGAGAGTAAACAGATAAGGATTCAACTTGCGAAAAGTGAAAAAAAGTACCGTACTCTATTTTATAAAAGCCCGCTTCCTATTTGGTTATATGATTTTGAAAGCTTGCGGTTTATTGATGTAAATGAAGCTGCGGTAAGTCACTATGGATATACGAGGGATGAATTTTTATCCATGACCATAAAAGATATAAGGCCAAAAGAAGATATAGCAGTGTTGCTGGAAGATATTGTCCAAGTACGGCAAAATTCTTATCGCTCGAGGCACGGCAGCTGGCGGCACCTGAAAAAAAATGGAGATATACTGACTGTTGAAGCAACGGCGCATTCCTTTACTCATGAAGGGAGAAAGGCAAGAATTGTAATTATTAATGACATTACACAAAAAACGATTATGGAACAAAAGCTTCTGGATAACCAGATGAAGCTGAATGAAGCACAGGCAATAGGACGTTTGGGCAACTGGGATATTGATCTTCAAAAAAATATTCATACGTGGTCCGATCAATTATATACAATATTTGGCCTTGACAAAATAGCAACAGTGCCTAGCGTTGATCTTTTTTTATCTTTTATCCATCCTGAAGATAAAGGGATGGCAGAAAATTTAATAAAAGAAGCTGTATATGATTTCAAAGTGGCAAAACTGGATTTTCGGTTTATAACAAGCACCGGCCAACAAAGATTCGGATACATCGAATGGCGTTTTGAATACAGTACCAATAACATTCCGATACGGCTCTTCGGAATTTTGCAGGATATAACAGAACGCAGGGAAGCTGAGGAAAGCTCAAAACAACTTGAAGCTAAAATTAAAGAACAGAAAATACAAGCCCTGAAAAAAATTTCCAAGGCAATTATAAAGGCTCAGGAAAAGCAAAAAAACTATATTGCACAGGAACTCCACGATAATATAAATCAAATCTTGTTTAGTGCCAAACTTCATCTTGGAATTGCCGGGCGCAAGAATCCAGCTATCAAAGAGCTGATTGAACAACCAATCGACCAAATCAGTAAAGCCATGGATGAAATTCATTTGCTAAGCCAAAATCTGGTAACACCTTTGACAGAAGCTGGGCTTGAGGAAATTATCACTAACCTTATACATAAAATTAATCACGATACCGATAATTCGATAAGCATTTTCTTTTCTTATTCGATTCCATTCGAATTTTCTGATGAGCTAAAATTAAATATATACAGAATTATCCAAGAACAATTACAAAACATCCTTAAGCATGCCGAAGCCAAAAATGTAACAATAGCTTTAACTGCTAACGATACCAGTATTTATATCACTGTGGAGGATGATGGGAAGGGGTATGATGTACAACAAAAAAGAAAAGGACTGGGAATTTCAAATATCATACACAGGGCGGAGGCATTTAACGGCAAAGTGGAGATACTGAGCAAAGTAGGCGAAGGCTCTAGAATAAATGTAACGATACCTTACGGCTTAAATTCAGGAGATGGTAACGCAATTTAGAAATTCAGAACCAGCAAAATTGATACAAAAATCACAAAACATCGATAAAATGAAAAACCAGCTAAACCACTATTTAATAAGCGTTTTAACTGGTTTTGTTTGTGACATTTTATGTTTTTTATATTTTAACTTACTTCCCGATGCAGAAATTAACTTTCTATAAATAGCAAGCCTTTAATAGTATTGAGGTACAAATGAGGTACAATTTTTATCGAAATATCGATAAGCATCACAAACAAAACAATTTGTTTGATTTATGGTACATGTATAACCTGTTGGACTGGTTATGTTTACAAAGATACAAATATAGGACTCATATACCTATTTTTCGAAAGGCAGATTTTCCATATTTGTCAAAGGGTCATACCAGTCCGCTCTTTTCAAAGCCCATTGTATCCACAGCTCAGTTTCAATTGCAATGGGACTGTTTACCAATGCTTTTTCTTTAAAGGCTTCTATATATATCCTCAGCATTTTTGCCTTGTTAAAACGTTCAGCGTCCAGCAACAATTCATTAAAGCTTTGTAGCTCCTGTTCTTGCAAAGCCCTTTTTGCTGCTTCGAGTTCCTGTTGCATTTTCTTATTGTGCCGGTTAAGCTCGTTGTTTGCCATCATTTCAGCCCAGTCCTTGGCCTTGCCTTCCATCCAAGTAACAATTTTGGGCAGCATCTGCTCAATTAAAATCTTTCCTTCCCGCCATTCCTTATCGATAGAATATTTTCCTGTCTTAAGAATCAGCTCGCCGGTCGGTACGACCTCAAAGGTGGGATATGAGCCTGGAGGATTGGGAATTCTTTTGCCTGCTTCGCGAAGATCCAGTTGTATTTCAACCCCATAAAGTAGTGCAAGAGTTTCATTATTCTTAATGATTACTTTGTGTTCCCTGTATTCCAAAAGTTTAACCAATGCATCCATGAATATAAGAGCACGCTTCTGGTTGGGCTTTTCAACACGTATGGACAGATAAGGTATTGAACGGTCATATTCGTAGCGCTTTAATTTGAAGTCGGCCCAATGGCGTTTTGTCTCAACGGTAAGAAAATGTGGCTTGGTCAGTACTTCAGGAACAACCGTAGGTGCCTTTGGGTCATTCAGTATCAGGTCCAATGAAGACTTAGATGCAAATCGGGCCGTTTCGCTATTCTCTTGCCCTTTTGAAGATAAAAAGATTTTTTTGTCTTCATCCTTACCCGGAGGAAGGGCAATCTTGCTGATGGGCTTATTGTACTTCAGCTTTTGCCAATATCCGTTTTGAGGAACAGGGATATTAAAATCTTTACAAATCTTGCGCAGCTGATAATCTAATATACCATAGTTTTTCGCCAATCGAGATATAGGTGTGGACCATATAAGGTCATACAGTTCCTGCCGTGTAACACTGATTTTCTCCATAAGGTAATGTTTTGATTAATTGCAAATTAGTTTGACAATATCTTAGCCAAAGGAATCATACAAACCGGTATTTAAATATCAAATTTATAAACTTTCTTAGCAATGCCACTTTTATATCCTATAACAAAATTCTACGGTTTTTTTGATTTGTCAGAAGAATTTACAAGCAGCAATATGATGCATGCTAAATTATTGATGTATTAGTTTTATAGTTCAATTTTTTCCTGATGTTTTAATAGCCAGCAACATTGTGCAGTATGATGAAACAGGTAATTATACTTGTTACAGAATGTACGGATTTACTTATATTTGAGAATTTTCTAGATTTAACTAAAACAAAATTATAGTTTAATATGAATGACTTTAGTATAGAACATGCTGGTCAGAAAATAGTTTCGGCAAAAACTAAGGAATATTTTAAAGAAGTTGCCAGTTCTTATTTTAATAATAATCACAGAGCTGCGGTAGTTACTCTTTATAGTGTAGTTATCAGTGATATGATTGATAAATTAGAAACTTTGGCAGACATATATTCAGATGCTATTGCTATCAGCATACTTGATAATATAAGAAAGTTTCAAGCGGATCATCCGACGAGCCCTGAGTGGGAAAAAACACTAGTTGAAGAAATTAAAACCAGAACCAGTTTAATTGATAATGTTGATTATGCACGGATATTAAGTCTGAGAAATGACAGACATTTATGTGCCCACCCGGTTATTGATAAAGAAGATCGCCTTCATACTCCTAATAAGGAAACTGTGGGAGCCCACATACGTAATATGCTAGAATCCTTTTTTTTAAAGCCACCGATTCTTTCTAAAAAAATTCTAGGTGCTATGCTTCAGGATTTAGCGGATAAGAAAGATATATTAATCAATCAAGTAAGTATTTACAAGTACGTAGGAGCCAAATATCTTGAAAATTTAACTCCGTCAATTGAGGTCATTATATTTAGAGATTTATGGAAAATCGTTTTTAAGCTTGATGACAGTAACGCTAAGTCCAATCGTAAGCTAAATTTTAAGCTATTAAAAATTCTATATGAGAGGAATCTTTCTGCTGCCATAGAAAAAATTAAAAGCGAAAAAAAATACTTTAGTAATATTCATGATTCTGATACTGTGAAAGAGCTACTTATTAGTTTTATAGCAGAGAATGAAGATCTTTATAGTGTGTTCAGTGAAGATGTCAGATTGCTATTAGCACAAGAAGCGGAAAAGGATCCAAGTGCCAAAACAAGTGCATGGTTTTTGTCTTCTAATTTTTTAGATCATTTAGCAACTATCAAGGGAAAGATCGATACCCAATTTGATGCCACATTTCCATATGATGCCAGTGCAGATGCTTACAATATACTTATCAGAATTGGTGTTTCTAAAGGTTACACTAAAGAAATTGCTGATTTTATAATATGGCGTTATATTACTTGCAGAAGTTACAATGAAGCGGATAAAATATTTACCTATGTTTTAAAACCCAATCTGGATAGATTAGATGATAATCAATTTGAAGGGCTTTGTGAGAGTGTAAATGGAAACAGCCAATGTTGGAGTCGCAATAGAGCAGAAGACGATCATGCATATCTTAAGAGCTACATAACTACCAAACTTGGCAGCAATTTTCCCTTTAGTAATTTCAGGAATGTTTTCAACTAGTATTCATCGAAAAGAATAAAGCCATTTTTCCTTAATTGTCTGTAATTTCTCAATATATTTCAATTGTACAAGCATTAGATATACTATTAATTGTTAATATTTATATATTAGCGTAAAATAAAAATTTATAGAAAGTATAGAAATTTTTATTCCTAAATACCTACTATGGATAATTTCTTAAGAAAATATCGGGATCGCTTACGAATTATAATAATTCTCTATGTTTTTTGTGAGCGTTCAAAAAGTGACGATAGTCAATATTTTGGCATATTTCGGAGTGAAATAAAAATTCAAGCATTAGATTTTCTACTTCGTTATCCAGACTTTCTTTCTATGGAATTGATGAATCTAATGGATAACGATAGTAGTATAGACAGGAATGAGATTAAGAATGTAATTAGCAAGATATATTCAGATAATGAGCCAGATTTGAGAGTAGAGGAAATGGAGAAATTTTTTCACGGCGCTTATGAGAGTATTGATGAAGTGATTGCTTTTCATGTTAGTATCGGATTTATTAAGCATGAAAGCAAAAAGCGAATTGATGGCAAGACTTACGATAAAAATTACTACGTAACATTGGATTGTGCGGATAGAATTGAGAGCTCTCTGAAATTAGTATCAGCAATGCAATGGTATTTTGAACGCTGTGAATTGATCAAAAAATATTTTGACAAATTCACAGGATCTCAATTGAAAAGTAGACAATATATGTATGCTGAGTACAGCAATATATCTTATAAGAGTCATATTCAGAATATCAATTCGAAGGTAAGAATTGCCTTTGAGAGCAGATTTAATAAAGAACTATTATGAGTAGTAATACAGAAATTAATTATAGAGAATTTATCAAATATGTGCACCTGAATTTTGCAGAGGATATTTCTTCAGAAGAGGTTGAAAACCTTCTTCATTTGGAAGAGAGTTATAATAAAGATAGTCCCACTTCTTTGGGAAAATCTCTGTTGTTAAATCGTCTTGTTTTTTCAGGAACTAAGCTATCAGGTGAAGCAATTAATTTCGATCAAACTTTACAAAAAGGAATTAATATCTGGATTGCAGATAATCATAAAGGAAAGTCTACAATATTTAAAATTATCAAATTTGCACTCACGGGCAATGACAGTATCAAGAAGGATATAAAGCTTTGGATACATGAGATTATTTTAGAATTTACAATTGGAAAAGTAACTTATACGTGCCATATTGATCGTACCGGCCGCGACAAGGGTGCCTTGTATAGTTTCAATATTGATCAATATAATTCCTATAAAGCAAATCAAAAATTAGATACAATACAGAAAGACGTAGAATTTGTATTTAACAGCAGGCAAGATTTTGAAGAGAAGTTACAAAATTTCTTTTTTGAGCAGTTTTCATTTTATAATCTGAAATATACTCAAAAGAGCGGTGGGAAAGATTCTTTTGAATTAAGTACCTCAAGCCTTAGCTGGTCAACTTATTTCAAATCCATATATTTAGAATCAAGCAATTATGAGTACTTGTTTTTTGATAATGAAAAATTTGGGTCTCAAGGCAAAAAGATATTTGAAATGATTCTAGGTTTGCCGCTGACATATCCCATAAATATGCTGAACGTTCAGCGTGACCGCATTTCTGAAAAAATAGGTCAGATAAAGCTAGTAGATAAATCAAAAGTAGACACTACCAGATCAACTAAAGAACGCCTTGACAAAAGACACCAAGAAGTAGTCAGAGAACTAGATTCAATTAAGAAAAATGCAGAGATCAATTTTGATGAGCGGCCAATAATTGATGAGTATAATAAAATTCAAGAAAAGGTAAACCAGATAAGAGTAAGCCAAAGAACTTTAACGGATTCTTATCAGGCAGAAAAAGCAAAACTTATTCCGATTGAAGAAGAAATAAGGAACTTGGAAAATGATAAACACAAGATTAACACGGAAATTACTAAACTTAAAAAGCAAGAGCTAAATGTAGAGATTTATAAACAATCCCAAAGCTTTTTTAGCAATTTAGAAATTAAGACCTGTCCCCACTGTGAACTTCAAGTAAGTGATGCGAAAAAGGAAAACGAACGTGAACATCATATTTGCAGTCTCTGCGGTGAGGAATCTACAGAGCAAAAAGTTGATGAATCTGAACTTTCACAGAAGGCAACCCAAATTAAAGAGGAAATCGCCGGACACAATAATAAACTGAAGCAAATCAGTACGACAATTGGCAAGGCGGAGGCATTAATAAAAAATATTAAAAAAAGCGTTGAAGACCTTTATGGAAAACTAATAGCTATCCCTTCGATAGAACCAGATAACAAAAGGCTTAAAGAAATAGAGAGTGAGATAGCGCTAGTAAATAAGGAAAGAGGGAAATATAAAGATTCGATAGAAAAGAAGGATCAACTGATTAAGGAGGAGGCTGTTTTGAGTTTTCAGTTAAGAGATAAAGAAGGTAGAGCTAAATGTAGTTTCGCAGGAATTGGTCGCGCTTAATTTGAAAAAATCAATTTTAGATTACGCTCTTTCTGCGCTAGAAAAAAAACGTATTGCGTTGAACAAGGATATTCTAGGTAAGCTTGAACACTTAATATTAAATGAAGTAAATGTCTTTGGATTAAAGAGTATTACCCAAATTGAGATTAATGACAGATATGAATTAATATTTACACAGAATGGTGTCCCTATAAGTTTTAATGATTTGAATGAAGGAGAAAAGCTGAGGGTTAAAATTGCATTTTACCTTAGTTTGATTCAATTGGATATCGAACATAGCTTAGGCCGTCATCCTCGATTTTTGATTTTTGACTCGCCAGGTAGCGAAGAGATGGTCCCAAAACATCTTCAAGGACTCTCGGATATCTTTAAAAGTATCAATGACAGATTTAAAGACCAACTTCAAATTTTTGTAGGCTCTGCTTTAAGGGAATTTGCTCAGATAACAGATGAGGATCGTACCTTTATTAAAAATGAAGATGAATTTATTTTTTAATGAGCGCATACCAGAAATATATTAATTTGTTTAAGAAGGGTAGTGTATTTGAACGAATACTTTTCCTGGATAACTTTTATATAAATATTAATACAGATGAAGTAAGCGGCGGTGAATTGTTTGATTTTTTGCTAGACGGAATAAAAAATTCAAATAATCAATCTGTTAAACGATCCTGTTTTAAAATCATCTGTGATTTAACGCTTATTGGAAAGATATGCAATAGGCTGTCGACTGCAGGACTAGTTCATGATTTCATTTCAAGAGATGACAGCATACTAAGGGCAATAGGTTTGAAATACCTGCCTTACTTCCCTGAAGTTTTGACACCTGACTGTTTGGAGCTTCTTAAGGTTCTTTCTGATGATGAAGATGCTGAGATTTCTGGCCAGGCTCTTGTTTGTCTGGGATTGCACTCACTATCTCTAAATTTAAATAGCACTGAAATACTTACATTGGTTGGCAACATCCAAAATTCAAAAAAGTATTTTCTAGCAGCTAGAGATGCTGTAGAAAATCGCGATGATGCTCAATATTATCTTTTGTTAATCGACTGGATTGAGGCAGTTCTAACAAATGACCCAATTTTAGTAAAGGATAGTCTAGAGTCATTAGAGAAAAGCTTGCTGATCAGGAATTTATATGAGCACGACGGATTGGAATTGGACTTTTTAATTTACCAGCTTATTGGCGAAATTAAAAAGAGTTTTGATATTTCCGGGACATCAGATCAGTGGATTGATTTCAGCTACAGTATGCAGGCATTGATGGCAGTGCATTCTGAAATTGAAAAGCTCAATAAGCTCAGGTTTGGGGCAGTGGGTTTCATGAATAAACTAGCGAATGGTGTTTTTGAAAATTTGCAAACAGTTATTTACGACCTTCATCTTTCCAGTGAGAAGAAACGTTTGAGTGCACTTAAAACTACAAGTAGCGAGTTAGGGCTAAAAGATTTTATTGAAAAGATAATTAACTGCTTTTCCGATACTGTTGTTGAAAATCCTGAAAATTATGAATTGCTTATTGCTTTGCAAGAAAACATAGGTACCGAAGAGGGCATAAAAATTTATAAAAAAATCAAGGACAAAGAAATTTCATTAGAAAGTGCGCTTTCGAATCTTTTAAAGAGTAATAGCAGTAATAAATTACCATTTAAGACGGGGAGCACACAAGGTCAGGAAATTTTTATGGATCTTGCGAGTAAAATTGATGAATTTCTACCGGATTATAACATAGAAAAAAAGGCAGCTTTTTTAAATATATTAGAAGAAGTAATCAGATATACCAGATCTACTTTTGTTAATAATGACAAAAAAAGATTTCTTTTTTTATACAGTAAATCTGAGAATGGTAAAGGCCAGGATGCTATTGAGCAAGACCTGCAAGATAGCATGATCAGTTATTTTGAACATTCAAAAATTGCGGATGGACTGGAGCATGAAAAATCAAAATTTGTTGATGGAGGTAGGGTAGATATCCTTTATAAAAAGGATATTATTACTATTCCAATTGAACTCAAAAAATCGATTATTCGGCCTGATGAATCGATTCTTGAGCAAAATTATTTAGCTCAAGCGCAAACATATACTTCAGGATATGATCAGTTAGGAATATTTGTTTTATTAGAACTTAGTGATAAATCTAAGGAATCGCCTCCAAATTTTAGGGATTGGTTCAAAATTCATCATCTGGCACCATCCACTAATCTTGAAGTAAATTACCCTGACTATGTTATTTCGGTAGTCATTCCGGGTAATCGTACCGGTCCAAGCGCAAAAAGTACATATAAGTAAAAACAGCAATGAGTCGATTTAAAACCAGCTGAAATATAAATGCGAAAAATCCTTTTTATCAATCTAGAAGAAATAAGAAAGATAGGGATTTAAGGCACGGAAAGCTGGCTTGTAACAAATTCTAATCTAATTAATTCGATGGTATGATAGAAAAATTCTGCAGTCGTCTTCCAAGGGAAATTTCAAACCCCATGTATAATGAATATTATAACAGATTGAGAGAAATTAACTTTATTCTAGAAAACAGAGATACCTACAAGAGCCTGATCCCATATAGGAAAACTATTGAATTAATACTTTCCTTGGCAATCTTCTATAAAAGGGTGATTGCAAACATGGATGCTGCTACCAAGTTTGCTGGAACGGTATTTACGAACAGTACAGCTACAGCAATTAGGATAGGAACATACGATTTGACAGGTACAGAAAAAAACAGAATAACGGCAATAGTAATGAATTATAATTCTATGATTGAGAAATATAGTTTAACACAAGATATCCTCACCACTGTTGAAACCAAAGATTTAATAAGAAAAATAAAAAATTTGAAATGGCAGCTGGACAACAATGAGAATTTGGACCTAGGAAGTAATACTAATGATGAAGAGAATAATAATAACCTTGAATAATGGCGAATCCTTTTAAGAAAGTCGAAGATCTTGAAGAAGAAATAAATGATTTCTTAAAAAGGAACAAGACTTTTATTTCGAATCAGGGAAAAAGAATAAGTGATTACTTTGAAATGAGCTGCTATAATTATATTGTGAGATTTTACCAAAACCAGGGTTTTACGCTAGAGGTCAAAAATCTTTTCGCAAATAAATTTAAGTACAAGCTCTCACCCAGTGGTTATCCAGAAAATTTTTCTTTTTTTGAAATTCGCTTAAGTACTGTTTTTGAAGATGAAGTAAAGGAAATCTGTTTTGAAATTCACCATAATATAACCGTTCAGTCGGGCCACCAAGGAGATATTTATCTAACTCCCGACATTTCGGTAATAAACAAGGACAGTGTAATTTCAGATTATGAGCATTATTTAGTTGAAAACTCCACCAAAAAGTTCTGTTATGTTGCAAACAGTAATCTTCAGACATTTTGCGAAGTTAAAAACTTCAATCCTTTCCCGGAATTATTATTCAATTTTATTGGGTTGTTTAATGAACTAAAGAAGAATGTTTTGGACAATGAAATTCAAAGAGAGTTTCCGCTCCATTTAGCTCCCTCATTAATGATATCAGGTAAAGGAAATGTCCACTCGGAGAGAATCAAAAATAGCTTGGAAAATAGATATAAAATTAACCTGCTCTTTGATTTATTTGAGCACGGTTTACGAAATTTTTCAATCTATAATTCCAATTATTTGAATAAGATACCCTCGTTGAATCCAAAGATGGTTGCTTCAATAGTCGTTAAATCTGAACTTGAAGAAGATGATTTGCCCTTTTAAATTATCAACAATCACTTACTTTTTAGACCTGATAACATTTGCGGTCTGTAAAATTAAGCCTACTTATTTTTTTTTTGGTTTATCGTCCTTTACCATCTTTTCAATAAGTTCAAGTTTATAATTGATATTGATAAAGATATGGTACAGAATGGTTCCATTTTCATGAACCGTCTGTCCAATTTTAAGAGAATCGTTCGCACCATAACCATTAATTTCCTCCACAAATCTACCAACAATTGCATAACCATTGGGAAATTCAATAAAATCATCGACAACCGATTTATAGCTTTTCCATGCCTTTTTATAATTAGCGGATCTTCCTTTATAATATACTATAATGTAGAATAGTTTTCTTGCGTGATCATAATTAAAGATTTTCAGTACATGCTTCTGGACTTCCTGCGTGTTTTTTCCTTCCACAACAAGTGCTTCTACACAAGCCAGTTTATCGTTGTTTGCAGAGAATATGCTAAAGTCTATTTCACCGGGATTTGGATGTTTCGAATCTGCAATCGCTTTCTTTCTATCATCATCATGTGCAAATCCTCCTCGATCTGTTGTAGCATACCAGTGGTAATTCCTGATTCTGCTATTGAGTGCTAGTAGTATTAAATCGGTGAATTTGTCTTCATAGTTTATAGTGGATATACTGTTTACTAGCCTGAGCATACCATTGGCAGAGCCTACTATTTCATGTAAAATAAAAAGTTCCAGCGTTGCTCCTTCATTGACATTATTAGGTATGATCTTTATTAGTTCTTCAGGAGCATTGCTTATAATACGTAAATATTGTCTTTTGAAATGTTCAATAGTCTCTTCCGGACGTGTAAGCTTGATCAACTCATAAATAAAGTTAGGTATTTCTGCTGTTTCTAATCTATGATATTCTTGGGCTTTAGTCAAAATGAATTCGGCCTGAACGATCATATCCCTTTTTATCAGGTTGTTCACCCTAATGGTTAGGAAGTCTTTACGAAGCTGCATTTCATTCTCCAATGAATTGTAGTATTTGTCAAATTCAATGTTATCATCGAGTCCATCAGCAGCTTGTAATTTATTATATAGAATATTTTCTGTAATATTTTGCCATTGTTCTTTGTTCTTTTCCGTATTTTCAAATTCATTCCACTCTTCCAAGGCTTCTTTGTATAGCTTAATTGTAGTAGATGGGTCTTTCGAGCTTTGGGCCCACTTTATTTTAGATGCGAATCTGTTGAGTGCAAGAACTGGTTTTTCACCATCATCGTAAGTCAATAATTTGTTGTAGGTATTGTAAGCCTTCTCACCGTCACCTTGATTAAAGTATATCAAAGCACGATAAAAATCCTTTTCTGCATCAGTAGAATTCCCCTTACGTCCTGAGCTATTTGTACGGTGATCTACTAAAGCATCAATCTGTTTTATAGCTTCAGTTCCTCCTTTCTGATAAGATAATAGCAGTTTATTGCGGAATATATAGAGAAGATTTGTCTCTTTGTCAGTTCCGCCAGAAAGCCTTATTAGCCTTTGCTCTGCAATGGCTAGTGCCTTTTCGGCATTCTCAAGGAATGTTGGTTCCAGTAATAGTTTGCCTACAACGTAATGGAGATCCATATATTCTAGGTTTTTCATTGTCGATTCTATATCCAATTTGATAATGCTTTGGAGTAGGTTCCTGCTTTCATTTTCACTGACTATGTAGTCAAGAAGTTTTAATGCTCGGACGATTTGGTCCTTCTTAATTAGTTCATCAACTATTAATTTTCGATTTAGGGCTTTAAACTTATTCAATACCATTCCTATTACAGGTAGTAGCTGTTCCTGCTCATCGGTAAAGTAGCGTTCTAGATAAATGTTAAATATATCGTACCTACGTCTGGCTGGCTCAAAAACGCAGTGCAGCTTTACAATACTGGTGATTTTCGATTCTAGTCTATCGATTGTTCTGCTAACCGGAAGCTCAGTAATGGCATTAATCTTTCTGTATAGGACATTATATGCTTGTAAAAGTAAGTTAAGGTGGGTTCGCAATCTTTCTGCTTGAAAACGGTTATAAATGTCGTACTGGTCTTTCGAATTTGAAAATCTAAAACGTACGTCAGATAGGAAATCATCTAAATGGTCAGTATTTTCAAGATGTAGCAGTAGATCGCTAATATCCAGTGTTTCTTCATTAATATAAGAGGACCTCCAGGAGGGTATGTCGCTTTTGAGACTGTTGTGCTCGTAGTCCAGGCAAAGTATAGAGTCATTAGTAAATAATCTAGTGTAAATATCGGTAAAGGCAGAGCATATATCTATAGTTAGGTCTTGCGTCTTTTCGGTCTCTGGTAAAGAAACCTTTTCATTTGATAAAACCAGTAAGTAGTTTAATAAGTCGAATTTTACAAATGGCATGTAGAGATCACCACGTTTGTAAATGTCATAAGGCTCATAAGCTTTAATATTTTCCAGTAGTGCTTTTAAGAGTTGGGTATAAAGTGGCAACCGGTATCTTTTATTACTTGTATGGTGGACTGTTCCCAATATTGTTTTCTCAAAGGTATTTCTGATAGTTTCTGAACGATCTTGATTTTTTCGTTTATAGGCGATCCGGTATAACCTCTCATTGCCCTTGACTTTGTATTTTCCGATCGTTGCCTTGAGAAGGCACTGAAAAACTATTTTAGCTTTTTCCTCAACGCTTATATCGTGGTTTGAGGCGCAAAATTCTACAATCAGTTCAAACTGCTCTTTTAGTAATGAAGCATATATGGCTTCTCCTTCATTACCTGTAAAGGATGTCACCCCCGTTTTTGATATAAGGAGAAAAGAAAGGGAACAGAACAATTTGTCATGTACCAGAAATGGAATAATATGCGGATTCCAATAATATATGTTAAAGCAGGCTTTATAAAATACATAGGGTTTTATCTGACCCATTTTCAATAGTGCAACTGTATTCTTAAATTGGTGTGAGCTGTCATTTTTGACAATTTGGCTTATAAAATAGGATAGTGGCCTTCTGGTTTTCAGGCCTGCAAGCATCGTATCATCGTTAAGGCTCTTGTTCAATTGCAATATCCGGTCAAAAATTTCAAAAGGATCTTCACTTGGGCTAAAATATTCCTGTGAAGGATCAAGTCTGGCTGCTAGTTCAAAGTGATCCAAACGAGCATGAAGTGCGTCAAGATAAACTTTGAGATACTCATTGAATCCTGTTTGAGTATCTCTATCTAATAAGATTACCTGCATTGCTGCGGCTATAAACCTATCTTTGGCTTGGCCATAGAAAGAGTCTTCAATGTCAACATAGTCTTCGTTGTGTACCAGTCTGCTGTACCAAAAAAAAAGTCTATCATTATCATCCTTAAATGTATCGTCTAAAAGCAGATAGTCCCATAAAATAGCAGCATAGCGATCTGCACACGAATTAAGTTGCTTAAATTCATTGAATCTTAGATTTACAGTGTATTTGGTCTTTTCTTTAAGCAGAATGAAAACCTGATTATTGACTAATTCCTTGAGAGTTGGAGTATGAGGGAAATAAGCTGTATGGTCATTATGAATCTGCAAAAGGGTGCTCTCTTCAATATAAATGTGCTGCTCTTTTGTAGCATCAATTACAACTTTTATAAAAAGAAAGTCGTCAATATTTTGAAAAATACTTTCATGTACTGGATGGAGTGTAATCACAACTTCTCCTTCCTTCTCGTGCCAAAAGTGTGACTCTGATTTTTGCAGGTTGATAGTACATCCATTATCGGCAGAGTATTGAGCTGCAAAATCAGACAGCTCTTTTGACGAAATTTTCGTCTTATTCTCGGCCAAATTGGCCTTTATCCACGTGAAAAAGAGGTACTCAGAATATAGCCCGGAAACCTTCCCCGTATGACGTGCTACGACATTTACTGCAGATGGAACTTCGATAATATTGAAAACTTCGCATAGCCAACCTTTGGAAAATAATTTATCGAGATCAATTGTTTTTCCAGTTGCATCTTCAAAGTCTTTCTGAATAGCAGGCAAGTCACTTCGCAATAATGTATGAAACTGCTGCTGACTGCTTTTGAGGAGTACCTTAGCACAGAATACTGAAGCTCCCCATATTAGATCCGGAGATTGCGCAACCATTTCTTTATCAAGTATTGTCCTTGTTCTTTTTTTATAGGGACGGTACAGATCAAGCTGTAATGCTAGTTTTCTGGATTTATCGTAGTCTATCATTATAATTGTGATTAATTGTCAACTCTAATATATACACAACTAAAATAGGAGTGTAAGTTTTATTAGAAGTATTTTTCAAAAAGTTCGTCTATTTTCGCATAGTTCGATGAAATTATTTTGATATTCAACCTTTAGTTTTATTCAGCAATATTTGAATAAGATGGTACGGTGAAGTCAAGCTCAAGAAATTCTTTTATCGACCACGCCGTTCTGGAATTCATTTCCTCTTCGCTGAGCATCCTAAACCAGTCAATTCCATTCTTTGTTGCGAAATCCTGGATCCTGTTCATATGCTGGGTGTAACCTTCTACGAACCTCTCGTGTGCAGTTCCGTTTTGGAACAGGGAATCATACTGCTTTCTCAATCCTTCAAAGCCAAATGAATTCAAGACTTCGAATATCCTATCTTTCACCAGTTGTGCATCTTCGTAAAGCCTTGAAAAATGCAGGATCTGGAATTTCAGGACCATACAGGAAATCATGTTTTCCGTATACTCCATCGACCCGTACAATTCTGCCAGTCGGTCAAGCGAGGCGCATTGCTTTTGCAGCATGCGGACCATTTCTTCATCAACGGGCACGAGCATGTCAAAATTTCTTCCCTTCCAGCAGGCCAGGTAATGCATGTGGAATGCCTTTTCGTAATTCCATTTTACGGAGGTCAGCGTCAGGTTTCCTACGCCTATATGGTGGCCGCATTTATCCGCATATTCCGCAATGGCGTCAAGGCGTGCCAGGAACTTCTTTTCAAGTTCGAGCCATTCCCGGTAGGCCCTGCTCTGGAACGGGTCTTCCACACGGCCGACGAAATAGGTAAAGTTCGTTACCAGATCATGGTAAAGAACGGTAGATTCGGCATCAATGATCTTATTATAGGCTACCGTCCGTATAACCGCACTTTTTTCATTTTCGATAATTTCAGACATGGAGTCGTAAAACGTCACTATGGATTTGGCCGGATGCATCCTGTTTGATGCGAGCTCTTCAAAGGCCCTTTCGATCTGGAAGAAGGATCCCGATTCCTCAATACTATTTATTTTTGCCATTTCCAGGTCGTACTGCTCCTTGGTTATCATATCCAGAAGGTATCTGGCGCTCAGTATGGTGTGTGCAATTATGGCCTGGCCCTGGTTGTCAAATTCATTTGAATGCTTCTTCGCATCATTGAGCAGTTCCAGTGCCTTGTAAAGATTTCCCCGCTGGAAATAAGCAATTCCGCAGAAAAGATAAAAACGGGGAGTGGCACCGTTGCGCGGCCAGCTTCTCTTCTCTAATTCTATGATGGTGTTAAAGTGATGCCTGTTTACTAGATCGGCACCAAACTGGTCGATAAACTCAATGTTTTCTGCAACACTATGGACCCTATTGTCAGGATCAATGACCAGCGCATTGGAACTGTCCCTGGCATCGGGGAATTTGAGGTAATTACTGACGTGTTTGAAGACATTGCCGTTGGCATAGGTTTCCTCATAGATTTCCAGTATTGACTGCTGGTCAAGCTTTTTGGAAAAATAAAGCTTGTGCTTTTCCTTTTTATGCCAATCTGGGTTTTTACCCTGCAACTGCTTTACGAAATTCCTGACATTTTCATAGTAGAAAGATTGTGTCGGATGATGATAGAAGATATAATAGGCTGGCATCCCATTGTTAAGCAGGTAGTTGATGTTTGAAGAGAAGAGCTGCATGCCGTAGCTTCCGTCAGCAGCCTTCTGGATTGTATTGGTTGCCTTCAGCTGCACTGCAAACCTGTAATTGGTGTATCCCCAACCGCCGGAAGACAATGCCATTTTCAACTCGATGTGAAAATCAATTCCCTTGTCCCTCTGCGTTTCGGCCCGAATCTCAAATCTTTCGGCCGGGAATAATGATTTCAGGAGATTTTCGGAAAGCGTTTCAAGGCTTTCGTTGGTATTTACCTTCGGGAGGTTGGCATCCTCAAAATTATTGTATATCATCGCCACTGGATTTATACAGTAAAGCTAGATAAAAATTTAGGAATTTTTAAGGCACCGATAAATACTTTCCTCTCAACATGGCCTTGAGTTGCAAACTCCCTGGTAGGGGAAGGGCAAGCACGTAATTAGGAAATTTTATTTTAGTAAATTTGTTTTATAGCAGATTGTCAATAGAAAAAAAATACTCATAGGGTATTTGGATTTATGTGCGGTCTAAAAACAAAATTTAACCCAAATGCTGGATATATTCAAAAGACATATCGCCAAATTCGCGCAGGTCTCTGACGATGAATTTGAAGGAATCAGAAAATACTTTGAAACGAAAGAGGTGGCCAAAAAGGAAAACCTGGTCGCGGAGGGACAGATCTGCAGGCATCATTATTTTGTTTTGAACGGCCTGCTGCGAAAGTTCTATATCAACGAGAAGGGCGGCGAGCAGACAACCGAGTTTGCCATAGAAACCTGGTGGATTACCGATAACTTTGCCTACGAATACCAAGTCCCTACGGAGTTCTATATCCAGGCCGTAGAAAAATCAATGATTCTTTATATCAGTCAAGAGAAACAGGAAAAGCTATTGGAGGAATTTCCGATAATGGAACGATATTTCCGCTACGTCTACCAGCGGGCCTATGCGGCGGCCCAGAAACGCATCCAATTTCTTTTTTCGTTTTCGAAGGAAGAATTTTATTTCCAGGCTGTCAGGAATCATCCCGAATTTGTGCAACGTGTTCCGCAATACCTGATTGCTTCCTATCTGGGATTCACTCCCGAATATTTGAGCGAAATCCGCAAGAGGCTTCTTTCTTAAACCAGTTTAAGTTTTTTATTTTCGGTATTCTCCAACTTTGCATTGAACAATTTTAAAAGAATAGTACCATGCAAAAACGATTAAATATCAAGGAAGCTGCTCCAAATGCGCTAAAAGCGATGGTTGGTTTGGAAATGTATCTTTCACAGTCATCCCTATCCAGGACTACCAAGGAGCTTATAAAAATCCGTGCATCACAGATCAACGGCTGTGCGTATTGTATCAACACCCACACCCAAGACGCAATTAAAAACGGCGAGACAAACCAGCGCATTTTTCTATTGAGTGCCTGGAGGGAAGCCGAGGATATCTTTACGGAAGAAGAAAAAACAGTGCTGGCAATAACAGAAGAGGTCACATTGATCCATCAAAATGGATTATCGGATGAAACCTATTCAGGCGCCCTGCAACTTTTTAACGAAACCCAGATTGCGGATATCATAACGGCGGTAATCACCATCAATCTTTGGAACAGGGTCGTGTTAAGCACCCACTTGCCGATTGGACAAAGCCTGGCATAAGAATACTGAAAAAAAAATCGCAGGCAATCAAGCCTGCGATTTTTTTTAGAAAGAATATGCGATTTTTTTAGCTCAGTAAGAATTTCAACTTTGAAAGGTCAACGCAAATGAGTATGGACTGCTGTCTGTTTTATAAGAGTTTTTTTCCTTTCAGGTTTTTTTCAGGCGCCTTTTTACAGAAACTTCGGTGTCGTTCTGATTCGTATTGAACCCAATTTCAGAATGCGGGGCATATTGATGGATTACATTCATCAGGTCTTCAAAGGACAAGTTTGAAAAAACTTTCACAAAAATGAACAACGTTCAAAAAAAATATATACATTTGCAAAGTTAATAATACTTATGAGTGTAGCAGACAGAAAAGCGCGAGAGAAAGAAGCCTTGAAAGCCTTGATTTTAAAAGGAGCAAAAAAGCTTTTTATAGAGAAAGGAATCGAACAGACTACCATCAGGAATATCGCCGACGAGATAGATTATAGCGTTGGGACGGTTTATGTTTATTTCAAGGACAAGAATGATATCCTGCACAATTTGCACTCTATTGGATTTCAAGAGCTTGGAAAGTGTTTCCAAGAGCTATTCGCCATTGACGACCCAATGGAGAGATTAAGAAAGATGGGGATCGTATATATCAAGTTCGCAATCGAGAACCAGGAAATGTACGACCTGATGTTTAATCTGAAAGCGCCCATGGAGTTTCTTGAAAAATCCGACAGCGATTTTTGGGATGAAGGCATCGAAACTTTTGGCCTTGTTAAAAAAACAGTTGAAGAATGCATCAATATGGGACATTTTGAGGGGCATGATGTAGAATCGCTGTCGTTTATGATTTGGAGCCTCGTACACGGCATGTGCTGCCTTGAAATCAGGCAGCGGACAAAAGGTGTCAAATTTGCCAGCCCTGATACTATCCTTTTTGACGGATACAATGCCTACTTGAAAATAATAGATAAGTTATAATTTTTTTTTAGCCCAAAAAATTGAACAACGTTCAAATAACAAACAATGATTAAAATGAAAAAAACACTAATCCTAATTGCAATCTTACTCGGATATCAGGGGTATTCCCAAAGTAAATTGGACGGCTACATCGAAACCGGATTAAAAAACAATGAGGTCATCAGGCAGCATAACTTTGACATTAACAAAAGCATGTATGCCTTAAAGGAAGCACATTCACTTTTCTACCCCAGCCTTTCCCTAAATGCCAACTACACGAAGGCTGAGGGCGGCAGGACAATAGACATTCCTATCGGCGATATGCTGAATCCGGTATACGGCACATTGAACCAGCTGACTAATTCTAATGCTTTTCCGGCTTTGCAGAATCAGTCAGTTCTCATAAATCCTGATAACTTTTATGATGCCAGAATTCACACTACGATGCCATTGCTGAATTTTGAGATCATCTACAACAAGAGAATCAAAAAGCAGCAAAGTTCCCTTCAAAAAATAGAACTGGAAATTTACAGAAGAGAGCTGGTCAAGGAAATAAAAATTGCCTATTACAGGTACCTCCAGTCAATGGAGGGAATTAAAATTTACCAGGAGGCTTTAAAACTGGTCAAGGAAAATCAGAGAGTGAACCATTCCCTGTTTAAAAATGAAAAAATAAACCGCACGGCGGTCCTGCGCAGTGATAATGAGGTAATCCGCATAGAAGCAAATCTTGAAACTGCAAAGCAGGCAAGCAGTAATGCAAAGTCGTATTTCAATTTCCTGATCAATCAGAAGCTGGATACCGAAATAGAAGCTGGTTATGAAAACGAGCTGCTGCCTAATACAATGGCCAGTGAGAATACGCAGAACAGGGAAGAACTTTCAAAACTCGGCCTGGTCAAGGAGCTTAACGGCAATGTAAGCAAGCTGACAGAATCGTATTGGTTTCCAAGATTAAGCGCTTTTGCTGACTTTGGTTTTCAGGATTTTGATTTTGAGGTAAACAAGGACTCCCGCTATTATTTCGCAGGTGTTGCTTTGGAATGGAATATTTTTTCGGGGAACAAAAACAAATTCAAGCTCAAACAGGTAGAAGAAGAGACCCAAAAAATAAATTCCCAGATTGACAATGTAAAGCAGCAGCTGCTGCTTCAGTTTCAAGTTGCGCAAAACAATCTGAAGTCAGCCCTGGAACAATTCAATGCCGATAAAAGCCAAAAAGACTCAGCCAGGAAATATAATGAGGATATAACCAAATTATACAAGGAAGGCCAGGCCATCTATATTGAACTCCTGGATGCCCAGAACCAATGGGTAAATGCACAGCTCAATACCAACATAGCACTTTATAATTCGTGGATTGCCTATGCAGAATTAGAAAGGGCCAATGCAACTTTTACCTTAAACCAATAAAAAATTAAGATCATGAACAAATCAATAATTATTTCCCTATTCGCAGTACCTCTCTTCTTAGCCTGCAAGGAAGAAAAGAAAGGACACGCCGCTTTCGAAACCGCAGATGTCATTTCCATTAGAACTGCTGCGGCCGAATCCCTGGCGCTTACTAAAAATATAAGCGCATCAGGATTGGTAGCAACAGAAAACCAAGGCAATTACTCGTTCAAAATCGGCGGAGTTGTCAGCCATATTTTTGTCGAGGAAGGACAATTTTTCAAAAAAGGACAGCTTCTTGCAGCTTTAGACGCAACCGAAATCGGTTCGGGCCTGAATCAATCCGATCTGAATGTCAAGAAATACGAGCGTGATTATACCAGGGCCTTAAACCTTTATAAGGACAGCGTATATACTCTAGAGCAGCTTCAGAACACAAAAACGGCCCTTGACATTGCAAAAAAACAGAAAGATGCTGTTGCGTTTAATGCCCGTTATTCAAAAATTTATGCCGCGGCCGATGGCTTTGTCACTTCAAAAATTGCCAACGAAGGTGAAGTTGTGGGGGCAGGATCTCCAATCCTGGCAATAAACGAAACCCGCCAGAACAGCAATTACCTGCTAAAAGTCGGCCTGACAGACCAAGAATGGGCGGCGGTAAAAATAGGCCAGAAGGCAGCCGTTACCCTTGACGGCTATCCCGAGGAGAGCTTTGATGCCTCTGTTTTTAGAAAGTCGCAGGCGGCAGACGCTGCATTGGGTTCATTCCAGGTGGAACTAAAACTGAATATGAAGGACAGCAGACCGGCTGTGGGAATGTTTGGAAAGGCAGAAATCAAAGCAGATAGGGCTGAAGATTTTATCGTAATTCCTTATAATTCACTCATTGAAGCCGACGGCAACAAGGCCTTTGTATTTGTCATAGAAAACAGCAAGGTAAAACGCCGGCCCATCACGATTGATAAATTCGACAATGACAAGGTATTAGTAAAGGACGGACTTCAAAAAACAGACCGGATAGTTATTTCCAACAGTGCTTATCTCAACGAACAATCGACTATCAAAATCATTAAATAAAGAACCGTATGAGAATTACAAACTTTTCCGTCAAGAATTACCAGTTCACGCTGATCCTGGCCCTATTGGTTGCCGTGGTAGGGGTCCTTACCTTATTCACGATGCCAAGATCGGAAGACCCTTCGACACATCCGCCGCAATATCTGATTACCGTTATCTATCCCGGTACGAGTCCAAAGGATATGGAGGAACAGGTCGTAAAGCCTATTGAAAATAAGATTTACGGATTGGAAAATATTGAAAAAATACTGACAACGGTAGAAGATGGTGTCGCCGCTTTCCAGGTAAAATTCAAATACGGGGTGGATATTGACAATAAGTATCAGGAAATATCCACCGAAATGAATGCCCTTAAAAACAGCGGACTTCCGAAAGATATCTATCAGATAAAAACTGAAAAAAATTCGTCTTCGGACGTGAAAATTCTTCAGGTAGCCTTGGTTTCCGAAAATGCATCCGACAAAAAATTGCGCGATGAGGCAGATAGGCTAAAGGCAAGAATTGAAAAAATAACCGATCTCAAGGAAGTGAATTACTCGGGAATCCCAGAGCAGGAAATCCGGGTGGACCTGAATTTGGAAAAGCTGACACAATTAAAGATTCCATTAAATGCAGTAATGGGAAGCCTGCAGAGTGAAGCTGCCGATATTCCTGGCGGAAGTATCGATCTGGGTGCCAAAGTATTCAACGTAAAGACAAGCGGCAAATTCAAAAATGCGGACGATGTTGCCAATACGGTGGTTTACAATGCCAACGGAAAAATCATCTATATGAAAGATGTGGCCGAGGTAAACTATAAATCTGAAGCTGTAAACCATATCACCAGAATCAACGGGCACCGATGCGTTTTGGTTACTGCCGGAATGAAAGACAATGTAAACATCAGCGATGTCCAAAAAGAATATCTGCCGCTAATAGAGGCATTTTCTAAGGATCTGCCTGCCAACATCAAACTAATAAAAAACTTTGACCAGGCCGATATGGTATCAAGACGTTTGGGGCATCTGGGTTTTGATTTTGGCTTGGCCATACTTCTGGTTGTTATTACCTTGGTGCCGCTGGGAGGGAGGGCCTCTCTGATCGTAATGATATCCATCCCCTTATCTTTGGCTTTAGGGCTAATAGCACTGAATGCTTTGGGATATTCCCTAAACCAATTAAGCATTGTGGGGCTGGTAGTCGCTTTGGGACTGCTGGTCGACGACAGCATTGTGGTGGTAGAAAATATTGAGCGCTGGCTGCGCGAAGGACATTCTAAAATGGATGCCGTTTTGAAAGGAACAAAACAGATAGGCATTGCTGTTGTAGGTACTACCGCTACTTTGGTTATAGCCTTTATACCGCTGGCCTTTCTTCCGGATATGGCAGGTGAGTTTCTCCGAAGCCTGCCTATGGCGGTTATCACCAGCGTACTGGCTTCCATGGTTGTTGCCCTGACATTGGTTCCGTTTTTGGGAAGCCGATTTTTAAAAACGCACGACCACGCTGAAGGAAACATCTTTCTTCAATATTTGCAAAAGTTTCTTACCAGAGCGTACAGGGATATTATGCCAAAAGCATTAAAATTTCCAAAAACGACTATTGCCATCTCTCTGGTTTTAAGTGTCATAGCGTTTGGATTGTTTTCGTTAGCCGGATTTAAATTATTCCCAACCTCGGAAAAACCTATGTTCTTAATCAACATAAAAATGCCCCTTCAGGCCAATATTTCTGAAAGTGACAGGGTAACAAAACTTGTGGAAAAAGAATTGAAAAACCACAAGGAAATCGTGTATTTCACTTCGAATGTGGGACACGGAAACCCTCAGATCTACTACAACGTGCATCCGCAGGACAGAAAATCTGATTTTGCCCAGATTTTCGTGCAATTGGACGATGAAGCAAAACCTTCGGAGAAAACCAGTCTCATACAAGAATTGCGCGAAAAATTTAAAACGATGCCTGATGCTAAAGTGGAGGTAAAAGATTTTGAACAGGGCCCCCCGTTGGAAGCCAATATCGTAGTGCGGTTATTCGGCGAAGACCAGGCGGTCCTGCGCAAGTTATCTTCTCAGGTAGAAACCATCTTGAGAAACCAGGAAGGGACAGTTTATATCAATAACGAGCTGAATACCTATAAGACCGATGTCAAGGTAAAGATTAATAAAGAAAAAGCAAGGACATTGGGCGTACTGACCAGTGAGGCCGATAAGGTAATTCGAATGGCTGTTGCCGGTTTAGCGGTTGGAGACTATATAGACGACCGTGGAGATGCAAGAAACGTGACCATTACTTTGCCAAGGGATAAGTTTTCTAATCTTAATGCATTGAAAAATTTATATGTAAATAATGTTCAGGGAGCGCCAATTGCACTGAACCAGATTGCAACAGTATCTTTTGAGACAGCACCAACAGCCATAAACCACTTCAACAAGTCTCCCTTTTCAAAGGTCAGTGCGATGACAAAAGACGGTTATCTGGCAAATGACCTGCTGGTAGATATCACACCGAAATTGGACAAACTTGAAATGCCAAAAGGTTATTATTACAAGCTATCCGGAGAAAAAGAATCAGAAGGCGATGCCCTGGGAGGCAACTTCCTGTCTGTAATCATCCTCAGTACGTTCTTATTTATTGCTGTTTTACTGCTTCAGTTTAAAACATTCAAAGGAATCATTATCGTTATGTCCATCATTCCCTTAGGTATTTTAGGAGGCGTGTTGTTTTTAATAGCATCAGGAAATCCAATGTCATTGGTTTCCATTATCGGTTTCATTGGATTGTCGGGAATTCAGGTCAAAAACTCCCTTCTTCTGGTCGATTTTACAAATCAATTGCGACAGGAGGGAAAGTCCATCGACGAAGCGATTGCCATTGCTGGTAAGACCCGTTTTCTTCCCGTAGTCTTGACATCCGTTACCGCAATCTGTGGTCTGATTCCCCTGGCGGTGAATCCCAATCCCCAGATATCTCCCTTGGCGATTGTATTAATTGGAGGACTTATAAGCTCGACAATCCTTGCAAGGATTGTAACACCGGTAATGTACAAACTGATTCCGCCAAGGATCGAAAGCAATTAATCATTCATCAGATAAAAAGAAACAAAATGAAACAATACATATTGATAACCGGAGCATCATCCGGAATCGGTCACGAAATGGCACAACAGCTTGCCGCTTTAAAATACGATCTTATCCTCACTGCCCGCAGCGGGGATAAATTGGCAGCCATGCAGCAGGAACTAGCTTCCAGATACGGAATTGATGTGCACTACATGGCCAAAGACCTAACTAAAACAGGGCAGGCGGCTCAATTGTTCGATGATATCAAGAGAGCCGGCTATGAGGTATCGCATCTGGTCAACAATGCCGGATTTGGCGACTATGGAAGTTT
The DNA here is from genome assembly GCF_025947265.1 of Flavobacterium sp. N2550. Lineage (NCBI taxonomy): Bacteria > Pseudomonadati > Bacteroidota > Flavobacteriia > Flavobacteriales > Flavobacteriaceae > Flavobacterium > Flavobacterium sp. N2550. The sequence continues at coordinate 3,107,421 of NZ_CP110007.1, read as the reverse complement.
TCTGGAAACCTCGCTGGAAAAGGAGTTGAATATGATTGAACTCAACGTCAGCAGCCTGGTTGTCCTTACCAAATTATTTGCAAAAGATATGGCGGGCAGAAAATCGGGCAGAATCATGAACGTGTCTTCAGTGATTGCCTATCTGCCTTTCCCTTACCAGTCGGTGTATTCTGCCACCAAGTCTTTTGTCTTGGCCTTTTCCCAGACCATCGCTGCAGAGCTGGAAGGAACTGGCGTAGTGGTCACCACGCTTGCCCCTGGGGTTACAGAAACAGCATTTATTTCACAGGAAATGCGGGAAACCAATCTGCTAAAATCCAACAAGCCCGCCCCCGTAAAAACGGTGGCTGCTGAAGGAGTGAAACTGTTGCTGCATGGAAAAGGTAAAAAAATCATAGGCTTCCAAAACCGGTTCAATTCCATTTTAGCAGGAATACTGCCAGACTCAGTGATGATGAAAGTAAAGATGAAGCTGGCAAGTGCCAAATGATATTGCACCAATCTAAAAAACAAATGTCCGAAACAAAAAAAATATCAAGACGGGAACTGGTAAAAAAAGGCGGACTGGCTCTGTCAGTTTTAGCTTTACCTTTACCATTAACATCATTTTTAAATTTCAATGAAATGACAGACAGCAGAAATTTTGACGTAATCATAGTTGGCGGAAGCTACGCAGGGCTTTCGGCAGCAATGTCCTTGGGACGGGCATTAAGAAATGTCCTGATCATCGACAGCGGCCTGCCTTGTAACAGGCAGACTCCACATTCACATAACTTCTTGACGCAAGATGGAATAGAACCAGCCGTTATCGCGGATAAGGCAAAAAAACAAGTGTTGAAATATGACACAGTAAAATTCTTAGCTGACCTTGCCGTTAGCGGAACGAAAACCGATAAAGGATTTGAGATCTCAACGCAATCCGGGAAAACATTTTCAGCTAGAAAGCTTGTTTTTGCAACAGGCTTAAAAGACAGGATGCTAAAAATTGCGGGATTTTCCGAATGCTGGGGAATCAGCATACTTCATTGTCCCTATTGCCACGGCTATGAAGCAAAGAATCAAAAAACAGGGATTTTGGCAAATGGACATGGTGCATTTCATTTGGCCCGGCTCATTCGCAACTGGACAAAGGACCTAACCCTATTTACCAATGGAAAATCAGAATTGACACAAGAGCAGGCTGATGAAATCAAAAGGCACAATATTGCAATAGTTGAAAAGGAAATCACCTCATTGAAGCACAAAAACGGCGTTGTTGAAGAAATAATTTTTTCAGACAGTTCCAGTTTTGAATTGAAAGCCATTTACTCAAGACCTCCTTTTGAACAGCACTGCAAAATCCCCGAACTACTAGGCTGTGAACTGACAGAACAGGGGCTTGTCAAAGTAGATGCTTTTCAGAAAACAACCGTGGATGATATATTCGCCTGCGGAGACAGTACCAATCCTTTGCGTGCCGTATCATATGCTGTATCCACAGGGAATAATACGGGGGTATTCTTGAATAATGCAATGACAGAAGAAGATTTTTCAAAATAACTACAGGAGCTGCGCATAAGTTGTCCCTGGCGTTACGGCGGCTGACCTAGCGCAGCCCAGCGGTAGAATAAAACCTTTACCTTAGATTGTCTTCGTCTTCAGTTGCGGCCAGACAAAGCATGGAACACCATCACGACACCAAACACTTATCCGTCCGCAGAAAACAAGTATTAAACCGGATCAGGATAAAAACTTCAATACGCCGCTTAACCCCCAAGTCATTTCCTTGAAGGGTTAACTGCTACGATACTATTCAGTTCATCTGTTTCAATCGGGCATTGGTCGGTATTTTCCTGGAGACACACAGGATTATAATGATGTTCTTGGATTTTCTCTTCCTATTGGAAGCGGCATGTTCTTTCGAGAATCTCCCACGGGTCCTTGTAGCCTTTCTGCGTCAATTCGCGATAAGCATTTCCCAACCCGAGCCATCGACAAAGGCTCCATGAACGAGCACTACATTCTTGACCTCCGGCACTTGCTGGGCAATCGCCGATAGGGAGAAGATGCCAAGAAGTACTATGCATGCAGAAATCCGGTTTTTTATAAGATCCACTACTATCGCTGTAAGTTTTAAGTACTAACGATAGAAAATCTTTCGCTCGTTCCCGTGCCGGACCGCCAGAATTATTTAACCTTGATAGGGGCCGACTGTCAAAAATTCATTTTTAGAAATGCCAATTTTTCATTTTAATTCTGAAAAAATGTCATTCTCATGCTTTGGCATTTTGTTTGTTCTGTTGTGACTGCAGCGGTAAAAAAGCCGCTCGGTTCTTAAAAATTATTGTATAACTATTTAAAAAGTACGTATTATGTCACTAATGAAAAGAAGTGGAGCTATGCTCCCAGCGTTTCCGGGATTTGATGATCTGTTCACCCGCGAGCTTTTTAACTTGGGAAACTCTAATTATTCATCAACCAGTACCACCATCCCCTCAGTAAATATCAAGGAAACCGATGAATCCTTTAAGGTGGAGGTAGCCGCTCCGGGTATGGAAAAAAAAGATTTTAACATTACCCTTGACGGCACACGGCTGACCATCTCTTCGGCAAGGCAGAACAGCACCGAGGACAAGCACGACAACTATACGCGCCGCGAATTCAGCTACCAGTCGTTCCAGCGCACCTTCGAGCTGCCTAAGCAGGTAGTGGACGAGGACAATATCAATGCCCATTATGAAAACGGGCTGCTTCAGATCACCATTCCAAAAAGGGAAGAGGCCAAAAGAAAGGCACCGAGAATGATTGAGATCGCCTAAGGCTTGATCTGATCCGGTTGTTTTTATCCACTTTTCAATTTTCTGATTAACGGAAGGCTGTCCCGCACCATGCAGGGCAGCCTTTTTTACAAACTGTAACCTGTGCTTATGACTTCAACAATATTCAGCGGCATTGTCGTGCTATCCTTTGTAATACTGCTGCTTATCCTGCTTCTCAGGAGCCTGAGGCAGCCTTACTTTATTGCCTATATGCTGGCGGGCGTCCTGCTGGGTCCTGAAGTGCTGGGAATCATCAGCAAGGGCGAATCGATCGGTCAGCTGGGCGAGCTGGGCATCATCCTGCTGATGTTCTTTATAGGGGCAGAGATCAACCTCCCCAGCCTTGCCAGCAACTTCCAGAAGCCCCTGCTGGCAGCCCTTGTCCAGCTGCTGCTGAGTGTCGGGCTGATGTGGGGCATAGGGCATTACCTGGACTGGTCGCCTACCACCATCTTGCTTACGGGGTTCATCATCAGCCTGAGCAGTTCGGCCATCATATTCCAGTACCTCTCGCGCAGCGGGGAGATCAATTCCCCACTGGGGCTTATTACCTGCGGGGTGCTTCTGGTACAGGATATCCTGATCGTGCCCATGATGCTCACGCTGAATTTTCTGGCGCGTGGCGCCGTAGCGCCCGCCGAACTGGTAAAGGCAACCATCGGTGCCGCGCTTATAGTCGCCTTCCTCAGGGCCGCCTTTATGAAAAGGCTCTTTAGGATCCCGTTCAAAAAGGACCTTCTCGCCGACCATGACCTGCAGCTGTTCATCGGCTTCGCGTTATGTTTCGGAATGGCCTGGGTAACCCACTGGTTCGGGCTGTCGGCTGCACTGGGCGCCTTCACCGCCGGCATCGTGGTAGGGCAGGACAAGGCTACCCGCTGGCTCGGCAGGTCGCTGGAGCCTTTCCGGGTGTTTTTTCTGGCTTTCTTCTTCATATCCATCGGGCTGCAGATACGGTTGGAATTTATAAGGGAAAATAGTGGTACAATACTTTTCGTGGCCTTGTCGGTGCTTGTAATCAATAGCCTAGTCAATACCGTTGTCTTCAGGGCTACGGGACACAGCTGGCGCGACAGCGTCTATGCGGGGGCACTGCTTTCCCAGATAGGGGAGTTCAGTTTTGTCCTGATGACACTTGCTTTTGACCTGAGGCTGGTCGGAAGCTATACGCACCAGATCACCCTGGCTGCGATAGCCCTGACAATGCTGGCGACAAATATATGGATTGAAGCCATCCAGAAATTCATTTATAAAGTACATAAACCCTGAGCTAACACTCCCTACGGAGTTAGCGGAAGCATCTGTAAGGGATTCCTGTGCTATAAAGGTTATGGAGGGCTCTTTGAACCTTAACTTTATGTTGGCTTACATTGTCCCTGCGCGCAGGAAATTCACTAACTTAGCGTTACTGTGCCTGTCAAGAGATCTGACAGGCGTAGAGGATATGAACTTAAAGCAGCTGTAACTTTACCACTGTTACCGCCAGTATGGCTACCGGATAAATAAAAAACACCTGCCATTGGCAGGTGTTTTATAAACTAACTGTATATAGTATTAAGCTATGACTACGTTTGTCGCGTTTGGACCTCTGCGGCCTTCTTCCACATTGTAACGTACTTCATCGTTCTCACGGATATTTTCTGTTAAACCTGAAACGTGAACAAAGATTTCTTGTCCTCCGTTGTTTGGAGTTATGAATCCGAAACCTTTTTCTTCATTGAAGAATTTTACTGTACCTTCTTGCATTTTAAATGTATTGATTTACGCAAAGATAATCTTTATAAACGGAACTTTTTGAAATATAAGGGTTTATTTTCAACTGACGCTGAATCAATCCCAGCAGGGCTTGGCTATGAATGGGCCTGGTCCTCTACCGCAGCCTTCCGGATCAGGATCCTTTCGGGTGGGGCTGATGAGAGATTCCCGTAATCGTCCAGGTAGGCAATCATGCTGTCGAGTCCCTTTCCTTTATTATTGTTTGTCTTGCGCTCCTGTTTTTTCTGGTCCTTGACCTTCTTTCTAAGGGCATTCTTTTTTATACTTTCTTTTTTGTGAAAAGAATCAGCCATATATTATTGATTTATAGTTATACTAATTGTTGTAGTTCCCCATGCGCCGCACTGCCTTATCCAAGAGATGCGATGGCTCCAGATTAGGTTATGATCCTACGGGAAGCGGTACTTTCCAGGGCTGCTGTCCGGCATCCATCAACGCCAGGCAGATCGCCTGCTCGAGAAGGTATTCACCATAGTGGGTCAATATGAAGAAGTATTGACAGTGTAAAGCTTAGCTGTGAGGGACTGTATGGAAAATTGGTGGTGCTTGAAGCCGGGTAACACAGGCAAGGCTGCGGGAATTATCCCCAAAAGTACGAAATTATTCCCGACCGGCAACGTTATAATCTGCTGGGGTTGCCGGAAACATCACTGGAAAACAACTATTTGGCATGAAAGGCCCAGGATTGGCTTGGCTGGCCCCAACCTGGGCGACGATTGTAAATTCCCCGCATAGCGTAAGCTGACAACGTGCATGCAATCTTGTAACAAAATAAAGTTAAAGTGGTTGACTGCTTTTAGCCTAATTCCTTATTTTAGTGCATGAGGCTACTCTATTTATAAAAATGAGGTCGTTCGTAGTGCTCTTATATAACAATCGTAAAATATGAACCTACTTAAGATATTCATAGCGGCATTTTCGGCAACCAATGTAATGACTACCTTCAGCTACCTTTTGTCCGCCAGATACAAGAAGCTTTTCAAGGAGCCGGTAATGATGAATTTTATATTAGAGGGATTTGGACTCCAACTCAAGGGCAGGTGGCACAAGCTGGGCGGCTGGATTGCACATTACGTTATCGGGCTATTCATGGTATTCATTTATGAAGCCCTCTGGAGGTACACCATCATAAAATTCGGATTTGTTTCAGGGATACTCTTCGGGATCGCCAGCGGTATTATCGGCATAGCCTGCTGGTATGGGATCTATTCCTCATCGATACACGATAATGTCTCGCGCAGGGCCTATTACATCCAATTGTTCTTCGGGCATATACTCTTTGCCGTGGTAGTGGTCATTGCCTTCAAGATATTCAAATATGATCCTTTGTCAAAGATTGAGCCCTATTTATAGTCAGAGGATCAGCAAAGTCATATAACAACTGACTCCTGATCATTTATCACTTATTCAGAAGGTTTTTTGTCACAAATTCATTAAGACGAAATCCCTGTAAATATTTCCGATTGGCAGCTATTTTGAGTGGCACATATCGGTTTCCTTCAAATCACTAGTGCCGCCAACAATTTTTCATTGATTTATTTGTTACACGTTTACCGATCACATATCGGAATTATAGGCAGGCCAAATATCTGATTTAGCTCCATGGCTTCCCCGGCAGGATTTCTGTTCAGGAATCCATTAAAATGCGTAATTTTGAAAAAATGAACTTATGAATACGATTAAATCTCTTAAATACCTTTGTGCTGCGGTTTTAATGGTATTCCTGGCAACAAGCTGCAGGGTCAGCACCTCTTCGGGATCGGGAAAGGTTCCCCCGGGACAGGCAAAGAAAATGTCCGGGAGTAAAAGCGCGAAGGCCTATGCTCCGGGCCAGCGTAAAAGACAATAGTATTGGCAATGCCTTTTTGAAATGCAAGTTTTACAGTTATGACCGGATATGTGCCTTTCCTGCAATTATCTTTTTATATATTTGGTGTTGCAGTAAAGTGTAACATGGAGGAATTATTCAGGGCCCATATCCAAAAAGTCGTAGCACTCACCGATGAGGAGTTCGATGATATTATGACGCATTTTTCGTTTATGAGCTTTAAAAGACGCGAATTCCTGACCAGGAAAGGTGAAGGGGTCAGATATGTGTATTGGGTAGTCTCAGGACTTCTGAAGCTTGAGCACGAGGATGCCGCCGGAAAGCAGCACGTGGTGGCATTTGCCATGGAGGACTGGTGGGAAGGCGATTATTACGCGTTCTTTAACCGGGGCCTTGCCACGATGTCGCTTCAGGCACTTGAAGATACCCAGGTGCTTTGCATGACCCTAAAGGATTATAATTCCTTGTGCGACAACTTTCCAAAGATGACCTACTTTTTCCTGCAAAAAACCAACAGGGGGCATATCAGCGCACAGCAGCGTATCCTGGATCTTATCAGCAGCAATGCCAGGGAAAGGTACGACAAGCTCCTTGACCGTTACCCGGCGCTTTTCCAGCGCGTTCCCCATACCCTTATAGCCTCCTACCTTGGCGTGACCAGGGAAACTTTGAGCAGGCTTACCACGCAACAGGGCGGTTAAATGCAATTGTGAGATTTGTCACGAAAATCTGGCACGCTATCTTGCGAACTTTGGTGCATGAATTTTAAACACCAGATCATTAGAAGATCGGTTAAGATTTTTGCACTTATAGTAGTAACCGCTGCACCGCTTGCGGGGCAGAACAAAAAAGGAAAGACAGATGGAAAAAAAAGAATTCAGCCCATGGGCATGGCAGGACCGCCTCAGTTATGTACAGGCCGTTGAAGTAAAAAACGCAGAAGGCACGCTTTATGTTTCAGGGCAGGCTGCAGTGCATGCCGACGGTACCTCAAGTACTGCAGACATGCGAACCCAGCTGGGATTGGCGATAGGGAATCTTGAAGAAGTAATCCGCCAGGCCGGCTACGACCCTAAGGATATCGTGAGGCTTACGGTTTATTCGACTTCGTCAGATGAATTTATTAAGGAATGCTTTGACGTATTCCAGGCTTTCGTGGCAAAGCATGGCATGAAGCAGACCGTCACCCTTATGCAGGTGGTTGCTTTGTATGAAACATTGAACGTGGAGTTGGAAGCTACCGTAGTGAAGTAACTATCGGGGACAATACAGCCCTGAAAGCCATGCCTAATCATGGCTTTTTGCATCTGTGTTAATTTTAATCAAATATACGGATTAGTTGAAATTTGTCTGCTGTGCCGGTTTTTTAAAATTTCAATCCCTGAATGAGGAAAAACAATATTCCCCATTTTGGTTACGATATCGCTCATTTAGGTTAGGGACTGCGATGGATAAGTATTTACCTTTGTACAAAATGCCGACGGGGCAACATTATTAAATTTACTTTTATGAAAAGAGAAGACCGCAATACCGAAGATTTTGAATCGATTAGCGCTGTACACAGGGCATTTGGGCTGCCGGCGCCCCAGCATCCGCTTATCAGTCTTTTGAATGCTCAGGACTTAAGAGGCTCCCGCCGGCCATCCGGTGCCCACGTGTTGCATTTTTATAAAATTTCATTCAAGACAGCTCTGAGCGGAAAGGTGCGCTACGGACAGGGCTATTACGATTTCGACGAGGGAGGCTTGCTGTTCGCTTCGCCCAACCAGGTCATCGGAAGTGACGGTGAAGATGATACGGAAGATCTTTCCTTTTATACGATGCTGATCCACCCTGATTTTCTGCAGGGCTATCCACTTTCCCGTAAAGTCAGGCAGTATGGCTATTTCAGCTACGCCACCAATGAAGCGCTGCATCTCTCTGAAAGTGAAAAAGAGATCATCCTGTCGGTCTTTCACATCATCGAGCAGGAGCTCAACAGCAGGGTTGATGAGTTCAGCCAGGAAGTGGTCCTATCACAGATCGAATTGCTGCTGAACTATGCCAACAGGTTCTACAAGCGCCAGTTCATTACCCGGAAAACTGCCAGCAATGACCTGCTGGAGCGCCTTGAAGCTTTGCTGGAGGATTATTTCCAGAATGAAAAGACAGCCAGCCAGGGTATTCCGACAGTGCAGTTCCTGTCGGAACAGCTCAACGTCTCATCGAGCTATCTCAGCGACATGCTGCGTGCGCTGACAGGCATGAATGCCCAGCAGCACATCCATAACAAGCTCATCGAAAAAGCCAAGGAAAAACTATCGCTGACCTCGCTGACCATTGCAGAGATCGCCTTCGACCTTGGATTTGAGCATCCGCAGTCTTTCAGCCGCTTTTTCAAAATGAAAGCTAAAGTTTCACCGGGTGAATTTCGGCAAACCTTTAATTGACGGCAGTACACACTGAATTATAATATTTCACCAAATACGGCTACGCCGTATTTTTTTTTGCCTGTCCCTGACCAATACCGGGCAATGCATGGCGCCAGTAAGGGTTTGCATTTATTCCGATGCGGCTTTTTTAAAAGCGCTCCATTTCGGTTAGGCATTCCCTCAGTTCGGTTAGGCTTCAGCAGGATTACTTGCGGAACTTTGTCATGTAATTAAAGATCAGCATATCATGGCATCTACACCTAATAATATAATACTAAGCCAGTCCGGCATCTCCGCGGCGGCTTCAAAACTAAAATCAAAAGCAGTCAACTGGATCGCTGCTTCGTGCCTGACCATTTTTGGGTTATCTGCCCAAGAAGAGGCTTTATCCGAATCCAAAAATCAAATCAAAAATTTTAATAACATGAAAAATTCAGAAACTGCCGTAATGTCTTACGGCCCAATCGTAATGCCCGTGGCTGGCCGTCACGCCGAGCTTCAGTTGAAAGTGACTGCTCCTGCAACAGGGGCTGACCTTCCTGTCCTTATCATTTCCCATGGCCATGGACGCTCGAACTTCCTTTCCTCGCTGTACGGATACGGACCAATGGCCGACTTCTTTTCAAAAAATGGATTTGTGGTTATCCAGCCTACCCACCAGAATTCAAAGACACTGGCACTTGACGCAGACCTTCCGGAAGCTCCGCTATTTTGGAGCTCACGTCCAAGGGACATCACATTTATTATTGATAATCTCGAGCAGATCCTCTCGCAGGTTCCAGGCTTGAGCACCCGTGTCAGCAAAGACGAGGTAAGCGTGGTCGGTCATTCCATGGGAGGGCATACTGTCGGAATGCTTGCCGGAATGCAGGTCCAAGATCCGGCTACCTCTAAAAGGGTAGATGCCATTGAAAAACGCCTGAAGGCTTATGTGATGATTGGCGCTCCCGGTGCCCCTGAGGGACTTGTCCAGTCTGCAAAAGAACATTACCCCGTGCTGAATAATGGCGATTTTTCGACCATGGTCCAGCCAGTGCTGATAGTAAATGGCGACAAGGACATAAATCCAAACTTCTCGATCATAGACAACTGGCGCGCTGACGGGTACTATTCAAGTCCGGGCCACAAAAGCCTGCTTACAGTATACGGCGCTGAACACATCTTTGGCGGAATATCGGGATACGATTCCAATGAAACCACTGATGAAAGCCCTGAAAGGGTGGAATTCGTGAACCAATGCATCCTCGCCTACCTGCGCAGTGCCTTGCGCCCGGAAGATACCAGCTGGGCTGATGCCCAAAAGGCGCTCAATGATGTCCCGGGTTCAAAAGGACGTATTGATAATAAATAAGCTTAAATTATACCAAGCTTCCTTTGTTTACTTAAGACAATAAGCCGTCCCTTTTGGGACGGCTTATATCCATTACGGTCAACAATATTTAACCAAGTTGTGCCAGATTTTCATGTCCATGAAGACAGGCCGAACCCATGCAGGAATTGTCAAAGGTACCGGGGAATCAAATGAACTTACAAAATCATAAATAGTCATGGCATCATGGTATTATTTGCTTAAATTGGGAATAGAATACTTAAAATGACAAATTATGGGCTTATCTAACAAGGAAATACTGATTATTGCAAATGCGGCCGTAACCGAAGGCGACCATGAAAGATTTCTTTCCTACTGCACGGACGATGTAGTATGGGAATTTGTCGGTGACAGGACACTGCAGGGCAAGCTGGCGGTTCGTGAGTACATGGCAGTAACCTACCTTGAGCCTCCAAAATTCATGGTGGAGGACCTGATTGCAGAAGATGACTCTGTTGCCGCAATCGGAACGATCAGACTGAGGGCGGAAGACGGTAAGATGTCGGATTATTCTTATTGCGATGTCTGGCGGTTCCATGATGGGAAGATGGCAGCATTGAGGGCCTTCGTCATTGCAAAGGACAATTAATTGGGATAAATTTGCCCACATAAAACATTATAGCCATGATATACAGCGAGGCAGATCCCTGTGCAGCATTGCAGCCCTACATACATTCATACTGGAAGCTCAAAGGAGATATGCAAGACAGCCAATGGGAGCGTATATTTCCAGATGGCCGGCCGGGTATCGTAATCAATCTTGGTGATGATTGCATTACTGATAATGGGCAGACCGTAATGGAGCATGGCAAGACGTATGCCGTAGGGGCGATGACTAGCTTCAAGGAGAGTTTTATAGGATCTGATACGAACCTGCTTGGTGTATGCCTAAAGCCCGGAACTTTTTCCTCACTGTACACTTTTGCCCCGCAGAAGGAACTGACCAACGCCACGGTGGAATTTGACCGCCGGCTTTCCTTTGATACATCACGGATCATGAAAGAAGGAGAAGGGTATCTCAACAGGTTCTTTACCGGCAGGATGGGGGATAGGGATTTGAACCTCCAGCATATACTGGACGATATATCAGCTTGCAGGGGAAACCTCAACATTCGCGAACTGGCCAGCCGCAACTGCACAACAGTCCGCCAGCTGGAGCGCAATTTTGCAACCCATATCGGCCTTACGCCCAAGGAGTACAGCAGCATCATACGCCTGCAGAATACCATGGCCCAACTGGAAAAATCAAAAGCCGCAAGCCTTTCTGAAATCGCCTTTGACTGCGGTTACTACGACCATGCGCATCTCGCTAACGAGATAAAGAAATTTACGGGCCTCACCCCGACACAATTATAATTTTGTCGTTTTTTTCCAAAAACATTCCAGGCTGGCGCCCCTTATTTTTGCCTTATAATAATATAAAAGCAAAACATGTTATGAGAAAAGTAATCTTGAATTTAGCAGTAACCTTGGACGGTTTCATTGAAGGCCCAAATGGGGAAGTGGACTGGTGCATACTCGAGGATGATATGGACTTTGAAGGCTTTGTGGCAACGGTCGACACTATTTTTTACGGCAGGGTAAGCTATGATGCATGGGGGAGATACAATCCTGATGATTATGCCGGCGAGGCAGACAGGCAGTTATGGCAGCAGGTGCATGCCAAAAAGAAATACGTTTTCTCGAGCAAGCAAAGAACGGATGACAAGGCCACTTTCATCAGCAGCGATATCGTTTCCAAAGTCAATGAGATCAAGCAGCAGCAGGGAAAGGATATCTGGCTGTACGGCGGGGCGGGCCTTATCAGGACATTCATAGAGAATAACCTGGTGGATACCTACATGATATCGGTGCATCCGGTGGCGCTGGGCAGTGGCAAGCCATTATTTGAAGACCTCAAGCAGCGCCTCAATCTGCAGCTGGCCAAAATGAACAGCTACAGGTCGGGCGTGGTGCAGCTCATTTATGAACCAGCGTACTAATTCCTGGTGATGGAGAGAAGGCGCGGATAATAAGCCTCCGGCCTCCCAAGCCAAAAAAAATCGGACTGGGCCTGCTGGCAGGTATTGGAATAGGGAGGGTGCTTCTGGCCGGGAGGAATTATGGCAATGGGAAGTCACGTCAAAGCCAAGGTGCTCAGCTCCCTGCTTTTCCAACCCTTACTATAAGCTTCCAGGTGATTTCTTTTTCAGTTGCAGTATCGCCCCAGTATTCCTGCAATCTTTCTCTTAGCGAACTGATAGGGTCCCGGGCATACCTGTCAATGTATTTCTGGGTTGCCGACCAGCTCCTGAAATGGCCAAGGGCTTCTTCAAGTGTTGCCTGCTTCCGGATAAAAAATTCCGGAACCTTGATTTCCTCAAAGGGAAAAGGTATCGTGGCGTATTCCTTGTCGATCAGTCTGTTTTCCGCAAGCCAGAATTCGCCGACTATATTGTCGTGAAAGTCCCTGATGATAGCATCCAGCTCACTGTTAACAGCAGGGATGCCATAAGCCCAGACAGCAAGTATGCCCTCCGGTTTCAAAACCCTTCTGACTTGGGCATAAAATAGATCAAAGTCAAACCAATGCACGGCCTGTGCGACCGTTATCAGATCAACTGAATTATCATCCAGCCCGGAAGGGGCTTCCGCATTCTCTACCCTGTAGGTTATCTTCTCGTGCGCAAAGGCATTGCTGATCTGCTCGGCACTCGGGTCGGTGGCGTAGACCCTTTCAAAGAAACCAGCCAGCTGTACTGCTGACTGCCCATTTCCCGTGCCGCAATCCCAGGCAAGCCGGTGCTCAGTGGTCAAGCTGCCCAGAAACTCAAACAGCTCCCTAGGATACATGGGCCTGAATTTTGAGTATACCGCTGCCTGTTTTGAGAAATTGTCCTTGAATGATTTGCCTGGGTCCATTGAACTGTTTTTAGATGATCTGATAAAGTTACAAAAATCTACCGCCAGGGCCAGATTGCCAAGGCCTAAAAATCGTATCTTTAAAAGAAAAAGTATGACGATAGCCACTTACAACGTAAACGGCATAAACGGCCGGCTGAAGGTACTGCTGCAATGGCTGGCGGAGCGCTCGCCAGATATTGTCTGCCTTCAGGAGCTAAAGGCCCCGCAGGACAGGTTTCCGAAAGAGGCGCTCCTGGAAGCGGGCTACAATGCAGTGTGGCATGGCCAGAAGCAGTGGAACGGCGTAGCCATCCTGGCCAGGGGAATGGAGATACAGGAGGTAGGGCGCAAGCTTCCCGGAGACCCCGACGATTTGCAGAGCAGGTACTTAGAAGCCCTCGTGGGCGGCATCGTGGTGGCCTGCATCTACCTGCCCAACGGCAATCCTGCCCCGGGCCCGAAACTGGATTACAAGCTGCAATGGTTTGAAAGGCTTTCAAAGAGGGCGCATGCGCTGCTGGAGCACAAGGTCCCGGTGGCCATCGTCGGCGACTTCAACGTGATGCCGACCGAGCTGGACGTCTACAAGCCGGAGAAGTACAGGGAGGATGCCCTATTCCGTATCGAGGTCCGCGATGCGTTCCACAAGCTGCTCGGCCAGGGCTGGACCGACGCCCTGCGCACGCTTTATCCGGGCCAGGCCGTCTACACCTTCTGGGACTATTTCAGGAATGCCTACGGGAGAAACGCAGGCCTGCGCATCGACCACTTCCTGCTGAGCGCGGACCTGGCAAAGAGATTAAAGAAAGGTGGGGTCGACAAGCAGGCCAGGGGATGGGAGAAGAGCAGCGACCACGCTCCGGTGTGGATTGAGCTGTCCTAAGCTGTTGCGATGGAATAGCCGATTTTTCGCCATCTAATAGCACCAATCTTATGGCGCCCAACACCCAGGTCTTTACCGCGGTCAAGGTTCCCGCATCGGATTGTTAATTGGGGTTAGAAATTAATTTTAGAAAAAAATCCAAAGGCATATTTTTCTTTTCCTTAGTATTGTACGCTTGAACATCATTACGTAGCGCGTGTTCATCAATTTTCGCTGTAAATTCGTTTTAATGTATGTGTAATTTCCTGAAACTATGTGGATAAAAGAACCCAACAATCCTTTGCAAGAATCTTCAGCCGACAACTTAAACTTTCTCTACCGATTTGAGAACGTTTTTATCATGGATAATCATTTGGCAGCCGGCTGGTCCTGGCTAAATACTTTGGATACAGACAGTACCTATAAATTACTGCATGTTGATCGTCATTATGATTTGTTAGATTATCCCCAAGTAATGCAGTCTGAAATTATTGACAAGAACATCCAGATACATTCGCTGGAATTACAGGAATATCTTGATTTACGGCGACCGATTGGAAATAATCAAACTGCCCCAATTTTTCGATGGGACAACTATATTGGCAATCTTAATATTCTTTATCCTGATTTATTTGCTGAAAAATTTTTTTGTACCCATAGGATGGGAAACAGGTTAGCGAATTTCATTACGGAAGATTTCGAAACGTACGATTTGCTTGCCAATCTGAATAATTTAGTTGATGAGGAAAATGGCGAAGTCCAATGGATTGTCAATGTCGATTTGGATTTTTTCTTCGGCGACAGCTACGATGATCGAAAAATCGTATTATTTTCAGAAGTATACATCAGGGATTTCTTCTCACTGTTGAGAATGTTTAGTGACCGCGTGGCGGTATTTACGTTTTGCATGAGTCCAGAATGCTGCGGAGGTTGGGAAAATGCGTATTGTATTATTGAGATTATAAAAGAAATCTTTCATCTGGATTTTGAATTGGAATTGCCCTAGATTACAATTGATTTTACTTTCCGGGTTTTCCAATTGCCCCCTATGGCCCATTGTAATTAAAAAAGATAAAAAACCTGAAAGAAGTTTAAGGATCTCTATTTTCTGCGAAGACGCAACTGTAAAAATGGGACTGCGTAAAACAGGGACTACAGCAGTCCCTGGTCTGCGAAGGACAGATATCCTTCGGTGCTGATGATCAGGTGGTCGAGTACCGGTATGCCAAGCAACTGTCCTGCCTGGAGTGCCCTTGCCGTAATTTCCCTATCGGCCTGGCTTGCCACGAGGTTGCCCGAAGGATGGTTGTGCGCCAGGATGATGCCGGAGGCGTTGGCCTTGAGTGCCGCGGCAAATATCAGCCTGATGTCCACGACGGTCCCGCTTGTGCCTCCGGTCGACAGTTCGTAGGATCCAAGGGCCCTGTTGCCCTTGTTGAGCAGCAGTATCTTGAACTGCTCGACGAATTCGATCCTGTCTTGGTCCCATGCCTGCAGGAGCAGGTCGTAGGCAGACTGTGATGAGCTGATCTTTGGACGCTCTGAAGGCGCTACCTTGGTCCTGTAAACGAGCTGGATCTCTGAAACCGTTTGCCATTCTGCTGTTGTGATCGAAGTTTCCATAATTTCTGAATTTTAAAGTTTAATTATGGAGCACCTCCGGCCGTTGGCCAGCGAGCGCAAAAAGCAACGCAATAAAGTGCAGGCCCCGGCTGCACATTTATGGGGGAATTTTTTGCCAGCGAACCGCTGCCATACTGCCGAACTTTGTGAGATAATTGGCTGTAAAATAGGACTGTGCCCTATAATGGCAAGCTAAGGTAAACGAACTGCCATTGGAGGCAGCACGGCCAAGTATGTGAAATTCCGTATCTAAGACATTATGGAGCATTAAGATGCAATAAGGCCTATGGAGCGGCATTGCCAAGAGGCCTTACCGTCTGGTGTCCAAAATTTTACAGGCACGCTTGCTTGTGCGATAGGATTTTTTTTACGTTCTTGCCGCATAATAACCTTACCATCCGCCGAATGAGCAAGAGTCGCAAACCCGGTATAGTTTCTGTCCTTTACGCAGTGCTGCTGTTCGTATCGGTTTTTGGCATCTGGTACCTCTACAAGAAGCATGTCCTTCAGAAAAGGCAGCGCCAGCTCCTTGTCGGTGCCCGTGAAGAGATCCTCCAGGGCAATGCCCTTGTAGAGCGCCTTACCAATTTTGAGAGATATTTTGCTTTCAGCCACGAACAGCGATACATACAGACCTATGCCGCTACAAGGAAGCTGGCCGTACACGGCTTTGCCGACCTTGGAATGGATCCCCAGTATGAAGCGGCCATCCGTGCATTTACCAGTAACTACGACACTATCTCTGCGGTGCGCAAGGAGTATAACGATGCGTTCGTCAAAAGGGAAGCCCAGGAGTACCGCCCGCTTTTCGATTCGCTTGAAGAATATCCCCTGTCCGAGGACCAGATAGAGGCGGTAATAAGGGACGAGGACAACAATCTGGTACTGGCAGGGGCGGGTACAGGCAAGACCACTACCATATCGGCCAAGGTAGCCTATATCCTTGAAAGGGGCCTGGCCAGTCCAGAGGAGCTGCTCATCATTTCCTTCACCAAGAACGCTGTCAGCGAGATGAAGGAACGCTGCATGAAATTCTGCGGTCACATTCCGGGAGCTGAAAACCTTGATGTGAGGACCTTCAACAGTTTCGGCTACCTTGTCAAGAGGCACTGTTCTGATACCGAGCTGCACCTGGCATTCAAGGGGAAGGAAGACGATGCCAAGGCCTGCCTGCAGGGAATCTTTGATGACCTGTTTATCAACGACGCTGACTTCCAGCGCAAGGCGGTCAATTTTATCGCATTCTTCAGCAGGCCCGAGCGCGATGAGTTCCGGTTTGAGACCAAGGACGACTATCTCAAGCATGAACAGAGCTTCGAGAATGTGGCACTGGACGGAAACAAAATGAACAGCATGGAGGAGGTGCAGATCGCCAACTTCTTCTGCCTCTTTGGCATAAATTACGAATACGAGAAGCATTATCCGCTTCCGCCCGAGGACCGCAATGCTGATTTTGGGAGCTATAATCCCGATTTCTACCTGACCGGCCATGACATCTGGCACGAGCATTTCGGGGTTGACCGCCAGGGCAACGTACCGGCGTGGTTCCAGACAAAGGCGCCCTATCCCACGGCCAGGGACTACTACAATGCGGGCATCAGCTGGAAACGAGGCATACACAAGAAGCTCGGCACCACGCTCATAGAGACCTACTCGTTCCAGAATGCAGAGGGCAGCCTGATCTCCAGCCTGAAAAAGATGCTGGTGGACCATGGGGTAGAACTCAAGCCAAGAAAGCCGGAGGAGATCCTGCCACTGGTAAAGGAATCCCCCTACTATGAAAGCTTTATCAACATGATCCATACCTTCCTTGGCCTGATGAAGTCCAATGCCAGGGAACCCGAGACTATCGCTGCCCGGACAGGCGACCGCAGGCTGAAGGTCTTTCTGGATGTCTTCGGGCCCGTCTACAGGGGCTATGAGGACAGGCTGAAAAAGGATTCGGCGCTGGATTTCAACGACATGGTCAACCACGCGGCAATGCATATAGCAAGAGGGGAGTTCAAGAGGCCTTACAAGTACATCCTGGTGGATGAGTTCCAGGACATGTCCCTTGGAAGGTACGAGCTTCTTAAAAGCCTGAGGAAGCAAAATCCAGGTGTCAAGCTATACGCGGTCGGGGATGACTGGCAGTCCATCTTCCGCTTTACAGGCAGCGACATCTCCATCATCACCGAGTTTGAGAAGCATTTCGGCCATACCAGCATGACGCCCATATTGCGCACCTACCGCTTCAATGACCAGATCCTGCAGATCTCCAGCGACTACATCCAGAAAAATCCTTCCCAGATTAGAAAGACGCTTTTTTCCGACCGCCGGGCGGAGCACGACAGCTTTGCATTTATCGGATCTATAGCAGCAGGCAGCCGTGAGGCACGCCAGCAGGCAAAAGAGAGAGATGTAAGATCTGCCCTTGACGAGATTGCCTTGCTGAAAAAAGAGGCAAAGGTCTTTTTGATCGGAAGATACCACCACAATATACCTGATGGATTCCGGCAACTTGCAAGTGACTATCCCAAATTGAAGCTGGAATACTACACGGCCCACAGGGTCAAGGGTATGACCTGCGACTATACCATAATCCTGGATGTAAATTCGGGAATCATGGGATTTCCTTCTGAGATTGCCGACGATCCCCTGTTAAATTGCCTGCTCCATGAAGGGGACCGGTTTGAAAATGCGGAGGAGCGCCGTGTATTCTATGTGGCCATCACCAGGGCCAGGCACAAGAATTTCCTGCTGTACAATACCCTTAGCCCCAGCAAATTCCTTAGCGAGATCATGGATGTTGATGATGATTCCCTGAGGGAAAAATGCCCTGACTGTGCCGGCCAGCTTGTAGAAAGGAAGGGTCCCTATAGTGAATTCCTAGGATGTTCCAATTATCCCCATTGCAATTTCAAAAGGATTATAAGAAACAACGAAATTATAATGGCTTAGCACAGGCACGGAATTTTTTGCTTATTGGTGAATACAATATTATAACATATTGGACGACATCCCTGCAAGGGAGAAAGTTATTAAGCAATTTTGAGTGATTACTTCTGGTAAGAATTCGCATAGAGGATGAGGTAGGTAATACACGAATTATTGCTAACAGTAAGCTAAATACGTTATACTGTGATTTGAGTTTTGGACGCGGAATATCTTTCTAATTTAGTTATATTTGGAATCCATTATGACGGTAAAAGCAAAAGCTTTTTACGTACTTCAAATCGAATAATTAATGATGATCTTGCCTTATTTAAGAAAGAATCAGTCCAGGTTCTTGTGGATAGTTCTATTTATATCGCTGATGTCTTTTTTCAGGGGAGTTATAAATAATCTGTTAAACAATTTTGTTGTCGTTTGGCTTATTTCTCATTTCGAGGTCAGTGTCTTTAACGACGTATTGGTGATGGCGTTTGCAATCTGCATCTCGCTATTACTCATTCTGTTTGCCAGTAAGATACTTGTAAGGCAAATTGCTGTTTTGTCAATTGGATTATATGCCCTGACAATTTCAAGCGATTACTGGACATTCTATTCTTTTAAGATTTTTGCATATTTTAGAATATGGGATATTATTGTTTTTGCCTTATCATTTCCTTCCGTGCTCAGCTTTCTTCCAAAAAAGAAGAAAGAACCACAACAGTTTGACAAAGGATTTGTAGAGGACAAACCAATTAAGAGCGAAAGTGAAGACAGTTTTAATAGGCGGGGGCTTGCAAAGGACATTGCTGAAAAAATAAACAGTACATATAACAGCAGATCATTTGCAATAGGAATACTTGGTGACTACGGAAGTGGTAAGACTTCGTTTATTAATCTTATTGGCTCGCAGCTTGATGAAAACTCTACATCTTTTATGGAATTCAATCCTTGGAGTGTGGAAGGAAAATCGAACATACAGGAAGACTTTTTCGACCTGCTATCCGCTAGGTTATATAAGATTGATCCTAAGGTATCCGGTCTTATTCTTGACTATTCTAGGAAGCTGGCGCGATCAGAATCCTCGCTTGCAAAAATTTTCAAACAGGCAAGCCTTCTAACGAGCCTGTTCCATGACACAAGTTATGCAGACGATTATAAAATTATTAATGAATTACTTGCAGGCTCGGGGAAGAAGATTGTTGTCGCGATAGATGATCTCGATCGACTGTATAACGAGGAGATACTGGAAGTTCTCCGTATAATCAGGAGTACCGGTAATTTTACCAATATCTTTTACCTGGTTGCCTATGACAGGAAATATGTTGATCAGGCTGTCGCTACCTTGCGTACTGATGCGGGCAGTGGATTTCTAGACAAGATAATACAGTTGGAAGTTCCCTTACCCAAGAGGGAAGCTGGCAGCCTTCAAGCTTTACTTGAACAATACCTTAAGATATTTCTGAAAGAAGAAGACCTTAAAAACTACAAAGAAAATATAATTGCCACAGGTTTTCATCATGATTATGAATATTCTTATAGTAAGATTTTCAGGCAGTCGCGCGATGTTATAAAATTTGTTAACAGCTTTAGAATTACCTACGAAAAACTAAAAGATGAAGTCTTTTTTGAAAGCCTCTTCGTGCTGGAATTATTAAAATTCAGATTTCCGATAATATATGATCGATTATATGAGAATAGGAAGGAGTTTGTAAGTAACCAACCTTATGCAAATTTGCATGCCCAATTTTATGAGCTGGATAATTATACCGAAGCCAAGGAAAGGAAAATTAGCATTATAGAAATTCTGCGAAGTGAAGGACAATATGGAGAAGAAGAGCTGGGGCTTATTGCAGGCCTACTCCATCATATGTTTTTCCCTTTTGAAAGAATAAAGAATGCCAAGAATTCCATAATATACCCGATGTTTTTTGAACGCTATTTCCGGTACCGTCTGAGCGGAAATGAGCTATCAGAGAAAGATTTCAATAGAGCAGTAAATGAAGGATGTGCCGGAATACGTGCCTTTATTGATATATATGAGGAGCGTAAGATGATGCGTCAAGTTGGTGCCCGTGTCATTCAGCTAAATGTTTTCGACAGGGAAAAATTTGAATTGCAGGTCAATGCTCTATGTTACCTTGGACCTAAATATGCGAAGCAGGAAGGATTGAGGTCGTTTCCCTTTGACTCTCTTGTAAGCTTGTTTTGGAATAATTCCTATAATCCTAATATTGCATATTACAATAATAAACCGGAAGCGTTCAAGGCGTGTGCCGAGGCTATTTTCGACTCTGCGCCATTTCCTTTTCTATTCCAGAACGAATTGGTGTATCATATAAGACAGGACGGAAGGCCCTTTGTGCTCTCTAACGAAGAACTTGTTGATTACCAGATAGGATTTTTCAGGAAGCACCTTCAAAAGGATGGATTGTCCGAAGATGCGGTATATATCTTTTTCTGGACCGCATATGAGAAATTTGAACCGTTGGCTCATGATGCATCAAAGGGTCATAAATACTGGTATATAGAGGACAAGATGGCAGAAGAGATAAAGAAGGCTTTACTTGATTATGACCCGATACATTTTTTAAGAATGAGCATCCAGGCAGACTTCAGGGAGAAATCATATTTTACTATCAATAGAAGGATACTTAAAATATTTCAAGATCCGCTCGAGTTAAGGAAGATTGTAGCCGACAATAATTTCCTCGATGAGGCCGCCAGAAGTGAATACATTGAGTTTTTTGACGCATGCAAAGAAAATGATTTCTTTAAATATAGTGAGTATAATTTTAAAAGCGAACTCCGCAAAAAACCGGAGACGAGTCTGCCTCTGTAGAATTACATGCTACAATAAATAAACGCTGAAAATTAGGTTTATCTGTTTAAGTTAAAAAAACGTTACCAATGTGGAATTCTTTTAATACATACGATCTTAGTCCTGAAGATGCTTTTGAGACAATGAACAACCAGTTATTCGAAAGATATCTCTATCGAAATTATTCAGATGAGCTAATTAATTTCAGGGTCATAAATGGTTCCGGGGGAGATGGGGGCATCGAGGCTTATGGCGTGCTTAATGATAATTCGATCTTGGCTGTACAATCCAAGTGGTTCAGGAACAATCTAGAAGAGCTGCAGATAAACCAGATCAGGAAGTCTGTCCATACGGCCATGGGACTAAGGCCAAATATAAAAAAATACATTATCTGCATTCCCAGAAATATTAATTCGCTCAAAATAGGTAAAGGCAGGAAGCCAATAAAAGATTCCGAAGAGTTCAGGATCAATAATCTTACAAGAGATTTATGTAAGGATTACCCGGATCTGGATATCACATGGTGGTTCGATCATGAACTTGGAATAGAAATTCAAAAGCCAGAAAATGAAGGTGTCCACAAATATTGGTTCGAAAGGGAGATCTTCTTCTTCAAAACGTTGAGCGAAAGATTCCAAATGCAGAAGACCAACAGTTGGCTTAAGGAAAGGTACGTTCCAAATCTTAACAGTAGCGGCATTATACAAATGCAGGTCAGTAAACAGACGTTTTCGGAGCCCTTCAGAAAGAAGGTTTTTTCAACGGCAACCAAACTGCATAAGGAAATATCGGAATTTGAATTGCTACTTGATCCACTGGTAAGGTACTCTGTGAATCGAAATTACTATAATATTATACTCAATATTTCCGCTTCCCTAAAGTACGTGCTTGCCTATCTGGATCAGATAAAGATGATGGCACTCAAGGCGCTTGAAGGCAATTTAGATTTATCTTTCTACAGCCAAGAGATCTACGAAACCGTAGGAGAGTTGCGAGAGTCCCTAAAGGAAAACATCCCTACCAATCTTGAAAAGCCAACGTACGACAAGCTAGTGCTCCAGCTTGATGTCTTGCAGTCTGATTTACTGTATGGTTTTGAAAGGCTATGCGAAGAATTGCGCACTGTTCCCTGCTGCATTATCTATGGCAGAGCCGGGACAGGAAAGACCCATGGATTGGCTTTCGGGGTTGAGGAATCTCTGAATGCAGGAGCCCCGGCCATTTTGATTCGGGCTTATGGATCCGATTCTAAAAGTTGGGAATCCCTGCTAAGCTCTGAGCTGGGATTACATAGCTGGAATCTCAGCGAGATGCTTTCTGCATTGGAAACCTTGGCGCATAGGAATGACGTGAGGAAGTCCAATCAAAATGAAGTCGGCATAGAGCCTGAATTTGAGCTTTCAAAGGTCTTGATATGTATTGATGGCCTCGAGGAAGACATTGCCAATTGGGACAATTGGTATGACAGGATCAGCGAGGTAGAAGAGATTTCTAGGAGATTTCCCAGATTAAGGTTCTTATTTACTGCAAGAGATTACTTTTACGATAACAGCAAAGTTTCTGAGAATGGTTGGTTGAAAGAACTTACCTTACCAAGAGAAGGAGATGTGGCCATCTTTGAAGTACTTCCTAAGTATCTCGATGAGTATAGCATATCGATTCCAAACTTGGATTCGTTCAGGGGTCTTGACAGTCTTTTCGCATTGCGACTCTTTTGTGAAGAGTATAAGGGTAAAACGATCACAGAAGTTGACAGTGTTGAAACCGCAACGGGTACCCTCTTGAACCTTAAGTTAAGTCGATTGAATGAAGAATTTCTCCAGCTGGTTAGAAAGAAATCTTTGGATGTGCATCCGGTCACTGATGCGCTGCTACTTATTTCAGAGATGTTCTACAGCGCTCCCGAAATGTCGCATAGATTCATAAAGGAGGGAATTACGCCGGATCTGCAACATTATCTGGATAATTCTGAAATCGAGCATCTGCTTCAGTTCCTATCTGAAAATGGTATCATGACGCGTTTTGAAAGATCGCAATCAAGAGGTATGATCAAAAAGTATGAAAAACACTATTCCATTACCTACCAGTCAATCCTGGAGATCGTGATCTCCGATAATATCACCGAGGCAATTGTCAATGGGGGGCTGGAGGAGTTTCCGGATATTGTCTTTCAAAATTTTGCCTTACCCGTTGACATGAATCCTATAGAGTTCCAAAGGAAATACAATAAGGCACCCAACCAACAGCTGATCCAGAATGTCGTCAACTCAATATTTTTGCGGACGGAAAAACTAATCGGATGGGATGGATATCTGCAAAAAGGATTCACTGAGCAAGAAATATTTGGGATGCAATTGGAAGCCTTGGCGACAGCCCCTTACGAGCTGGCGAAGAAGTTTGAAAAGTGGATAAGCGAAATACTGAAGGACGACTACGGGAAGAGGTTTACCATATTAAAATCGCTGATTTACCCTTTGGCCAATAGGACAGACACACCCTTTAATGCGCTTTATCTGCATGGTATCCTATATAATATTCCCGATGCCTTCAGCCGTGATAAATTTTGGTCAGGTTTGGACAGCTATGAAAAATCAGTGTGTAAGCCCAAGTCTTCATGGAGTTTGAATAGTGTACTGAATGTCTATCGTAGGCTTGACGAATTTGAAAAGCACGATGGAAGGCCGCTCATGTATGCCTGGGGATTGTCTACGCTAGATCAAAAACTAAGGGAAAATCTTCGTACAAAGCTTGCGGAGTGGGCAGTCATGGTTCCGTATGAATTCATCAAATTGCTGGATAAGCTTTTCGATTGTAACGATCCCCAGATCCAGGAGGACCTTGCCGCTGTGATGCTGGGGGTCTCCAGCAGATGTAAAGATAAGCCAGCCATTGCAGTACTAGCCACTTGGAGCGTCAAGAATATTTTTGAGAACAAGATCATTCACCGCAATGTAATCGTGAGATATGGTTTTAATGCTATTGTGGAAAAAGCCTTCCAATTGAGATTGATCGACAAGGCCGAAGTAGCCAAAGCAAGGCCGAGTAAGTTGGAGGAGTTTGTTTATCTTCCCCTTGAACAACGTTATCTTGAAAATCCAAGGGAAGAGTTTTATCCTATAGTGCATGACCTCGCCTGGTATGTGATCAGGGATGCATACGACAAGTTCCTCACTTATGAGATCGGCTATGGCAAGGAAGGAATGACTAAGGAAACGGAGGTGTTTATAAGGAAGTATGAGTCACATCACAGTAATGAGTTTGAGATTGGATGCAGGGAATGGGCAATGGCCGCAGCACTTGCTTATATTAGGGCACTAGGCTTAGACCGTATCAAGGGCAACGGTTATACTGATGCGTCGCACGGAAGCAAGAGTGAAAAATTCACGTATGAGGAAAAATACACATGGCTAGCAGTAAATTTTCTGAAGGGATATTTGGCAGATTACCTGCCCTATACAGATTATGATGATAAATATTGGATAAAGGATTATTCCGTCATCACAGAAATCCACAATCCTGGGGAGGATTTCGACAACGACTTTGAAAGCAGGGTAGACACCTTTTTCAACCCAGCCAAATGGCTGATCAGTGACGTGCTCGCTCCAGAGCTCTCAGATGGCAAGGATATAGCTGGATCAATTCAGGCAGCCGTTGACAATGAGCCCACAATAAACTTTGCAGATTGGATCTACTACAACAGATCGGATTTTGATTTTCTAAAGGAGGGACAGCGTGGATCAGCACTGTATAATTATACAGCGCTGTACAATTCGACCAAGACGATACAGAGCTCGATTGAGGTGCACTGCTGCCTTATCAAAGAGAATGACTTCGAAGCCTTCAGGGAAGACCTCTCCAAGAGTTTCAATGAAAAAATTTTACGTGACGACCTGCAGTTCTATGCCAGTCCCAGAACAGATATTTATTCGAATCCGTCCGATATTGTATGGATGGACTGGATTGCAGAAGATGGAGGAAGAAGGCACTTTAACGATAGCATCACGTTTGATGTTTCACTTGCGAAGATAGTAAGAAAAAATGTGGAAGGGGAAGAGGAGGTTTATTTGCCCTCCAAAAAGGCTAGAAAGGCATTGGGAATAGTGGCATTGGAAGGAAGCAGCTATCTCGATAAGAAGAATTCAATAGTTGGCGTCTCCCACAAGGTCAAAACCGATGTTTTCGGAGAATCTCAAAATATTTTGATTGTTGATGATAGTATATGGACATCAAATCTGAAGAAGAAAGGACTTGTACGTTTTTGGTTTGCCATGACCATCATAAATAAAAACTCAATCAATGACAGTATAAAATCCGTTCCATTCTGTCAGAAAGTTAGAAAATATTTGATCTGGGAAGAAAATGGAAAACTAAAGGCTGTTAAATTCTGGGATAAAATGTTTAGCAATGAATAGCGTGTATGTTGCTTACAACCTAACCTACCAGTCTAAAACATGGCTTGAATAGTATTGAATAATTAAGTTTTGGATATTAATTATAACACCGAGTATAAATGCAAAAGCGAACCTTTAATAAATTCTTAGCTCTTGGGTTTCCGACAGACCTAATCAATAAAATTGGGATAAAGTCATTGACAGTTTCTGGGCTCCAAAATCAAAGTAAGCAAGCTTTAGAAAAAGCGGGTTTTTCAAAGGAGGAAGTTGCCCTTATTCGGGAAAAAGTAAACCGTGCTCCTATTGCAGTAGACACGATTGCAAATATTTTAGCAAAAAGCGGTGGTATATGTGCGATCTGTGCGGACGGTTATGATGGACGACCCTATCAGATCCACCATATGGAGGAGTACCATATCACACAGGATCACTCGGAAAGCAACCTAATGCTTTTGTGTCCTACTCATCACGTTATAGTCCATAAAGAAGCTATGTCTTTAGCGGAACAATATACCTTTAAAAGAAAATGGGAACACTTATGGGAGATAGCGTTGTTTTATAATAAAAACGGTGTTAGCTTTCCGTTTGGGACATTTGTTTATATTGATTATGAACAGCAGGGGAATATTACCGAAATTTTTTCTTTTGGTTCACCATCACCTTTTATAAGTGCTACACTTTCACGTGGAGCGTTTGCGCAAAAGGCTACAGAAACTTTGCAATCCTCGTCATGCCTTATAATCGCGGGATCATCTGGTAGTGGGAAAACTACCCTTGCATTAGGAATCGCAGGAATGCAATCGGATAGAAAAACCTTCAAAGCATTCATAGATGACACAAACCTGCAGCAATCAATTCATAAAATATTTTATTTCCTATCGCAAACAGTTGGTAAAATAACACTAATCGTCGATGATGCAAATAGTATTATGAATTCTGCACAAATTGAGGAATTGCTAAAGGCTGCTACAAGTTCAAGATGGATAATTATTATAAACACCCGTAATGATTTTGCAGGAGATAGCAATATCGAACAACACTTTTTAAACTCGGTTGTTTTTCTTGATTGGCCAAGGTTGAAGGGCTCAGTCATAGTAAATATATTAGAAAATGAGCACCATATTGTACAGTACCTAAAGGAGCATAAACTTGACGGATCTGATCACGATCAGATTGGTTTTTCAGAGTTTACCCGACCGTTAAAAAATGTAGTACACCAGTTTGCCAATACGGCAGGTACAGTTTGGGAGTTTATTTTTTTATTAGGGGGAGGGATAGACAAGGCAACAGATCTGCAGCATGAGCTGAAGGCTTATGATCGGTTCGATATCTTATTTTTTTACATTGCAATGAAGCATATCTCAACTTTCGAAAGAGGGGTGAGTATTGATGAATTACTTTTACTGTACCGATATAACAGCGTGCTTAAAGGCAAAGGCGTTCCAGAGAAGGGATGGCTTGAAGATCAACTCTCAAGGTTATGTTCCAAACGTATGCTCAAAATGGAACGGGGAAGGTACAAGACTGTACACAGACAGTTTGCAAGAAAATATATCAGTAGTTTCTATCCTTATCATCGGGAAATTTCGGGAGAGCTGTTGGATATGATATTTAAGGATTCCACCTTAATAAGGGAAATAGCCAATCTATGGTCTTGGCTGCGAGGTACTGAGGTAGGTTCTTATTTGAGAAACTGGTACAATCCTGAAGTAACTTCTTGGGCAGCGATCGTTCGGGCTGCTTCTATTGACGATATCCAAACTTTGGGAGGTATTGCGGATATGATGCATACCGTACATCCAAAATTTAGGGATGGTGTTATAGCTGATTCTCTTCGTGGTATTGAGGATATCATTGCTGCGCAAATTAACAAATCAGATTTTCGTAGTTTATCGGCTATTGGTAAAATTGTAACATTAATACGTTATCATGCTACTGAAATCTTTGGAAACCTGTTGCCACTTATTGACAAGATGCACTTTATTGGTATGGTGAAAAATGCAGAGCCTTACCAATTTGATAGTTTGGGATTCCTCTTTTATGGTATTTATGAAAGTAATCCAGAATGGATTAGGGAAGTGAGGGAAGATCTGAATTATGAAGACTTTCAACGGATTGTTGGGAAACTAAATAGAGGTGATATTTCTAGTTTGATGGAGGTGGTTTCATTTTTCAGAAATGGTTTGAGTTTCAGAAAAAGTCACCTCGAGTTTGTTGTTGATACCATCAAAAAGCTTCTTAAGGATTGTCCATTGGAAGAAATGGACATTCCGCTTTTGAATACAGGTTTGTTTGAACTCAACTTTTATGATCACCATCTTGAGGATATACTCTCAGTATTAGATATTAGAAGTTTGGCAATACAGCTTCAGCAGGCCACACCGAGGCACTGGAAGAAAATTTCTGCACTCGGTGAATTGACAAGAAAATCAGGTTCCAGGGTTATAAAACAGATTGTGATGGCTATAGACGGAGACATTCTTATTGAAAATATTAAACGCTATTATGAGGGAAGCCAGTACGAATTCAGAATACTTATCTATTTTCTCGCATATGGTAATACTGATACTCGAAATTGGTATTCAACAGCATTAGAGCCATTGGTTGATAATTATTATCGCAACTTGGGAACTAAAAAAGACTACTCGTCAATTCTCGAAGCGTACAGCTGTCTTTCAAAAGAAAAGGCAGAAGTGATAGCCGAGCGATATGGCCGCACTGACCAAATAGATAAAACAGATATAAGGGAAGATAAGGATTACGCAAAACAGGATAAAATTATTAAGGAATATATACAGCAGCTTGACCAGACCGGAGAAGATTATGAATTGTCAATATTTGGAACTTTGTAGGCATATTTGTCACATAGTGTCCAGTTTCGACTAGATTAAGACAATATCGTCTGAAGATATTCAAGACACTAGATATGTTTTTGCTTATCAATAGCTTTGAATTAAGAATGAAAAAATCTTAATTATTTGTGCCTTAAATATTTATAATTGCAACTTCACTTGTCTGAAGGTCAAATTAATCCTGGGCAACATATTCTTTGCAGACTTCGGGATATGGTGTTCCCAGAAGGTATTGGTGGTTCCCGACATCAGCAGCAGTGTGCCGTGGTGCAGTGGGATTTCCACCTGGCCGAGTGCCTTGTCAGTCTTGTGACGGAACCTGAAGGGACGCGTCTGCCCGAAGGTCATCGAGGCGATATTGGGATTCCGGCCGATCTTATGCTCCTTGTCCGAATGCCAGGCCACGCTGTCATTGCCATTCCTATACAGGTTCAGCAGTACTGCATTAAATTCAAGCCCTGTTTCCTGCTCGACCATGGACCTCAACTCCAGAAGCTCCGGGGTCCAGGCAAGGGAACCCTCGCCAGCCTCATCGGGCTCGCCATACCAGGCGATCATACGGGGTGCCGTTACGATCTTGTCATACATAGGCATCTCATAGCGCCGCCATGGGGTATTGTTCAAAAACGTAGTATAATATCGGTCGGCCTGTTCCTTGTGAACAAAACCATCATACTGCATCAATTCCATATCAGGCAGGTCATACCATTTCTTAGGCATGCTGCCGGCAGTGAAGAGTTCCGTATCGTTAAATAGTGTCATGGTTCATTTTTTTCAATTGCCGTCAACTGTAGGCCTGACGACCTTGCCGGGATATTTCTCGGCGTAGGCGTTGATGAGCTGCATCAGGTAGCCGTTGCTGGCGTAGGGCGTCACATAATCCCTGATCTCTGATGCCTCCCTGATGCCGGTATCCGAGGGCAGGTAGCCCATGCCGTAGAAATGGCCCTTTTCCACCCAGACGCAGCTCCGCTCATCAGCCGAGCGTCCCTTGTCAACTATTCCGAAGCTGGGCCTGCTGAGGGAAAGGTGTTCCAGCGCCCTGTCGATCCTAAGGTTGTGCTCGTCCAGATCGGGCAGGCTGTCATTGCCCTTCCTGATGAGAAGGTCGCCTTCATCATGTGTCCCGTAATGGCAGAACCTGTGGTCGATCCCAAATTCCGCGGCCAGGGAAAGCAAGAGGTTCACCCCATCGTACTGGGTGTGGAACAGCTCCACGCAGGCCTGTCCCTTTGCCAGCTTTCCCACGGCCAGGTACTGGTAGCCGCTGCGGGCCTGGTAATGGTAGAGCCCGAATCGGGGCTCGAAGCGCTTGAGCGCCCTGTTGTGCGCCGGCCACAGCTTTTTGATCTCGC
Source organism: Flavobacterium sp. N2550 (assembly GCF_025947265.1). Lineage (NCBI taxonomy): Bacteria > Pseudomonadati > Bacteroidota > Flavobacteriia > Flavobacteriales > Flavobacteriaceae > Flavobacterium > Flavobacterium sp. N2550. Next base: position 3,077,542 of record NZ_CP110007.1, on the reverse strand, counting down.
AGCATTCCAGCAGCAGTGCCATGAATTCCGTGGCGCAGGGCTCATGGGAGATCGAATGGATGTCCCGCATGAAGTGCTGCCGCTGTGGCGTGATCTTGTGGCCCCCGAAATGCTGCGCCACCCGCTTCTTTATATTCTTGGCCTTTCCGACATACACCACCTTTCCGGTCCTGTCATGGAAATAATACACGCCGGGCCTCTCGGGCAGCTGCTCGAAATCCGATGGGGCAAGGTTGGGAGGCAGGTTCTGATCGTGCGAATTCCGCCTTATCATCTGGGCAATCTCACCCTCAGTATCCCATTCCAACAGGCGCGAGAAGAGGATGGCCGTTGCATCGGCATCGCCTCCGGCGCGGTGGGCACGCTCCAGCGGGATTTCCAGGGACCTGCAGAGGTTGCCAAGGCTGTAGGAGGGAAGCCCCGGACTTATCTTTCGGGCGGCGCGTACGGTGCACAGCTTGCGGGTAATCCACTTCAGGCCCGCCAGTTCCAATTCGTGGCGCACAAAGGAATGGTCAAAGTTTACATTATGGGCCACGAAGACCCTGCCCGAGAGCATCTCCAGCACCTTCTCGGCGATGTCGTCAAATACAGGGGCATCCCTTACCATCTCGTTGCTGATTCCTGTAAGGGCAAAGATGGGAAGAGGTATCTCCTTCTGCGGGTTGACAAGGGTCTCCCAGCGCTCGAGCACCTGCATGCCATCGTGGATGATGATGCATATCTCGGTGATGCGGCTGCCCGAGGCGTTGCCGCCCGTGGTCTCGATGTCGACTATAGCATATTCCGTCATTTTCATATCGCTTTCTTCTGTTCCTTGCTGTTCATCCTGTGCCTTGGCAGGCCTATCTCCTGTTCCTGCGGGTAGGGTGCGCGGTGGGTCATCGAGACGTCCTCGCGCAGCCTCTCCTGGGTGCGGGTGCTCTCGGCATCGGTCTCCCTGTAGCGGGGATCCGCCATGAAGGGCATCTTTTCCATCCTGGATATGGTGATGGTGGGGAAGTGGTAGTCCACCTCCACGGTACCCAGCAACAGGTAGCACCCGCCTCCCTTGAAGGGGTATTCCTTGAGGCTTCCCGTAAAATGCGCCGTGTCGAAGAATTCGCCATTGGCATCAATCCACGTCCCAAAGTACATGGCGCCCATCTTGGTAGGCACGTGCTTGCGCGATACCAGGTAGGCCAGCATCTTTACCTGCCGCTTGTGGTACCGTACCAAATCCCGTGCCATGACATCGCCCCTGTAGCCGGTCTTCAAAAGGTTGAACGGCGTCACCGATACCGGGAAGCCCAGCAGCTCGATCTCATCGAAGGCGTCCTCAAAGGGGGACCTTTTGAGTTCCGGGAGTTTGTATTCCCGTACCGGCTCCGGAAGTAGCTGGGGCTGGCGGTGCTCCGGTTTGAAATTCATCATGATGCGGTGGGCCATGACCAACAGCTCGTTCTTGTTCTTGCCGGTAGAGCGGAACGCGCCGATATAGATCAGCAGCTGCAGTCCTTCAATGCCAATGGGTATGCGGTTGATAAAATCCTCCAGGGAATGGTACTCCCCATTTGCCAGACGCTCTTCCACAATACGATGGGCTATATCGCCCTGCAGTCCCTGCAGGTGCATGAATCCCAAGTAGATATCCTTGCCGTAGAGGGTGGTCTCCACCTCGCTTTTATTGACACATGGATTGTGTATGGCCGCACCTGACATCCGCGCCTCGTGCACGTATACCTCGGTGCGGTAGAAGCCGCCCTGGTTGTTGATCACCGCCACCATGAACTCTATGGGGTAGTGCACCTTCAGGTAAAGGCTCTGGTAGCTCTCCACGGCATAGGAGGCCGAGTGGGCCTTGCAGAAGGAATAGCCGGCAAAGGATTCGATCTGCCGGTAGATCTCGGTACTCAGCTGCTCGGGATGCCCCTGGGCGGCGCAGGAAGCAAAGAAATTATCCTTGACCTTCTGCAGTGCGCTAAGGGAGCGCCCCTTGCCACTCATGGCCCTGCGCAGGATATCCCCGTCAGCGGCGGCCACCCCGCCATAGTGCAGGGCAATCTTGATCACGTCCTCCTGGTAGACCATGATGCCGTAGGTTTCCCCCAGCTGCTCCTCGAATACCGGATGGAAGTACTCGAACCGGTCAGGATAATTGTGGCGGAAGATGTATTCCTTCATCATCCCGCTCTGGGCCACTCCCGGTCGGATAATCGACGAGGCGGCCACCAGCACCTTGTAGTTGTTGCACTTGAGCCTTCGCAGCAGTCCCCGCATGGCAGGGCTCTCGATATAGAAGCAGCCGATGGTCCTGCCCTGGCCGAGAAACTCATTGCAGGTAGCTTCGTCCTTGGAGATGGAAGTATCACGGATGTCCACGCTTATGCCCCGGTTCTTTTTGATCAGCTTTACGGAATCGTCGATATGGCCGATGCCCCTCTGGGAGAGGATGTCGAACTTGTCGAATCCGATCTCCTCGGCCACGTGCATGTCGAACTGCACGATCGGAAATCCCTTGGGCGGCATCTCAAGGGCGGTGAAATCCGTTATCGGGTCTTCCGATATCAGGATGCCGCAGGAATGCATGGAGCGCTGGTTGGGGTATTTCTCCATCATCATCCCGTAGCGGTGCACAAGGCGTACCACCTCGTTCCTGTCATGCTTGTCCATCGAAGTGCCCGAGAGCGCATCCAGTTCCTCCTTGGGAAGCCCGAAGACCTTGCCGACCTCGCGGAATATGGACCTGTACTTGAACTCGACATTAGTCCCGCAGAAGGCCACGTGCCCGGCACCGTAGCGCCTGAAGATGTAATCCAGGATCACGTCGCGCTCCTTCCAGGACCAGTCGATATCGAAATCTGGCGGGCTCTTGCGGTTCAGGTTCAAGAAGCGCTCGAAGTACAGGTCCAGCTCCAGCGGGCATATGTCGGTAATGCCCAGGCAGTAGGCAATGATGCTGTTGGCGCCGCTGCCGCGCCCGATGTGCAGGAACCCCATGGAATTGCTGTAGCGGATGATGTCCCAGGTGATCAGGAAGTAGCCGCTGAATTCCAGCTGGTGGATCACGGCCAGTTCCTTCTCCACGCGTTCCCTGGCCAGGATATTGTCAGCACCGTATCTGCGGATAAGTCCCTGATGGGCCAGGCTGGTCAGCAGTTCCAGGTCCGTATCCCGGCCTGCCGTATAGTGCTTCTTATTTCGGGATACCCCGAATTCGTATTCAAACGAGCATTGGCCCACCAGGGCAAAGGTGTTCTCCAGTATCCCGGGATACTGGCTGTAGCGTACCATGACCTCCTCCGGGGCAACCATCATCTCATCCGGCGCGCAATAATCGCCCGGCACGAGCTTGCTGCCCAGAGTGTTGAGGTCAATGGCCCTGAGGATGCGGTGCAGGTTGTATTCTGCCTTGGTGCGGAAGGTGACGGGCTGCAGGACCACCATCTTGTCCACTCTTGCCTTCCACTCGGGGCGGATCAGCAGGGACAGGTTTTCAGGGCGGACGCCGATGAATTCAAAATCCCTAAGCACCTCGGGCACATTTTCCATAGGATACACCACCAGTACCTCCCGAAAATCCGGAGCAAGCGCCGGTACCGCCAATCCTTCAAGGTTATGTTGGGTACGGTGGCGGTTGATCTCGGCCAGGCCCGAACGGTTCTTTGCCAGTGCGATATACAGCAGCCGGTTGTCCTCACGAAATTCCATGCCGACCAGGGGCTTGATGCCCGCTTCCAGGCAGCCCCTGTAGAATTCGTAGATTCCAGTGACGGTATTGATATCGGTAAGGGCCATGGCGGTAACACCCAGGGATTTTCCCTGGGCTACCAGATCGCCAACGGGAATGGTGCCGTAGCGCAGGCTGTGGAAAGAATGGCAGTTCAGGTACATGATTACTGGGCTTTTGATTGACGGATGCCGCTGCCGCGCATCACGGCCCCGGCACCGAAACGATTCTTGATCCTGTCCATGGCCTGGTAGAGGGACATCATCTCCTGGGTATCCTCAAAGAGGTTGATCTGGTAGGAGCCCCGCACCAGCTTGCCAAAGCGCACCCCTACAAGGCGCAGGCTCATGCGGCGCTGGTAGAGCTTCTCGAAGGATTCCAGGACCGCCCTGGTCAGCACATGGTCTGATGAGGTGTAGGCCAGGGTCACCTGCCGGGTCTCGGTGTCAAAATTGGAATAGCGGATCTTCACCGTCACATTGGAGGTGAGCCACTGCTCGCTGCGCAGCTGGTAGGCCAATTTTTCCACCATGGCCGAGAGCACCGAGCGCAGGAAGGCAAGGTCGGTGGTATCCTGGTGGAAGGTGTCCTCGGTGGAGAGGGACTTCCTCTCGCGGTAGGGCTCCACGGGGGTGTTGTCGATGCCGTTGGCCTTCTTCCAGAGCTCGATGCCGTTCTTTCCGATCATCTCCTGTAAGACGTTCACGGGCATCTCGGCAAGGGTCTGTATGTTGCGTATGGCAATACGCGATAATAATTTGAAGGTGGTATCGCCCACCATCGGGATCTTTCGTATGGAAAGCGGGTTGAGGAACTGCTGCACCATCATCTGGGGGATCTCCAGGCTCCCCTTGGGCTTGCCCTCACCCGTGGCGATCTTGGAGACGGTCTTGTTCACCGACAGGGCAAAGCTTATGGGAAGTCCCGTCTCCCGGGTTACCTGAGATGACAATTCATTGGTCCACTTGTAGGAACCGTGGAACCGGTCTATGCCGGTGATGTCCAGGTAGAATTCGTCGATGGATGCCTTTTCCATCACGGGTGCCTTTTCCTCTATGATCTGCGATACGGTATTGGAATAGCGCGAGAAGAGCTCCATGTCGCCCTTGACCACGCGGGCCTCGGGGCAGAGGCGGAGCGCCATCTTGATGGGCATGGCCGAATGCACGCCGAACCTGCGCGCCTCGTAAGAGCAGGAGGCCACCACGCCGCGGTCACCGCCGCCCACGATCAGCGGGATCCCTTCCAAGGAAGAGTTCTGCAGCCTCACGCAGGAGACAAAAAAGGTATCCAGGTCCATATGCACAATCGAGCGTTCCATAATCCATCATTTTTGTACCGGACAAAATTAGATCATATTGTAACAAAATTGTATATATTTGCTGTTCCAAATAGTAACAATTAGCGTATGTCTCTCTTTTCCGACAACATCAGGTACCTGAGGCTCCAAAAGAAGATTTCCCAGGAAAAGCTTGCTGAGGAGCTCCAGATCACGCGAGCGCGGTATGTCAAGTACGAGTCCGGGGCCTCCGAGGCTCCCTATGAAATACTCAGGCGCATCGCCCAGCATTACCATTTCAGCATCGACCTGCTGCTCTCGGTGGACATCCGCAAGGTGGATACGGGGGGGATGATCCGCCTGGAGGACAACCGCATCCTGCTGCCCATTACCGTGGACAGGCAGGGCGAGAACGTCATCGAGATCATCCCGCACAGGGCCAAGGCCGGATACCTTAACGGCTACAGCGATCCGGAGTTCATCGAGGGGCTGCAGCAGATCTCGCTGCCCTTTATCGGCAGGGGCAAGATGAGGGCCTTCCCGATCGAGGGGGATTCCATGCCGCCCCACAACGAGGGCTCCTTTGTGGTGGGCCGCTATGTGGAGAACCTGGGCGAGATCCGCAACGGGAAGAGCTATGTTTTCCTGATGAAGGACGAGGGTATCGTATACAAGAGGCTGAGCGGGCACGAGAAGAACGGTCTGGTACTGAGCTCGGACAATACCTTCTACGAACCCTATACTGTCAGGCTGTCCGAGATCCTGGAAATCTGGGAATATGTCGGGAGCATTGCAACGAGGGATTTCGAGCCGGATACAATGGAACCACAGAGCATAAGGGAGATGCTGGCAGGGATAAAAGAGGAGATAAAGGCATTGAAGCTAAAACACTGATTGAAAAGATGAATACCACTATACGCCTGAAAATAAAAAAGGAGGTCGATACCCCTACGGCAAGAAAGATACTCAAGCTCAAGGGCAGTATCATTTCAAGCGCATTTACAGATCTTATTCATTATGATGACGCGGACGAAATTAACTATATACATTACTTCTTAACGGCTAATAGCAAAAAAAAGGAAGTAACCAATTATATACAATCATATATTCACGAAGAAGGTCTTGGAGATATCATAAGCATTACTATTTGAGGCACTTTCATCTGTCGTGTTCGAATCTCCTATGATTAAGGCGTTTATGGTTTGGAATTTGGATTAAAAATTTTATTTTTAACGAGAAAATTCTAATACCAGACCTTACATGTATATCTCTAGACTTGCAATTAGGAATTACAGGACATTCCAAGATTTTGTAATACAGCTCAAACCTTTGACTCTCATCATTGGTGAAAACAATGTCGGAAAAACGAATCTATTGGATTCTATCGGGTTGATACTCGGACAGGATATATCTTTTTTCAAAAAACGTATGCTGGAGGTTGCTGACTTCAATTATGATGTTATGTTAGAGTTCAAAAGGAAGGTTTTGGATTTTGCCATACCTATTGAGGATATTGAATTTCCAGAAATTTTTATAGAGGCAACATTAAAAGACTGGGATAAGGACCAAGAATCTGTAATTGCAGATTGGTTTAGCAATTCCGATATGTCCGAAGCCAAGCTTACCTACAGTTTTAAGCCTGTGGGTAAATTTGTCAAGAAGGAGGAACTGGAATTCCAACGGGCATTTATTAAAAAATTCATAGATGATAACGGACAGGAATGTTATCAGAATTTATCTGAAGCCGCAAGGCTGGATTTGATAAATTTTCCCATTTCAAAGTATTATTATACGCTCACTGGCGGTGCAGATGCTTCAGCTGCTGTCAATACTTACCATTTGAATCAATTGCGTTTTGAATTCCTTGATGCTTTGCGTGATGCAGGTACTGAATTGGTGGCCAGCCATCATTCAAGGCTTTTATATCGGATATTGAATTCTAAAGAAGAAAGAGAATACCAAGATCTAAAGGGGCAACTAGTAGGATTGCAGGCCGCCATTGATGATAATGCTGCCTTAAAAACAATAAAGAAAGGAATTTCTGAACAGCTGGATAAGATATCACTGGCAGTAGATGATACTACCAATCTGGTTAATCTGATATTCACGTTGCCCGACGTAGGGGACCTTCTTAAGAAGATCAGTTTGGTATACGGAGACAATCCAATAACCATAGATAGGAATGGGACGGGTAGAAATAATCTCTTGTTTATATCCTTGGTCCTATCATACATCGAAGATATTACCAGAGGGCACAGTTCTTACTTCAGGGTCGTAGGTCTGGAAGAACCTGAATCACATTTACATCCTAACCTACAGGACCACTTGGCACATAATATTGATGACCTCATAAAGAACGAGTCAAAAGATGCTTATCGTAAAGACATTCAACTGCTTATTACTTCGCATTCAACACATATTACTACAAAGATAGATTATGAAAACACTGTGGTGCTCTTTAAAGATAATAAAAAGCTAAAGGCTCATTATATCTTGGATGGCTTTAGTGATACAGCTCTTGGAAAACGGCAGATAAAATATCTCAACAAATATCTGGATGCTGTGAATACCAATATTTTCTACTCAAGCAAGATTATTCTTGTTGAGGGCATTTCTGAAAAACTTTTACTCCCTGTATTCTTCCAGCGCCTTAATAATGCCACTACCGAAAAACTGGGGTGTTGCATAGTTAATGTTAATGGATTGGCATTTAGCTATTTTCTTGAAATTATAAAAAATGGGTTTTTCCGCAAATGTCTAGTGCTCACTGATAGGGATTCTGAAACTAAAACAAAAGACAGGGCGGACAATCTTGCTGAAAAATACAAAGGCGTGGCTGATATTACCGTCGGGATCACAGAAGCAAGTACCTTTGAGATTGATCTTATCAATGCCAATACCAAAGGACAAGGAAGAAAGATACTGCTTGAAGTTATTAAGGAAGTACGTCCCAATAGTGGTAAGAAGTATTGTGAAGAATTAAAGGCCAAGCCTATCTCAGCAGAAGAATACTTCGCGCTTATAAAAGAATATAAATCTGAATTTGCCTATTCGCTCATGTTAATGTTGAGTGAGCAAAAATATAGCAAGGACAAAACATGTTTTAATGTACCTGAGTATATAGAGCGAGGTATAACTTCTTTAAACGATGACACAAAAACAGCAACAAAATAAAGCCACACTTGTCATTGCTGGCCCAGGTGCGGGGAAAACCCACAACATGGTAGAACAGATCATTTCTGAACTACCCAAATTGAGTGCGTCGCGATATATGGCAGTCATCACCTATACCAATGCTGCCCGTCAAAATATTTACCGGAGGCTCTCCGAAAGGATTGCTATACCGGAAAATTTATTTATAGGTACAATGCATGCCTTTTTGAATAGGTTTTTGGTCATTCCCTTTTCAAATTTTGGGATAGCCAATATGGGAGAAGAAAAGCTCTTCATGCAGTGTGATCTCGACGAAGTAGTAAAAAAAATGCTTGAGGTAAAGAACGACACAAAAAGAAAATCTCCAAAGGAATTGGCTGTTCTCAAATCCATAGCTAATAAGTGGCTAAATGAAAAGGGATATATTACCTATGATCAGACCATCAGTATTGCCAAGGTATGTATTGGTAATACCACAATCCGGGATATTGTTGGCAACAGGCTTCAATTCCTGTTTGTAGATGAGTTTCAGGATTCAGGGAATTCCATTTACAATATAATTGAGGCGATCCGTAAAGCAGGACTCACAAAACTTTACTGCGTAGGGGATCCAGAGCAATACATTATGAGTTATGATTCGTCGATTAAGTTTTTTAGTAACATACCAATACTCAAGGCAGCTTCCTCGACCGGCTATGATGTTTCAGTAAATACCTCTAATCATAGGTGTGCTGAAAATATCGTGACATTTCTCAATAAGTTCAATGCCCGCACATATGGCAAGGGCAGGGCAGAGTTTGTATTTGAACAGGTCAGAATAAAAAAGGAGGATACTGAGCTAAAAGGAAGCATATCTTATATTCAGGGTAAAGGTGTGGTGAAGGAAATTATAGATAAGTTCTATGAGAGGTGTGAAGCGTTGGACGTGCCGTTTTCGCAAAGATGTATTATCGCAAAAAAGAGCGAGGTCATAAAAAGGATAACTGCTGCTATAAATGATAAGTTTATGGGACCTGTCAAGGGCAGTGAAAGTAATCCTTTAAAAATGATTCAAGATACGCTGCTATCGGTTATCAGAATGAGCTCAAAGCAATATTTTGAAGTATACAATACTGATATATATGGGCTTCGCAAAGATGCTCTTAGAATACTATGGGCTATTGAAGATGGTACAATCACCAATGAGAATACGTTTGTTGTTTTTTTGCAAGATGAACTAAAACGTTCTCCAAAACAGGGCCTGCCTGTAAAAATAGAGAGCCTTAGATTTTCGATAAACAGGAACACCTCACCAGGCATTCCTGTTGTTTCTACAATACACAGTATAAAAGGGCTGGAATACGATAGCGTTCTTGTTATTGCTAAAGGGGAGGATGAGCTCAAGTTATGGTTGGAAACCCGGATGGCAGAAAGGGATAAAGTACGAACCAGGGAAACCACCGACTATCCTCGCTTAGGATATGTTGCTTTTAGCAGAGCCAAAAAGTTTCTGTGTATAGGTTGCCTGACCGAAGTTTCACGAAATACCCTTGATAAGCTCGAAAATTTGGGAGTGGATATACTTAATTAAAGAAACTCACCAATTCACATTAGGTTATTGAAGTTTGCAATTGTTATCATGATCAAAAATTTCTGAAATTCCGAAGTGTGAATGGGGGTAAATCGCTAGGAACCTTTTATAATAGCGTTCGCAAATTCGCAAGAGTGTGTCTTTTGCAAAATGATACTAGAGCTTTATTCTCAAATATGGATTTCCATAAATATGCATGTCAAGCCTTCCTTCAGCTACAAAAAATGAATTGGAGATATCTTCCTTATATTCTGCCAGTGATGCGTTTGCCAGATAGACAGCTTCAGATACTTTATATCCTTCATTAAATGCACTAAGGAAGTTTTCGAGCCAATAGGGTGTTATTGATATTTCGAGTTTCCAAAAAGGGGCAATTACAGTTTCGTAACCTAATTTGAGGATATCATGACTGAGTGAAAGTATACTATTGGAAAGTATGTCATCGTTTGCCACGCCTGAATTACAAATAAAAAGGATTGCTACCCTGCCTGAACCGAATAGATAGTCGGTATGCCTTATTGCGCTCTCTGCCTTATGATTAGTATATATTCCCTTAAAACTTCTTAGATTTAGCTCTCCATGAGCCAAGAATATATTCACATCAGTATTTATCTTTTCAGTGATTTGCCTTTGGGTAATGATTTTGGCGCCCATTTTTTGTAAAATCGGCTTTATTTTATCATAACTAACCAGAAGAGAACCATCCTGATCTACAATAGGAATCCATGCTGTAGAGCTATACTTGGGAGATAAGAGACTATTTCTATTTGAATTGATTAGGTATTCGAATGAAATTATGTTCGTTACCGGAACTCTTGAACTGATGAAGTCCAGGTTGTTTTCAATTAGATTTGTAGGGAATTGTACAAGATCGATGCTGCTACAGTAAAAGATTTCCTTATAGTTCTGTGTCAAAGACAGTTCGGTAAATGAAAGGGCATCCAATAACTTCTCATAATGCTCTTCCTGTTCTCCCAAGCTGGAGTAAAGATGGCCTTTGTAATAAAAACTGTCTTTGTTTTTCAACCAATCAGTCATTTTCAACCAATCCCAATCAGGCAATTCTCTAGTATTTACTGTAGCTTCATGGTTAATGGTCAGAATGTATATTCTATCATTTATATTAAACAGCCAAATGAATAGTTCATCTTTTTCCAGTTTGATAGAATTGATGATATAATCCTTATAGGCCGATAACTTATATATAATCTCTTGGCCAGGATCAATAACTGAACTTATTTTATAGCTGTCCTTTGGATATTCATTATTATAGTTAGCTGAATTATCATTAAGTACCAGACTGCAAAGTAGAATTCCCTCGACATCATTGTCTATGATTGAATTTGACAGCAGCCTTTTTGCAGACATTTCAAGTTGTTTTATTTCAAACTGAAAGTCATCCGAATCATATGTCTCAAAGGCTCCGTTTAGTGACTTGATAAAATCATTTTTTAAGTCTACCGTGTCAAAATGCTTTTTTTTCAGGACTTGATATTTCTCTTCCGATATTTCTTTTTCAAGATCCAGGATAATAACATCGATTTCCTTATCAAAACCTTCAAAACCTTCCGAATGTATCCTTTTGATATTATATAAGTAATTAAGCCATGGAACAATTGCTAAAGAGCCATATTTTTTTATCGATTCACGGTGCTTCTGCAAATATTGAAGTGCATCATCTATAGCTGATGTGTGCCTGTCTACCCTTATCATATTGGCTTGAAAGTATACTAAGGCTATTTTTTGATCATCATATTTGTTTAGTTTGAACATTTCTCTTGACTCCATTAGGGTATCCATCATGTCGTACAGATGAAATGTCCTGAAGTATTTTAGAGAAAGGGTTAGGAGATCGACCGCTACATAATACTTTGTTTCTGTGAACACTGTCAGCGATATGTTGTAGAGTGTACCATATATTGAGGCGTAGTAAGGATTTTCCTGTTCAGTAAAGCATTTGTACAGGAGTGACCAGCCCATATAATGTTTCTTTTCAGGAATTGCAATTGCTAGGACTGATTCCGCAAAATTCCTTGCCCTCTGGAACTTACGGTTGAAGTTTAAGAGTGATACATAATTGCTGCAGGCTTGGGTAAATTCAAAATCTAAATTATATTTTCGACGTAAAGCATTGAGGATTATGATCTGGAAGTGAAGCGTATCAAGCTGGGAATCATCAAGTTCATTTACAGTCATAAGCGAGAGTACGTCAATGGCCGAAGAGACGATCTTTTTTTCTTCCTGTTTTGTAAGATTACCTTCCGGTATGCATAAGTCAAAAGAAATTCCCGAAGGATATTCCGAGATTATTTTCTTGAGGATTTCTAAAATTTCATCGCTTTGGTAGGACAGTCCTTTGAATTTTTTATCAGGCCTTATTTTAGCAAATGATATATTGCTCAACGCCTTCTGTAAAAACAATATCATGTGGGCGAAGCCCTCGAAATTAGATTGACTTAAAATACTATATAGTTCGGTGCGATATAGCGTAATGCTATATTCGTTAAAAGCTATCGTATGCAATATATTGTTGATGTAATAGGCTATTGCTTCATCGGTAATTGTAAATCTTTTTTTTTCAAAATCAAGATATTTCTTATTTTCCAGCATAGTTTTGACTATCCTTATCTCGCTTGCGACAGTACTTTCTGTCTCCACAAGATCGATGCTTTCAGTAATGATTTCGGGAACAGATCCTTTGAATGACATTGGGATTTCCTTCCAGACCAGCTTGCTATAAATGGAACTTATCTGGGGAGGGAAATTAATGAATTGAAGAAAATTTTGATTGAAATCGTTTTCATCACGATAATATTGTACGGTCGCAAACTCATTTGCATGGTGTATTTTATTCCCTTCCATGATAACTTGGGCACGGCCAAATGAGCCTTTGGTAAAATAGTTTGCAAGCATTTGAATGTCTACAATATGCACATTATCCATGCTTAAGGAGGAAAGACACATGTGATGCGAAGCAATCAATGGAATTATCTTTTCATTCTTAAATTCCTTAATGAGCCTGTCAATATATTTATTAAAATCGATTACCCTTTCTGCCAAATTAGAAAGAACTTTGTTTAAGTCTATAGAAATAACAGGATGTTCGAAATATACAGGTTCTATCAGTACATAGTAATCTCTGAGCTTATAGAGGAGATGTCTTTGAGACAGGATGTCAGATGCAACCAGTTCGATTGTATCAATCTCTTCAAATGCATATCCCTTCTTGGTTTTTAGTAACTCATAACGGATAGTATCTCGCAATAAAAGCTCATTTTCTGCGACGCCATACCCAGCGTAACGAAGCACTTCTTCAAAAATAAGCGTGTTATTGGGACTATTTAAGGCAGACAAAGTGAAGTAATAATAGCCATTATGCTTGATGAAGGGCTTTCTCCACGGAAATGGACGATTCTCTTGAGAAGTTATGGCATCAAGAACAAGCTTTATCTGTACAACTTTCAGCGATGTAATGCCGGCGAGATAATTTAAGAAAATTTCTTCACTGATCTTATAGGGAATTTTATTTGTAATTAGACTCTTCCTACCCTCGTTAAGGCATTTTCTGGGAAGCTGTACTATAGCTTTGAGAATCCCGTTGATATCCAAGAGGGTGAGGCCTTTGTAAAAATCAAACTTAATCCCGCTGTAAAAATAGTATTTGCCAATATATGATGCATCATAGAGAAAATCATCCTCACTCTGAAATGCGTTTTCAATGGACGGCCTTAATGCACCATCGTACACTTCTAGTTCTTTTAGCCTGTTTTTTTTTACTTTCTTCTGCAAGTATCTAGAGTGTAGGAAAATAACACATTCCTGAATCGTTTTGTCCTTTCGGATTTCACCGCAACGTCTTATCAATTCAATTTCCTTCAGGCCGGGTATTATCTTTGCCTTCTTGGAATCTTTTGACCATTTCACAGCTGCGTTCTCATAAATTATCTGGTCATATAAGTATTCAAGATTCAGTATATGCATTGCGGAAAACCACATTCGATCATATAACGAATGCTTGTCAATTTTAGAAGTTTTATGCTCTTTTCCATCTTGAAAATTTAATTTTTCAATTAGGGATTGAAGGTAAGCAGTAATATCGGCTGCAACTTCCACAATTGAGCTGATGGAATGCTCATTTCCCATTTTGTCCCGATATTTGGCAAATTCAGTATCTTCAACCGTGATTATCAGCGAGGGAAACATCTGCCTTGTGAGCTCAGGGATAGCCAATAGTGTTTTGTTGTTGGCCTGACAGTAGATAAAATCAAATAACTCATCTCTATTTAAGCAAAGCTCATCAATGCTTTTTAAAATGAGATCTGTATGCTTAATGAATTCCCTATTGCAAAAATGTAAGAAATCTATAATATCCTGTTCCTTTTTTGAAACTGAGCTTTCCTTTTTTTTGTACCATTCCGACTTATATGTATCTGCAAAAGGGTTTGCATCGGCTTTTACCATAAGGAAATGTAATTCAGGGGATATTAAAGGTCTTTTCATAGGTACTTTAACTTGTTATTCACTGTCTAAATGTCTGAATTTTAAAAATGTTATTCAAACTTTTCTAGGACTTATTAAACTACAAATCCTTTCCTGTAAATACGAATCTCAACCTATTTTATTAGTCAAATTTGAATAAAACCTTTGCATGGTTGCTAAGATAAAGGTAAGCATCAAATTTCTTTCCCGAATTACTTTGCATACCAGTGATTAAAGAGGTCCTTCCATTTGTAATCAAGCTTATGATTTCCTCAATGGAGATCTGAACTTTACAGACCATCCTAAACTGTATCCATCCGCAGGCAATATCAGGACACTTGACGATTTTGTTGGTGAAGATCAGGTTGTGCCCCTTGCATTTTGGACACGGGAGCTGAGGATATTGATTTCCCACAGATGTAATTCCTAAAAGTTCTGAAGTGACAGCTCTGGCATATTCCTCAATATCCTTTTGGAAGGTATAAGGACTGGTCTCGCCATTCTCAATAGCCTTGAATGCCAATTCCCATTGCGCAGTCATTGCCGCATCGGCAATCTTCATATCGTGTACCCATTGATATACCTGTAGCCCCTTTTCGGTTGGAATGAGCTGCTTCTTTTCCTTTCGGATATATTCTCGGGAGAACAGGGTCTCTATTATGGCCGCCCTTGTGGCGGGCGTTCCCAGTCCGACGGCCGCAAGGGAAGGATTATCAGGCAGCTTTCCTGCTGATTCCATGGCCTGCAATAAGGACGCCTCGTTGTACAGGGCAGGGGGGACTGTCTTTTTGTCCAAGACTTGTACGCTGCTGATCTTTATCTCATCACCTTCCTTAAAAGTGGGCAGCGACTGAAGCTCTTCAGTACTTTCCGAAAGGCTGCCGCTTAAGGCGCGCCATCCGGGCTGAAGCACCTTGGCGCCCCGTATGGTGAAGTCGTGGTGCCCAACCTCGAGCTGTATGTTCTGCATCTCCTTATGGCAGGGCTCGGCCAGTGATTCAAGAAGCCGCATGGCAATCATGTCGTACATAGCATTTTCCCGTGCCGACAGTGCAGTGGGAATCTTCTCGGTGATGAGCAGCCCGTGGTGGTCGGTTACCTTCAGGTCATCGACGATCCGCCTGTTGAGACGGCTAGGGTTTGCCTTTGAAGCAGCCGTGCGGCAAGATAGCCTTTCTGCCAGCAGGCGTATAAGGGCAGGGACCTCGGGCCAAAGGTCTTCGGTGATATGGCGGCTGGCGGTCCTTGGATAGGTGATGAAGCGTTTCTCGTAGAGTGACTGTGCGATCTCAAGTGTTTCCGAAGCCGAAAGACTGAGGGTACGATTGGCCTGTTTCTGCAGGCCGGTGAGGTCAAAAAGCAGGGGAGGCTGTTCGGCGACTGCCTTGATATCGACGGATTTCACAAAGGCCCTGCCGCCGCGCTCTATAATCCTGAGTGCGGCGAGGGCCTCCTTGCGGTCTTCCCATTTCTTTTCCGAGAGGCTGGTAAAATCCGTATATTCCTTGCGGTGTTGCAGCTGCAGTTGCCAATAGTCCCTGCTGGCAAACTCCCTGTGTTCCTGATACCGCAGGCAGATCATTGCCAGGACCGGGGTCTGTACACGCCCAAGGGAGTAGGTTCCCTCGCCGGCGCGCAAGGAGAGGGCCTGCGAGGCATTGATGCCGATGACCCAGTCGGCATGGCTCCTGGCCATGGCCGAGAGGTACAGGCTTTCAAACTCCTTTCCGGGTCTGAGCTCCTGCATCCCCTTGCGGATAGCCTTCTCGGTAAGGGAGCTTATCCACAATCTCTCGAAGGGCTTGCGGCATCCCAGGTGCTGGTAGATGTACCTGAAGATCAATTCCCCCTCGCGACCTGCATCGGTAGCCACGATGATGCTCTGGCACTGGCCGATGACACCGGCTATAACCTTGAGCTGGGAGAGGGCGGAAGGGTCCGCCTCATAACCCTTTGGCGTCTTTATCCTGCGTGGTGTGAGGAGAAAAGGGTCGGGCAGGATGGGCAGGTTCTCTTCCCTGAATCCAACTATACCGTAATCTTCCGGCATGGCCAACCCAACCAGGTGCCCGAAGGCCCAGGTCACCAGGTACCCATTGCCGGAGATATATCCGTCCTTCCTTTCCCTGGCGCCCACCACGGCCGCGATTTCCCTCGCCATGCTCGGCTTTTCTGCTATGATTGCTTTCATTCGGAATCGGTTTTTAAGGGTTACATCTTCCTTCCCTTGCGGGCAGGAGTCTGCTCTTCCTGCTGTTTTTCAGTCTCGAGTTCCTGCTGGCGCGTATTGAGCGGTTCCTTTAGGGCCTTGGTGGCTTCATTGGTCTTGCCTTCCGAGTTGACCGCCACCTGGGTCTTGCTCTCTTCAGCCGGGGTGACCTTCTGTGCCTTGTCCGGGTTCTGGAAAGAGAAGTCCGTCTTGCCCGTTTCCTTGCTGAAGGTGATGTATCCATTGTATTCCTTACCCTGCCTGTCGATAAGGCCGGGAACGTATATGGTCTGGCCCTCCTTGAACTTGCCATACTGCTCGTTGGTCAGTTCCCTGTCCCTGAAGATCCTCGGCGCGGTAAGATCCTGTGCCTTGGCATTTGACGGATTCCTGTCGAATTGGAACTCGACATAGCGCTTGTCGGCATTGAACTGCACGCTGGCATCAAAGGGCTCGCCCTTTTTTGAGATCATCCCTTCCAGGTGGATGGCTTTTCCTTCCAAGAGTGCCTGTTTCTGTGAATCGTCCAGCTTCACGCCCTTGATCTCCTCGGGTATCCGCATCCATTCGGCGCGGCAGGCCACCAGCTCGTTGGTCATGCGGTCCACGCTTACCACCGATGGATAATATTGTGCGTCCCTTTGGTTGTAGAGATCCACGACCCTTCCCATGTTTCCGGTGCTGAGCAGGTTCTGCTTGTCCTCAGTTGTGAACTCGTGCCCGAAAAAGGAATAGTTGAGGTTGGGTTCCCTGCGGATGCCGTGCATGGCCACCACGATCTCGCCCGAGTCGTTGGGCTGGAGGGAGAGCCTGGCATCCATGCGCACCACGGCATTCCCCATGGTGAGGGTGAGGGGCACCAGCTCGTTGGTCTTGTAACCTTTCAATAGGGGTTCAAGAAGGTTCAGCTTTTCAAGCCTGTCACGGTCAAGTCCCATCGAAGCCAAAGCCTCCCAGTTGACCTGTTCGGGCTTGTAGCGCAATTCTGCTGCATCTGCATTTCTTTCTGTTGTTTCCATAGTATCCTGATTTAAATTATTTTTTTCTTCTGCAAGTGAGGGAATGCTGATCTGGTTCAGCGGCATTATAGCGGTGGCGGCCTTCTCCAGTACCCTTGAAAGTAGCGGCGCCATTTCAAAAGCCAGCTTTTTGGGTACCACGAAAAAGGAAAACCTCGTTGGATTCTGCAGCTGGCTCATGAAATTGGAAAAAAAGTTGGAGAACAGGTCCCCGCCGCGGTCCACGGTAATAAAGCGGGCAGTATTTTTTCTCGAAGGCGCCACCGTTTCCATATGTCCTTCAGGGGTAATCCGGCTCACAGCCCTGACCTTTTTCTCGTGCTTGTCCATCACCAGCAGGGTTTCCTGTCCTTCTGCCGTATCCTTATTGTCTGCCTCCGTTGCCATCTCTTTTTATTTTGGTGCTAATGTATTCTATGCCAAGCGCCAGAATTGCGCCTGGCAGTCCAGGTCGCCTTTTGTCACCCGCGGTCCACCTTGCGCGATTCGCTGAATCCGTCCCGGATAAACTGGTGCACATCGGAGAGCTTGTAATAGATCTTGCCGCTGATGGTATAGTAGGGAAGCTTTCCGCCAGAGCGGTAGCGCTGCAGGGAGCGGGAACTGATCTTGAGCATCTGCAGGAGATCCTGGTTGTCAAGGAGCTCCTCGCCATCTATGGCATTGCGCTGCTGGGAGGTCTTGGCGATATTCTCGCCAATGATATCAAAGCGGTCCATGATCCGCTCCATCCATGCAATAAATTCGGTCCTGTCAATATTCATGGCCATATGTTTTAAGTTATGGGCCAAAATTCCAAAATGCCGATGACAGCATCTGCCAAGTCCTGCCAATGGGCAACCAAATTTTAACAAAAAAGCAGCACCGAAGTGCTGCCATGATCTGTTCTCCCGACCTAAAGTTCCCTGTCCATATATTCCTCCAGCGAGGACTTGAGCTGGTCGATAAAAAGCGTACGCCTGCCGGCCCTGTCCTTCATCCTGTGGAAGGCATGATGGATGTCGCCCAAGGGGATGCGGAATACGGACTGGAGTACCATGCTGACCCTTCGCAGCCCCACCTTTCCATCGGATATGGCTCCAGAGGTATGCAGTGCGTAAATGAGCTCAATCAGAGCATTCTTGGTTCCGGTCCAGCAGATATCAGCCGCTGCGTGCTGGCCTTCCAGGGCCTGCTCCGGACTCGCCCTTGCAAGCAGGTAGCCGTACAGCAAGTCTGCGGCAATGATCCGCGCCGCCTTGTAGTCATAGTAGGTGGAGAAACGCGGGTCTATCTCAAAAAGATAGCTGTTGAGCCCTACGGACTGTTCCAGGTTGCCAAGACGGAAGTAGACCGCATCAAGGTCCGTCCTTCCCGATCGGTAATACCTGTAGAATTCGGAATCGGCCAGGTGCTGCTTGAATTCTGACTTGAGGCGCTGGAGCTGCGCCGCAAAGAACTTATGGTACATCTTTCCAAGGCGGAAGGGGCAGGAGATTTCGATCCTGTATACCTTGTTGTAGAAGATGAGCCGCCCCAGGACCTGGGGCTTGACCTTGCGGAAGAATTCTATCTCCTGGCGCGGGTCCTCAAACCCCTTGCGGAAGATATGTTCCTTGAGCTCCTGGAGCGCTTCCCTCAGGAATGCGGCCATCACATACGACTGGCCGATACTGTCGGGCCCGCCCAGGATCACCTCCTGTTCCTTGGAGCTGACCCTGACAAGCATGTCTTTGTAAAAGGCAGATTGTACCATAGGCGTCTTTTTTCAATTTCTCTGTCTTGCCATCACCTGCCCAGCTGTGCGCGATAGCACAGGGGAGTGGTGCCGGTGAGCCTTCTGAAAAACCGTTGGAAGACTGCCGGATGGCTGAAGTGCAAAAGGTCGCTGATCTCGGTGATATTGTACGCAGGATCAGCCAGGAGCTGTCTCGCCTCATGGACCAAAAAGCAGTCCAGGCAGCCCTTGGCCGACAGGCCTGTGCCTGATTTTGATGTCCGGTTCAGGTGCGAGGGAGTAACATGCAGGGCCGATGCATAAAAACCCACGGAATGCTCCCGGCGTATGTTTCTGTAAACAAGCCCCAGGAAGCCTTGTATGAGCAGGGAACCATGAAAATGGCGAAGATCGTTGTTTGCCAGATAGTTTTCCACTGCCAATCCGAATATGAGATCCAGAAGGCCTGGAATAAGCCCTTCACTGCAGAGCCGCTCTTCCTGGCAAAGGACGGCACTCCTCATCAGATTTGCCATAAGGGCTTTGCCGTGATCGAGCCGCACCGAAATCCCGCGTAGCCTGGCAAGCCACGCAAGACGGCTTGCAGGAAATCCCACATGCGAAGCCAAGATGGCCGTGCCCCTTATATTACCTGCTGTCCTGAAGGCATATTCCGTGCTGACAGGGACCGCCATGAAATAGCCACTATCTATTGTATATTGCAACCCGTCTGCCCGAAGTTCCACCTTTCCTTCACGGACCAGAATGACCAGGATCTGGGAAGCAGGACTAGGGACGGAATGGATTTCTCCGCTATCGTTCCGGAGCTTGTGTATGGTAAATTTAGGCTGGTATTGCATTGCAGAAATGACAATTATGGGTTAGTACCTTGGCGGTGGCCTGTAGTAGCAGGCAAGGAGCGCGATAAGGCTTGCCGAGAGATTGGTGGTGGCTATTGCCAGAAGGACCAGCGTCTGGGCCCTGAACTCACAGGAGGTGATGCCTCCGTTTCCTTGATAGCGTATCATCTCGTCGACGGAGAGTAATTCCCAGATCAGGATCAGTCCCAGGATATTAAGGAAAAGCAGCAGCAGGGATGCTAAATTCCTGGATAGTGGCCCGCTGCCGCTTTTCACTGGCATTGCTAATCAGTGGGGTTCTTGTAGTGCTGGATCATGCCTGCGGTAAGGCTGAGCCTGAGAGCATAGGGCGTCCCGTGCTGGGCTCCCCTTGCGGCGGCGACTATATTTCCTACCGAAGTCTCCCAATCCTTGTCCTTCCTCTCTTTTCCGTACAGCAGGGAAGCCTCTGTAATCGAAAGGACCGTAAGAAGGATTTCCTTGTCACCGGGTGTAAGGGCAGTGTCTGCCTGTGCATTTGGCAATGCCGAACCCACCAAGACCAATTGTGCGTCCCTGTCGTGGATCGCCTGGAATTCCTGCAGGAAATCGGTCAGGAATGTGACCGCTTCGGCAGACAGGTCTGAAAAAGGCAGCCAGTTCTTGTAGAAGGGCATCGGCTCCTGCACTATGGTTGATGCCAGTCCGGCCGGATTGCCATCCCCGCAACCCGAAACGGGAAAGCCGTGGTGCTGCATCCTTGCAGCGACCGTGCTGTCAATTTCGGCAGGGCTGGTAGGTACCGGCAAAGGATGCAACAGGAGCTCGTCCAGTATGAGGTTGTGCGTGGTACCTATCGTACTATGGCTCGAAGTTCCTGTTGAAGAGGCCATTTTCAGGGTGGTATTTTCTTGATGTTGTCCTGCCTGAGGCTCGTCCTGCGAGCAGGACAAGATGATTGCTGCCATCAGCGGCAACAAGGCTACGGGAAATATTTTTTTCATGATTTAGGTTTAAAATGTTACTGATTCCTCTCTCAGTCCATTTACCCGGGTAAGCTGAATCTGATGGCCACGATGGCCCGTTTCGCTTTTGAATTCCCGACAAAGCTAAATGCATGAAAAATGGCCCGCAACCCGCCGGCTGTGGCTTTGCATAATATCGGCTGTGGATTTTATGAAAATCAACAGGGCATTCTAATGTTAATTTTTAGATTTCTAGTTACTTAATCAGTATATTTGGTTAACCCCAACCATACAGAAAATCCTACGTTTACTATTGCGCCCTTGCAAACCTTACCTACTGTAGCTCCTTCAAATGGTACTAAAGAATTTGATTGCCCTTTTGCTCTGCCTGCTTGCGGCCTTTTCCCATGCAGCGGGGCCTCCGTCATACCGGGACAGCCTTTCCCAGAAGTCCTTCGATTACCTATTCGACAATATTGAGCTGCATGCCAAGAATGCGCTGCTGCGCGAAACCTACCTCAAGGCTTTTATCGATAAGGCAAAGGGCGAGAAGAACTGGGACGAGATCGTCTACGGCTACAAGAATTACATCCATTACAGGGATGGAGAGGAAAAGGTCGCCTATGCCGACAGCATGGTCAGCGCGGCATTGCAGTCGGGCCAGAAGAGGCTGATCGGAAGCGCGTACCTCTCGAGGGGAATTGCCTTTTACGGGCTCAAGCGCCACAATGAGGCGCTTGACAACTACCTCAAGGCAGATGGGTTTATCTCGGCTACCGATGACCAGTACCTCAAGAGCAAGACCACTTACAACATCGCCCATCTCAAATATTACCTTGGCTTTTATGAAGATGCCATACTGTTGTTTGAGAAGTGCAGGATTTTCTTCAGGGACCATAATGCAAGAGCCTACCTCAACACGCTGCATTCCCTGGCTCTGTGCTATAACATGCTCGGGGACTATGGTACCTGCGGCAGCTATATCAGCCTTGGCCTGAAGGAGGCCGACCGGCTGGAAAACCATGAGATGGATTCCTACTTCCGGCATACCTCGGGTGTAAACAATTTTTTCCTTCGCAACTATGCCACTGCCATATCAGAGATCAAGTCTTCTATGCCCGCAATACAGGAAAACAATGATTTCGGGAACATTGCGGTAGCGCACTTTTACATAGGCAAGAGCTACTGGGCGCTTCGGAAAGAATCCCTGGGGCTTCCACACTTGAAGGACGTGGACAGGATTTTCCGGGAGCAGGGCTACATGAGGCCCGACCTGAGGGAGAACTACGAGCTGCTGATGCGGTACTATAAGAAGAATGACAATGCCAAGGCAGCACTCTTCTATGTCGACCAGCTGCTCAAGGCCGACAGCGTCATCCGATCTACGCAGTCGTATCTCTTTGAGCGGATGCACAAAGAATACGATACAAAGGAGCTGATGGAAGAACGCCGAAAGATACAGGAAAAACTGGACAGGCAGGACCGCAATGAGAGCTACCTTATTGTAACCATCTTCTTAACTGCAGCCGCCGCTGTCATTATTGTGGTGCGGCACCGGCGCCAGCGCAGGGACTGGCAGCGAAAATTCGAGCAGCTGATGGAGCAGAACGACGCAACCCAAAGGAGGCAGAGTACCAAGGAGTCCAGGGACCAGACGGACATAAGCAGGGAAGCGCTCGACAAGCTCATTCCACAGCTGGAGAAGTGGGAGCGCGACAAGAAGTTCCTGGATAAGGACCTGAGCCTTGCACGGCTGGCGGCCTCTTTTAAGACCAATACGACCTATCTTTCCGGTGCCATTGCGCAGGAGAGAGGCAAGAGGTTCACGGAATACATCAACGATCTGAAGATAGATTATATCACGGCGGAACTGAAGCAGTCAAGAAAACTGCGGGAATACAATAATGGCGGGCTGGCAGAGGAATGCGGCTTCACCAGCACCCAGCGCTTTGTCAATGCCTTCAAGGCAAGGAATGAATTGTCGCCCACCTTTTTCGTCGAGGCACTCAAGAAGAAGCTGGAGGAGGAAGATGCCTCATGAGCAAAGATAAAAAGTTAGAAACGGGACAGGTCTTTCTTTATCCTGGCCAGCAGTTCATCAAACACAGGCTGTCCCTTGTAGTATAGTGCGGCTGTTCCAACATACTGCGTTTCGTAAGCGGCTCGCAGGGAAGGTTCTTCCAGGAGGAAAGCCTGGTTCTTGGCAAGTGGTATTTCAAGGTCCTGCTTGGGAAAACGCTCGGCCTTGTGTGCATTATATAGCTTTGTCCCAATGAAGCTGTCTACGTCGGGATGCTCCAGCAGGCATGCCACGTCGTAGTACTGGCGTAGCAGGTTGGGACGGATCATGCCGTCGGACTGCTGCTGCCTGAATTTGGTTGCTATGGTCTGTAATTTCTCCACGAAGGTGTATCCGGGATGATAGCAGGCGATCTCCATAGCCCTGTTGTCAGTTATAGCAATGCCAGGTGTAGCAATAGCCTTGTCATATGCCCAAGACGAGATCGTTACAAAGGTATTCGGTGTGACCGTATCAAAGCCCGCTTCCAGCAATATGCCATCCTTTAGTCCGGGAACGCTGCCTGTAACGCTTTCATAGATCAGACGTATCCCGCCGCTGCGGTAATAACGCTGGTCATCAAATGCTGTGTCGCGTTCCACGGCAATGATGCCCTCAATGGAAATTGTAGCAGCAAGCCAGTCGTAATAGTCCTTACGAGAAGCTATATGCGTATCTTTTATCTTTTTCGGATTGACCTCTACGCTGTGTCCTTCAGGCGGCATGATGCGGATGTCTATATCCTCGGAAAAGCGGTGGATGATATTGTAGCCTTTTGAAAGCGAAGTACCGCCCTTGAGTTCAAAGGCGAAGCCCAGCTGCTTCAGGCCATAAAGCACGTGCATGATCCAGTAGTCCTTCTCAATAAGCTGTGGAAGGATTCCCGTCTCACTAGATAGGATGGAAAGCAAATCTGGGAAATCCTTGTACTGGTGCAGATAGGTAGTCATGGTATAAGAATTAAAGAGACAGGAGAGGAGCAAAGACCTTCTTGGCCCTCACACCTCCATAAGACCTTACGGCCTGTTTTAGCTTTACCGCATCCATAGAAAGAGCCCTGCTTTGCACCTGGCGCATAACAAGTTCAGGATCTTCGGCAAGGTTCCCTATGTTATTTACAAGGTCCACCAGCAGGAATTCCGGAGTTGCCTTTTTTGGGAATCGCGGCTTGGCTACAAAACTGAACCTGGTGCTGCCCAACTCAAATTCACCATGCCTTTTGTGATTGTAAACGACCCTCTTATTGTAGAGCTGCGTAGTGCCGACTCCCAAGGAGTTGTAGTCGTTCGGGGAAGTTATAAGGAAATCCTCATCCTTGAGGAAGGATCGTACCAAGACAGCATCTTCCGGAGGAACCGGACCGAAGGCCGACTGCTTCGGAAAATGGTACAACCCCTGGGAAAGCTTTACCAAGGTACCTTCTTTAACAAGCTCTGAAAGGTGCCTGTCCACAGCGCTGGAAAATTGTGCAAGATCGGCCCTGCGGTAAACGTTTCCGCGCTTCAGGTTATTCTGCATTTTGCCCATCTTCTTCATAATTAAGTCCTTTCGATAAAACGAAGGTATCAAATATCACTCCGAATTGCAAATATTTTTATGTAAAATTCATGCATTTAGATTAAAGTTTAATTTGCAAAATTTTTCCCTAATAAATTATTACAACCAGAACAAACTACTATCGCTGTAGCTCTTCAATTTTTATTGGGGTGATATTCCTCTCAGGAATTCCAATGGATTTCAAAATTCCAACTGGTTTATCCTTGTCTCCGAAATACGAAACTTTCCACTTACAATCAGGACTAACAAAGTCAACAATTCTTTCAAAATAGGGAAGGTCAACAGCTGATAGAGAATGCCCCAATACTATTATTTCATCGATATTGGAAAGACTGCGGAAAAAATTTTCGTTTTCTGAAATAATTGTAGGTGTATCCTTGTAGGTGTTTTTGAAATAATTATCCAGTATGACATTACCTTCCATGACGCGTACGTCATAATCTTCCATTTCTCCATCACTTTTATAATTAGAAAACGACTCTTCGGCACTCAGTTCTCGGCTGTGCCCTAAAATAATCTCCGACTCCAAATTAACTGCCTTGTTATGGATATAAAGGATTCTATCCTCTGGTATGCTATAACATAGTTGCAATGTTTTGGTATAATTAAACAATAAGTAAGTGGCGTCTTCAGGAAGCAATAACTTTCCTTCGGATGGAATTTCAAGATCAAGTATCCATGCAATGAATGCATTCCGCAAATCAACAGTGACCAAATCAATAGCTCGCTGCATCTCATATTGATAGTTGTGGTGTCCGGCATCACTCCAGTCCTCAGCGCCATAGTCGTCGAGATATTGGGCTGCATCTTCCACAATCTTGTCTGTGTCGATCAGTGCCAAAGTAGCTTCAAAATCGGACCAAAGCTCATCCTGAACAAAATATTCCTGCAGTGCTGCATAGAGGGAAGGATTAGAAGCTTTGACGTAAGCTTCAAAATCTGAATATCTTGATGGAATCCCGTGAAAGATGTCGAATCCATTTCCAATTATAAAAAGCTGCTTATTCATAAGATTTCCAGATTGATAGATGACTTTAAGATATAATAAAAATGCAGCCTGGATTTGCGCCAGGACCTCCCACTTAGAGATGGGCGTGCTATCTATTTACACTACTATTGCATTTTGAATTCCCTAATGGCAGCTTGCGGCTGCCAGACACCTCGACCTCCCCATTTATGTTATCAAAGTAGTGGAGAGCTAGGGAGTTGCATCTGTACCAGGCTGCTTTTGCGCGCCATCTAATATCTTACCGTTTTCGGAATTTGCTCTTTCAAAATTTTCATTCCGCCATTCGATTTGGTCGGCATTTTTATTTTGAACGAACTCCCGACCGTAAATGTACAATTTTTCCTGAATAACGCTTCCAAAAAGCACTGCATTTCCCTTACGGTACAGTCCTACTATCTGGGGTGCGCCCCCTGAAAATTTATCCTTGATATTTCTCAGTGTACTTACAAAACATTGATATACACCTCTGCTTGTACGATATTCGTTGTGTCTTGGATTTTCATAAGGGAGATAGTTTTTGTCAAATTCCTCTGAACCGGAACCTCCGCTGAAAACTTTTCCCGACACAGGGGGCAGATCAATTTCTTTATAATCAAATGTCCTTGTTTTGTAGTTGTGAATATATTTGAATAAATGAAAGTCATCTGCTATCCTTGTACCATAGATTATTGTAAAGTTTTGATTGAAAGCAACCGTGGGGTAGTACTTGACTGCTTCACTTATGAAATCAGCGATTTTCTTTGATTTTGCTGTGCTTGTCTCATTGTCTGAAAAAAACAGGCCATTGTCAATTTGTGTTATTAATTGGCTGACAAGATTGGAGGGAAATAATACATCACCGCAAAAGCCAAAAATTTCAGGAGCGTTTATACATCGAAAGACTTTTACACCATTATCATATTTGCCAAGATTTCCCCAACTGTATCTGCTGTCAGAAGCAAGATACAGTGAAGCAATCTTTTTTTCCGATTTTTTATCGTCTACACCTATCCAGGAAACTATTAGAGTCATAATGTAAGTTAGCTTTAAAATGTAAATCCTGAAGTATCATCAGGTCTGTCAATTCGTTCGTATGATCTTGAATTGACGGGGTAACTGCTAGTGTTAATATTGACCGATGATACGTGTTCAATAGTAATGGATTCCAAATCAATTGCTAGGATACTCTTTAAAACCAACCTACTAATTTCCCTACTGTAGGGTAATGGCAGATCAAAAAAATGGTTATCCTTTTTTTCGATGTTATATTTTGGAATGGAAGTAGTTATCGTGTATTCTGGACATTGTTCCTCGTCATACCAATCATAAAGTGTTACTTCGACTTTTGCTCCTTCAGGATGCTTAATAGGTTCCACTGCTGACGCGTGGTTAAAAATAGTAATGTTTACGCCATCAGGTGACTGAGCCGATGGAAAGATGATTCCATCGAATGCGTATTCGGCTGCTAGAAAGTCTGCTATCACCTGAGTTGCCAAATAGTCAAAATGTTCATCATCAGGCATGATCGGCCTGGTAAGACGTTGACTGAGCTTTCTAAGAAAAATTGTCTTTGAAACTAGTTCAGAATAGCTGGTATCAAATATGCTTCCTTCTACAGTAGTGGTGGATAGTGCAGTGAGATCCAGGACCTTTAATTGTTTCAATAGATTGAACTTAGCCACTGCTACTTTGCTTCCCACGGGGGGTCTGATTTCAGATAGTGCAGTGTCGAGTTTTGTTGCACCGTAAAAAACTGAGATGCCCCTAGCGTTCATCCTTCCCGCGGTTGCAAATTCAGGAGGGGGAGGGCCAAGCTCTTTTTCCGGTTGTTGCAAGGCTTTTTCTAATCTGATGTCAGATTGAAACGTCCTGGCCCGAAATAAACTAGTGATATCTGTCTCAGGACCTATAGTCTTCACAATTGGCTTTTCGTCATGAGTTTTAAATAGTTCTAGATTATCGAACACTGATACGAGTAGTTCTTCGTTTTCTTTGCTAAAGAACCTTGATCTTGTTCTAAGATTCAATTCAAAACTAGACCATTTGCCCTGCCACTCCCTGTCATTAGGTTCTTTAATGTCGTAAAATGAATCACTATCATATTCAGTAGATTCACCAATTTCTATTGCAGACCGGCTATAATATTTTTCCTCCAGGATTTCCTGGATATTCATCGCGAGCTCTTCGGAAATTTCTGCGGCTTCAGCTATTGCTTCAATCACCCTAGATCCATCAGGTTCCCAAAAATCCAAACTTTTGAGATGGTCAATCGAATAGTGGTCGGGCGGTGATTCGGGAGACCGAGTGTAATGTTGTTGAAATGCAATATCGACCCTGTCTGCAATTTCTGGAAGGGTAGAGCATTCAATATCCTCGTTTTCACAATAAGAGCAGTTCTGAATTTCGCCCAGTCTTTCAATTTCTGACTTTAGATAATTCTCACCAACACATGCATAACAAATAAATTTTTCAGTATCATCAGCCATAAGCAAACTTTTATAGGTATTTTTAGGCATACAAATTATGCAGGATAATAATAGAAAATTAAATTAAATATTTTTCCATTTTTATCTACTTATTTACAAAAACAAATGAGCTTACCATCTTCGTCACTACTTAATGTAAACAAACTATCGTCAGTTTTCAACAATACTTCAGCCACTTATAAATATTATTGGTTACTGTCAATTATTGAAACTGTAGAGCAGGGCAAAAGGGTAATAGCCAAGAAGGAGCTATTTGCGAGCATGCTCGCAAATGCATGGTATACTGTTAACTATTTCCATGTATCTTTTGGCGGGCAGGATATGATCCAGCAAGCTATTGGAAATATAGTGGAGATCGAAATGATTCCCATTATAGCAAGAAAAGATCATGTGGTCCAAATTTTACTGAGTAGCGACAATAAGAAAACAATAGCATTGTTGAATCATTTCGATAAGAATGTTCCCCACTGGTTCCTAACACCATGGGTCAGTAAAAACAAGGGCGAGAACTATTCGCAATACCAGAATAGGATCTATACCGAATCCCAACGCTTCCATAATCAGTCACTATACGCACTATATTCCGATCGAATTGAAGTAAATCCCATGTGGCTTAACTATTTGAAAAGCAATGCAAGGATACTGAAAGATTTCTGTTACTGGAACCTTTCGAACTTCCTACAGGTACGTAATCCCAACGTACCGGATATTCCGGGAAAACTTATAAAGCCACCAATGCGCGGATCGCTCACAAACCAGAGAAAGAACTACTGGGATGTTGTATTCAGGGAATTGGGAACAGTGGACTGCATATATACTGATACAAAACTCAGCATCCAAAGATATGCGCTGGACCATTTCGTGCCCCATGCCTTTGTCTCCCATGATCTTATGTGGAATCTGGTTCCTATTGACACAGTTTATAATTCAATAAAAAGTGACAAGCTTCCAAGTATGGACATACATTTCGACAAGTTTTACGATCTTCAGAAAACCGCATTTGAAATTGTGTCAAAGTTTAACTCCAAATCTAAATTACTTGAGGAATATTTTTATTTGTTTAATTTAAGTGAGGACAAAAACAATTTCTGTTATGATCAGCTAAAAAATACAATCTCTCCCTTGATTTCAATTGCTGCAAACAATGGTTTTCAATATTATCAAAAATAAAGACTGATTACTATTACAGCAATATCTTTATTGCATTTTCAACTTAACATTCATCTTTTTAAAGTACCATCCCGACAATTTTAATCGGAATGATTTTAAAGTTATCATATGCTTTGATTGATAATATTGAGTCTTGCCATAGGTTGAAGGATCTGGTAATTAGCAAATAAAAAACTAACTAAGGGTGAATATCTGCAATTTGATACCCATATATTTTGATATCAGACTTTTGAACTAAGTATTTGTATAATTTCTCAGCCTGTGTAGGTTCGAGGTTGACAGGTTTTGCTTGGTAACCAGCTTTCATTTGACTACGAAGCCTAACCAAATCTAGACCAATATCTTTTAAAAAAGGGACAATATCAATCAAAAAACCATCTTTTGTCTGAGGCTGAAAACTCTTTTTCTCATCAGCTTTCAGTGTATACCTTCTTCTACGTTTGAAAGGATGTTGGAAATTACCCCACTTGTAATGATGATTATATGTTTGGAGATTATCAACAACATTATCATTTTGTGAGATGTTGTTGGCTTGGTTCCAATAAACTTTGCTTTCCACAACGAAAACACAATCGCAGTATAGATGCTTAAAATTTGGAAAAGTGTCACCACTAACCCAAAAATTAATGTTACCTATTTCGGACTTCATTTGTGTGATATGGCAAAAGGAATGAAGAAATTGCTTATTCCATAGATAGGGATCCTCATTTTTTTCACCAAATGCATCATGATAAATGACCATTCCTTTATTTTTGAATATTTTCCCTTGAGGATGATATATTATATACATATGATCATTAATTTTTTAATACAACATTACATCCATTTCCTAATTGAAATTCTTAAATTACTAAGGAAGGTTTATATGGTATTAACGCCCCACTTGCTATTTGAAACGCAGGATTCGAAACAATTTTTATTTTTGGTTCTGAAGTGTCTGCACTATAAATACGATAGATAGAATATTTTTCACCCTTCTGTATCATAAACCGCCACTCTGGAGGTGAAAGAAATACCAAATCTTTAGTTGAAGATGGCGTTCCTTTGACGTCAATATAAAAAATTTCGCTATCGATGTGTAATTCAAAATCATAGGGCTTGTAACTTTCCTCGTGCTCATTCATCCATTTAATCGAATCGGCAGGATACTTTTTTAATAAGTAACCATTAACAAATTCTTCAGACCATTTTCCATAACCTTTTCTTGCTTCTTCATCTGACATGTCATAATATTCCATATAATTTTGACTATCGTTTTCGACAGAGCCACCAGTTGAAACTGTTGGAGGTTCATGCACTGGTATATTTGTATAATCAAAATTAGTTGGTTTATATTTAGCTGTGAATGGCTTTACGGTCGGTGAAGTTCCGTTTACAGCTGGTATTTCCAAATCTGGAGTCTTGGAACTTTCTTGCATGGTGATGTCTAGTTCCAGTGATACCGTTTTAGTTTTAAATTTTTTAGTCGCACGCAGATTGGATAAATCAATTTCCTTTTCCTTAAGCCAGAGTTTAATTTCAGCTAAATCTGGCTCTAATAGTAGGAATCTAAGTTCTTCATTTGTGCCAGAAAAAGAAAGATATTCTCTTAATTCATCAATTAGTTCAAGCAGAATGCGTTCACTTTTCCATTTTCCTTTGTATGAAATACAATTTGATGCGCGATATACTTTGATTGAAGGACCCGTGACCAAATTTTCCCCATCCATGAATGAGAGGTATATCTCCTCGGCTGAATTGAAAGTCAAGTCATCCAACATTGCAAATAAACGGTCAAATTCATCAGTGTCTTCAAGAGACCTCTGTTGCGCAATAAGCGCTAAATAAGGAAGTACTTTTTCAAATCTATTCTTCAGGTCATTGTCAGTAAGTGAGCCATCAAATTGAGGAATAAAATGCCTGATGGTCAAAATTCCAAATTCTGTTATCAGCGAATCTAGTTTGTCCTTATCGCAATTGCTTGGGATATTAAATAATTTTAGGCCATTAATATGTGAGAAGCCATCTTTGCTAATATTTTTCAGTTCTGAAACAGGCTCGAATGTTCCGCTCGCGGACAGAAGATACCCTTTTTTGCCCCAGTCATTAATCTTTGTTTTCTCTTCGAAGGTAAGGTCGGGTAGCAGACCCGCCAGCTTATTATATATCCTACCGATATTTTTAATGTCTTTTTTTAGCAAAGGGCCTTCCTTTGCAGCAATCTTGCCCAGTATGGAAAGATAATCGGTTATCTCTAGCTTCTTTTTAAAATTAAAATATATATGCCAGTCGGTAGTTATGTCATCACCATACTCTAAGACTGGAAAATATTCACCGGCAATTTCCCTTATCTCTTTTAAGCTTAAAAATACGTCTTTAGAATTTTCTAAAGTGCCGAGTGAAGTCGGGATACATTTATTATTTGCAACAAAATATTTAAAATAGTTTTCTACAGGTACAGAGTATTTATTTAGGCCATTACCTCGTCCATAACAGAATGTAGCATTTGTCAAAAGCTCACGCGCATGTACTGAGTTATCTAACATGTACTTCCAGAACATCTTGCTATATTCAAAATCAGTGGCAGTATGATGTAGAAATGATGGTAGCTTAACTCCACGTATCAGGTTAGTTAAACCAAAACAATATCCACCTTTTTTTGTCGCCTCGCGCTCACCAGCTTCGCGAGTGAAAGCCACCCATTCTGATGTAGTGATGTCCGCAATACTTGATACATCACAATTTGAGGTGATGGTTTCTATTTCTATACTATCCTTTACACTTAAGGCTTTAAAGAATACCTGCATATCTGGTTGGAGATATCCAATTTGTAGATAGTCTTCTGAGACAAAGGGTAGGTTAATGACAGATTCCAAGTTAACTTTTGGTCTATAAATTTGAGACAAATAGCATTTTTGAGCCTGAATGAAAGTTGTAGTATCTCCATTGGTTTTGAGTGCAAGAGTTCGGAGTCTGGAAAGCATTTCTTCCGTAACAATACCTTTTTTATACATTTTAACAAGGTAGCCTGTAAGCTTCAAAAAGTTTTCCTCTGTTACAAATCCTTCATCTCCAAGGTATGGAAGGATCATCATATTTATATAGGCAGTTTCAGAAGGTGTTTCTGTGCCGAGTTGCACAAGCCAGTCATATATCTTCTGATTTTCTTGAATCTTCTTGAAGACATCAACATGTATTACACGAACATCTCCTAAATCAAAAGTCTGAAGACCGTCTCCTGCAGGAAAACAGACACCGTCTTTAGGATTACGTAAAGTACCGTGCTCATCAAATACAAAAGGAAGTTTTTTAACATCCTCAAACAAGATGCCTTGATGATCACTGTCCGACCTGTCTTTTAAAAATTCAATTAGCTGAAAGTTCTCGGTTATACCGTGGCTTCGAACAAAATTTTCAGAAGCAAAAAAGTCGGTAATATTGTCTAGGGTAAATTCTGCAACAGTAATGTAAGAAAGCTTGCTCTTTTCTTCCAAATGAGGATGTAGGTAACAGTTTACGTTTAGAACAAAGCCATTTTTTTCGCGCAGAAAATCCAAGATGATATTTTTATCTATAAAAGATTGCTCTGAAAGAGTAGTTTTATCATTTAGCGCTTCTTTTGGTGACAACACATCACCATTGTTTGCGGGAAGGAACTTGCGTGAACCCGAAATATTGTAGCCGCTATCAAAAGAATTTTTGAGCATATTACTTGAAGGACCGTATCTCTTGGGAAGCAGTTTTAGAACTTGAAACTTATATCCGCTAAGTGCGAGTTCACTTAACCAAACAAAATTAAGCTTTGCAATTTCCTCAAAAAGCCAGTTATTCCATGGATAGTCCTGATGGATAGATTCCCTTGGTGCATTTGTCAAGAAATTTCCGTTTATAAGATATGGAAGAGCAAACTCTGTTACCTTGGTGGGCAGAAATGTATAGATAAGACTTTGTTCTTTAGGAAGTTTTCCAATCTTATCTCCATCTAATGCTGCCGCAAACGTAAGTTCTGAATGAGTTGCCGACCTTAACTTTTCCGGTACCTTTTCGTCGTGCTGTAAGGAACTGGATAGCTCGGCTGGCACGGGGATATCGGAAAAAGTTCGGACAAGCCAGGAACTTTTTGGTACGTCATCGAAAAATAATATTACATTTTTTGACAATTGTTGTTCGCCACCAACTTCTTTTTTTATTGTATTTACAATCTTTCCATTTAATTTGATCTCAATTTTGCATACTCTCCTCAAGAATAATAGAATCTGCCCCTGTCCTAAAAGCTCATTCAGTGAATTTCTCAATTCATGCGCGTCGGCCATCTCAATGATAGTGATTACCGGATGAGACAAACCTTCAACAGTATCTCGAAGATTCTCTGGTAGGTCATTAAGTTCGGTCCAAATCGGAATTGTTTGCCAGGGATAATCCTTGGTTACAGCATCTTTATCGAATCGGAACTGAAATCCCCCTGAGAATATGCTGACTCTTTTGGATTTCATGAATACCGACTTAAAGCCTATACCCTTAAATCCCGTTGTTGCCTTTTTTGATGTTTTTGTGCTTGCACCAGCATCTGTGATAGAATCTATATCTTCCTCTGAAAATTGTTCACCGTTGTGCGATATAATAAGGGCATTGTCACGAAAATCTATAAATACAGAATTATTATCAAGTGAGCATGAATCATCCGCGTTTTGAATCATCTCATAAAAAAACCGCTGACTTTCAGTATAGATATCAGAAGAGACAATATTGAGAAGCTTAGTCATGGCCCTAGCTTGAGATGGATCCATGAAATTAGAACGCAAATTGTTTAGCCTATTGATAAATTCCTTCTGTTCCATTTTTTAGTAAATGTGTAAAATAATTTGAAAAGTAAGAAATTTTTGAAAATTAATAGCTAAAAAACTTAATTTAGTATGGGAATTATACAGATGACTTTAAGGGCAAAACCATTTTAAATAGGTTATTAATTAAACAGTATCGCCTGCTCTATTTTAATAACTATACTTTTATAAGCTAAATAACTTGTCAGCAGCCAGTTTAGGAAGAAATTTTATAAGTACAGGTTTCATTCCATGATCAAAACTAGGATTTTCTGATAAGGACCATTTCTTACTTCAAAAAGCTTGATTGGTCTATAAGGTACTTGTACTTGTCCTTTATTTTATTTCTTGATTTTTCACTCTTTGCTTTATCCAGAATTCTTTGATATGCACCTTGCATAATTAAACTTGCCTCTGTGCCGCGGTAAAAAAGTTCTAATATGAAACTATCACATTCTTCAAAAGTCGATTTCATATCGCTCAATGAATCCTCATCAAACACAATTACGGTAGTATCGCCGGCATTGTCATCATATTTTACATTATGTTCTTTAAAATGCCCTGGAATTTTGGTTATATAGTCAACTACGGGCGCAATCTTATTTACGATTAAAATATGAAAAAGAGAATCGTTATGATTTTGCTGGTACATAACATCTACTAAATTTGAGAATAGATCTGATACCTTATGCGTATGTCGAGGCTTAACATCACATAACGATAAATACGCTTTGCAGAATACTTCAATGTAAAATAAAGAATTGTGAAATAGGGAAGTAGATATTAGATTTAGGGTTTCAAAATCATAACTATCAATATCGTACACTGTATCACTTTTACAAAGCTCGATTGATTTCTCCAGCAAGGGGGAAATCACGGTGTGCTGATTTAGACAGGCGTTAACGGACTTATTGCTTGTCATCTTTTTTCGAGCTACTAGGCCTATTGTACTGATCCATATATTGCCAGACGAACTTTCAGAAATGTGAATCTTTCTTTTGTTGCAGTAAAAGAAGTTCTTATTTTCAAAGTCTAGATTATCAACATTAATTGCTTCAACTAAAGTGTTAAGATATTCTCTCTTTGCAAACTTAAAATCGCATGCAAATAATTCGTTACTGCTAAACCTTTCTAGCAATTGTTTTAAATCCTTTTGACTTGATATTAACTCTACTTCAGGGTTGTTCATATTGATATTTACGAGGTTAGAATTGTTTTGGTCTTATTAACTACCTAAGGTAGTTGTACAACGTTGTAAATATCATAAGATTAATACCAGTAAAATTATATATTTATAATAACTCGATTACAAATAAAGATGCTTTCGCATCTTTATATAACTAATACTTCATCTTATATTTTTTTTCAAATTCCGAAAAAAACTGAGATAACGGAAACTCTTCTTTTTTACAAATCTTTACTATCGTAAGGAACGGTAAATTATATCCTTCTGAACTTGCGATTTTGGTAATTGTGCTTTTAGCTAAATCACATTCATCAGCATACTTAGCTTTGCTTACTGATTTGCCATTAGAGTCAAGTCTACCATTTATCCATTTTTCAGCAATAAAATTGCACATATGCTTGAAAATAAGCATATCGTGGGGTGTGATAGATTTGTTCCTTTTATTACTCAATTTTTGATTGTTTACAACAAAATAAACTTATTACTTCAAAAAAATCGTTCGCGATAGCGAACGGTATTAAATTTTAATTATATTTGTCTTAAATCCATAAGGATTGTATTTTTGCGATACTTCAAAAATTTATATGAAGCATTCGCTTTGAATCCCGCCATTGAAAACTGGTAATTTTTGCAACGGGGAGATAAGTGTAAATGCTCACGCCATACGGCGTGGGCTCACTTATTGTTGCACGGTATACCAGTACCTCAATGGCAATAAGCTGAGTTTAAACCCACGCCTCCTTTTTAAGGAAGCACCAAAACTCATACAGCTTTTATTCTAAGCGACTTCTCCTTTTTTTTGCCAAGTTTCGCAATCGTTGTAGTGACTCTAGATCCGGTATTGCGCATGAATTAGTTTTTAGTTAACCAGCCCGGCTTCACGGCACCCACCTCCGAGTTAGTTATGGGGAAAGGGCCGGGCATCCTGTGCGGAAGATAATGGCAATAACCCTTAACTAGCTAACCATTAACCAATAAAACCAGTATGCGAATGACAAACTAAACAGACACAAAAAAAGCCCACTGCTGTTTCTTGGCGGAGCCAGCAGAAGGCATGATTAAACTAACTGACGTTTCATTTAACAATTCAAAATTATGAAAATAATTTCATTGAATAAGGGCTATCATGCCTTTATTTTAGGGCTATTGCTTTGGTGCAGCCACATGCATGCCAACTATCTCAGGCCCGAGTCTGCGTCCTTGCTATTCCAATCTGCTATAAGCGGGACAGTTGCCGACAAACAGGGACCGCTGCCAGGAGTCAATATCACGGTAAAAGGTTCCAGTAAAGGTACCATAACAGATGAACAGGGCAGGTACAGCATCGACGCCAAAATAGGAGAGGTGCTCACCTTTTCCTTTATGGGTTACACCACACAGGAAATTACAATCACCTCAAGCGTATTGAACATAACGCTTTCAGAAGACTCAAAGCAGCTGGAGGAAGTGGTGATCAATGCAGGATACTATTCAGTGAAAGACAAGGAGCGTACCGGCAGCATTGCAAGGGTAACTGCAAAGGAAATCGAAACCCAGCCCGTAACCAATGCCCTTGCTACCCTGCAAGGAAGGATGGCTGGAGTTAACATTACGCAGACCACTGGCATGCCCGGAGGGGGATTTGACATCAAGATACGCGGGCTGAACAGCCTTCGCAATGACGGCAACAGCCCGCTCTTCATCATTGACGGCGTTCCTTATGCCAGCGACCCCATCGGAAGCAACTATACCATGGGGCCAAAGCCCGGCGCGACCAGCCCGCTGAACAGCATCAATCCCGGGGATATCGAAAGTATCGAGGTACTCAAGGATGCGGATGCCACGGCGATCTATGGCTCGAGGGGCGCCAATGGCGTAGTGCTTGTAACGACAAAGAAGGGCAGGGCAGGCAAGACCACCTTTACGGCAACAGTTACGGGCGGACTCTCGTCCATCCCCAAATTCAGCGATCTGATGGACACCCGCCAGTACCTGCAGATGCGAAGGCAGGCCTATGCAAATGACGGGATTACGGAATATCCTGCCAACGCCTACGATGTGAACGGGACATGGAGCCAGGACCGATACACGGACTGGCAGGAGGAGCTTGCGGGAAGGACCGCGAGCTTCAATGCCTTGCAGGCTTCATTATCCGGGGGGAGCGAGACGACACAGTTTGTCCTGAATGGGAATTATAACAGGGAGACCACGGTGTTTCCCGGTGATTTCAGATACAGCAAGGGGAACCTGCATTCCGGGATCAACCACCGCAGCACGGACAGCAGGTTCCGTATGAGCTTCTCGGCAAATTATACCGTGCAGGACAACGACCTCCCTTCAGCGGACCTGCTCAGGGAGGCCATGATGCTCGCTCCCAATGCACCCGCGCTGTACGGAAGCGACGGGTCGCTCAATTGGGAGAACGGCACCTTTGAGAACCCGCTTCGCAATCTGGAAGGCAAATTCATCAGCAGCACCAAGGATCTCATGGCCAACACCAGCCTGTCCTACGACATCGCCGAGGGACTGCAGGCCAAGGCCGCGCTCGGCTATACCGACATAAGGCACAGGGAGCTGGTCACTTCGCCCTCGACCATGTACAATCCGGCCTACGGGCTGGGAAGCGAGTCTTCACTGGCAATGGCATCCACCACATCGCGAAGTTCATGGATCGCAGAGCCGCAGCTGCGTTACGCTGCCGAATTCGGCCCCGCAAAGCTTGAACTGCTTGCGGGAGCCACCTTCCAGGAACAGAAGAATAACCTGCTTACGCATATGGGCTACGGTTTTGTGAGCAACCAGCTCATCGACAATCCTGCATCTGCAAGCCTCTTCTCCGTACTGGAAAGCACCGAGACCCAGTACCGCTACCAGGCCTTCTTCGGACGTGCCAACCTGAACTGGGACAGGCGCTACCTCCTAAACCTTACAGGAAGGAGGGACGGGTCGAGCCGCTTCGGCCCCGATAACCGATTC
Organism: Flavobacterium sp. N2550; assembly: GCF_025947265.1. Lineage (NCBI taxonomy): Bacteria > Pseudomonadati > Bacteroidota > Flavobacteriia > Flavobacteriales > Flavobacteriaceae > Flavobacterium > Flavobacterium sp. N2550. The sequence goes on along the minus strand of NZ_CP110007.1, from coordinate 3,039,424 downwards.
GCCACCTTCGGCGCTGTCGGTGCGGCATGGATTGCCAGCGGGGAGGACTTCATCAGGGACGGCATGCCGTGGATCAGCTTTGCCAAGATCAGGTCCAGCTACGGGACCAGCGGCAGCGACCAGATCGGCGACTATCAATATCTCGATACGTACAGCCTGACCGGGATGCCATATGACGGTGTTGCCGGACTGCAACCCAGCAGGCTGTACAATCCGGCCTTCGGCTGGGAGACCAATACAAAATTTGAGGCCGCACTTGAGCTGGGCTTCCTGAAGGACAGGATCTATGCAACCCTTGCCTGGTACCGCAACCGTTCCTCGAGCCAGCTGGTAGGCATACCGCTGCCGGGTACTACGGGATTCCCGTCGATTCAGTCCAACCTTGATGCCGTGGTACAGAACACCGGCCTGGAGATCACCATCAGTACCAAGAATATCATCGGGGAGAAGCTTACCTGGTCCACCGACATCAATTTCAGCAGGGCCCGCAATGAACTGCGCTCTTTTCCCGGGCTGAAAGGCTCGACATACGAGAACCAGTTCGTCATTGGCGCGCCGCTCAATATCGTAAGGGTATACCATGCTACAGGAGTCGACCCGCAGACGGGCCTGTACCAGTTCCAGGATGCCAATTCAGACGGGACGATCGATGCAATCAATGACAAGGTATATACCAAGGACCTCAATCCCGAGTTTTTTGGCGGTATCCGCAATACCCTGACCTATGGGCCGCTATCACTGGACTTCCTATTCCAGTTCGTAAAACAACAGAACTTCAACGAACGCTTCGGCGGCCTGCTGCCGGGGACCATGTCCAACCAGCCGGCGAGCCTGGCAGGGAATTGGCAGGCGCCGGGAGACAGCAGCGGCGTACAGCGGTTCAGCTCCGGGGCGGATGCACAGGCTTTTCAGGCACAGACGCTGTATTCGCAGAGCGATGCCGTCATCTCTGACGCCTCCTACGTCCGCCTGAAAAACGTTTCCCTCACTTTCGACCTTCCTAAGGAGTGGACCAAGGGATTCCGCTGCAAGCTGAGCCTGCAGGGGCAGAACCTGCTGACCCTTACCAACCACAAGGGTGCAGATCCCGAATTCAGGATCTCGGGCTTCATTCCGCCGCTGAGGGTCTACAGCAGTTCAATTCAAATATCATTTTAATGCAACTACTATGAAAAAGCTAATTTACATTCTGCTGACGGTACTTCTTATCTCCTGCGATGAGTTTACGGAGGTAGATCTTCCCAACAGCCAGCTGACTGCCCCGGCCGTATTCGAAAATGAGGCGACCGCCGCCGCGGCAATGACTGAAATCTATACCAAGATGCGCGAAAGCGGCGTACTGTCGGGTACCCTTACGGGCACTTCCCACCAGCTGGGCCTGTATGCCGACGAGCTGGAGTTCCACGGCGGCCCCGGAAGCCTCTCCTTCAGCTTTGCGCAGAATGCCCTGCAGCCGGCCGGAACTGAGATACAGGAACTGTGGAACAGCAGCTATACGCAGATCTATGGTGCCAATGCCATTATCGATGGCCTTTCCCGATCGACAACCATCAGCACTGAAAAGAAGAATCACCTCACCGGCGAAGCCCTTCTGGTCAGGGGGCTTCTGCATTTCTACCTGGCCTGCCTGTTTGGTGACGTGCCTTATATATCAACTACGGATTACCAGTCCAACAGGGCAGTGTCACGGTCGAGCTATGACACGGTACTTGACAAGGCGGCAGGGGACATGGCCGATGCCGCAGCGCTGCTGCCCGTGGGATATGCCGCTATCGATCGGACCCGTCCCAACCAATTTGCTGCCCTTGCCTTCCTGTCACGGATCAGGCTATATCAGGGAGACTGGGCAGGCGCAACTGCTGCGGCCAGCGAAGTTATCGCCCAGACGGGAACCTATACATGGATAACGGACCTGGAGCAGGCGTACCTGAAGGAAGCCCCGTCAACGATCTGGCAGTTTGCTCCTGGCATGCAAGGCAACAACACGCTGGAAGCGACCACGTTCAGCTTCCAGTCCGGGCCGCCGCCACTGTCTGCCCTTTCTTCTGATTTTATGGCAAGCTTCGAGCAGGATGACCTGCGAAAAGCCAACTGGACCAAGGTGGTGATATCGGGAGCTGAATCGTGGTCGCATATCTATAAGTACAAGCAGGCCGAAAATACAGGGACTTCTGTCGAGTATTCGATCATCATTGCCCTGCCGGAACTCTACCTGATCAGGGCAGAAGCACAAATGAGGCTGGGCAATTCCGATGCGGCCCTGGAAGATGTTAACCGTATCCGCTTAAGGGCAGGCCTTCCCATAATCGCGGCAGCTTCACAGGATGAACTGCTTACTGCCATAATGCGGGAGCGCAGGATCGAACTGGCCTGCGAATTCGGGCATCGCTTCTTTGACCTGAAACGCCTTGGATGGCTCGATGCTGTCCTTGGTCCAGGCAAGCCAGGCTGGAGCTCCACCGACAGGCTCCTGCCACTGCCGGAACGCGAAATCATACTCAATCCCAAACTAGCACCCCAGAATGATGGATACTAAAAAATACAGGAAGCGTGCGGGACTTTGCAGCATCGCCTTCTATCTGCTTATCGCTTTGCTGCTGCCAGCAGGCAAGGCGGTAGGGCAGGTTAAAAAAGAACTCAGGCAGCCCGATTACAAGAGGTGGAGCTTCCTCATTTCCGACAACTTATCGGCAAAAGGCAATTGGGCAAGCTATCGGGTGAAAAATCCCTCAGGAGATACGCTCTTTGCCAGAAACATCCAATCGGGAAAGCAATTTGTGATAAGCGCCGGAAATGAGGGCAGGTTTTACAAAGAGGAGTACTTCGCAGGCATAAAGGGTGACACACTAGTAGTGATACACCTAAAATCAGGGCAGACAAGGAAGCATCCCGATTGCCAGTTCTTCGATTTCAACCGCCGCAGCGGGCAGCTTTTCACGTTTTCAAAATACAAGGATTCCGGCCATACTCTACAGGTATTCTCTCCAGAGGGAGCGGTTCAGATGACCTTAGAGGGTATCACTTCATGGAAATGGAACAGCGACCAGTCAAAGGTGGCGGTCGCTTACAGAAGAGGCAACGGCCACGCCGTTGCAGTAATTGACGGGACGCAAGGAAATGTAACACCTGCTATGACTGCCGACAAGCCATTTTCGGGCCTGGCATGGGGAGGCGACTTCGTATCATTTATCAGGGAAGACAATGGTTCAGGCAGGATATACCTGTTTGACAGCGAAAAGAAGATATTGAAGGAATGCGGCGCAATGGGAGGGAAAGGTATTCCGGAGGGCATGAAGCTGCTGGGCGACTTCGATTTCACCGTGGTCTCGAACGATGGGAAGAGGGTCTTTTTCGCTGTTTCCGAGCCGCCATCGACGGCGCCGGAATCGCTTGTCCAGGTATGGAGGGCAGACGACAAGCAGCTCTATCCCCGAAAGCAGATGTACGGCGATGTATACCTGCAGCACAAATTCGGGCTGTGGCAGGTAGAGAGTGATAAGGTATTAATGCTTAGCGACCGCCAATATCCTCTAGCCAGCGGTTCTGCTAGCGGCAGCCATGCGCTGCTGTGGGACCCGATGCAGTATGAGCCACAGACCGACTATGACGGGCCGTACGACATGTACCTTATGGATCTTGCTACAGCAGCCAGGACCAAGATTATCAGCAATCAGGAAGGCAACAGCTCGGGATTTTATCTTGATCCGCACGGCGACTACCTCTATTATGCAAAGGACTACCACTGGTGGGCCTATGACATACGGCGGCAGCTGCACCGCAACCTGACGCAGGCACTCAATGTCGAATTTGACAACAGGCAGTATGACCGCGCGGGCAAAAGGCCGATGTATGGCGCGGCCGGCTTTGCAGCAGGCGGTGCGAGCCTCATAGTATACGACCAGTATGATTGTTGGGAACTCTTTCCCGATGGAAGCAAGGCCAGGAAATTGACCGGTGGAAGGGCAGACCATACCACCTACAGGCTGGCGGAAACGGAACCCGGACACAGTCGCAGGATGCACGGCTATGAAAACCTGCTGGGCGTTTACGATACCGGTGCACCCTTGGTATTTATAGCCGCAAGCCGGACCGGAAAATTTGAAGGGTATTACTCAAGGACCGGAATAGGACAGATGCAGCTGCTGTACAAGGCAGACCAGCAGCTGGAAAGCCTGGTAAAGGCCTCTGGCGCCGATGTATTTACTTTCGCGGCCCAGAGGTACGACCTGCCACCGCAGCTGCTCAGCGTGAAACCGGGACGCAAGGCATCCCTTGTCTACCAGAGCAATAAACAGCAGCACGAGTACCACTGGGGCAGGTCCGAAATTGTCCATTACCAGGTTGGCGGCAAGAAGCTCACAGGCGTGCTCATATTTCCTGCTGACTTTCAAAAAGACAAGAACTATCCGATGATCGTCAGCATCTATGAGAAGCAGAGCTATCTTCTCAACGCCTATGTGAATCCTTCGGCCTATAACATGACGGGATTCAATCCCGCCAACCTCTCAGCCAAGGGATATTTTATCCTGCTGCCTGACATTGCCTACCGCATGAGGGAGATGGGGGACTCGGCCACGGATTGTGTCCTGGCTGCAGTTGATTCGGTCATCAAGGATTATCCGGTTGATCCCAAACGTCTTGGCCTTACGGGGCATTCCTTCGGGGGTTATGAAACGGATTATATCATAACACAGACAGGGCGTTTCAAGGCCGCCTTATCGGGAGCTGCCCTGACGGACCTTGTGAGCAGCTATCTCTATGTCGGGGGGAACCACGGAAGGCCTGATTTCTGGCGTTTTGAACACCAGCAGCAGCGCATGGAAAAGTCACTCTTTGAAGGATTAAGCCACTACCTTGACAATTCGCCCATACTGAAAGCGGACAGGGTATCCACTCCGTTATTGTCATGGACAGGGGAGAATGACCGCCATGTGAATTACATGCAAAGCGTTGAATTCTATCTGGCACTGCGCAGGATGGGAAAGGAACACACCCTGCTGGTGTATCCCGGCGAGGAGCACGTCATACTGGACAGGGAGAAACAGAAAGACCTGACCAGCCGTTTCGAGGCATGGTTTGACAAATATCTTATGCCATAAAAAAAGGCCGCCCTCTTGGCGGCCTATCTTTAATTGTTTACACTGTGGAAGAGCAGGGTAGGACAATTGTTCGGAGCGATCAGCTGGTAGAGATTTTCTCCTGCAGTTGATTTGCAGACGAAGTTTGGCACCTGGTCGCACATCTTGATGCGCTCACAAGGCTGTGGCGAACCGACGATTTTGCGATAGCCCCACACGGAAGCCTGTTCTGCAGTGTCTGCATTTGCACTTGTACCGAATGCACTTAACACGCCTGTCATCAGGATAAGCGCCGGTAAAACGATTTTCATAAATGAAGTTTTCATAATTAAAATTGATTAAATTGGGCCTACTCTTTTTACGGGTTTTCAGCCATACGCCCGCTATTGGCCAATAGGTCTTTCGCCTTCCGATGAAGGCTTGTAATATTTTGTTACCGCAGTCCCCAGCCTGTAGTGCACAATGTGGCTGCCAATCAAGGCATACAGCTGGCCGGACTCCACCGTAAAATTTCTCATCCTTTTTCCATCCTGATCATCGATATAGAAACTTGTCAGATACTTCTGGTCTTCAAAGTCGTATACGTCAATTATGCTGGCCCTTTTCCACATGGCGCTGCTTTCATATCTGCCAGGAATACCGCTGCTGACAAATAGCAGGTTGCCACTTATGGCAGCAGTCCTGTTGACAACAAGGGGAGCTTTCTCCAGTTTTTTCTCTCCACGGGATTTGAGGTGGGCAACTGCAAGATCGGGCTTGGAGATCGTGTCGATGGTTGTTCCGCGGCGTATGGCCTGCAGGCGGGCATCCGCAATCACGTATTGATTCCTGTAAGCATAGATATATACGATCTTGTCCCTCTCTTTACTGTACAGCAAAGTCCCATCGGTGTCGAAAAGACCGTCAGACTGTTTCTCCAGTAAGGAGGGGAAAAGGCTGGTCCTGGAAACTTCGCTGGTATTGAGTAAGCCCATGGTGCTTTCGCCGGTTACTGCGGCCTGCGTGCGCAATACCATGCGGTTGGAAGCGACCGGTTGTGCAAGGGAAAAGAATCGATCTCCGGCATTAAGGCGCTTCATGCCCTGCCCACTGATTCCGCTCCTAAAGACAGCCGGAACCATCCCATCGTAGGCATAGATATGGGAAGATGTTACCTTCAGGGACACCGCACGATAGGGCAGTGTCGTATCAGGCAGTTTCAGCTGTATGATGGACTTTGTCGTCAGATTACTGTTTATTGCTGTCAATAGCAGCTGGGAGGTATTATTGCCAAGATAGAGATCCTTGCCATCATAACCCGCGATGTAATAGGAGGAGAGCCCAAGATCCATCTTGCCCACTTTCCGGGCAGTAGTGGCAGAAAGTATCCTGATAAATTTATTGTTATAGTGCGTTATCTGGCTTGCCTTGTAGATAAGAGCTGCCATAAACAGGGCTGAAAGCAATAGTGTGAACACTAGCAGGAAGAATTTTCTTTTTGCGGCCATTGTCGAAGGGAAAAGTATTATTGCCGCTATCCCGGCAAACAGGAAGGCCAGATTGAAGAAGAGATGTTCATCCCAGTTCATTTTTTCCAGGACTCCGCCGCAGGAGCAGGGAATAAAGGTGCTGTGGTTCAGGATCCAGTAGATGTACAAAGAGAACATTGCCATAATGGAGGTGGCCAGGTAAAGGCCCGGCAATTTGTAAGCTGGATGCAGTAATATCAGCACAATTAAAAATTCAATTGCAATTATGGACAAGGCCAGTGGCTGCGCAAAGGAACTAAGCAACGGAGACTGCCCGATCTGCACTTCAAAATTCTCAAAATCCAGCAGCTTGCTTACCGCCGCATAGACGAAAAGGAGTATATACAGGTAACAGACGATCTCGATAAATATTCTCTTTGCAGCTGGTCTCATAAGGCGGGTTTGGGTTGTTTTGCATTGTAAAGTTCCAAAACATCAAAAGCCAGCAAATACTAAATCGGGAATGTGGTGACCTAAAAAGGTAGTCATTGGCCGAACCTGCGTCTTGGGATCTCTCCCGGACCGCAGCCAAACTTGATCTTGAAGGCGCGAGCAAAGTTGCTGTAGGTGGTGAAACCTACGGTATAGGCAATATCCTTGAGGGCCTTCTTGCTGTAACGGATCAGCAGGAAAGCTTTCTTGAGTCGCTGCTCGTTGTAGAGCTGGTAGATCGAGGTCCTGAAATAATGCTGGAAGCCGCTCTTGAGCTTGAACTCGTTGGTGGAGAACATCCTGGCCAGGGCTCTTATTTTGGGAAAGGGTCCTTCCTGGTGGGTAAGCACAAAGTCGTATACCTTTTGCATGAGCTCGGCATCATCGCTCTCGGTGCCCCTTGCAGCAATAGCTACGGACTCCTGCCCAGGACTTTCTGCAGCTGGCGGTTCCGGTACGATAAAGCCAATCAGCAAATTATCCGATGGTGCCAAACGGGATACCGCGCAGAGCGGGGTGAAGACAAGGTCTAGGGGAATAGAAAATTCGATGGGAATAAGCAAATGGTCAAGATGCCCGGCAGTAAGCTCCGCAAAGGCCTGTTCCCAGCGGGATAGGTCACGCGTCTCAATGAGCTTCTCAACGGGCAGGCCAACAAGGTCGTTGCGGACTAGCAGGGCAGGAAGGGCAGCAGTATGCCCAGTGATGTTTCCCTGCCGGTCCAGCAGGAGGGCTTCCTGGATTATATAGCTGTAGGTTTTATGGGGGTTGACGTATCCTTTATGCAACAGGGCATCCTTGCCGTGCTCTGCCATCAGGTTCAGCAGGGTAAGGAGTACTTCCAGCAAATCGTCCTCCTGGGACCTGTCCGCGCGGAAGCTGTAATTTCCTGCCGCCAGTTCCAGGAGCATCTGGCATGCAGCGTGAAGCCTTCTGATGTTTTTTTCTTGATGCATGGCCTTGCAGGTTAAGTACGATGTTTCAGGAACTCCAGTCCCTGGTGCAGATGGCTAAAGACTGCCGAAGGTATGGCCGGAAGGCTTCTCTTCAGGAAATATTTAACCAGATATTCCAGATGCCTTTTTTCATGTGTAATGAAAGCGATGGCACTGATCAGCACCATGCCTTCCCTTGCAAAGAACTCGAGCGCATCGGAATCGGCATCGAGGATTCCGGTAAGTTCGCATAGGGCGGGAAGCGGCCTTTCACCCTGCACCATAAGCCGGTCCGCAACGATGCTGCGCGCATCGGCTAGAGTGATGCGGACGCCCGAGCGGCATACCATATGAAGCACGCCGCCTTCGATGCTGTAGGATACAAATGAATTCTCGTAGTGCATGGTTCAATTAAAATACCACGAAGTTAGTCTATACAGGATGGCCATTATTAACCTAATTATGCGAATAATTGACCTTTTCAGGCATCAGTCCTTGCGGGCCAGGTGCTGCAGGTCCGGGTCCTCCTGTATCCTTTGCAGCTCGCTTGTGATGATGCCCTCGATATCGGACTTGACCTTCCGGTAGTTGGCAGTGATCTGGCTGTCCATTGTATCCTTTCCCTGGCTGTCGGTAAAGGAAAGGATCTCGGGGATCTTTTTATAGCCTGCCGCCTCCCTGGCCACCCTTTCATTGTCGACAACAATTTCCGAATGGAAGATCTTCTGCTCGATGCGCTCGTCGAAATTGTCGGATACCGCCCCCACGAAGAAGCCCTGGGTGAGGGTAGCGATCTTGGAAGCCGGTATCAGGCTGTCCAGCTGTGTGGAAATCGAGGTGGACCTGTCGTTGCGGTTGATGGAAATGCTCTGGCGGCGCTGGAGCACCTTGCCGAAGCGCTCAGACAGGCTCTTGGCGGTCTCGCCGACCACCTGCCCGCTGAAGATGTTGCCCACGGTATTCTGGATCACCTTGCTTTCCTTGTCGCCGTAGTCCCTTGTCAGCTGCGAATAGTCCTGGAAGCCCAGGCAGACGGCCACCTTGTTGCTCCTTGCCGTGGCGATCAGGTTGTCCAGCCCCCGGAAGTAGATCGTGGGCAGCTCGTCGATGATCACGGAACTCTTGAGCTGGCCCTTCTTGTTGATGAGCTTCACGATCCTGGAATTATAGAGGCCGAGCGCCGCCGAGTAGATGTTCTGGCGGTCGGGATTGTTGCCCACGCAGAGGATTTTGGGCTCTTTCGGATTGTTGATGTCCAGTGAGAAGTCGTCCCCGGTCATCACCCAGTACAGCTGCGGGGAAATCATCCTGGAGAGCGGTATCTTGGCCGAGGCGATCTGGCCCTGCAGCTGGTCCTGCGCGCCGCCCTGCCAGGCATCCATGAACGGGGAGAGATAGTTCTCCAGGTCGGGATAGGAGGTTAGTATGGTGAAGACGTCGGCATAGCGCTTGTTGAGCAGTTCTATGGCATGCGGAAAGGTGCAGTAGCGCCCGCCCTGGTAGAGCTTCAGGAACCATATGATGGCCGCCAGCAGTATGATGGGCGATTCGACGAAGAAATCCCCCTGCTTCTGGATCCAGCTGCGGTTCAGGTTCAGCATGATGGTGTAGGCCGATTCGTAGGCGTCGGAGATGTCGGTCATGAAGGCCGGATTGATGGGATTGCAGCGGTGGCTGCGCGCCGGGTTGTCAAAATTGATGACATAGAATTTCGGTGGCACGGGATACTTGTCGGTGTGCCTGAGCAGGTGGTTGTAGGCGATGGTGGAGAGGTCGTCAAACTTAAAATCGTAGATGTACATGGAAAATCCCTTCTCGATGTGCTGCCTGATGTAGTTGTTGACAATCGCGTAGGACTTTCCCGATCCGGGAGTTCCCAGCACGATCGTGGCCCTGAAGGGATTCACGACATTGATCCAGCCCCTGTTCCACCTGCCCCTGTAGTAGAAGCGGGTGGGGAGGTTGACCGAGTACTCGTTCTGCATCAGTTCAGTTTCCTGCTGAAAGCTCTCGTTCTCGTTGTTGAACACGTCCTGCATCAGGTTGCCCTTCAGGAGGCGCGTTGTCCATATCCCGGCCACCATCAGGGCCAGGTAGCCACAGGCGCTGGCAAGGATGTAGTAGGGCGCAAGATCCGCCGAATGTCCTTCGGCAAAGTAGGTCCCGCCCACAAAAAGCAGCAGGCCTGAAAACAAGACGCCATGGATGCGGGGCCAGGTCATCTTTTCGTCCTTCACGCCCCTTGTACCCAGGCAGCTGAGCGCCAGAAGCAGCAGGGAAAACAGCTTGGTATACAGCGGATGGGAAAACAGCCCTGCGGTCCGGTTGAAATTCACCAGCACCTGGCCGGCAATATCGTGCGTCCATCCCATACGGTCAAAGAGCCCGTAGCAGTACCAGTAAAAATGCATGAGCAGTAGCAACAGGCTCACTGCCCTCATAAAAGCCATGATCTTGGCCAGTCCCCTCAGATCGTCTTCTCCCTGCATATCATTATCGTTAATGGGTTACTTTCCTTTTTTCTTCTTTCTTTTCATCCTTCTGCCAAAAGCAATCTCCTCGTAATCCTCCGGCTGAGTTCCCGGCAGCAGTCCCGAAAAGATCAGACCTGCGGCCGCTAATGCATCCAACGGCCCATCGTACCTGATGCCATCTGCATTGATCCTCTGCGTGTCCTCTGATAGCTCCTGCCGAACTGGTGCTTCCTCTGACGTGCGCTCGTGCCACAACGCATGGAAGGCATTTGCTGAGAGTTCCCTGCCCAGCTGCGAGCCGTTCCATACCGTCCTGGTGTTGTGGTCCACAAAGGTGATCCCGTAGGTGCGTCCTTGGTCGTTATCCAGCACCACGGTACTGATGCCTTCGTTGGCCGTCGCCCTGCAGAAAGCTACCCGCTGAGGGTTGGCATGCATCAGCGGCAATATCAGCTCCTTTAGGCCTTTGCGTATTGAAGGATCTGCCATGGTCTCCTTGGAACGGGCAAAGTGTTCCTGCAGGCGGGCTATCCCCGCTTCCCTACCAAAAAGCGAGGCCTTGAAGGGGATGCCGGTCCTGATGCCATCCTCGAGCGCGAAATAGGTCAGTCCCTGGCGCGGCCGCCCGTAGCTCTCGCTGTTGACGATCTCGGCCCTGACGTTGAACAGCGAGAGCAGTGCGTTGTAGGTCCCGATGCCCTGAAAGCGGTAGTGGCGGGGCAGATGCCGCACCACCGCTGCAATCTGCGCCTTGACATTTCCCCTGCCGTAATGGACGGGCTCGAGGCCGGGAAGAGTCTCGGCAGTGCTCCGTTCAAGGGTTGGACTGAGACCGTACAGGGCTTCGAGCTTCCTGCAGGCTTTCATGGACCTCCGCTTTTCATAGGAATCGGAGATCTTGGTGCCATCGCGGGCCACGCAGGTCGATACGATGTGTATGTGGGTGCGTTCGGTATCGGTATGCTTGAATACTGCATAGGGCTGGGATCCATAGCCCATTTCCTGCATGTAGGCCTCGGCAAGCCGGACATAGAGCCCGTCGCTCACCCCGTCTTTGGGATCGGGATTCAGCGATATGTGCACGGCAGGATTCTCGGTGCGCCTGTTGGCGGACAGGTAGGGGTCAAAGGCGGAGCGCAGCTCGCCCAGGCTGTACTTCCCTGTGGGATTCTCGGCCATCCTGTGCAGGCACAGGATGGTGCCGTTTTCCCTGGCGACCTTGTCCATGTTGTACTTGAGCGCCCCGGCAATGCTGGTGCCATGCCCGATCTTGGCAATCATGGTTCATTGCGCTTTTCCAGGTATTCCTTTTTGAAGGATTCCGTGAGTGCGATCACCTCGGTGCAGCACCGGGCCAATTGCGCGGTCTGCTGCTCCAGCTTGTAGAGGTAGGCAGCCGCCTTCTTCTGCGAGAAGTTCCTGTAGAGTATCTTCACGACCTGGTTGTAGTTGGTACCGACGGCGCGGAACTGGCCAAAGAGCGAGGTGAGCCGTACATGGAAGTCATTGGCCTCGGCATCGATCCTCACGGTCCTGATCTCCCTTGAGAACAGTATGTGGGTGATGTAGCGTGCCCGGCTATCCAGGCCCGAGGCCTCAAAGCCCCTGAGGAACCTTTCATTGTCCGTGTCGTCGAGACGGAACACGTAGCGGTGCGTACGGGGGTGCAGCTTTGGCCTGCGTCCGCCCTTAGGCGATTTCTTATTTTCCATACCATTCCTTTTTTAAAAACCCCGACTCTGGAGGGCGTTTTTCGGCCCCCTGCAAGGGCAAGTCGTTTTCCGGCACCAACGGAGTTTGGAGTGCCTGAAAACACAACTTGCTCTGTTCTGCCGAACAGAAAATCCGCCCTGCGGGACGGATTGGGGCAAACGGGGTAAAGCTGTCCGGCAGCTTTGTCCATTCCCTTGATTTTTTCCATGCAAAGTTAGAGCGGGGTGATGGCCATCGGATCAGGTGCCTCCAGGCCAAAGGGTGCCATCGGGTTCCAAAAAGGGACCTCCCCAGCGCTGTGTGTAGGTATCCGCCTTCCTTTGTCCCTGAATTAGGCATCACCTGGTCAGGGGCACAGTCAAGCATGCAGCGGCGTAGCTACGCCCGTACGTACGATTGGCACTACGCATGCAGCTGTCGCCGTAATGCGCTGCGGACTACGTGCAGTACGTAAGGAAGGCTATACATGGCCAGTGCGGTACTGCAGTCCCTGCCGCTGTATGGGAAGGCGTATGTCTGCAACACAATCTGCAACTACGTAAAACTTTATAATTATGGATACCGAGAGAAAAACACAATTTGTCGCCTTTTCCACCCAGAAGGGTGGCGTGGGCAAGAGCACGTTCACCACCCTGGTGGCGAGCCTGCTGCATTACAGGATGGGCTACAACGTTGCGGTTTTTGACTGCGACTTCCCCCAATACAGCCTGGTGCAGCTCCGGGAGCGCGACCTGAAACAGGTAATGGAGAACCAGCACCTGAAAAGGCTGGCCCACCAGCAGTTTACCACAATTGGCAAGAAGGCCTATCCGGTTGTGCAGTGCATGGCGGATTCTTTCCAGGAAACGGCTGACAGCTATCTGGCGGGATACGGAGAGCCATTGGACGTGGTACTGGTGGACCTTCCCGGCACGGTCAACAGTTTTGGTGTCATTACCCTGTTGGCGGGGGTGGACCACATCTTTTCACCCATCACCGCGGACAGGTTCGTACTGGAAAGCACCCTGAGCTTTACCGAGGTGCTCCACAAAATTCTCATCAAGGAGGGAAGGGGCACGCTGAAGAGCATAAGCCTGTTCTGGAACCAGGTCGATGGCCGCGAAAAGTCTGGGCTTTATGATACCTACGAAGGGATAATTTCGGGAATGGGTCTCCGGCTGATGAACACCTTTATTACCGACAGCAAGCGCTTCCGCAAGGAGGGCATGGCCGTGGGCAGGAGCGTGTTCCGCTCCACGCTGCTTCCGGCCGATGAGAAGCTGGCCAGGGAGTGCCACCTTACGGAGTTTATGGAGGAATTCCTGAAAATAACGGGACTATGAGTACCGACAGCAACAAGGAAAAGGGGATGATCGATGAAAGGGAGCTGATGCAGATGATGGCCGGAGACCGTCCCGCGGATCCGCGTCCCTCCAGTGCCGGAGGCAGGAAAAGGGAAGCGGCACCAGAGCCCCCTGCTCCTGTACAGGGCAGGGGCGACTACCTGGAGCTGTTCTTCTCGGATGCTGCATCCAATGCACGCAGCGGCAAGTCGGTCTACATAAGGCCCGAATTCCACGAAAGGCTCACGCGTATCGTACAGGTGATCGGCGAAGACAAGATATCGATCTATGCCTACCTTGACAATGTACTGGCACTGCATTTCAGGGAGTTTGGCCAGCAGATCATCGAGAGCTTCAATGACAAATACAAGCCAATATTATGAAGGTGGAATATTTGATCCTGCTTGCCTTGCTGGGGGTTATCGCCCTGCTGCTGCAGGACAGGTTCCGCAAGGAAAGGGACAACAGCGAAGAGGAAAAGGAAAGACAGGACTATCCTGATGTGATGGGAAAGCCACGGTCTGAAGGACAGCCGGTGCAAATACAGGACAGCCGCGGACAGGATGGCGGTCAAGGCCATGCCATTGATAATTTTACAACAGAAAGCCACAACAGCGATCCCATAGATACATACGAATCACCTGAAGTGGCAAGGGGCGTGCTGCCCGATCTTGAAGAGGAGGAAGAGGAATTGATGGGATACGGGCTCGGGGGCGTCGGAGACGGTTTTGCCATGGGGGTTACCTTTGAGGAACTGAGCGCTGCGGGGACCGCGATTTCCGGACAGGATCCGGAGGCATCCCTATCGCATGTGAAAGCTACGGTTCAAAAAATTGATGGGACCGATCTCCTGACGCTGCTCGAGAGCGCTCTGGGAGACTCTGCACGGAAGCTTGCCATACTTCTGGACAGGACAGCTCCCGGACCTGCTGATCTGCAGGATGATGCGCACCGTGATTTCGATATCGGGGATTTCGTGTAGTGGCGATCGGAAAGCCAGGCCTTGTGCCTGGCTTTTTTTTATGCGCGGTCCGCACTGTTGCCAGGCCCGACCATTCCCCTTTCTGGCCAAGCGGTGCCAACTGCTTCCAAGGACTGCAATGCGTCGAACTGCCGATACTAGCCACAATACATTTGCGCATAATTCTGCACGATGCAGGCAAAGACGACTTTTTATGAGAAAAAATTTAGACAGGACGACCGCTGCGGCACTTATGCTGCTGGCGGCGTTCCAGGCATCTGCGCAGGGCGACGGTGCCGCAGGCATTTCCGAGGCCACCCAGATGGTGACCTCCTATTTTGATCCGGCCACCCAGCTCATCTACGCCATAGGTGCCGTGGTGGGGCTTATCGGCGGGGTCAAGGTGTACAACAAATTCAGCAGCGGTGATCCCGACACCAGCAAGACGGCCGCCTCCTGGTTCGGGGCCTGCATCTTCCTAATCGTGGCAGCTACCATACTTCGTTCCTTCTTCCTGTAATCCCATAGCCATGAAGAAATATACGATCAACAGGGGCATCGGAAGGACGGTGGAATTCAGGGGACTCAAGGCGCAGTACCTCTTCCTGTTCGCCGGAGGGCTGCTGGGCATCCTGATCCTGGTCATGGTGCTCTACCTGTCAGGATGCAATTCCTACGTGTGCCTGGCCGTAGGTGCGGGCGGTGGCGTCCTCGTGGTCTGGCAGACCGCTGCCATGAACAGGAAATACGGCGAGCACGGCCTGATGAAGAAGCGGGCGAGGGCCACGCACCCGCGGTATATCATATGCAGGCGGGCCGCCTCAAAAAGCATCATAACAACCAAAAGGAAAGAACCATGAGAAACACTTCAAGGGCGGCCACGCTCGAGTCCAGGCTTCCGCTGCTGGCAGTGGAAGGCAACTGCATCCTTTCCAAGGATGCCGACATCACGGCCTGCTTTGCCGTGCAATTGCCGGAGCTCTTCACGGTAGGCTCCCCGGAATACGAGGCGCTGCATTCTGCCTGGCACAAGGCCATAAAGACCCTGCCGGACCATACGATCGTGCACAAGCAGGACTGGTTCCTCAAGGAAGGCTACAGGCCCGATCTGGCCGGGGAAGGGATGACCTTCCTGGGAAGGTCCTACCAGAGGCATTTCAACGAGAGGCCCTTCCTGGACCATTACTGCTACCTGTTCCTTACCAGGACCACCAGGGAGCGCATGAGGATGAAAAGCAACTTCTCGACGCTCTGCAGGGGCACGCTGGTACCTAGGGAAGCCAGGGATAGGGAAGCCAATACGAGGTTCCTGGAAGCGGTGGCGCAGTTCGAGCGGATCCTGAACGATTCCGGCATCATCACCCTTGCACGGCTGGGAGAGGAGGAGATTGTGGGAGATGCCGACAGGACAGGGATACTTCAGGAATACCTGGCCCTGGACAAGGGCGGTACTGCCATACTGGAGGATATTGGACTGGGCCCTGAGGAGGTAAGGGTAGGAAACAAGAGGCTCTGCGTGCACACGCTCTCGGATCCCGATGAACTGCCGGGAAATGCCTCGGCCCAGAGCCGCTACGAGAAGCTGTCCACGGACCGCTCGGACTGCATGCTTTCCTTCGCCGCCCCGGTGGGGCTGCTGCTGGGCTGCAACCACATTTACAACCAGTACATCTTCCTGGACAACAGCGAGGACAACCTCAGGCAGTTCGAGAAGTCGGCCAGGACCATGCATTCCCTGGGCCGCTACAGCCGCAGCAACCAGATCAACAAGGAATGGATCGAGCGCTACCTCAATGAGGCCCATTCCTACGGATGGCCCTCGGTCAGGGCGCATTTCAACGTGATGGCCTGGTCCGAGGATCCGGCGGAGCTCAAGCAGATCCGCAACGATACAGGAAGCGCCCTCTCCCTGATGGAATGCAGGCCAAGGCACAACACTGTGGATGCCGCGACCCTTTACTGGGCCGGGATGCCCGGGAACGCGGGCGACTTTCCGGCCGAGGAGAGCTTCTACACCTTCATCGAGCCGGCCCTGTGCTTCTTCACCCAGGAGACCAACTATCGCAGCTCGCCCTCGCCGTTCGGCATCAAGATGGCCGACCGGCTGAGCGGCAGCCCGATCCACCTGGACATATCCGACCTTCCGATGAAGCGCGGGGTGATCACCAACCGCAACAAGTTCATACTCGGGCCTTCCGGGTCGGGCAAGTCCTTCTTCACCAACCATATGGTGCGCCAATATTACGAACAAGGGTCACATGTGCTGCTGGTGGATACCGGTAACAGCTACCAGGGGCTCTGCGAGCTGGTCCGAAGCAGGACCATTGGGGAGGACGGGGTATACTTCACCTATACCGAGGAAAACCCGATCGCCTTCAATCCCTTCTACACCGAGGACGGCGTCTACGACATCGAGAAGCGCGAGAGCATCAAGACCCTGATCCTTACCCTGTGGAAGCGCGACAACGAGCCGCCCACCAGGGCCGAGGAGGTGGCGCTGTCCAATGCGGTCAGCGGCTATATCGAGAAGATCCGCACCGATGCTGGTGACGCCAGTTTCAATGGCTTCTACGAGTACGTCGGTGGTGATTACAGCAGGCTGCTGCAAGAAAAGAAGGTCAGGGAAAAGGACTTCGACCTGGCCAATTTCCTCAATGTGCTGGAGCCCTACTACAGGGGCGGTGAATACGACTACCTGCTGAACTCGGACAGACAGCTGGACCTGCTCACCAAGCGCTTCATCGTCTTTGAGATCGACGCCATCAAGGAGCACAAGATACTCTTCCCAGTAGTGACGATCATCATCATGGAGGTATTCATCAACAAGATGCGAAGGCTCAAGGGCGTGCGCAAGCTGATCCTCATCGAGGAGGCCTGGAAGGCTATAGCAAAGGAGGGTATGGCCGAGTACATAAAGTATCTCTTCAAGACCGTCCGTAAATTTTTCGGCGAGGCGATCGTGGTCACCCAGGAGGTGGACGACATCATCCAGTCGCCGATTGTCAAGGAGAGCATCATCAACAATTCCGACTGCAAAATCCTTTTGGACCAGCGCAAGTACATGAACAAGTTCGACGACATCCAGGCCATGCTGGGCCTGACCGACAAGGAAAAGGCCCAGGTGCTCTCCATCAACATGAACAATGATCCCTCGCGCCTGTACAAGGAAGTGTGGATCGGCCTGGGCGGCACGCAGTCCGCGGTGTACGCCACCGAGGTCAGCCTCGAGGAATACCTGGCCTATACCACCGAGGAGACCGAAAAGATGGAGGTGCTGGCCTTAGCGGCCGAACTGGGCGGGAACGTAGAGCTCGCCATAAAAAGGATAGCGGCAAGGCGCCGCGAAGCAACTATTGCGTAACATTTTAAAACCACAGATATGAAAAACCTCATTCTAACTATCGGGGCCTGGGCCTGCGTTGCCCTTGCCCCGACCCGCGCACAATGGGTGGTCAGCGATCCCACCAACCTGGCCCAGGGCATTGTCAATACGGCCCAGGAGATCGTCCATACCTCTGCCACGGCCAGCAGCATGCTGGACAATTTCAAGGAAGTGCAGAAGGTATACAACCAGGGAAAGGAATACTACGATGCCTTGAAGGCCGTGAACAACCTTGTCAAGGACGCCAGGAAAGTACAGGAGACCGTGCTGATGGTCGGGGACATCTCCGAGCTGTACGTCAGCAATTTCGGGAAGATGCTCAACGATCCCAATTTTTCCGCCACCGAGCTCAGCGCCATCGGCAACGGCTATGCCAGGCTGCTCAACGAGAGCACGGGATTACTGAACGACCTGAGGCAGATCGTCAATGCCTCGAGCCTTTCGCTCAACGACAAAGAGCGCATGGATGTGATCGACAGGGTTCACGGCCAGGTCAAGAACTACTACAACCTGGTGCGCTACTATACCAACAAGAACATCTCGGTAAGCTTCATCAGGGCCAAGAAGAAGAACGATACCAGGCGCGTGCTGGAACTCTACGGCACGCCTGACCAAAAATACTGGTAGATGGTACTGCAAGCAGATTTCAGCAGCCTGCACGAGGTATTGCGCTCGTTGTACGACGACATGATGCCGCTCTCTGCGGAGATGGCAGTGGTGGCCAAGGGGCTTGGCGGGCTAGGTGCGCTTTTCTTCATGGCCCTGAAGGTATGGCAGGCGCTGGGCAGGGCGGAGCCGATCGACGTCTATCCGCTGCTGCGACCCTTCGCACTGGGACTGTGCATCATGTTCTTTCCCACGATGGTCCTGGGGACCATCAATGCCGTGCTGAGCCCGATCGTAACCGGCACTCACGGGATACTGGAGGGCCAGGTGCTGGACCTCAATGCGCTGCAGGCGCAGAAGGACCGCCTGGAATACGAGGCCATGCTGCGCAATCCCGAGACCGCCTACCTGGTCTCGGACGAGGAATTCGACCGCCAGCTCAACGAGCTGGGCTGGTCGCCCTCGGACCTGGCCACCATGTCGGGCATGTACCTGGAGCGCGGCATGTTCCAGCTGGAAAAAAGCATGAAGGACGGGTTCAGGGAACTGCTGGAGATCCTGTTCCAGTCCGCCGCCCTGGTCATCGACACCATACGCACCTTCTTTTTGATAGTGCTCTCGATACTGGGGCCGATCGCCTTTGCCATCAGCATCTGGGACGGTTTCCAGTCCACCCTGACGCAATGGCTGACCCGTTATATCTCAGTCTATCTCTGGCTGCCGGTGGCCGACCTGTTCAGTTCCATGCTGGCCAGGATCCAGTCCCTGATATTGCAGCAGGACATCGAGAACCTCTCGGACCCGGCCTTCATTCCCGATACCTCCAATACGGTCTATATCATCTTCATGATCATCGGCATCATCGGCTACTTCACGATCCCAACAGTGACCGGATGGGTCATCCAGGCAGGAGGGATGGGGAACTTCAACCGCAATGTGAACCAGACGGCCCAGAAGGTGGGCAACATTGCAGGGGCGGGAGCGGGAAGCGCGGCCGGCAATATCAGCGGGCAGCTATTGAAATGATAACTTCAAATAAACTCCTATAAACTATGGAATTCAAGACACTAAGGAATATCGAGAACAGTTTCAGGAATATAAGGCTGTATGCACTGGTGTTTGCCGTGCTGTGCTTCCTCTCTACAGGATTTGCTATCTGGAAATCCTACAGCTTTACCCAGGAGCAGCGCCAGAAGATCTATGTGCTGGACAACGGCAAATCGCTGATGCTGGCCCTGTCCCAGGACGCGTCGATCAACAGGCCCGTGGAGGCCAGGGAGCATATCCGGCGCTTCCATGAGCTCTTCTTCACCCTGGCCCCGGACAAGGATGCGATCCAGGGCAATATGAGCAGGGCCTTCAGCCTGGCAGACAAGAGCGCCTTTGACTATTACCAGGACCTTGCCGAGAAAGGCTACTACAACAGGATCATCTCGGGCAACATCCACCAGCGCATCGAGGTGGATAGCATCCGCTGTGATTTCGATAGCTATCCCTACAGGGCGGTCACCTATGCCAGGCAGCACATCATACGCTCGAGCAGCCTTACAAGGCGCAGGCTCGTCACCTCGTGCCTGCTGGTGAATTCGGTGCGCTCGGACAGCAACCCGCAGGGCTTCAGCATTGAAAAGTTCCGCATCGAGGAGAACAGCGACATGGAGGTAATACCCAGGCAGCCATGAGACCGCCAGGATCAAAAGGCCCCGCCTGGGACCAGCGGCTGGATGAGCGCTGGAGGTCCCTGCCAAGGGCGGCCCAGCGCAGGTGGGTTTGGTGCAGCTTTGTGCTGTACCTGGTGATGGCCCTTCTGGTCTTCCTGCAGGCAAGGAAAGAAATGGGGGATAAGGAAGCCCCCGGTTACGGGACCATCCGCAATCCCATAACGGAAAATGCTAACAACCTACAAAAGAAAGAACGATGAGAGAAAACAAGGACAAGCAGCCCGATATCTTCATAAGCGAGAGCCGGGCAGGATCGCAGGACCGCACGCAGGCTCCGGCCCAGCGCAACGCAGCGATCAGGAAGTATGCAATAATAGGCCTTATGGCACTCGTATGTGCAGGCTGCCTGTACATGATCTTCGCCCCTTCGGGCAAGGAGGCTGAAAAGGAGGCGGCAGCCGGGGGGCTGAACCAGGCGGTGCCGCAGGCGATCGGCTCGGATATGCCTGCCGACAAGGGCAAGGCCTACGAGCAGGAAATGCTCCAGCAGCGCAATGAGGAAAAGAAAAGGGCCGTGACCACACTGTCGGATTACTGGGAGGAAAAGGAGCCCGGGGACTCCGTGCACAAGGAACCAGCGGAAGCTCCCAAGCCACCAGGGCTGGAAAGCTACCGCAATGCCAGGGCGAGCCTTGGCAGCTTCTACCAGAATGATGAGGGCGCGAGTCTGAAGCAGGAGCTGGCAGGGCTGAGAAAGCAGATGGCCGAGCAATCGGCACGACCTTCCGGGGCAGGCATCCAGAACCAGCTCGCCCTCATGGAAAAGTCCTACCAGATGGCCTCGAAGTATTTCCCGGGCAACATCCAGAAGGATTCTACTCCCCAGACCGCAGGCACCAAGGAGGAACCTTTCCAGCGCGTCGATGCCGCGTCGCCGGCTGTCGTGTCAAGCCTATCCCCGCATGGCACACCTGCTGTGGCTTCTGCTGCGGCAAGGAACAGCGTAAGGGCATGCGTCCACAAGGACCAGACCGTCACACCTGGCGTTTCGGTGCAGCTCAGGCTGCTCGAGCCCGCTGCGGTAGCAGGGGTCACCGTTCCCAGTGGCAGCCTTGTAACGGCCGTTCCAAAATTTGAGGCGGGCAGGCTCCAGCTGGTGGTCAACTCGGTGATCTGCCAGGGCACAATCATACCGGTGAGCATGGCGGCCTACGATACCGACGGGCTGAAGGGGCTCAACATACCCTACAATCCCGAGGCGAACGCGCTGAGCCAGGTGGCGGGCAACATGGCCTCCTCGGGGGGGACCAGCATCATGATGACCCAGTCTGCAGGACAGCAGATGGCGGCCGACCTTAGCCGCGGGGTGGTCCAGGGCATATCCGGCTATTTCTCCAAGAAGGTAAAGATACCAAAGGTGCACCTGCCGGCTTCCTATGAGCTGCTGCTGGTATCAAAAAAATAACAACAATCAAACAGTAAAAATCATGAAGAATCTGATCAAGAATGCGGCCATGCTGATGGCCCTGCTGGGAGGCATGCATGCCTCCCATGCCCAAAATTACAAAAATGCAGGCTCCGCCCTGGAAATGGGCAGCGTGGAGGCGCTGCAGATGGAGGTCACCTACGACAAGACCAGCCATATCATCTTTCCCGCCGGGATACGGTATGTCGACCTTGGCAGCGGCAACCTTTCCGCGGGCAAGGCTGAGGATGCTGGCAACGTGCTGCGCATCAAGGCGGCCACGAAGGATTTTGAGGGCGAGACCAATTTTTCGGTCATCACCGAGGACGGGAAGTTCTACACCTTCGATGTGTGCTACAATCCCGCCCCGGAGGTGCTCGGCTATGACCTGCTCAAGATGCGAACCGGCCATGGGAGGATAGCCAGCGACAGGGTGCTCTTCGAGGACCTGGGCAGCAGCCCTCCAACCTTAGCAGGACTGCTCATGGAGACCATATTCACAAAGGACAAAAGAAGTGTAAAGCACCTCGGGTCCAAGGGCTACGGCATAAGGTTTGCCATCAAGGGCCTCTATGTCCACCAGGGGAAATACTATTTTCATACCGAGATCCATAACAGTACCGGGAGCCCCTTCAGGGTCGACTTTTTGAGTTTCAGGGTGGCCGACAAGAAGGTGGGCAGGCGTGCCGTGGCACAGGACCGCCCGCTTGTTCCCCTTCGCAGCTACAGGCCACTGGATGATGTCAAGGGCCACACGCATGAGGCCAACGTCTTCCTGCTGGACCATTTTACCCTGTCGAACGACAAGGAGCTGATTATCGAGGTCTTTGAAAAGCACGGGAACAGGAACCAGGCCATCCATGTGGAGTATTCCGACCTGCTCAGGGCAAGGGAACTTGACGGGATCCATCTAAAGTACTGAGGCCATGCAAGGAGTATACAGATACTTTATCGTGGCGCTACTGGCCGTAATGGCCTGCCAAGCAGCCTGGTCCCAGCGCATGGTGGGAGGTACATTTGGTGTAGAGGCGGGTGCCGGTATGTTCGCCGTCCAGCAGCCCCTGAAAGATTTCTCATTGAACATGGCACTGGTTGCCTATACAAGTAAAGGCAATTACCAGCGCTACGGGCTGGAGTACGGACAAAGGGAGCACCGCTACCGTGGTCGGCCCCTGTCCCAACAGACCTTCATGCTTGACGCGGGATATGTCCTGCGACTTTTTGGGGATGGCTCCAGGAGCCTCTCGTTCAACGCCGGCCTGGCTGGGGCGG
Source organism: Flavobacterium sp. N2550 (assembly GCF_025947265.1). NCBI lineage: Bacteria > Pseudomonadati > Bacteroidota > Flavobacteriia > Flavobacteriales > Flavobacteriaceae > Flavobacterium > Flavobacterium sp. N2550. The sequence continues at coordinate 3,016,615 of NZ_CP110007.1, read as the reverse complement.
TGGGCTACGAATACTTTAATAAGGGGGAGGAAGTGCTGCCTGACGGCGCATTGATAATGAACCGGGACGGGCTGGTCTACGGCGTGCAGGGGCTCATGTCCCTAGAACTCTTTGTCTCGAACCGCATCGTCCTGCTCCTGCAGGGAAAAGCGCTGGCGCTATGGGGTACCTCCCAGAAGCAATTCAGGCCTTCCTCGGGAATGGGCATACGCATTAACCTAAACTGACTGTCATGAAGAAGATTTATATGCTATTCTGCAGGATGGCCGCAGCCGGCTGCCTTGTTATCCTTCCGGTTGCAATTGTCGGCTGCGGAAGCGGGGAGCTGGAGATACGCCAGGACTTTCCCTTTGCCGTCTCGGTGATGCCGGTCCCGCAGGCCATTGGGTTGAGAGAAAGGATTGAGATAAGGCTCGTGATCGAGCCTGAGCAGACCTTTGGCGAAACGAGGTACTTTATCAGGTATTTCCAATACGAGGGGGCGGGAAGCCTCCAGTATTACGACGAGCCGCCGTACCTGCCCAACGACCTGTATCCGCTTCAGGAGAGAAACTTCAGGCTGTACTATACCTCGGAATCATCGGTGAAACAGTCCTTCAGGGTATGGATATCCGACACTTTCGGCAACGAGCGGGAGCTGGAATTTGAATTCAGCAGCAGCGACTAGCCTGCCGCAGGTCCGGTACAGGTACTGAAATGGTAAACGCGGGGCTTACCCGTACCATAACGCAACCGCCCTGGGCGCACAGCATTTTGGCTGGATGTCCGGGGTGGTTGCTTCATTTCCCAGCGGCGCGAGGCTTTCCCGAGGGATGGAGGGAGTGCCTTGCGCCGAAGGTATCTGGCCGGTCAGCCGGGCTTTGCATAAGTAGAGGCCCGGCTTGTGGCCGGGCCTTTTTTTTCCTGTTAAAGGCTTTCATCCACCTGCACGTCGATATCGTTTACAGCCATCTTGCGCTCCAGCAGGGTCTCCAGTATCTCGCAGCTGCTTTCGTAGGCCTCGCCTTCGAAAAGGTACGTGTCCTGCTCCTCATCATACTCGTAGGCGTTGAAATCTGCCCCGTCAAGACAGGTATCGCTCAGCACGCCATCGGCAAAGGTTGCCTTTCCGAATACCATGCAGCCGCTTTCCTCATAGTCCTGTACAAAGCCAGCATTGTGCTGTCTTGCGATGGCTACGAGGGCCTCGGTATTTGGCGCCCACTTGGTCTCGTATTGGAATACGCCCGGGTTGTCCTGCTCGAAATAGATATTGAAGAAATGCCTGTCGTCAGGGCCCGCGAACTCGGGCAGCTGCCCGTGTCCTGTTTTCTCTTCTCGCGCCTTCATAGCGCTGAAGAGCTCTTGTATATTGCTGAGGGTCTTCTCATCTCCCTGAAAAATTACCCAGTTGCTGCACCAGTTTGCCATTGCTTAAAATTTTTAGGATTCGGGCACTTTGCCTGAGCAATGCCCGAACAGGTTTATAGTCAGTTCAGTATTGCGCTTCCGTTCTCGGCAAAGCCTGCGCACAAATCAAAGGCCTTCTGGCCCTTGGCCTGCGCCGTTCCGCCCAGTACGATGTTCTGCAGCTTCGCCTCCTCATTCTTGTACTTGCGCACGTTCTGGAAATAGCCCGTTACGGCATTGTATGCGCCGAATAGCGTGCCCTTGGTAGTATCCATCTGCTGGGAATCGCTCACCATGGCATAGGCAAAGGCATCATCCACCGTATTTTTGAATATGGCCGAGTTCTCGTCGGCATTGCCGCTTTTCAGGTTTTCCAGTGTTGCCTGATTGGGGCAGAGTGCCACCTCCAGTATTTTCCTCAGTTCCCCGTCGGTCACCTTCACCTTGGCCCAGTGGTTGAAGATGCCTTCAAGCCTTGAGCCGAAACTGTCGGCAAGGCCCATGACCTTGTGCGCATTTTCAAGGTGCTGTTTTGCTCCTGAGGTGTGCTTGATGCGTACCACGTTGCTCATCTGTTTCAGTGAGGCGTTCAGGGTATTCTGGCACACAATCCTGATAGGGGTGAAGGCCGCCGTAATGCTGCCGCTGCCGTCGTGTGATGTGGTCAGGAAGATGTATTTTTCGGTGACATCGTCACCGTTGCCAACCCTGATATAATCGGGCAGCTTGGCGATGATAAAAATCCTCTCGCCCCTTCCCAGTGCTCCTGCAGTCTCGTACAGTATGCCGTCATTCCCGCCGACAATTGCGTCAAAGAAAGAGAACGCCTCGCGGTTCTGCACAATCTGGTAGTCCTTGCCCACCACGTCAAATGCCTGGTTGGTGTCGCTGCGGTAGGTCCCGAAACGCTCGGGTATCTCGATATCCGTGCCCGCTATGGGCGTGCCTTCCCTGATTACTACAGGCTTCTTAAGCACCTCGTAGTCAAGGCCCGCATGCTTTATGGCTTCCTCGCTGGTCGGATAGTCGCTTACAATCTGGCCCAGTCCGTGCCATGCCTTCTGCTGGACGCTAAAGAAAGAGTAGCGTCCCGTGTTCTCGTTGAAATTGAGGTTGTGTCCCATGATTCCTAAATTTAAGATTAAACAAATTCCCACTTTCCAGATTCCCCAGCTCGCTGCGCTTCGCATTACCTTTTCCAAAAGAAAAAACGGGAAAAAAGAAAGCAGATAAACAGTGCGGAAGGAGCAGGCGGCCAAAAGGAAACGGAATAAGTCCCACAGGGTGGTTTGCGAGCATGGGAGCAAATCATTATGCCGTAGTCTTTTGGCTGACAACCGGCGAGGGACGCAATAAATTAGCTGCCTTTTTATCCGTTTTGTATTGGAAAGGTTTGACAAGGCTTGCCTCCCTAAAGCAGTTTTTCAATGCTGTAAATAATGAATACCTTTCAATATATCATCTCAATATATCGTACTGCCATACCTAACGGCTGACCAATGTGATGACATGGGATGCCAATCCAGACCCATAGAAGCCAATGCAATAAAATCATGTCGTTTTACTTTAAATTACATGATTCAATTACTTGAATATGAAGACTTTTAAAAAGAAGATTCTGTATGAGAAGATTGATGAAATCTTTCGAAGGATCGAAAGGATAGAGCAGCATCTGAAGCCAGGCGTCGGAAGTATAAAGACGGACGAGCCCATAAATGTGCATGAGGCTTCAAAGCTCGTCCATCTTTCGGTTGCGACCATCTATTCCAAGGTGAGCAGGAACGAGATACCTGTCAACAAGGTAGGCAAGAAGCTGTACTTCTACCGCTCCGAACTTGAGGACTGGATCAGGTCCGGCAGGATCAGGACCGGCCTTGAGATCCGAAGGGAAGTCGAGGGAAAATTCCGGTCAGCGGAATGACCGGCTGTCAGAATGAAATCTTATTGGCCGCCTCCTTTTTTTTCTCATCTACCAGCTTGGTGTAGACCTGTGTGGTCTTGATGCTTTTGTGTCCCAGCATCTTGGATACCGTAAATATATCTGTTCCGGCAGCAAGCTGCAAGGTCGCGTAGGTATGGCGGAAGCAGTGAAAGGTAATGTGCTTTGTGATGCCGGCGTGCAGGAGCCAAACCGGGAGGTGCCTGTAGACATCCCATTTCTGAAGTCCCTGGAATACGATGTCCTTTTTTCCACCGGGAATTCCAAGCAGCATGCGTGCCTGATCGGAGATCGGCATGTTTTCCGCGTGCTCGGTCTTTTCCTGGCGGAACCTGATATAGGTGTCCGCACCGTACTGCTGGACATCGCCCCAGGTGAGTTTCTCTATATCCGAATAGCGCAGGCCGGTGAGGATGGAGAACAGGCTTGCCCTTCCTACGATATCATTCTCGCAGGGCGTCCTGGAAAGGGCACCGGCCTCTTCAAGGGTCAGGTAGTTCCGCATTGATTCCGACTCTGTAATGCCGTTTACGGCCGCATTCACATCACTTGCAAGTATCTGTTCCTTGTAGGCTTTTCTTAGCGTAGCCTTCACTTTATTGAAGTAGGACAAGGCGGTATTTCTTGAAAGCCTCTTTCCCGTGTCCCTCATACTTTTTGCCTTGAGCAGGTGCTCCTTGTAATCTTCCACCAGGTCTGCATTGATGTCCCTGAACCTGAAATCGCGCCCATCTGCAAACTTTTCAAAGTGCGCGATGCTGCTGTCCCATATCAGCTTGTTCGGACCTTCCCTGTACTCCGCCTGCTTCTTGAAATATTTGACAAATGAGCCCTCAAGTACCTTGTCCTTCCTAATCTGCTCGATCTCGAAGGGGGTGTAGATGAATTCCTTGTTGACCTCGTTCTGCCTTTTTGTGCACATGAGCTCTGCCGTGTGCATGTTCTCTATGTTTGTATTCTTTTCGAACTGATTCCTGGGCTTTGCAATAAGGTGGATACGCAGGAATTCGCGACGGGAATACGTTCCGGTGGCGGTATTGAAGTAGGGCGGATAGAAATCCAAATACAGCGACAGCCTTCCTTTTGACATTGTTTTCTTTCTCAGTGTTACCTTTATCCTTTTCATAATCCATCAGCATTAAAGATTGAATGAATCTCCTCTTTTGCAACATAGGTGTATCTTCCTACCGCATATTTGGCAATGCCGTAGCGTTGCAACAGGTTGTAAAGGGCAGCGGGCGATATTCCATGGCGCTGCTGAATCTCCGATATCGTATAGCAGTTGTTCAGGCCGGGGAACTCCTTTACAGGTGTAAATAATTGTACCTCTGCAGGCAGCTCGAAAAAGCTTTCGAGGTCACTTTTTTTAAGTACGGTACGGCTGCCAAATTTTCCAATATTCAGACATCCTTTGTTAACTAACCGGTAAATTGTCCTCCTGCTTATTCCGAGTAATACCGAGGCCTGACCAACATTTAGGAACTCCATGGCCTTAATCGTGTGCAAATCGTGGTTTGCACTATTTTCAGTTTCGACCATGACTTTTTCAATCTTTTTTTGACGCCCATTGGCCTTGTAAGCCTTGCGGTTACAGGTGTGGGAACAAAATCGGGTTTTAAATGTCTTGGCCGTAAAGCGGTTTTTACAAAACTCGCAAATTTTTGGAACGCTCAAGTTTGAACTCATTTTGTGACTGTTTATGTCCCTCAGTGTCTACATGTGCCTCTGTGTGTCAGCGTGTGCCATAATCTCTCCCAAGATTTGTACCTCGAAAAAAAAATAATTTTGAGGTACAAATGGGGTACAAATCTGATACAAAAAACGCAAACCAATGCAAAATATCGCAAAAATTAAAAACCAGCTAAAATGCTGTTTTTCAAGCTTTTTAACTGGTTTTGTTTGTGATGTTATGTGTTTTTTATACCTCTCTATTTGCCGATGCAGAAGTTAGCAAAAATATTTCCTAAGAGCTCATCATTAGTTACTTGCCCGGTTATTTCTCCAAAATAATACAAAGCCTGGCGGATATCGATTGCCATCAGGTCGCTTGAAATTCCAGTTTGCAGCCCGAATTTGACTTTTTGGATTTCTTCCAGCGCTTTTAACAAGGAATCATAATGCCTTGTATTGGTCACGATAGTCTCGTTATTTCGCAGGGCGCCTGTATTCACAAAGGAAAGTAGCTGATTTTTTAAGTCTTCAATATTTGTATTTTCTTTAGCAGAAATTAAAAGAATTTCAGGGATTTCAGATTTTAAATTTTCGATTTGAGATTCAGTCAGCATATCAGCTTTATTTCCAATAATGACTAAAGGTTTTAACGGAAACTGATTTCTTATCTTTTCAACTTCAATTTTTATAGTATGCAGCCTGCTATTTTCTGAGGTCTGAAGTCTGAAATCCGAAATCTGGGAACTGTCCAAAAGATAAACGACAACTTGTGCCTGTTCAATCTTTTCAAAAGTTTTTTTGATACCGATACTTTCCACAATATCTGCAGTTTCTCGGATTCCAGCCGTATCGATAAATCGAAAGCCGATACCGTTAATTACAAGCTCGTCTTCAATCGTGTCACGTGTTGTTCCTGCAATTTCAGAAACGATAGCACGTTCTTCGTTCAGCAAAGCATTCAAAAGGGTTGATTTCCCAACGTTTGGTTCGCCGACAATCGCAACAGGAATACCATTTTTAATCACATTACCGACTGCAAACGAGTCGATAAGTCGTTTTAAAACGAATTCGATGCGTTCCAAGAGCTCATGAAATTGCGTACGATCGGCAAATTCTACATCCTCTTCTGCAAAATCCAATTCCAGTTCGATTAGGGAAGCAAAATTCAGGAGTTCTTCACGGAGCTTGGCAATTTCATTAGAAAAACCACCTCGCATCTGCTGCATGGCAATCTGGTGCGAAGCTTCATTCTCTGAAGAAATAAGATCAGCTACAGCTTCTGCTTGCGATAAATCCAGTTTTCCATTAATAAAAGCGCGGAGCGTAAATTCTCCCGGTTCGGCCATTTTGCATCCTTTGCGGAGCAACAATTGAATAATCTGCTGTTGAATGTAAGTCGAGCCGTGGCATGAAATTTCAATCACATTTTCTCCCGTATAAGAATTAGGACCCTTAAAAATAGAAAGCAATACCTGGTCATATACTTTCGCGCCGTCGACGATATGCCCCAGATGGATGGTATGCGTCTTCTGTTTCAGGATGTCTTTTCCAGAAACCGACTCAAATAACGAAGCCGCAATTGTCAGTGCATCTTTTCCCGAAATCCGAATGATGGCAATCGCTCCAGCACCTGATGGAGTAGCCAAGGCAACGATAGTATCTTGTGAAAGCATATTTTTTATTTTATGCAAAGATAGCAGGAAAGTTGCTATGTGGCAAAACCACCGACAGTGTTAAATAAAAGCAAACTTCAAGCGTATGATTTTCTTTAGGCTTTACTTTTTTGTAACTTTATATGTACAAAACGACTTGTATTATGAAACGCATTCTTTTTCCAACAGATTTTTCAGAAATAGCTGATAATGCTTTTCTCTACGCGCTGAAAATGGCAGATTCGCTTGAAGCAGAGATAATGTTGCTTCATACTTTTGATATGCCAATTATCGATGGGGCTGAAATTCCGATTAATTTTAAGGAAATGTATGATTCGCTTGAGCTTCAGCAGATGGCCCATTTTCAAGATTATATTCCGAAACTTCAGAGAATAGCCGATGCTCATGGAATGGGACATATTAAAATAACACACTTACTCAAATCGGGCGATTTAACTTTTGCGATGCAAGATGCGGTGGGAGAACATAATATAAGCTTAGTGGTTATGGGAACAAGCGGCGTTTCGAATTGGTTTGACTCGCTTTTTGGTTCTCAGACAGGCGAAGCTATAACCTCACTTACAGTTCCGGTACTGAGTATTCCGATAGAAGCGAGATACAAGAAAATAAAAACAATCGCTTTTACCAATCTTTATAGAGAAAAAGATTTTGAGGCTTTGGAACGCGTAGTCGAAATTGCAGTAAAATTTAATGCCTCTATTAAAAGCTTATATGTCAAGAAATCATCTTCTACTATTTCAGATGAAGAGATTAAAATATGGGAAGGTCGCTGCAGTGCTTGGCCAGTCCAGTTTTTTGTCGTTCCTCATGACGACGTAAAAGAAACCATCCAAGATTTTATAAATAATCAGCATATCGATATGCTGACCATGCTGACGGAAAGAAGAGGTTTTTGGGAAGACTTCTTTAGTTCAAGTCTGACAAAAAAAATGTCCTATAAGATCGATATTCCAATGTTGGCACTACACGAAAGAAGTAGTACTAATGCATAAATAATTAAAAAATGGCAATCCAAACAATCAATCCCTATAACAATAAAGAAGTCAAATCTTTTGAAGAATTTTCGGCAGCAACTGTTGAGCAAAAAATAGCGCAAGCTGATCAAACGTATCAAGTTTGGAAATCGGTTCCAGTAAAAGAACGCTCCAAGCTTTTGATGAATGTGGCGTCGATATTACGCGAAAGAAAAGAAGAACTGGCAAAATTGATAACGCTCGAAATGGGAAAACTGATAGCCCAAAGCGAAGCAGAAATTGACATGTGCGCTTCGGTATATGAATATTATGCCCAAAATGCCGCTACTTTTTTAGAAGACAAACCTATTGAGGTAAAAGATGGAAAGGCATTCGTTCGATACACTCCGATAGGAATCATTCTTGCGGTCGAGCCATGGAATTATCCTTTTAATCAAGTAGCAAGGGTCGCTGCGCCGAATATTATGGCTGGAAATGTAATCATGGTGAAACATGCTTCCAACGTTCCGCAATGTGCTCAAGCCATAGAAGAAATATTTAGGCAAGCCGGTGCTAAGGAAGGAATCTATACTAATTTATTTCTTTCGAGCCCGAAAATCGCTAAAATTGCGGAAGATCCGAGAATTGTAGGTATGTCTTTGACGGGAAGCGAAAAGGCGGGTTCTAGTTTGGCTGAAGCCGCTGGAAAAAACTTAAAGAAATCGGTTTTGGAATTAGGAGGTAGCGATCCCTTCATTGTTTTAGAAGATGCTGATTTGGACAAGGCCGTACAAAATGCCGTCAAGGGAAGATTCGGCAATATGGGGCAAGCCTGTACCTCGTCTAAAAGAATTATTGTGGTAGAAGAAGTAGCTGATAAATTTCTGGAAAAGTTTAAAGAAAAGCTCACAGGGTTGAAAATAGGCGATCCTATGGAAAGAGATACTCAAGTTGGACCTTTGAGCAGTGAGGAAGCTGCCAAGAAGATTGAAGAGCAGGTAAATGAAACCGTAAAAGCAGGAGCGAAGGTCGTATTGGGAGGGAAGCGAATTGCCAGAGAAGGAGCTTTTTTTGAACCTACAATTTTAACCGATATCAAGCCAGGAATGGTAGCATATCATGAAGAAATTTTTGGACCTGTAGCTTCATTCTATAAAGTAAAGGACGAAAAAGAAGCAATTGCGTTGGCCAATGATTCTACTTTTGGATTAGGCGGTTCTGTCTTTAGCCAAAATATTGACAGGGCAATCGAAGTTGCCAGCCAGATTGAAACGGGAATGATTTTTATCAACGAACATGCAGCATCTCGTCCGGATTTGCCTTTTGGCGGAACCAAACGCTCGGGGTATGGCAGGGAATTGTCAGAATTAGGAATTGAAGAGTTCGTTAATAAAAAGCTTATCCGCATCAGCGACAAATAATTTTTAGCTTACCTATAAATAAAAAACCGTAGCTCAAAGAGACTACGGTAATTTTTTGGTATAAAGGGTTGGTTGTAGCTTATTCGGTACTGCTCAAGTCAGTAAATAATCCGTTGTATTTTCCTGTAAAAGTCTGGCCATCAGCTCTTGTAAACGAGAATGTAAGGTCAACTTTAGTTTCTGTAACAGAATTGATGGTAACCGTTTTCTCAGTTGCTGTCAGCCCAGGGTCTGAACTTTTTAGCAAGAAAGTACCGTTTGTATACGTGAAATCTTCATCTTCTGCATTTTGTACAAAAGCGCCACCTGTTTCAATAGAATAGTTAGGAATATCGGTTAAAGTTCCTGGTTCCAAATTGACACCATTAAAATCAAAATAGACTTTAGATATGTTCGATACGGCAGTAGAATCGCTCAGGTTTACATTTGAAAGCACTATAGAAATGGTACTCGGATTTTCATCTACAATATTGTCATCCGTAACAAAAGCATTGTTCAAAACATGAAAAGCTCCGTTAAAAGTAAATCCGTTTTCACCTAAAGTTCTTCCGTCGTCATCTGAACAAGACAGAAAAAGAAAAACCGCTAAAAAAGGAAATACTTTGATGATATTGCGCATAAAAAAGATTTTAGTTGTTCAGCATTACCGGCATTACAAGCATCGTTACTGTTTCGCCTTCTTCTAGTCCGTCAACAGGAGTAAGGATACCTGCTCTGTTAGGAAGAGACATTTCCAGCATGATTTCGTCTGATTGCAAGTTTGTCAGCATTTCGGTCAAGAAACGTGAATTGAAACCGATTTGCATATCGTCGCCTTGATAATCACAAGTCAAACGCTCTTCCGCTTTGTTTGAGTAATCGATATCTTCGGCAGAAATATTCAATTCTGCTCCAGCAATTTTCAAACGAATTTGGTGCGTAGTTTTATTTGAGAAAATCGCAACACGACGAACCGAGCTCAAGAATTGAGAACGGTCGATCATCAATTTGTTTGGATTTTCTTTTGGGATAACCGCTTCATAATTTGGATATTTTCCGTCAATCAATCGGCAAGTCAATACATAATTGTCAAAAGAGAAAGTAGCATTCGAATCGTTGTATTCGATTTTTACTTCTGCTTCAGAAGTTCCAAGAATACTTTTTAAGATATTCAATGGTTTCTTCGGCATGATAAAATCAGCCACTTGTGATGCTTTTACGTCAGTTCGCGCATACTTTACTAGTTTGTGAGCATCGGTTGCCACAAAAGTCAGTCCTTCTGGAGAGAACTGGAAAAATACCCCAGACATTACTGGACGCAAGTCATCGTTTCCAGCAGCAAAAATGGTCTTGCTTACAGCAGTTGCCAAAACGCCAGCAGGCACGATAGTAGAAGACGGATCATCAAGGTTTACAGATTTCGGGAATTCTTCGCCTGGAGCATAGGCCAAGGCATATTTACCAGAATTAGAACTGATTTCAATCGTGCTGTTTTCTTCCACCGTAAAAGTAAGCGGCTGCTCTGGAAAAGTTTTCAAGATTTCCAAAAGCAATTTTGCTGGAACAGCAACGCTTCCGGTACTCGTAGAATCGATTTCTAGCGTAGCAGACATTGTTGTTTCCAAATCGGATGCAGAAACAGTCAATTGATTATTATCCAATTCAAAAAGGAAATTATCTAAAATAGGCAAGGTGTTGCTACTATTGATAACGCTTCCTAAAACTTGCAATTGTTTTAATAAGTATGAACTCGATACTATAAACTTCATTTTCGTCTTTTATTTAATAAGGATTGTAAAACTACAAAATTTTACATTGCACAAATATATCTTAAACTAATTCTAAAACAAAACCAATTTATTAACATTATTTGCTATACGCACGCTTTCTGAGGTAGGTAAATAATAATCCAAAAATTGCGAGGATAAGAATTGGTAATCCAATAGTTATGAATTGGGTAAAAGTATAATTTTCTGTTACTTTCTTTTCATCAAGAAGCGGCAGTTCTACATTCTTGCCTCGGATGTTGATAAGTCCGTTGTCATCTAGCAGATAATTTATAGAATTCATCAGAAAATCTTTATTGCCATAAATCTGCTGTGTCCATTGGTCTAGACCATTCAAAAGCGGTTTTTTGTTGACATACGTATAGTTGATAATATCGCCATCGGCAATCACGATCATCTTGTTGTTTTTTCCTTCGTCAAGCGATTTGTCTGCCTTGAAAGGCTTCACCCGGTTTTTGAAAGCCGAAGTGAATTTTCCTTCTAATAAGACACCTAATGTTTGGTTCCCTTTTGAAAACTCGGCTTCATTTAGTTCTTCCATAAACTGGTGCAAGCTCATTTCAATTGGAGACCCGACAAGTTTTGATTCAGGAGAGCTTTTCAGCAATACTGTCTTCTTGATATTATTTTTTAGCGTATCGATCTGGTTGGCAAACTCTAGTTTTACCAAGTTCACATTTTTATTTATCGGATGGTTTTCTCCCGATTTTATGATAGGCGAATACAGCCAGTCGATAGGGAAGTCCCCATTTTCAGAACGCGCTGTAATTGGCGTGGATAACAAATCTTGAACCAAATTGTAATTGATACGGATACCGTATTTGAAAAACATATCGTCAAGATTTAGCTCTAGTGGATACGCCAAAGCGGACTGAGACTCATTCTGAAGATTGTCAATATCAGCCACGACTTTGTCGATAAGCCAGAGCGTCTTGCCGCCATTCATGATGTATTGATCTAGAATGTATTTTTCAGAATCTGTAAATGCTTCGGTTGGTTTGGCAATGATAGCTGCATCAAAATGAGCCAAATTCTGCATCGTCTTGTTTTGGTCATTGGCTAGCGAATCGAGATTGAATTCTCCAATCAGATAGTATTCCTTTAAGTTTAGGATAAAATCCGCCAGATATTTGTCGTTCATCTCGCCGTTGCCTTTTAATACAGCAATTTTTTTCTTTTCGGTCGTAGCCAGTTTTGTAAGAGCATCAGCAAAAGCAAACTCTAATAATTGTACAGATTTGCTGATATTTTCATCTGCATTATTTCCGAAGTTATTGATCAATAAAGGAACGCGGACAGACTTAGTACCGTAGTTCGCAATAGCCCACGGGAAAACCTGAATCATTGATTTTTTTCCGTTTTTGTTGCTTTGGATGTTGGTAGGAGAGAAGCCCAATCCCGACAATTCGGCAACAAATTGATCTGCTTTAGATTCGTCGGCCAAAGGATCCGTAAAATTAAAGATAATGTTAGAGTTATATGCTCTGAATTCTTCTAGCATCTGTCTTGTTTCTCCTTGCAGACGTTTAAATTCTGGTGGAAACTGTCCATCAAGAAATACGTCGATATACAACGGCTGATCGACTTTTTTGATCATGTCGAGCGTACTTTTCGACAGCGTATAGCGTTTGTCTTTGGTAAGGTCGAATCGCTTAAAAAAGAAGTTTCCGGCAATGTTTACCGCAATTACGGCTATGATGATAAGGCCGAGCTGCTGCAGGCTTTTTTTCTTAGAGGCTTTCATTACGATTTCAAAGATTTAAGTTTAAAAGCAGTAAAGGATAAGAACAATATCGTAATGCTTACAAAATAAAGAATATCTCGCGTATCCAATACGCCGCGGCTCATGCTTTTGAAATGATAATCCATTCCAATTGATGATACAACAAGGTCGAATCCTCCAGCATAAGTTGAAATTCCGTCAAATCCGAAATAGAACACAAAGCACAAAAGCACCGAAATTATAAATGCGACAATTTGGTTTTCAGAAAGCGTAGAAGTAAAAATTCCGATAGAAGTATAAGAAGCAATCAAGAATAATAACCCGAAATACGAACCTAAGGTACTTCCGAAATCTAAATTTCCTTCTGGATTTCCAAGATTGTAAACCATAATCACATAAATGAGAGTCGGAATAATAGCGATTACGATCAATAAGAACGCGCCAAAGAATTTTCCGTTTACGATTTCCCAAATGCTTAAAGGTTTTGTGAAAAGCAACTCAATAGTCCCTTGTTTTTTCTCATCCGAAAAACTTCGCATGGTTACGGCTGGAATAAGAAAAATCAAGATCCAGGGAGCTAACGTAAAAAACGGGCTCAAGTCTGCAAATCCCGAATTAGGAATATTAAAATCGCCTTCAAAAACCCAAAGGAAAAGTCCGTTGAGCAAGAGGAAAATAGCAATAACCAAATAACCGATCGGCGAACCGAAAAAGGATTTGATCTCTCGTAGTAAAATTGACTTCATTTATAACTTATAGTTTATAGTTGATAGTTGATAGTTGATAGTTGATAGTTGAATGTTTGAAGTGGGACAAGTTACGTCAAAAATCTAAAATCTAAAATCAAAAATTATTCAAGCGTTACCAGCTTATCCACGCTCCACGCTTCAGGTTTGTCGTTAAATAATTTCTTTGTAAATGTCCAGACGCTATCAAAAAGAGCCGATTTCCTATAGTTTTCCAGATCTTCTTCCGTCTCCCAATAGCTGTACGTAAAAAAAATGCTCTGATTGTTTTTATCTTGGTATAATTCTAGAAAACGGTTTCCTGGGGCATTTCGTATTTTTTCCTTCATCAATTCGAAATTTTCCAAGAAAGCAGGAATGTTTTCTTCATGGAAGGATAGTTTTACAATTCGTACGAACATAATGTTTGATATATGATTTATGAATTTTGATTTATGACTTTTTGTATGCTTAAAGCGTATTGCCTACAGCTTAAAGCTAAATAAAATTAATGCTTACGAAATCCCGATATTTCAATCCCAACAAACTTGAAGCGCCTCCAACAGAATTCGGGTTGCTGCGGTACATTGCGATTTCTAAAAAACCAGCTTCATTAAAAATGGCAAGTTCCTTTCCTTCGTAAAATTTCATGGAATTCTGCTCAAAATTAATAATCGAAGAATAATTCGGCAAGATGGTCTTTAATTTATAATTTTTAAAACTCACTTCGTATTTTCTTCCTTTTCCGATTTCGGTAAAAAGCTGCCTTGAAATATTCGTTACCACGTTGCCAAAATGGTCGATATAGATTGCATAGCCTTTAATAGAACTGCTGTCTTGACTGACAACAGCCTGTAATTCGGTTACTTCTTTTATCTTGGTAATTTCTTTTCCGATGACATTCAACAAGCCACCGCGTGCAACATGGCAAGCGACTGTTACAAAAACATCCATTGCTGTAGCATTAATGGCTAGCCTGTCGTGAATATTAATAGACACGATTTTCTGTGGAATGATCTTTTGCGTCAGCATACTTAGGATACCGTTATCGGCACAGATAAAATACTGGTCGTTCCATTGCATGGCAATATGCTGTGTTTCTTGGTGTAATTCAGAATCAACTCCTATTATATGTACAGTTCCTTTTGGAAAGCTAGAATACGAAGCTCCAATAATATAACTTGTCTCAGAAACATTGAACAAATCGATCTCGTGCGAAATGTCTACAATTTTAGCATCAGGATATTCAGAATAAATCTTGCCCTTTAAAGTACCGACAAAGTGGTCTTTGTATCCAAAATCGGTCGTAAGGGTAATTATTGACATAAAATTGTTTATAACATTAACGCCTAAGCGCCTAAATTTTTATTAAATTTGAGATATGCAAAGCTAACAAAATAGCCAGATAATTTTTTAATTTAATACTATAGCTTTTGAACGAAAGAACCATCGAACTCGTAGACATCGCGCCAAAAGATTTTTGGGGCGCTCAAGACTCTCATCTTGAAACCATTAGAAAATATTATCCTAAATTAAAGATTGTTGCCAGAGGAACTACGATTAAGGCTTTTGGAGAAAAAGAAGTTTTAGACGAGTTTGAAAACCGTTTCCAGCGATTGATGCTCCACTTCACACGCTACAATAATATTGACGATAACGTTATTGAAAGAGTGATTGAAGGAGGAAGCCAGCAAATCGAAAGAATGGGCGACCATGACAAAATCTTGGTTCATGGAGTAGGAGGAAAAATCATCAAGGCGATGACTCCAAACCAGCAGTTGCTCGTCGATACGATGAACAAGAACGATATGGTTTTTGCCGTTGGTCCCGCCGGGACAGGAAAAACCTATACAGGTGTTGCGATGGCAGTAAAAGCGCTGAAAGAAAAGCAGGTCAAAAGAATTATCTTGACGCGTCCGGCTGTTGAAGCTGGTGAAAACCTTGGATTTCTTCCTGGTGACATGAAAGAAAAGCTAGATCCGTATATGCAGCCTTTATATGATGCGCTACGAGACATGCTGCCGAATGAAAAACTCGAAGATTATATCCTAAAAGGAATTATTCAGATTGCACCTTTGGCTTTCATGCGCGGACGTACGCTCGACAATGCCTTCGTTATTCTCGATGAAGCGCAGAACACAACACACTCCCAGATGAAAATGTTCTTGACGCGTATGGGTAAGAATGCCAAATTCATGATTACTGGAGATCCCGGTCAGGTCGATTTGCCGAGAAGAACGATTTCTGGTTTGAAAGAAGCTCTTCTGGTGTTGAAAGATATTGACGGAATCGGCATCATCTATCTTGATGATAAAGATATCGTTCGTCATAGATTAGTTAAGAAAGTAATCGACGCCTATAAGCAGATTGAAAATCACGATTAAAGTAAATTTCTATAAATCATAAAAAAGACAGTTTCTAAAAAGCTGTCTTTTTTTGTTGTGATAAAAAGTAATTAGCTAAATTTGAGATTATTATACTTAAAATCAATAAACTATGAGCAAAATTACTTTATTACTTTTTACGTTTTTTATAGGAGGAATAGCCTCTTATGGGCAATATTCATGTGCCAATGCCATTCCTATAACAAGTGGCTTTACGCAACCTAATATTGTCACGCCAGGAGCAGGAAGTCCAGGATCTTGGGTAACATCTGCACCAAACTGCCAAGGAACAGGGGGTTTTAGCAGCACGCTAAGTTTTAACACGACTTGTTTTGATGATGTATTTATTTCTCAAGGTGATGATTATATGTTTAAATATACATCAGGACCAGTTGCAGGAGAAACAGCGTATTTTGAAATTCTTATCAAGACAGATTATATGGGCTTGATGGCTTTTTCTGATTGCAATGGAACAGTAATTTCAGGTTGTTTATCAGGAGCGTATTCAGGATCGTTTAACACTGAAACAGGAACTTTATCGGTTACGGTAACAAATCTAGCGGCAAATCAAACGATATATTTTGGTGTCGGAATTTGGGCCGATCCAAAAGTTTTAGATTTTGATGTGACCAACTTCACGGTAACACCCCCAGCATTAAGCACCGAGGATATAAGTCAAGATAAAGTGAAATTATTTCCTAATCCAGTTACAAACGTATTGAATATTTCTGGGCTAAAAGAAGTTTCTAATGTTGCCATCTATAACTTGTTGGGACAAGAAGTCATGAGAAAAATGGATATTGATGGAGATAAACAAGTAGATGTTTCAAGCCTTTCGCGAGGAACCTATTTAGTAAAGATAAATACGAATTCAAAAACTGAAACTTACAAAATCATAAAAGAATAGCTGTAAGCGTTCTGTTTCATAAGCTTAGTCCAAGATATTCCGTAGGGTTTATCTTGGGCTTTTTGATTATGACTGATTGGAATTAACAAAGAACCTAACCTTTCCGATAAACTTAGTGAAACTTTGTTGCTTCTTTTGTGTATCTCTGCGAAACAAATTACTTTTGTATCTTTCAAACAACAACACAACAACCAAAAAAATGAGTAATACCATAACCGCTACCAATTTCAATTTTCCAGGCCAAAAATCAGTATACAGAGGAAAAGTCCGTGAAGTATACAATATCAACGACGAGCTTCTTGTAATGGTTGCTACGGATAGGCTTTCTGCTTTCGACGTAGTCTTGCCAAAAGGAATTCCATACAAAGGACAAATCCTGAATCAGATTGCAACCCGATTCATGGAAATGACTTCACATCTTGTACCCAATTGGCTAATCGCCACGCCCGACCCGAACGTTGCTATAGGTCATTTATGCGAGCCGTTTAAAGTCGAAATGGTAATTCGCGGCTATCTTTCAGGCCATGCAGCAAGAGAATATGCGGCAGGAAAAAGAATAATCTGTGGCGTAGAAATGCCAGAAGGATTAAAAGAAAATGATAAGTTTCCAGAACCGATTATCACGCCTACGACAAAAGCTGACAATGGAGAACATGATGAAGATATTTCTAAAGAAGCAATTCTTGAAAGAGGAATCGTTTCTGAGCTAGATTACGAAGTATTGGAGAATTATACCCGAGTATTGTATAATAAAGGTACGCAGATTGCGGCAGATAGAGGATTGATTTTAGTAGATACCAAATACGAATTCGGTAAGACCAAAGAGGGCAAAATCGTTTTGATAGATGAAATACATACGCCAGATTCTTCTCGCTACTTTTACAAAGAAGGATATGAAGAAAGACAGGAGCGAGGCGAGGCCCAGAAACAATTGTCGAAAGAATTCGTAAGACAGTGGCTTATCGCTAATGGGTTTCAAGGTAAGGAAGGACAGCAAATTCCAGAAATGACAGAAGGCTATATTGAATCGGTTTCAGAAAGATATATCGAGCTATACGAAAACATTCTAGGAGAAAAATTTTTCAAGGCAGACGTTTCCAACATAGATGAACGTATCGAAAAAAATGTATTGGACTTTCTGAACAAATAATCTAACACAATCATAATTCTATAATAACCACGCTTTGCGTGTTTTTTTTGTTCTTTGTAACAGCAAAAGAAGCAATTAGTTAACTGAAATGTTAAAGTTATGTTATAAAAAAATAATGCTGTAACAAAAGATAAAGTTCGTCGTCTATTCTATACAATCAAATCAAAAAATAATTTAAAACACAATCATCATGAAAAAATCAATCGTTTATTTAGGAATTGCATTACTTGCATTTGGAAATGTTGCTATCGCAGCAAACACTGAAACCGGCCTAACAGAAAAAATTGCTGTTGTAAGCAAAAGTGTAAACCCTTTATGTCAAGCTATCGCTAAAGGCGATGTTGACACCGTAAAAAAAATGATCCAGTTTGGAACAGATGTTAATGCAACATCAAACGGAATGACTCCATTAATGTTTGCTGCACGTTATAACAAAGTAGAAATCGTACAACTGCTTTTGCAAAACGGAGCCAGAGTAAACACAAAAGACGAAAAAGGATTTACAGCATTAAAACATGCAGAATTATCAAATGCTACTGAAGCAGCTGAACTTATAAAAGCCCACAAAAAAGCTTAACAAATCATCAATCAGAATAAAGTCCCGCTATCTCATCAATAACGGGACTTTTGTTTTAGTAAGTTTTCTTATTTTCCGAAATAAGTAAAAGTTTCATCACTTTCGATTTTAAGCAAAGACTCGTAGATAAGCTGAATCACATTTTCGACATCCTCGCGGTGAACCATCTCAACAGTCGTGTGCATATAACGCAACGGAAGAGAAATCAAAGCAGAAGCAACACCGCCATTACTGTAAGCAAAAGCATCGGTATCGGTACCTGTAACTCTAGAAGAAGCCAGCCTTTGAAAAGGAATTTTCTTCTCTTCAGCCGTATTTATAATTAGCTCTCTCAGGTTGTTTTGAACAGCAGGAGCATAAGTTACCACAGGTCCTTTCCCGATTTGAGTATCACCTTCAATTTTTTTGTCGATCATCGGAGTAGTAGAATCATGGCAGACATCAGTAACGATAGCAACATTAGGCCTGATTGTTTTAGTAATCATTTCTGCACCGCGCAATCCTACTTCTTCTTGAACGGAGTTAGTAATGTATAATCCAAAAGGCAATTTCTTTTTGTTTTCATGAAGCAGTCGGGCTACTTCAGCAATCATAAAGCCACCCATTCTGTTGTCAATCGCTCGGCAAACAAATTTATTTTCGTTTAAGACCATGAATTCGTCAGGATACGTAATTACGCAACCAACATGAACGCCTAATTTTTCAACCTCTTCTTTGGTTTCGCATCCACAATCAATAAAAATATTATCGATTCGCGCCGCTTCCTCTTTCCCGCGATTTCTAGTGTGGATAGCAGGCCATCCAAAAACACCTTTCACGATTCCATTTTTGGTATGAATATTGACGCGCTTTGAAGGAGCAATCATATGATCAGAACCGCCATTTCGGATAACATAAATAAGACCATTATCAGTAATATAATTAACATACCAAGAAATTTCATCGGCATGCCCTTCAATGACAACTTTGTACTGGGCATCAGGATTGATAATTCCGACAGCGGTACCATAAGTATCGGTAAGAAAAGTATCGACGTATGGCTTTAGGTAATCCATCCAGATTTTTTGTCCGTTCGATTCGTATCCGGTCGGTGAAGCATTGTTTAAGTAGTTTTCCAAAAAGGTCAAAGACGACTTTTTTAATATAGATTTTGATGCCATAATTTATTTTTTCGCTAAAATATAAATTTGAAATAACAGTTATCCATATATTATATAATTTTACACAACAAACAGTCAATTTAATGAAAGCTATATACTATTTCTCTATCCTGTTCTTTTTATCCAATGCGCTGCAGGCACAAGTTGATAAAAACGATGAGTATTTGAACGAGCCGGATACGATCAAGGTCGTGCAGCTCGATGAAGTACTTATATTAAAAGGAGAAGTTGACGAAGAAAGCAAGAAGAACTTTCTGGTTTTGCAACGAAGAGTCCAGCGAGTCTATCCGTATGCGAAAACTGCGGCGGACAGATTGGTCGCATTAGATAAAGGAATGGCCAAGTTGAAAACTGAGAAAGAGAAAAAGAAATATTTCAAGATTGTAGAGAAGTATCTCGAAAACGAATTTGAAGGCCAACTGAAAAAGCTGTCCCGAAGAGACGGACAGATATTGGTGAAGTTGATTCATAGGCAAACGGGTTCTACTACCTTCGATCTGATTAAAGAGCAAAAAAGTGGCTGGAAAGCTTTCTGGGCAAACAAGACGGCTCGAGTTTTTAGCATAAACCTAAAGACGCAGTACAATCCTTATAATGTAGCCGAAGATTTTCTTATCGAAACCATATTAGTAAGAGCTTTTGAAGAAGGCAGGCTTCCCAAACAAAAACCAGGCATCAATATAAACTATCAAGAACTTTCTAAATCATGGAATGAGAAAGTAGCAAAATCTAAAACATAATACATACTATAATATATATGTATAAGGGCAATCTAAAGATAGGTTGCCTTTTTTAGTTGCTAGTTTTTATTGTTCAATAATCAGAACCGAACTTAAATATGTCAAAATAGTAGGTTGCAGTTTAGTTTCCCGACGTTTTTCATCTTCCTTCGGATGCTTCCTGCCTAATATTTCTGCCTTTTCCGGCACAGAAGCCGCTGGCCGTTCCGGCTTCTCCGGCCCTTTTTCAGGGAGCGCACGCGCGGCTTCGCCGTTTCCTTCCTGCGGAGCCGAAAAAACTTCGGTTTCCATAAAACTGTGTTCCAGCGCATTGCGAAAAACTTTAAAAAAAAGTATGCTGAAAGTTTGGAAAAGCGGAAAAAGGGGCTACTTTTGCACCCGCAATCAAGCAACGTTCCTACCGAGTACTGAAACAGAAGGCCTGAAAAAAAATCCGAAAAAGATTTGCAGGAAACGGAAAAGGGTCATATCTTTGCCGTCCGCAAAACACCGATCGGAAGGGGCCGGAAGGGCCGGAGAAAAAAAGATTCAAAATTTTTTTCAAAAGTCTTGCAGGTTCGGAAAATAATCGTACTTTTGCACCCGCTTCGAGAGAGGCGAAAGAATAGAAGAACACGTTCATAGACATATTGGATTGACAGCAGTTTCGGCAGCGATGCCGGAGCTAAAAAAGAGAGAGCGGCGCGGTCTTTAGATAAGACCCGCAACAAAGCTGAGATTCGTCGAAATTATTAAAATATACGATGAAGAGTTTGATCCTGGCTCAGGATGAACGCTAGCGGCAGGCCTAACACATGCAAGTCGAGGGGTAGATGTCTTCGGATATCGAGACCGGCGCACGGGTGCGTAACGCGTATGCAACCTGCCTTCCACAAAGGGATAGCCCAGAGAAATTTGGATTAATACCTTATAGTATATCGACCCGGCATCGGGATGGTATTAAAGATTTATCGGTGGAAGATGGGCATGCGTCCCATTAGCTTGTTGGTAAGGTAACGGCTTACCAAGGCAATGATGGGTAGGGGTCCTGAGAGGGAGATCCCCCACACTGGTACTGAGACACGGACCAGACTCCTACGGGAGGCAGCAGTGAGGAATATTGGACAATGGGCGCAAGCCTGATCCAGCCATGCCGCGTGCAGGATGACGGTCCTATGGATTGTAAACTGCTTTTATACGGGAAGAAACCCTGGCTCGTGAGCCAGACTGACGGTACCGTAGGAATAAGGATCGGCTAACTCCGTGCCAGCAGCCGCGGTAATACGGAGGATCCAAGCGTTATCCGGAATCATTGGGTTTAAAGGGTCCGTAGGCGGCCCCGTAAGTCAGTGGTGAAATCTCCCGGCTCAACCGGGAAATTGCCATTGATACTGCAGGGCTTGAATTATTGGGAAGTAACTAGAATATGTAGTGTAGCGGTGAAATGCTTAGATATTACATGGAATACCGATTGCGAAGGCAGGTTACTATCAATACATTGACGCTGATGGACGAAAGCGTGGGTAGCGAACAGGATTAGATACCCTGGTAGTCCACGCCGTAAACGATGGATACTAGCTGTTCGGGGCAACCTGAGTGGCTAAGCGAAAGTGATAAGTATCCCACCTGGGGAGTACGTTCGCAAGAATGAAACTCAAAGGAATTGACGGGGGCCCGCACAAGCGGTGGAGCATGTGGTTTAATTCGATGATACGCGAGGAACCTTACCAGGGCTTAAATGTGGCCTGACAGGACCGGAAACGGTTTTTCCTTCGGGCAGGTCACAAGGTGCTGCATGGTTGTCGTCAGCTCGTGCCGTGAGGTGTCAGGTTAAGTCCTATAACGAGCGCAACCCCTGTCGTTAGTTGCCAGCGAGTCATGTCGGGAACTCTAACGAGACTGCCAGTGCAAACTGAGAGGAAGGTGGGGATGACGTCAAATCATCACGGCCCTTACGCCCTGGGCTACACACGTGCTACAATGGACGGTACAGAGAGCAGCCACTGGGCGACCAGGAGCGAATCTACAAAACCGTTCACAGTTCGGATCGGAGTCTGCAACTCGACTCCGTGAAGCTGGAATCGCTAGTAATCGGATATCAGCCATGATCCGGTGAATACGTTCCCGGGCCTTGTACACACCGCCCGTCAAGCCATGGAAGCTGGGGGTGCCTGAAGTCGGTGACCGCAAGGAGCTGCCTAGGGTAAAACCGGTAACTGGGGCTAAGTCGTAACAAGGTAGCCGTACCGGAAGGTGCGGCTGGAACACCTCCTTTCTAGAGAAAGACGCAAATCTCGCTGCGGGGGCCATCATGGTCCGCCTGCTCTCGCTGTTGGTTCAAAAATATTAAAGAAAAGCAATAAAACAGAGTCTCGTAGCTCAGCTGGTTAGAGTACTACACTGATAATGTAGGGGTCGGCAGTTCGAGTCTGCCCGGGACTACTTTTTTAAGGCTTTGATAGGAAATTTTAGAAGTATGAGTACGAATTACGCATTAATTCAAGATTCAACATTCATAATTTAAGATTAGAGATGGGGGATTAGCTCAGCTGGCTAGAGCGCCTGCCTTGCACGCAGGAGGTCATCGGTTCGACTCCGATATTCTCCACTTTTCCGGAAGGAAAAAAGTTCATTGACATATTGGGATAAGAAAACATTTAAAAAGTAGAAAGCATTCTTCTGATTTATCAGAAGAGAAAGCGCAATAAGCAAAATAAGGGCGCATGGGGGATGCCTAGGCTCTCAGAGGCGAAGAAGGACGTGATAAGCTGCGAAAAGCTGCGGGGACGGGCACACACCGATCGATCCGCAGGTATCCGAATGGGGCAACCCACTATGCTGAAGGCATAGTACTCCGATAGGAGGGCGAACCCGCTGAACTGAAACATCTAAGTAGGCGGAGGAGAAGAAAACAAAAGTGATTCCGTAAGTAGTGGCGAGCGAACGCGGATTAGCCCAAACCAGGCATGTTACGGCATACCTGGGGTTGTAGGACCGCGACATTTTATGCAAGAAGAACCGGAAGCGACTGGAAAGTCGCGCCATAGAGGGTGACAGCCCCGTACGGGCAATGATTGTAATAGATAGCGGTATCCTGAGTAGGGCGGGGCACGTGAAACCCTGTCTGAATCCGGCGGGACCATCCGCCAAGGCTAAATACTCCTGAGAGACCGATAGTGAACCAGTACCGTGAGGGAAAGGTGAAAAGAACCGTGAATAACGGAGTGAAACAGATCCTGAAACCATGCGCCTACAAGCGGTCGGAGCCCTTTAGTGGGGTGACGGCGTGCCTTTTGCATAATGAGCCTACGAGTTAACGTTGCCGGCAAGGATAAGTGGTTCAGCCACGGATCCGTAGCGAAAGCGAGTCTGAATAGGGCGCCATAGTCGGCAGTGTTAGACGCGAAACCGTGTGATCTACCCATGGGCAGGATGAAGCTGTGGTAACACACAGTGGAGGTCCGAACCGGTTGTCGTTGAAAAGACTTCGGATGACCTGTGGGTAGGGGTGAAAGGCCAATCAAACTCGGAAATAGCTCGTACTCCCCGAAATGCATTTAGGTGCAGCGTTATGCGTAAAGTTATACAGAGGTAGAGCTACTGATTGGATGCGGGGGCTTCACCGCCTACCAATTCCTGACAAACTCCGAATGCTGTATAATGTTTCATAACAGTGAGGGCTTGGGTGCTAAGGTCCAAGTCCGAGAGGGAAAGAACCCAGACCATCAGCTAAGGTCCCCAAATATATGCTAAGTTGAAAGAACGAGGTTTGTCTGCCCAGACAGCTAGGATGTTGGCTTGGAAGCAGCCATTCATTTAAAGAGTGCGTAACAGCTCACTAGTCGAGCGGACGAGCATGGATAATAATCGGGCATAAGCATATTACCGAAGCTATGGATTTGCAATTTATTGCAAGTGGTAGGGGAGCATTCTGGCTGGGGCGAAGGTGTATCGTAAGGTATGCTGGACCGACCAGAAAAGAAAATGTAGGCATAAGTAACGATAATGCGGGCGAGAAACCCGCACACCGAAAGACTAAGGTTTCCTCAGCTATGCTAATCAGCTGAGGGTTAGTCGGGTCCTAAGGCGAACCCGAAAGGGACAGTCGATGGCCAACGGGTTAATATTCCCGTACTTCTTATAATTGTGATGGGGCGACGGAGTGATGAAAGCACCGCGAACTGACGGAATAGTTCGTTGAAGCACCTAGCTATATTTCCTATAGGCAAATCCGTAGGGAATGGCGAAATGCGATAGTACGCGGAGTCTTCGGACAAAGCGATAGTGTGCCTAAGGGCTTCCAAGAAAAACCTCTAAACTTAGATTATAAGAACCCGTACCGTAAACCGACACAGGTAGTCGAGGAGAGAATCCTAAGGTGCTCGAGAGATTCATGGCTAAGGAATTAGGCAAAATAGACCTGTAACTTCGGGAGAAAGGTCGCCAGCGCAAGCTGGCCGCAGTGAAGAGGTCCAGGCGACTGTTTATCAAAAACACAGGGCTCTGCAAAATCGTAAGATGAAGTATAGGGCCTGACACCTGCCCGGTGCTGGAAGGTTAAGAGGAGATGTTATCTTCGGAGAAGCATTGAATTGAAGCCCCAGTAAACGGCGGCCGTAACTATAACGGTCCTAAGGTAGCGAAATTCCTTGTCGGGTAAGTTCCGACCTGCACGAATGGTGTAACGATCTGGACACTGTCTCAGCCATGAGCTCGGTGAAATTGTAGTATCGGTGAAGATGCCGATTACCCGCAGTGGGACGAAAAGACCCTGTGCACCTTTACTATAGCTTAGTATTGACTTTGGACAAGTGATGTGTAGGATAGGTGGGAGACTTCGATCCTGCGTCGCCAGGCGTAGGTTAGTCATTGTTGAAATACCACCCTTTGCTTGTCTGAAGCCTAACCCCGCGCTGCGGGGGACATTGCTTGGTGGGTAGTTTGACTGGGGTGGTCGCCTCCAAAAGAGTAACGGAGGCTTCTAAAGGTTCCCTCAGCACGCTTGGTAACCGTGCGCAGAGTGCAATGGCATAAGGGAGCTTGACTGAGAGACATACAGGTCGATCAGGTACGAAAGTAGAGCATAGTGATCCGGTGGTTCCGCATGGAAGGGCCATCGCTCAAAGGATAAAAGGTACGCCGGGGATAACAGGCTGATCTCCCCCAAGAGCTCATATCGACGGGGGGGTTTGGCACCTCGATGTCGGCTCGTCACATCCTGGGGCTGGAGAAGGTCCCAAGGGTTGGGCTGTTCGCCCATTAAAGTGGCACGCGAGCTGGGTTCAGAACGTCGTGAGACAGTTCGGTCTCTATCTACTGCGGGCGCAAGAAATTTGAGTGGATCTGATTCTAGTACGAGAGGACCGAATTGGACCGACCGCTGGTGTATCTGTTGTCCCGCCAGGGGCATCGCAGAGTAGCTACGTCGGGAAGGGATAAGCGCTGAAAGCATATAAGCGCGAAACCCACCACAAGATGAGATTTCTTTTAAGGGTCGTGGGAGATGACCACGTCGATAGGCTGCAGGTGTAAAGGCAGTAATGTCATAGCCGAGCAGTACTAATAACCCGTAAGCTTATGCGCGATTTTCCTGCCCTCCGGGGCAGGAAGAAACTTTCTTATAAAACTTAAAAATGTATTTTATCCCAGTATGCCAAGATATTGCCATGGTATCCGTAAAAAGAGGCCATGGACATGCCGCCCGACGGCAAGAATGATCCAAGGTGGTTATTGCGGCGGGGCTCACCTCTTCCCATCCCGAACAGAGAAGTTAAGCCCGCCTGCGCAGATGGTACTGCAATCCTGTGGGAGAGTATGTCGCCGCCTTCCTTTGAAAGAGTCCTTACGATATGTAAGGACTCTTTTTTTTTGCATATATGCAAGGCATCTTAATCAAATTGGCGTTAACTACTAAAGTTTGTTTAAAATTCTTTTACTACTATAATGAATGAACTAACTTTATTATAACAAC
Source organism: Flavobacterium sp. N2550 (assembly GCF_025947265.1). Lineage (NCBI taxonomy): Bacteria > Pseudomonadati > Bacteroidota > Flavobacteriia > Flavobacteriales > Flavobacteriaceae > Flavobacterium > Flavobacterium sp. N2550. Next base: position 2,990,487 of record NZ_CP110007.1, on the reverse strand, counting down.
ACAAAAATTATAGTTATGAAAAAGTTATTTTGTTTATCGATAATGTACCTTGGTATAGGAATCTGTATACCAACTGAAGCTAAAGCAACTGAGAAATCAGCTATGGTAGTATCACAAGAAAAAGAATACAAGAAGATAACACCAGAAGAGGTTAATAAAGAGGCTCTTATGAATATAAAAGCTAAATATGGCGATTATCAAATTGTGGAAGCTGCTGTGGCAGCAGATGGAGAATATAAATTAGTATTAAAAAAAGACAATGCTTCACTAACAGCATTATTTACTTCTGCTGGAGATTTAATAAAAATATTATAATAAAAAAGGCGGTCAATTTTGACCGCCTTTTTTATTTTTATAAAACTCACATACAGAGTTCATTATGCATTCACTGTGTTTTGGATTTGTTGGCCTGCACGTTTCTCTACCTAAAAAGGAGATGGCAAGACCAGCTTCAGACCACATCGATTTTGGCAAGACTTCCATCATTTCTTTTTCAATTTTGTCTGCGTCTTTTGATTTGGCAATTCCTAATCTTGGCGCTACCCTGACAACATGCAGATCGGCCATAATACCTTCGGGGGCTGCCCCAGCTTCTCTCATGATTACATTGGCTGATTTTCTGCCTATACCTTTTAATGCTGTCAATTCCTTCATTGTCAGAGGTATATTCTTGTCTTGTTTTATGTTTTCTGCAATCTCAAGAAGCCATTTAAGTTTATTTCCGTGAAAGCGAACTTCTTCTATATAAGGTAATAGTGACTTTTCATCTGCTTCTGCTAGGGACTTCATGTTCGGAAATGCCTTGAATAATTCCGGGGCAATTTTGTTAATATGAGCGTCGCTATCTTGCGCAGATAAAACTACCATGACCAATAATTGATACAGATTTTTATAGTCAAGAGGATGTTTCTTGTCCTTATACTTTACAATTAATGGCTTAAGGGCTGCGGCCCAGTCGGTCGACTCATTAAATAAATCCATCTTTTACTCTTTGAAATCAATAGATAGTGAGTTTACGCAGTAGCGTTGCCCTGTTTCTGTAGGACCATCGTCAAAAACATGGCCTAAATGACTGCCACAGTTGGCACATAAAATTTCGGTTCGTAACATTCCATGAGAAGTATCTTTTATATATTCTACTTTTCCAGGAATCGATTCATCAAAAGAAGGCCAGCCACAATGGGCATCGAATTTCGAGTCGCTTTTAAACAGTGGCTCTCCGCAGGCACCGCAGCAGTAGGTTCCTTTTTCAAAAAGCAAGTTGTATTTTCCAGAATGTGGAAATTCTGTTCCTTTTTGACGTAATATTTTATAACGCTCTAAGCCTAATTGGGCTTTCCATTCCTCTTCGGTTTTGTTTATCGGATATTCTTTCATGGCATTATTTTTTAGCAGGTTCAAATTTTATAGAAACTGAATTTGTACAGAAACGCTTTCCTGTTGTTTCTTTCGGGCCGTCATCAAAAACATGTCCTAGATGGCCGCCACATTTTGCGCACATGACTTCAGTTCTTGTCATTCCAAAACTCGTATCTTCTTTATATATTACCGAGCCTTTTATGGCTTGATCGAAAGAAGGCCATCCACAATCGGAGTCAAATTTTGCATCAGAATTAAAAAGCACGTTTCCACAGGCGGCACAGACATATTTGCCTTTTTCAAAATGGTTATAATATTTGCCAGTAAAGGCTCTTTCTGTGCCTTTTTTACGAAGGACTTCATATTGTTCTGGTGTCAATTCTTTTTTCCATTCGGCATCTGTCTTTTGGATTTTTGCAGCAGGTTCGTTTTTCGCAACCTCTTTTTTCTCTTGGCTTTGGCAGGATAAAAAGGTAAAAAGAGAAATTAATAGAAGGATGTAATTTTTCATAGTTTTTATTTTAAAAAGTCTGTAATTTTTTTAATGACTTTTGCATCGCCTAATATTTTACGATGGCCAAGTCCCTCGGTAATGACCAATTCGCTTTCTTTTAGATTTTCATTAATGTGATAGGCAGCCTTGACAGGAACATCCTCATCGTCTTTATCATGAAGTACTAAAACCGGAATTGAGACTTCCCTTGCTGCTACATACGCACAAAAGCTGTCCATGGTTTCTCCAATTTTCTTTTCGAAACTAGCTTTCATCTTTTTACTTATAGCAATATTCATTCCTAATTTTTCTACAAAATCATCCATAATATCTTCCACAATATCACCACTTCCAATGATGACTGCTTTTTTTACTTTCAGTCCTCTTTTTATAGAATTGAGGATCGACATGCCCCCTAAAGAATGTCCGATTGCGAATTCAAAAGGGCCGAAATTCTTCTCCAATTCTAAAATACTGGCTATAAATTCAGTCATATTGCTCGTCTTTCCTGGAGACTTTCCATGAGCAGGCGCATCGAAGCTGATGGTTGTATAGCCTAACTTCAGCATTTCGTCCGCTATTTTTACCAGCTGTGTGCCTCTTCCAGACCAACCATGGACGAGCAAGATTTTTTTATCGCTTTTCCCATAGCTATAAACGACTATTTCTTTTTCAATGCTTGAAATTGTTACGTTTTGCTGTAGCGAATTCTTGTCCATTTCGATTTCTCTTTTGGGCAGCTTGTATTTTACGGGTGATGTAAATAATTTTGCCGCAAATTTCATCGCTAATTTTGAAGAAGTAACTTCCAATAATTTAGCGGTAATCAAAATCGACTTTGGTATTTTTAAGGTTTGTTGATGTATTTTCGGTTGATCAGACATAAGGCAAAATTTTTATGCAAGTTATTACTTCTGCTAAAGTTTATTAAATTTAGGAATCATAAATTAAACATAAAAGACATTTGTACTATTAATCAATTTGTTAGGTTTAAAGTCCGTTTTTATATAGCGCTTGATAGAAATATTGTTAGTATCTTAACAACAAATAAAGATTTCTTCGAAACTAATGTCGAAGTAAATTAGTAAATTTGAGTATAACCAATTAAATTGATTCTTATGAAAAGAAGATATCTGATACTACCGATTGCTATTTTTGGTATTGTTTATTCCTGTGCAACAAATCCTTTTACGGGTAAGAGTACGTTGGCATTGGTTCCCGATTCGCAAATTCTTCCATCGGCATTTCAGCAATATAGCGCCTTTCTAAAGGAGAATAAGGTAATTACAGGAACAGCTGATGCGCAAAGAGTAACTACTGTAGGTACAAAAATTAAAAATGCAGCCGAAAAATATTTGAACGCTAACGGCTATAAAGGGTATTTGAAAGATTACCAATGGGAATATAAATTGGTCGATAGCAAAGAAGTAAATGCGTGGTGTATGCCAGGAGGAAAAATTGTCTTTTATACTGGAATTCTTCCGATCACAAAAGACGAAACAGGCATGGCTGTTGTTATGGGGCATGAAGTCGCCCATGCACTATTAAATCATGGCCAGCAAAGAATGAGTGCCGATGTCTTGCAGCAATTAGGAGCTGCGGGTGTAGGAGCTGCTGTCGGCAACCAAACTGAAGCTACGCAGAAAATTGCAATGCAGGCCTATGGGGTAGGAACGCAATACGGAGTGACCCTGCCTTTTAGCAGAAGCCATGAGAGTGAAGCAGATAAAGTCGGACTGACATTAATGGCAATAGCAGGCTACAATCCAGACCAGTCGGTTGCTTTTTGGGAAAGAATGGCTGCTAATTCAGGAGGCAGTGCGCCGCCAGAGTTTATGAGTACTCACCCGTCAAATTCCACAAGAATTGCCAACCTGAAAGCCTTGATTCCACAAGCCAAAGCTGAAGCGGCAAAATACGGCGTGACATTTAAATAAAAGATAATCTCGATTAGATAAAAAAATAATATCTTCGAAGCTGTTCTCACGAGCAGCTTTTTTTATACCTAAAAACAAACTTATGCAAACAGCTTTACCAAAAGGAAGTAAAAAACTAATGAACGCTTGGGCGTTTTATGATTGGGCAAATTCGGTATATACCTTGGTTATTGCTTCAGCGATCTTTCCTATTTATTATGGAGCTCTTTTTAAAATTAAAGGAGATATTTATATTGATGTTTTTGGAACTACGCTCAAAAACTCGGCATTAATTAGTTTTGTCACGGCGGCAGCATTTTTAGTTGTTTCTTTTATTTCGCCGTTGCTTTCCGGAATTTCAGACTATGTCGGAAATAAAAAAACCTTCCTGCAATTTTTCTGCTATTTAGGTGCTTTTTCGTGTATTGGCCTGTATTGGTTTGATTTGAGTCAGATTTATATCAGCTTGACTTTCTATTTCTTCGGCTTGATCGGTTTTTGGGGAAGCTTGGTTTTTTATAATTCATATTTACCTGATGTCGCTTTTCCAGAACAGCAAGACAAATTGAGTGCTAGAGGCTATTCATTAGGATATATAGGAAGCGTCGTCTTATTAGTGGTTAATTTAGCCATGGTCATGAAGCCAGAATTATTTGGAATCACTGGTACAGAAGGTGAAGCAGCCATGAAAGCCATGCGCTACTGCTTTATTTCTGTTGGAGCTTGGTGGATTATATTTGCGCAGTATTCATTTTACTATCTGCCGAAAGGAAATAATGAAAATAAAATCACGAAATCTGTTTTCTTCAACGGCTTTAAGGAATTACGAAAAGTATGGAATTTGTTGGGAGAGAATCTTACTCTAAAAAAATACCTTTATAGTTTCTTTGTCTACAGCATGGCAGTCCAAACCTTTATGCTTGCGGCTACTTATTTTGGAGAACAAGAAGTTAATTGGGAAACCGATTCACAAAGAACCTCAGGATTAATCATTTGTATACTATTGATTCAATTAGTTGCAGTGGCAGGAGCTATACTAACTTCGAGAGCAGCGCTTAAATTCGGAAATATCCGTACATTGATATTTATAAATTTTATATGGATTACACTCTGTGGTGCAGCTTATCTTATCGAGACTCCAAACCAGTTTTATGTTGTAGCCAGCTTTGTGGGATTGGTTATGGGCGGTATCCAGTCTTTATCGAGATCTACCTATTCGAAATTACTGCCAGAAACAAAAGATACGACCTCGTTTTTTAGCTTTTATGATGTAGCCGAAAAAATAGGGATCGTAATTGGAATGGGAATCTTTGCGGCTATTGATCAAATTACAGGAAGCATGCGAAATGCTATCGTTTTTCTAGCCATATTTTTTATTACAGGAGTAGTTCTTTTATTTAGAGTGCCAAAAAGATAGCCCCGAAAGAATAAAAATATATATTATGCGTTTCAAATAAAAAAATTATATTTGGAAACCTAATTAAACCTAACAAAAATAGAATGAGCAAATTAAAATTTTTAGCTGCTTTTGCGCTAATTTTCACAGCCTTTAACTTCACTTCATGTGATAATGAGCCATTAGACAGCGCTATAGACCCGAATGAAGGAGGCGAAACAGAAGAAGCATTATTTAAAGCTGATTTTGATGGGCAAACATTTTCAACAACCACAACTATGGCTTATATTTCTGGCGGTTCTATAATTATTGGTGCCTACAGATCTAATGGAGAAAATTTTTCAATGATTCTGGATGGTACTGTTACAGGAACTTATCCTGCAAACGATAATCTTATAACGTACACACCACCAGGAAGCGAGTACGGATTTATCGGATCGCATCCGACTGATGAAAATGCGGATACAGGCTCTGTTATCATTACTTCTATTAACACTACGGATCGTACCATTTCTGGAACATTTACTTTTACAGGCTACTGGAGCGATGAAAGTACGACTGTGGCTCCGAAAACATTCAGTAATGGAGTATTTACGAATATCCCATACACTACAACCAATCCGACTGGCGATACTTTTGATGCGACTTTGAACAGTCTGCCGTTTAATGATACAGACATCCTCACAAGTGAAATATCGGTTGGCGGACAAGATTTTATTTCTGTGGCTGCAGAAAATAATGCTGGACAAAGCATTACTGTAAGCATGAGATCGAACTTGACGGCAGGTACTTATACCATAACAGGAAACATAGCGACTGATGTTGTTCAAGTTAATTTTAAACCTGAGAGTGCCAGCTTTGGAACACCGGCAACGAGCGGTTCTGTTACTATAATTGAGAAAACAGCAACCAGAATTAAAGCTACATTTACAGGAACCGTAGTTATCGGTGCTGTTACCTATCAAATTACAAATGGAGCTTTTGATGTTGAGTATTAATAAGTCATGTCAACATCTATAATATAAAATCCCGATTCATTCGGGATTTTTTTATGGCATAAAGATTGATTTTATATAAACGAAGCCAATAAATTCGTTTTATTACTGTTTGGTTTTCAAAGGAATAAGGTTAGTACTATAGCAAAACAGGATTCCCTCCAAAAATGTTTAATGACAAAATGACTTAAATATACTATGTCAAATCAAAAAATACTTACAATTGACAATCTGTCACTTCAAGAATTCGATAACGATTCAGAATTAATCCCTCTTTTAACCCCTGAGGATGAAGAAGAAATGAATAATGAGCAGCTTCCGAGTGATCTTCCGATCCTGCCATTACGAAATACAGTTTTGTTTCCGGGAGTCGTAATTCCTATTACGGCTGGTCGTGACAAATCCATCAAGCTTATTAACGATGCCAACGCAGGCGGAAAAGTAATCGGAGTCGTTTCTCAAAAGAATGAAGAAGACGAAGATCCGTCGCCAGAAGACATCAATAAAGTTGGGACAGTAGCTCGAATCCTTCGCGTATTAAAAATGCCTGATGGAAACGTGACCGTAATCCTTCAAGGAAAAAAACGCTTTGAAATTGATACCGTTACTTCAGAACAACCTTACTTGAAAGCAACCATCAAAGAAGTTCCTGAAAAACGTCCAGATAACGATGAAGCGGAATTTTCTACGATTATTGATTCTGTAAAAGAATTGGCAATTCAGATTATAAAAGAAAGCCCGAACATTCCAACGGAAGCTACCTTTGCTATAAAAAATATTGAAAGCAAGTCTTTCTTGATCAATTTTGTTTCTTCGAATATGAATCTTTCTGTGAAAGAAAAGCAAGATTTGTTGATGATTAATGACTTGAAAGAAAGAGCACTGTCTACTTTGCGTTTCATGAACGTCGAGTTGCAGAAGCTGGAACTGAAAAACGATATCCAGTCTAAAGTTCGTTTTGATTTGGATCAGCAACAGCGCGAATACTTCCTTCATCAGCAAATGAAAACGATCCAGGAAGAATTAGGAGGCGTTTCTCATGAAGAAGAAATTGATGATATGCGCGAAAAAGGACTCAAGAAAAAATGGAACGAAAAGACAAAGAATCATTTTGAGAAGGAACTTTCAAAAATGCAGCGAATGAATCCGCAGTCTCCCGATTTCGGAATACAAAGAAACTATCTTGAGCTGTATCTTGAATTGCCTTGGAATGAATTTTCTAAAGACAATTTCGATTTGAAACGTGCCCAAAAAATATTAGATAGAGATCATTTCGGATTGGAAGACGTAAAGAAAAGAATGATTGAGCATTTGGCAGTTCTGAAATTGCGAAATGATATGAAGTCTCCTATTCTTTGCTTATATGGACCTCCAGGAGTGGGTAAGACATCTATTGGAAAGTCGGTTGCTGAAGCCTTGGGAAGAGAATATGTTAGGATTTCTTTAGGCGGTATGCGTGACGAAGCTGAAATCAGAGGTCACAGGAAAACCTACATCGGCGCTATGCCAGGAAGAATTATCCAGAGCCTTAAAAAAGCAAAAACATCTAATCCTGTTTTTGTTTTAGACGAAATAGATAAATTATCAAGCAGTAACAACGGCGATCCGTCTTCAGCTTTGCTGGAAGTTTTGGATCCTGAGCAAAACTCAGATTTCTATGATAACTTTTTAGAAATGGGCTTTGACCTTTCTAAGGTGATGTTTATCGCTACTTCTAATAATATGGCTTCGATACAGCCAGCACTGAAAGACAGGATGGAAGTCATCAACATGACAGGCTACACCGTTGAAGAAAAAGTTGAAATTGCAAAGCAGCACCTGCTTCCAAAGCAATTAAAAGAGCACGGACTGACCACAAAAGATTTGTCTATTGGTAAAAAACAGTTGGAAAAAATCGTTGTAGGCTATACAAGAGAATCTGGAGTCAGAGGCTTGGAAAAACAAATTGCCAAAATGGTTCGTAATACTGCAAAATCTATCGCGATGGAAGAGGAGTATAACGTAAAAGTAACCGATGAAGATGTTGTCAAAATTCTTGGAGCCGCAAGAATGGAACGTGACAAATATGAAAATAATGATGTGGCCGGAGTCGTTACAGGATTGGCTTGGACAAGCGTAGGAGGTGATATTCTTTTTATAGAATCGATACTATCTAAAGGAAAAGGCAGTTTGACCATGACAGGAAATTTGGGAACGGTAATGAAAGAATCGGCTACAATCGCGCTAGAATATATCAAGTCGAATGCAGAACGATTGGGAATTGATCCTGAGGTAATTGCTAATTATAATGTCCATGTTCACGTTCCAGAAGGAGCTACTCCCAAAGACGGTCCTAGTGCCGGAGTTGCCATGTTGACTTCTTTGGTTTCTTCTTTCGTACAGCGAAAAGTAAAGAAAAGTCTTGCGATGACTGGTGAGATTACACTTCGTGGAAGAGTACTTCCGGTTGGCGGAATCAAAGAAAAAATATTAGCTGCCAAAAGAGCTAACATTAAAGAAATCATCCTTTGCCATGAAAACAAGCGCGATATCGATGAAATCAAGCCAGAATATCTAGAAGGACTGACTTTTCATTATGTGAAAGAAATGAGCGAAGTGTTAGCCATAGCAATAACAGACCAGAAAGCTAAGAATGCTAAAGCGCTCTAATCTTTAGATTTACAAACTATTTACTCGAAAAGGCAAAAGTGAAATTAATTTTCAAACTTTTGCCTTTTCTGTTTTATCTTTTGCTTTAAAAAATAATATCTTCGCATCTGCGTTATATATTCAGAAATAAGGAAAAATCCCTAAATGTTTAAGAAGCTGCTTATTGTTTTTCTAATACTGTTTTGTACTGAAGCTTTCAGTCAAATTGGCGGTAAATATGTATATCAGTTTCTGAATCTGGTAACTTCTCCAAGACAGGCGGCATTAGGAGGAAAGACTGTAACCATCTACGATTATGATGTCAATCAGGGCTTCTTTAATCCGGCAACCATCAATCCAGAAATGGACAATCGTCTTTCTGTAAATTATGGCAGTTATTATGGTGAGGTAACTTACGGAACTGCTGCTTATGCTTACACCTATGACCGACATGTCCAAACTTTCCATGTAGGCGTCAATTATGTCAACTACGGTAATTTTGAAGGATATGACGAAAACGGACAGAAAACGTCTGATTTTACAGGTAGCGAAATCGCACTGTCTTTCGGATATGCTTATAACATACCATGGACAGATATCTTTATCGGTGCGAACGGCAAATTGATTTCTTCTACCTTAGAAAGCTATAATTCTTTTGGAGCTGCAATGGATTTGGGCGCTTTGTATGTTGACGATTATAACGATATTAATATTGGTCTTGCCATACGAAATATCGGTGTGCAGATAAAGCCATATCAGGATACCAACGAAAAATTGCCGATGGAAATCGTAGCAGGAATTTCGCAAGAATTAGAAAATGTGCCGATTCGCTGGCACCTGACATTAGAAAACCTGCAGCAATGGAATATTGCTTTCTCTAATCCTAACCGAACAGAAGGTTCTTTAGACGGCGGTTCAAAAGAAGAGAAAGTAGGTTTTATGAACAATGCCTTGAGACACGTCATCTTAGGTGCAGAACTTTTCCCTGAAAAAAGTTTTTCAATTCGACTTGGATATAATTTTAGAAGAGCAGAAGAACTTCGTATTGTAGAACAGCGAAATTTCTCAGGATTGTCAGCCGGTTTCGGATTGCGTTTTAATAAAATCAGATTTGATTATTCCTATTCCAGATATACTTCGGCTGCAAACACAAGCCTTTTTGGATTAATGATTAACCTTCAATAAACTACTTTGGATAAAAAAATTACTATTGCCATTGATGGCTTTTCGTCTACAGGAAAAAGTACGCTGGCCAAACAGCTTGCCAAATACTTAGGCTATATTTATGTCGATACTGGCGCGATGTACCGTGCGGTGACCTTCTATGCAATGGAGCATGATTTTATTTCAGAAACTCATTTTGACAAAAAATCGCTTGTCGAAAAATTACCTAAGATCAGTCTGCAATTTCTTTTCAATCCTGATTTGGGATTTGCCGAAATATATTTGAACGAAAAAAACGTTGAAACAGAAATCAGAACATTGGCGGTTTCAAATTTCGTCAGCAAGATTGCGGAAATCTCTGAAGTCCGTGCCAAGCTTGTCGAACAGCAACAGCAGATGGGCAAAAATAAAGGTATCGTAATGGATGGAAGGGACATCGGAACCGTAGTCTTTACAGATGCCGAATTAAAGCTTTTTATGACGGCAAGTCCGGAAACAAGAGCTAAAAGACGCTATGACGAACTTATTGAGAAAGGGCAAGAAGTAACTTACGAAGAAGTACTTAAAAACGTGCAAGAACGCGATTATATTGATACTCACAGAGAAGACTCACCTTTGACAAAAGCAGCAGATGCTATCGAAATAGACAATTCTCATCTTTCCATCCAAGAACAATTTGACAAAGTTTTAGAATTGGTAAATACTGTAAGCTAAAACGTTGTAATTTTTTGTTTATCTCATTTTTAATAGTAGATTTACAGGCTGTTAAATTTTCAACATACAAACTAATTTATGGGAATTAAATTTAGGTTAACTTTGATGAGCTTTCTTCAATTTTTTGTTTGGGGAGCTTGGCTGATCACGATTGGAACATATTGTTTTAATGCAAAAGGCTGGACTGGTGCAGAATTTGGCGCCATATTTTCAACATTAGGACTTTCTTCACTATTTATGCCGGCACTGACCGGAATCATAGCCGACAAATGGCTGAATGCCGAAAAGCTATACGGAATACTGCACATTTTCTACGGCCTTATCCTTTTATATGTTCCCCAAGTTAATGACCCTAACATTTTGTTCTATGTCATATTTGGAGCGATGATCTGCTATATGCCGACCATTTCACTTTCGAATTCTATCGCTTATACTATTTTAAAAAATAATAAATACGATGTCGTAAAAGTTTTTCCACCAATCCGCGTTTGGGGAACTATCGGTTTCATCGTTGCTATGTGGATTACGAATATTTTCAGTTCGCCTACGCCACCTCAGATTTTCAAAGGATTGGGCTTAAGTGTGGGTAATGCTATTTCTGAAATTTCAGGAAACCCTATTTATGCGAATCAGTTTTATATTGCGGCTTTTGTAGCTATCCTATTAGGAATCTATTCTTTTACGTTGCCAAAATGTCCGCCACAGAAATCCATCTCAAAAGATGCTAGCTTTGTAGAACAATTAGGTCTCAATGCTTTCAAATTATTCAGCTCCTATAAAATGGCTTTGTTTTTTGTATTTTCTATGTTTTTAGGTGGCGCTTTGCAGCTGACTAATATGTATGGAGATGCGTTTCTAAACGATTTTGCTAAGATTCCAGAATACAAAGATTCTTTTGTGGTGGAATATTCTACCATAATCATGTCGATTTCTCAAGTTTCAGAAACGTTGTTTATCTTGGCAATTCCTTTCTTCCTGAGACGTTTTGGAATCAAACAAGTAATGTTGTTTTCTATGATTGCCTGGGTTCTGCGTTTTGGATTATTTGCTTACGGAGATCCAGTAGAAGGCTTATGGATGATTATTCTTTCTTGTATCGTATATGGAATGGCATTTGATTTCTTTAATATTTCAGGTTCTTTGTTTGTCGAGACGACTACTGACCCGAAGATACGCGCAAGCGCTCAAGGACTATTCATGATGATGACCAATGGAGTAGGAGCGTACCTTGGAAGTGTGATTAGTGGTTATGCGATAGACAAATATTTTACACATGATGATACTAAAGACTGGCATAGTATCTGGCTTTCTTTCGCCTTATATGCTTTGATAATTGCCATAGCATTTGCGGTTATGTTCAAGCATAAGCACAAACCAGAAGATGTTGAGACTATTTCACACTAAATAAAAAAGAGCTTCCAATAAGAAGCTCTTTTTTATTGTACTAAAATAACTTGCAATTTGAAGCTTTTAAGGATTGATTTATAAATATTTATGCTAAAATCATCATTGCTAAATTATTTTGCAGATTAAAAAATAATTATTAATTTTGCAAACCTTTTGGCAGAGAAGAGTTTCCTTTAGGTATCAACTATTTATGTAAAACACTTCTGTTTTTTCTATCGCATCAAGAAACTCGAGAAAACACAGAATACAAATTTTTATCAGAACAGATGTCTGAACAAACAAAAACACAAGCGGAATTTTTAGAGAACTTTAACTGGCATAACTTCCAAGAAGGTATTGATGCTGTTGACGAAAAAAACCTGCAAGAATTTGAGGAATTAGTTGAAAAAACTTTTATCTCTACAGATCAGGAAGAAGTAGTTGAAGGCGTGGTAGTTAGAATTACTGACAGAGATGCAATCGTTGATATCAACGCTAAATCTGAAGGTGTTATTTCTTTAAACGAATTCCGTTACAATCCAAACTTGAAAGTTGGAGACAAAGTAGAAGTATTAATTGACGTTCGTGAGGACAAAACAGGTCAATTGGTTCTTTCTCACAGAAAAGCTCGTACAATCAAAGCTTGGGACAGAGTTATTGCTGCTAATGAAACAGGTGAAATCGTTAACGGTTTCGTTAAATGCAGAACTAAAGGTGGTATGATCGTTGACGTATTTGGAATCGAGGCGTTCTTGCCAGGATCTCAAATCGACGTGAAACCAATCAGAGATTACGATCAATATGTAAACAAAATGATGGAATTCAAAGTTGTGAAAATCAACCATGAGTTCAAAAACGTTGTTGTTTCTCATAAAGCGCTTATCGAAGCTGATATTGAAGTACAGAAAAAAGAAATCATCGGTCAATTAGAAAAAGGACAAGTATTAGAAGGTGTTGTTAAAAACATTACTTCTTATGGTGTGTTTATTGACCTTGGTGGTGTTGATGGTTTGATCCACATTACTGACCTTTCTTGGTCAAGAATCAACCACCCAAGTGAAGTTCTTGAATTAGACCAAAAATTAAATGTTGTAATCCTTGATTTCGATGATGAGAAAACAAGAATCCAACTTGGTTTGAAACAATTGAACGCTCACCCATGGGATGCTTTGGATGCTGACTTGAAAGTTGGTGATAAAGTAAAAGGTAAAGTAGTTGTAATCGCTGATTACGGTGCTTTCATCGAGGTTGCTGAAGGTGTTGAAGGTTTGATCCACGTTTCTGAAATGTCATGGTCAACTCACTTGAGAAGTGCTCAAGATTTCGTAAAAGTTGGTGATGAAGTAGAAGCTGTTATCTTGACTTTAGATAGAGAAGATCGTAAGATGTCATTAGGTATCAAACAATTGACTCAAGATCCATGGACTGATATCACTTCTAAATATCCTGTAGGTTCTAAACACACAGGTATCGTTAGAAACTTTACAAACTTTGGAGTTTTCGTAGAACTAGAAGAAGGAATTGATGGTTTGATCTACATTTCTGACCTTTCTTGGACTAAGAAAATCAAACACCCATCTGAATTCGTAAGCGTTGGTGAAAAACTTGACGTAGTAGTATTAGAATTAGATGTTGAAGGACGTAAATTATCTTTAGGTCACAAACAAACTACTGCTAATCCTTGGGACAAATATGAAGATTCTTTCGCTGTTGGAACTATCCACACTGGAGAAATCTCTGAAATCGTTGATAAAGGAGCTACTGTAGAATTCGGTGATGATATCGTTGCTTTCATTCCAACACGTCACCTTGAAAAAGAAGACGGTAAGAAATTGAAAAAAGGCGAAAGCGCTGACTTCAAAGTTATCGAGTTCAACAAAGAATTCAAAAGAGTAGTTGCTTCTCACACTGCTATCTTCCGTGAAGAAGAAGAGAAAAACGTGAAAGCTGCAACTGAGAATAACAATGTATCTTCAAGCAATGCTTCTGCATCTACTTTAGGAGACAACAATGATATTCTTGCTGAATTAAAAGCTAAAATGGAAAAAGGAGGAAACTAATTCCTGACCGTTTTTAAATACGAAAGCCTCACAGAAATGTGAGGCTTTTTTATTTATTTTAAATGATAGTATTAAAATTTTGTTTAAATTTGAAATCCTAAAATCATGGAATTATATTCTAATACGAATGCAATTTTAAAAACTAACTATGAAGACTAATAAAAATCTGGCAATTACAATGTTTGTGTTATTCTTAAGCATTGCTTCTTTTGCTCAAAAATCTCAAAAAAACACGAATACTGTTGATCCAAAATTTGATGCGACTAAAAACATTATTCAAAACCTTTCTGCATCTCAGAATTATTCCTCTCTAGCAAAAGTTTTTAAAGCCGCAGAATTTGAGCAACTACTTAGCGAAGAAGGACCTTATACAATTCTAGCACCAAGCAACGAAGCTTTTAACAGAGCTTCTGAAAGAGTAGACTTCTTGTTAGATTCAAAAAACATCTTGCGTACAAAAGATGTAGCGGCTTACTATATTATCTATGGAAAATGGTATGCAAATGACTTCGGAAAATTAGTAAGAATGAGCAAAGGCAAAGGCGAAATCAAAACTGCCGACGGAGAAGTTCTTACAGTTACTTGGGAAAATAGAAATTTCTATTTTACAGACAGCAAAGGAAACAAATCAAAAGTTGTTTTCTCAGATGCAATACAAAGCAATGGAATCATCCACGGTATTGACGGAGTTTTCTCTTCAAACCAATAAAAAAATATTTCATATAGAAAAAGCCCCGCAGAATGCGGGGCTTTTTGTTTTTATAGCTTTTTTAAAATAAATAGTAAAAATGAAAAAAAACCAAAACAAATGTATTTGCGTAAATGCCATTATAAACTTTTTAAAAAACATTTAATTATGAAAACCACCAAATTTTTATCAATCGCAATCGTATTTACATTACTACTTGGAACTTCTGTATTTGCTCAAAAAGAAAAAACAGTTATGGTTGGAGGAGCGCCAATGTATCCTTCAAAAAATATCATTGAAAACGCTGTAAACTCTAAAGATCATACAACTTTGGTCGCTGCGGTAAAAGCAGCAGATCTAGTGGCTACATTGCAAGGAAAAGGACCTTTTACAGTTTTTGCTCCAACCAATGAAGCTTTCGCAAAATTGCCAAAAGGAACCGTAGAAATGCTATTGAAACCAGAAAACAAAGCAAAGCTGCAATCTATTTTGACGTATCACGTTGTAGCAGGAAAAATGAGCTCAGCCGATATAGCCAAAGCCATAAAGAAAGGAAACGGAAAAGCAACACTGACAACTGTTCAAGGAGGAAAACTGACAGCTTGGATGGAAGGAAAAGACCTTTATATAACGGACGAAAACGGAGCTAAGTCAAAAGTCACGATTGCTGACGTAAACCAATCAAACGGTGTTATCCATGTAGTGGATGCCGTAGTAACTCCAAAGGCATAATTCAACTAGATACTATTTTTGAATTTGTAAATGAAAAATCCCGATACTATCGGGATTTTTCTATTTAAAAAAGTATTTATTTTAGCGAAGTACAGCGCCAAGCTCCGTTTCGAGATTGTGCTGTAATTTCCCCATGATTTTGTCGATTTGCGCATCAGTAAGGGTTTTAGAATTATCTTGAATGATAAAGCTTACTGCATACGATTTTTTGCCTTCAGGAAGATTCTTTCCTTCATAAACATCAAAAAGATTGATGTCTTTCAGCAAGGATTTTTCGGTCTGGCGTGCGATGGTATATATAGCATCAAATGCTACATTTTGATCGACAAGCAATGCCAAATCTCTTCGTACTTCAGGGTATTTAGGGATATCCGTGAATTTGATTTTATTTGAAATCAATTTCAATACCAAGTTCCAATTGAAATCTGCAAACAAGACTTCTTGCTTGATGTCGAAATGCTTCAGGATTGATTTTTTAACAGGTCCCAATTCCACAACAATATCATTTCCTACGGCAATAGCGATTCCTTCTGCAAACACATCAGATTCTACCGGCCTATTGTTTGTTTTTTCGATTCCAAGTCTTGATAAAATTGCAGTAACATAACCTTTGAATAAAAAGAAATCAGAAGTTTTTTGCGGTGCGTTCCAGCTTTCGCCAAGACGATTTCCAGTCGTAAATAACGTAAGGTGTTTGTTTTCGTTATATCCTGACGGCAGTTTATGGTAAGATTTTCCAAATTCAAACAACTTCAAGTCGGAATTTCTTCGGTTGATGTTATATGAAACAGCTTCCAAGCCAGAGAACAATAACGACTGTCTCATCGCAGACAAATCATTGCTCAAAGGATTCATGATTAAAACGTTGAATTCTTCTCGAAGCATTTCAGATAATTGCACATATTCTGGAGACGTCAGCGAATTGGCCATCATCTCATTGAATCCTTGCGAATTTAACTGCGTCGCGATAATATTCTGTACTTTATAATCTTCTGTCCTGGCTGCATTAGAAACAGTAGCATTGAACTTTTTGGTAAAGTTGATGTTGTTGTAACCATACACTCTCAAGATTTCTTCAATCACGTCGATTTCTCTTTGCACGTCAACTCGGTAGGATGGAATAATCAGTCCTAATCCTGCATCAGATACGCTGTTTACTTTTATGTCCAAGGAAACTAAGATTTTCTTGATGGTTTCTTTTGGTAATTCCTGTCCGATGATTTTTGTTGCTTTGGCAAAATTCAAGAACACAGGGAAATCCTCTATCTTTTTAGGATAAATATCGATAATGTCGGAAGTAATCTCACCTCCGGCTACTTCCTGAATCAATAAGGCTGCGCGTTTCAGCGCGTATTCAGTAATCGTCGGATCGATTCCTCTTTCAAAACGGAAAGAAGCATCCGTATTCAAACCATGTCTTTTGGCTGATTTTCTAACGCTTACGGGATTGAAATAAGCACTTTCTAAAAAGATAGAAGTCGTATTTTCAGAAACACCTGAATTTTTTCCTCCGAAAACACCCGCAATACACATGGGCCCATTTTCATCACAAATCATTAAGTCTTCTTCATGGAGCGTTCTTTCTACATCATCAAGAGTCGTGAATTTTGTTCCGGCTGGTACTGTTTTTACGATAACTTTATTTCCTTTTACTTTAGCGGCATCAAAAGCATGAAGCGGCTGACCCAATTCGTGCATTACGTAATTGGTTACGTCTACAATATTATTTTTAGGAGTAAGCCCGATTGATTTCAGTCGGTTTTGCAACCATTCTGGCGATTGTTTTACCGCTATTTCTGAAATAGTAACACCACAATATCTTGGAGCCAATTTAGAATCTTCTACTTTGATGTCCATCTTCAACGTCCTTTTGTCAACCCTAAAGTTGCTGACAGAAGGCGTAATCAATTCTGTGTGAGCATTCGTCTGAAGCATTCCGGCTCTCAAATCCCTTGCCACACCAAGATGGCTCATAGCGTCAGCTCGGTTGGGTGTCAATCCAATTTCGAATACTTCATCATTTTCAATATTGAATACTTTAGATGCTGGAGTTCCGGGAGCATATTTGTCATCGAGAATCATGATTCCGTCGTGGCTTGTTCCAAGACCTAATTCATCTTCGGCACAAATCATTCCATGACTTTCTTGGTCTCTGATCTTGCCTTTTTTTATCTGGAAAGCATTTCCGTCTTTATCATATAATGTAGTTCCGATTGTTGCAACAGGCACTTTTTGTCCAGCCGCAACATTCGCTGCGCCGCAGACAATTTGAACTGGAGTACCCGTGCCTAAGTCAACCGTAGTGACTTTCAGGCGGTCTGCATTCGGATGCTGTACGCAAGTCAGGACATGTCCAACAACAATGCCTTCTAAGCCTCCTTTTACGGATTGGTATTTTTCAACACCTTCGACTTCTAAACCTAAATCGGTTAAAAGTGATGCTGTTTCATCAGATTTCCAATCTGTTTTGATAAATTGCTTAAGCCAGTTATATGAAATTTTCATTGTTGTTTTTGGTATTATTTTTTGTAAGGTTGCAAAGATAGGATTTTTTGATTTTTTAAAGAATTTTTAAGGTGCATAAATTAGGTAAAAATCGCTCCAAAATGTCTAAAATTAGGATGAATCGGGTGACAACAAAGCCGATAGACAGAAAGAAATCGATTTCAAAAAATTATGTTAAAATAATACTTGCCTGATTTTAATTTGGATAAGGTAATTATTTGTAATTTTGTTCTCTTTTAAATTGACTTTCCGTGGGAAAACATATTCACAAATTATCTGCTGCAGGATTATTAGTTACTTTAGGAATTATTTTTGGAGACATCGGAACTTCGCCGTTGTACGTTTTAAAAGCCATAGTCGGAGACGACCCTATTGTTTCGAGAGATATCATTGGAGCCATTTCGGCTATCTTTTGGACCTTGACATTACAGACCACCGTGAAATACGTTATCATTACGCTTCGTGCAGATAACAAGGGTGAAGGCGGTATTTTTTCACTTTATACTTTAATTAGAAAAACCAAAGTAAAATGGTTGCTTTTTCCAGCCATTATTGGAGGAAGTACGCTTTTAGCAGACGGAATTATCACGCCGCCGATTTCGGTTTCTTCTGCTATTGAAGGACTAAGAGTTATTAATCCAGACATTCCAACAATTCCGATTGTTATTGCGATTATTACTATTCTTTTTGGATTACAGCAGTTTGGTACCAAGCTGATTGGAAAATTTTTCGGGCCTGTCATGTTCACTTGGTTCTCGATGCTTGGTATTTTAGGAGCGATACAGTTAGGAACAAATGTTCATGTTCTTTCTGCATTCAACCCATATCATGCCTATGAACTTTTGATGAACCACAAACAAGGCTTCTTGATTTTAGGAGCCGTCTTCTTATGTACGACTGGAGCTGAAGCTTTATATTCTGATTTAGGACATTGTGGTAAAGAAAATATCCGCGTAAGCTGGATTTTTGTAAAATGCATGCTTTTGCTGAACTATTTCGGACAAGGAGCTTGGTTGATATCGCATGAAGGCATGAGTCTGAAATCTGTTGGAGTTACGAATCCGTTTTATGCCATCATGCCAGAATGGTTCTTGCCTTTTGGAATCGGAATAGCGACATTGGCTGCCGTTGTGGCCAGCCAGGCAATGATCAGCGGTTCTTTCACTCTGATTAACGAGGCTATCCGATTGAATTTCTGGCCAAAAGTAAAAATCAAATATCCTACTGAATTAAAAGGACAATTATACATTCCTTCTCTAAACTGGATGTTATGGATTGGCTGTGTTCTTGTCGTATTATATTTCAAAGAATCTTCAGGAATGGAAGCCGCTTACGGCCTTGCAATCGTAATGACGATGTTGATGACGACTTCTTTATTAAATTTCTATCTGATTTTAAAAAGGTACAACAAGATTTTTATTACCGTATTAATTACGACCTATGCTATAATCGAAATTTCATTCTTGATTGCCAATCTTCATAAATTCTCAGACGGCGGTTACATCACATTGCTGATTGCGATGATGCTGATGGCAACGATGTTTGTCTGGTATTTTGCTAGAAAAATCAGGAATCGTTATTTGGTATTTGTCAAATTATCAGATTATTTGCCTGTCTTGGAAGATTTGAGCCGAGACATGAGCGTGCCGAAATATGCTACAAACTTAGTCTATCTGACCAGTGCCGATCATAGGACAGAAATCGAGTCGAAGATTATGTATTCGATTTTAAATAAACAGCCAAAACGTGCGGATATTTATTGGTTTGTTCACGTACATGTTGTCGATGAACCGTATACGATGGAATACCGCGTGAATGAATTTATTCATGATGACGTAATCCGAATCGATTTCAGGCTCGGTTTCCGCGTAGCGCCAAGAATTAGCTTGATGTTCAAGAAAGTGGTGGAAGACATGGTGAAAAACAAAGAAGTGGATGTAACAAGCCGTTATGCTTCTCTGAACAAGAATAACATTATTGGGGATTTCAGATTTATCTTGATAGAGAAGTTTATTTCTTATGATAACGATCTGCCATTCTACGAAAAATGGATTCTCGATACGTATAACATCTTGAAGAAAATGGGACTTTCAGAAGAGAAGGCTTTCGGACTGGATTCCAGTTCGGTGACCATAGAGTCGTTCCCGCTGCTTATTACAGCTCCAAGGGAAATTTGCCTTACTAGAGTTGATTAATAACAATCTATAAAATATAAAAAGCCGAAGCACTGCTTCGGCTTTTTTGTTTGAAAGAGCTCAAGAATTAATAAATCAGTTCTTCTACATTTTTTTGGATATTTTCTGAAATTTTCTGGGTTGGAAGGTCATTAGGATCATTTCCAAATGGATCTTCAATTTCTTCAGCAATAAGTTCCAAACTGGCCAATACATAGAAGATGAAGACTACAACAGGAACAACATAATATCCTAATTGGAAGACATAGCCAAAAGGCAACGTCAGTACATAAGTAAAGATGAATTTCTTGATGAACGCACTGTAAGAGTAGGGAATAGGCGTATTTTTAATTCTTTCGCATGCCCCGCAGA
Source organism: Flavobacterium sp. N2550 (assembly GCF_025947265.1). Classification (NCBI taxonomy): domain Bacteria; kingdom Pseudomonadati; phylum Bacteroidota; class Flavobacteriia; order Flavobacteriales; family Flavobacteriaceae; genus Flavobacterium; species Flavobacterium sp. N2550. Next base: position 2,969,905 of record NZ_CP110007.1, on the reverse strand, counting down.
CATCTGTAAACGATTGAATTTCTGCATTCAATACAATCAATTGGTCGCCAGAAATTCTTCCGGAAAGATACATTTCATTTACACGCTGTATCATTGTTTTGGCAATCTGGTTCGGCTTGTGCTTATAATGATCTTTCGATAAAGTCTTGTCATCAAAAAGCTCATGGCTGATACTTTCTGTCTTAAGATGCAGATTTAGTACGGAAGCATAAGCAGGAATGATTTTCCTAAAAAAATCTTTATCCTCTTTATCTTGCAGCATTACAGACAATTTTATAGCGAGATTACGGCTGTTGTTGACCAAAGCGCCCCACATTTTTCGGCCTTCCCACCAACGGTCATAAGCTGTATTTGTCCTGAATACTAATAAAAGGGAAATCACAAAGCCAAGCATATTGTGCATTACCGTTATGTTTTTGACATGGCTGTTTTCGGATAAATTCCAATATTCTAATTCCAGATAGGCGACTCCTGCGGAATAAAGACCGATCAAGATCATTATCCAGAAAAGCTTTCGGATCGTATCGCCCTTATGGAAATTAAAGATGAATGAAAACCATTCTTTTGGATTGTATGAAATCATTTTTTGTTGTTTTTAGTGATTAGCTGTACTAGCTTATATAATTCCAGATGTTTTTCTTTTTCGACATTTCGATAAAAATCTGTCGCAAGTTTTGATGTTCCGGCTTGGTCATCGAAGTATCGTCTTTTAATAATTTAACGGCATAATGCCTTGCTAATTGTAAAATCTCCCTATCCTTTACTAAATCGGCAATCTGCAGGTTTAAGACGCCGCTTTGCTGGGTTCCCATCAAGTCACCTGGTCCTCGAAGCTTTAAATCGACTTCTGCAATTTCAAAACCATCGTTTGTCCGAGTCATTGTTTCCATCCTGATTTTGCTGTCGTTGCTTAATTTATGGCCCGTCATCAAGATGCAATAGCTTTGTTCTGCGCCACGTCCTACGCGTCCGCGTAACTGATGCAGCTGCGATAAGCCGAAACGTTCTGCACTTTCGATAATCATCACGCTGGCATTGGGCACATTCACGCCGACTTCAATAACGGTGGTTGCGACCATAATATTGGTCTTCCCTTGTGAAAATCGCTGCATTTCGGAATCTTTGTCGGCTGGCTTCATTTTTCCATGAACGATACTGACGCTGTATTTCGGCAACGGAAAATCTCTTGAAATACTCTCATAACCGTCCATCAAGTCTTTGTAATCCATCTTTTCGGATTCTTGTATTAAAGGATATACGATGTAAATCTGCCTGCCTTTTTCAATTTCATCTTTGATGAATTTCCAGACCTTTAATCGGTTCGAATCATAACGGTGGACGGTCTGAATCGGCTTTCTTCCTGGTGGCAATTCGTCAATTACCGAAATATCCAAATCGCCATACAAACTCATGGCCAAGGTTCTTGGAATCGGCGTTGCTGTCATGACCAGAACGTGCGGCGGAATATCATTTTTCTTCCAGAGCTTGGAACGCTGTTCTACGCCAAAACGATGCTGTTCGTCAATAATAGCAAGGCCTAAATTGTGAAACTTTACTTTATCTTCCAATAAAGCATGAGTCCCAATAATGATGTGGAGGCTTCCGTTTTCTAATTCCTCATGGATGATTTTTCGATCTGAAGTTTTAGTCGAGCCAGTCAGTATTTTGATGTTAATATTCAACGGTTTGGCTAATCCTGACAATCCATTAAAATGCTGGTTAGCCAAGATTTCTGTCGGTGCCATAAGGCATGCCTGAAAGCCATTATCCAAAGCCAGAAGCATGCTCATTAGCGCTACGATGGTTTTTCCTGAACCCACGTCGCCTTGCAGCAATCGATTCATCTGGGCAGGATTCCCCATGTCATTTCGGATTTCTTTCAATACTCTTTTTTGAGCATTTGTCAGATCAAAAGGCAAGTGGTTGGTATAGAAATTATTAAAATAATCGCCTACTTTTTCAAAAGGATGTCCTTTAATTTTACTTTTTCGGATCAGGTTTTTAGTGATAAGCTGTAGCTGTATAAAAAACAATTCCTCAAATTTTAATCGAAATTGTGCTTTTGCCAATAAATCAGGACTTTTTGGAAAATGAATATTGAACAGAGCCGCATTTTTAGGAATCAGCTTGAGCTCTTCAATCAGATAATTAGGTATCGTTTCCTGAAACAGCGCTTGTGTTTCTACAAAAAGCTGCTGCATCAATTTATTGATTGTGCGGTTTGAAATTCCCCGCTGTGTCAATTTTTCGGTTGACGGATAAACAGGCTGCATCGCTGAACGGAGATTCTGTTCATGCTCGGCAAGCAATTCCATTTCTGGATGTGCCATATTGAACTGTCCGTTAAAAGAAGTGCATTTTCCAAAAATAACATAGACCGTGTTTAATTTTAGGTTTTCCCGAATCCATTTCTGACCTTGAAACCACACGAGTTCCATCTCTCCCGTATCATCGATAAAAGTCGCGACAAGACGCTTGCCCTTTTTTTGCTCAACGGTCTTGATGTGGATTATCTTTCCGATTATCTGGACTTCTGCATTGGTATTCTGCAATTCGTTTATTTTATAATAACGCGTCCTGTCGATATAACGATTTGGAAATAAATTTATCAGGTCGCCATATTTGTGAATGCCTAATTCCTTCCGAAGCAATTCGCCACGAGCCGGGCCAACGCCTTTTAGGTATTCAATAGGAGTTTCTAATAAATTGTTTTGCATTGTCTAATTAAAACACGAATATAAGCCATTAATTGAAAACTATAAAATGCGAGCCGAACTTGTTTGTCTTGGATTAGACTTATCTCTTGATTATACAGATTTTATTCTAAAGTAAGATTTTGGCTAAAGAAAATGATATATTTGGATTCAAATTCAATCTAAATGACAACGCACCTTGCATTGCTTCGCGGCATTAACGTTTCCGGACATAATATGATTAAAATGGAAGCCCTGAAAACGACGCTAGAAGCTATCGGCTTTCAAAATGTACAGACCTATATACAATCGGGAAATGTTTTTGTAGATACAGAAGAAGAGAATGCTTTAAAAGTAGGTTTTCTGATTAGACAGGAAATTTTCAAAGTTTTCGGCCATGAAGTACCTGTCGTTGTTATTGACAAAGATGATTTGGCGATCTGCTTTCGAAACAATCCTTTCCTGAAAGAAAAAGATATCGATACTAAAAAACTATATGTCGCTTTTGTTTCTACTACTTTGAAGAGCGAAAGTATTAATGATTTGAAGATAAGCCAATTCAAACCCGACGAAGCAAGTATCGATGGAAGCCGAATTTATATCAAATATGCAGTCGGTGCCGGAAAAACCAGATTCGACCAAAAATATATCGAAAAGAAGCTCAATGTTACTGCTACAATCAGAAACTGGAATACCGTTACTCAATTACTAACACTCTTTGAGGAAAGATAAAACATGGCAAAACCTATTTATATCCTCGGTACGGGACTTTCGCATAACGGTTCTGCGGTTTTATTAAAAGACGGACGCGTCTGTGTGGGTATCGAAAAAGAACGACTGACCCGTATAAAACATGATGGCGGCAATGACACGCTGGCCATACAATATTGCCTGGATGCTGAAGGCATAGAATTAAAAGACCTTTCGCTTGTCGTGCAATGCGCCAACTTTGAGATTCCAGACCGAAATAATTATAAAGGAAAAAGAATCTTTGCAGACGCCAAAGATCTTAAGATTGTAGATATTTCACATCATTTAGCCCATGCCTATAGCGCTGTTGGCACTTCGCCTTTTTCGGAGTGTGCCGTTATGGTTATCGACGGTTGCGGAAGTCCGCTGGAACAATTCTTGAAATTGCATCCCGAACAACAGCAGCATATAGCTCCCGAGTTCTTGAACGAAAACCAGATGCTCTGTGAAAAAGACAGCTTTTATCATTTTGATGGACAACAACTGACTCCTTTAGCCAAGGATTTCAGCAAAATGGCGGGACAATCAGATAATTTGTTTTCGCTTCCTACGACACAACATTCGATAGGAGGTTTTTATGCCGCTGTAAGCAATTATGTCTTTGGCGATATGGATGATGTCGGGAAATTGATGGGATTGGCACCGTTTGGAAAATCGGGAACCTATGATTTCGAGGCTTTTGAATTTAAGTCCGGAAACCTGTTTGTCAATGATGGCTGGAAAAACCAGTTCGATAATTCATCCCAAGGCTATGCTTATTTTAAAGAACATTTTGACTATTATGCCAATGTAGCCAAATGGGCCCAAGAACAGGTGGAAAAAGCAGTGTTGCAATGCATTCAAAACCGATTAGAGAAATTTCCACATCAGAATTTATGTTACTCTGGAGGTGTTGCGCTCAATGCCGTTGCAAACGCGAAGCTTCAGGATGCACAAATAGCAGAAGACATCTATTTTGAACCGGCCGCTGCCGATAATGGCTTGGCTTTGGGCTGTGCTTTTTACGGCTGGCTTGACTATCTCAAAATGCCGAAAGTACCACATGATGGCAGTACCTGTTTTGGGAAAACATATACTGATAGCGAGATTGATGCTGCCTTTGACAAAGAAGAAAACAAGAAATACAATCCGAAGAAAATAACCGATGAAGCCGAATTGGTTCGTTATTGTGCCGAAAAATTAAAAGAAGGAAAAACCATAGCCTGGTTCCAATCGGGCTCAGAGTTTGGCCCGAGATCTTTAGGCAGAAGAAGTATTTTGGCGCACCCTGGAATTGAAAACATGAAAGACCATATCAATCTGGATATCAAGTTCCGAGAAGATTTCCGTCCTTTTGCGCCTGCAGTACTAAAAGACAAAGTTGGCAACTATTTCCAATCTGCACGATACAGTCCGTATATGATTTTAGTAGATAAGACACGTCCTGAATACATCCAAGCTCTTAAAAATGTAACGCACCGCGACGGATCGGCTCGTGTACAGACGGTTGAAAAAATCTGGAATCCAAAGTTTGCTCTATTGATTGAGGCTTTTTATGAACAGACAGGAATTGCAGTGCTGCTGAATACAAGCTTGAACAAAAAAGGGATGCCAATTGTCGAAACTCCCGAAGAAGCCATCCATCTATTCGGAATAACCGATTTGGACATATTGGTAATGGAGAATACGATACTAGAAAAATAATTATCCCAAATTTTTAATCAATTCATTTGCCATTGGCGTATTCATACGCTGCAATTCGGCAATCATTTGCTGTTTCTGCTCTTCGCTTAGTACAGGCACTGGCTTTATAAATTGTTCTGGATCGGCTTGCTTAAAAAATAAGGCATCGGTCCATTCGTTTCTCAAGCCGTCAATTACCAAATGAATACGATCTTCTGTTCCGCGGTTGGCGACAGAATGCGTAAAGTTGGCGTCGATATACCAACATTCGCCTTCGTTCATAATCAGGCGCTTGCCGTCCAAAATAAATTCGACTTCGCTGTTGGTAATGATTGGGATGTGCAATCTAAAACAGCCGTCTTCATATCCAAGACAGTTGTCGCTATGCGGTTTGACTTCGGCACCTACAGCCAGTTGAAGCAAACGGACAGCCGTTTTTTCAAAAAGAAAACTGTCGAGTATTTCTTTAAAATAAGTGCAAGAGTTTAGAATTTCAGTCGGAACTAACTTTTCCGTCGCATTCGGCGACGCATAAATCTGGTCCGACTTGCCGCTTTCAGACATCAATGCAATCGAGGTCCATTTTCCGGTATAATCCTTTGTATTGTAATGTGCGGTCCAATTCTCATTGATGATTTTTTGGACATCCGTTTTAAGTTTTTCAGTATCAAAAAACAGAGGAAATTGTATAGAGCGTACTAGTTTATCCATGATTTAATCTCTTAACCATTTAGCCATTACAGGAAAAGCTTCCTTTTCTTCTTTGAGCGCGCGTTCTTTGCCAAAAGCAAGTCCGGCCCATTCCAATAAAGGCAATCCGATATAATTCTCGCCATTAAAATTAGAAATCAGCCAATCCGAATTATTTTTATAGCCGTCGGGATGGAAGACAAATTCAATCGGCAGGCCCAAGTGTTTTGCTGCCGCAAAAGACCAAAGCATGGCCGCAATTTCTTCGCCTTGAGTAGGCCAATCTGCTGCCATTTCGGTTGTTCCGGCTCGATTTCTTTCTGCAGAAGTCGTCACGGCCAAATGACCAGCTTCGTGCAGCATATCGCCTGGATATTTTAGCTTTTCATAATCTACGTAAACAGTGCCAGGACCTAAAGCCAATCCGGGAAGAAACGTTCCTTCTTCTAGATTTTTCACAACTACCGATATTCCGATTTCTTCAAGGAATCGGATTGTTTTTTCCAAATGAGGATGTTTCTCGAACATGATCAATACAAGTTTGGGCAACACAATATAGCAAAAAAGTTTCGTGTAAATAGAATAATTCTGTATTGTTTCTGAAACCTTCGTAACTTTGAAATTCAGATATTTTTAAAATGAGACGACTACAATTTCTTTTTCTTCTTTTCCCTTATTTTCTTTTTTCACAGCAACTGCAAAAAGTGGACTTCAAGACGTTGAATGCCACGCTTTCTTTAGACACGGTCAACAAAAAGATAGCAGGAAAAACTACGTATGTTTTTGAAGTACTTTCAACCATAGATACGATTCGGATTGATGCCAAAAACATGAGTTTTTCGAATTTAAAGATCAACAATAATACAGTCGAGTTCAAGAATTCGGGCAAAGAACTATTACTTTTCAAAGGCTTCAAGAAAGGAAGGAATACGCTCACGTTTGAGTACGAAGCAACTCCAAAACAGACATTGTACTTTATAGGCGAAAAAGAAAATCTACAGATCTGGACACAAGGCCAAGGCAAATACACCAGCCATTGGTTGCCAAGTTTTGACGACGTAAACGAGAAAGTCATTTTTGGACTGACTATTTCTTTTGATAAAGATTTCACGGTGTTGTCTAATGGCAAATTGAAAAAGGTAGCCAATGTAAATCAAGCGCAAAAACAATGGGAATACCAGATGGAAAAGCCAATGAGCTCTTATCTGGCCATGCTTGCTATCGGGAAATTTGCAAAACAGACTGAAACTACTGCATCCGGAACACCTTTAGAAATGTATCTTTCGCAAGAAGATGTCTCAAAATTTGAATACACTTATAAATACAGCAAGGTAATTTTTGACTTTTTCGAAAACGAAATCGGCGTGAAATATCCGTGGGGAATTTACAGGCAGGTTCCGGTAAAAGACTTTTTATATGGGGGAATGGAGAATACGACTTCCACGATTTTCTCCCAAGATTATGTTGTCGATGAAATCGGTTTTAACGATAGAAATTACATCAACGTCAATGCCCACGAATTGGCGCATCAATGGTTTGGCGATCTGATTACCGCAACCTCAGGAAAGCATCATTGGTTGCAGGAAGGTTTTGCGACCTATTATGCGCTTCTGGCTGAAAAAGAACTTTTTGGGGAAGACCATTTTAATTGGGAAATGTACGAGATTGCCGAAAGGCTGCAGCAGGCGTCTAAAACAGATACCATTCCGTTGATGAACGAGAAGGCAAGCGCGCTTACTTTTTACCAGAAAGGTGCCTGGGCCTTGCATGTGCTGCGTGAAAACGTAGGGGCCAACAACTTCAACAAAGCCGTAAAAAAATACCTGGAAAAATACGCTTTCAAAAATGTAAATACCGCTGATTTTTTGGCAGAAATCAATGCTGTTTCTAAGTACGATACAAAGAATTTCCAAGAAATATGGCTAGAAAAATCAGGCTTTGAAGTAACAGAAGCGTTGGGAATCTTGCAAAAGAATAAATTTATCAAGAACTATCTAGACGTACTTTCATTAGCCGAAAAACCTTTGGCCGAAAAACAGCAGATTTTCGAAGAAACCTTGAAATCGGAGGCCTACTATCCGATAAAAGAAGAAATTCTTTTCCAGTTGCAATCGTTAGAATTTCCTGAAAAGCTTCCTTTTATCCAGATTGCGATGCAGTCAAAAGATATAAAAGTAAGGCAGGCAGTTGCCAAGACCTTGAATAAGTTTCCGACAGAATTTCTGCCTGATTTTGAAACGTTTCTAGATGACAATTCCTATGTCACAAAAGAAATAGCCTTAAATGTCTTATGGTCGCAGTTTCCGGATAACAGGACAAAATATTTGGACAAATCTAGGAATTGGATTGGCATGAACGACAAAAACCTCAGAATCTTATGGCTTACGATGGCCTTGGCTACAAAAGATTTTGAGCCTGAAAATAAGCTAGGCTATTACGACGAGCTTTTAGGCTATGCTTCTTCAAATTACGAAAGTTCTATCCGCCAAAATGCGCTGATTAATCTTCTGTATATTAATCCGAACGATACCAATGTCCTTCGCATGCTTGTCAATCCGTTGACGCACCACAAGTGGCAGTTCTCTAAATTTGCAAGAGACAAGATAAGAGAGCTTATCAAAAAGGAAAAATACAAATTGTTTTTCTCCGAGCTTTTGCCCTCCTTGCCAGAAAATGAAAAGGCGGCGTTAGAAAGACTATTAAATCCATAGAACTGTTAAAGTTGTCCTTAGTTCAGCAGAATAGCATTATTTTTAAAGAAAAATCACCACACATTTATGCGAGCATTAGTTATTTCGGGCGGCGGAAGCAAAGGAGCATTTGCTGGCGGCGTTGCCCAATACCTTATCAAAGAAAAAAATATATGCTATGATTTGTTTATCGGGTCTTCCACAGGAAGCCTTTTGATTCCGCATCTGGCCTTGGATAAAGAAGACAAGATTTTCAAGCTGTATACGAACGTGGATATGGACAAAATTTTCAGCGTAAATCCCTTTATTATCAAGCATAAGAAAAATCAGGAAGTCATTACCATCAATCACTTTAACGTGATCATGCAATTCATGAAAGGGAAGCGTACTTTCGGCGAAAGCAAAAACCTCAAAAACTATATCGAAGATAATTTCTCAAAAGAAGAATTTGCCGAACTTCGGAATTCCTCCAAAGAAATTATCGTAGCGGTTACCAACATCACGAAGAACTGCGTAGAATACAAATCCATCCTCGATTGCTGCTATGAAGATTTCTGTGATTGGATTTGGATTTCCTGCAACTATATCCCTTTTATGAGCCTTGTAACCAAAGACCATTTTGAATATGCAGACGGCGGTATCTCCAATGTAATTCCGATACAAGAAGCCATCAATCGTGGTGCGACAGAAGTAGACGTTATTGTTTTGGAAACCGAACACAATACGGCCGAGAAAGTCATCGGAAAAAATCCTTTCTCGCTTACGATTGATTTGTTCGGAACGATTATCGACCAAGTCGAACGAAAAGATATTATTATCGGTCGATTGGCAGCAGCAGCCAAGAATGTAAAACTCAATTTCTATTACACACCGACAAAACTGACCGACAACCCGCTTGTTTTTAATAAAAAAATAATGCTAGATTGGTGGCACCAAGGCTATGATTATGCTAAAAATAAGAGCGAAAACATGAGCCAGATCCAGATATAAAAAAAGCCTCTGTAAAGAAGCTTTCATTATAATTTTATTTCTGACAGTCTACCAAAGTCCTCCAACTTCATCTTTGATGTAAGCCAAAGCATTGTTGCTTGGCGATTGTTTTTCCAACAGTTCGCTCAAGACCGCTTCGCGTAATTTGTTTGCTGTATCCGTTGCAGGATTCAGGGCCGCTTTTCGGATCATCTGTATCGTAGCGTTTTTAGCTGTCGTGATAATCGTCCAGCATTCGTCTGATAAATAAATCTGCTGCGTAAGGTTATGCTCAAATTCGTTTTCGATATGCGAAATGACCAAATCCTGATAATCCATCTTGTCGCTCGAAGTAGGAGCAATGCGGATCAAAAGGTTGGAAGGGTTTATTCTTTCTAAAAACAAAGCCATTCTTTCATAAGCCTGCAGTCGGATAGGAAGCGCGCTTTTCTGCGCATCTTTCTGGATGAGGTACCTGCGGCGGCCTTCTTCGTTTTTAGTATGAAGGCTGAAAAAATAGTAGGCTACGCCTCCAGTGATTACGGCAGGAAGAGTATAGCTCAACAGCTCGATTATTTTTGTAGTATCCATAGAATATGCTTTTAAAGAACGCAAAAATAGAACATTCTTTTCATAAAATTCATTGTTTATAACTAAATAAGAACGGCAGCCATTTCTTATAGGTGCCATTATTTTTCTACAATCTAAATCCTTATTTTTGCAAGTAAAAGAAACAAAAAAAATGCAGCAGTATATAAGCCAGCTTAATGAAGCCCAGCAGGCGCCTGTTCTCCAAAAGGACGGCCCAATGATTATTATTGCAGGAGCAGGCTCAGGAAAAACCAGGGTATTAACCATACGCATTGCCTACCTGATGCATCAGGGTGTCGATGCCTTTAATATCCTTGCCTTGACGTTTACGAACAAGGCAGCCCGTGAAATGAAAAAGCGTATCTCAGATATCGTAGGTTCGAGCGAGGCGAAGAATCTTTGGATGGGAACCTTCCACTCGGTTTTTGCAAGAATGTTGCGCTCTGAAGCCGACAAGCTAGGCTATCCTTCCAATTTTACGATTTATGACTCGCAGGATTCGGTGCGACTGATCGGCTCTATCATCAAAGAAATGCAACTGGATAAGGACGTCTACAAGCCAAAGCAGGTCTTTGGACGTATTTCTTCCTATAAAAACAGTTTGATTACGGTCAAGGCCTATTTCAATAATCCAGACTTGCAGGAGCAGGATGCCATGTCGAAAAAGCCGCGTCTTGGAGAAATCTACCAGAACTATGTTGAGCGCTGTTTTAAGGCAGGCGCAATGGATTTTGACGATCTGTTATTAAAGACCAACGAACTGCTGAACCGTTTTCCGGATGTGTTGGCAAAATACCAAGACCGATTCCGCTATATCTTGGTCGATGAGTACCAAGATACCAACCATTCGCAATATTTGATCGTTCGTGCTTTGTCGGACAAATTCCAAAATATCTGCGTCGTTGGTGACGATGCGCAGAGTATTTATGCTTTCCGCGGAGCGAACATCAATAACATCTTGAACTTCCAGAAAGATTATGAAGGCGTACAGACCTACCGTCTGGAGCAGAATTACCGTTCTTCTAAAAATATAGTCGAAGCGGCCAACTCGATCATCGACAAGAATAAGACCAAGCTCGACAAGATTGTCTGGACGGCAAATGCTGATGGTCCGAAGATTAAAGTACACCGAAGCCTGACCGATGGTGAAGAGGGCCGATTTGTGGCCAGCGAAATCTTTGAAAAGAAGATGCAGCTCCAGATGATGAACGGACAGTTCGCCATCTTGTACAGAACCAACGCCCAGTCGCGTGCTATGGAAGATGCCTTGAGAAAGCGCGACATTCCGTATCGAATCTACGGCGGCTTGTCGTTCTATCAAAGAAAAGAAATCAAGGATGTTCTTTGTTACTTGCGATTGATTATCAATCCGAAGGATGAAGAAGCGTTAATCCGCGTTATCAATTATCCGGCACGAGGCATCGGCGATACTACGGTCGAAAAGCTGACGATTGCGGCGAACCACTACAAGCGTTCGATTTTTGAAGTGATGGAGCATATCGACAAGATTGACCTGAAGCTGAATTCAGGAACAAAATCGAGGCTGCAGGATTTCGTGACCATGATCAAAAGCTTTCAGGTCATCGACCAGAACCACGACGCTTTTTATCTGGCAGAGCATGTGACCAAAAAGACCGGATTAATACAAGAATTGAAAAAAGACGGTACTCCGGAAGGAATCGCACGTCTTGAAAATATAGAAGAACTCTTAAACGGTATCAAAGATTTCATCGAAGGACAGAAAGAGATCGACGGAGCAAGAGGCGCCTTGTCTGAGTTTTTAGAAGATGTGGCCTTGGCTACTGATTTAGACAAAGATACAGGCGATGATGACCGCGTGGCGTTGATGACGATTCACTTGGCAAAAGGACTGGAGTTTCCGTATGTATTTGTCGTAGGGATGGAGGAAGACTTGTTTCCGAGTGCCATGAGTATGAGCACCCGAAGCGAGTTGGAAGAGGAGCGAAGGCTGTTTTATGTAGCCTTGACACGTGCCGAACATCAAGCCTATTTGACCTACGCACAATCGCGTTACCGTTGGGGGAAACTTACTGATTCTGAACCATCGCGATTTATTGAAGAAATCGATGGCGAATATCTAGAATACCTGACTCCGGCAGAAGGCAACTACCGTTACAAGCCGATGATTGATATGGATATTTTTGGAGACGTAGATAAGTCGAAATTGCGACTGGCAAAGCCTACAAACGGCACGGCACCTAAAAAGTACGGTGAAGAAGAACCGCCTTCCAGCATCCGAAGATTAAAGCCTGTTTCTTCTAATGCTTCGTCTGGTGCTCCAGTTTCAGACAGCAAGCTGAATGTGGGCAATGTCGTCATGCACGAAAGGTTTGGAAAAGGGCAGGTGCTCAATATCGAAGGAGCGGGTGCCGACAAGAAGGCTGAAATTAAATTTGAGGTCGGAGGCATCAAAAAATTGTTGCTGCGTTTTGCCAAGCTGGATGTCCTATCCTAAATTGTTTGGGAAAATTGTCGTAACTTTAATCAAAAGACTTTAAGAAAAATGGCGCAATTTATTAAAATATACTCTCAGAATCCCAACGAGAAAGAAATCGACCGCGTAGTCAAAGTGCTGAAAGAAGGAGGGTTAGTTATCTATCCTACAGACACTGTCTATGGTCTTGGCTGTGATATTACCAATACAAAAGCATTGGAGCGTATCGCCAAGATCAAGGGCATAAAGCTCGACAAAGCTAACTTTTCTTTTGTCTGCCACGATCTGAGCAATATTTCAGACTATGTAAAGCAGATTGATACATCTACGTTCAAGCTGCTAAAAAGAACGTTGCCTGGGCCCTATACGTTTATCTTGCCGGGCAACAACAACCTGCCAAAAGAGTTCAAGAAAAAAAATACAGTAGGTATTCGTGTACCGGATAATTCGATTGCTTTGGAGATTGTAAAACAGCTTGGGAATCCTATCGTTTCTACGTCCATCCACGATGATGATGATGTAATCGAGTACACTACCGATCCGGAACTGATCTTTGAGAAATGGCAGAATCTGGTAGATGTGGTCATCGACGGGGGCTATGGAGACAACCAGCCATCGACGATAATTGACTTGTCGGGAAGCGAACCCGTAGTCGTAAGGGAAGGAAAAGGCAGTATTGATTTTTTATAAAATGCGAGTTTTATGACAAAACTTTCGCTTTTGTGATAATTTAATTCTAATTTAGCATTACCAATTAAGAAGTTCCTACTAGTGATAACGATCTATACCGTATGCTATTCTTAATTTAAATATTTAATTGGTTATTAATAAAAAAAGTTAGGGATACATAAAAAGCAGGCTTTCGGGCCTGCTTTTTCATTTACTGCTTATTTTGGACGGCTTATTGCTTCGCCAAGTTTTTCATTTCTTTTTCGATCATGTCATAGAACTGGTCGATTTTTGGCAATACCACAATTCTAGTTCTTCTGTTAACCGATCTGTTCTCAGCAGAGTTGTTGTCTACTAACGGAATGTACTCGCTTCTTCCTGCTGCAATCAACTGTTTTGGATTTACATTCAGCTCTTGCAATACGCGGATGATAGAAGTAGAACGTTTCACGCTCAAATCCCAGTTGTCTAGCAAGACACCGTTTGATTTGTAAGGAACATTGTCGGTGTGTCCTTCAACCATACATTCAAAGTCTGGCTTGCTGTTTACTACCTTCGCTACTTTAGCCAAGATTTCTTTTGCTCTGTCGCTCACGACGTAGCTGCCGCTTTTGAAAAGAAGCTTGTCTGCAATAGAGATGAAAACAACTCCTTTTTCAACATTGATCTCGATATCCGGATCGCTGATACCCACTGAGCTCTTTAGGCTGGTTACCAAAGCCAATGTAACAGAGTCTTTTTTGGTCAAGGCGTCTTGAAGACGAGTAATCTTGATGTCTTTTTCTTTCAGGCTCTCTAATGATTTTTCAAGGTTTTCTGCTCCTTTTGAAGAAAGGGTAGTCAAGTTGCCCATATTGTTGATAAGGTCAGCATTGTTCTTTTTCAAGAATTCAAGCTGGTTGGCAAAAGCTTCTCTTTCTGTCAAACAAGTGTTCAGCTTCACAGTGGCAGTGTTCAGCAGGTCTTGAATTTCTTTGTTTTTTGCTTCTAGTTCGGCAATTTTCTTTTTTGAACCACACGAGGTCAGCGTAAATGCTGCAATCGAAAGTATAAAAATGACTTTTTTCATAGGTTTCGGTTTTAAAATTTTAACAAATTTAAGGATTAATACTAGGGTATCAAGTTTAACATCTATAAACTATTGTTAAAATTTTATTCAAAAACCTTGCCTTTCTTGGCAAAATACCGGTAGGTAATGCTTTTTATTTTGTAGTAATTATCGTATTGGTTTGATTCTCTTTTGTTTAAGAATTTAAATAAATTCAAATAAAAACTAAAGTGCGAGCGCAGGATCGCCCAAGTGTGCGCAAACTTGCCTTCAAGCACAAACTTGATTCCGGCAAGCCCGTCTTGCGACAGCCGAATGAAAAGAACCGGAAACAATCGCTTTCTCGGAAGGTTCTTTAGCATCATCCACAGCGAATTGCGGAAATTGAGAAAAGTCTTGTGCGGATTGGTTTCCTTCAGAGTCGCCCCGCCAACGTGGTAGACTGTAGACTTTCCACAGTATTTTACTTTCAGTCCTTGGTTAAAGGCTCGCCAGCAAAGGTCGATTTCTTCTTGGTGCGCAAAAAAGTCTTCGTCAAAACCGCCCAGCTTTCGGTAGACGTCTTTTCGGATAAAGAAGCAGGCTCCGGATGCCCAAAAGATGTCTGCAATATCATTATACTGTCCGTTGTCTTTTTCAAGAGTCTGGAAGATCCTGCCGCGGCAGAACGGAAAAGCATATTGGTCGATAAAGCCGCCTCCGGCACCAGCATATTCAAACCACTGCTTGTTTTTATAATCTAGTATTTTGGGCTGCAGTATAGCCGTTTCAGGTTCTTGGTCGAACAGCTCGATAATGGGCGTGAGCCAGTTTTCAGTCACTTCAATATCAGAATTGACCAAGGCATAATATTCTTCTTCTACAAACCGCAAGGCTTGGTTATAGCCTTTGGCAAAGCCGAAGTTCTCGGTGTTCTGTATGATCTTTACCGACGGAAATGTCTTTTTGATAAAATCAACTGAAGTATCCGACGAAGCATTGTCGGCCACATAGATGTTCGCTTCCGAAGAAAATCGCACCACAGAAGGCAGGAATTCTTCGAGCAGCTTCTGGCCGTTCCAGTTGAGTATGACGATGGCGGTTTTTTTCATCAGATGTTGGTTTTCGATTGGGGCTAAGTTCTGAAATCAGGAAGTTCTTTTAAGAAATTGTATTTTTCTTCGTGATAATCCATCTGGCAAAAATAATGATTTAGGCCGTTGGTTACCATTAAATATTCCGATTCGAGCGCCATATTGTAGCGGGCAATCTGGTCGAAAGTATCCTGGCTGATGATTATGTCGGTCGATTTGCATTCCACCAAAAGAAACAGCTTGCCGTCGGGCTGAAACACAACGATATCATAGCGCTTGACCAAGCCGTTCAGCTTGATGATCTTTTCTACATTAATATACGACTTCGGGTATTTCTTTTCTTGAAGCAGGTACTGCACTACGTTCTGTCGGACCCATTCTTCGGGCGTCAGGACAATAAATTTCCTGCGGATTTCGTCGAAAATAGAGATCCTTCCTTCCGTATTTTTGAAGCGGAATTCATAGGTGTTGAAATTGAGCTGCTGCATGCTGCAAAGAAACAAAATTTGTTTGTATGTTTCCTGTTTGTATATTTGATGCAAAAGCAATTGATGAAATCGGAAAAGTATGACGTATAAACAATATGCTGTACATCCAGACCTTAAAAACTGGATACGTTATTTCTGGAGCTACGACGTATGTACTTCAGAAACGCAGGTATTGCACGTCCGTTCCTTTGCAGACCGATATCCCCGTCTTATCTTTCAAGACATCCGTTCGTTTTCGCCCATCAAGGGTGCCGATGGCGGCATCAAGCCCATCTGCTACCTGAGCGGTGTCGATACGCAGCCCACCGATGCGTTCTGGGACAGCCGTTTTTCGCATTTCGGAATAAGCTTCCAGCCTCATGCCCTGCATACTTTCTTTGGCATCAATGCGGCCGACCTTACCGATCAGATGCCCGACATCGGACTCTTGGACAAGACCGAAATCGCGGCCTTATTGACAGAAGCTCACGACCATCTCGAAAGAGTTGCCCTGCTCAGCCACTACTTTTATAAAAAGATAGCCCAAGCCAAAGGAGATACGATTATCAACAACCTTTTTCAAGGCGATTGGGCCGACCGATTGGACAATGAAAAGAGCCTTGCGGCCATTGCCTCGCACTATCATATTTCTGAACGGCAGCTGCAGCGCAAGTTCAAGCAAAACGTAGGCGTGTCTGCCCGAAAATTTGCAAGGATTGCCAAATTCGAGAAGTCATTGCAAGCCATTTCTTCCGTACAATATGGCAATCTTACCCAAGTGGCTTACGATTTGGAGTATACCGACCAGTCTCATTTTATAAAAGATTTTAAATTATTCTCAGGCCTTTCTCCGTATGACTTTGTGAGGCAGGCCAACCTAGGCTCTGAGAGCGCTTCGTTTATCTACCCCGACCCAATGGCGTGATGTCGTTCTGATACAATTCTGTTAGGATTCTCGATTTTAATTTTGGAAAAGATTTCTGGCTTGGTCCAGATCAAAAATTCTTAATCCTTAAAATCGTTTATGTATGAAAACAGAAAAAAACAAAATTGCAACCTTCCTTATTCTTGCACTCTCGGCTTTCGCCTTTACGAGCTGTTCTAAAGATGATGGCGATGATGCCAACGGAGGAAATTCACACAAGCTTGTGTTTAAGGCAGAAGTTTCTGCAGGATCTTCCATCAACCAATCCGTATACGGCTATGATACCAGCCTGACGACAGTCACGGGCCTGGGCGGACTGGCATGGACAAGCCCAGAAGTTACGGCACCTGCCAATGCGAGAGTAGCGAGTTTTGTCGTAAATGCAGTAGGAGCGAATGCTTCTTCGACCTTGAAACTGCAGGTATTTGTAGATGGTGTCTTAAAAAAAGAAAGCACGAGTACGGGGACAGCTTTGGTAAGCCAAGCGCAGTACAGCCTCAGATAATATCCTCCTTTTAGCCGGCAGCGGCCTACACTGCTATGGTTTTTTTTAGAACTTATTGCTATTTTTAGCAATAAGTTCTGCTTTTAAAGCACTATTTTTGGTCTTTAATACGCATACAAAATTAGAAAAGTGTGGATGAGGTAGTAAAAATTGTCAACGATATCAAGGCGGGTATCATCAAGCCTATTTATTTCTTGATGGGCGAGGAGCCGTATTATATCGACAAGCTGACGGAATATATGGAAGCGAATCTTCTTGCCGAAGACGAAAAAGGCTTTAACCAGACGATACTCTACGGGCGCGACGTGTCTATAGAAGATATCGTGTCTACCGCCAAGCGTTATCCGATGATGGCAGAGCGGCAGGTAGTGATCGTCAGGGAGGCGCAGGAGCTTTCGCGCACCATCGACAAGCTGGAAAGCTATGCCGAAAATCCGATGCCGACAACGGTGCTGGTCATGGCCTATAAATACAAGACGCTCGACAAGAGAAAGAAGGTGACGAAGGTCTTAGACAAGAACGGACTGGTCTACGAAAGCAAGAAATTATACGAAAACCAAGTAGGCGACTGGCTCAAGCGCGTGCTCGCCGGAAAGAAGCTCAACATCGAGCCCAAGGCAGCGGCAATGCTTGTCGACTTTTTGGGCACCGACCTGAGCAAGATTGCGAACGAGCTGGACAAGCTGGCAATCATCTTGCCGCAAGGCAGCACGGTGACGCCCGAAATTATAGAAGAAAACATCGGATTCAGCAAGGATTTTAATGTGTTCGAGCTGCGCAAGGCCATTGGCGAGAAGAACATCAAAAAAGCCTACCAGATCGCACAGTATTTTGCAGACAACCCGAAAGACAATCCGCTGGTATTGACCGTAGGGCAGACGTTCGGCTTTTTTATACAGCTGTTGAAATACCACGGACTGAAAGACCGCAATCCGAAGAACGTGGCCTCGGCCTTGGGCATCAATCCTTTTTTTGTTAAGGAGTATGACGTGGCCATCAAGAATTACCCGATGAAAAAAGTGAGCCAGATTGTGGCTTCGCTTCGCGATATCGACGTCAAGAGCAAAGGCGTAGGTGCCAATGGGCTGCCGCCAGGCGACCTGATGAAGGAAATGCTCGCCAATATTTTTAGCTAGTACTGATAGAGTAGAATACAATTATATAAAAAGAAATGCGCTGCATTTGGGAAGCGCATTTCTTTTGTCTACTACTAAACAAGTAGCGCTAATAAGAACTTGAGCAGTGCCAATAAGAAGATGAGCAGAGCCAATAAGAAGATGAGCAGTGCCAATAAGAAGATGAGCAGTGCCAATAAGAAGATGAGCAGAGCCAATAAGAAAATGAGCAGTGCCAATAAGAAGATGAGCAGAGCCAATAAGAAAATGAGCAGAGCCAATAAGAAGATGAGCAGAGCCAATAAGAAAATGAGCAGAGCCAATAAGAAGATGAGGAGAGCATATAAGAACTTGAGCAGAGGATATAAGAAGATGAGTAGTGCCTATAAGAACTTTTGCAACCGTACTCTGTTGGGAAGATTTTTTTAAAAAAACTTCTGGAAGCTAGAGTATGCTGCTACTATTTTGGCAATGAAAACTAATGTCTCATGTTTTTTGGGTTTTGCGTATTTTTTTAATTTATTTTATGTTAATTTGTTTGCCAAATCTCAATAGCATGGACGCTGAAATACAAAATCTTCATAATGTCTGGCTTTCTAACAGAACCACCAGAACCACATCGTCGCATCCCATTTCGTTTGACGACCTGACGAATTCGATTATCAGCACGGGTCCGTTTTATTTTTACATTATTGATTTTTTCGACATGTCGCTCTCGCACATAAGTCCGGCGCTCTACCAGATGCATGGATTTGATCAGGAGGATACCACATTTAACCATATACTGGGCGCAATCCATCCAGAAGATTTAGATTTTGTCGTAAAGGCCGAAGCTTTTCTGACCCGTTTTTTTTCAGAAAACATAAGCCGTGATAAACTGATGAGCTATAAGATTAGCTATTGCCACAGGGGCAGGCTGCACAATGGCGAGTATGCCTTATTTAACCACCAAGCCTTGATGCTCACTATGGATGACGACGGAGGCTACGGAAAATCGCTCAACATCCATACCCGTATCGACCACCTTACTAATTTTAATACCTATAAGATTTCGCTTATCGGCCTGCACGGAGAGCCTTCTTTTATGAATCTAAGCCTGGATGAAAATGACGGAGACAGCATCGAATTTTCGAAACGGGAAATTGATATTATCCGACTCCTAGGCAACGGGCTAAATAATAATGAAATAGCAGCAAAGCTATTTATCAGTCCGCTAACGGTCAAAAAACACCGCAAGAATATCTTGGCGAAGTCGGACTCCAAAAACACGGTCGAGTTGATAAAAAACAGCATCCTCCAAGGACTTATTTAAGTTTCGCAATCGCAAAAGAATACCCCTTTAGGGGTATTTTATGAAGTTTGTATTTGTACTAGTTTTGTTAAAATAAAGGACGGCCTAAACGTAAAACAGTATCATGCTAAAAGCGAGCTTTCTTTCTTATTCTTTGCCATATGTCCTGCTTTTGGCTAGCACGGCGGCTTTTTCGCAGACTGAAATTTACAAATCCAATAGTGTATTTAAAAACTTCGAGGCCACTTCGCTCTCGGCTTCCCTTGTTATTGCTGCCGACAAGGTTCTTTTCAACGCTGCCGATTATAAAATCTATGCTATCGATAAGACAAGCTTGCAGCCGGTCTGGGAAATTTATACAGGCTGGAAATCGAATACTCCGCCGTACCTGCACGATGCTGCCTTTTTCTATGGAAATTATGAAAAGGGAAGGACAAGAGTGGCGCAATACGACTTGAATACGGGAGCAAAACGTAAGGAGCTTCCTTTTGAATCGCTACAATCCGAACCCTATATTGCCAATGGCAGGATGTATTGTACGGTTTTATGGGATGGCGGAAAATTAGTGGCGTACGACCTTCAAGAAGACAAGACGCTCTGGCAGAAAAACATAGGGCATGGGGCTGAAGTAGCGCCTGCGTACCGCCCAGACCGAATTATTGCTAATGCGGAAGACGACAATTGGTTTGAAACAGACTACAGCGGAAACCTGCTAAAGGGAAAAGCCCGCAAGCATGCCTATATCGATACTGTCGAAGTTTTTGTAAAAGAATATAAATTCCTGACACATGACGGCAAAGAAATTACGCCAGACTTTTTAAGGAAGAATAAGATAGACCCTCTGGAGCATCAGGTCAAGAGAACCCAGAGCCACACTTTTATTTTAAGCGAGAAGCAGCTTTTGGTGCTTGGCACTAACAAAAGAAAAGCCGGCTCATTAGCTTTAGAAACCATAGTAGAAGAACCGTATTTTGATCCCGATGACGCTGGCGCAATCCTGACAACGAATGCCGAAAGCGTCTGGCTGTATTGCCAAAAGCAGCTCATCCATTATGATTTTAAAAACAGCAAGCTGCTGCGAAAGCTCGATTTGACCAGCTGGAATCCGCATCAGGTTAGGGTAGACGGCAGGACCATCTGGCTGATCTCTAAAAACGATGGACAGCTGTATGGACTGGACTTTGAACCGGATCAGCAAACAGCAGATAGGCTGCGGGTTCAGGCAGAAAGACAATGGGAAATAAACAACCCGAAACCCGTGGATCCGAAAAAGATCGAAGCGGCAAAAGCAGCGCAGGAAAAATTAAAAAATAAGAAGAATAGAAAATAGACGTAAAAAAAGTACAACTAAATTTAACTAACCCCCTAAAATTATGAAAACAAAAGTATTGGTACTCCTATTGGTTGCAAGCTCGTTCAACCTTTTAGCGCAAAGCAGATCAGAAATTATCAAAGACATCAACGGGCTGCTCCAAAATGTAAAAAACGTGCGTATTAGGACTGGCGATAGCAGTCCGTCACACCTGACGCATACCTACATGAATTTTTCGGAACACGCCTCTAAAAAGGGATGGGTTTCTTTTACCAGCGTAACTTCCTGGGGAAGCGGTTATGAAGATCTTACCATCACGTATTCTTTCGATCCGAAAAAGATTGAAGAAGTGAGCCTTAACGATGAGGTAGATAAGGAACGAGGCAACAAGGCTTTTCTGTTCGCTCTTACGCTCGAAGGCAATAACGATGTGGAGATAACTAGCGTACAGGGCGGCAGCACGACACGCGACAAATCGAATATGGTGGTCATGTATATCATGATGAAAGGAAGCGACGGCTATGAGATCTATGATGAATTAGAAGAACTATTTCAAGAACTTGCGAACTCTTAGGCTATTGTTGATTTATACGTTCGCTATTGAGTGGTCATCTATAATCACTCTTGCATAAGAAAAATGAGTTAAGACAAAGATGTACTATGAAACTTAAAGGAGTAGAGAAACAGTTTTGGTGGCACTTTAGACAGATTACCGATTCGAAGCATATTCCTACCGAATTGTCTGGTTTCACCGGTATAGATGATTCCGACATTGATGATGACTATATAGGCATGATTGCCGCAAAAGTTTCTATTGTTCATCAGATATATTTAAAAGAAACCAAGGTGACCGATACAGGTGTGAAATTGCTTAGTGGTTTCAAGCAATTGAAGCGTTTGACGCTTATGAAGCATGAAAACATTACCAAGGACTGCTTGCCTTATATCAATAGATTAACAGATTTGGAATATCTCGATGTCTGGAAAACCAAAATTAGATTGGAAGATCTGGGAGCTTTGACCGATCTGAAAAACTTGAAAGAACTGTATGTCTCTCCCAACGATGAAGAAGATGAGTCCGACCAAGAAACTATTTTGGAAAAGATTATAAAGGCAGAAGAAACATTACCCAATTGCGTGATACGCACGTATTATAGATGATTTGTACTGTTACTTCGCGGATAAAATAAAAACGAACTAAACCATTTAAATTATGAAAATTCAATTCAAATTATTTTTAGCTATAAGCTTTCTGCTTATCACGACTTTTTCTTTTGCACAAGAAAAATTCGAAAATGAGAAATTGGCACTGGTCAATGATATTTTTCATAACACCACAAGAGAGAACATCGTTTCTTATATGGAAAATAAGCATTTTGATACCGATAAAGTCGAAAAGACGGAATATCTTAAATCAGGAGTTGAAATTGAAGAAGAACTAGTCTTTTCATTTTATCTAGAGAATGAAGGGGAACTTGAAAAAATTGAGATTCTCTACGGAAAGAACAAAAAAATCGTAGAAGTGACGTATGATTTTTATGGAGCAGCAAACACCAGTTTGATCGAAAAAGAATTGAAGGATAAAAAATATAAATCCAAAATAGATAATTTTGAGATACTTGGCTCAACAGTAACACATTATATATGGAGGAAATCGAGAAATAAAAATAGCTTTCGGACGTATTTTAGCAATTCAAATAATACAGGAGAGCTGACTTACGGAATAATTGAATAGGTACTTCGTTTTAATAACCAAACCTTAAAATCATGAACAAACTTTTTATCATTATTTATTTTATGGCGTGTGCAGCCACTGCACAAAGCGTAACTTCTGGAGCTTATACTGTTAGCATTGATCATGTTACCAGCCAAGATTCTGATTACAAAGGAAACTATAACATACAAAAGAACGGCGTTATCGTGGCAAGCGAAAAGTTTTCTGTGATGAAATTGGAGCGTATCGTTTCCATTAATATACAAGAAGGCGATGGATATGGCAATACGGCTACCTATTTTTACGAAAGCAAAAAGTTTGATTGCATGGGAGAAGAAAAAGAGGCAAAAAAGTATAAGGATATCAAGGACATTATTTTAAATGGCATCCTTTTTTATGCCGAACTGCGGTTTAAAGAGGAATAGCAAATTATCCCACAGAATAGGCCATGCATTTAAAAGGAAAAGAAAAACATTTTTGGAAAAACAATTTTGGCATTTCCAAGCTGGCAGACATTCCGCTCGAAATCAGCGGCTATAAATCGATCGATTCAGAAACAGACGATCAGTTTTTAGAGTATCTGACTTCCAGGATTCCGACCATACATGGAATTTATCTGAAATTTACCAACATTACGGATGAAGGAGTAAGGCATATCAGCAAGATTGCCAGCCTTTCAGAACTTACCTTACGGGACCATAAGGATATTACCAACGAAAGCGTGCCGTACCTGAACCAACTGGCCGATCTAGTGTATCTGGATCTCGTAAAGACAAAAATCGGACTCAAAGACCTGCCTGGCTTATTCCAGCTCCAAAAACTCAAAGAGCTATATGTTTCTACGGAAGAAGAGAACGAGGAGATTTTATTAGAGCATGTGGCGGAGATGAAAAAGATACTTCCTCAATGTATCTTGTATATCAACTATAGATCTTACGAATAAATTGGCTTATGCTATAAAAAAAGAAAGCACTTCAAAACTTGAAGTGCTTTCTAGCATTAAGATCTACTACCACCGACCTTAATGTTCGGACGCATATAAAATATACATGCCCATTCTCAAAAAGAAACCTAAACTATTCTTTTATGATCTTGACGGTCTTCACTGCATTGTCAGCAGTTACTTTTACCAGATACGTACCAGCTGGCAGGCTTGACATATCAATTTGGCCATTATCAGCATTGATCGGCTTGGCGATTACCTGCTGTCCAATTAAGTTGAATACCGCAACATCAGTGATGTTTTTCGTATACGAAAGATTCAGTATGCCTTTTACCGGGTTCGGATACGCTTTGAAAGCTGTCGTTTCGAAGTCCGGAGTAGAAAGCGATACGTCAACCGCAATATTATCCACATAGATCTGAGCCCTGTCTGTAATAGAGTAGGCGTTGAATCCTAGATAATACACACCGCTTGTTTCTACCGTGAAGGTAGTAGACGATTCTAGCGGCGTGTTGTTTGTGATGGCCGGATAGTCTACGATATTTCTTGTCATCGCATTATAATCGGCAGAAGAAGCGATGTTGACTTTTAGTCTTTCTACATAATTCGTATTGCCGCTGTTTCCGTATTGGAATTTCAGCGTATAGTTTGTTCCCGCTTCTAATTGGATTCCGTTCGTATAGAACCAAGCATTAGCCGGGTTTGTCGAATTGTAGCTGTAGTTCAGAACTTTAGAAGCAAAGCCCCATCCGTTTACGTTGTCGGTTTTCCAGTTATTTCCAGTTCCGGCATTTTGGATAGACGTACATAACGGCAATGCAGGAACTGTTACCTCGTTAAAGTCAAGCAAGTAAGGAACGGTCTGTGTTCCGCAAGCCGTCGTGAAAGAGAACGGTCCAGCCCAAGTACTTAGGTCTCCGGCACCGCAGTTTCTGCGTACGTAGAACTGGTAGGCTGTATTGGCAGTAAGTCCAGAAATGGTATGCGGCTGTGCTACAGCAGTTGCCATTGTTCCCGTGCCTTGCGTAAATCCTCTAGGGCCGTATTCTACGTCAAACGACGTTCCGCTGCTTACCCATGTCAGCTGTGCTGTAGCAGTAGTAAGGTTTCCAGCTGCTCCGCCTGTCGGTGCAGGACATGATGGTGGAGTAACTACTTCAAACGTATAGTCTTCTGCTTCTCCGTTTCCTGAGTTAAAGCCGCAGGCATCGGCAGGAGCATTGTTGTTATAGTCCATACGGATTCTCATCCTATAGTTTCCTACAGGAGTCGTAGCCGGAACGGTAATGCTTCCAGATGCTGCAGCACCGTAGGCTGTCGTACTGAATACTCTTTCGTTGGTATCAAAAACCATGTTGTTGTTCCAGTCGATCCAGATTGCAAATCCAGAGCCACTGCTATAGGCAGCGCTGAAGCCGACAGAAGCGCCTTCGTATTGCTGCACTTTCATGGCCGTAAAGTTAGAGTAGCCTCCGGTTCCGATAGTCGTGCCCGTATTGCTGATATTTGCAGATCCGCCCGTAGTGGTGAAGCTGCTGATAAAATAGCTCGTTGAAGTCGCAGCAGGCGTGCAGTATCCGGTAAAGAAACGGAACGGTCCTGCCCAGGAGCTCTTGCCGTCGGTACCGCAGTCTCTACGTACATAGAACTGGTACGCGGTCTCTGCCGTAAGTCCTGAAATGTTCAAAGGATTGGCAGTTCCTGTTGTCATGGTTCCAGTACCTGGCGTGAATCCGGCAGGGCCGTATTCTACGTCAAACAACGTTCCTGTGCTTGTCCAAGTCAATTGTGCTGCTGTAGGCGTCATGTTTCCTACTGCTAGATTTGTCGGAGGCAGGCAAGACGGAGGCGTTACTACTTCAACCGTGTAGTCTTCTCCTTCTCCGTTGCCAGAGCTTGGCGCGCAAGGCGTGGTCGGGCTGCTGCTGTTGTAGTCCATCATGATTCTCATGCGGTAGCTGCCCAAGGCAGTTCCGGCCGGAACCGTGAAGCTTCCGGTTGCTGCAGCACCGTAGGCTGTCGTATTGAATACTCTTTCGTCAGCTTCAAATGCCATGTTCTTGTTCCAGTCTACCCAGATCGCAAATCCAGAACCGCCGCTATAAGCCGCGCTGAAGTTGATTGTTCCGCCTTCAGACTGCTGTACCTTCATGGCAGCAAAATTAGAGTAGCCTCCGGTTCCGATGCCTGTAGCAGTATTGCTGATGTTCAGGAATCCTCCGGTCGTAGTAAAGTCTTTGATAAAATAGCTTGTAGACGTCGCTGCAAAACGGCAAGGACCAGTATAGAAACGGAACGGACCTGCCCATGGGCTCTTGTCTCCGGCTCCACAATCTCTGCGTACATAATATTGGTACGAAGTATCAGCCGTCAGTCCAGAAACGTCGTAAGGGTTTCCTACTGATGATGCCATAGTTCCCGTACCTGGCGTGAATCCGGCAGGGCCGTATTCTACGTCAAACACAGTTCCTTCGCCCAGCCAAGAAAACTGTGCTGTCGTAAAGGTTACGTTTCCGGCTCCTAGTTCTGTAAGAGGCATGCAGGTAGGAGGAGTAACTACCTCAAAAGTATAGTCTTCTGCCTCTCCGTTGCCGGAGTTAAAGCCGCACGGATTTTCAGGATTGTCCTTGTTATAGTCGGCCAATACCCTCATGCGGTAATTGCCCACTGGCGTTCCCGCAGGAATCGTGATGGTTCCGTTTTGCGATGAGCTGTATCCTGTAGTATTAAACATTCTTTCGGTAGACTCGAAAACCAAGTTTTTGTTCCAGTCAATCCAGATCGCCAGACCGAAGGTTCCGCTGTTGTATACTGCACTGAAATTTACAGCTCCGCCTTCATAATGGCTTACCTTTTGGGCAGCAAAGTTAGAATAGCCGCCAGTACCTTGGGTTGTATTCAGGTTGCTGATGTTAGAAAAGCCTCCTGTAGTAGAAAAATCCTTGATATAGTTAGTTGTTCCCGTGGCGGCAGGAAGACAGTATCCGGTATAGAAACGGAACGGTCCTGCCCATGGGCTCTTGTCTGTGCTGCTGCAGACCCTGCGTACATAATATTGGTACGATGTATCAGGAGTCAGTCCAGACGCATCATAAGGATTTCCTACAGAAGATGCCATGGTTCCCGTGCCTTGCGTGAATCCGGCAGGGCCGTATTCTACGTCAAACACGGTTCCTTCGCCCAGCCAAGAGAATTGTGCTGTCGTAAAGGTTATGTTTCCGGCACCTAGTTCCGTTGGAGGAAGACAGGATGGAGGAGTGACTACCTCAAAAGTATAGTCTTCTGCCTCACCATTGCCGGAAGCAAAGGTACAAGCGTCAGATGGACCGCTATTGTTATAATCCATACGGATTCTCATGCGGTAGTTTCCAACCGGAGTTCCGGCAGGAACGGTAAAGCTTCCTGTTGCAGACGATCCGTAGGCAGTCGTAGTGAACATTCTTTCGCCAGTCTCGAATGCCATGTTGTTGTTCCAGTCTACCCAGATGGCAAATCCAGAGCCGCCGCTATAGGCTGCGCTGAAGCTTACAGCTCCGCCCTCGAAGTGGCTTACTTTCTGAGCCGCGAAGTTAGAATAGCCTCCGGTTCCTATGGTTGTGCCCGTATTAGTGATATTGGCAAAACCTCCCGTAGTGGTGAAGCTATTGATAAAGTAGCTAGTTGAAGTCGCTGCAGGAAGGCAGTATCCGGTAAAGAAACGGAACGGGCCAGCCCATACGCTTTTGTCTCCAGCGCCGCAGTCTTTGCGTACATAATATTGGTAAGCAGTATCAGCCGTCAGTCCAGAAACGTCGTAAGGATTTCCGACAGATGATGCCATAGTTCCCGTTCCTTGCGTGAATCCAGCTGGTCCGTATTCTACGTCAAATACAGTTCCTTCGCTTAGCCAAGAAAACTGTGCTCCTGTAAAGGTCACGTTTCCTATTCCTAAGTCAGAAGGAGGCAGGCAGTTAGGAGGACTTGTTACGTCAAGCGTATAGTCTTCTGCTTCGCCATTTCCTGAGTTGAAGGTACATGGATTTTCAGGATCGGCTTTATTGTAATCGGCCAACACTCTCATTCTATAGCTTCCGACTGCTGTTGTTGCAGGAATAGTGATGGTTCCTGATGCAGATGAGCCGTAAGCTGAAGTACGGTATACTCTTTCTGAAGTATCAAAAGTAGTGTCGCCGTTCCAGTCTACCCAGATAGCAAGGCCATAAGTACCGCTGCTGTAGGCTACGGAGAAATTAATGGTTCCGCTGGCCGCTTGGCGAACGATCCTGGCTGTTTGGTCGGAATAGCCTCCGGTTCCCATCCCAGAACTAAGGTTAGAGATATTTAGGGTAGCTCCCGTAGTTGAAAAATCCTTAATATAGTAGGATGTTCCTGTAGCGGCAGGAGTACAGTAGGCTAGTGAGCCAGTTTCTGCAGTGTAATTGTCTGGCCTTGGACCCGAATAAGCATAGAGAAAGATACTCATGCCCAGACAGTACAGCAAGGTCAGCCATTGTTTGGTTCGGAATTTCTTCCGATTAGGTTGGGTAAAATTTTTCATTTTTAAGTATAAATTGATTAAAGTAAACAAGCACCACAGCAGTGCTATAAGTTGGGTATTTTTATAGTGTAAATAAATAAACCATAAAGACGTGCGTACAAAGTCACTTCCTTATGGCGTTAGGTTTTTAAAATCTCAAATTTTTATATCCTAAGAATATAAATGATGTGCTAAAAAATAGGAGGCCCTCCTTGCTAAATCTGTATAACGTAATAATTTTCACTGAATAAAACTATGATGATAAATTTTCATGAAATTATTGGAGAGCGCGCCTTATTTTTTAATAGCAAAGTGTCTCTAAAAAAATTATAGCCGATGAACTAGATCCCCTAAATCTGTAAACTCATATGAACTAAAAACCATAATTAACTTTTAACAAGAGACACCTTTTTCTTTCATAGCATTTTATTGTTAGCTGAATTAGGTGTTTTCATATTTTAAAAGTGCTTCCCTTTGCGTAATTCACAAAAAAACTAAACCATGAAGAAAGAAGAAGCACTTTTTTTATTTTGCCTTAATCGTAAAAAAGAAAGCTGTTCATCATTTTTTAAAAGATATATTTTGCTGTTAATCAATATAATCCAATCTGTATGAAAAAAATTACGAGCCAGCCTTCTTGATTTTGAGTTAGGATCCTTTACTTATAATGAAATCTTAAGAACGTTGTGCTTACTTTTTTAAAGTGCCTCTTTTGGCTTATTTTGTATTAACTAAACCGTGTCATATCATGAAGAAAATAACGCGAGGCACCTTGTTGTAAAAAAGTATTTAGAATTTAATTAATTCCGTAAATCAATTGCACCAACAATTTAACAACCCAAAGATTGTTTTTTGCTGCTAATGCTACAATATGAAAATAGTAAACGGTGCCTATGAATGAGAATTTGATAGGATTGACCGATAATTGCATTTTCAATAGAGGTACTAAAAACCTGAATTATGACCTAGGAATTGCTTAATCAAGTTTTCGGCCTGCTTTTTTGCCTAAAAAAGAAGATAGTTTGTGCAGCATGATTTATATTTGGTAGTGTCAATCATAGACCTCCAACAGCTTTTAAGTTAATAGACAACTTGCATGAATATTAAAAAAATTCTAAAAATAACAATCGCCCTTCTTTTTATAGGGTTCTGTATTCATATCGTCTATACCATAATTGATGGGAGGAAAGACGAAGGAAAATCAGCCGATATGGCGGTAGTATTAGGAACAACCGTAAACACAGACGGTACCTTGTCAGAACGTCTAGAAAAGCGATTGGAATGCGTACTGAAACTCTATCAAGACAAGCGCGTGAAAAAGATTATCGTCAGCGGCGGCTTCGGAAAAGAAGGCTTTTTTGAGGGCGACAAGATGAAGGAATATCTGGTAGGAAAAGGAGTGCCCGATTCTTTGGTTATCGTAGACAATAAAGGAAATAATACGACAGCAACCGTAGCAAATGTTATCCGCATGAAAGACAGCCTGCACTATGACGACCTGATTGTGGTGTCGCAATATTTCCACCTCACGCGAACCAAGATGCTTTTTAAGAAAGAAGGATTAGAGAATGTGAGCAGCGCAAGCCCGAGGTATTTTGAATACCGAGATTTTTATTCCCTGTTCAGGGAGTTTTTTGCGTATTATTACGATCGATTATTTTAGTACTATGGAACCTATTATAAAAAACCTTACGCCAACCCAATTGGTAGGCATGCGCCTAAAGATGTCTTTGTCTGATAACAAGACGTTCTTGCTCTGGAATTCTTTTATGCCAAGGCGTAAGGAAATCAAGAACAGCATAAGTACCGACTTGTATTCGATGCAGGTCTATGACGCTTCGTATTTTGACAATTTCAGCCTCGATGCCGAATTCACCAAATGGGCGGCCGTAGCGGTAGACGATTCAGCAAGCATCCCTGAAGGAATGGAAGCCTATGGTCTCAAAGGCGGCGACTATGCCGTTTTTATGCACAAGGGCGGACCCGCAGAAGGAGCAAAAGTATTTGACTATATCTTCCAGACATGGCTTCCTGCTTCAGACTATGTGTTAGACCAGCGGGAGCATTTTGAGCTGTTAGGGTCTAAATATAAAAACAACGATCCCGATTCGGAAGAAGAAATCTGGATTCCGGTCAAGCTAAAAAAAGAACTGATGGACAAGACAAAAATTGCAGTAGGCTTATTCGACAAGCTTGCCAAATCGTACCAGACTAGATGCATGGATGTGAGCTTGTATAGCGATTCATTTAATCGATTCTGTGACAGCATCGCCAAGCAAGATGCGGCCCTATTAGAATTAGCCTGCGGGCCCGGCAACGTAACAAAGTACTTGCTCGATAAACGTCCTGATTTTAAGATGCTAGGAACCGATCTGGCTCCTAGGATGCTTGAACTCGCCAGAGCCAACAACCCCACAGCGGTCTTTGAACTCATGGACTGCAAGGACTTAGGGAAGGTTTCTGAAACCTATGACGGTATCGTCTGCGCTTTCTGCCTGCCGTATCTTTCAAAAGAAGAAACAGCCAAGCTGCTGCAAGATGCCTCTAAAGTATTAGCATCCGATGGCGTGCTGTTCCTGAGCACGATGGAAGACGATTACGAAAAATCGGGATGGGAAAAGGCAAGCAACGGCGAAGAGGTTTTTATGCACTACCATAAAGCCGAATTTCTGGTTGCCGAATTGAAGTACAACGGTTTTATAATTATTGACCAGCAACGCAAGTTTACTGAAGGAAGGGATGGCGCGCCCGTAACCGACCTGCTGCTGATTGCCCGAAAGGCATAACCGTTTAGCAACCTAAATTCTTAAAAT
The DNA here is from genome assembly GCF_025947265.1 of Flavobacterium sp. N2550. Taxonomy (NCBI): domain Bacteria; kingdom Pseudomonadati; phylum Bacteroidota; class Flavobacteriia; order Flavobacteriales; family Flavobacteriaceae; genus Flavobacterium; species Flavobacterium sp. N2550. Next base: position 2,939,014 of record NZ_CP110007.1, on the reverse strand, counting down.
TTAGATTCTTCTGGGCAATGACAATAATTTTACAGATATTTGCACTCTGCAATTTAAAATAAATAAACAAAAATATTTATGGGAATGAACAAGAACACCATTCTGGGCTGGGCAACTTTTGTTATGGTTCTGATGGGACTGCTGCTAATCGGTCTGGGCATATTTCGCTATGACGATGTAGCCGGCTGGGGTTTCGCAGCCGTAGGAATCGGCTTTTTCGCAATCGCCTGGGTTTTCAGCTCGCTGAAAGGCCGCGTATGATAATACTGGTATAAAAAACGAATCCGCCTAAAAGGCGGATTTTTTTATGCTAATGGGCCAGCTTGCCGGGCGTGATGCCGAATTTGTTCTTAAAAGCAGTCGTAAAATGTTGCACATACTGGTAGCCGCAATACGCCGCCACTTCCTTGACCGGCTTATTCTCTTCCAGCAGCATGCGCTTGGACTGCTGCATCCTGATTTCATGCAAATAGCCAAATACCGTAGTGCCGAAAAGGATCTTAAAGCCTTTCTTGAGCTTGAAGTCGTTAAGGCCCACCTTGCGCGACAGCTCTAACAGCGAGTAGGGGCTGGTGATGTTCTGTTCCAGCAGCATCTTGGCATGGTGAATTTTTTCTACATCTTCCTTTCGTATCTTTTCCGAAGGCACTACAGAATGCGTGCTTTCATACTGCTCGATTTGCAGCAAGAAAAGCTCTAATATCTTAGATTCTAAAAACAAGCGTTTTAATACCCCTTTTCGCTGGCATTGGCTGATGTCGGCTAAAAGGAGATTCATCTGCGCCGTGATAGGCATGTTCTGCGGACTCAAGGAATTGCTAATTTCCTGCTTGTCGATGCCCTTCAGGAACTTGTCGATGGTCTTGCTTTCGGAATCGGCAAAACGGTTAAAATAATTTTCTGTAAAATGAATCTCGAAAACATCGTTCGGCACTTCCTGCTTGCCGCCTCTGAACTTCCCTTCAAAATTGCTGGAATAGAAGAAATTATGCTGCTGAGGTCCGAAAGAATAATCATATTTAGAGTTAAGCGATTCTACTTCAGCATGTCCTGCAAGCGAAAAATGCATTTCAAAAACAGAATAATCGCTCTTGAAATTCATACACACTTCTTGATGCAACATGCTGCGGCGCTTTAAGGCATGAACGCCGTCGAACCAGATTTCTGAAATGGCGGCATGTCCGATCTTATTGTCAAACAAATGTGTTTCTTGTTCGATGACATCAGTAATGCCATCATGAGCCGCGTGGAAATCTTTTTCGAAAAGAATTTCGTCGAGGTCGCTGTCATTTATGGTTATTTTCATCGTAATCCGTTTAGCGTAAAACAACATCCGCTTTGCGTAAGCTAAGATAGCTAGGCATTTCGGACATTTGTACAAAGATAGTTATTTAGAATCAATCTAAACAAAATAATTTTTACGAATGGCAACAGTACCAAAATGGTTGGGAGATACGATGGAAGTGGTTTATCAGCGGTTTATGCACGAAATGGTCGTAACCGATGTAGAATACCTAGATGAAAAATTAAAACGAGTACGCTTTGAAGGCGACCTCAGAAAAGTAAAATTTATACCCGGCTATGTCGTCAAAGTACGCGTGAACGATACCGAGTACCGCCATTATACATTATCGGCGTTTGATACGACAGTCGGATACTGCGAAATAGTCTTCTATCTGCACGGCATGGGACCGGGAAGCAGCTGGGCAGAAGCCTTGCGGATGGGAGACAAGGTCAAGTTGTTAGGGCCCGGCGGAAAGCTGCATTATTCTGAAAGCAAAGAGAATCATTTTTTGTTTGGCGACGAAACCTCTTTAGGGTGGATGAAATGTATGGAAGAAGAAGCCGAACGTCGGGAGGAATTTTTCTTCGGTTTTGCAGAACTGGACGAACCGCACCAAGATTGGGCGAGCCGACTCGGGAGTTCTGTGAAAATAGTAGAGAAGTCATCAGACAATCCGGCGCAGCCCGTGATCGATATCCTAAAAGAATGGGAAGAAGATTTTTGGGAAACTGCTGGGAATACTGTCTTTTATCTTACAGGGCGAACAAAGTCGATACAAGCCTTCCGCAAGTTTCTCTTATCGAAAGGCATCAGCAGCAATCGGATAAAATCAGAACCCTATTGGGCAGAAGGAAAAAGCGGGCTGTAAGAGCCCGCTGTAGTTATTAATGCGAAACGGTTTTCAGGCCGATAATCGAAGCGATCAATGTCGCGATAAAAAAGATTCTCCAGAAGTTGGCAGGATCTTTAAACACAAAAATGCCTAGCAATACGGTTCCTACCGCGCCGATTCCTGTCCACACCGCATAAGCTGTTCCGAGCGGCAGGTTTTGCGTGGCCTTGATCAGCAACGACATGCTGATGATACAGGCAACCAAAAAGCCGCCATACCATGCATACGATTCTGTTCCTGTAGCTTCTTTGGCCTTGCCCAAGCAAAACGTAAAGGCGACTTCAAATAATCCGGCTATAATAAGTATGATCCAGTTCATAAATGCTATTCTTTTAAAATTTAGGCAAAGGTCGTTTCTTATTGCGAGATCTTTTTTTACAAATGATAAAAAATAAGCGGTAGTAAAAAGCCAGGAGGGTCTTATTTAATCTCGGCTCTGATCCTGCTCAAGCTGACCTGCGTAATGCCCAAATAAGATGCGATATAGCCAAGCTGTATTCTTTGTACAAAATCGGGATTGTCTTCGAGCAGTTCCAGATAGCGCTCTTTAGCCGATTTGAACAGTTTGGAGATAAGCCGTTCTTCGGTATGGAGAAGCAGAGCTTCTGCAAATTTTCGTCCCCAATTGGCTATGCTGATATCTTCTAAAAAAAGCTGCTGCAAATCATGGTTCTTGATTTCATAGAGTTCGCAGTCTTCTAATAGTTCTACGCATTCATAGCCGGGCTTGTTGTCTACATAGCTTTTCATGGAAACAATAGGGTCGCCTTCTCTGCCAAACCAAAAAGTAATGTCTTTTTCTTCTTTAGGGGCAAAAGCCCTGACGATACCTTTCTTGATAAAATAGACGGAAGTTTCCGTCTTGTCAGCTTCTAAGATGATATGTCCTTTCGGTAGGTTTATTTCGGTGCTATATTGCACTATTTTTTGACCCGCTTCTTTAGAAAGCGGATGTATGTGGTTCAGTATTTCGAGAATGTCCATTCCGGATAAATGTTTCTGCAAGGTACTTATTTTTCTGCAACGCCAGAAGATGGAATACTTAAGCAGGCAAAGCAGACGTTAATTTTATTGTAAAAGTAAGTGCCTAAATCTATGGATGAAAGAAAAAGCCTATTTTTGAAAGGCTTGCATAACTATTTAAATCTTTCGTATTGATGAAAACTACTTCTTTTATTGCTGTATTTTTATTTGTATTCCAGCTTGGCTTGTGCCAGTCAGAAAAACTGCTTCATGGAAAGGTTAGTACTGATGGTTTTCCGATTGCAGGTATTGATGTTATCAATCAAACCAACAGCACCTTGACTGTGACGGATGCTTCGGGAAAATTTTCTATCTCGGCAAAAGTCGGCGATGTTCTCATTTTTGCAGGAAAGAATTATACGACTAGGAGGATTTTCCTCAAACAGAAAGATTTTGAAAAGGCCGGCATGGAGGCCGCTTTAAATCAAGAAGCAATACAGCTGGTAGAAGTAGAAATTACAAAAGAGACAGATGATGTAAAACTCGATGCTCCTACTGCTGTGCCATTGCGGTCTGTGGACAATATACTGAATTCTCCTACCAACACAATGGTCTATAACGGTGCCATAAACCACGGACTTAATTTTGTTGCCATAGGTAAAATGATCGGAAAGCTTTTTAAAGGAAATAAAGACGACAAGGCTGTAGCCAATGTAGACATTAAGGAGTATGTTTCTGATAATTTCAACAAAGACTTTTTCCTTAAGACTTTAAAATTAAAGGAAGAAGAGATTGGTATTTTTCTTGAATTCTGTTATGCCGATCCTAAAGCGACAATTATTGCTAATACTAACAATGTACTAGAAGTAACCGATTTTCTGATTTCAAAAAAAGAGGATTTCAGAAAGTTGAAAAATTAGATTTAATACGTTAGGAATTTTATACATGAGTGTTTTATTTGTTGGTTGAATTGCAATTTTTTCGATGGAAAAAACTGAATAAATTTTATAATCCTTTGAACAGAATCCACTTACAATTCTATATATTTGCCGATCAAATAAAATTTTAAATGAAAAGCTGTATCTTTTTTTTATTCTTAACTTGGACTACTATGTCTCAAGCCCAAACTATTTCTTTTGGAGACGTCAAGTTAAAAAATAAATTGCTTTACTCTGATGTAACAAATGCCACTGCTAAAGATGTTAATGGCAATCAGATAAAAATCGATGCTAATGGCAATAATGAGATTGAGGTTTCTGAAGCACAACTGGTATACCAGCTTGACCTGAATGTAGAGGAGACCCATTTGGGCAATGCCTATAATTCAATGGTTGGGTTAGAACATTTTGTAAATATCCGCAAGTTGGTCATGCATTTTTATTATAATACAAATGCATCTTTTGAAGCCTTTCCTTTGTTGGAAGATTTGACTTTTACGGGCTCAACTCAGATAAGGACCATAAATTTGGCAGGCATTCCTAATTTAAAAAAATTAAATGTCTCAGGTAATTTTACATTGCTCCTCGGTTTAGATGTTTCTTCCGTTCCCTTGTTAGAATATCTAGATTGTAATATGTGCGATCTCAACTATCTGGATGTTTCAATGCTGACCCAATTAAAAGAACTCATGTGTGCCAATAATAGACTGCCAGCGCTTAATTTGACAGGGTTAACTCAATTGACGAAGCTGGAGTGTGGAGGAAACAAAATAGTTACCCTAAACTTGTCAAGCAATACGTTGTTAAAATACGTTGATTGTAGTAATAATTTAATAACTAATTTAAACTTAAATGGTTTAAATGAATTACAGGATTTAAATTTTAATATTAATAAGATTGCTGGGACAGTAAACCTATCTGCCCTTCAGAATCTTCAAAATTTAGACGCAGGATTGAATGATTACACATCTTTAGACGTTTCTGGCTTGCAGAATTTGATAGATGCAAGTTTTTCTAATGCACAACTCCTTACAAGTCTAGATTTAACAGGATGTATCAATCTGACAGGTTTGGGATTGTCAGGAACCAAGATTGCTTCTTCAGATTTAACAATGTTGACTAATTTAGAATATTTAAATATTCAATTCCAGGATTATATTACAACATTAAATGTTTCGGGTTTATTGCGACTAAAAAAGATTAATTTGGAGCTTACTCCGGCTTTAACTAACTTTATTTCTACTCAATTGCCAGCCCTAGAAACTATCAATTTTGAAAATTCATCGATTTCTCGTGTAGATTTAGAAAACAGCCCGCTGCTAAGAAATGTTACTGGTAATAATAGTGCGGTAACTTTTGTGAATGTTTCTAATGCTAATAATCTTGGTGCACTTAATTTGAATTCATGCCAAAACTTAAAAACATTATTAATAAAAAATGGACGTGGACCTGGGACTTATAATTTTAATAACCCTTCTTTGAGATATTTATGTGTAGATGAAAGTTACGTTGAAGGTTATCAGGCACGATTGACAAGTTACGGTATAACCCAATGTGAGATTAATTCATATTGTAATTTTCATCCAGGAGGAGTTTTTTATGAGATACAAGGGACTAATAGGATCGATGTAAATACGAATGGTTGTAGTACCACAGATCCGATATATTCAAACTTGAAACTTAAAGTAACTAAAGGCTCCAATAGCACTTATTTAGTGACAAAAGCAGATGGTTCTTTTAATATTCCTGTACAAACAGGAAATTATTTAATTACCCCTATGCCGGAAAATACAGATTATTTTACGATTTCTCCTGCCAATGCTACAATTAACTTCAGTACGGCTACCAGCCCACACAATCTATCTTTCTGTTTTACACCTGTAGGAAACAAGACAGATGTCCAGATCACAATGATGCCGATTACGGCTGCACGTCCAGGTTTTGATGCAACCTATAAGTTAATTTATAAGAACAAAGGCAATCAAGTCGAAAGTGGCACGATAAACTTGGCCTTTCCAGACAATAGTATTGATTTAGTATCAGCAGTGCCTGCTGCAACATTTAGCAATGGAATGCTGACATGGAATTTCAGTAATTTAAGCCCAATGGAAACCCGTGAGATAACCTTGGTCTTTAATGTCAATTCCCCTATGGAAATACCTGCTGTAAATAATGGGGATACTTTATATTATACTGCAAATGTTGCTACTGCTAATACAGATATTGACACGTATAACAATACTTTTAAGCTCAACCAGATTGTTGTTGGATCTTACGATCCGAACGACAAGACTTGTTTAGAAGGAACCGTTATTCCTTTAACAGCTATAGGCAAATATGTTCACTATTTGATACGTTTTGAAAATACGGGAACATATCCTGCAGAGAATGTTGTTGTGACAGATATAATTGATGCTGCTAAGTTTGAAATAAATAGTTTGGAGCCTATTTTAGGAAGTCATCCTTATGTCACTAACATAAAAGATCAGAAAGTAGAGTTCATTTTTGAAAATATTAATCTCCCATTTAGTGATGCTACTAACGATGGATATATCATGTTCAAGATCAAAACCAAAACGAACTTAGGAGTAGGAAGTACCTTTACTAATGAAGCGAAAATCTATTTTGACTATAATTTGCCAATCGTGACGAATCTGGCTTCTACTTCTATAGCACTATTAGGTCGACCTGATTTTAATTTTGGGGATTATTTCAAATTGTATCCAAATCCGACAAAACATCTTATAACTATCGAAACCAAAGACGGACTAGGACTAAGCTCTCTCGAAATATATTCTTTTGACGGTAAAGTCATTATGGCAGTTCCGCAGCCGACGACTACACTTGATGTGTCTTCTCTAGCAGCTGGAGCCTATTTTATAAAAGTACATACTGAAAAAGGAAGCGCTACTACCAAGTTTATAAAACAATAGCAATTCTATAAAAAGAAAAAGACGCCTAGAGCGTCTTTTTTAGTTTTAGGCTAGATACATTTTCAAAGAAAACAGTAGCGCTATTGATGAATAAACATTTCTAGACTTGCATTTAAAAGCTATCTTGATAGTCGGCTTTTAAGCAAATTATGTACAGTGTTAATAAATAAAAATGTCAGACGATAAGAAGATAATTGAATTATTTTAATGTGTTTGTTTTCAATATTTATAAGATGTTTTGTCAGGATTTTTATTGCTTGAGGATTTAAGCTTTGAAATCCAATACCCGATAAAAGTTACATTAAAGCTTTGATATTTATATAATCAATTTTACAGCGGTTATATGCTGTGACAATTATGGCTTATTGATAGCAACAATCAAGAAAATAGCGATCAAAATCAAAATATTTAAAATTATTAGCCAAATGTGTTTTTTGATTTGTAAGCTCTTTTTGAATTTAACTTTAAATAGAAAATAAGTTAAAATCAGAATTAACACTGCAGGGAAAGTAACAAAAATAATTATATAAAAAGCTGTATAAACAGTTAATGCTTGTAATACATCTAAAAATGAAGGATTGCTAAAATGATAATAATACTTTGTTGTTGAAAAAATAACAAATAAGAATGACGCGAAACTCATTATAACTGATAACCAAAATATAAAATTTAAAAATCTAAGAATTATTGAAATTTTGCTTTCTAATAAACTTATACTAAGGAGTTTTTTTAACATGTTTCAATGATTACGTTCTAATTTCCGGACGCGTTTTAAACCAGCGCAAACAGCTAGTTATAACTTTTTTAATTGTTCAATGATTTTTTCAGTTTCAGTGTTTTCAATCTCTTTCAAATCAATTTTAGTGTCCCAAAAGTAAAATCCGTTTTTGTCTTTTGCATATGGACCGAAACCTTTTTCAGTTTTAAAAGTCTCATAGTCGACCGAATCCATTCTCATGGCTCTTTCCCCGTAAATATAGTTTTTGTCTTTTGCATAACAATCCCCAATTACTTTAAATGTTTTTACGTCAGAGTTTTCAACTATTGCGAAATTACCACCATCAGACATTAAATAATGTCTATAAACATTTTTTTTATCCTTGTAAAAAGAACTTCCTAGATATTCAAAAGTTAAAGTATCAATTACGGAATTTATGCTTTTTTCTTTAATAGAATTATTATAAGAAAGTTTTGTGATATATATGTTGGTTCTACTTCCATCATCATTTACTTCTACTGTTTTTATTCCTAAATCACCATTTTTAGATTTCCATAAAGCATAATTAGTTTTAGTCCAATTTAAATCATCGTTGATTCTATCTATGCTCTCATTGCTAGAATTTTTACAATTAGATAAACTCAAGGAAAAAATAATTAGAAATAATAGTTGTATTTTCATCTTTAAGATTAATGTTCTGATAATTACTGCTAACGTTTTGCCTGTAACCGTCAGTTGCGGATCAAAGCGAACTGAGTACTCTCTGCTAAGATAGAATTTCTTCGTGAAACACAACTTCCGGTTACCGAAATCTCCGCAGTCTTTTTTTCATTATTAAAGGATTGAATGCCAATTATACCGAACTCATCGCTTGCTTTTTTTTTATTTAAGACTATCTTTGTTGCCATAGTTTTAAGTTTTAGCTAATATAAGTTTAGTTTCCAAGTGGGAACATAAAGTGGGAACATTTGAGAGATTTTCATAGGAACAAGCAAAAACGAGTCAAGATTAAAGCTTAATAATCAAATGTTTAATATAATTTAAATTTCTATATGTCAGACGATAAGAAGGTAATTTTTTCGATGCAGAAAGTAAGCAAGACTTACCAAAGCAGCGACAAACAGGTATTAAAAAACATCTATCTTAGTTTCTTTTATGGAGCGAAGATCGGTATTCTCGGGCTTAACGGTTCGGGAAAATCATCCCTATTAAAAATTATTGCAGGTGTTGATAAAAACTACCAAGGCGATGTGGTTTTTGCACCGGGCTATACAGTAGGCTACCTGGAGCAAGAGCCTCAATTGGACGAAAACAAAACTGTGATTGAAATCGTAAGAGAAGGCGTGGCAGAAACCATGGCGGTTTTAGACGAGTTCAACAAAATCAACGACCAATTCGGATTGCCAGAAGTATATGAAGATGCTGATAAGATGCAGAAACTGATGGACCGTCAAGCTGAGCTTCAAGATAAGATTGATTCTTTAGGTGCTTGGGAAATCGATACCAAACTAGAAATTGCTATGGATGCGCTTCGTACTCCAGAACCAGATACCCCAATCAAGGTACTTTCTGGTGGTGAGAAAAGACGTGTGGCATTATGCAGACTGTTATTGCAACAGCCAGACGTATTATTGCTGGATGAGCCTACCAACCACTTAGATGCTGAATCAGTACTATGGCTAGAGCAGCATTTGGCACAATATTCAGGAACCGTAATTGCCGTAACCCACGACCGTTATTTCTTGGATAATGTAGCAGGCTGGATATTAGAACTGGATAGAGGAGAAGGTATTCCGTGGAAAGGAAACTATTCTTCTTGGCTAGACCAAAAATCAAGCAGAATGGCGCTTGAAGAAAAAGTAGCTTCAAAAAGAAGAAAGACTTTAGAGCGTGAGTTAGACTGGGTACGCCAAGGAGCAAAAGGCCGCCAGACAAAACAAAAAGCGCGTCTTCAGAACTATGACAAGCTTTTAAACGAAGACCAAAAACAACTGGATGAAAATCTAGAAATCTATATCCCGAACGGACCTCGTTTGGGAACCAATGTGATCGAAGCAAAAGGCGTTGCGAAAGGCTATGGCGACAAATTGTTGTATGAAGACTTGAACTTTACATTGCCTCAAGCTGGAATCGTTGGAATCATCGGACCTAACGGTGCGGGTAAGACGACCATCTTTAGAATGATTATGGGCGAAGAAACGCCAGACAAAGGAGAATTTTCTATTGGTGAAACGGTGAAGATTGCGTATGTAGATCAGGCGCACTCAAACATCGATCCTAACAAATCCATCTGGGAGAATTTCTGCGACGGACAAGAGTTAATCATGATGGGCGGCAAGCAGGTAAATTCAAGAGCCTACTTGAGCCGTTTCAACTTTGGAGGAAGCGACCAAAACAAAAAGGTAAATACGCTTTCTGGAGGAGAAAGAAACCGTCTTCACTTGGCAATGACCTTAAAAGAAGAAGGAAACGTATTGCTTCTGGATGAGCCTACCAACGACTTGGACATCAACACGCTTCGTGCTTTAGAAGAAGGTTTGGAGAATTTTGCGGGCTGTGCGGTAGTTATTTCCCACGACCGTTGGTTCTTAGACAGGATCTGTACGCACATCTTGGCTTTTGAAGGAAATTCTGAAGTCTATTTCTTTGAAGGCAGCTTCTCAGAGTACGAAGAAAACAAGAAGAAACGATTAGGCGGCGACCTGACTCCGAAACGAATCAAATACAAAAAATTGATTAGGAATTAATAAAATAACAAAATCTCGGTATAGACCGAGATTTTTTTTATTTATAGTATATTTGGAGTAAAAATTATCTATGCCCCGAAATAGAATAATTTCATTTGTTCTGGTCCTACTACTTTATTGCAGCCTGGCTTTTTCGCAAGAAAATATAAAAGATACTAGAACCCGAATTTATGATCTCATCTGTAAAGCCGATGGCTTGCTGACAGACCTGAAATATATGGAATCGCTGCAGGTTTCCAAACAGGCTTTGAATTTGGCATATAAGAACAAGCAATACGATTATGTTGCGATGTCCTATAATACTATTGCGGGCTGCCATGAAGAACTCATGAATACCAATATGGCTTTGGCCTATTATAATAAAGCCCTTATTTATTCTCAAAAGACTCAAAATGATACGATCAAGGACTGGATTTACAACAACATTGGCAATCTCTACAATTTTGCGATAAAAGACTACGACAAGGGAATTTACCATTATAAAAAATCGCTCCAGTATGCCCAAAAAGTAAAAGACACTACCGAAATAATCTTTACAGAAATGAACCTGGCTTGGGCGTATTTCAACAAGAAAGATTTCGTGCAGGGTCTTCCTTATCTAAAGAATGTCGAAAAACACCTTGACAAGTATGGCGATATCGAATCCAAAGTAATCGTAAACAACCTATTCGGGATGTACTACAGCAGTAACGGCAATGCCCGGCTGGCCGATTCGTATTTTAAGCTTGCCATTGATTATGGAATCCGATACAAGCAGCAAAATGCCTTGGCAGACGCTTATGCAGAATATTCAAAGCATCTCTATCAAATCAAGGATTATAAAAATGCCTATATCAATAAAGTACACTATGAAGAGCTGAAAGACGACCTTCACAATCACGAAAAATTAAAAAGCGCCCAGATAGCAGGAATCCAGATCGAGCTTGATGAGTCCAGAAGAAAAATCGACAAGATTGAGCTTGAGAAATATGCCCAGCAAAAGAATCTAAGGAATTCAAAGATTATTGTCATCTTATTTCTTGCCATACTAATCATTCTGCTTTTGCTATTGTATACTTTTTACAAGAACAGCATCTACAGAAAAAAAGTCAATCAGAAGTTGCTGGAAAGCAATGAAGAGCTAAAGATTGCAAAAGACAAGGCCGAAGAATCGTCTATACTCAAAAGCCAGTTTATTTCTACCGTAACCCATGAGCTGCGGACGCCTTTATATGGCGTTATCGGAATCACCAACTTAATTCTTGATGAACATAAGGAACTAGAAAACAGTCCGCACATCAACTCTTTAAAGTTTTCGGCGCGTTACCTTTTATCGCTCGTGAATGACCTGTTGCAAATCCACAAAATAGAAGATAAGAAGATAGTGCTGGAAGAACTTCCGCTGAATGTCTTGGATGAGATCGAAAAAGTGAAAGAAGCCCTTCAGTTTATCGCCATCAAAAACAGGAACAAGGTGATGATTGACGTAGATATCGAAATACCCGAATATTTGATAGGCGATAAGCTGCGTTTGTCTCAGATTTTGGTAAATCTTACAAGCAACGCCTTGAAATTTACGCAAAACGGAGTCATAAAATTAGCCGCCGCGTTGGAGAAAAAAGAAGGAAATACCTATTACATAAAATTTGAGATTGTAGACAATGGATGCGGTATTGCAGTCGAAAATCAGAACAAGATCTTTGAGAAATTTGTACAGATTGACAGAAAAGAAGGAGATTATCAAGGAACTGGCCTCGGGCTTTCTATCGTAAAACGTCTTTTAGAGCTTCTTGGAAGCAGTATTCGTCTAGAGAGCAAGGAGGGCGAAGGAACCACCGTCACGTTTACGATTCCTTTCGAATATGATGCGAACGCTACAAAAATGTATATTGAAAACATTGATGTCGATACGACAAATATTTCTTCGTATAAGATTCTTGTTGTAGAAGACAACAAAATCAACCAGATGGTGACCAAGAAAATCATCGAAAAGAACAACTACAAATGCTTTGTTGTTGATGATGGTTATGCGGCGCTGGACATTCTCGAAAAAGAAACATTTGACGTTATCTTGATGGACATCAACATGCCTGTCATCAACGGATTTGAAACAACCCGAATGATTCGCGACAAAGGAATAGACATACCTATAATCGCCCTTACGGCTTTTGATAAAGATGAAATTACCGACGAAGCAAAACTGTCAGGAATGAACGACATCTTAATCAAGCCTTTTGAGCCTTTGCGCTTATTCCAGATTATCAATAGCCAGATTGCAAAATACTCAACGCAGCACTAGCTTATTTGAAATTTATCTCAGCATAAATAGGCAAGTGGTCCGATGGATAACGGCAGTCTTTAGAATCGCTTAAGGTGGCGAATTTGACAACTTCCATCGTATTTCTGTTGATAAAAATATAATCGATTCGTGTCGTTACAGGCTTATTAAATTCAAAAGCATTAAAAGTACCTTCAGGTCCGAAAACAATTCCTCTGCATACTTTTTGGGCATCATCCAGCTCTTTCTTGATAAGCTGTAACGGAAGCGTTTCGGCTTCTAAATTAAAGTCTCCCGTCAAGACCACAGGAAGGTTGTCCCTGTTTATTTTTCGGATTTTTTCTAAAATCAGTTTTGAGCTTTCGGCTCTGGCAATATCCCCGACATGGTCAAAATGCGTATTGAAAACCCAAAGTTTCTTTTTGGTCTTTTTGTTTTGGAACAAGCCATACGTACATACCCTGTTGTAAGCGGCATCCCATCCTTTTGACGGCTTTTCTGGAGTTTCAGACAGCCAAAATGTATTTTCTTCCAACAGCTTAAACTTGTCCGAATTATAAAAAATAGCGCTATGTTCTCCTTTTGATTTTCCGTCGTCGCGTCCTTTTCCAATAAAGCCATATCCAGTGAGCGTACTGTCGATATAACTCATCTGCTGAGGTAATGCTTCCTGTACTCCCATAAAATCGGGCATGTAGAATTTTACCTGATCGGTCATGAATTCTTTTCGCTTCGACCACTGATTCTCACCATCGCTCTGGGTATCCAGTCGAATATTATAGCTCATCACTTTAAGATCTTGTGAAAATAATGCCTGTGCGGCCAGTAAGAATAGGAAGTAAAAAGATTTCATACGTCAGGGGGGATTTTTAGGTATACAAATTTAAAACAAAAAACGCTGGTTAGTACCAGCGTTTTTTATTCTTTTTTGAAGCATCCGATTTTCTCGAATTATTTTCTTTAGCCTTGTTTTTATTTCTCAAGTCCGGTTTTGCATTTGGATCAGGAACGGTATCTTTCCAAGGGTAAGGATGGTCATTAACCGTTTTGACATTTACTTTAATCAAGCGCTGAATGTCTTTCCAGTAACCTTCTTCATCTTTAGAGCAGAAAGAGATGGCAATACCGCCATTTCCGGCACGGCCTGTTCTTCCAATTCGATGCACGTAAGTTTCAGGAATATTAGGAAGGTCAAAGTTGATGATATACGGCAGTTTGTCGATGTCGATTCCCCTCGCGGCAATATCCGTTGCTACTAAAACACCGACTTCTTTGCTCTTAAAGCTCTCCAATACACGCTGTCTGGCATTCTGTGATTTGTCGCCGTGGATGGCTTCAGCAGCGATCCCTTGCTTTCTTAAAGCTTTGACAACATTGTCTGCTCCATGTTTGGTTCTTGAAAAAACCAAGACATCAGAAATATTTTCGTTCTTAATTAGATGATATAAAAGTTGTCTCTTGTCTTCCTTGTTTACAAAATAAACACGCTGCTCTACAGTTTCTGCAGTTGATGAAACAGGAGAGACAGAAACATATTCGGGCTTGTTCAGGAACGTTTCCGCCAATTCTCTAATTGCCATAGGCATAGTAGCAGAAAACAAAAGCGTCTGCCTGTTTTTTGGCGTAAGCTTCACGATTTTCTTGACATCATTGATAAAGCCCATGTCCAGCATCTGGTCGGCTTCGTCTAACACTAGCGTATGCAGATGGTCAAGATCAATAAAGCCTTGCTTGTGCAGGTCTAATAATCGTCCTGGCGTGGCAATCAAAATATCGACGCCTTTTTTCAAGATATCTACTTGAGGTACTTGTGAAACACCACCAAAGATGGTCAGCTGAACAAGGTTGGTATATTTTGCATACGCTTCAAAGCTTTGGCCGATTTGTACGGCAAGCTCGCGCGTAGGAGTGACAACCAAAGTCCTGATTTGTTTTGCTTTTTTTGACGAGCCAACAATGCGGTGAATATGATGAATAATAGGAATTGCGAATGCGCCTGTTTTTCCAGTACCAGTCTGAGCACAGCCTACAAGATCGTTTCCTGCTAAAATAATCGGAATTGATTTTTCTTGTATTGGTGTTGCTTCCAAATAGCCGATTTCAAAAACGGCTCTCTGTATACTTTTGGAAAGTGATAAATCTTCAAATAACATAAAAGGTAATTTAAGTCTTTGCAGTAATTGCAAATACGGTGCAAAGATAGTTTTTATTATTTAATAGATTTCGTTTGCTTTTTTGCAATAATTAAAAGAAAAAAGCCCCATATCTATGGAGCTTTGATCACTATTAACCAATATAAAAACAAACCAACATGCAACTACTCATGTTTTTTTCTATAGGCATTATAAAATACTTGTGGCAAGACGGTCAGGGAGAAAATCATGCAGAAAAGCAATCCGCCGACAATCATAATGGCCAAAGGTTTCTGGATTTCAGAACCCATCCCAGATGAAAGCGCTGCAGGCAATAGACCCATAGAACCCATCAGCGCAATCATCACAATGGGACGAATTCTGCTGTAAACTCCTTCTGAAATGGCTTTTCGTAACGGCATTTTTGCCCGTAAATTTTCTTTCATGACTGCAATCAATATAATTCCGTTAATCGTATTTACTCCGAAAAGGATAATAAAACCGATACCTGCCGAGATGCCAAAGATAGTTCCCGTCATCCAAAGCGAAAGGAATCCTCCGGCAAAAGCATACGGAATCGTGCTTGTCGCAATCAGCGTGTCTTTCATGTTTCCGAAGTTGAAATACAATAAGAACAAGATAAACAGCAATACAACAGGAACGATAATCGCCAGCTGTTTAGAGGCACGTTCTTTGCTTTCGAATTCACCCGCCCATTTCATGGTGTTTTCTTTCGGAAGTTTTACTTCTGCAGCCACTTTTTTCTGCGCTTCGGCAATCGTGCTTCCCAAATCGCGTCCTTCAATACTGAAGCCGATGGCAATATAACGGCTGTTCCCTTCCCTATAAATAAAAGTCGGACCGGTTTGGTAGCTGACTGTCGCAATTTCTCGAAGCGGTACTTTTTTGCCGTCCATCGTCGGAATCAGGATGTTTTCGATTTTCTCTTTAGAATCTCTGTATTCTTTTTCAAAACGGATTCGGACATCAAACATTCGTTCGTTTTCATAAAATGTCGTAGCAGCCTGTCCGCCAATAGTCATGGCAATTACAGCTTGTGCATCGGCTGTAGTTACGGCATAGCGTGCCATTTTTGAATCGTGCAGTTGAATACGAAGCTCTGGTAAACCTATGTTTTTGTAGACATTTACGTCTTCGATACCTTTTACAGGAGCGATCGATTTAGCAACTTTGTTGGCATATTCTTCGAGTTTGAACAAGTCGTCGCCAAAGATCTTGATGACTAACGGACTTTTTACGCCGGCCACATATTCTTCCACATTGTCTTGAATCGGCTGGCTGAAGCCGAAGTTGATTCCAGGATATTCCTCAAGCTTTTCTTTGATTTCTGAGATCAGCTGTTCTTTTGAAATTTTCCGCTTCCATTCGTCCTGATGCTTTAATTCCATGTGGAATTCGATATTGAAGAAGCCTGTCGGGTCCGTTCCATCATTCGGCCTTCCGGTTTGGGAGAGGATGAATTTTACTTCGTCAAACTTTTGGAGCTTGGTTTTCATTTCTTTGGTAAGGCGAACCGATTCGTCCAGATTAATGCTATTCGGCAGTGTTGCTCGGATATAAATAGCGCCTTCATTCAGCTTTGGAATAAATTCAGAACCGTAGAACATAAACCGTCCAAAGCAGACCGCAAGCAATAGGATAAAGCCATATACGGTAGCTTTTCGATGCCTTTCACTCCATAAGAACATTTTGTACAGATTGTTTCGGAAGAATCTGGAAATCCTATTTTCTTTTTCGACAATGTTTTTTGTCAATAAGACTTTACACATGGCCGGAACATACGTCAAGCTCAAAATTAATGAGCCGACCAAGGCATAACCTAAGGTAAATGCCAGTGGCGAAAACATTTTTCCTTCTACTTTTTGGAAAGAGAAAATAGGCAGGAGGGCAACAATCAGAATGATCAAGGCGAAGAAAATATAAGTCGCCACGCTTCCTACGCTTTTCTTGATAAGTCCCATTTTTGACATACTGTTAAAACGTTTCATGCCGACCTTATGTGCTTTCTTTTCGAGCGATACAAAGACCTGTTCGACGATGACGAGCGTTCCTTCGAGCAATAAGCCAAAGTCAAGCGCCCCCATTGAAATCAGGTTGGCAGGAAGTCCTTGGATACGCAACATGATAATCGCAAACAAAAACGAAAGCGGAATTACAGAAGCAACGATTACGGTCGTACGCCAATTGTACATAAAAATGAAAACAATCAATGAGACGAGCAATACGCCTTCAATCAGGTTTTTGGTAACGGTATGAACGGTGGTGTTGACCAATTCGGTGCGGTCGATAAAAGGTTCAATGGTTACGCCTTTTGGCAGAATCCTTTCGTTTAGCTCATCGATTCTAGTACGCAGATTTTCAATAACTTCACTTGGGTTTTCGCCACGAAGCATGACAACGATTCCCTCTACCAAATCATCACTATTGTCTAGACCAACTTGCCCTAATCTGGGCTTGGCGCCAATTTTTACTTCAGCAACGTGTTTGACAAGAACCGGCGTGGAGCCTTTTACTTCGATCAATATGTTTCCAATATCTTCAATATTATCGAGCAGACCGACACCTCGAACAACATAGGCTTGATCACCACGCTGGATGACATCGCCACCCACATTAATATTGCTTTTTGAAACGGCTTCATAGACGTCTAAGGGCGATAAATTGTAGTTGACCAACTCTGTCGGGTTGATTTTTATTTCATAGATTTTTTCTTCGCCACCAAAACTTACGACGTTTGCTACGCCAGGAACTGAAACCAATTCGCGTTCGATAACCCAGTCTTGTATTGCGGTCAGTTCTTTTATTGGCAAGTCGCCTTTTACTACGTATCTGAAAATTTCGCCTGTGGCTCCATAAGGCGGATCAATTTCAGCATCAGCACCTTCGGGAAGACTTACGCTTGCCATTCGGTTAGAAGCATATTGCTGGGCATAAAAATCTTCTACATCTTCATCAAAAAGAACGGTTACGACAGACAAACCGAAGAGCGAAATCGAGCGCACTTCTGCTTTTTTCGGAATCGTGTTCATCTGTTTTGAAATCGGGAGCGTGATGAATTTTTCTACTTCTTCAGCGCTTCGTCCCGGCCATTGCGTAATAATTCGGGCTCTCGTATTCGTCACGTCAGGAAACGCTTCGATAGGAGTGTGCATATAGCTTATGATTCCTCCCGCGAACAGCAATGCGGTGGCAAAGAAGACGATGAGCGAATTTTTAAGCGAGAAGGCTACTATATTTTGTACAAGCTTTTGCATAAATTGTATTTGGATGGATTGCTGTTATTTTAAGCTTTCATAAATCAGAAGCTGATTTTTGGAAATAATCTTTTCGTTTTCTTGGATTCCCTTATCAAAATAAACGACCTCGTTATTCTTGGTTACCGGATTGACCTGTCTGATTTCAAGATTGCAGTCGTCTTTATAGACAATGATGAAATTTTGGTTGTCATCAAAAATTACTGCTTTTACCGGCACGGCAATCATGGATTCTGTGGAGACATTTTGTTTTTGCAGGATAATATCTGCAGACATTCCCGGTTTTAGCTTTAAGTCGGTATTTTTCATTACGATTTTTGCTTTCAGCACCCGTTCTTCAGCATCGAATACTTGCGATAATGCCGTAATTTTTCCAGAGAAAATCGCATCAGGATACGCCAGTGTCTTGATCTTGACTTCCATGTTTTCTTTGATATTCTGCATGTCGGTCGCATAAATATTGACCATGACCCATACTTCATTTAAGTCAGAAATTGTAAAAAGCGGCTCGCTTCCTGAGGAAATCTGCATTCCAGAGCTCATGTTCTTGGCAACTATAAAACCATTGGACGGAGCCTTGATTTGGAATACAGATTTTTCAGGACTAGCACTATATAAGGCAAGATTGTTCTTGATATTTTCTAACGACGATTTTAAGACTTTGACCTCGCTTTCTGCCTGAACTAAATCTTTCTGTGAAGCAATTCCGTCTTCAAACATCGATTTTACAGAAGAAAGCTGTCTTTGCGCTACAGCTAATTGCGATTCGACGGACTTGTTTTCAGACTGCAATCCGTTTAACTCTGTACTTTTTATTTCGGCTAAGACTTGTCCCTTTTTGACATAATCGCCTAAAGAAAAATAAGTGCTGGTTACTACGCCGTTGATGAGGCTGGTAAATTGGACCACATTGTCTGTATTATAGGTTACATTTCCAGTCAATGAAAAGGTTTCTGAAATAGGTTCTTTTCTGACTTCTTCAATCGTGACTTTTTTCTTTAGGTCTTCGTTTAGGCAGAATTTGTCGCTTTTTTCTAGAACAGCTTCTTTTTCTTTACAGCTGAAAAGCAGGAGCAATGGCAATGATAAATAGATATATTTCATAATAAGTGTTTCTTAATTAGAGGGATTAAAGTTCTTTGCCAATCACAAACTGCAGTTCTTCAAAATGTTCGTTGAGTTCTTTTTTAGAATCCAGAATAATGGTCTTATTTTCAAGGTAAGCATTGACAAAATCGAGGTATTCGAGCATGCTCGTGTTTCTCAAGGCAAAGTTTTTTTGATGGCTTTCCAAAAGCATATCGAGGTCTTTTTCATACGAAGCTTCAATATTTTCGTATAACTTTTTGGCTACAACCAAATCTTCGTAGGCTTGGATGACCTCATTCTGGGCTTGGTTGTTTTTCTCTTCTTTCATATACTGGCTTTTTTGGATTTCTATTTTCGAAGCCTTGATGTTGCCTTGATTTCTGCTAAAAAAAGGAAGGTCTAAAGCAAAACCGACGCCTACAAAATCATTCATGATATTCCCGCCGCGGTCATAGCTGGCCAATAAAGTCACATCGGGAGTGCGTTGCGACAGTTCGTATTTGTATTTTCGATTGTTGTATTTTTCTTCTAAAACGGATGCTTTTACATCCGGACGGTTTTCCAAAGCATCGGCAGTCAATGCTGTAAGATTGATGTTTTCCATTTTGTTTACATCAGGTACGAATTGATGCATGCTGATTTTTAGAAAGTTCTGTGGAGGAAGATTCATCAGTGTTTTTAATTCTTTCTGCAGTTGGTTGTTTTCTTTCTGAAGATCGCTCAGTTGTTTCACGAATTCCAATTCAGAAGCTTTAAGTCGGATAAATTCACCTTTGCTGATATTACCTTGCTTAGCTTGATTAGAATAGGCATTTAATAGCTTTTGGATAGAAGCGAGTTGTTTTTTATAGACGCTTTGTTTTTCTTCGACATACTGCAGATGCGTCAGATTGTTTCGGAATTCCACTTTTAAAATTCGAAGAAAATCTTGAAAATATTCCTGTGCTATTTCCACGCCAACTTTCTCCATGGCCATCAATTTCTTTCTCTTGCGTGCTGTATAAATCAGCTGTTCTATTCCAATAGTTACTTCAGAAGTCTTTCCCCAGTTGCCCGAAATAGGAGGGAGCTGTTCGGATTTGGCATTCGACCATAGATTGATCTCGCCGACTTCTAATCGAGGATTGGGCCATAATTTGGCTTGGATAACTTGCGCTTCAGCTTGGTCGATGTTGAGTTTTTCAGACAGAAGCCTTAGGTTATTTTTCAAGAAAATAGCTTCGGCTTCAGCCCTTGAAACCAACAAAGTGTCTCTTGATGTGGCATTTTGTGCTTTGCCAGAAAAGCAAAGGCTAACGAAAAAAGCGGTAAATACGATACGTTTCAATGTGAGTCTTTTTTATAACTGCAAAGCTATCGGGCAAAGATTATAGCCGTATTTGACTCACATTAAAAGTAAATTAAGCTGACATTAGAAAACGATTAGAGTTTTGGAAACAGTAGCGTAATTAGGGTTCCAGCGTTTTCTTTTGAGTAAATGGAGAACTGGATGTTGTTTTGCTTGAAGATGATAGTTGCTAAGGAAAGCCCGATACCGCTTCCTTTAACGTTTCCGACATTTTTGCCGCGGTAAAACGTCTGCTGAATATAGTCAAGATCTTCTTTCAAGATACCCTTTCCATAGTCTTGGATGGTAATTTTGAGCTGGCCGTCAGTTTCAGACAGAGAAATCTTTATCGGATTTCCGTCAGAATATTTCACAGCATTTTCAATCAGGTTGTACAAGGCAAGCTGCAGCTGCAGCTCGCTGCCTTTGACAGACAGCAGCTTTTCGTCTTTGACTTCCAAATCAATACGGACTTCCTGTTGGTCATAGGCTTCAAAAATCTTATCATTGATGTTCCAAAGCGTTTCGTCGATGCGGAATGTCTCGTTTTCGGGAGTAATGGTTTTTAGGCCCGAAAGCATCATCAGGTTGTTTAAGATTTCTTCGATATGATAGACATTTTCTAACGCTTCGGACGTTACTTTTTGGTATTCTTCCGGCGTTCTGTCCTTTTGGGCAAATACTTCCAGGTTTCCCGAAATGGAGGCTAGGGGCGTCTTAAATTCATGCGAGACATAATTGATAAAATTCTTCTGTATCGCAAAAGTATCCGACAATCGGCTCAATAAATTATTAAAAGTCGTAATCAAATCCTGAACTTCGTCATTTGTATTAGAGGATGAAATAGGTTGATCTAACGAGTTTAATTCCATCGAATTAACTTGACTGATGACTTCTGTAATCGGACGGTAAGCAATATTAGAAAGCAGTCGACTCAAAAAGAAAATCAACAGCAGTCCGGCAAACAAAACGATAATCATAATGACCAATAATCGGTTGGTCTGCGACTTGAATACTTCGCTTTTGGTTTTTACAAAAACCACGAAATCGCCTTGGTTGTCATTGTAAAAAATACCGTAGTAAAAGTGATTGTTGGATTTAAAACTGAGCTTTTTGTTCTTTCGGACAAACTCTAATTCCTTGGGATTGATATTTCTGTCGGCTTCTTTTTCGCCATAAACAATCGTATTGTTCCAATCATATACTCGAACGATATCATTCTGTATGTTTTCTTCAAACTGTTCTTTGATTGCAGAATGTTCGTAATGCGGAAGCTCATCTTTTTCAAGATAATAGATGCCCGAAAGCAGGCAGGTTTTTTGGAGTTCCTTAAAAACGACTTTTTCAGAGCTGTTATAGAAAGCCAGATAAATCAAGACCGAAGCGATTATGAAAACAAACCCGAACGTGGCGGATGAGATGAGCGTAAGGCGGTTTCGGATTTTCATAAGCTATTCTTTGAGCATGTATCCTGTTCCTTTGATTGTGTGGATGAATTTATGCTGGTTCTCGTCGATTTTGTTTCTTAGGTACGAAATATACACATCGACCACATTGGTATTGTTGTCGTAATTGATGCCCCAGACGGCATTTAACAGCTGTGTCCTAGAAACGACCTTGTTTTTGTTTTCTAATAAAAAAAGCAACAGTTTGTATTCTCTCGGCGACAGATCAATCGGCTGTTCTTCTTGGAATACCGAGTGTTCATCAAGGTTGACTGTCAGGTTATGGCAGACATACACCTGTTCCTTTTCCTTATAGTTGAATTTTGTCCTTCTTGTCAACGCGTTGATTCGCGAAATCAATTCTTTAAAATGGAACGGCTTCACGAGATAATCATCGGCACCGCTGTCAAGAGCCGAAACTTTATCGTCTGCATCATCGAGTGCGCTGAGGACTAATATCGGCGTATGGTTCTTCTTGAATCGGATAAGTTTGGTCAGCTGGATGCCGTCAATTCCTGGTAGCATGATGTCCATCAAGATGATGTCCCACTCGTTTTCCGAAATCATCTCGCGCGCGATTTCTCCTGTAACGGCAAGAGTCACCGAAAAGCCATTCTCTTCGAGTCCCTTGATTACAAAATCACTGATTCGCTTGTCATCTTCAATAAGAAGTATATTCATCTATTATTCTGTTTCGCTTTTCGCCTTCATGAAATCGGTCACAAGGTAGCCGATGAGCTTTCCGACCAGATGGCTGTTTTTAGGATCGCCCAAATCAGGAGCGCCTTCGCAGATATGCAGGTAGCAGGCGTTCGGGTCTTGGCTAAAAAAGTGGATAAACTGACGCAGTTCTTCTACCGAAAAACCGCTCAACGTCATGGCGCTGCTCGGAATGCCCGGAATCGAATCCAAATCGATTTCGATACCGTAAAAGTCGTTTCGGATAAACGAAAAGGCTCTTTCCATTTCCAGCCTGAAATCTTTTTCCCTGCGGATGTTGATTTCGTCATAGGTATTGATTCGTACTCTTTCGTCCAACTTCTTGATTTCGTGCAACACGCTTTTAGAGGTGTAGCTTTCATGCAGTCCGAAGACAAAATATTTTTTCAGAAAGCCTTCTTCATAAGCATACGAAAAGCCGTTGCCGCTGTGTCTTCCTTCCAAGATCCTAAAATCGGAATGGGCATCAAAATTAATCGCATTGATGGCTTTTCCTTTGGCAAGTGCCGTTCCTTTTATATTTCCGTAGGCGTTGTTATGTCCGCCGCCAATGATGATAGGGATTTTTCCTGCCTTGACAATCGTAAAGATAATGTGAGAGACTTCCTTGTCTATTTTCTCGACAACTTTAGAAAGCTGTTTTCTTTCTTCCAGAATATTAAAATCGAGGTTTTCGACTTCTTTCATCTCTTCGGCAGCATCTAGATGGCCCAAGACGAGAATCTGGTTGCCCTTGCTAAAGCGATTGTGCTGGATATTGGCAATACTTTTTATGGTACTTTCCCAAGCAGAAGCTGCTCCAGGACGCCCGAAATTAGCCCGAACCCCTATGTCTTCTGGAATTCCGAACAATACGAATTTTGCATCGGAAGTTTGCAGAAACTCAACAGTATCAGCCCCTTTTGGGATAGTCTGCATCTTTTCGCCAAATTTGACTTCACCGCTTCGAAAATTAGTTACTCTAGCTAAATCGTGCACAGTAAAGGGAATAAGCTTTTCCATAAAAAAAATTTAACTCCAAAAATAATATAATTATATAAACTTACGTTAACTGTCTTATAAATCCCCCAAAATTTTATTTAATTTGTTTAAACCATTACCACTATTACCATGGAAAATCAAAAAAGTAATTCCAGCCTAAAGGCGATTATCGTCGTTTTGGCAATTCTACTCGCGGGGAGTTTAGTTTACATGTACAAAATGAGCAGCGATGCGAAATCTACAGAAACGCTGCTGGTCAAAGACAAAGAGTCTGCTATGAATGATCTGGCTGCTCTAAAAACCAAATTAGATGCTGCAATTGCAGAAAACACTTCCGTATCGGATGAGCTGATTGCAGAAAGAGAGAAAGTTGTCAAATTGATGGCCGAACTCGAAAAATCAAAAGGAGACATTGCTTCTCTGAAAAAATACCAAAGCCAATACAATACGCTGAATGCGAAATTCAATGCGCTGGCGAAAGAAAACGGATTGCTGAAAGACCAGAATTCGCTTCTGACTTCTAAAAATGACAGCATCAGTCTGGCATTAGGAGAGGCTAAAAAGTTTAATGACACATTAGTTATCCAAAACGAAAACTTGGCAAAAACAGTCGAGAAAGCGTCAAAACTTACTGTTATGAACTTGAGAACTGAAGCTATCAAAGAAAAAAGCTCAGGAAAACAAGTCGTTACTGAAAGAGCCAGACGTGCCGACAAGCTTAAAGTTTGTTTTGCGATAGCACAGAATGAAGTCGCAAAATCTGGAAACAAGTTATACTACGTTCAAATCATCGACAGCAAAAATAACGTGCTGGGCGAGAAAAAGACAGAAGCTTTCGGAGATATGTCTTTAACGTACAGCTTCACGACTACAGTGGCGTATGAAAACAAAGCAGTCGATGTATGCGAATTTTTAGACGGTAACGGCGTAGATTTTGAAAAAGGAGTTTACTATGTAAATATCTTCGACAAAGGGACGCTAGTTTCAAAAACCAGCTTTACGCTGAAATAAAGACAAACAAAACACCAAGACTTAAACTGCATAGAAAAGGAGCCCAATGGGCTCCTTTTTTTACTCTGTATATAATGCATTGTATTGATTTATACTATGTTAAAGTTAGCTGTAATTAATAAGTTGTAAGAAAAATATGTATATTTGAATTGTGCTGTGTATCACAGTCTTACTTTGTTTTATTAACTTAACTATATACATTATGAAAAAAAGACTTTTAAATTTAGAGGGAGCTCAAGAACTGACAAAAGGAGAGCAAAAAGCAATTAAGGGAGGAACAGATCCCGTTCCGAGTCATTGCGGATTTGGCGTGACCGTTAATTCCAACGGCTTATGCTTTATCAACGGTATTGCGGGCACAGCACAATATTTTAACGGCCTTGAATATTGTTGTGAAAATCTTTTAGAACCATGTCCAGGTGGCCCAAGATGCTAATAACAAAAAAAGCCTTGAAATAATCTTTCAAGGTTTTTTTATGTAATTTTCGCTCCGCTTAGTGTAATAGAAATATGGAAACAAAAGATGTTATAGGTATTTTGCTTTTTTGTATAATCTGTAGTGTTGTGCTTATATGGGGCGTTACTGGTTATAGAGACTATAAAAAAGAAATGGCATCTGATAAATTTAATGAATTGCCTGTTTATGATAAAGCTTATATAAAGAAATATAAGGCAAGATCATTAATGACGATTTTTATTTCTGTAGCAGGTCTTTTGGGAATGATAATCAAATTAATTTCCCTTCTATAACCACTTGATCAATCAAATCGGTACCAAAAGCATACGGCAATTGGTAGAACGACGTAATCGGCTTGGTGATAATCAAATTAGCATTTTTTCCTACGGTAATCGAACCGTGGGTTTTGGAAAGCCCCATAGCATACGCCCCATTGATGGTAGCCGCATTGATTGCCTCTTCGGGTGTCATTTTCATCTTGATACACGCAGTAGCCACCACAAAATTCATATTGCCCGAAGGCGTAGTGCCCGGATTAAAATCAGTCGCCAACGCTAGCGGCAGTCCGGCCTGTATCATTTTTCGAGCAGGAGTGTAGGGAATGCTGATAAAATAAGAACAGGAAGGCAAGGCAACCGGCATCGTATCCGAATTCTTTAAGACTTCGATATCTTCATCGGTCACAATCTCCAGATGGTCTACAGAAAGCGCTCCGTGCTTTACGCAGGCTGCTATACCGTTGATGGCCGTAAACTGGTTCACGTGTATCTTGGCAGGCAGTCCGTATTTTTTGCCCGCTTCCATGATGCGTTCGGTTTCTTCGACAGAAAAATAGCCTGTTTCCAGAAAGGCATCGATATAATCGGCCAGCTTTTCTTCCGCTATTTTCGGAAGCATCTCGTTGATGAGGGTATCGATATAACCGGAATGGTTTTCTTTGAATTCCGTAGGAAAAGCATGTGCCCCTAAAAAAGTTGCTTTGATAGCAACAGGATAGTTCTCTTTTAGCTTTTTGATGACGCGCAGCATTTTTAATTCGCCTTCCACCGTCAGTCCGTAGCCCGATTTTATTTCTACGGCTCCGGTGCCCTGCAGCATGACTTCTTCTAAGCGTGTCTTGGATTGGTCGTAGATTTCGTCTTCCGAAGTCTCGTTCAGCTTTTTGGCCGAGTTTAGGATGCCGCCGCCGCGGTTGGCAATCTCTTCATACGACAGTCCGTTGATGCGGTCTACGAATTCCTGTACGCGGTTTCCAGCGTACACAATGTGCGTATGGCTATCGCACCAGGCCGGAAGCACGGTCTTTCCTGTAGCATCGATAACCGTAGCATCGGCAACTTCGGGCAGGTTTTCCATCGTGCCAAAGCCGTTTATCAAATTGTCTTCGATCAAAAGGTAGGCGTTTTGTAGGGCAGGCAAGGTTGCCATTTCGGCTCCCGAAACTTTGTCAACGTGTGTTTCTCGGACTTGTAATAATTCTTTTATGTTGATTAGCAGTGTTTTCATGTGTACTATAGGTTTGCAGCTTTGCCTGATTTGGGGCCGGAATCGAATCCAAAACCAAGCTGAAATATTTCTGTAAATGTAAAATGGAATTTTAAAAACTCCTATCTTTATGACAAATTAAAATGCCTTGAGAAGAATACGCTATAAAGAAGTTCGCAAAGTACAGCCCAATTATTTTGAGTATACCGGAATCCATACTGCCGATCCGGTTGAAATGCAACTGTTTGTCTATGACGACCTGGGCTACGAAGAATACAAAAAAGTTTCGCTCGACCGTGTCAAGAAAGAAATCGAAGACCCTTTGCAGGCCGAAGATGTCAAATGGCTCAACGTGCACGGCCTCCATGATATAAAGCTGATACAGGAAATCGGTGAGCTTTTGAACCTCCAGAATTTTGTCGTAGGCGATATCTTAAATGTTTCGCGAAGGACTAAAATGGACGAGCTGGACGATATTCTTTTCTTCAGCATCAAATCGATTTTGCAAGAAGAAGATTCGGCCGTAGTCAGGGTAGAGCAGATCAGCTTTTTGCTAAAGGACAACGTGCTGATTTCATTGCAGGAAAAAAAGAGCGATTTTTTTACGCACATCCGCGAACGCATCAAGACGCACAGCGGTATCGTCCGAAAAAAGAAAAACGACTACCTGCTGTACCTGCTGCTTGATGCCGTGATGGAAAACTTTTTTATCACTATCGAAAGCTATGAAAACGGAATCGAGGCGCTGCTGGTCGAAGCCAAGAACAGCTACAAATCGGTTTTCTTGGAAAACATAGAAAAGGAACGCGAAAACCTGAACTTTCTAAAGCGCTCGATCATACCGCTCCGCGATGCCCTGTTTAATTTAAAAACGCACCAGAAGGATGAGGATTTCGCAGGCATCGAAAAATCCAACTATGCCTTTTTTGAGCGCCTGCACCAGAAAAGCCTGGAAATCTTAGACCAAATCGATTACGACCTGAAATCATTAGACAGCGCTTCCAACGTGTTCTTTTCGTCCCAAAGCCAGCGCATGAACCAGATCATGAAAACGCTGACCATCTTTTCCGTCATCTTTATGCCGCTCACGTTTATCGTCGGCGTCTACGGAATGAACTTCGAAAACATGCCCGAACTCAAAACAGAAAACGGCTATTTTATCATACTCGGCGTTATGTTTCTCACCGTTTTAGGCATGGTGTATTACTTTAAAAGGAAACACTGGTTTTAGGTAATTTTAGATTTTAGACTTAAGATTTTAGACTTTCAACTTTCAACTTTTGACTTTCAACTTTTAAACTTTCAACTACCAACTACCAACTATAAACTATCAACCATCACCCTATGAAAAAATTCACCAGCGATATTTCCGGAAACGAATACCCAGAATCCGAAAGAGTGACGGCCAGACTGGTCCGAAAATCCATCTTGGACTTTATCAAGCAGGAGCATCCTGATTTTGAAAACGACAAATGCATGTCGGCCGACGAGCTGCGCAGCTTTCGTGAGAAATACATTTCTGAAATGCTCTTGAAAGAAACAGGCGAACTGTCGGATATGGAACAGATGGTTTTGGATGCCCTAAACGACAATACGATTCTTTCTGACAAGCTGGACGATGAGATACAGGAGTTTACCTTCGGGCAGAAAATTGCCGATAAAGTGGCTTCATTTGGCGGCAGCTGGACGTTTATCATTTCCTTTATGACTTTCTTGCTGTTGTGGATTGCAGCGAACGTTTTTATGCTGGCCAACAAAGGCTTTGACCCGTATCCTTTTATTCTCTTGAACCTGATCCTGTCGTGCATTGCGGCCCTGCAGGCGCCTGTGATCATGATGAGCCAGAATAGGCAGGAGGAAAAAGACCGCGACCGTGCCAAAAAGGATTATATGATCAACCTGAAATCGGAACTGGAAATCAGGATGCTCCATGAAAAGATCGACCATCTTTTACTGCACCAAGAACAGTCGATTGTCGAGATACAGAAAGTGCAGATGGACATGATGGAGGATATCCTCAAAAAGATAGAAAGCAACAAGAAACACGACTAGCTATCGGCTGTTCGGTATTGGTTGATTCAAAATAAAAAATATGCTAGCAAAAGATTTTGACTTGTTTAAGCAGCGGTATGCAGAAAACTGCAAGACCAAAAGCTCGAATCCTGCCATTCTTGAATTGTATTCTTTTCTATTAAAGCACGAGGTTGTTGATAGCGATGTATGGACAGTCGGAGGCGGAAACGATACCGTAGTCAGCCTATTGGCACGCTATTTCTCGGACGAAGATTGGAAAGAGCTGGAAACCGAACTAGAAAATTGGACTACAAATCAACTGGAAATTTTTACGGAATGTATTGTAGAAGGCAGCGCAGAAAGCGATAGTGATGCTGCCAACTCTACCGTAATGAACAGGTTTTACCTCCTTAAAAAACTACTAGCGATTGGTGAAAAAAGAGACCGATTTCGGAATGATATTTTCTTAAGATTGATTGACAATATTGAATTTTTAGACAAATGCAAATCAATATCCTTTGAAGAGGCTACTGCACTGGCCCATTATTTTGACTATTCTGAAAGAATACAAGACGAAAAATACAATGATGATTTAGTAACTGCTACCTTAAGAGCCATGATAGAAAGGGCAAGCAGGTAAAGTGCCAGCATAACTTTAGTGTCACTATTCGTATAGAAACATAAAAAAAACCTGAAGCTCAGCTTCAGGTTTTTTAGTAGTATCGTAGTTCAGCTTATTATTGGTTGTTCGGATATTCGTTGATCCAATGAAAACCGGTATTGACCAAGCGGTAGTCTTCCAGCGATTTTTTGCTGAATTCGGCTTGTATGTCTTTCTCCTCAAACTTTCCTTTTAATACAAAGGCTTTTGGTGCTTTTTCTTCATAGTGCAGTACTGAAACCTTCGTGGTGTCTTTGTAAGACTTGAACTGCACCGTTTTTTTAATCGTATCGATCTTTAGGGCATAATAGATCGTGCTGTCTGCTTCGGTAAGTATGCTGCCATAGGTTCCCGAAATGTGCAGGTTTTTCCAACGACTGTTCTTGTCTTGGATTTCTTTTAGAGAATCGTTTGTAGTGTCATAAAAAGCAAGGGTCTTGTAGCTGCCTTTTAGCGGTGCTTCTGGCGCCAAGGAGCCATAGCTATACATCCCTTCGATGCCTTGGGCGACGATAAAGCCGCTGAATCCTAAGATTAAGATTCCTTTTCCGATGGCCCGCGTCCTTGCTTTCCACTTGTTTTCAAAAACAAGCTTGCAGTGGTTGAGCGTTTCGGTCTTGTTCAGCACAAAGAAATTATACAGCTTTCTTACGTTAGGCGCTAAGATGATGATCGAAATAATCAAGAGGTGGCTCGAAAATAATTTCACGGGCACGTCAAAACAAAAATTCATCAAGACCACATTGCTCATTACGGCCACGCTAAGCAGGGCGCCCAATGTCTTGGTATTGTGGAACAGCAATAAAAATCCAGCTCCGGCTTCCATGATTCCGGTAAAGCCGCCATATATTTTAGAATGGCCCATAAACGTCCAAAGCAGTCCCATAGGCGTAGCGTCGCCAAAGTTTTCTTCGAGACGGCCAAAGTCATGGAACGAAAACTGCCCTTCGAAAAGCTTTAGCAGGCCGTACACAATTAGGTACAGTCCTACATAATAGCGGGCATATACGATGGTCCAATAATACAGCCGGTCGTAATTGATTCTTTTTCGAGTTGCAAAAAAAACGATGACCGAAGTAAGGAAGGCCAGCAGTATAAAGGTAACTAGCTTCACATAATCAAACGTCGTATCGCCGCTGCCCGTGTTTTGTATTTTTTGCAGGGTATCGAGCTTCAGTATGTTTTTCCCGACCCACAGGTTGATAAAATCGATAGCCGTTCCGTAGAAGCCTGTCAATATATTTACTCCCGGAATCTGATCTAGCGGAAAAGGAAACATATAGAACAGCAAATAGAAAATAAGCAGCAGGGTGAAAAACTTGCGCGTAGCCGACCATTTTTTCTCTGTAAGGGGGTGTGTTTTGACCATAGGTATTGGTTTGATAATTACGAATATACTTAATTCTTGGTATAGAAAAAACTTACAAAAGCAATTGTTGATGTTAACAAGAACGTATAAAACGGAATTATAGTATGCTTTGAAAGGAGCAAGGCGAGCCTACGTATGCCTCTAGGCTTCCTTAAATGAGGGGCAAGGTACATTAGGATAGATAGCTAGGTTTGCCATAGTGAGTGGTAAAGTATACCATGATATAGGTTTAAGTATACCATAGTAAATAGTAAGGTATACCATGATGTAGGCCTAAGTTTACTATAGTAAATAGCAAGGTCTGCCCTGATGGAAGGCTAGGCATACTATAGTGAAGAGCAAGGCATAGCATGATGTAGGGCTAGGTAGACCATAGTAAAGAGCAAGGTCTGCTTATCCAAAACAAAGGAGCACAAAAAAAAAACCTGAAGCCAAGCTTCAGGTTTTCTATAGTATGGTTAAAAAAAGACTATTTTAGGCTTCCTACCATGTCTTCTGGTTTTACCCAAGCATCGAAATCTTCTGGAGATACATAGCCAAGGCGTACCGCTTCGTCTTTTAGGGTAGTGCCATTTTTATGGGCAGTCTGTGCAATTTCTGCTGCTTTGTAGTAGCCGATTTTGGTATTCAGTGCCGTAACAAGCATTAATGAATTGTCTACCAATTCTTTGATACGCGTATAATTTGGCTCGATTCCTTGCGCACAGTGCTCGTCAAAAGAAACGCAGGCATCGCCTAGCAAACGGGCAGACTGCAGGAAGTTAGATGCCATCAATGGCTTGAATACGTTCAATTCGTAATGGCCTTGCGTACCGCCGATCGTAATCGTAACGTCGTTGCCCATTACTTGCGCGCAGACCATAGTCAACGCCTCGCATTGCGTAGGGTTTACTTTTCCTGGCATGATCGATGAACCTGGCTCGTTTTCTGGAATCAAGATTTCGCCGATTCCGGAACGCGGACCTGATGCCATCATTCGTACGTCGTTAGCAATCTTGTTTAGGGATACTGCCAATTGTTTTAGCGCCCCGTGCGTTTCTACAATAGCGTCGTGTGCCGCCAAAGCTTCAAATTTGTTCGGAGCCGTTACAAAAGGATGTCCTGTGAATTTGGCGATATATTCTGCTACTTTTACGTCATAGCCTGCTGGCGTGTTTAGTCCGGTACCTACGGCAGTTCCGCCTAAAGCCAGTTCAGACAAATGCGCCAAGGTGTTTTTTAAAGCTTTCAGTCCGTAGTTCAATTGGGCTACATAGCCAGAGATCTCTTGGCCAAGCGTTAGCGGGGTGGCATCCATCAAGTGGGTTCTTCCGATCTTAACTACGTTTTTAAAAGCTTCTGCTTTGGCATGAAGCGTGTCTCTTAATTTTTCTACGCCAGGAATGGTTACTTCTACAACCGCTTTGTAGGCGGCGATGTGCATTCCTGTAGGGTAGGTATCGTTAGACGATTGTGATTTGTTTACGTCGTCGTTTGCTTTTACAAATTGTTCGCCTTCGCCGATCTTGTGTCCAGCCAATACTTGAGCTCTGTTCGCAACCACTTCGTTTACGTTCATGTTGCTTTGCGTTCCAGAACCGGTCTGCCAGATTACTAAAGGAAATTCGCCGTCTAGTTTTCCGGCCAAGATTTCGTCGCAAACCTGAGCGATAGCGTCTCTTTTTTCAACAGGCAATACGCCTAGGTCGTGGTTGGCATAGGCAGCCGCTTTTTTAAGGTAGGCAAAACCTTCGATAATTTCTTTTGGCATGGATGCCGATGGCCCGATCTTGAAGTTGTTTCTTGAACGCTCTGTCTGTGCGCCCCAATATTTGTCTGCAGGAACCTGCACTTCGCCCATCGTGTCTTTTTCTATTCTATAGTCCATTGTATTGTAAATTGTTTGTTGTTATATGTGATTCATTCTATTGTATTCGGTCAGTTTCTCGACGAGAATCTTTTTAAGGTTTTCGTGCGTAGTATCTAAGCTGTTAGCCGATATCGCTACGGCACTTCCAAAAGATTTATAGTTGGCTGTCATCGCCTTGCGCTTAAAGCTGCTTTTTTGGGCAGCGATAAAGGATTCGGGGTCTTTAAGGACGATATTTACAAAGTTCTGGTTTACGACAGCGGTTTCTGTAATAGCGGTAATGTCTTCCCACGGAATAAATCCGGCGCTGATGCCGCTAGAATTGTCGGTAACTCCTTTTGAGGAGATGATAAGCCCGTCAGATTGCGTGCTTAGCTTTCGGATAGCCGTAATGGCAATAAAGCCAAAGAAAAGGATGGCTATGCTACCCATAATCAGCACAAATAGGGGAGAATCTATCGGCCTGTCGATTTCTTGGTGTTTGGCGACCAGCCAGATTCCGATAAGCACAAACAAGGCGGCACCCAGAATAGTAAGGACTATTTTTTTCCGGCTTAGCTTTATGATTATGGTTTCTGAGGCGGGCGTATTCATTTTTGTTTAATTAGCTGGCTTACAGAAATTGGGTCGCTTGGATTTTGAATTACTTTCTGAAAACCAGCCCAAAAATAAGGATTATAAGTAGGTTTAAAAAATGATTTAAAAATTATTTTCATTGTTTTTATTGGTCAAAATGAATATTCCACCTATCTTTGACGGGTATTCAAAAAATTCCGGAAAACATGTTTGAATTTCAACAGTATTTAGGTTTCTTACTTTTCTTAACCATCTTGACAATCGGCTTCTGGCTGATGATCTTCTTGGTTAGCTTCCTGCCTTATTGGATTGGCGGCGCTTTATTCGAAAGATATAAAGAAAGAAGAGCTAAAAAGAAACAAGAGTCATTGAGCTAATCATCTGTACTCAAAATAAAAAGGGAACCATTGGTTCCCTTTTTTTATGGACAGCTCCGAACCTTTCGATCCGGAGCTGGTAATTCTTATCCGCCGTATTCTTCGCCGCCGCCGTTAGTGTCGGCATCGGTTTTTCTAGGCTGTTTTTCTCTTTCGTTTTTCTTCTTGTTGAAACGGTACGTGAAAGAAAGGGTGATTTGTCTTTCTCTCCATTGCATTTCAGAATAGGCATTCTGCGTAGGCAGGTTGGTTTCTGTAATTCTTTTTCTGGAATTGAAAAGGTCGTTTACGTTTAAGGCAACGGTTCCTTTGTCTTTTAGCACATCTTTGCTAAACGCTAGGTTCGCGCTGATGATGCCTTTAGAACGTCCCTGTGCATTAGTCTGCGGCGCATTATACGTAGTGTTGGCCTGCCAGTCGATGCCCAGAGGAAGGTTGATTTTGGAATTGATTCGTGCAAACCAAGAATAAGCCGTGTTGCTGAAATCAATCGTTTCTGAAGCTCCAGATAAGTCGGTATAGGTATAGCTTCCTTTGGTCTGGTTTCTGAACAGGTTAAAATTGCTGTTCAATCTCCACCATTTATAAGGGTTGTACGATAACGTGAACTCAAATCCGAAACGGTCTTCAGTACCTACGTTTACAGGAGAAGTCACTAAAACGGCAGTTCCGTTTATTGTTTCTGTATTACGTACAAACTGTACGGCATCCTGCGTTCTGTTAAAGTACATAGAAGTATTAAAAGTCAGCTGGTTCCATTTTTTAAGGTAGCCGAAATCAAACGCATCGGTCATTGACGGATCTAGGTCTGGATTACCTCTAAACAAGTTGATGTTGCTCG
Organism: Flavobacterium sp. N2550; assembly: GCF_025947265.1. Taxonomy (NCBI): domain Bacteria; kingdom Pseudomonadati; phylum Bacteroidota; class Flavobacteriia; order Flavobacteriales; family Flavobacteriaceae; genus Flavobacterium; species Flavobacterium sp. N2550. The sequence continues at coordinate 2,904,673 of NZ_CP110007.1, read as the reverse complement.
ACAGGCTCGAAAATGGATTGATCGAACGGGAGCGCGGTCTTGAAATCCTACGGCTGTAGCTTAACGAAGCGCTGCTGCTTTCGCTGAACTCATACGCTAAAAAGGCACTTGGGAAAAAGTTGTTGTACTTTTTGTTTTTGTAGATGTTTTGTGTCAGCTGGTTGATGTCGATGTTCGAATCTTCCCAACGCAAGCCTACCAAGTAGGACATCTTGTTGATTTTGGTGCCGAACTGCGTATACAGCGCGTTTACTTTTTCTTTGTATTCTAGGGTATTGGTGAACTGCGGATCGTTTTCCCAAGCTCCTGTTCCGTAGTTGAAATTTTCCACAGAATAATCAGTAAGCAGGTCGTTGAAGTTGCCGCGGTATCCGGCCTCAAACTGGCTTTTTTCGCCAATTGGCAATACGTAGTCTGTCTGTAACAGCGTTCGATTCTGTTCTTGTATGTTGGCGGTTCTCTGATCGCTTATCGGCAGGTTGTTAAGCACGTCGCGGCTAGGAATGTCGGAGTTCTCGTCGTCATCGCTTTGAGAAAAAGAGACATCGACAGTCAGCTGATGCCCGTCTTTTTTAAACTTTTTGATAAAGTTAGAAGAGAAATCTACGTTTTCGTCTTTTTCAGACTCGTCGCTAAAACGGTTCGTGATGCTTTGCAGGTTCATTCCTGCATCGTATTTGTGCTGGAAGACATTGTCTGGGTTTTCGCCAGAGCTTCTGCGGTACGAAAACGTATTGGTCCACGTTGTCGATTTGTCAAGATACCATTCCAAGCCAAAATTAGCATTGTAGCTTTTGTTCAGCCTTTCGTTGTTTCTTCTTTCTTTAAGGTAGCTGGTAATATCGCCATTTTCGTCAAGATATTCCGTATCGGTCAGCGAGTTTCCTGGCCCTTTTCTGTAGCTGTAGCCTTGGGTTGTGAACAGGTTGAATTGTTCTGTTTTATAGTTGATCGTTCCGGTAAAGCCGTGATTCGCAGGATCTCCTGTCGTAGCCGTTACCGTACCGTTGATTCCTTGGTTTTTTCCTTTTTTCAATACGATATTGATGATACCGCCGCCTCCTTCTGCATCATAACGTGCGGATGGATTGGTGATTACTTCTACTTTGTCTACCGCATCGGCCGGAAGCAGTTTCAAGGCATCGGCAATGTTGATACCGCCAAGACCGGAAGGTTTTCCGTCGATCAAGATTCGTACGTTTTCATTCCCACGAAGGCTTACGTTTCCTTCTACATCGACAGAAACAGAAGGGACGTTGTCTAAGACGTCGCTTACAGTTCCGCCTTTCACGATCATATCTTGTCCAACGTTATATACTTTTTTATCGAGCTTGATTTCTACGGTAGAACGCTCGGCGCGGATTTCTACGGCATCCAGCATTTCGGCTTCGGCTTCTAGGGCAACAGTTCCGAAATCTTTGTCTTCTTGGATAGCCAGCTGCTTCATTTCTATCGCCTTGAAGGAGATAAATTCAAATTTCACATCATAGGTACCTGCATTCGCCTCTATCGTAAATACTCCGTTTTCATCAGTCATTCCACCAGTAATAATGTCAGGACGCTTGCTGTTTTGGAGGGTTACAGTCGCATATCCTAACGGAAGGGACGTAGATTTTTCGGTGATTTTTCCTGTAATCTTTACTTTTTTAGCCTGCGGCCTTTCTTGGGCAAGACTTAAAAGCGAAACGGAGAGCAATAGGAGGGTTATTGCAAATTTTAATTTTTTCATTAACTAGAATGTTGATTATTTAGCTTAAGACCGCAAAAGTAGCCTTTGGTTTAAGCCTGATTTCATAAAGGTTTGTTAAATACTGTCATTTAACATTCTTATACTATGTCGAGGATTTTTTCTGGCGGGCGACCGATGACCGCTTTGTTTCCGTTGATGACGATCGGCCTTTCGATCAGTATCGGGTTTTCAATCATGATCTTGATGATTGCTTCGTCAGATACTTCTTTTCCTTTGAAGTTTTTCACCCAGACGTCTTCTTTTTGGCGGACAAGCTCGATTGGTGCTATGCCCAACAGCTTGATGATGGTTTGTAATTCTTCAAAAGAAGGCACGTCCGTAAGGTATTTTACGACCTCAAATGCTTTCCCTGATTTTTCGACAAGCTCGAGTCCTTCCCTAGATTTTCCGCAGCGTGGATTATGATAGATTTTGATCATGATTTTTTCTATACGCAGTTTAGTGAGCTGCAAAGAAATGAAATGCAAATTAAAAATAGGCCAATATGTTGTAACAATTGAATAAATTAGGGGTCAAATAAATTCAAGCACAAAAAATAAGGATATGTTTATAGCACAAGGTTTTAACATTAAGGATAATCGATTTGGTAAGTACATCGTAGGGTCGATTCTGGTAATTATAGCTTCTACGGCAGGACAATTCCCATGGATTATTGCCATGGGAGTAAAATCGTTTATAGAAAAAGAGGAGTTTCCGCAAGATCAAAACACAATGATGACCTATTTGAATTCGAACCTGACTTTGTTTTTCATGCTGATTTCGTTTGTCTTTGCCATGCTTGGGTTGTATCTGATCGTGAAATATTTCCACAAGCAAAAGTTTATCGAAGTGGCGACTTCCCGAAAAAAAATGGACTGGTCGCGTTTTTTCTTTTCTTTCGGACTTTGGGCAGTGATTACCACAGTCGTAACCATTGCAACGTATTATGCTTCTCCAGAGAACTATGAAATTAATTTCCAGCCAGTTCAGTTTGCGGTTCTTGCCATTATCGCAATAGCCTTGATTCCGATACAGACGAGTACGGAGGAATATGTTTTTAGAGGGTACTTGATGCAGGGATTTGCACTTTTGGCAAAAAATAAATGGTTTCCGCTTATGATGACGTCCTTGATTTTTGGACTGCTACACATCATGAATCCGGAGGTCGAGAAGATGGGCTACATTATCTTGGTCTATTATATAGGCACGGGATTGTTTTTAGGTATTGTAGCGCTGATGGACGAAGGTATAGAGCTTTCGTTGGGCTTTCATGCCGCGAATAATCTGGTAGGAGCGTTGCTGGTGACATCGGATTGGACGGTTTTCCAGACGCATTCTATCTTAAAAGACCATTCAGAACCGACAGCGGGATTTGACGTTTTGCTTCCGGTGTTTGTCATTTTTCCGATTCTTTTGTTTATCTTTAGTAAGAAGTATAAATGGAATAACTGGAAGGAGAAGCTCACAGGAGTTATTGTTCCTCCCACAAAAGAGAGTTTTCACGAAATTAATGAATTAGGAAAAAACGATGAATAACCCAACCTACCATAGCGTCCACAACCGTTTTAAACTGAACGGCTTTCATCTTGACAAGGATGACTTGTGCCGTGTGGCGTATAGCTTTATCAAAGAAGGAGAAGCTTTTGAACGACCTGTCGGTATCTTTATACTGGATTGGTTTGATGAAAAGGAATATATCGAAATGACGACTTCGGGAACGACGGGAGCGCCTAAAAAGATTAAGGTGAACAAGCAGGCCATGGTCAATTCGGCTTTGGCGACAGGTGATTTCTTTGATCTGGCACCCGGAAATAAAGTCCTTCATTGTCTTCCGGCACAATATGTAGCAGGCAAGATGATGTTTGTCAGGGCGTTTATTTTAGGACTGGATCTCGATTTTGTAGAACCTACATCAACGCCTTTAGAAAGGAATGATGAGACGTATGATTTTGCGGCCATGGTACCGCTACAGGCACAGCATTCTTTAGCACAGCTTGGGCAAATCAAAAAATTGATTATTGGCGGCGCGAAGGTCAGCTCGGCTTTGGCAACTGAACTGCAGCAAGTTTCTTCGGCTATTTTTGAGACGTATGGGATGACGGAAACGATAACTCATATTGCGGCGAAAAGAGTAGGAGAAGAAGCCTTTCAAGTTCTGCCAGGCATTACGGTTGCAGAAGACGAAAGGCATTGCTTGGTCGTAACGGCGCCTACCATTACAGATGAAGCCGTGGTGACGAACGATGTCGTAAAAGTCTTGAATGAGAACGAATTTATCTGGCTGGGACGTATCGATAATGTGATTAACAGCGGAGGCGTCAAGCTTTTTCCGGAACAGATTGAGGAAAAGCTGTCGCATAAGATTGAGCGGAGGTTTTTTATAGCCTCTCAGGAAAATGAGGAGCTTGGCGAAAAATTAGTCCTAGCAGTCGAAGGCGATCCATTTGTTATAGATGATGCTGCTTTTGGCGAATTAGGGAAATACGAAAAGCCGAAAGTAGTGCTGTTTATTCCTAAATTTTTAGAAACACCGACAGGCAAGGTCTTGAGAAAAGAAAGCTTGTCGAGCGTATAGAAAAGAGCGCCAATTGGCGCTCTTTTTAATTATAATTTACTTTTATAAGAAACCTGTTGCTGTCAAACTTGACCGCTTCTTTGGTTTTCTTTATTTTGTAGGATTGCCAGTCATTAGTGGCTTCGAGCCGAATCTCTGTGTCATTTACGAGCAGTATTACAGGCATTGAAAAATTAGTGACATCGGTATGCCATCTGAATCTTACTTCTTTCTTTCCTATTTCTACATCCAGCTCAGGAATGTTTTTATGCTTTAAGTATTGTTCAAAAATAGGAGAGAGATTTCTGTTGGTTTCGGTATTGAAAAAAGCAATGACCGTTTCGGTATCGATTATCTTATGACGGTAGGTTTCAGAATATTTCAATAGTATTTGCCACCATTTAGGATCGTCGTTTACAATATGGCGCAACGTATTCAGCAGCAATGCTCCTTTATAATACATGTCGTTTGAGCCTTTATCATTGACGCCATAGGTTCCGATGATCGGAGCTTTGTTGGAAATACGATTTTTCTGTCCGTTGATATACTCCATCGCCTTTTCATAGCCGTACAAGCATTCTACAAAAACAGATTCGGAATAGGTCGTAAATCCTTCATGAATCCACATGTCGGCGATATCTTTAGAGGTAATGCTGTTCCCGAACCATTCGTGGCCGCTTTCATGGATGGTGATATAGTCGAAAAGCATGCCTATGCCTGTGCCTGAAATATCGCTTCCCATATAGCCTTTCCTGTATTTATTTCCATAAGCCACAGCACTTTGGTGCTCCATACCTAAATAAGAAGTTTCGACTAATTTATAGCCGTCTTCTGCAAAAGGATATTTGCCGAATTTGGACTCAAAACAGTCCAGCATCGGTTTTACTTCTTCAAAATGCTGTTTTGCTTTTTCTTCGTTTTCACGTAAGACATAATAGTCAAGATCTAGTCCGTTGTGGGTGTCGTGCAGATGTGCGTAGTCGGCAACGTTTATGGTAATGTCGTAATTGTTGATCGGATTTTTTACTTCCCAGTCCCAGCGCGTGTAGCCGTTTTTGAGGTCTTCACTTCCAATGAATCTTCCGTTGGAAACGTTCATCAGTCCATTAGGCACGGCGACTTTTATCGTAGCGCCTAAATCCGGCTCGTCATGTTGGGAGTCTTTGACAGGATACCATAAGCTGGCTCCCGTGCCTTGTACGGCAACCCCAATCCAAGGCTTGCCTTGGCTATCGCTTTTAAAGACAAAGCCTCCATCCCAAGGCGGGTAGTTTGCAATTAATGGGTTTCCGGAATAATAAAAACGAATTTTCTTGTTTAGTCCGTCAACCGTTAGTGGTTTTTCAAAAGAAATAAAAACAGCTCCAAATTCTCTTTTATAGTTTAGTTGCTTTCCATCAAAAACAATGCTGTCGATTTTCATGTTTTCAAATAAATCGACTTGGATTTGCGACACCGTATTTAAAACCTTAAAAGTAATGTCGTTATAGCCGACGATGGATTTTTTTTCTGGGTCTATGGTGATATTCAAGTCATAACGCTGTACGTCATAGCTGGTTCTTTCTAACGAAAAACCGCCACGCAGTGAATCTTTTCTGGTGAATTGTTGGGCTGAAACTTGCAGTCCAATAAAGAAGAGAAAATAAGGAAAGAATTTTACCATGCTTGATTATGGTTTTACTGCTTTGATAATTGTAAACGTGCGGATTTTTTTATCGCCTGTGTTACTCAAGACTTCTTCTTGCTCTGATAGCGTATTTACAATCGTAAATCCGGCATCCTGTAACAAAGCTTTTGCTTTTTCATTATCATAAAGCTCAAAACCGTATTTTGAAAACGGAATCTTTTCCATGACTTCTTTGGGAATAAAAGCCAGGATAAATTCGCCTTTTGTTTTTAGGATTCTAAAAATCTCTTTTATGTATTCTTCTGGGTTTTTCCAGAAATAGATGGTATTCGTAGTAAAGATGCTATCAAAAGCAGCATCGGGATGGGCTATTTTTTCTCCGTCGGTCCATTCAAAAATAGCTTTGTCGGAGTTGGTAAATTCAGAATTAAGCTTTGTCGCTTCTTCAACCATGAGTTTGGAAACATCAATTCCATAATACTTTATGTTGGAATTAACTTCAAATAGATATTTGATATGCGCACCGTTGCCAGGCCCGATTTCCAATAGGCTAGAATTATCCTTGATTTCGATTTGGGCAATGGCGTTGCGAATCATATTATCATTCGCAACGTTCATGCTAAAGGCCGTCTGTATGCCATTTTCGCCATTAGGATGGCTCAATTGGCTGGCTAGTTCTTGTAATTCTTTTTCGTCAAGGTTTCCCATATTGGTTAGACTTGGATGACACCTAGGTTAAATTTCTTTTCGATAGGAGCGTGGTTTGCAGCTTCGATTCCCATCGAAATCCAAGTTCTGGTTTCTAGAGGATCGATAACAGCATCAGTCCACAAGCGCGAAGCAGCATAATAAGGAGAAACTTGTGCGTCGTATTTTGCTTTGATCTTGTCAAAAAGCTCTTGTTCTTTGGCTTCGTCGATTACTTCGCCTTTGGCTTTTAGGGAAGAAGCTTCAATCTGCATTAAAACTTTTGCGGCTTGGGTTCCACCCATAACGGCTAGTTCGGCACTTGGCCATGCAAAAATAAGTCTCGGGTCATAGGCTTTTCCACACATGGCATAGTTTCCGGCACCATAGGAGTTTCCGACCACTACCGTGAATTTAGGAACTACAGAATTGGAAACGGCATTAACCATCTTAGCACCGTCTTTGATGATGCCTCCATGTTCTGATTTGCTTCCTACCATAAATCCGGTCACGTCTTGAAGAAATACTAGCGGAATTTTTTTCTGGTTGCAGTTGGCAATAAAACGCGTAGCCTTGTCGGCAGAATCAGAATAGATTACGCCTCCGAACTGCATTTCGCCTTTTTTAGATTTGACAACTTTACGTTGGTTGGCAACGATTCCGACCGCCCAGCCGTCAATTCGGGCATAACCAGTAATAATCGTCTGTCCGTAGCCTTCTTTATAGGCTTCAAATTCAGAATTATCGACCAAACGCTTGATGATTTCCATCATGTCGTATTGCTCGGTTCTTAATTTAGGCAATACGCCGTAGATTTCTTTTTCATCAAGGGCAGGTTTTTCTGCTTTAATTCTGTTGAAACCAGCCTTTTCGTAATCGCCGATCTTGTCTACTATATTTTTTATCTTGTCTAAAGCATCTTTGTCGTCTTTTGCTTTGTAATCTGTCACGCCAGAGATTTCACAATGTGTCGTAGCGCCGCCAAGCGTTTCATTGTCGATGCTTTCGCCGATTGCCGCTTTGACCAAATAACTTCCTGCTAGGAAAATACTTCCGGTCTTGTCCACAATCAGGGCTTCGTCGCTCATGATCGGAAGGTAAGCTCCACCGGCAACACAGCTTCCCATGACTGCAGCAATCTGGGTGATTCCCATGCTGCTCATGATGGCATTGTTTCTGAAAATTCTTCCGAAATGTTCTTTATCAGGAAAGATTTCATCTTGCAACGGCAGGTAAACACCGGCACTATCTACCAAATAGATAATCGGCAATCTGTTTTCCATGGCAATTTCTTGGGCACGGAGATTTTTCTTTCCGGTAATCGGAAACCAAGCCCCAGCTTTAACGGTCGCGTCGTTGGCAACGACAACGCATTGCTTTCCTTTGACATACCCAATCTTGATTACGACGCCGCCAGAAGGGCATCCGCCATGTTCGGCATACATACCGTCGCCTACAAAAGCGCCGATTTCAATGCTTTCTTTTTTATCGTCAAGAAGATAATCGATTCGTTCTCGAGCCGTCATCTTGCCTTCTGCGTGTAGTTTTTCTATTCTTTTTTCGCCTCCGCCTAGTCTAACTTTTGCGAATCGTTGCTTTAAATCTGATAGTAAAAGTTTGTTGTGGTCTTCGTTTTTATTGAAGTTGATGTCCATAATGTATTTGAGTGTATTTTGCTTATTTTTTGAGATTGCTAAAGTACGAAAACGTTTGCAATAAAAAGAAACTGAGTTTGCAGGCAAGGCTTTTCCAATATTATCAAATCGTAAATTTTGATAACTGCTTATTTATGATTTGTTAATATTGCCTTAACATTAAAGAGATACATTTGCAGCAATAAATAACAAACCTATGTCTTTAAACAGTATTTTCCAGTTTTTAGTTCCTAAAGATAAAAAGTTCTTTCCTCTTTTCGAACAAGCTTCACAAAATTTAATTTTATTAGCTGAAACATTGCACGAGGCTGTAAATGCTCCAAAATTAGAAAGAGAAAATTACTTTAGAAAAATTGAAGAGCTAGAAGCTATTATTGAGGAAATTACGCATAAGACGCATCTTGAGCTAAGCCGAAATTTTATTACTCCTTTTGACCGTGAAGATATTTTTGCCTTGGTAAAATCGATGGATGATGTTGCTGATTATATGCACGGTGCGGCGAGCAGAATGCGTTTGTATCAAGTAGAAAAAATTACAAAATCGATCCGTAAGTTAACAGAAATCAATCTTGAAGCTTGCCAGCACATTGGTGTTGCGATAAAAGAACTAAAAGATTTGAAAAATCTAAAAGCGATTTCTGATGCTTGCAAGAAAATCAACAAATTAGAAAGCAAAGCAGACAACGTTTTTGACAAAGCGGTTGCTGATATTTTTGAAAATGAAACTGATGCTAAAAACATCATTAAATACAAAGAAGTTTTGTCGGCACTTGAATCAGCTTCTGATAAATGCAAAAGTGTAGCAAATGTTCTAGAATCAGTGGTGGTTAAGCACTCTTAAATATCATTTTTGACTCAACAATCTTATGGATTTTACGATATTAATTGTCATAATCGTTCTTGCATTAATCTTTGATTATATCAACGGTTTCCACGATGCTGCGAACGCAATTGCAACTATTGTTGCGACAAAAGTGCTTACTCCATTCCAGGCTGTTGTTTGGGCGGCATTTTTTAACTTCTTGGCGTATTGGGTGTTTGGATTTGGAGTGGCCGATACGGTTGCCAAAACGGCCAATACAATGGAGATCAACTTAACGGTTATCTTGGCCGGAATCATAGCCGCAATTTGCTGGAATTTATTGACTTGGTGGCTGGGAATTCCTTCCAGTTCTTCTCATACGCTAATCGGTGGTTTTGCTGGAGCAGCTATTGCCCATGCTGGTTTTGACGTGGTTACTTGGTATAAAGCAGGAAGCGACGGAGGCATGCCTTCAGGTGTGGTTATCATTATCGCCTTTATTGTCCTGGCGCCTCTGCTCGGAGCTTTGGCTTCCTATCTGATTTCGATTTGGCTTCTCAATTCCTCCAAAAAAAGCATTTATCCTAAACTATTTACTGGAGCTTTGATGATTGCTACGATCGTATTTGTTGCATATCAAATGATTCCTTACGAAAAAATCAAAAAGCCTCGTTTTGATTCGCATTTTTGGAGTGTTGCTTTTGAAGCGCACAATATCAAGTGGTTTTTAGTGGCATTTATCATATTGTCTGTGAGTACCTTCTGTTTGTTTTTCAGCAGATTGAGCCATAGTAAAGCCGAGTCTTGGCTAAAGAAAATGCAGCTTCTTTCTTCTGCTGCCTTCAGTTTAGGACATGGTGGAAATGACTCGCAAAAAGTTATGGGTATCATTGCTGCTGCTGTGGCTGTGTATATACACACTAACGGTTTGTCTCAAGAAAGCATGCCGGAGTGGCTGAACGTGATACTTCCTAATGAAACAGGAGATTTCCATATGCCAGCTTGGATTCCGCTAGCGTGTTATTCTGCTATTGCTGCAGGTACCTTGAGCGGTGGTTGGAAAATCGTTAAGACAATGGGTTCTAAAATTACAAAAGTGACTTCTTTTGAAGGTGTTGCTGCCGAAACAGCTGGTGCATTGACTTTGTATTTTACTGAGCATTTGAAAATTCCGGTAAGTACGACACATACTATTACAGGTTCTATTATAGGTGTTGGATTGACAAAACGTGTCTCTGCAGTGCGCTGGGGAGTTACTGTAAGCTTGATCTGGGCCTGGGTATTGACCATTCCAATTTCGGCACTGCTTGCAGCCTTGATTTATTATGTTTTAAATCTCTTTATGTAAGTAAAGAAAAAATAATACTAAGAAACCATTGCTTTTGCAATGGTTTTCTGTTTTAGGTAATCCTTAACTAATTCCTGTTAGATAAATAGTTATTTTTAATAAAATTTGAGATATGACAAGAAACTTAATTATTCTTTCGATAATGGTAGCAAATACGGCTGTAGCACAACTAAAAAAGGTGGATTATAAAGATAATACGCAGGTGTTAAGCGGTATTTCTGTTACGCCTAAAAAAGCAATGGCTAACAAGCCTGGCGTTTTGATTCTTCCAGCTTGGAAAGGAATCGATGAGCATTCACAAGAAGTTGCCACTGAACTAGCAGCTATGGGATATTATGTCTTTGTGGCCGACATTTATGGTGTTGACAAAAGACCTAAAGACGGAAAAGAAGCAGGAGAAAAATCAAGCTATTACAAGACAAATATAACAGAATACCAAAAAAGAATTTCGTTGGCTTTGGCAGAATTAGTCAAGCAAGGTGCTAATGCCGAGAATATAGCCGTAATTGGTTATTGTTTCGGCGGAACTGGCGCTTTAGAAGCAGCTAGGGTGAACATGAAGGTAAAAGGCGTAGTGTCATTCCACGGTGGCTTGAGCAGAGATGCTTCCAGAGAAATTAAGGCTATAGCTCCAAAAGTCTTGGTACTTCATGGCGCTGATGATCCTTACGTTTCAGAGAAAGATATCAAGGATTTTCAAAATGAAATGCGAACTGCAAAAGCCGACTGGCAGATGAATTATTATGCCGATGCTGTGCATGCTTTTACAGAAAAAAGTGCTGGAAATGATAATTCTAAAGGAGCAGCTTATAACGAATTAGCGGACAAACGCTCTTGGGAAGCAATGAAATTGTTCTTCAAAGAGATTTTGAAATAATTATTGATAGGCGCTTTCTGTTTCTTCTTCTTGCTTGAATATAATCGGCAACGAGATGAAAAAGGAAGTGCCTAACTCTTTTCCTGGGCTTTTTGCGAAAATTTGTCCTTTGTGTAATTCAACAAACGACTTGCAGATCGACAGACCTAATCCGTTAGAGCTTTCTTTTCCAGTCGGTTTCGAGCTTAGCTTGGCGAATTTTTTGAAAAGCTTGTCAGCGTCTTCGTCATTTAAACCTTGCCCTTGGTCTTTGAATTCGATTTCTACAAAGTCGTCAATCTTTTTAGCGATAATCTTGATAGTAGAATTGCTGTACGAATATTTGATAGCATTGCTCAAAAGATTGTGCAGCACGTCGGAAATTTTAGTTTTGTCAATATTGATTTTTGGCAAGGAATCTTCAATCGTTAGCTCAATAATCTGATTTTTCTTATTGGCCAGCAATTCAAAATTGTTAATCAAGCGATCTAGCATTTCTTTTAGATCGGCTTCTTCGATAGAAAGCCTTTGTTCTTTTTCTTCATCTTCCGAAAGCTTGAGCAGGTCAGCTAATTTATTTTGTATAGTGGCTACGCAGCGCTTGATCATGTCGGTCATCTTAGGCGTTTTTGACGTATCCATCCTCAAGATATCATTCGCAAGGCTTATAGAAGCCAGCGGATTTTTGATTTCATGCAGGGCAATTCCCATCAAATCATTTTGCGATTTGATAATTGTATTGTAGCGGAGCCTGCTTTCGAGCTTATTCATCACAATATCGGAAAGCGTACGGAGCATTGCCATCTGATGTTCGGTTACTTCTTTTGGAACGCTGTCAATAACACAAACGGTACCCATAGAATAGCCTTCTGGAGATTTTAAAGGAGCGCCGGCATAAAATCGTATGCCATTGGTAGCGGTAACAAATGGATTTTTTAGCAAATCAGGAACGGAATGCGTGTCATTAAAAACCGTCATTTTTTCATCTAAAATAGCCAAAGAACATAAGCTGTCTTCTCGAGAAACTTCGCTGGCTTGGAAATCACCAATATTTGCCTTGAAATAGACGCGATGTTCATCAACAAAAGTCACGAAAGCATTTTTAGTATTAAATATCTGCGAAGCTAGCAAGGCAATTTTGTCGAAAGTATCTTCGGAATGCGTATCAAGAACTTGGTAGTCATACAGCTTTTGGAGCCTTAAGGCTTCATTACTGGGTATAATAGAAATTGGTTTTTTGTAGATCATATCTTTTAAGATTCTAATTTTAAAACCAATACGTTTGATTTAAAAATCTTTTGATAAAGATAGGACTCCAATTCAAGAAAATTGTTACACTTAAACCATATTTCTTAAAAAAATATTAAAATTAGCGAAATAAAAAAGCGTGAGCATCGCCCACGCTTTCAAGATTATTCTTCTTCTTTTTGTCCCATCATCATCAAAAATGCTTTTAAGAACTCGTCGATTTCGCCGTTCATCACAGCTTCAACATCACTGGTTTCGTGGCCTGTCCTGACATCTTTGACCAATTTGTAAGGATGCATGACATAATTCCGTATTTGAGAGCCCCATTCGATTTTCATCTTTTTGGCCTCAATCTCGTCGCGCAGCGCCTGTTTCTTTTTCAACTCGATCTCATACAATTGAGATTTCAGTAACTGCATCGCTTTGGTCTTATTGTCTAGCTGAGAACGTGTTTCAGAATTCTCAATAATAATTCCTGTTGGATGGTGACGAAGACGTACAGCAGTTTCTACCTTGTTGACATTCTGTCCGCCGGCACCGCTTGAACGCATGGTTTCCCACGAAATATCAGCTGGATTGATCTCGATCTCAATCGTGTCGTCAGCTAAAGGATAAACATAGACGGAAGCAAAAGAAGTGTGGCGTTTTCCATTACTGTCAAAAGGAGAAATTCTTACGAGGCGGTGCACGCCGTTTTCGCCTTTTAGATAGCCAAAGGAATAATCGCCTTCAAATTCTAGGGTAACGGTTTTGATTCCGGCTACCTCTCCGGCTTGGAAGTTTAATTCCTTTATCTTATAACCGTTTTTTTCGCCCCACATCATGTACATTCGCATCAGCATCTGTGCCCAATCGCAGCTTTCTGTACCGCCTGCGCCAGCTGTAATCTGAAGTACAGCGCTCAAGGTATCGCCCTCGTCAGACAACATGTTCTTGAATTCGATGTTTTCGATGTGCGTATTGGCTAAATTGTATTGCTCATCTAATTCGTCGGCGGTCATTTCGCCTTCTTTATAGAATTCGTAAGCAAGCTGCAATTCGTCGGCAAGAGAAACGGCTTTATTGTAATCTTCGACCCATTTCTTCTTGGAACGCAATACTTTAACATACGCTTCGGCTTCTTTTGGGTTGTTCCAAAAATCGGGAGCTAATGTTTTTTCTTCTTCGTTTGTAATTTCGATTAATTTCTTATCGACGTCAAAGATACCTCCTCAACGCACCAAGGCGCTCCACAATACCTTTAATTTGTTCGGTAGTTGTCATAAATTTTATACTTTTATACCCACAAAAATAAGGTATACTTTTGATATTATGGAAATAAATTTAGTAAGCGATACGGTAACCAAACCGACAAATGAAATGCTACAGCAGATGTTTCGTTCAAAAGTAGGCGACGATGTTTACAAGCAAGACCCGACCGTCAACGAATTAGAGGAAATGGTCGCAAATATATTTGGGATGGAAGCGGCGCTTTTTTTTCCTTCAGGCACGATGGCAAACCAGACGGCTATAAAACTACATACGAATCCGGGGGAGCAGATTATTTGCGATAAATGGTCGCATATTTTTCATTACGAAGGGGGAGGGGCTTCTTTTAATAGCGGTGTTTCCTGCTGTTTGGTAGATGGCAAAAGAGGAATGATTACGGCCGAACAAGTAAGAGATGCTATCAATCCACCTGATTTTTACCATAGCCCGCTGACCAGTTTAGTCAGCATTGAAAACACTACAAACAAAGGCGGCGGAGCTTGTTACGAGATGGATGACCTGATAAAGATAAAAGACGTCTGCAAAGAAAATAACTTGAAATACCATTTAGATGGTGCTAGATTATGGAATGCTTTAGTCGCAAAAAGACAAAATCCGAAGCATTTTGGAGAATTGTTCGATACTATTTCGGTATGTTTATCTAAAGGATTAGGAGCTCCGGTTGGTTCTGTTTTGGTTGGCGATAAAGAAACGATGAACCGCGCGTTGAGAGTTAGGAAAATTTTTGGAGGTGGCATGCGTCAGGCAGGTTATCTAGCAGGAGCAGGGATTTATGCTTTACAGCATAATGTGAGCCGCTTGCAGGAAGACCATAACAAAGCAAAAGAATTAGGCTTCATACTTAAACAATTACCTTGGGTAGAAAGTGTAGAGCCTGTGGAAACCAATATTTTGATTTTTGCAGTAAAACAGCAGTATAATGAAGCTGTCGTCATCGAAAAACTGAAACAGAAAAATATTTTTATCAGTTCTTTAGGTAAAGGAAAGCTACGAATCGTGACGCATTTGGATTACAGAGATGTTATGCATACATATGTCATAGAAACCTTGCAGAAGCTTACTTTTTAGCTGTAGGCGATACGCTTTAGGCAGTAAGCAATTTGCATACAGCCTAAAGCGTATTGCGTAAAGCTTATTTAAACAGGTCCATTCCAGGAATGTTTGGCATTCCGTCTTTAGCAACAGCTCCTAGTTCTGCTTCATTTACATCTGATGCCTTTTGTATGGCTTTGTTCATAACTAGCACAAGGTAGTCTTCTAATTGCTCTTTATCGTCTAATAAGCTGTCATCTATTTCTATTGATTTTACAGTGCGATTTGCGGTCAATGTTACTTTTAAAAGCCCGTCACTGCTTTGTTCGTCAATCAAAACGAAATCAAGCCTTTTCTTGGTCTCTTCTATTTTTTGCTGGGTCTCTTTTAGCTTGCCCATCATTCCCATTATGTCTCCAAACATTGTTAATAATTTTTATGATTTGTAACTACGAAATTACTAAATTGCATAGTCATATTCAAGTGAGAATTCGATGAAAAATAAATTAATTTTGTGTTGCCTTTGTGTTATTTTTGCAACTTCATATTCGCAAAATACATTTCGTAAAATGTCTATAACAATTCCCCCACCTGTTGCAAAAAAAATACCGAAAACGCTAGAAAAACATGGCGACAAAAGAGTAGATGATTATTTCTGGCTCAACGATAGAGAAAATAAAGAAGTTATTGACTATCTGAACAGCGAGAACCAATATTATGAGCAGACGACTGCCCATACCAAAGAGTTTCAAAAAAGGCTTTTTGAAGAAATGAAAGGAAGGATCAAAGAAGATGATGCTTCTGTTCCGTATTTCTTTAATGGATATTGGTATATAACACGTTTCGAATTGGGCAAAGATTATCCAATCTATGCTCGAAAAAAAGGAAGCCTTACGGCAAAAGAAGAAATTCTTTTTGATTGTAACGAATTGGCTAAAGGACATTCTTATTTTCAATTGGGCGGATTGAGCATCAGCCCCGATAACAAATATGCTTCGTTTGGAGTCGATATTGTAGGAAGAAGAATTTACACGGTTCAAGTAAAGGATCTTCAGACAGGAAAGATTTTTACGGATAAGATAGAAAATACGACGGGAAGCTCGACTTGGGCTAACGACAACAAAACGTTATTTTATACACAGCAAGACAAGCAGACCTTGCGTTCGGATAAAGTTTTTAAACATAAATTGGGTAAAAAACAATCTGAAGATATCTTGGTGTATGATGAAGTAGACGATACTTTTAATGTTTCTGTAAGCAAAGAAAAATCAAAAAAATATATCGTAATCAGTTCTTCCAGTACGTTGACGACAGAGTTCAGGACGCTTTTGGCAGATAATCCTGATGGCGAATTTAAAGTTTTTCAGCCTAGAGTAAGAGGAATGGAATACAGCATAGCGCATTACAACGACAGCTTTTATGTCTTGACAAATAAAGATAATGCAACGAATTTCAAGCTGATGAAAACGCCTGAAAATGCGACTTCCCAAGAAAATTGGAAGGATTTGATTCCGCATCGCGACGATGTTTTGTTAGAAGATATCGAAATTTTCAAAGATTATTTAGTAATCGGCGAGCGTTCCAATGGCTTGAACAAAATCAGAATTATGCCATGGAATGGAAAAGGGGAGTACTATCTTCCGTTTGGAAGCGAGACTTACACCGCTAATATTTCTACAAACCCTGATTTTGACACTCAGATTCTCCGCTATAGCTACCAATCTTTAGGAACTCCATCTTCTGTGATTGATTTCAATATGAAGACCAAAGAAAAAGAAATCAAAAAAGAGCAGCAAGTCTTGGGCGGAAAGTTCGACAAGAACAACTATATCGAAGAAAGAGTTTGGGCTACAGCTCAAGATGGCACGAAAATTCCAATTTCTATGATTTATAGAAAAGGAATAAAGAAAGACGGTAAAAATCCTTTATTGCTTTATGCTTACGGATCATACGGCGCTACTATGGATCCATATTTCTCTTCTACGAGACTATCTCTTTTGGACAGAGGATTTATCTATGCCATCGCTCACATTCGCGGAGGCGAAGATATGGGAAGATTATGGTATGAAAACGGCAAGCTGCTTCACAAGAAAAATACGTTTACTGATTTTATCGACTGTTCTAAATACGTAATTAACGAAAAATTCACTAGCAAAGAACATTTATATGCAGAAGGCGGTTCGGCTGGAGGATTATTGATGGGAGCAGTAGTGAATATGGCTCCAGAATTGTATCATGGCGTTATCGCTCAAGTTCCTTTTGTAGACGTAATAACGACAATGCTAGACGATACGATTCCACTTACAACTGGTGAATATGACGAATGGGGAAATCCAAATGAAAAAGAATATTACGACTATATGAAATCGTATTCGCCTTATGACAATGTAAAAGCGCAAGATTATCCGAATATGTATGTTTCAACCGGACTTCATGATTCGCAAGTTCAGTATTGGGAACCGGCAAAATGGGTAGCAAAATTAAGAACCCTGAAGACCGATAATAATCTGTTATTCCTTGATACTAACATGGATGCGGGTCACGGAGGTGCATCAGGAAGGTTTGAAGCGCTAAAAGAATTAGCTAAGGAATTTAGTTTTTTGTTAGATTTAGAAGGAATTGAAAACTAATTAGATTTTTTTTGTTAAATTTGCAAGGATTTGAGGTCAATAAAAATTCAATGAGTTGCCTTGATTAACTATTTTTTTATGAAAGAAGAAATAAAAGCTTATAATAATGTATTGGAATTAATAGGCAATACCCCGCTTATTAAGCTCAATAAAGTCACTGAAAATATAGAAGGCAATTTCTACGCAAAAGTAGAAGCTTTTAATCCGGGACACTCCACTAAAGATAGAATCGCATTATATATTATTGAAGAAGCAGAAAGGCAAGGAATCTTGTCTCCAGGCGATACAATAATTGAGACGACATCAGGAAATACCGGTTTTAGTATTGCAATGGTGAGCATTATAAAAGGCTATAACTGTATCTTGGCAGTAAGTTCAAAGTCATCAAGAGATAAGATTGATATGTTGAGAAGTATGGGAGCCAAAGTGTATGTTTGCCCTGCCCACGTATCAGCAGATGATGAAAGATCGTATTACAATGTTGCAAAACGACTACACGAAGAAACCAAAGGATCTGTTTATATCAACCAATATTTCAACCAGCTAAATATTGATGCCCATTACAAATCAACCGGACCGGAAATCTGGGAACAGACCAACGGAAAAATTACCCACTTAATTGCCTGCAGCGGAACAGGAGGAACTATTTCCGGAGCTGCTAAATTCCTTAAAGAAAAAAATCCAAACATTAGAATTTTAGGTGTTGACGCTTTTGGTTCTGTATTGAAAAAATACCACGAGACAAAAGAGTTTGATGCGAACGAAATCTACCCATACAGAATCGAAGGTTTAGGAAAAAACTTAATTCCTACAGCAACAGACTTCGATTCAATTGATAAATTCATAAAAGTTACTGACGAAGAAAGCGCGCATGCGACAAGAGAAATTGCTAAGAAAGAAGGCCTATTTGTAGGTTACACTTCTGGAGCAGTGCTTCAAGCCATCAAGCAATATGCAGAAGAAGGCGAATTCGACAAAAACAGTAACGTAATTGCTATTTTCCCAGATCATGGCTCAAGATACATGAGCAAAGTATTTAGCGATGACTGGATGAACGAGCAAGGCTTTTTTGACAGTATTAATGTTGAAGAGGCTCAGAAAATAGAATTCATAAAGTAAGACTTACTTATACAACATAAAAAAACTCCAGATAATTCTGGAGTTTTTTGTTTTTATATCATTTTTTGGAAATTAGCTTTTTGACACTTTTCCTGAACCGTTAACATTTTTGTTTATTTTCTTAGGTTCTCCATTATATTTGACAGTTCCCGAACCATGTACGTTGGCTGTAAGAGTTCCTGTTGTAGCAGTCGTTAGGTTTCCAGAACCGTGAACGCTGACATCAGAAGTTTCAGAGGTAAATTCGGAAGCGTTTAGTTGACCCGAACCATTAACATTTCCAGTAAAGCTGCTTGTTTTTCCTTTAAGAGTTAGTTTTCCAGAACCGTTGATTTCTGCACTTGTTTTGTTAGTAGTCAAATATAGCTCAAGTTTTCCAGATCCGTCTAGTTTTGCAGACGCGTTGCCTGTACTGGCAACATTCAAATTGATTTTCCCAGAACCATTTAAAGATGCCGCAAAATTATCTGTTTTAATAGTAGCGTCAGAAGAAATATTTCCAGATCCCGATAAGCTAACTCCATCAAGCTTCTTAAAAGGAACTCTTACTGTTACACTGCCTCCTTTGAAGCTTATCTTTTTATTGCTTTCATAATAAATCTTCAACGTATTTCCTTTTACTTCAGTTACAAGATATTGCAGCGATTTCTCATCGCCTTCAAGCGTAAGAGTATTTGAGTCACTTGATACAAGAATGATTTTAGAAGAACCGCTGGATTCAATTTTAGAAAAAGCGCCGATGGTTCTGTTTTCAGTTTTGGTTTGTGAATTAGCCGTTAAAACGAAGAATAGGCCAAACAGCCATAAGAATTGTGTTTTTTTCATGATGATTTGATTTAATGATTTGAGTAAATGTAAGGAATTCCTATAAAACAAAAAACTCCTGAGCAATACTCAAGAGTTTTTATTTGGATTTATATTTTTTTGGAACTATTCTTCTTCTTCCATAGTATGATAAACGTTTTGAACGTCATCATCTTCTTCGATTTTTTCTAGTAATTTTTCTACTTCAGCCACTTGATCTGCCGTAAGTTTTTTGGTCACTTGCGGAATTCTTTCAAATCCAGAAGATAGGATTTCAATGCCTCTGTTTTCTAATTCTTTTTGGATAGCCCCGAAGCTTTCAAAAGGGGCATAAATCAAGATGCCGTCTTCGTCAGCAAAAATTTCTTCAGCACCAAAATCGATAAATTCCAGTTCCATTTCTTCAATATCGATTCCTTCAGCCGGAATCCTAAAATTGCAGGTATGGTCAAACATAAACTCTACAGAACCCTGAGTTCCCATAGTTCCGTTACATTTGTTGAAATAGCTTCTGATATTCGCAACAGTTCGGTTGTTATTGTCGGTAGCCGTTTCGATTAGGATTGCGATTCCGTGGGGTGCGTATCCTTCAAATAAGACTTCTTTATAGTTTGCCGTGTCTTTGTCGGTCGCTTTCTTGATCGCTCTCTCGACATTGTCTTTTGGCATGTTTACGGCCTTGGCATTTTGGATAACGGCTCTTAATCTAGAGTTAGACTCTGGATTTGGACCGCCTTCCTTAACCGCCATTACGATATCTTTTCCAATTCTTGTAAATGCTTTAGCCATTGCTGACCAGCGCTTCATTTTTCTATTTTTTCTGAACTCAAACGCTCTTCCCATTTCTAAAATTTTTTAAACGTTGCAAAAATAAGCTTATCCTTTTTTATTTCAAATCTATTTTTAATCTTTCGGGACATGTTTTGAAATAAATTGTTCGCCTGCCTGTTCCCAATTTGTATTTACGGCGACTTTCTCTTGATAAAATTTGGCATTCAGCTTATTATAAGCTTCCGCTTCTTGGTTTACTTCTTTGATTAGGTTATTAAAATTGTCGATTTCTTGCTTTGTCCTGTTCTTCTCAAGTTTTTTCTCCAAAGATTCTTTGGTGTCTTCGGCTTGTTGGTTCAGCATCAGGAATGAAATTACTTTCGGTGTCAGTTCTAACGCTTCTTTTTTGTAAAATTCCAATGCTTTTTTGGTAGAGGCGATTAGGCTAGCATCCTTATTAAATGGAGTTGTTGCTTCGAGTTTTTTTAAGCCTTCATTGGCATAGAGTTCTAATGAAGAAGCATTTTGCTGTATGGCATTTAAATCCTTTTTTTCTATTGACTTCATCAAATTGATGTCGGTCACATTTACCTTAAAAAAAATAAGATACATTTCAGTATGGTATTTGAAAACTGCATTCGAAATCTTCATCTTTTTTCCAAGAACAGAATTGTCTTCGGTAATTTGAATGTTATATTTTTTTCCAAAGAGTTTCTGGTTGGCATTTAATTTTTCGACTTCTTCATTAATTTTTTCATTCACCAGATCACGGGCCATGATATAAGCTTCCATGAAATCATAGGATTGTTCGGCGACTTCTTGCATGTCAATAATTTTGCCGTAGTCGTCATTAATGTATTTCTCTGAAATGGCTAAATAGGCAAGGAGCTGGTCACGGTATTCTGTATCGCCTTTATAGCCTTCTTTAAGATTCGTAATTTTCTTTGTGGCATTTTGTATGGATTTCACCAGTGTTTTTCGAGTAGCGTCAATTCTTCTTGCGCTTTTGCTATGCGCTACAGCTTTGGTATAATTCCAGGTATTCCTTGAAATAGCATCCGTTTCTTTTCCGATAAAATTCAGATAGTCAATGGGAGTCTTAAAATCCTGAGCTTCAGCTACAACTAAACTAAACAAAGTAATAATGGTGAGGAAAATTTTCTTCATAGAATATTTAATCTTTTTGTGAAGCGTAGTAATCGGCAATTATGTTAATGCCTTCCAAGACATAAGCATTGGTTTTTAAGTCTTTGATTCGGTACTCGCTAATATTCTTCTGGAATTCATCAAATTTTAAAATTTCATTTTCATACGATGTGTTTGAAATCTCAAAATCAATTGGTGTTTCTATAAGTTTTTTCACGGAGTCAAAAACCGAATCAATACTATGCACATCATTGAAAACGCTTTCAAAGTTCAATACGATTGGCGCTTTTTGCGAATTGTATATCGAATTTACTTTTTCATTGACCGCTTTTACTTGATTGAAATAGTCATTAGTGCCGATTCTTTTTTTGCTTGCTACAAGCAGATTTTCAAAATCACTTCTAGAATAAGGCGTAAATTTAGCTTTTGAAGCAATGGCATCATTTTTTAATGCAGTCTTATAGCTTTTTTCTCTTGAAATTATTCCGTCATATAAAGTCGGGATTGCGATATCGGGAACGACTCCTGTTAACTGGTGGCTTTTTCCGGTGATTCTATAAAATTTCTCGATGGTCAGTTTCACAAAATCTTGTTCATTATCTTCTTCAATCGGAAGAATCTGTTGCATGGTGGCTTTGCCTAAAGTAGTTGAACCAGCAATGATAGCGCGATTATAATCTTGCATAGCTGCGGCAAAAAACTCGCTGGCCGAAGCAGAATTTCCGTTTACCAAAACAATGACAGGCCCGTTATAAATTGAGCCCCTATTAAAGTCTTTGATTACTTTCTGCTCTTTTTTATTATTAACTAAGATAGAAACCGGACCAGCATCGATAAACATTCCAGAAAGCTTTATGGCTTCTTCCATAGAACCGCCACCATTGTCTTGCAGGTCAAGTATCAGTCCATGGATGTTGTCTTTTTTCAATTTCAATATTTCTTTAGCCACATCGTCAGAAATGCCCTGGACGGTATTTTTGTCGAAATCAGTGTAAAAGCTGGGGATATTGATATAGCCTATGCGCGTATCATTTTTTGAAACGATATAACTGTAAGCCGCATGATCGTCTGCTTTCATGATTTTTTTCTGTAAGGTGACATCGTACAAGCTTCCGTTTTTCTTTCTCAATGAAAGCGTAATTTCCTTATGCGTATCAGAAAAAATAATACTTCCGATGGTTTCTAGGGAGCTGCAGGATACCAAAAAATCTTCTCCTTTTTTAGGCGAAACTTTGATGACCTGATCGCCTTTTTCAATAATTTCGGTGCGTGCCGCTGGACCGCCTGGTACAATTTCTTGAACAACCAATTCGTCATTTTCGTTTAGGCTGACGTACATCCCGAGCGAAAGATTATCAGTAGAAAGTTCTGAAAGAAAAGATGATTTTGTATCGTATGAAAAATAGGAGGTATGCGGATCAAAATAAGAGCAGAAAATAGTATAAAAACTATTGCGTATGTTTTTTTCGATACCGTCTTTTGAATCGATTCGGTTGTTAATCTTGCAGAGCGCAGTCTCAAATATTTTTTGCTTTGAGATTTTTTCTAGACTTGCGAAGTTTTGTTTCAGCGAATCGTAATTTTTGCTGGCTTTGGCAATATCTTCTAGAATGTCGAATCGCAATCTTTTGGCATATACTTTACTGACATCTTCTGCTTTTACATAAAAAGGGAAATCCTTTTTTGTAAAGCGTACAGTGTCATTTGTAGTATAACTTAGTTTTTCTTTCTGCAGTTTTTCAATTGCCGATTTGCTTCGTTCTAATGCGGTGTTATATGTTTTTGCAAAATCTTCAAAAAAAGAACAGTCATTAGCAGCAATATAATTATCGAACTTGAATTTGTGTTTTGAAAGATAATCGTATTCCGATTTCAAGAAAATATTCTTGTCGGTGTCCAAATCATTCATCAAGGCTTCAAAAACATAAACCGATAGGCTGTCGTCTACCGGTTTAGGATTAAAGTGCTCGTTCTGTATGAGCGTATTTATTTTTATCAAAACATTGCAGGATTTACCACTGTCTTGCGAATAAGACACACAAACAACAAACAGTAAAAACAGCCAGATTTTGTTCATGTATTTTTTATTTTTTATAGAAAGGCAATTTAACGACTTTTGCGGGAATATCATTTTTTCTGATGCGGATAAAAATCTTGCTATCAGCTCCAGAAAATTCTGTCGTAACATAGCCCAGCCCAATTCCCTTATTCAAAGATGGTGCCATAGTTCCTGAAGTCACAACACCGATAATGTTTCCATCTTTGTCTACGATTTCATAGTCGTGGCGAGGGATTCCTCTTTCGGTCAATTCAAAACCGACTAATTTTCTCAATACTCCAGCTTCTTTTTGCTTAAGGAGATTTTCAGAATTGGTAAATTGTTTGGTGAATTTGGTGATCCATCCTAAACCAGCTTCCAAAGGTGATATTGTGTCGTTGATATCGTTTCCGTAAAGGCAGAAACCCATTTCTAAACGAAGCGTGTCTCTTGCGGCCAAACCGATTGGCTTGATTCCGTAAGCTTTGCCAGCTTCAAAAACTTTATTCCAAATTTGTTCGATGTCTGTGTTCTTCGCGTAGATTTCAAAACCTCCAGAACCCGTATAACCAGTTGCAGAGATGATTACATCAGAAATTCCAGCAAAATCGGCAACTTCAAAGTGATAATATTTAATGGCCGTTAAGTCAACAGATGTTAAAGATTGCATGGCTTCTACGGCTTTAGGGCCTTGAATAGCAAGTAACGAATAGTCGTCAGAGATGTTTCTCATCTCAGCTCCGACATTATTTTTTGTAGAAATCCAGTTCCAGTCTTTTTCAATATTCGAAGCGTTTACTACTAAAAGGTATTGGTCTTCCTTCATTTTATAAACAATCAAATCGTCTACGATACCGCCATTTTCGTTTGGCAGGCAAGAATATTGCGCTTTACCGATAGTCAGCGTAGAAGCATCATTTGAAGTCACTTTTTGGATTAATGCCAAGGCATTCGGACCTGAAATCAGGAATTCTCCCATGTGCGAAACGTCAAAGACACCGACTCCGTTACGAACGGTTTCGTGTTCTGCATTTACTCCTTCATATTGAACAGGCATATTGTATCCGGCAAATGGAACCATCTTAGCTCCCAAACTCTCGTGAATGTGCGTTAACGCAGTATTTTTCATTTGTGTTGATTATAAAAATTAAAGTTGCTAATTTATTGTTTTTTTTGCAGTTTCAAAGGCGAAACGGCGTGATTTTTCAGGAATATTATAGCTTGTTTTGCTACAGCCGAATTATGGTTTTGTTATATTTGGCAATAATCTAAAAAGTAATCATGAGACTAAATATAAAGGCAATTCTACTGGCTGTTTTTATTTTCCAATCAGTTTTCGCTCAGGCGCAGAAACAGGTAGCCATTACCATAGATGATGTTCCTAATACAAAAAAGTTTCAGCAGGATCGATTCAAGGCACAGCTTCTGAAAAAGCTAGATTCTATGCAGTTGCCGGTTGCTATCTTTATCAACGAAGGAAAAATTTATGCGACGGATTCAGTTTCAAAAAATTTCCAATTGCTCAATGATTGGGCGAAAAGGGAGTATATCACGCTGGGCAATCATACTTTTAGCCATCCCAGATACTCCGATGTGGGTTTTGATGCTTTTATGAGTGATATTGACAAAGGAGAATCAATTACCAGAGAACTGGCAAAAAAGCTCGGAAAACCGCTAAAGCATTTCCGATTTCCGTTTAATGATTTGGGAAAAGATTCGTTACAGCGTAAGGAAACAGAAAATTATTTAGCCCAAAAAGACTACCAGATAACTCCTTTCACCATTGAAAGCACAGACTGGGCCTTTGATATTGCTTATGAGTATTATCTTGCTAAAGGCGACAAGGCAAATGCTAAGATAATAGGAGAGAAGTATGTCAGCAAGACAATAGAAATTTTTGATTTTTTCGAAGCACAATCTGAACTGCAATTTCATCGTCAGATAAGCCAGATTTACTTGTGTCATGATAATTCTTTAAATGCAGATTATCTGCCTAAAATTATAAGGCTCTTGAAAGCTAAAAAATTTACGTTTATCAGCCTAGATGAAGCCTTAAAAGATAAAGTCTACCAGCAAAAAAACAATTACCAAAAAAAGTGGGGAATCTCATGGTTCTACAGATGGATGACATCTCAAGGAGAAATTACCCGTGTGATGAAGAAAGAGCCTAACAATGAGGAAATAGAAAAATTGTATCCTACGTTAATTAAGCCATAAAAGTAAAGAGCAGTCATAAAAAATCCCGATTGTAAAACAATCGGGATTTTACTAAATCAGCTAATATTATTTCTGATCGATATACGTTTTATTTCCGTTTTTGTTGATGTAATACTTGCCGCCTTTAGGTCCGGTGTATACTTTTTTGCCGTTGTAAAATTCGCCAGACGCCTTATCTTTTACTTCCGCTGCAGATTTTTTAGTTTCCATTTTAGCAACAGTAGCTTTTTCTTTGGCTTTTGCCGTTTCTACTTTTGCTTCAGCTTTTGCCTTAGCAGCATCCGTTTTAGCTTCTGTTTTTGATGTGGCCGCTTTTTCTTTCGCTTTAGCGACATCTTTCTTGGCCGTTTCTTCAGCTTTTTTAGCTTTGGCTTCAGCCTTGTCGGCTGCTTTTTTACTATCTGCTTTTGCTTGGGCTACTTCAGCTTTTGCCTTCTTTTGTGTTGTTGTTTCCTGTGCGCTGATGTAGCCGGAAAATAACAAAGCAATTCCTAAAACAATTAATTTTTTCATACTTTGTGTTTTTAATTTGATTTAAAATTAGTAAATTAATTAATACAAATGAATAGATTTGTATTGCAATTAAACTTTTCTACAGTTATGAGATCTCTACTGCTAATAGCGTGCCTAATTTTTATTTCGTCTTGTAAAAATCCGCAAGAAGTTGTCTACAGCGATGCGCTGCTATCGAGCAATCGGAAATATATCGAAGAAAATGCGGCACTTTTAGAAGCGGCCAAGATGAATATAAGCGATACTTCTTTTGTAAGCCTGAAAGAGTATGGAAAGGATTTCTTTTACGACATGAAATATGCGACCGAAGATAATTTTTTGAAAACAAAAGTGTATGATTGCCCAGAATGCTACCTTCGATTCAAGACTGTAAAGGCGTTAGTTAAAGCCAATCAGGCATTTGTAAAGCTAGGCTACAAGATCAAGATATACGACTGTTATCGTCCGTTGGATGTGCAAAAAAAGATGTGGGCGATAACTCCAAATGCTACCTATGTGGCAGATCCTGAAAAAGGTTCCATTCACAATAGAGGAGGTGCTGTAGATATTACTTTAACGGATTATAGTGGCAATGAGCTGGATATGGGAACAAAATTTGACCATTTTGGGCCAGAAGCGGCGCATGATTATAAAAATCTTTCAGCTGAAGTTTTGGCAAACAGAAAATTGCTGAAAGACATCATGTTAAGAAACGGTTTCAAGTCTTTTGCTTCGGAATGGTGGCATTATAACTTGACGAATGCTTCAACGCTGCCGATATCAAATTTTGTATGGGACTGCAAGAATTAATTCAGGCATTTGAGGTTGTCGATAAAGAAATTTTCTGGATACGATTTCTCACCGTTTAATTCAGATACCAATTCTTTCTTCATCACATAATCGATAGTTTCTGTCGCATATTTTACACGAATCAACGAAACAGGAGATTTTTCCAATTCTTCCATCGTATTTTTCATAAAAAGAAAAGAACCTGATGAGATTCGGATATTTGCGCTTTGCGCTTCATCGCGAACCATAGAACCACAATTACCTTCGTCGGAAATCAACAACGTAATAATCTTTCCATTGGTCAGTTGTAGGTAAATCTTGGAGTTTTTATCAAAACAATTGGCCTTGATAAAATCTTTGCTTTTTTGGATAGATTGAAAATTAAGCAAAGGAATATCGCTGGCATTGATCAACGAAAAAAAAATATAACTTGAAGTTCCAGCAAAGTTTTTTTCGTGCACTATCTTTTGTACTGTTTCCTTATAGCTGCCAATAGAATCTGTAAAATTAGAACTGTATTCACATGGTTTTTGGGCATAAACACCCATCTGAAGCATTAAAAAAGCAATTAAAAGCAATCGTTTCATTATTCTGTTTTTATTTTGGTGCAAAGTAATACTATTTTGTCATTATTCATATCTGTAGTAAAAAAACAGTACAGGTTTCCTCCATCATTTATTTTCCATTTTTTTCTGATATGTTCTACAGTTTCAGGAAAATTGCGAGTTGTTATATTGGCCTTTTTGTTAGATAGAAATTTTTTCATTTCTCCCTTAGTGTAGCCTATCTTTTCTTCAATCTGAAAAATTCTTCCCGGAAAGTCCACTAACTCATCCGAAGTATAAAGATGCGAATGGGCATGAAGCTTGTCTAAATTGAATTTATTGCCGACGGCATCAAAAAATCCAGATTTCATGATAGCGCTGTTCGGCTCGTAAAGGTATTTTTTAGGAAGGCCATATTGTGCATGTTCATATTCGTCAAAGGTAAAATCCAGTTTTTCTGTTTTCTCTTTGGTGAGGTTCGCGGTTTTGATCACTGCCTTTCCCTGGTGATTTTTTGAAATTTCCCAAAGCAGTTCCTTGACTTCGTTCTCGACAGCAACAATATGGATTGCTCTTACATTGGAGAGTTCTGAGAGTCCGGCCGCGAGGTCTAGGATGGGCGCTGTTTTTATCAATAAGTTTTCAGCATGTCGAAAGTAAAATTCTTGCAGTTCGGGAACATTAGGCAGACAGTCTTTTAAAAGAAATACTTTGCCTTTTACATCGCTTCTTCGCGAAGGATCGATATAAATCCAATCAAATTTTCTGTCCAGCTTTTGCAAGATTTCGTAACTGTCACCAGCAAAACACTCAATATTTCTAGCTTGAAGAACTTCAAAATTATGCTTTGCAATTTTTGATAAGTCAGTATTCATTTCGCAATGTACGACCGATTTCATTTTTTTTGAGAAGTAATAGGCATCAACGCCAAAACCACCTGTCAAGTCGATAAGGCTTTCTCCTGAGACAATTTCTGATTTATAAAATGCGGTGTCTTCAGAAGAAGTCTGTTCTACTGATATTTTTGGAGGATAAACAATTCCTTTGGAGTTAAACCACGTAGGAAGCTTATGCTCTGATTTACTTTTCGCAGCAATCTGATTAAGGAGCAAAGCATAATCGATAGAAGGAAATGGATTTTTTTGAAAAGCCAATTTTGAAATATCTTTTCGAATATTGGCTTCTATAAAATCTTGAACTTCGGATTTTAAAATTTCAGGAATCAAACTAAATGCCTCGGGTTAATATTTTGACGACAGGATTATTAGGGAAAAACTCTTTGGCGACCACTTTTGCAATCGTATAGAGCGGTACGGCTACAATCATTCCTAGCACGCCAAATATAAAGCCGCTGGCAAGGATTACGATAAAGATTTCCAAAGGATGCGAATTGACGCTGTTTGAAAATATGAGCGGCGTGGTAATGTTGTTATCAATTATCTGTGCTACAGAATATCCAATCAAGACATATAATGTGGTCGAAAGCATTTCGCCTTGGGATTCCGGATCCATATGACCGAGCATCGTCAGTACGGCTACCAATATCGTTGCGATCAGCGGTCCGATATACGGAATGATATTTAGCAAAGCAGTAATAAAGGCGATGATGAAAGCATTTTCTACACCGAATATGAGCAAGACAATCAAATAACAGATAAATAAGATGGTTACCTGTCCGATTAGGCCAATAAAATAACGGCTTAGCAGATGGTTTATCTTTCTGAAAGAATTCAAAATCTTATCTTCATGTTCGTTCGGCAAAATCTTTTTGGCATTTACCGTAAATAGCTTTCGGTCTTTTAAGAAGAAGAAAGTAATAAAGATTATGGATCCGATGGCAACTCCAATATTTCCAAGGATGGAAATCAAGGAGTTAAGAAAGTTAGGGATAAAATTTAGGTTTAGTTTCGAAGCCAAATTCGACTCCTTGACCATATTTTCAATATCGATATTATGGCTTGAAAAGTAATTGTTTAATTGTTCAGTCAAATTTGTCAGATCGGCTTCCAATTTGGCGGTATCCAAAAGCGAAAGATTTTCTCCTTGCGAAATAATCAGCGGAACGAACATCATGATAAAACCTGCCAAAAGCAAAATGAAGAATAGGAGTGTTACGACAACCGCTACAATATGATTGAATTTCAGCCTTTTCTCTAAAAATTTCACAATCGGATTTCCTATCATGCTGACGATTAGCGATATGAATAGAAAAAGAATGACGGACTGTATTTTATACAAAAGAAATAATAAAAGTAAAATCCCGGCAGTAATGGCTAAGGCTCGTAATATTCCGTTTCCGATAGTTTTTGAAGTCACCATATTTTTCTTTTTTGTAAGTCTAATGTAGTTAAAAAAAACGGAGTTGTCCTAATTTAAAAGCTTATAATAATTGTTTTGAGGGAATCGTTCTAATTATTAAAAATATAATAGATGATATTGGCACCCATTTTTAAAGCTTTTTCTCTGACTTCTTTTGGGTCGTTATGGACTTCGGCATCTTCCCAGCCATCGCCTAAATCGGTTTCATAGGTGTAAAGAAGCGCTAGCCTATTTTCGATAAAGATTCCGAAAGCCTGTGGTCTTTTATTGTCGTGCTCATGAATTTTTGGAATTCCAGAAGGAAAAGAATACGGTTTCTGGAATATAGGATGGTTTGCAGGAATTTCAACAAGATTATTGTTTGGAAAAACTTTTTTTAATTCTTTTCGGATGTATTCGTCCATTCCGTAGTTGTCATCGATGTGTAGAAAACCTCCCGAAGTCAGATAATTTCTAAGGTTTATCATTTCAGAATCGCTAAAAACAACGTTTCCATGTCCTGTCATGTGGACAAATGGGTAGGAAAGCAGATCAGAGCTTCCAGGTTCTACAGTAGCTGGTTTTGAAGCAATTCGAGTATTGATATTCTGGTTGCAGAACTTGATCAAATTGGGCAATGATGTCGGATTTCCGTACCAGTCACCACCGCCATTGTATTTTAATAAGGCAATTTCTTGGGCATTAGCTCCAAGCGAGAGACACAAAAGGAAAGCGAAATATATTTTTTTCATACGTTTAGGCTTCGGCCAAATTATTCGTTTATAAAAACAACGCTATGGCAGGCAACGACTGCTGCGGTTTCAGTTCTTAATCGTGTATTTCCTAAAGTTACGGGAATATACTTGTTTTCGAGCGCTAGCTTGATTTCCTTTTCAGAAAAATCGCCTTCAGGACCAATCAAAATCGTTATATCTTTATTTGGTTTTACAACTTCCTTCAATGATTTTTTGTCGGTTTCCTCACAATGCGCAATCAAGTTCAAGCCTTCGCTTTTCTGCTGCTTTATAAAATCCTTAAACAAAATAGGTTCATTCAATTTTGGAAGGTAATAATGCAAAGATTGTTTCATAGCCGACAATATAATTTTGTCAAAACGATCGGTCTTGATAACTTTTCTTTCGGAATGATCGCAGATAATTGGCGTGATTTCGCTGATCCCGATTTCGGTCGCTTTCTCTAAAAACCACTCGAAACGATCGTTCATTTTAGTCGGTGCTACGGCCAGATGCAGGTAGTATTTTGAAGGTTCGCTTTTTTCTGAACAAACAATTTTTACCAAACATTTTGAATCAGAAGCTAGTGTAATTTCTGTTTTGAATAAATATCCTAAACCATTGGTTACGTATAAATTATCACCTTCTTTTTTACGTAATACTTTAATTATATGTTTACTTTCTTCTTTATCAAAAGAAAAAATTTCGCCGTTTTGGGTAATCGTGGGGTTATAGAATAATTGCATACTTAAAAATCAATTCGTGCTTTAGAAACCACTGAGTTGTCTTCAAATTTTGAAGAAAGGTATTTTTGATATCCGACAATTCCAATCATGGCTGCGTTATCGGTTGTATATTCGAATTTAGGAATAAATGTTTTCCATCCGTATTTTTTTTCTGCTTCTTTCAGCGTTTGTCGGATTCCAGAATTAGCCGAAACGCCGCCGCCGATGGCAATCTGTTTTATTCCGGTTTGTGCGACTGCAAGTTTTAATTTGTCCATCAAAATCTGGATAATCGTATATTGTATCGATGCGCAGATATCATTCAGATTTTCGTCTATAAAATTCGGATTTTCCTTTACATTTTTCTGAATGAAATATAAGACAGCCGTTTTCAGTCCGCTGAAGCTGAAATCAAGCCCAGGTACTTTTGGTTTCGTGAACGGAAAAGCTTTCGGGTTCCCTAGCTTCGCATATTTGTCAACCAAAGGCCCTCCAGGATAGGGAAGCCCCAATATTTTAGCACTCTTGTCAAAAGCTTCGCCAACAGCATCATCAGTAGTTTCTCCGATAATTTCCATATCAAAAAAGTTGTTTACTTTAACGATCTGTGTATGTCCGCCGCTGATGGTCAAAGCCAAGAAAGGAAACTCAGGTTTATCATAACCTTCTTCTTCAATAAAATGGGCCAAGATATGGGCATGCATATGGTTGACCGCAATCAATGGAATCTTTAAAGCCAAAGACAACGATTTGGCAAAAGAACTCCCTACCAGCAACGATCCCATGAGCCCAGGACCTTGCGTAAAAGCTATTGCATTTAATTGATTTTTATCGATATTTGCTTTACGAATAGCCATCTCGATAACAGGAACGATATTTTGCTGATGGGCTCTCGAAGCAAGCTCGGGAACGACACCGCCATATTCGCCGTGAATGCTCTGATTTGCAACAACATTCGACAAGACTTTGTTGTCTTGCAGGACGGCGGCTGCAGTATCATCGCAAGAACTTTCGATGGCCAATATAAAAAGAGAGTTATTTCCCATAAAAGGGCACGGATTTTGAATTATATTTGACAAAAATAAAACAATTAAGAGTATCAAAAAATTTAAAAAAATAGTATTTCGTACCTTACTGGGTATAATCCTACTTTTGCTGCTACTCGGCATTGCGCTTTCGCTCCCTTTTGTACAGACTAAAATTGCACATTACGTTACCGAAACTTTAAACGAAGATTACGGAACAGATATCAACGTTGATCAGGTTGCTGTTTCGATTTTCGGCGGTGTAAAGCTGAAAACGGTACTCATTAGGGACCATCACAAAGATACACTGATTTATGCAAATTCCATAAAGACCAATATCTTAAGCTTCAAGAAACTAAAATCTGGGGATTTGATTTTTGGAGATATTTATGCAGACAAGCTCTTCTTTAATCTTAAGAATTATAAAGGCGAAAAGGAATCCAACATCAATGTTTTTGTAAAATTATTTGAAACAGGAAAGAAATCTCCAAAACCTTTCCAGCTGAATGCGGATAATATCTATCTGACCAAGAGTCATTTTAAGGTGACGAATGAAAATGCTGTCACTAAAACAAGCGTCGATTTTACGAAGATGGACGCCAGTGTACGCAAGTTCAAGATTTACGGAAGCGACATTACCACAGAAATAAAAAAACTAGCATTCCAAGACCATAGAGGGCTGTTTGTCAAAGATCTGACAGGAAAATTCAGCTACTCTAAAGAAAGCATCTTGTTGAAAGAACTTAACCTTTTTACAAAAGAATCCAACTTGAAAGGCAATGTCGTACTGACTTATAAAGAAGGTGGGCTTGCCGACTTTGTGAATAAAGTGCATTTTGATGTAGATGTGGATTCGGCCTCGATTTCCACAAATGACTTGAACCATTTCTACAATGAATTCGGCAAAAACAAAAAGTTTAACTTTTCTACGATCTTAAGCGGAAGCATGAATGATTTCTACACCCGCAACCTGAAATTGGTGGTAGACAATCATTCTCGAATTGTAGGAGATATCAACTTTAAGAATCTTTTTAATCCTGACAAGAATGCTTTTCTTATCCGAGGAGATTTTAAGCGACTGTCCTCTGATTATGCTAACCTGAAAGGCATTTTACCAAGAATTCTTGGTGAAAAACTTCCTTCTTCGTTGGAATATTTAGGTGATTTTGATATTACAGGAAATGCAGAAGTTACCAAAACGGACGTAAAAGCGGATATCTATCTGACAACTGCCATTGGGGAGCTTGCGGCAGACTTGCAGCTTTTTGACATTGATAATATTGACAATGCTTCATATAAAGGGAATATAAATTTCGAAAAATTTAATATCGGAAGATTTTTAAGACAGAAAGATTTTGGTGCTGTTACGCTGGATTTAGAAGTAGAAGGAAAAGGATTCACGCGAAAATTCTTAGATACCAAAGTAAGCGGTACCGTCTATAGCCTGAATTTCAAAAAATACAACTACAAGAATATTGAAATCGATGGAACTTTTAAAAATCCTTTATTTCAAGGAACGGTACTCATAAATGATGAAAATCTTAAAATGGATTTCAAAGGCTTGGTAGACTTGAGCAAAAGAGAAAACCGTTATGATTTCCATGCCTTAATCGATTATGCCGATTTAAACAAGCTGCAGCTGGTCAAAAGAGACTCTATTTCGCTTTTCAAGGGAGATATCATGATGCAGGTTACAGGAAACAGCATCGACAATATGTACGGCGATATTGCTATTTCCCAGACATCTTACCAAAACCAAAAAGACATTTATTTCTTTGATGATTTTACGATACAATCACGCTTTGACGAAAATAGGGTGCGTACTATTTCGATCAACTCGCCTGATATTATCAAAGGGCAGATTGTTGGGAAATACGAATTCAGGCAGGTGCCAAAAATTATAGAAAATGCTATTGGTAGTTTATATACCAACTATAAGCCCAATAAAGTCAAGCCAGGGCAGTTTTTAGATTTTAATCTTTCGATATACAATAAACTTGTAGAGGTTTTCCTTCCTGATGTCTCGATAGGAACTAATACGGTCGTTTCTGGAAAAATGACTTCCGACTCTAATGAGTTCAAGATGAATTTTGATTCGCCGGAGATTGAAGCCTATGGCAATTATTTTGACAAAGTTTCGTTGGAAATTGACAATCAAAATCCGCTTTACAATGCGTATATCGAAATGGACAGTATCAAGACCAAACGATACAAGATTTCGAATTTCAGTACTATTAACGTAAAGTTGGAAGACACGCTCTTTTTTAGAACAGAGTTTAAAGGAGGCAAAGAAAGCAAGGACTTTTTTAATCTGAACGTCTACCATACGATTGACGAAAAGAACAACAACGTTGTCGGTATCAAAAAGTCGGAAGTAAATATCAAGGACTATATGTGGTTCTTGAACGAAAATGATGCAAACGACAACAAGATTGTATTTGATAAGAAGTTTAAAAATTTCTCTATTGAAAACATTTTGATGACGCACAACAACCAGCGAATTGAGCTAGAAGGTATTATGCGAGATAGTACCTATAAAGATATCAAGCTTAGCTTTAATGATGTCAGTTTAGGTAAGTTATTGCCCTCTATGGACAGCCTTCGGGTAGAAGGAAACCTGAATGGAGAAATCGACTTTAGGCAAAACAAAACAGTCTACCAGCCTACATCAACAATTACAATCGACAGTCTGCATGTCAATGAAATCGCCTTGGGTGACCTGTCTGTGAAGATACAAGGAAATGAAAACCTGAATCGTTTCAGCGTCAACTCAGTATTGCAAAACAACGACGTAGAAAACTTTATAATAACTGGAGATATCGGCATATTGAACAAGCAGACGCTTTTTGATCTAGATTTTAAGTTTAACAGATTTAACCTTGGAGCATTGAGTCCGCTAGGCGGAAATGTTATTTCAAGAATTCGAGGATTTGCTTCAGGGAATGCCAATTTTGCAGGAACCTTGAAAGATCCACAGATTAATGGAAGGCTATTCTTAGACGAAGTTGGACTGAAAGTGCCATACCTTAACGTCGACTATGAGTTTGACGAACGTTCGATCGTTGACTTGACGGAAAACCAATTTCGTTTTAACGATGCAAGAATGACCGACACCAAATACAATACAAAAGGTTATCTGACGGGAAGCATCAAACACCAAAATTTCAAAAAATGGGTGCTAGATCTCAACATAAAGTCGGATAGATTATTGGCTTTGGATACGAAAGATTCCGATGATGCCATGTATTTCGGTACAGCCTTTATCGCCGGAACAGCTTCTATAAAAGGCCCTACAAACGGATTGCTGATTACGGTTGATGCAGAATCCAAACAAGGAACTGCAATCAAGATTCCGATCAATAGCGCATCAGGTGTGGGCAATAATACTTTCATAAAGTTCTTGAGTCCGAAAGAAAAATACAATCAAGAAAATGGTATAGTCGAACAGGTCGTGAATAATTCGGGTCTTGAGCTGCAATTCGACTTGAAGATCACGCCTGAAGCAGAAATAGAGATTATCATCGATAGAAATACAGGACATGCGCTGAAAGGCAAAGGTGACGGAACTATGAGGCTGGAAATTAGTACTCTCGGAAAATTCAATATGTGGGGCGATTATCAAGTGAGGGAAGGAGAATACAACTTCAAATACGGTGGTATCATTGATAAAAAATTCTTGGTGAAGAAAGGAAGTTCTATTTCTTGGGACGGAGATCCGCTTCGTGCCCGTCTGAATATCGACGCAATTTATAAGACGCAGGCAAACCCAGCCGTTTTGCAAGATAATGCTTCATTCAACAGAAAAGTACCAGTAGAAGTCGTAATCGGACTTACAGGC
The DNA here is from genome assembly GCF_025947265.1 of Flavobacterium sp. N2550. Lineage (NCBI taxonomy): Bacteria > Pseudomonadati > Bacteroidota > Flavobacteriia > Flavobacteriales > Flavobacteriaceae > Flavobacterium > Flavobacterium sp. N2550. The sequence continues at coordinate 2,868,695 of NZ_CP110007.1, read as the reverse complement.
AACTTGATGAATCCTGAGCCCGATTTTACCATTAATTTTCCAACGGTAAGCTCGGTATTGAAATCGGAATTGCAAGTAAAGCTTGACGATAAAGATACGCGTGTCAACCAAGCGCTTTCGCTTTTGGGTACGGGTAATTTTTTGAGTTCTGAAAATGCAGGAAGCGCAGTTTATGGAAGCTTATTCGAAAGAGCGAGCGGATTGTTCAATGACCTTTTCCAAGACGAAGACGGTAAGTTTACAGTAGCTCTGGATTATCAGATGGCAGATAGAACGCCGACTGCCGAAACCAGCAGCCAATTCGGAATTGCAATCACGACACAGATTAACGAACGAATTTCTATAGATGGAAAAGTCGGAGTTCCCGTAGGTGGGGTAAACCAGTCGGTTATTGTAGGTAACGTCGAAGTAAAATATAGAGTAAACGAAGACGGAACTTTAAACTTGAGGGTATTCAATCGTGAAAACGACATCAACTATATAGGGGAAGGCATCGGCTATACGCAAGGGCTTGGAGTTTCCTACGAAGTCGATTTTGATACCTTAAAAGAACTGTGGTATAAGATTTTCAATATCAAGACCAAAGAAGAAAAAGAAAATGCTGCCGATCATGTTCCGGATTCTGACCTATCGCCAGACTTTATTCAATGGACTCAGGACAGAAGAAAAAAGACCGAAAATCCAAAAACGGAACAGCAAAAAGTTCCAGAATCGGAATAAATGTGCTCCAATTTTTCCTTTAATTTACAAAAATTATCAACTTCTAGGAGATGGAAATAAAAACTTATCAACGAAATCGATTGAAATTCTAATTGTTTCCTAAATTATTAAAAACCCTACCTTTAAAGTAATATATGTTTGCTAATTTTACATTATTAATAGCAAATAAATGTCAAAAACAATAAAAAAAATCGGCGTGCTGACTTCTGGAGGAGATTCCCCTGGAATGAATGCCGCAATTCGTTCTGTAGTCAGAACCTGTGCCTATCATAATATTGAATGCGTCGGGATTTACAGAGGATACCAAGGAATGATTGAAGGCGATTTTAAGGAAATGGGACCTCGTAGCGTAAACAATATCATTAACAAAGGAGGAACGATCTTAAAGTCAGCCCGCTCGAAAGAGTTCATGACCGAAGAAGGCAGAAAGAAAGCCCATGCCAACTTGGTTGACGCTGGAGTGGAAGCTTTGGTGGTTATCGGCGGTGATGGAAGTTTCACTGGTGGCCTTGTTTTTAATAAAGAATACGGTTTCCCTGTCATCGGAATTCCTGGAACTATCGACAATGATATATTCGGAACTACTCATACATTAGGCTATGACACGGCTTTGAATACGGTCGTAGAAGTAATCGATAAGATTAGAGATACGGCGAGCTCGCACAACCGACTGTTCTTTGTAGAGGTTATGGGGCGTGATGCTGGGCATATTGCCTTGAATGCAGGTATCGGTGCAGGAGCAGAAGAAATCCTTATTCCGGAAGAGGATTTAGGATTAGAAAGGCTATTGGAATCACTTCGCAAAAGTAAATTATCAGGAAAATCTTCAAGTATCGTAGTCATCGCAGAAGGCGATAAGATTGGCAAGAATGTTTTCGAGCTAAAAGATTACGTGGAAGAAAATATGCCAGAATACGATGTGCGTGTTTCTGTGTTAGGACACATGCAACGTGGAGGCGCTCCTTCTTGTTTCGACCGTGTCTTGGCAAGTCGTCTGGGCGTAAAAGCTGTAGAATCTATCTTGGATGGAAAAAGCAACTATATGGTCGGACTACTAAACGACAAGATCGAACTGACTCCTTTAGAACAAGCTATCAAAGGACATTCGCAAATCGACAGAGAATTATTGAGAGTGTCAGACATCATGACAACATAATAATTCCCTTCTTTGAAATACATCTGGCAGTGTATTTCTTTTCAAACAAGCAAAATAAACAAATTACATAATCGGCTAAAAGCGCAAGCTTGAAGCCCTAAGCAAGCAAAAAAATGTCAAAAGTAAAATTAGGAATAAACGGTTTCGGTAGAATTGGTAGAATCGTTTTTAGAGAAACCTTCAATAGAGATAATGTAGAAGTAGTAGCCATCAACGATTTATTAGATGTTGAGCATTTGGCTTACCTTTTAAAATATGATTCAGTACACGGCCGTTTTGCAGGAAAGGTAGAAGTGAAAGACGGAAAGCTTTTCGTAAACGACAGACAAATTCGTGTTACAGCAGAAAAAGACCCATCGACATTAAAATGGGACGAAGTAGGAGTGGATGTAGTAGCAGAATGTACAGGAATCTTCACGACTCTTGAAACAGCCAATGCCCACATCAAAGGAGGCGCTAAAAAAGTAGTGATCTCGGCTCCTTCGGCAGACGCTCCAATGTTCGTGATGGGCGTGAACCATACCAAAGCAACAGCATCTGACACGATTGTATCAAATGCGTCTTGTACGACCAACTGTTTGGCGCCATTGGCAAAAGTTATCAATGACAACTTCGGAATCGTTGAAGGTTTGATGACAACTATCCACGCTACGACTGCAACGCAATTGACAGTTGACGGACCTTCTCGCAAAGATTTCCGTGGCGGAAGAGCTGCCCTTTTAAATATTATTCCAGCTTCAACAGGTGCTGCAAAAGCAGTAGGAAAAGTAATTCCAGAATTGAATGGAAAATTAACAGGTATGTCGATGCGTGTTCCAAACGCAGACGTTTCTGTTGTGGATTTGACTGTAAAACTTCAAAAAGAAACTACTTACGAAGAAATAATGAAAGTATTGAAAAATGCTTCTGAAACAGACTATAAAAACATTATCGGATATACTGAAGATGATGTGGTTTCTCAAGATTTTATCTCTGATTCTCGCACTTCTATCGTTGATGCTAAGGCTGGAATCGGACTAAACTCAACTTTCTTTAAAATTGTTTCTTGGTACGACAACGAATACGGATACTCAAGCAAATTGATTGACCTATCTGTACATATCGCGCAACTGTAATTAATAATTGAATTGTCCCGTCATTAATTTGGCGGGACTTTTTTATTTTTTCGGCAACAAATCAATACCGATTTATGCCAACTATTTTTTCCGTATTTTAGTTTCAGAATCGAACTGTATATAGCGCAAGATTTGTTTAAAATTCGGAATCGGAAATAAGAGAGAAAGGTGTTCTTATTTCTGCCCATAATACGAAATTAACTAACGACCATAAATGAAATTATTAGTAGACAGTGGCTCAACAAAAGCAGATTGGATTGCATTAGATGATAATGGAAACAAGTTGTTCACCACGCAATCTTTAGGATTGAATCCTGAAGTTTTAGACAAAAAAGAAGTTATCGAGCGTTTGGAAGACCGTTTCGATATCTATCACAATAGAAAAGCAGTCACGCACCTTTTTTTCTATGGAGCAGGATGCGGAACTGACAGAATGAAAAATTCGCTTTCTGAGACTTTCAGGGAGTTTTTCCCAAACGCGGAAGTATCTGTTAAAGAAGATACATATGCGGCGGCCTATGCGACCAATCCGACCAACGAAAGATCAATCATCTCCATCTTAGGTACAGGTTCAAACTGCAGCTATTTTGATGGAGAAGAATTGCACCAAAAAGTGCAGTCGCTTGGCTATATTGCCATGGACGATTGTAGCGGTAACCGCTTTGGAAGAGACTTGATTCGCGCTTATTATTTTGGCAAGATGCCGAAAAAACTCGCTTCTCTTTTTGAAAAAGAATATGATTTGGATGCCGACGTAATCAAGAACCATCTTTATAAGCAGGCCAATCCGAACGCTTATCTAGCAACCTTTGCGAAATTCCTGATCCAACACAAGGATGAAGAATTTATCCAGCAATTGGTTTTTGAGGCCATGCAGACTTTTGTAGACAACTATATTACGCAGTTTGAAGACTGCCATGAAGTTCCGATTCATTTTGTAGGCTCCATCGCTTTCTACCTGAAAGACGAATTAAAGCTTGTCTTGGAAAAGAACGGTTTGAAAATAGGAAATGTTTTAAGAAGACCGATTGACGGACTGATAGAATACCACAGGATTAACTAAGTTTTGGTTTTATACCGACATTAAAAAAGGCTCAATAATTATTGAGCCTTTTTGTTATTTTAAACCAGCGCTATTTATTTCATCGCTATCATCGAAATCTCGACATTCACGCCTTTTGGTAATCCGGCTACCTGCACAGTTTCTCTGGCAGGCGCTGTCTTTTCATCAAAATAGCTTCCGTAAACAGTATTTATTTTTGCGAAATTGTTCATGTCCATAATAAAAATAGAAGTTTTTATTACGTTTTCAAAGGTCATTCCGGCTTCTTCAAGAACGGCTTTCATGTTCTCCATTACTTGTTTGGTTTCTGTCTCGATGTCGTCGAGTACCAAGTCGCCTGTTTCAGGATTGATAGCAATCTGTCCAGACGTAAAAAGCATATTTCCGAAAGATACAGCCTGATTGTATGGCCCTATTGGAGCTGGAGCTTTTTCTGTAAAAATTATTTTTTTCATATACGATTGAATTAACGAAGTCTTTTATCCGGTTGTTTTCTCTTGTCCCATTTGATATCGCTCAATACAGACGACTTGATTCCGATAAAGAATCCCCAAGAAGTATAATCTCCAATCGGAATCCAGTTGAAATCCATCCTCCAGCTTAACAGATCTCTTTCGAAACGAAGCTGGGTGAACGTGACTCCATCCTGCACGAAATCGTATCCTGTAGAAATCCCGACTTTCCATCGCGGCGTCAGGTCAATATTTCCAGAAACCATCAGGGAATTGTTGGTTATTTCGTTCTGTCGGGTCGAATTGCTATAGGTCAGCGAGTAGGCGAGGCGCAGGTCCCACGGGAGCAGGGCCTTATAAAAAGTCGTTCTTTTTTCGGCCTTTTCGGTGTCTTCATCATTAAACTGGCTCTGCCTGCTGTCGCCTAAATCCCTTGCAGTTCCAAACAAATCATCTTCGCGACCTCCATTTCTCAATCCTTGGTTTTTCAAAGGATCAGAACGGTCGTTTTCATCGGTGCCATCTTTGCTCGAGAAAGAATAATTAATCGTGATGTTGGCACTTGATAAACGGAATAAACTTCCTCCGTTGTCAATGTTGAACATGTCGATTCTTCTGTTGGCATTATCCAGCGCATAAGGATCAAGCGTTGCTGCAAAGTTGACATTCATTTTATCTTCAAGCAATGTTGTTCCGCCACTTACTCTCAAAGGAGCCAGTTTAAGCGAATCTGCCGTCATGTCGTAAGAAGTCGAGAAGTTCAAATTGTTAAGCAACATTACTTTTTTAGGCTCAGTCTTAGTACTGTCTTTGTCAGTCACCTTCGCTTCAAAAGTATTGCTCAAGCTGAATCCGATGTTGTTCGAAACACCTTTGCCTGGTGCTCCATAAATTCCGCCTTCAAAACGGGTATATTCTTTTAGCATTGTACCGCTTCCGTCGGGATCGTAAGTATCGTAATATTTAGCAAAGCTAGGCGTGTAGCTGTAAGAAACAGACGGTCTCATGACGTGACGGATGGCCTGTATCTTCTTTTTCTCTCCAAAATTGAATGTACCGTAAATTGTCGTACCGATGCTGGAAGAGAAGTTATAGGTTCTGAAAGCGTCAAATCCTCTGATATCAACATTATCGACTTTTTGCGTAGCTTCATTGAATCGTTTTTCGATGGTTTTCATATACCATACTTCGTTGTAATTTCCTCCCGCAGAAACGCTGAAATACTTGAAAATCTTGAAGTTGGTACTGATCGGAATAGAGTGCTGGAAACCAACTCTAGCATCTCTAAACATCTGAGGCTTGAAAAACAACGAATCTTTAGTCGTAATCTGGTTTTGGGCGTTTAGGTTGTATTGAAAGTTGATGTTTTTTATAAAGCCTTTCTTGATTTCATCTTCTGAAGCAAAAGGAAAAATCCTGTCAACGCTTCCTTGGAATGTAGGAAGGGTCATGTTGATGGTTTCAGTCTGCGTATTTTGAGAGTGGGTAGCAGTAATCGACATATTCACCTGCGGCACCGTATTAAAAGTCTTTGAAAAAGAAACAGAAGAACTCAGCGTATTATTCAAGGCAGAACCAACGTTAGACTGGTTTAAAGATTGCTGGTAGTATTTACTGCTTCCCAAGTTGACAGAAGCCGAGAATCTCGAATTTGGATTGGATTTAGCATCTTGTGTATGCGACCACTGGATGTTGTACTGCGTCGTCTTGGCATAATCCGGAAAGCCTCGTTCACTCTCGATCTGGTTTTCAAAACGTACGTTCAGGTTGCCGCGAAACTTGTATCGTTTGGCGTAGCTTGACTCAAAACGCATCGCATAACTTCCGTTCGTATAGTAGTCGCCCATGACCGCTAAATCATAATTGTCCGAGAGCGCGAGATAGATTCCTCCGTTTTGTAATGAAAACCCTTGTCTGTTCGAGTCGTTAGGCGAGGGAAGTATCAATCCTGAAGTTCCTTTGTTTGACATTGGAAAAAAAGCAAAAGGAATTCCCAAAGGAGTCGGTACGTCCGCAATAACCATGTTGGTCAATCCCACAACGACTTTTTTTCCGGGTACGAGCTTTAATTTTCGAGCTAAAAAATAATATTCAGGATCGTCAATATTTTTTGAGGTGGTGATTCTTGCGTTTTTGATGAAATAAACAGAATCGTTTTCTTTTTTCGTAATCTCTCCCTTGATATTCAATTCGCCTTGAGTAGACCTGGAATTCCATACCAAAGCTTTTTTCGTTACCGTGTTAAAGCGGATCGAATCAGGTTCGATAACATTGCTTCCTTGCTTAAAAACAGGACGTTGCGTATAATTTCCGAGCGAATCTTTAATCCTTCCGGCATAAACTTCATTCTTTTCATAGTCCATGACGATAATTCCTGCCTTGAGCTCAAAATCTTGGTAATAAAGTTCCGCTTGGTTATAAAGAGTAAGAAGTTTTTTCTTCTGGTCCATTTTTTCATAATCCACCGCCTTGCGTTTTACTTTGCTTTCGAGGAAGGTTTTCTTGGGTTTTAGCGTATCTTGGGCAGTAGAATCGGCTGGTTTTATAATTTCGGAAAGGCTGACTTTTGTAGAGTCTTTTTTTGTAGAAGGCTGTTTTTCAGCGGGTATTGTCGTGGTTTTGTTTTTCCCTTCTTGTGAATATGCTTCTGCACTTCCTAATGTTAGGAAAATTGCTGATAAAACGATATGAAATAAGTTTGTGCGCAAAGGTTTAAATACTATTTTTGTAAAAATATGGCTTAATTTTTGACGTGCCAAACTTACATATATTTTTCATCAAAAATAAGGAAATATCAAAATTATAACCATAGCATTTTTATTAAAATTAACTTTAGCGAAATATGTACATCCATAAGAAATTCAAACGTTCGTTCGCCTTATTAGCCTGTATTGTATCTTTTACCGCTTTTGGTCAATCCGGTGAAAAATTTAAAGTAGTTCTTGATGCTGGTCATGGTGCAAAAGATTTTGGAGCCGTAAAGAATAATTTTGTTGAAAAGAACATAGCGTTGGCAGTTGTCTTAAAAGTAGGCAGGCTGCTGGATAAGCAACCTAATGTAGACGTAGTTTTCACTAGAAGTACAGATGTATTTATTGAACTGGTAGAACGTGCTAATATTGCCAACAGAGCGAATGCCGATTTGTTTGTTTCGGTGCATTGCAATTCCAATCCAAATTCTGAAGCTTTCGGTACCGAGACCTATGTTATGGGTCTTACTAAAGTAAAATCGAATCTTGAAGTCGCCAAAAATGAGAACGAAGTAATTACGCTTGAAGCGGACTATAAGGTAAAATACGCAGGTTATGACCCGAAATCGCCAGAATCTTTGATCGGGATTACGCTCATTCAAGAAGAACACTTAGATCACAGTATTGCTGTAGCCAGCAAGATACAAGATAATTTTACCCAGCAGTTGAGCCGTAAAAGCCGAGGCGTTAAGCAAGCGCCATTCATGGTATTGCACAAGACCTCAATGCCAAGCATCTTGATTGAGATGGGCTTTTTATCTAATAAGACAGAAGGGCAGTATTTGAATTCGGAAGAAGGACAAAACGAAATTGCAAAAGCGATAGCAGATGCCATCATGGGCTATAAAAAAGAATATTACGGAGGTACGTCTGTAGAAAACAAGATTGACAAAGAAGCTTTGAGAGTTGAAAGACCGAAAGAAGTTGTTACGCCTGTTAAGAAAGACAGCGCTAAAGCTCCAGTGGCGAAAGTTCCAGACACAAAGAAACCAGAAGTAAAAACTCCGACGGTTAGCACAGAAACAAAAAATGATTCTAAAGGAGTTATTTTCAAAGTGCAGATATCGGCAAGCGGTACCAAACTGGACTTAGTTCCGAGCAACTTTAAAGGATTGGATAATATTTCTATGATTTCGGAAGGAAATCTTTACAAATACATGTATGGCGAAACCAGCGATTATGAGAAAGCAAAACAGCTGGTACAAGATGCCAAAGCAAAAGGATTTACTTCATCCTATCTTATTGCCTTTAAGAATGGCAAAAAAATCAGCATACAAGAAGCATTAAAATAGCTTTTTGGAATGCATTTGAAATATTTAATTTAAATTTGTTTAAAAACACCAAAGCTTTGAAAATATCTAGAGAAGTCAAAACAGCCATTTTAGTAATTTCCTCAATATTATTATTTATTTGGGGATATAGTTTTTTAAAAGGAAGAGATCTTTTTAACGATTATAAGACATTTTACGCCGTATACGATGAAGTAGAAGGACTGGCTCCTTCAGCTCCCGTAACAATCAACGGTCTTGCCGTGGGCAAGGTGAATAGTATAACGTTGAGCGATAACGGAAAACTTCTTGTAGAAATTCAAGTGAAGACTGATTTTCCGATATCGAAATCTAGCATTGCTACGATCTATGAACCAAGTTTTATTGGCGGAAAAAATATCGCCATCATTCCAAATTTCAAAGATCCTTCAGAAGCAGAAGACGGACAGACGTTATCTACAAACATAAAACCGGGAATGCTTTCGTCTTTAGGCGACAAGCTTTCACCGCTTCAGACAAAAGTAGAGAAAACGGTTGTGTCGGCTGACAGCTTGCTGGTAAGCATCAACAACATATTTGATAAAAAGACACAAGAAAATTTACAAGCTTCTATTGCGGAATTAGCTTCAACAATGAAAGAATTCAGCCAAGCGGCCAAAGGAATCAATTCATTAATTGCGGATAACAAGACAAAAATTGATGGTACGTTTGCTAATTTAGACCATACGTCGGCAAACTTTTCGAAGCTATCTGATTCTTTGGCACAGGCTAACTTAGGCCAAGCCGTGAAAAAACTAGAAAAATCATTGGCGAATGTTGACAATATTATCAACGATGTGCAAGCTGGAAAAGGTTCTTTAGGAAAACTGCTTAAAGACGAAGGAATGTATAAAAATCTTGAAGGCGCGTCATTGGAATTGAAACAGTTGCTAGCCGATTTGAAAAACAATCCTAAGCGTTATGTGCATTTTTCTGTTTTTGGAAAAAAAGCAACACCTTATGTAGAGCCTAAAAAGGTAAAAGATACTATTAAAAATTAAGAAAGCTCATGGGCTATATAGATAATATATTATTTGCAGTTTTACTGGGTCTTGGTTTTGGATATTTCATATCAAACGTAAAAAAGCTTGTTCGCAATATCAAATTAGGTCAGGATGTAGATCGTTCTGACAATAAAAGCGAACGCTGGGCCAACATGGTCCGAATAGCTTTGGGCCAATCTAAAATGGTAAAACGTCCTATTGCAGGAATACTTCATATTATTGTCTATATTGGATTCGTAATCATCAATATAGAATTATTAGAAATCATTATCGACGGACTTTTTGGTACGCACCGTGTCTTTGCTTTTATGGGTACTGCATACGATGTGTTGATTGGTTCTTTTGAGATATTGGCCATATTGGTTCTATTTGCGGTCATTACGTTTTTGATACGAAGAAACATTATCAAGCTTAAGAGATTTGTTCATAATGATTTGAAAGGATGGCCAAAAGGCGATGCCAATTATATCCTTTATTTTGAAATAGCCTTGATGGCTCTTTTCTTGTTGATGAATGCATCTGACTTGGCTTTACAAGAAAAAGGAGCGCCACATTTTATAAAAGCTGGAGCTTTCCCGATAAGCCAATTTATAGCACCGATATTCAGCGGTATGCAAACAGGTACGCTTATCATTCTGGAGCGAGTTTTTTGGTGGACGCATATTACAGGAATTTTGATTTTCATGAACTACCTGTACTTCTCAAAACACTTGCACATTCTTTTGGCTTTTCCAAACACCTATTTTGCAGACCTAAATCCTCTTGGGAAATTCAACAACCTTGAATCGGTAACAAAAGAAGTAAAACTGATGATGGATCCTAATGCCGATCCATTTGCAGCACCGCCCGCTGATGCTGATGCAGCTCCTACAAAATTTGGAGCCAGCGATGTACAAGATTTGAACTGGGTTCAATTGCTTAATGCCTATACGTGTACAGAATGCGGTCGTTGTACGTCTTCATGCCCTGCAAATATTACAGGAAAGAAACTGTCGCCTAGAAAAATAATGATGGATACGCGCGACAGGATGGAAGAAGTAGGAAGAAATATCGACGCCAATAAAGGCGTTTTTATTCCAGATAATAAGACTTTACTAAACGATTATATTACTCCAGAAGAGCTATGGGCTTGTACAAGCTGTAACGCCTGCGTTGAAGAATGTCCAGTAAATATCAGTCCGCTTTCAATTATTATGGACATGAGACGTTACTTGGTCATGGAACAAAGTGCTGCGCCGATGTCGTTGAATGCGATGATGACAAACGTAGAGAACAACGGAGCGCCATGGCAATACAGTCAGCAAGACCGATTGAACTGGAAAAACGAAAACTAAGAGAAGGCATTTCTGAATTGGTCTTCTTGAAAAACAATAAGACTTCCGCCCTTGCAACTAGCAGGCAATACATCAAACTAGAATTTAGAATAATATGAAGACTGAAGATATCGATAAAAACTTAGTAGCAGCTACTCAAGACGGAGAGCAAATCAGCCCAATATTGCCTGAAGGAATTAAAAACTACCTTATTGATATTGACGGAACCATCTGCGACGATATTCCAAACGAACAACCCGAAAGAATGCTGACTGCTGAAGTGTATCCTGATGCGCTTGCTACATTAAACAGATGGTATGACGAAGGTCATATTATTTTCTTTTTTACGTCAAGAACCGAAGCACATCGCGAAGTGACGGAGCAATGGCTAAAAATACACGGCTTTAAATATCACGGAATGGTAATGGGAAAACCTCGTGGTGGAAACTACCATTGGATAGACAATCATTTGGTTAAAGCTACCCGCTATAGAGGAAAATTTACAGACTTGGTGGACAAAGAAGTGACCATACAAGTTTTTGATGACGGACAACACGAATAAATTTGGTTATTTGATTTTTAGGCGAATTTAACGCCTGCCAATCTAACAATCTAACAATAAAATATATGTCAGAAGTTTTATCAGTGCCTACAATGGCCGAAATGTTAGCTCAAGGAAAACAGCCAGAAGTTCTTTTCTGGGTAGGCTGTGCCGGAAGCTTTGACGATAGAGCAAAAAAAATTACCAAAGCTTTTGTTAGAATACTAAACAGGGCCGAAGTTTCCTTTGCAGTTCTCGGAACAGAAGAAAGCTGTACAGGTGATCCTGCTAAAAGAGCCGGAAACGAATTTCTGTTTCAGATGCAGGCCATGATGAATATTGAAGTTTTGAACGCTTACGAAGCTAAAAAAATAGTAACGGCCTGTCCGCACTGCTTTAATACGTTGAAAAACGAATACCCTGAATTAGGAGGAACTTACGAAGTAGTTCATCATACGCAATTTTTAAAATCCCTTTTGGATGAAGGAAGGCTGACGATTGAGGGTGGACAGTTCAAGGGAAAAAGAATTACGTTCCACGATCCTTGCTATCTTGGAAGAGCCAATAAAATCTACGAAGCACCACGCGAATTGATCGAAAAGCTTGATGTTGAGCTTGTCGAAATGAAACGTTCCAAAGCCAATGGCTTGTGCTGCGGAGCAGGAGGCGCCCAGATGTTTAAAGATGCCGAGCCAGGAAATAAAGAAGTCAATATCGAACGAACCGAAGATGCTCTTGAAACCGCTCCGCAAATTATCGCTGCTGGTTGTCCGTTCTGCAATACAATGCTTACGGATGGTGTCAAAAATAAAGAAAAAGAAGCCGAAGTTAAAGTTATGGATATAGCGGAATTAATCGCAAACGCTAAAGATCTGTAAGTCATAAACCCAATTACATTATGAAGAAATCACTACTCGTATTTGCATTTGCATTATTTTTCAGTAATGCCCAAAGTCAAGATATCCTTGATATAATGGCCAAAGAAGTTTGCTCTTGTGCAGGCGGTAAAAAAGAAACGCTAAAAGGAGCCGATTCGCAAAAAATGCAGATGGAATTGGGATTGTGCATTATCTCAAGCTTTTCAAATCACGAGAAAGAAGTGACAGCAAAATACGGAAATGTGATGGAAGCTGACGGTGCTATGGAAAAACTCGGTGGCGATGTAGGAATGAAAATGGCCGGAATTTGTCCGGATGTATTGATGTCGCTGGCAGAAATGGGCATGTCTGAGATAGATTCTACAGAAGTAGAACAAGAACATTCGACTGTTGAAGGGCGTATCGTGGAAATAAAGCCTGAGCAATTCCTTACAGTAGTAATCAAGGATAATTCAGGAAGAAACCATACGATGTTGATGCTGACATTTTTTGAAGACTCCAATCTTCTGATCGAAAACAAATTAAAGAAAAACGATAAAGTTTCCGTGGATTACTGGGAACAAGAATTTTACGACGTAAAAGCCAAGGATTTCAGATATTACAAAGTAATCCAAGGCATAAAAAAAATATAATTATGTACATTCCTTTTGAAAATTTGCCAGACGAATCACGAATCTGGATTTACCAATCAAACAGAAAATTTTCAGATGATGAGATGGCTGAAATTGAATCTGACGTAAAAGCTTTTGTTGAAAGCTGGGCGGCTCACGGAACGGGCCTAGAAGCTTCTTATCAGTTGCGTTACAATCGATTCATCATATTGGCTGTGAACCAAGAAGTTCAATCAGCAACAGGCTGTTCTATTGATAGTTCAGTACAATTCATACAAGAATTAGAAAAAAAATACAATGTTGATTTGCTGGATAAGATGAACGTCACGTTCAAGCTTGGCGAACACATTGCACACAAACCTTTGGTCGAATTTAAAAAAATGGCTAAAGAAAAAGCAGTTTCTGCAAATACAATTGTTTTTAATAATCTCGTTAATACTGTAGGGGAATGGCATGAATATTGGGAAGTTCCAGCACATGAAAGCTGGCATAGCCGTTTTTTCTAAAAACAAACTTTTTTTGAATGAGATATTTTATTATTGCCTTACTGTTCTTCAGTCAGATTGCATTTTCACAGCTCCATGAACCTAAATTAAATTTAGACAGAACCAAAGAAATAATCTGGGTCGACAGCATCTATAATAAAATGACGATGCAGGAAAGAATAGGGCAGCTTTTTATGGTGGCAGCCTATTCCAATAAAGATAGCGTACACACGAATGCTATTGACAAACTCATAAGAGAACAACACATTGGTGGCGTGATTTTCTTCCAAGGCGGACCAGTACGCCAGGCAAAACTTACCAACCGTTTCCAGTCCAAATCGAAAGTGCCGCTTTTTGTCGGAATTGATGCCGAATGGGGACTAGCAATGCGTTTGGATTCTGTGATACGTTATCCTTGGAACATGACGCTTGGTGCGATCCAAGACATGAAGCTGATTGAAAAGGTAGGCGAAAAATACGGACTGCAAAGCAGAAGGATGGGAATACAGTTCAATTTTGCACCTGTTCTAGACATCAATACCAATCCCAAAAACCCAATTATCGGAAACCGTTCTTTTGGCGAAGACAAGATGAACGTTACTGAGAGAGCACTTGCCTTAATGAAAGGTATTCAAAATCAAGGCGTTTTTGCAACAGGAAAACATTTCCCAGGACATGGTGACACGGAAACCGATTCGCACCATACGCTTCCGATGGTTAACTTTTCAAAACAAAGAATAAATGATGTTGAGTTCTATCCGTACAAACGATTGTTCAGGGAAGGGTTGGCGAGCGTTATGGTAGCGCATTTGAACGTTCCGAGCTTGGAACCTAGAGAAAATTATCCGACATCGCTTTCCTATAATGTAGTTACCAACGTGCTCCAAAATGAGCTTCATTTCAAAGGACTTATTTTCACTGATGCCTTGAATATGAAAGGAGCAACGAATTTCAAACAGCCAGGCGATATCGATTTGGAAGCTTTTTTAGCAGGAAACGATATTTTGCTTTTTGCTGAAAATGTTCCGTTGGCTTTGGAAAAAATCTGTGTTGCTATTCAGGATACGGTTATTTCTGAAAAAAGATTGGAGTATTCCGTAAAAAAGATATTGCGATATAAATATATGGCAGGACTGAACAATTATAAACCAATCGAAATTCCATATTTATATGATGATTTAAATAATGCGGAAGCACAGGCATTGCAATATCAATTGTATGAAAATGCTGTTACGGTATTAAAAAACGAAAACGAAATCCTTCCGATCAAGGATGTTGAAAACGAAAAGATAGCTTACGTAAAATTAGGAGACGATACCAATTCTTCTTTCCTAAACACGTTGAAGCAATATACTGAAGTGACAGAAGTTTCTAACGATAGCTTGCATCTTTTGATGAATGAGCTGAAAAATTACACCACTGTCATAATCGGATATCATAAGGCAGATGGTGCTTGGAAAAAGCACGATTTTACGGTAGATGAGCTTGTCAAGATACAAGAGATTTCTAAAAATAATAAGGTCATTTTAGATATTTTCACGAAGCCTTATTCGCTTTTGCCGATTAATTCTTTTACTGATATCGAAGGTTTAGTTGTTTCGTACCAAAACAGCGATGTAGCGCAGAATGTTTCCGCGCAGCTTATTTTTGGTGCTATCGAATCAAAAGGAAAACTTCCGGTTTCTATCGGCACTAACTTTAAGGTGAATGATGGCTTAAAAACAAAAAAACTCAACCGACTTGGATTTACAATCGCTGAAAATGTAGGCATGAATTCAAAAGCATTGGAAAAAATCGACCGTATTGCCAATAATGCGATCGAAAGGCAGATGACACCTGGAATACAAGTTTTAGTAGCCAGAAAAGGAAAAGTTGTCTACCAGAAATCATACGGATATCACGATTATAAAAACGAAGTGAAAGTCAAAAATTCAGACTTATATGATGTGGCTTCTTTAACAAAAATGGTTTCTACTCTGCCTGATGTCATGCAATTATACGACCAGAAAAAAATCACTTTAGAGACAAAATTGGGGACGATGCTTCCTGTGTTTGCAGATACCGATAAAAAGAACATCACGTTTAAGGAACTGCTATCGCATTATGCCAGGCTACAAGCTTGGATTCCATTTTATCAAGCTACTCTGAATGCTGACAAAAAACCAAGCGAAAAATATTATAAGAATACATTAACTCCTGAATTTTCAATGCAAGTAGCAGAAAATTTATTCTTGAGAAACGATTACGAAGATACGATCATAAAGAAAATAGCCGAGAGTAAGCTCTTGCCTAAAAAAGAATACAAATACAGCGATTTTACATTTATAATCCTAAAAGAATATCTTGAAAAAGAAACTGGAAAAAAGCTAGATGTGCTCTCTGAAGAAAATTTTTATAAAAAACTTGGCGCTAATAATACGACTTATAATCCTTTGAGGAAATTTGACATGAGTATCATTCCACCTACAGAAGTAGATAATTATTTCAGATACCAGACGATCCAAGGTTATGTGCATGATATGGCTGCGGCCATGCAGGACGGTGTCGGTGGTCATGCCGGAATTTTTTCAAACTCAATGGATCTCGCCAAAATGATGCAGATGTATCTTCAAAAAGGAAACTATGGCGGCGTGCAGTTTTTCACTCCAGCTACTTTTGATGCCTTTAATACCTGTTATTATTGCAAAGAAGGAAATAGGAGAGGACTAGGATTTGACAAGCAACAATTACCTGGAACTACAGGTCCGACATGTGGCTGTGCTTCGAAATCAAGTTTTGGGCATACCGGATTTACAGGTACGATGGCTTGGGCTGATCCGGAAAATGAATTGGTATATATTTTCCTTTCAAACAGAACCTATCCGGACTCCAACGCGCCTAATACATTGTCGAAAGAAAATGTGCGTGAAAATATCCAGAAAGTAATCTATGATGCGATAGAGAATTAAATTTTAATTTTTTAGAAGATGCAGTCAACAGCCAAAAATCCAAAAGAATATTTAGACAGCCTTCCTGATGATAGGAAAGAAGCTATCGGAAAACTTCGAAATAGCATTCTTGAAAAACTTCCAAAAGGATTTGAAGAAAGTATGAACTATGGCATGCTTTGTTACAACGTTCCGTTTTCAATTTATCCTAATGGATATCATTGCAATCCAGAAATGCCATTGCCTTTCTTGAATCTAGCTTCCCAAAAAAACTTTATAGCTTTGTATCATATGGGAATCTATGCTGATCCAGAATTGCTCAATTGGTTTGTTGCCGAATATCCTAAACATTCGAAACAAAAGCTTGACATGGGCAAAAGCTGTATCCGTTTCAAAAAAATGGACCAAATTCCGTATGAGTTGATTGCTGAATTGCTCGGAAAAATCACTCCGGAAAAATGGATCGAGATGTATGAGAGTGCATTTAGAAAATAAAAAATGAAAAAAGCCAATCCATGAAGACTGTGATTGGCTTTTTTATTAAAACTAAAACAAAACCTTGCTTTTAAAAATCATATTCTAATTTCTATCAGCTAGATATACTTCATTAGGATACAATAAGTTGTTTTAGGTTGCGTGTCATTTGGTGAAAATCATGAATTTAACGGAAACTTTATCCTAATTTAAGGCTATATTTTTATAAAAACAACTTAGCTTTTTCAAAGATTGTATAAGCGTTAATTTTATGGGAAATTCAGTTTTGCCTTACTTTTTTGAGTACTTTCGTTATTCATTTTAGGATTAATTATGAAAATTGCAATTGTATGTTACCCGACTTTTGGAGGTAGCGGTGTAGTAGCCACAGAATTAGGCCTTGAACTTGCCAGAAGAGGACACGAAATACACTTTATTACGTATAGCCAACCTGTGAGGCTGGCCCTTTTAAATCCGAATATCCATTATCACGAAGTTAATGTTCCTGAATATCCGCTATTTCATTTCCAGCCTTATGAACTAGCCCTTTCCAGCAAGCTTGTCGATATGGTCAAACTCCATAAGATTGAGCTGCTCCATGTACATTACGCCATTCCTCATGCTTATGCAGGATATATGGCCAAACAGATGTTGAAACATGAAGGAATCAAAATCCCGATGGTCACGACACTCCATGGAACTGATATTACGTTGGTCGGAAACCATCCTTTTTACAAACCGGCAGTAACTTTCAGCATCAATAAATCAGATATAGTGACATCCGTGTCTCAAAGTCTCAAAGATGAAACGTATAAGCTTTTTGATATCAAGAAAGAAATTGAAGTGATTCCAAATTTCATTGAAATCAACAAGAACAGATTAGACGAAAATGCGCCTTGCCAAAGAGCATTGATGGCTTCCAAAGACGAACGAATTGTAACCCATATCAGTAATTTTAGAGAAATAAAAAGAATTCCTGATGTGGTAAAAGTCTTTAACGAGATCCAGAAAAAAATTCCAGCCAAGCTGATGATGGTAGGGGAAGGTCCAGAAAAAGAAAAAGCAGAAATGCTATGCGAGCAACTCGGAATTAGCGATAAAGTTATCTTTTTTGGAAACAGCAATGATATCGATAAGATTCTTTGCTATACCGATTTATTCTTGCTTCCTTCAGAAACAGAAAGCTTCGGTCTTGCTGCTTTAGAAGCAATGGCCTGTAGCGTTCCTGTCATTTCAAGTAATTCTGGCGGACTCCCAGAGGTTAACTTTAACGGAGTTTCAGGTTATTTGAGTAATGTGGGAGATATAGACGATATGGCAAAAAATGCCCTGTCAATTTTGGAAAGTGACGAAGAATTGAGTAAATTTAAACAGAATGCCTTGAATGTGGCAAAACAGTTTGATATTTTAAACATCATGCCTTTGTATGAAGCCATTTACGAAAAGGCATTAAAAAACAAATGATATGAAAAAATTAATTTTAGTGCCGTTTATTGTCCTGCTTTTTTCTTGTGACAGCACAAAAAAGACAACTGACCAAAAACCTGTAGCTGATGGTAAAAAAAATCCTTCTACAGCTTTGTACCAGATTTTAAGCGAATCAGCTTATCAAGGTAAAACAGAGAAGTCTTATGAAATTATAAAAGACAATGCTTCGTTGGTAAAATTATACGAAGCTGTCAATGATCCTCAGGTTCCTAAAGTAGACTTTTCAAAAGAAAGAATTGTTGCCTTGTTTATGGGAGAAAAAAGTTCTGGCGGCTATGCCATCAAAGTAAAAAATGTTTCTGAAAAAGGAGGGAAGATATATGTAGCCGTAGAAGAAACCAAGCCCGGCTCTGGCGATATTGTCACCATGTCTTTTACGAGTCCTTATACGATAGTCAAGATCAATTCGACCAAGGAAATTATCTTTCAATAAAAAAACATCCCGAATTATCGGGATGTTTCTTTTTATAAATAAAGGTATTTTTAGAATGTATATCGGATACCTAAAGCGATATCTGGTCCAAAGCTATCATCTCTGAAATCATCATGATTGAAATAAAGTTCAGGTCTGAAGTCTAAAGAAAGCATCAAAGGAATGTCGAATTTATATTCGATACCAATGTCACCAGCAGCAAAGAAGAATGTACCGCTATCGTCAGCTCCTCGATAATCGTAGCTCCAAGTACCAAGACCACCACCAACGCCGGCATACCAGTTGAAACCACCTTCGATATTCCATACCCATTGGTAAACCCCAGTTAATTTAATAGCATCAACGTGATTGCTATCTCTCCAGCCTAAATCTACTTCCAGACGGTTGTTGCTAGATAAACCTCTTTGATAAGAAATCTCACCACCAAAACCATCATTGTCACCAAGACGCAAACCTAATGCGTTTTTTGAAATTTCTTGTGCCTGTGCGCTAAATGCCATCCCAGCCAGCATAAAAGCCGATAAAAACAGTTTTTTCATAAAATTTTAATTTAGAGTTTAATACAAGGTAGCAATAATATTGCCAAAAAACGTTAAATTGTGAATTTTATAACAAGAAAAAAATGATTTTTTTTGTAAAATACTGATAACCAAACAAAAATAGAAAGCCTTTTTTCTGCCTTATTTTGAAAAAATGAAGCCAGAAATCAGCTTTTCACTTAATTTCGTTTCCATTTCGAGATAGTCTTCTTCAACAATTTCTACATTTTCGGAATACCTGTAGAGTTTCCAGCGCTTCTTGTTATATTCCAATGCTGTTAAGTTTTCGACCCAGTCGCCAGAATTTAGATAGACGGTCTTACCTTTTTTATTAGTCTGGTTTAAAATTTTTGGCTCATGAATATGGCCACAGATTACATAATCATATTTGTTTTCAATAGCCAGATCTATAGCAGCCGTCTCAAAATCTGAAATAAATTTTACCGCAGACTTTACACCAGATTTTATTTTTTTAGAAAAAGAGTAAGGTTCTTTCCCCATTTTTTTTAAACACCAATTAAAGAAACGATTAAGAAGAATAAGATAATCATAACCAATGCCTCCAAGTTTAGCAATCCATTTGGCATGTTGTACAGAAGAGTCAAAAATGTCACCATGAAAAAACCATCCTTTCTGTCCGTCTAAATCAAGGACAAGCTTGTCAATAATCGAAAAATTACCGACTTTAGAATCACTGAACTTTCGTAACATCTCGTCGTGATTTCCAGTGATATAATATACTTGCGTGCCTTTTGATGCGAAGTCTAAAATTTTTCGGATTACTTTTAAATGCGATTTCGGAAAATAAGATTTTCGGAATTGCCAGATATCGATTATGTCGCCGTTTAAGATTAATGTTTTAGGCTTTATTGTGCAAAGATAATTATGAAGTTCTTTCGCATGGCAGCCAAAAGTGCCCAGATGGACATCTGAGATTACTACTAAATCAACAATTCTTTTTTTCAACGTATTGTGCTTTAAAGTTTAGCAAATAAATAAAACATCTATGAATAGATACTTACCAGAATGTTAACATATAGTGATGATTTAATTAAGTTTAAATCTCCGTGAGAATCCCTACATTTGTTGTAAAATAAAGTAAAAATGGCAGGAAATAGTTTTGGAAATTTATTTAGAGTAACGACTTTCGGAGAATCGCACGGAGAAGCCTTAGGTGGCATAATTGACGGATGCCCGCCCGGAATTACACTAGATTTTGAAGCCATCCAATTTGAGATGTCACGCAGGAAGCCTGGACAATCTGCTATAGTAACACAACGAAAAGAAGACGACGAAGTACAGTTTCTTTCTGGAATTTTTGAAGGAAAGACTACAGGAACCCCGATAGGTTTCATCATACCCAATACAAATCAGAAATCAGACGATTACTCTCATATAAAAGACAATTATAGACCCAGTCATGCCGATTATGTGTATGAAAAAAAATACGGAATCAGGGATTACAGAGGTGGGGGAAGAAGCTCAGCAAGAGAAACGGCAAGCAGAGTAGTGGCAGGTGCGATTGCAAAACAAGTCATTCCATATATTAAGATTAATGCTTTTGTTTCGTCTGTAGGAGATATTTTTATTGACAAGCCTTACCAAGCCTTAGATTTTTCTAAAACAGAAACCAACCCTGTTCGTTGTCCAGATGAAGCTACTGCGAAAAAGATGGAAGATTACATCAGAGAAATTAGGAAAGAAGGAGATACTGTCGGAGGAACTGTTACATGCGTCATTCAAAACGTTCCGATTGGTTTGGGCGAGCCTGTTTTTGACAAACTGCATGCGGAACTAGGAAAAGCCATGCTGTCTATCAATGCCGTAAAAGGTTTTGAGTATGGGAGCGGATTTTGTGGTGCAAAAATGAGAGGAAGTGAGCACAATGATCTTTACAATCCAGATGGAACTACCCAATCCAATCTTTCGGGGGGTATACAAGGAGGAATAAGCAACGGAATGGACATTTACTTTAGGGTTGCATTCAAGCCAGTGGCCACAATTATGCAAAAGCAAGAAATGTTAGACGCACAAGGAAATATAGTGGAAATGCAAGGAAAAGGGAGGCATGATCCGTGCGTAGTTCCTAGAGCTGTTCCTATCGTAGAAGCAATGGCAGCATTAGTTATAGCAGATTATTATCTATTTAATACAATTTAATCGAAAAAAGATTCTTTTAACAACATCAAAGCATATATTTTAACAATAAAAATTGTATGCTTGTCTGTTTTTATTGTTAATTTCGTGACCAAATCATTAATTTAAGAAATATGAAAAAACAATTACTTTTTGCAGGGCTTTTATTTGGCTCTTTTTTTAGTGTAAATGCTCAAGTATTAGAATCGAATAATTTTAATACATTGACAGTAGGAAACATAGGGACTGATATGACTGGTGTAACTGCAGGACAAGACGGTTGGTTTACACAATCATCTAATGGAGCAGCTCCAACAACAGGAACTAATTCTGGACCTACTAATTTCCAAGTAATTACATCTGGACAAAGCTCAAACGGTATAAAAATCGTATCTTCAAACGGAAATAAAGGATCACGTTTTATGTTTAAAGCGGGTATGGATGATGCATGGACTGCTAGAACAACAGGAAATGACATTATTCAATTAGAATTTGATTTCTTTACAGGTGCAGCTTCTACTAGTACAGCTCAAAATGGTATGTCTATTTACGGAGTTGATGGAGCTTCTCTAAGAATCGTAGGAGGATTTGCTTATGTTCCAAGTACTAAAACTTTATCAGGAGTTGCTTACTTAACAAATGGCGCTACTCTAGGTACCTATTTAGTAGGCTTGGGCGCATCTGCGGCAACTCCAATTGTTTTGGAAGATAATACATGGTACAGATTAGGAGTGGCATATGATACAACAACTGGTGAAGTAGTATGGAAAGGCCCAGGATTTAACGCAGGTATAAATGAGGCTAACTATGCAGGTCCGTTCCAGCCAGAAAGAGTTGTTTTTAGTTCAGCTGTTCCTACTACAAATGCTGCCGTTTCTGAAAATACCTATGATAATTATGTAGTTACTGCAACTCCAACAATTGACTTGTTGAGCACTAATGATTTTGCAGCAGTTTCTAAATTCTCTGTATATCCTAACCCATCTAACGGTTTAGTAAATATTTCTAGCGATTTGAACTCTTCTTTGAATTCAGTTAGCATTACAGATTTGAACGGACGTACAGTTAAAACTGTAGAATTGAACGGAGATTCTTCTGCTCAAGTTAATATTTCTGATTTGTCTGCTGGTGTTTATATGATGAACATCAACTCTGATCAAGGATCTACAACTAAAAAAATTATCAAAAACTAATTTATTGTTTAGATAAAATCAAAAAGCCAAACTGTAAAGTTTGGCTTTTTTTATTATAAGAACTTAGCTTTTAATTCTGGCGTAGGTATCATGCAGGCGTCTTTTTTTCCATACCACTTATATCGGTTTTTAGCGATATAATCATACACAGAATTGGTCAAAAAATTAGGAAGAATACCAAACCAGCTAATAGCTGTATAAATTCCACCTAATTCTTTTGCAATCTTTAAGGCGGCTTCAGCTTTATAATAATAGGCTTTACCTGGCTCGTACAGAAGGATTGAATCTATTTTAGAAGTATCCACACCAATATGTTTAATTATTTCCATACCTATTTCTGACTGCAGCGCCACGAAACGGAAAAGATCTTTCTTGTCGTGCCTGATGATAAACTGTATGGAAGAATCGCAGAGGTTGCAGACTCCGTCAAACAGGATTATCTTTTTATCTTGTGGTAAGTTTGTCATAGCCTTTATTTCTTAGCTTCTACTAATTCCAATGTTTCTAAATCTACTTTTGAGGTAAATATGCCATAATTGACCGTAACTTTGTTCTTTTCGATCTTATCAATCGTTCCTATCGCTTTTCCGTCGACCATTCTAACGCGGTCACCCAGCTTTAAGACAGGCTTAGGTTTATTGGCTTCCTGCTTGATGGCTTTAATTTTCTTTTCTTTCTTCTCTTCTCGGATTTCTTCTACTTTTACGGCTACTTCTTGAATGATTTGCTTTTGGATAATCTCCTTGGCCTTTTTTTCCTTAACCGTAACCTTTTTTCTTTTCGAATTCTCAATTTCTACCATCTTTAGAAATTCTCCGATAAGATCTTTTTTGTTTTTATTGTTGAAGTACTTTTCAGAAATATCATCTAGCTTTTGTCCCATGTAGATCAAGCGCTGGTTGGCATCATATAATTCCTGATAACGCTCCAGCTTATCTTGGATTTTTGAATTGATGTTCTCCATCTTCTTGCTTTCTTCACGAGCTCTGGTTTCTTCTTCTTTCAGATTTTGCGACGTTTTCTCTAGTTTAGAACGTTCTTTTTGGAGCGTAGCAATTGTCTTGTCGAAACGTACTTTGCCGCCCTCGATCTTTTTCTTGGCACGATTTATTAATCCGTACGGAATGCCATTTTTTTGCGCCACTTCAAAAGTAAAAGAGCTTCCCGCTTGACCGAGAATCAGCTTATACATTGGTTCTAATGATTTTTCATCGAACAACATATTAGCGTTAGAAGCATAAGGCAATTCGTTGGCTAAAATCTTTAAGTTGGAATAATGTGTAGTTATGATTCCGAAAGCTTCTCTGTGATAGAATTCTTCCAAGAACGTTTCAGCCAAAGCACCTCCTAATTCTGGATCAGAACCCGTACCAAATTCATCAATAAGAAACAAGGTCTTCGCATTGCACTTTTTGAGAAAATAGTTCATGTTCTTCAATCGGTAGCTGTAGGTACTCAAGTGATTTTCAATGGACTGATTGTCTCCAATATCGGTCAGGATTCGGTCAAACAAGAACGTTTCGCTTCGTTCATGAACAGGAATCAACATACCGCTTTGCAACATCAGCTGTAATAATCCGACGGTCTTTAGCGAAATTGTTTTTCCCCCAGCATTTGGACCCGAAATGACAATTATTCTGCTTTCGTTGGTCAGTTCGATGGTCTGCGGAAAAGTAACTTCGTTCTTCTTTTTGTTGTTCAGATAAAGGATAGGATGGAAGGCTTCTCTAAAATAAAGTCGTTTCTCTTCGGTAATATTTGGCAAGATTCCGTTGATTCTGTTTGCGTATTTGGCCTTTCCGGCTATTACGTCAATATCGCTTAAGAATTCTTGGTAGGCCTTCAATAATTCTAAAAACGGACGGATATCATTCGTCAGCTGTTTTAAGATTCTTGTGATTTCTTCTTTTTCTTCGTATTCCAAATTGTTCAGCTCTCTTGAAAATCTCAACGTGGTTTCTGGTTCGATATACGTAATGCTTCCTGTCTTTGAATTTCCAAGAATTGTACCTTTTACTTTTCGCCTGTACATCGCTAAAACAGCGAGTACTCTGCGATTTTCTACAATGCTTTCCTTGATGTCATCCAAATAGCCGAGTCCGTTATATTGGCTCAATGCCATACCGAAGCTTTGGTTTATCTTTCCGCGAACCATGTTCATGTTTCTGCGGATATCGACCAAGGCGGGTGATGCGTTATCCTTGATTTCACCATATTTGTCAACAATATCGTCAATTTTTTGGGAGATAAATTTTGTGAACTCTACTGTGGCGGCTTTTTCGCTCAGTATAGGATAATAATCGCTGAATTTCTTCAGGAAAAGCAATAATACGTTTACGGTATCTGAAATGGCCGCAATCTTTCGAAAGCTGCCAACCTCTAAAAAGCTGTCTTCTATGGCAAGAAATTTTATTTCATTGCTGATGGTTTCGAATCCGTGGTTCGGAATCGCATTATTATTCGTGAATGAGGAAACATATTCTGAGGTCTGGTGCAAGGCATCCATCAAGTCCTTTTTGTTTCGAAAAGGCGTGATCTGTAATGCTTTTTCCTTTCCGATATCTGTATTGCAGATTTCTGAAATGGCTTGCAGGACGGTATTAAATTCTAAATCTTGTAATGTCTTGTCTGTTATGCTGGTCATTTTATCTTTAAGCGAATTTTATATACAAAAGTACAAAAAACAAAGCCATCGGGACTTACAAAGTTTTTGCCTTTTGTGTGAAATGAATTATATTTTTTAGTTTGTTTTCTGCTAAACTTTCCGAAATTTGTAACCAAACCCGCGTTATATGCAAGTAAAGATACATCCTTCTTGGAAAGCCGTTTTGGCTGGAGAATTTGAAAAGCCTTATTTCCATCAACTTATTGATTTCGTGAAATCAGAGTATGCCCATCATACCTGTTATCCTAAGGGAAGTGAGATATTTGCTGCCTTTGATCATTGTCATTTTGACGATGTTAAGGTCGTAATTATCGGGCAAGATCCTTATCATGGTCCAAACCAAGCCAATGGTCTTTGTTTTTCTGTTAACGACGGAATTCCTTTTCCCCCTTCTTTGTATAACATTTTTAGGGAAATCGAAAGCGATTTAGGAAAGCCTCTGCCAAAAACGGGAAATCTGGAACGCTGGGCTGATCAAGGCGTACTGCTTTTAAACGCAACATTGACTGTCCGAAAAGGAGAAGCGGGAAGCCATCAAAAGAAAGGCTGGGAAACCTTTACTGATGCCGTAATTCAGAAAGTCTCAAGTGAAAAGGAGCAGGTTATCTTTTTGCTCTGGGGTGGTTTTGCCCAAAACAAGAGAGCTTTGATCGACACTTCTAAACATTTGATTCTTACCTCGGGACATCCTTCGCCTTTGAGCGCCAACAGAGGATTCTGGTTCGGCAACAAGCATTTTAGCAAGGCTAATGATTACTTGAAGTCGTTAGGCAAAAAGGAAATCGAGTGGTAGACGCTATTGTACGGTAAAATTATAATAGCCTCCCGATACGTTATTGGCTGTTGTCTGTATCGTCAGAAAAGTGTCTTCAGACGTGCTGTTGTTTGATGACAGTTCTAATTGCGATACTTCTGTAAATCCAAAAACCAACCGATACTCGCCAGCCTGTGTCAGCGGAATTCCAGCTCTAAACTTATAATTTTGCGAAGCAGGATCATAAATACTTTCGGCAATCACAAAATAATTGACTACAGCATCCCCTTCATCTTCTATTATATTTTGGATATCAAGCTGCGTCCACGTGTCAGTTCCTGTCTTTTTCTCCAGTCCATACACAAAACTGAAAGAAGCACCGCCAGTAGTCCTAAAAAGATCTAGAGGAGTCGTCTGGTTGGGCTCTGGTTGGTATCTTGAGAAATTCGTATTCACCCAAAGCATATCGCCGACAGCAAAACTGTTTTGGTGTTCTATCGCTATCAGATTCGGTAAAGAAAGGTATTTGGAATTGTAAAATTCGTCATCATCACCGCAGCCTGCAAACAGTGCGAGTCCGATAATTGCGAGTAATAAGTTCTTTATATTTTTCATAGTATTTTTTATTAAAATCGGTAGCCAAAGTTTAAGCCGACGCGCGGTACTACTTCAGGACTTTTGTCGGTATTGAAAAGATTTTTTCCCATTCCCAGAAACAATTCAAGTCCGAACTTTTCTTGGATGTACAGCTTATATCCTACAGCACCGCCAATGGCTACATCTGTATAATTATCTTCAAAAGTGTCATAATAACCGTTACCAGCTTCGTCTACAAAACGCTGTAATTCTCTATATTTCCCTCCGTTTGCTGAAACAAATAGTTCTGCAAAATAGAAGCTTTTTTGGCTTTGTGACAATGAATATCTTACAAAAGGATTGATCTCGTATTTCGGCAGCGTACGATCATAACCTTTATCGAAATCTTCCTTCGCGTTCTTGCTGTCTTGGAATCCGCCGCTAATACCGACAGAAAAATCTTCGTTTAAGAAGCGCTCATAGCTGATATGAATTTTAGAAAATGCGATAGCAGACAGCACATCAAACTTGACTTCGTTTTGTTTGGAAGCAAGGATATTAGAACCGTCCTGAGCATTTGAAAACTGGAAGGCGATTAATGCAATGAAGAGCCATTTTTTCATAGTCGTGTTTTTGAAACTGTCTGTAAATATAGAAAAAAGATTGCCTGATTTTGAGCAGACAGTACATAAAATAAATTTGCCAAATTCCCTTAATTATATTGGTATGGATTAATTCAAAGTCAAAGCACCGAGAATTTCTTCAGACATAAACGGTCCGCCGGGATAGGTCGCAGTATAATCAAGGTTGAGCCAAATCTGGCCGCGTTCGTCAATATGATAATGGATTTCCTTGCCCTTGCTTTCTTGCTTGAAAAGTACTTCTTTGATTAAATAGTTGATTGCCTCTAAGTCTGCCGTCTTGTTTCCTATTAGGACTTCGGGATAGATATGTCCTCCAGTGTGAATCAGCCTTGGTGTACCGCCTACTGCACGAACACAGGCTGCCATAAGAATGGCATGGTCGTCACAATCACCTGAAAAGTGAATCAAGGATTCTGTCGCGCGGGCAATATATTCTTTTCCTTTCGGATCACTTACATAATTCCAACGGCTCTGTATTTCCTTGAAAACCGCAAAACTCTGGATTTGACGTCGGTATTCACTGTAGCCTTTTACATTCCTGAAATATTTAGTAGTGGCCAGCAATGCAAAGTTTCGCACTTTCGGATTGTCATATTCAATAGCGTTTAGGATTTTTGACTTGTTCGGAAATGGCAATAATTTTGAAATAATTATGTCCTGTGGATTTGGGTCTTCAGACATACTATAGACCATAGAACGATAGTCTTCAAAAACGCTATTGAAACCATAGTTGCCAAACAAGCTTCCATAAATCAAGGCCATAAGATATAAGGCGATACAAAGGATGATAATGGTTTTCATTAGTCTCAGTACCAATTGAATAGCTACTACTACGAGCAGAAAAAGCAAAATCCTATCGATGTGGAAATACCAGTTCGGGTCAATAATGTTTTGGTGGATGATAATAAAAACAGGAATAGCAATCAAAATATTCAGCACAAAAATAATGACGCTGTCCCAAGGTTTTTTGACCTGAAGCTTCTCCTTTATTTTTTGAAAGTCTATGTTACTCTGTTTTACCATATCAACCCAAAGGCCAATCTACGATTAGATTTTTGCTATATCTGCAAAAGTACCTTTTTTATCAATAAGAGAAAGTTCCAATAGCTGATTTTGGACATTGTTTAACGTTTTATTATCCAAGGGCTTTTGCGACCATTCTGTTAACGAAAGCCATTCTCGGATGTCTTCGATTTTCTGATTGTATCGAGAAGATAAAGTCTTGTCGATGCTTGGAATATCCTTGAATTCTTCGGTCGTTTGGTTGATTACATCCAACAATATTTCGATGCTACCTGGATCATTTTCTAGTATTTCATTTCGAACGGCAATTACAAAACAAGGCCACGGAGTAGGACAGTCGGCTATTCTGCGGAATGTGCCCTTGTCAACCAAGGGTTTGGTCATGAAACGTTCCCACATAAAATAGTCAGCTGTGCCGTTTGATAATGCTTCAACTGCGCCATCTATAGTATTCACAATTTCAAATTGCAGGCTTTCTGTTTTCCATCCTTGATTATGGGCATTGACATAGGCCATAAGCTGAGATCCGGAACCAATCCTGCTGATGGCAGCTTTGGTGTCTTTTAGGTCAGAAAGCGTTTTATAGTCAGAAGCAGCGTCTACATGGATGCCCCAGATAAGAGGCGACTGTACGTATACCTGCACAATCTTGCTTGGATTGCCAGCTACAATATCTTTGATAATTCCTTCTGTCAAGATTACGGCAATATCGGTTTCGCCATTGCGTAGCATCTGGCACAACTTTCCGGTTCCTTCCGGAACATCAGTCCATTGCAAATCAATACCTTGCGATTCAAATTCTCCATTTTCGATACAAAGGTGCCAAGGCAGATTGAAATGCTCTGGTACTCCTGCTATTTTTAGTGTTTTCATCTTTTTAACTAGTTGCTTTTTATTTGGTTGATATGGTGTTCTAG
Organism: Flavobacterium sp. N2550; assembly: GCF_025947265.1. NCBI lineage: Bacteria > Pseudomonadati > Bacteroidota > Flavobacteriia > Flavobacteriales > Flavobacteriaceae > Flavobacterium > Flavobacterium sp. N2550. The sequence continues at coordinate 2,839,531 of NZ_CP110007.1, read as the reverse complement.
GTGGTCAACATAATCGGTCATCAAGAATCTTAGGTTGACGATTGACTTGTCGTTGAGCTCGATTTCATACTGTAGTGTTTCCTCACTTGCGGACTTAAAAACTCTTAAAATCTGCTTGTTGATCGAAAGCCATAACTGTGCTAATTCCTCAATATCGATTTCTTGATAACGATTGATTTTAACCAAGTCGTTCTGGTTGTAAGTTCTGTAAGCATAAGGCTTTGCAACATAATGTATTTCCGTAAATCGTACCAGATTATGGATGGCGGAATCAGCTAAATGTCCCAAAATTTCTTTTTTAGACCATTTATTTTCTGGTTGGAATTCTAAAACTGCTTTGTCCGCCTTCTTGATATAGTCAAGATTTTGGTCCAGCAATTTCTCGAATTTACGAATTACATCTTGCATCATCAGGAGCCTTGTGCTATTTTGTCTAAAGTATAAGCAATCAGTTCGTCTACGGCTTTATAAGGATCTTCGCTAAAAGTACCGCTTGCACGGTTGGCGATGATAGCGTTTAATGACAAAGCATTATGGCCGAGCAGGGCAGATAATCCGTAGATGGCTGCTGTTTCCATTTCAAGATTGGTAATCCTGTTATCGTTGAAATTGAAATTATCCATCTTGCCGTTTAGCTGAGGATCTTGGATTTCCAAACGCAGTACGCGTCCTTGAGGGCCATAAAATCCTCCGGCAGTTGCGGTAATTCCTTCAAAGATTTTATCGCTTTCAATCAGTTTTTCCAGTGTTTCGCTGCATCGTATCACATAAGGTTTTCCTTTTCGGATGTCCCAATTTGTATGATGAATAAAGGCCTCTTCTATAGCATCTTCCGAAATCCTGTCGATTAGGTAGGAGCGAAGCATATTGTCTAAGCCCAGTCCGAATTTAGACATGACAAAGCTATCTACAGGAATATCTTTATGCAATGACCCTGAAGTTCCGATACGTATGATGTTCAGCGATGTCAGTTCTTTTTTCGGCTGACGGGTTTCTAAGTCGATATTGACCAAGGCATCGAGCTCGTTTATTACGATATCGATATTGTCAGGACCGATTCCAGTTGACATTACAGTAATTCTTTTTCCTTTGAAGATACCTGTCTGCGTCTTAAATTCTCTTTTTTGTGTAGAAAATTCGATCTTGTCGAAAAACTGCGTTATTTTCTCGACGCGGTTTTGGTCGCCTACAAAGATGATATCATTGGCAATATGTTCTGGTTTTAGATTCAGGTGGTAGACGCTACCGTCAGGGTTTAATATTAATTCTGAGGATTGTATCATTTTTTATAAGTTGCTAAGGCAAAGTTGCTGAGTTACTAAGTTTTTTGTTTGTAAATGGAGGTAGGTCGTTCTTATCCGCCAACACGTTTTACCTTAAAGCCTTTTTCTTTAAGGATGGCCATGATCTTATCGCGGTAATCGCCTTGAATGATAATCGAATCGTCTTTGAAAGTGCCGCCTACACTTAATCGGGTTTTCAGTTCTTTGGCTAAGATCTTGAAATCCTCGTCCGCGCCTGTATAACCTTCGATTATGGTAGTAGGCTTTCCTTTTCGCTTTTCAAATTTGCAAATCATCGGTTCGTTCTGTACCCAGAGTTCTTTGGGTTCTGCGGCAGTTTCTTCAATTTCTTCAGACGGTTCGTGGTCTGGGAATAGTTTTTTTAATTGGTCTTGTAAGTCCATATGCATTTAATTGGACGCGGATACGTGCTGATCGCACTGATATTCGCAGATTTTATTTTTGATAATTTTTGTAGAATACGACTTATAAAAATAGGTGTTCGTGCCTAAATTCATATTCTAAAAAATCAAAAAGACATCAAGCAAAACTCAATGTCTTTCTAATTAAAGTATAAATGTAAAACTTATTTTTTGATTAATCCCAAATCAACCAGACGTTCGTGAAGGAATTCTCCAGCCGAAATATCTTCGTATAGTTTTGGATTTTGGTCATCAATACAGTTTTCCAAGCAATCCAAACGCATGTCGCTTACTGGGTGCATGAAAAACGGAATAGAATATCTCGAAGTGCCCCATAATTCTCTAGGTGGGTTGACCACTTGGTGGATTGTAGATTTCAGCTTGTTATTTGTGTGTCTTGAAAGCATATCACCTACGTTAATCACCAATTCGTCTGGTTCTGCAATAGCATCAATCCATTCGCCATTGTGGTTTTGTACTTGCAAGCCACGTCCTTGAGCACCCATAAGAAGGGTAATCAGGTTGATATCGCCATGAGCTGCAGCACGAATCGCGTTTTCAGGCTCTTGTGTGATCGGAGGGTAATGGATAGGTCTTAAGATGGAGTTGCCTTCTTCGGCATATTTATCAAAATAGAACTCATCCAATCCTAAATGTAGGGCTAAAGCTCTTAGTACATAAATACCTGTTTTCTCAAGCATTTGGTAGGCTTCTTTTCCCACAACATTAAAACGAGGAAGTTCTTTTACTTCAACATTGTCTGGATATTCGTTAGCCCATTTTGAATCTTTGTCTACATACTGTCCGAAGTGCCAGAATTCTTTCAAGTCACCTTCTTTTCTTCCCTTAGCATGTTCTTTTCCAAAGGAAACATAACCACGCTGTCCTCCAATTCCTGGAATTTCATAACTATATTTGGTTTCTAATGGCAGGGCGAAGAAATTTCTGATTTCGCCATACAATTCATCTACCAATTGGTCATCTAAAAAATGACCTTTTAAAGCCACGAAGCCAATGTCTTCAAAAGCTTTTCCGATTTCATTTACAAATTTTTGTTTACGTTTCGGGTCATCCGAAAGGAAATCACGCAAGTCAACACTAGGAATATTTTGCATACTCTTTAAAAATATATGTTAATAACTTTGCTAGGCGTCAAGCCTTGTTATCACAAATGTATAGATTATTTTGAGAATTTAATTTCAAAAGTTATCAACAATTGAAAATTCTGTAACATTACGAGTTTATGCTGTTATTTTTTTATACTTTTGGACAACTTAAAAAACACGCAAACCTTTTCGTAACTATTATGAATTTCGACAGAAAAAACCTGACCAACGACCAACTGTTAGACTTATATAAAAGAATTTTAAAGCCCCGACTGATTGAGGAAAAAATGCTCATCTTGATCCGTCAAGGAAAAGTTTCCAAGTGGTTTTCCGGAATCGGGCAGGAGGCAATCGCTTGCGGCGTTACTGCCGTTTTAGACAAAGACGAATACATTCTTCCGATGCACAGAAATCTTGGCGTTTTTACAGGAAGAGATATCCCATTGTATCGCTTGTTTTCGCAATGGCAAGGAAAAGCTAATGGTTTTACAAAAGGACGCGACCGTTCGTTCCACTTCGGGACACAAGAATATAAGATTATAGGAATGATTTCGCATTTGGGCCCTCAATTGGGAGTTGCCGACGGAATCGCCTTGGCAAATAAATTAAAGAAAAACGGAAAGGTAACAGCAGTTTTCACAGGCGAAGGCGCTACCAGTGAAGGCGATTTTCATGAAGCACTGAATATTGCGTCGGTTTGGGAATTGCCAGTAATGTTTGTAATCGAAAACAACGGTTACGGGCTATCGACACCTACGAACGAGCAGTACCGTTGCGAAAACCTGGCTGATAAAGGAATCGGCTATGGCATGGAGTCGCATATTATCAATGGAAATAATATTCTGGAAGTTTTTAATAAGCTTTCAGAGCTTAAAGCTTCAATGATCGAAAAGCCAAGACCTGTGCTATTAGAGTTCAAGACATTCCGAATGCGCGGCCACGAAGAAGCCAGCGGTACGAAATATGTACCTCAGGAATTAATGGATCTATGGGCAATCAAAGATCCGGTAGACAATTACAGAAAATACCTTTCAGAAACAGATGTGCTTACTTCTGAACTTGACGAAGAAATTCGTGCCGAAATCAAGAAAGAAATTGACGAGAATTGGGCAATGGTTCAGGCCGAGCCAGAAATTGAAGCTACTTATGAAGGAGAATTAAATGATGTATATAAACCTTATGGTTTTGAAGAAGTTACTCCTTCGGATAAAAAAGTAAATATCCGTCTGATCGACGCTATTTCAACCAGTTTGAAGCAGTCAATGGAACGTCATGAAAACCTAGTGATCATGGGACAGGATATTGCAGAATATGGCGGTGCTTTTAAAATTACCGACGGCTTTGTGGCGCAGTTCGGAAAAGAAAGAGTCATCAATACGCCAATCTGCGAAAGTGCCGTAGTTTCTGCAGGAATGGGACTTTCAATCAACGGGCATAAGGCTATCGTAGAGATGCAATTTGCCGATTTCGTATCGACAGGCTTCAATCCAATAGTAAATCTTTTGGCAAAATCACACTACCGTTGGCTCGAAAATGCCGATGTCGTAGTGCGAATGCCTTGCGGTGGCGGAACCCAAGCCGGGCCTTTCCACTCGCAGACCAATGAAGCTTGGTTTACTAAAACACCTGGCCTGAAAGTAGTTTATCCAGCCTTCCCGTATGATGCTAAAGGACTTTTAAATACGTCGATCAACGATCCGAATCCGGTTTTGTTTTTTGAGCACAAGCAATTGTACAGAAGCGTATACCAAGACGTTCCTAAAGATTATTACACATTACCGCTAGGAAAAGCATCATTGCTGAAAGAAGGAAAAGACGTAACTATTATTGCCTTTGGAGCTGCCGTGCATTGGGCTTTGGAGACTTTGGCAAAAAATACGGAAATCTCTGCAGACTTATTAGATTTGAGAACGTTGCAGCCTCTCGATACCGAAGCTATTTTTGCTTCTGTAAAAAAGACAGGAAAAGCAATCATATTGCAAGAAGATACAATGTTTGGCGGCGTTGCCAGCGACATTTCTGCCATGATTATGGAGCATTGCTTCGAATATCTTGACGGTCCTGTAAAACGTGTAGCGAGCCTTGATTCGCCGATTCCGTTTACAAAAGCGCTCGAAGACCAATTCTTGGCAAAGAGCCGATTTGAAGATGTTTTGAAAGAGCTGATGGCGTACTAGATTTTAGATATAAATAAACAAGGTGTAGCGAAATCTACACCTTTTTTTGTCGTCTATTTTTCAGGAAAACGTTTCGGATCATCTGAATCTGCCCACACATGATTGGCTTGGTGTTCCATGACATGAACCACGCAAACTAATTGTCCATGTCTTTTTCTTTTTTTACTTATTTCAATTTTATTCCGACTCCGATACCGACATTCCATTTTCCATCTGCCGTACTTGTTTTGGCATTATAATACAGAGGTACCTGTAGGGCTAGTTTTTTATAGCTGTACGTAAGTCCCATTCCGAGCGTAGGCATGACAAAAGAATTTTTTACTTGCGATTTGTCTTCCTTGAAGCGCAGCGAAGGAAGCATGCCTAGCAATAGTTTTGATTTCCCAGAGGTGAAGCTGACGTTTGGCCCCGTAAAATTTAGGAAACCGCCTTTATCTACATAGCCTGCGACAACAGTTCCTTCAAAAAAGCCAAATGTCACTTTAGATTCTTTAGGAATTGGATAGGCTGGTTCGATCGTTTGCGCTATTGCGATTTGGGTGGCAAAAAGGACAAGGAGGAATAAGGAAAGCGTAATTTTTTTCATAATTAAGTTTTTTAAAAGCCCGCAAATTTAGAAGCCGTTACAATACTACAGTCGAAAGTGAAAGAAGCGGTAAGTATTTTGTAATGAAAAGAAGAAAAATTGAATCGAATCTGTTTGTTTAAAGATGTAGTAATAATTCTACTCACCAGGGCATCATGAATTTTAATAAAAACAATACATTTAGCTGTTGAAAAAGTAAAAAATGATCGTTTCTCATATATTGAAAAATCATGAACTTTTGTAAGTTCCTGCATCCCAAAAGCAAAGTAGAAGGGCTGAGCAAAACGTATGAAGCTTGGGAATTCAGGCCGAGCAGATTAGAAATATTACCCGTAACCGACTTGGTATGCATCGCCTGCTCCCTGTTTTTACCCAAGCGCTACAGCCTGGTCTACATTGCCTATCATAGAGACATGATGGAGTTTATGAAAACCGATCTTGGAGACGGCATCATCTATTCTTATTTTTTTATTCCTGCCGGAAACAAAACTAACGCCGAACTGATTATTCAAGACATAAAGCTGCAATATCCCTGTAAAAATTAACCGAACACTACCACTTTTTTACAAGTAGCCTATTCAAAAATTTCCTGACTATTTTCCCTGGCCACTCTTTTGAGTGGCTTTTTTTATACTCGAAAAAGCTATGTCTGCTAAACAATAATGTCCATAAAAAGTATAATTACTAAGGTTTGAGCAGTTACTTCTTCAATCTAAATCATACAAAAAATCCACAATTGCATTGGGGAATTGTGTTGTTCTCTATTAAAAAAATCTACATTTTGTGGAAACGACAAGTGCTCTAAAGCCCCTAATTATGAGGATAAGCCAAATGGCACGAGGCTTGCTAATCGTGTTGCTGTACGTGCTTACTTACATTTCATTACGGTTTTCCTCAACAGAAAATTAGGAAGAAAAAAAACCTTCGTACGACACACCACCAAACCCATTATTAATTTAAGTAGTATAGCATGAAAAGTGAAACAATTACTTCTACAAAATTTTACCCCCAAAATGATATCCATGCCGACGAACAAGGATTGACAAGCTTTATTTTTAAAATCAACAGCCTGATCCTAGAAAAAATGCTCTTTTTGAGCTATCCCAGAAAGGCAAACTTGATGGTATTAACAGGTACTTTCCTGTTACTGATGGCAGGTGCCTATCTGGCGTATGAATTGCAGCCCGAATTTTACGAATTCAATATCGAACGTCTAAATTCGGTCATAGGATTTCCTTTCTTGGTTCTTGCCAGCGTATTGCTGCTCTTCAAGGCGGGCTTTATGCTCTATAATATTTACCTTTATTTTCGCTACAAGCCGATCAAGTCTGTAACCGATGAAGAACTGCCGACGTGCACCGTAATCGTTCCGGCGTATAACGAAGGCAAGCTGGTATGGGATACGCTACTGAGCATAGCTGAAAGCGATTATCCACAAGAAAAACTACAGTTGTTAGCAATCGATGATGGAAGCAAGGATGATACTTGGTATTGGATGCAAGAAGCCAAAAAAAGATTGGGCGACCGATTGTCAATTTATCAGCAGCCCGAAAACAAAGGAAAGCGACATGCGCTTTACCGCGGGTTTAATATGGGCACAGGAGAAATTTTTGTAACGATTGATAGCGATTCTATCGTAAAGACCGATACTCTTAGAAATTTGGTCAGCCCGTTTGTAGTGGATGAAAACTGCGGTGCAGTGGCCGGAAATGTTCAGGTATTGAACAATGAAAAAGCGATGCTTCCGAAAATGCTCAATGTGAGCTTTGTGATGAGCTTTGAATTTATACGTTCGGCAGAAAGCAGAGTCGGCTCTGTGCTTTGTACGCCAGGTGCATTGGCGGCTTACCGCAGCACGGCCGTATTTGCCTGCCTTGAAGAATGGATCAATCAGACGTTTATGGGACAAGCTTCAGACATAGGTGAAGACCGTGCCATGACCAATATGATCTTAAAGCAAGGCCATCATGTGCTGTTCCAGAGAAATGCTTACGTGCTTACAAACGTGCCAGAAAAATACCGTGGCTTGTCAAAAATGTTTATCCGATGGGGCAGAAGCAACGTACGAGAAAACCTGATGATGTCGAAATTTGTCTTCACGAATTTTAGAAAAGGCCCTAAAGTAGGAGCGAGGCTGTTATTTCTCAACCAGTTCTTGACTATTGCTATGGCCTATCCGTTCCTGTTATTCATGTTGTATTTTATACTGATACACCCCGTACTGTTTTTTAGCTCAACGCTTTTGGGCATCCTGATCTTATCGAGTTTCCCTGTGTTTTTCTATGCAAAACGTCATAATTTTTCAGAATCATTATGGGCCTATTCGTACAGCCTCTTATATACTTTCGGATTATTCTGGATCATGCCTTATGCGATAGCTACGGCGGGCAGGAGAGGCTGGCTGACGCGTTAATTTCAAAAACAGATAAAAGATTTTAAACAGCTGCTTGTAAAAGCGGCTGTTGCTATTTAATAATACAGCCTAAAATCCAACACCTTGCAGGCTGCATAATATTTTTCATGTAGTGTTTCTACAATTTCGACTACATCATCTTCATCTTGGCACAGACTGAAGAAAACATTATCGAGCTGGCTGCTCGTGGCCTTGCGGTAAGTGATTCCATAGCCCGAAACGGCTTTAGCTCCCGTAATATCTAAGAAATATTGCGCTTCTTCTTCGCTTAGATCCAAAGGCTTTGCATTAGCAAAATGCAGAATCTTGCCCTTCATTCTTCCTTCAAAGATTTCGGCTATCTCTTCGAGGCTGTAATAATAATTGTTCAGGCAGATCGTATTTCCTTCACCAGGCATGATCAGGTAGATGATTTCATAATTCTTGAAATTATGGTCTTCATAAAGCAAAACGTTTAAGCTTTCTTCCAGTCCTTCAATTGTATCGCAGGTTTTGTAAATGCTGTCGATACCTGTCTGTAATGCAAGTTTTTCTAGGCTTTTAAAAGCATCGGTCGTAGTTTCTGTTTCGATATCGGGAACAGCTTCAAGGCAGAAGATAAATTTGTCATAATCCATAGAAATTATGTTTTTGAAGGAGTAGGGCAAAGGTAGGATTTTATTTGAATCAGAAATGTCGTGTTTTTACAAGTATGTTCCGACTGGCTTTCCGTACCTGTCAGCAGCCTATTTATATAGGAAAACTAAAATAGGATTCGCGCATTGCGATACTAAAACTCTTCAAAAAACTAATCAATACCGATTGTATATAAAACTAGTATAAGGATAACACAGTAAGCTATTTATCTAAAAAATAAAATCTATTTGTACTTTGTATTGAGATTTTTTTGATGCTAAAAAAATTAAATTATCGCAAATTGAAAGTCAAAATTATAAGAAAACAATGTGCGAAGCCACGTAAATAAAGGGTTTTTAAAAGTATTCTTTTTCTTATTAAAAAAATATTAATAAATGTTAATTTTCGTTAACTTAGCTACCCTAAATCCAATCGTATGAAAAAAAACAAACACATGACAAAACAGCTTTTATTAGCATTTTTGATGCTGATGAGCTTTTTTACAGGTTATTCTCAACGGGGAACCATTCCTATTGAGTTCGAGCCGAAACCTGTATTATTTGATCCAAAACTGTCACCAGAGGGCGTACTTGAAAAAGTATACGACCGATATGGTAAAGAGCATTCTCTTTCGGACATTATGATCATTACTCCAGGAAGAAGGATGTTGCAAAGAGCACAACAGATTACCTGCTCTTCGACTTCCTACTTTAATTTATACTTTGAAGACGGCTGTGGAATGGAAAACACAGCGGATCCGGTTCACAACGCCCGTAGGGCAGTGGTCTGCAAAGTTTTTGAAGACCTTTCCAATTTTATCAATTCCCCGCTGACGGCTAGCGGAAAAAAAGTAAACATCTGGGTGAAAGATATTGCTTCTGGCTCTGCTCCGGCAGGAGTTTTAGGTTCTGCGTCTTCTTACTATATTGCGCCTAGCAATAACAGCATCACTACAGGAGGCATCTTGGATGGCGAGATATGGAAGACCATACATCTTGGCCAAGATTCTTATACCAATTTAGGCAGTTCAGTCAATCTGTATCATGGGGAGATTGCTTTTAATTTTGCCGATGCCAATATCCAATGGCATACTGACCTAACAACCAATGCGCCTAGCAACTTGTATGATTTGTATACTGTAGTACTTCACGAAGTAACGCATGCTTTAGGCTTTGGCAGCTTTATCAATCAGAATGGAGCTTCTATAACAGGAGCGGGCTATTACAGCAGATACGATACCTTTTTAAGAACAAATGCCAATGTGCCTTTGTTGACAATTGGAGGTTGCTCTATGTATAACGTAAATTTCAACTCTGCCGTATCGCCAACAGTATTGCGTCCGGGTTGTACATTGCCAGACAATTTGGGTACAGGTTCGCTTAACACTACGGTTTGCAACAATGCTATAAGATACGTAGGATCGTCTACCGTGCCAGTTTATACGCCAACTTGCTTTGAATTAGGAAGTAGCTTGAGCCATTTTGAAGACATGTTATATCCTTCATGTGCCAGTCCTAATGGCAATGATACATATTTCGTAGTAAGCAATAGCATCGCGAAAGGTGTTACCAAAAGATACCTAAAAGCAGAAGAGAGAAGAACCTTATGTGATATGGGCTATAGCGTAAAGACTACTTATGGCTCGAGCACTACAAGCGGTGGTTTCTTCAATTATGGAGGCACAGTTTGCGGCGGTATTATCGTAGCAGGTTTGAATGATGGTGTAAGTGCAAACGGCTCCTATACTTTTTCAGGCGCAATCACTACAACTGGTGGTACTAGTACAAATGTGGCTATATCAGGAAACATACTTTTGTCTAATGATGTAAATGCTACAGGATTCGAATGTCTTCAAGACATTACTGGAGCAGCGACGCTTTCTGCTACAGCAGGTACTTCGGGTACGACAGTCAACTTTACGACGGCAGTCCCTGGTTTGCATTTGTTGCGTTATGTTCCGATAAATGGCACACAGCGAGGTAATATTACCTATTTATATGTTTATATCATACCGCCGCCAAATCCTGGTGGATGCAGTCCGACACCTACTGCCTGCAATATGGTAATGAACGGTGATTTTGAGCAATATTCTACATTGCCTACTCAAATTAGCCAAATAATAAGAGCTTGTGGGTGGAGCTATCCAAATGCCAATGCGCAATATTCTCCATCTTACTTTAATGGGCTTGTATTGCCAGGCTCGACTACTTTTGCGTCTTGGGTTGGTGTTCCTTGTAACATATTTGGATTTCAAGCAGCAAACAATAATATCGGTAACGGTTATGCTCAAATACGAACTAGCCGTCACGGAGGCAAGGAGCATTTGTATACAATGTTAAAAGCACCTTTGTCGGCCAACACTACTTATCAGCTAAGCTTTGATGTGTCTCTATGTGATGGAATGAGCGGCTATGCAGGCTATTTGCAGGCTTATTTGTCCAATACTGCTGTGTTGCCTATAAATTCTAATATGGATGTAAGCATTCCGAATCCGGCTAATCTGCTGACTTCCCCTTCTATAATAAGAAATAGTGGTGGTTGGGATACGATTACCTTTACCTTCACTACAACTACAGGAGGCGAACAATACTTATATTTAGGATTGCTAAACAATGCAGGACTTGTAACCAATACTGCTGCAGTAAATAACACAAGTTGTACTTATAATAACAATAACCAAGGTCCTGATGATTATCAGCAACACTTTAGAGGATACTATCTAGACAATGTAGTGTTGATCCCTACTAACGGTGCAACATTTGAACTTCCAACTGCCGTATGCAGCACACAAAGGCTGAATGACTTGAGCGTCTATCTGTCTGACGTAGATACAGACGGAGTTTTCTCTGGTCCTGGCGTATCAGTAGCGGGTGGTATTTATTCTTTCAATCCTTCCGTAACGGGCGTAGGCACTTTCACTATTGCGTATACGTATACCAATTCGAGCGGCTGTCCTACGACATTGTATGACACAATCAACGTAACTACAACATCTACGAACACGATTCCTGTAGACGCTGTAAATGACAATTTCTCAAGCATACCAGTAAATGGCATCACAGGTGGACTTACTCCTAGCGTCTATTCAAATGATAACTATAATGGCGTATTGTCTACTCCGGCATCTTTATCAAATGTTTCTTTTGCTTTGGTGAATCCGATCTCTATTACTGGAGCTAGTATTGACGGTACTGGAGTGATTAATGTTCCTGCTAATACTCCATCAGGTACGTATACTTTGACATATTCATTAAGTGGTACAGGAAACTGTAATGCAACAGATACGGCAACTGTTGTTATCGTGGTAAACGGTACGAGCACATTGCCAGGCATAAGAGCTAACAATTCGGTTAATAATATCGGATTGCAGTCTACAGGCAAGATTATCATTTCAGGATACTTTACGACCTACAACAACGTGTCGAAAATTAATATGGCCCGATTGAATACCGATCTTACTTTAGACCCTGCTTTTACCTATACAGGAAATCAAGAAGCAAGAGGAATGGCGATACAATCTGACAATAAAGTTATTGTAGTAGCAGCCAATCCTATATTTGGAGGTACTTCATGTGTAGCAAGACTATTACCTGATGGAGGTGTAGATACCAGCTTTAACGTAGGTGGTGTAGGCACGGCAAGACATCCAAGTCTTTCTAACAATATCGGTCATGCAGCGGCTATTCAGACAGACGGAAAAATTTTGGTAGGAGGTGACTTCTACTATTATAATGGCGTACAAAAACTAGGAATTGCTAGGCTTCTGTCTAACGGTACAGTTGATGCTACCTTTAATCCTACAGAATTGAATACCTATTTCAGATCGGTTGTTCATTCGATAACTGTACAGCCTGATGGAAAAATCATTTTACTAGGTGTATTCTCTCCTCCGGTTGCAGGCGCTACAGCAAAAAATATCGTTCGATTGAATGCTAATGGTACATTGGATGCTGGATTCTTGGCAGGAGATACTGCTGGTACGATAAATTATCAAGATCTAGACGTTTCTATATACAGTCCATTAACAAGAGCAACTGTGCAGCCAGACGGCAAAATCGTAGTTGTGGGTGGCTTCACTAAATACAACGGTACCAATACAAAATGTATCGTGCGTTTATTGTCTAACGGACAGATTGACCCGACTTTTAATACTACTACAGGTGTAGATAGAGGGATCAATACCGTAATCATGGAACCGGTTACCAACAAGATCATTATTGGCGGTGAGTTTACTACGTTTAACGGAAGTGCCGTGAAAAAGATGATACGCCTAAACACCAACGGAACATGGGATACTACATTCAGTATCGGCTCTGGAACAACAGACCTGCCAGGTTCTTCTAGCTGTCCGTTCTGTTATAATCATATCAGAGCGTTAAAACTACAACCAGACGGTAAGGTAATCGTAGGCGGAAGGTTCAAAACATTTAACGGATTATCTGCAGGATTTGTTACCAGAATTTCTGGCGATTCAGGATTGCAGTCAAGAGGTACAGGCGTAGTATATGTAAGCGAGCCTGAAATCGATACCAATCCAACTTTCAGCAACATAAAGGTATATCCAAATCCAAGTAGCGATTTGTTCAATATTGATTTGAGCCAAGAAAGCGCACCTTATTCTTCAATTAATGTGTACAACCTATTGGGTGCAAAAGTATTCACTGCAGTCCTGACTCCGAAAGAGAATAACGTAATTGATCTTTCACATCTGTCAGCGGGTTATTACACGGCAAAACTAGAGAATGGTGCAAGTACTGCGACTTTCAAATTGGTTAAAAACTAAGTAATACCAATAGGAGCAGGGAAAGCTAGATAAACCCTGAACCTAAAAATTAAAATCCCAAGAGAATTAGTTCTCTTGGGATTTTTTTATGTTCGTAAGACATGATTTTATTTATAATCTTCCTAGAATGTCTAATTCTTATTTGGCTTTTCTTTTTGTTGCATTGCATATGACTCTATACTGACTCTATAGTCTATAGTGAGTCTATAAGAATAATGTTTTTTATGGAGTCATTATGGACTCACTATGGACTCACCTAGAAGAAAAGTGCAAGAAGACAGTAGTAGAATAAGTGATATTATAAGATTTTATGTAATGAAAGCGTAAAAAAATTAAGATTAAGATAATAGGCAATTTTTTTGATATGTATGCTTAATTTATAGCTTTGGATGTTATTGCATATTAGTTTGGTTCTCAATAAACAATGCATCACCATAGTCGATAGTATGAATTATTGTTATTCCGTTTTCTAAATGGAAGATTAATTGGTCGTAATCATCTTTTATTAAGTCTGTTATTTTTTGGTTTTTAAAAATGATATCCTCGGGTAGTTCCCAATTATAATTTGTTAAGACAATCAATTCTTCTTTACCATCCCATTCCACTATATAGTCATTCCCGAAGCGGAGTTTTGTGCTATTGTCCAGTTCCATAACAGTCCAAAAATAATAAGCAGGCGATATTCCGGGCATATAATCATAGGGGCCGTCTTGTTTCGTGAAAAATAAGTTTGTCAGGACCCTGCCTATAACCATTTTTCTATATTCTTCGAATTCTGTGATAGACATGTTGCTGTTGGTTAAATAGATGTGTGATTGCCGTTTATGACGCTATACTTATTTTTTATAGTAAATATCAAAATCAATGAATAGTGCTATCGTGAGATTCCCAAGCATATAAAATGCTAAAGGCGTATCAGCTGGAAGTAATTTTAAGAAAAGACAAATAAGCCAAATGATAAAAACATACAAATTAAATACACCTGCAAAAATATAAAAGAAGTTGGCTCTCAATTTGTCTTTTCGCTTTTTCTTAAAATAGAAAAGTCTCAAAAGAATCAGGGTCACTCCAAGAACTATGCAAAAAAAAATACTTTTAACGAAGAAAATGAATAATCCCGTTTCGCTAAATATTTTATGTCTTGTAACAAAATAATCAAAAAAAACATACAATGTCCAGATGTTTATCAAGACAAAGGATAGGGTAGTGTATTTATAATGTTGTTCAAAATAAGGAATGGCTATTTGTTAGTGTTGACTTCCGGCAAATGCCACAAATCAAATATACTAAAAACAAGCCACTGCCCTTCATTTGCATGCTTATTCTGCAAGCTCATCTTCCAGCTGTTTTTTTAAGTGATGGAATAGGATAAGCCTAGCAATAACTTGATTAATGATTTGCAATATTTCCAATTTTGGTGCGAATATATTCATTAAATTTATCTAACGAAATTACTCCTTTTAGATTTCTATAAAACCTCAAAATAATTTCAACCTCATAAACATTTTCCTATCTTTAGGCTTTAATTTATTCCTTATATGAAAAGAACATTACTTTCGTTAGTTGTTTTAGGTTCGCTTTATTCCTGCAACAAGACCGCCAAAGTAGAGGCCGATGAGTTTGCAGATATTCACTTTGAAAACTACAAAGAACATTTTGTCGATGAGCTATGGAAGCTTAATCCCGGCTGGGCTTCAAGCCAAGGTTATCATAAATACGATAGCGTTTTGATGATTCCTGATGAGGCTTATGAGAAAAAACAGCTGGAGTTTTCCAATTCGCAATTGGACTCGCTAAAAAAATATTCGCTCGAAAACCTGTCAGACAACAATAAGACCGATTTCTATATGATCAAGAATCTTTTAGAAAACGTGGTCTTTACTATTAAGGAAGTAAAATCAGACGAATGGGATCCTTCTTCCTATAACGTGAGTAGCTCTTTTGCTGAAATGCTGAATGGCAATTACGATTCGCTCGAAGCGCGCTTGAAAAACATCAGCCTTAAGATGGGCAATATTCCGGCCTATTATGCCGCGGCGAAAAAAAATATAAAGAACCCTACGGTAGAACATACGCAGCTGGCAATAGCGCAAAACTTAGGCGGTATTTCTGTTTTTGAAACAGACCTTAAGGCAGCCGTAGACAAAAGCAAGCTTGGTAAGGCAGAGAAGGTCGCCATTCTTGAAAAAGCGACTACAGCTGTAACAGCTATCCGTGACTATGCCGACTGGCTGCAGAAGCTGGATAATAAGACACCGCGCTCTTTCCGACTCGGAAAAGAACTGTATGCCAAGAAGTTTGATTTCGACATCCAGTCGGGTTATAATGCCGAACAGATCTACCAAAAAGCCATCAGTCAGAAAAAAGAACTGCACGACAAGATGTTTGCACTGGCAGATAAATTATGGAGCAAATACTTAGGCAATGCGCCAAAACCGACAGATAGGCTAGACCTAATCAAGCAAGTAATTGACAAAATTTCCTTGCAGCATACGACGCCTGAAAAGTTCCAGTCGCAAATTGAAATGCAAATTCCAGAACTGATCTCTTATGTAAAAACAAAAGACCTAATTTATATCGATCCGTCCAAGCCTTTAGTCGTTCGTAAAGAACCAGATTATATGGCGGGCGTGGCGGGTGCTTCAATTTCGGCACCTGGTCCTTATGATAAAAATGGAAATACGTATTATAATGTCGGAAGCCTTTCAGGCTGGTCGGCAGAAGATGCCGAAAGCTACCTGAGAGAATACAATGACTATATCTTACAGATATTGAACATCCATGAAGCAATTCCTGGACATTATACGCAACTGGTCTACAGCAACCAATCGCCGAGTATTATCAAGGCCATTCTGGGCAATGGTGCAATGATTGAAGGCTGGGCAGTCTATACGGAAAGAATGATGCTAGAGAGCGGCTACAAGAATTCAGACGAAATGTGGCTGATGTATTATAAATGGAATCTGAGAACAATTTGTAATACCATCTTAGACAATAGCGTGCATACCCGAAATATGTCTAAAGAAGAAGGAATCCATCTGCTGACCAAAGAAGCTTTCCAGCAAGACGCAGAAGCTGAAGGCAAATGGAAACGTGTGACCTTGTCGCAAGTACAGCTTTGCTCGTATTTTACAGGCTATACTGAAATCTATGACTTTAGAGAACAGCTTAAAAAGGAGCAGGGCAAGAGCTTTAACCTGAAGCATTTTCATGAGAAATTCCTTAGTTATGGCAGCGCTCCAGTTAAATATATCAAAGAATTGATGCTAAAAGAAAAAATGTAGATGAGATATTTACTAGCCTCATTGCTGCTTCTTTTATGCTCATGCCAAAAGCAAATGCCTGTGACCGAAAAAATGGTTGTGGGCATTTTGCCTTATGAAGGCTTTTCTAAAGAAAAAGCACGCCGTATTGCCAAAACAATCGATAGCTTTTATGCTATAAAAACGGTTGTCCTTCCTGAAAAGAAATTGTATGCACAAGCCTTTATAAACGTAAAGTCTCCGAGGTATAGAGCCGACAGTATTATCAGGATACAGCAACGAAACCTTCCGGATTCATTAGACTTTATCATTGGACTGACAACTAAAGATGTCTCGACTACTAAAAGAGACAACGATGGTAAAATATTACAACCTGCCTCACGCTATTCGGATTGGGGTGTTATGGGACTTGGGTTTTGTCCGGGCAAAAGCTGTGTCGTTTCTACTTTCAGACTACGTCATGCAAATTCCAAAAAGCAATTTGAACGGCTGGAAAAAGTTGCTGTACATGAATTTGGACACAACTTGGGCCTGCCACACTGCAAAAACAAAAAATGCGTGATGACTGACGCAGTCGAAAGTATTGCTACGATTGATAACGAAACTCTTTCACTCTGCAAGGAGTGTAAAGAAAAAATATAAGACTATTCAAAAACAACGCCCTGTTTTTTAAAACCGTCATACAGCGCAATCCTTGCTTCACTGATAGCCGTTTCCGTCCTATAAATATTGCACCAGAATTGAATCTTAAGCTGATGCTTGGTATCCGAAATATAACTGTAAAAAAGCTGTGGCTCTTTTTCAGAATAAATTAGCGGGATAGTGCTGATGCAGTCTATTATCGTTTTCTTGATTGCTTCTTGAGAAATCTCTCCCTGCAATGTAAAGCTCAAGTCGACCAGTTTAGAGTTATTAGTATACGTCCAGTTTACGATATTTTGTGACAATATATTTCCGTTCGGAACGATGACCTCAGCGCCATTAGACGTATCGATTTTGGTTGTCCTTAATCCGATGGTTTTGACTTTTCCAGTTTGGGCACCTACATCAATTACGTCACCGATCTGTATCGGCTTGTCAAAAATCAGAATAACGCCCGAAACAAAATTGTTTACGATATTCTGAAGTCCCAAACCAACACCGACACCTAGTGCTCCAAGTACAATAGTAATTTTGTCTAAAGGAATTCCGGCTGCCGAAATAGCCAATAGATATCCTAATATCAAAAGCAATAATCTTGTGATAAGCAGTTTGGAATGTTGTTTTTTGTTAACGCTTTCTTCATCTTCATCGTCTATTTCTCCAAAGAAATAAGCTACATATTTCTGGATGATATGGGCTATCCAGACAATCAGCAAGAAAAGCAATATGTTGCCGATAGTGAAGGTAAAGTTCCCGATTTTGTTTTCAGTCGTTACGATCGAAGTGATAACATCATAAAATACGCTAGAAAGGTTGAGGTTCGAAGCGATAACAATGACCCACAGATAAGTAATAAGAAGCATGAAAGGTTTTTTCAAGTTCTTTTCAAGATTCCTAAAATCAAAAATCTTGTCGATGCCCCTGCGGATACGAATCGTATAGATCTGCAACGTAATTATTTCTAAGATAATTTTCAAGAAAACAGAAAGCGCGATTACCTGTGTTAAGGCGATGATAGCCGCTAGGCTCAGCGTATGGGCTAGAGATACGCGTCCGAAAAGATTAAAAAGTACCGCAAGGATGTTCAAGCTGATAAACAAGACTTTGGCATATTTTAAAAGACCCTTGATATACATTTCATCACGGATAGTCTGCAAGTAAGCAAATCCGAAGCGAATACAGGCAAGGTTGACCAGCACAAACAAGCAACGCTGTAACTGGCTAATTTCTACAAAAAGATCGAGGAAGCAGAACAAAGCGAAAAGAACAACCAGCAGCAGCCAGTTACGGAATGCTTTTTCTGACCATATCTTTTTGAATAGTACAGTGAGTGTTACCAAAAGTGCCAGGTGCATGGATTCGATAAACAGGGCAGGAGCATACAGGTTTATGGCAATCGCGATATTCAGCCCTATCACGATGATAGGGAATATAGTACTGTGATTCAGATAGCGGAACTGGAATACGTTTAAGTTTTCAAACCGCTGTGCCTTTTTTAGAGATTTTAAATTGAAATTAACCCACCACCATAACAGTCCGGCAAGCAGCAGGAGCATGAAGGTACTGCCCAAGCTGTAACTAAAATAATAGGCCGATGCTTTCTGCTCGGCATTGAATTTATCTTTTAGATAGGCCTGCATTTCTTGCGTTTTAGCTTTTTGGTCGGTGCTCCATAAGTTTGGATGTTCACTGCCAAAAAGAGAAACTCCTGATTTGTTCAGGCGTTCATTCACAAGGATCAGGTCTTTGGAAATCAGCATTCTTTTTTCAGTAATGCCTTTTTTCCAGCTGTTAAGCGAATCGATATTGGCTTTTAACAGGCTATCTGTTGTAATCCATTTTGCTTTTAAGTCTTTCAGCTGCGGACGAAATTCATTAATACGCAAGGTATCTTTTATCAGCTTGGCAAAAACGGTATCCTTAAGAATGCTTTTGTTGCCTTTTCTAATTTTCACAATCTTTTCATCGTTCTCATTCAGCGCTTTCCAGTAAATCTCGAACTTTTGCTGCAGTTCCAAAAGCACTTTTCGGTACATCTGCTGGTTGCGCACGTTGCCGTTATTTTGCGACCCAAGGTTCGAATCGATAAGCTTTAAGGCTTCTTTGGTCTGATGGACTTCGCCTAGCAGAAACAATACGCTCGCATCAAGCGCTCCTTTGTTTTTGGAATCGTCTAACAGCTCTCCGGCTCTTTCTATGGAAGCCAGATAATCGCTAGAAGCCAATTCATCGTCAGTAAAGATCGAAGGCTTGCCTTTCTCTGCTACAGGTTTAGCGGGTGCTGTTGCTTTTTCCTGAGCGAAAGAATAGATTCCAGATAGGAGGAAAAAGAGCAATAGAAATTGTTTTACGAAAGAAGGCTTTAGGATAAAGGGCAGCGTGGAGTAGCTATTTTTTTTCATGCTCATAAGATTGGATTAAAGGCGTATGGATTTATTCTAAAATTTCTCGGATTTGCTCTTCCAGATCGGAAAGATTTTCAAACTTCTTAAATTGCAGTTCTTTGTTCTGTGATTGCAGTTCTGTAGTGATTTCCAGCAATAGTTCCAGTGCATCGATTTCGTTGCCCAGCTTGTTCTCGTCAAAATCAGTTCCGGCTAAAAGGCCTTCATTGTACATTCCGACACACCATTCTTCTATAAATTCTGCCAGCTGGATTTCCGACGGTTCGTAGGATTTCCATTTGTCTTTGGCACAAGCCCTGGCGCCGTTTCTGTCTGACCAAAAGCACATAACAGGCATGGACTTTCCGTTTTCGTCTTCGTAATTGGCGGAGTCTAAGGTGGCAAACCCTATTTGGTTTTCAAGACCGTATACTTTTTCGGTCTTGCAGATTTTCTTTATAAATTCCTCATGGCGTTGCTGTAGCTGTAGTATGTCCTGGATCATAAGTAGGTCGGTTATAGAGGGTAAATATAATTGATAATTTTAAGTCTAGGGACTAGAATTTGTTGTCGCCATCTAAAAGGTTGCCGATACCGCCTAAGATACTGCCCTCGTCTCTGCTTTTGCCGCCACCTTGAGGTGCCGATGCCCAGACTCTTCCCGCCAATCTGCTGAATGGAAGCGATTGTATGTAGACAATTCCAGGACCTGTGAGCGTCGCATAAAACAATCCTTCGCCTCCAAAAATAGTATTTTTGATACCGCCAACAAATTCAATATCGTAGTTCACGTCTTTTGTAAAGCCTACGATACAGCCAGTATCTACCTTAAGGGTTTCTCCCGAAGCAAGTTCTTTTTTAGCCAAGGTACCTCCAGCGTGAACAAAGGCCATTCCGTCGCCTTCCAGCTTCTGCATGATAAAACCTTCGCCGCCAAAAAGTCCGCGCCCTAGTTTTCTTGAGAATTCAATGCCTACAGAAACGCCTTTTGCGGCGCACAAGAAAGCATCTTTTTGGCAGATAAAACGGCCACCATATTCGGTCAGGTCAATCGGAACAATCTTGCCAGGATACGGAGAAGCAAAGCTTACTTTTCGCTTGCTGTGGTATTGGTTTAGGAATACGGTCATAAACAAGCTTTCTCCGGTCAGGAGTCGTTTTCCTGCTGAAAAGAGTTTGCCCATAACGCCTTGGGTCTGGTTGGAGCCGTCTCCAAAAATAGTATCCATGGCAATGCCGCTGTCCATCATCATAAAGCTTCCTGCTTCTGCCACGACGGCTTCTTGCGGATCTAGTTCTATTTCCACATATTGCATTTCTTCGCCATAGATGTGGTAGTCAATTTCGTGTGCTGTCATTTGTATCGTTTTTTGGTTTGATTACCTTATGAGTAGGAGAGGCCGCCAAAATGTTACAGTCCGTCCTTGAAAATTAAAGGTATAAAAAAATGGAGCAAGTTGCCTTGCTCCATTTCTAAAAAGATAAACAAAAGTAGTACTTATTTGATGCTGATAGCAAAACCTCCGCCTGGTGCGATAGGCTGCTGCAGTTTGGTCTTAGAGGTTACTTTGATGGTTCTGATAGCATAGCTTTGCGGGTTCTTGTCGTAGCTGGCATCTTTTCCGTCGGCATAAATTGTAGCTGTATAGGTTTTTCCTTTTGGAAGGTAGTCAAAAGTGACGTTGGCCGTTCTTGCATTTTCGTCTGAAATTCCACCTACAAACCATTCGTTCTTTCCTTTGGCTTTTCTGGCCATGGTGATGTAATCGCCTGGTTCGGCTTCAATCACATAGGTATCGTCCCAGTCAACCGCCACATCTTTGATGAATTGGAAAGCATCTAAGAATTTGTTGTATGTTTCTGGCAAGTCGGCAGCCATCTGCAACGGACTGTACATGGTTACGTACAATGCCAACTGTTTTGCAAGAGTGGTATGCACGAAAGAATTGTTTTCCGGATTGTAGGCGCTGATTTTAGTCTGGAAGATTCCTGGCGTATAATCCATTGGGCCGCCCATCAATCTTGTGAATGGCAATATCGTAGTATGGTCGGCATTATTCCCTCCAAACGATTCGTATTCTGTTCCTCTTGCAGCTTCGTTGCCGATCAAATTAGGATAAGTACGGCTCAATCCTGTAGGACGTACGGCTTCGTGCGCATTCACCATGATTTTGTATTCTGCCGCTTTTGTGATGGCGTATAAATAATGGTCGATCATCCATTGGCTGTAGTGGAATTCTCCTCTAGGAAGGATGTCGCCTACATAACCGCTTTTTACGGAGTTATAACCGTTATCAACCATAAATTGGTAGGCTTTGTCCATGTGGCGCTCGTAGTTTCTCACAGAGCCAGATGTTTCGTGGTGCATCATCATCTTTACATTTTTAGAGGCAGCATAACGGTGCAATTCCTGTACGTCGAAATCAGGATACGGTGTCACAAAATCAAAAACGTAATCTTTCGATTTTCCGAACCAGTCTTCCCAGCCTTCGTTCCAGCCTTCAACAAGAACAGCGTCAAAACCATGCTTGGAAGCAAAGTCGATATATTCTTTGACATGAGCTGTATTAGCCGCGTGCTTTCCGTTCGGTTTGGTTTTGGAATAATCGGTTACGCCCAATTGTACGCTTTCTAGGTCATTATACGCCCAAGTGCTTTTTCCGGTAATCATTTCCCACCAAACGCCTACGTATTTTACAGGCTTGATCCAAGAAACGTCTTTGTATTTGGTAGGTTCGTTTAGGTTCAATATTAATCTTGAAGTCAAGATATCAGCTGCCTTGTCGCTTACTACAATGGTTCTCCAAGGTGATTGCGTAGCGGCCTGTAAATAACCTTTGTCGCCAATGGCATCTGGTGTCAGCCATGATTCCAATATCATATTCTTGTCGTCGAGATTCAATGACATGCACGAATAATTGATCAATGATGCTTCGTGTATGTTGATGTAAAGTCCGTCTTTGCTTTTCATCATCAAAGGCGTCTGCAATCCTGTTGGCGAAAACGTAGTCTGTGAAGCATTAGGCGTCACGGCATCTTTCATCTTTCCCCTCACTTCAGAAAGATTGGAAGTCACCGTACTGTATTCCTGCGTATCATAATCGCCCGGAAGCCAAAAAGCCTTGTGGTCGCCTGCAAGAGCAAACTGCGTCTTTTCTTCTTTGATTACGAAATGATTCAAGTGTTTTTGTTCTGGAAATTCATATCGGAATCCCAGTCCGTCGTTAAAAAGACGGAAACGAATACGAATATACCTTCCGTTTACAGCTTTTTGGCTCAATGTTACCAAAAGCTCATTGTAGTGGTTGCGTATGTTTTTTTGTTCACCAAGTACAGGGCTCCACGTTTCGTCAAAAGAACTCTTTTCTGATTTGTCGATTTGGAATCCGTCAAGGAAAGAAGGAGCGCCTTTCAGTTCTAGTCCAAGCTTGCTGGTCTTGATGACGGCTTTTTTCTTATAAGAAAGTTCATAGGTAGGCTCTCCTTTTGGAGATAATCCGAATTTTAATTCTAAGTTCTGGTCGGGTGAGGCAAGCTGCTGGGCATTGGCAACGCAGCACGCCACGAGTAGAAAGGCTGACAGTAGTCTTTTCATAGGATTTTAGTTTGTTAATAATAATGATGATTGTAATCTCAAGTCTCTAAAAGTGTTCTTCAAAAAACTTCCTCATAAGTATGATAAAAAACTGCGAGCCTATTGGATAGTACGTTCTGCCAAAAATACTATAATTCAAATAAATAATGGCCTTTATGACATCAGACAGGAGTATTTTTATCAATCTTGCCTTAAAACTCCAAAAAAAGTAAACGGAAGTATTTTTCTAAAATCGTTTTAACACTTTATTAGTGAAGTACTCAAAATAAATCTCTAATTTTGGAATTACTTTTTATGGAGAAATGAGAAAACTTTATTTCATACTGCTGGTCGTCCTCGGAATCTTCTTGATACCGGAGTCTTCATGGGCTTGCAGTAAAGGTTCCCATAAAAAAGCCTGCTCTAAAGAAATGGTTTCCCACAAGCATAAGAAAGACAGCTGTGAAAAAAACAATGGCTGTAAAGACAACAATCATAAGAATTGTAAAGGCAAATGCGGACATTCTTCATGTATATGTCCCGTTTCTTCTGTGAGCGCTGCCGTTTTTTTTAATCAGGAGTTTTCCAATAATGTAATTTCTTCCACAAAGAAGAAATTAAAATTTTATTATGGAGCAACCGACTTTGCTTCTGGTTTCTATTCCATCTGGTTGCGTCCTAAAATAAGCTAAGATCCTTTCATGACAGCCATAAGTCTGTCGTATTGAAAACAATTATAAGCTTACATAATAATCATTACATAAAATTTTCACGATGAAATCATTATCCAAAATAATGGCAGTTATTGCCATGGTATTTACATTTACGGCCTGTGAGGCACAAATTAAAAACGAGAAAAAAGAGACTGTAAAAATCTACGGCAACTGCAACATGTGCAAAAGCACGATTGAAAAAGCAGGAAATGTTAGCAAGACTGCCAAAGTAGAATGGAACAAAGACACCAAGATGGCTTCTATAGCCTACGACCAAAAAACAACCAATCTGGATGACATCTTAAAGCGTATTGCCTTGGCGGGCTATGACAGCGATGCCTTTCGTGCTCCAGACGACGCTTATGCCAAGCTTCCAGAATGCTGCCAATACGACCGTCCCATAAAAACAATGGCTAAAGCAGAAACGGCTCATGCTGGACATGCTATGCCAGCACCTACTGCAACGCAGGAAAAAGGACAGCTTAAATCCGTTTTTGATAGCTATTTTGACGTAAAAGATGCTTTGGTAAAAACAGACGGAAAGATGGCGTCAGAAAAAGCAAAATCCTTAGTAAAAGCGATCGGTTCCGTAAAGATGAATGAACTAAAAGCAGATGAGCATACCGTTTGGATGAAAGTCTTGAACGACCTGAGGGAAGATGCAGAACACATTTCTGAAACTGCCGATGCAAAACACCAAAGAGATCATTTTATCACCTTGTCTAAAAGTATCTATGAATTGCTTAAGGTTTCAAAATACGAAGTACCTGTCTACTACCAATTCTGTCCGATGGCGAATGACAACAAAGGTGCCAATTGGCTGAGCAAAGAAAACGCGGTAAAAAATCCGTATTATGGTTCGCAGATGCTCACGTGCGGAAAAACAGTTGAAACAATCAAATAGGCTAGTGCCATGCAGAAGTCTCACATTTTGCATGGCAATTACTTTAAAAGATAGCGAAATGACAAAAAAATATAATCATGCCAAGGCAGGAATTATAGCGGTATTCCTATTGCTTACAGCTGTTCATCTGCAGGCACAAAAGGTCGTACGTTACGACTTATATGTGCGCGATACGCTGGTAAACTATGCAGGCAAAGAAAAACGGGCAATCGCAGTAAACGGACAAATACCGATGCCTACACTAACGTTTACAGAAGGCGATACGGCCGAAATTGTAGTGCATAATGAATTAAAAGAAAGCACATCATTGCATTGGCACGGCGTATTTTTGCCAAACAAGGAAGACGGCGTGCCCTTTCTTACTCAAGAACCTATTCCGCCTGGAACTATTTATACTTACCGTTTTCCGATTATACAAAACGGAACGCATTGGTACCATTCCCATTCCAGTTTGCAGGAACAGATCGGGATGTATGGTAATTTTGTGATGAAGAAACGCAATGACGATACAACCTTTCGCAAAGGAATAGATGATCTTCCAACCGTTCCAATCATGTTAAGCGAATGGACGAATCTTAATCCCGACAATATCAACAGAATGCTCCATAATGCCAACGATTGGGCCGCTATAAAAAAAGGAGCGACACAATCCTACGCAGAAGCGATAAGAGAAGGCCACTTCAAGACCAAACTCAAAAACGAATGGAAGCGCATGATGGCGATGGACGTAAGCGATGTCTATTATGATAAGATATTGATTAACGGAAATCATTCTACAGACCTTAAGGCGGTTGATGGCAAAACACTAAAAGCAGGCGATAAAGTACGGTTGCGTATTTCAAATGGAGGCGCATCGTCCTATTTCTGGCTTCGTTATGCTGGAGGCAAAATGACGGTAGTGGCAAGCGATGGCAATGACGTCGAGCCTGTAGAAGTCGATAGGCTGATAATCGCTGTGTCCGAAACCTACGACGTAGTAGTCACGATTCCCGAAGAAGGATTGGCCTATGAATTTTTAGCAACTACAGAAGACCGAACGCAATCCGCAAGTTATTTTATCGGAAATGGTATCAAACAGTTGATTTCTACGCTTCCCCGACTAAAGTATTTTGAAGGCATGAAGATGATGAACGATATGATGAAAATGAATGGCGATCTTGACGATATGGGAATGAAGATGAGCCTAAATCAAATGGATATGAATGTGGTAATGTATCCCGAAATCACAGGAGAAACCAAACCAAAAATGGATCATAGCCAGCATGGAATGAATAAGGATAACGACCCAAATCGATACAATGCCAACGCTTTAGGTGATATAGTAACTCTAAATTATGCAATGCTTCAATCGCCTCACAATACAGTACTTCCTAAAGAAGCGCCGATACGGGAATTGAAATTTGTACTTACTGGAAATATGAATAGGTATGTCTGGAGCATGGACAATAAAATCCTTTCAGAAACCGATAAGATTCCAGTAAAAAAAGGAGAAATTCTGCGTATTACCATCTATAACAATTCTATGATGCGACACCCGATGCACCTGCATGGTTTTGATTTCAGGATAATCAACGGCAAAGGTGAAAATGCACCGTTAAAGAATGTAATGGACATCATGCCGATGGAAACCAACACGATCGAATTCTTGGCCAATGAAGAAGGCGACTGGTTCTTTCACTGCCATATATTGTATCATATGATGGCGGGGATGAATCGTGTTTTTGAAGTAGGAGATTACGAAAATCCTTTGCTTCCAGATAAAAAAATGGCATATAAGATGCTGCAAGAAGAAAGCAATATGCCGCACTTTATGGCCCAAAATGATTTTGCAACTAATGGCAATGATGGCGATGCCATGTTTCAGAATGCACGATGGTCAATTGGTACAGAATGGCGTCTGGGCTATAACGATATGCACGGTTATGAAGTGGAAACACATGTAGGCAGGTATATTGGCAAGATGCAATGGCTGATGCCTTTTATAGGTTTTGACTGGCGCTACCGCAAAATGGGAGAAGACGAGCATGAGAAAAATATATTCGGACAAAAAAATAAAAAAGACAGCCGAAGTGCCGTAAGTTTGGGAATCATGTACACCTTGCCGATGCTGGTCAACGTTCAAGCAGAAGTATATCATGACGGCATAGCACGACTATCTTTGATGCGAGAGGATATTCCAATCTCAAAAAGATTGAGAGCCGGTTTTATGGCCAACACCGATTTAGAATATATGTTCGATCTCCGATATATAATCAATAAAAATATGGGCATCCGTACGCACTATGATAGCGATATGGGCTTTGGTATCGGAGCA
Source organism: Flavobacterium sp. N2550 (assembly GCF_025947265.1). Taxonomy (NCBI): domain Bacteria; kingdom Pseudomonadati; phylum Bacteroidota; class Flavobacteriia; order Flavobacteriales; family Flavobacteriaceae; genus Flavobacterium; species Flavobacterium sp. N2550. Next base: position 2,812,352 of record NZ_CP110007.1, on the reverse strand, counting down.
GTCTTCAATTATTGATAGTATCCAGCCTAAAAATAAAAAGCCTCCCGAGCAATCAGGAGGCTTTTTATTTGTCTATTTTTTCTTTAGCACAAAGATATCTTCAATCTTTTTGCGGTCTTTTTCACTAAGCTTTGATGATTTTTTTAGTTTGTCCGTAAATTCAGTAACTTCTTCAACGGTAGCCGGACAGCCTAGGTTTTCGCCTTTGGCATTAAACGAATCAGCCAATAATTTTCCATTAGCATCATAAATCTGCCAAAAAGGAATGCCGCTGTTGTCTGCCTTGTATTTTTTCAGGATGTCTTCCGCACCAGGGTTTTCAAGATTTTTTTTGTCTTTAGATTCCTGCACTACCAAAAAAGTCGTCACGTAGCTTTTGTCAAAAAAAGGCTTGACGCTCGGGTCTTCCATATTGTTTTCCATCTTCTTGCACCATTTGCACCACGAAGCATGATACATCACAAAGACGTTTTTCTTTTCTTTTTTTGCCTGTGCAAAAGCTTTTTCGAGAATCTTGTCGGCACTTTCTTGTGCAGTTGCTTGTGTCATGGCGCCGACAAAAAGCAGGCAGAGCAGTAAGGTTTTTAATTTCATAATGTTGTAATTAGTGTTCTACGAGTTAATTAAGGATTGTAAAAATCCTAGAAGTTGGTTAATAACAAACTTAATTATTAGCCGTCACATTTCCTTGTCTTTTTATAAAAATTAACCAAGAGCAATAATTTGGACCGAACAAAAAGTTAAAAGATATTCCAATCCACGCGCATTGGCTAACTTTGTCATCGTATAGAAACCCAAAACACTTATCGAAATGGAACAATTACAAGGAAGAAAAGCATTAATAACAGGAGGAAGCCGCGGACTCGGAAAAGCCACCGCGTTAGCATTGGCAGCCGAAGGCGTTCACGTAGCAATTACAGGCAGGAATGAAGAGACGCTGCTTGAGGTCGTGGCCGAATTACAAGCCTTTGGCGTAAAAGCAATCTACTCCGTTTTTGATGTGTCCGACTTTGAGCAAGTAAAAAAAGGAATTGCCTATATACACGAAGCTTTCGGAACCATAGATATTTTGATCAACAACGCAGGCATTGCCTCGTTCGGAAGCTTTTTAGAAATGGATCCGGCCCGATGGCAAGAAATCATGAACGTCAACGTCATGGGAATCTACTATGTGACACACCAAGTGCTTCCAGGCATGATTGCTAGAAATACAGGCGATATTATCAACGTTTCTTCTACGGCTGGCCTTCGAGGAAATGCCAACACGACGGCTTATACCGCTTCAAAATTTGCAGTGGCCGGACTTTCAGAAGCGCTGATGATGGAAGTAAGAAAACACAATATCCGCGTTTCTGCTTTGATGCCGAGCACGATTGCTTCAGAAATGTCACTGTCTTTAAATATCACGGACGGTAATCCAGAAAAAGTATTGCAGCCTGAAGATTTTGCCGAACTGGTCGTAGCCCAGCTAAAATTGAATAGGAGGGCATTGTTGAAGTCTGCTTCACTTTGGTCTACAAATCCTTAAATAAAAAATCCCTTCAAAAGAAGGGATTTTTTTATTTTAAAGATAGCCTAACAGCCAATAAATGATAAAGAATAAGATGATAGTGCCGAGGCATCCGCCTCCAAGTTTTTTGGCTCCCCATCCGGCCAGTATGGTTTTAAAGAATCCGTTCATGGTATAGGTTTTTAAGGTTTTCCTTAAAGTTAGCTATTTCCGTTCAAGTTCTTTAATATTTTAAGATAGAATTATTAATATTTTCCGCTAAGCAGTGCGCCTCCGATAGGTACTTTCGTATCCAATCCTAGCTTTTTCATCATTTCATACGTGGTACAGATGGCGGCAGTAGTTACAGGAATGCCTATTTCTTTCTCAATAAAGTCAATGGCTTCCAAAGACGGCATCTGTACGCAAGCCGATGCTACCAATACATCCACATCTTTTAAGTTCAGCTGCTTGTAAATCTGCAATAAGTTCATCGGATCTTGTGCTGCTACCTCAAGATTATCGGCTATTTCCAGCGCCACAAAATCTACGACTTCAAACCCTTGATGTTCGATATAATCAACGACTAATTGAGTTAACGGTTTCATATAAGGTGTAATGACAGCTACTTTTTTTGCTCCAAGAACTTTTAGTCCGTTAATAAGTGCTCCAGCACTCGTCACGATAGGAGTAGGGAAGCCGTTGTTTACGGTCTCTTCATGCAAGTTGGTTTCCGAAACGCAGTGATAACCGCGTCCCATACTCATGATGGCAACAAGACAGGCATAGCCCATAACGTCTACTTGCGCATCCGAAAGTTCTTGAGCACATTTCAAGCTCATGGCATCCATGGCTTCCAATTCTTCTTTGGTTACTTTTTTCATTCGCATCCTACTCGAATGGAAGGTGAATCGTTCTGGCGCTATCGTTTCTCTAGAACGAAACAATGCAGGAATCTCCGTTTCCATAGTTACGTTAGACGAAGGTACGATCTGGCCTATTTTATATTTTTTCATTGTTTTTTAGTGTAAGGTTGTAAAGTCTAAAGTCATAACGTCAAAGGTCATAAAGTGCAAGGCTTACTGGATTTTCTTGATGGTATTGACAAGTGTTCCGATACCTTCTACGATAGCTTCTACCACATCGCCATCCCACATCCATTCTTGCGGATTTCTTCCTGCACCGACTCCGGCTGGCGTTCCCGTTGCAATAATATCTCCCGCTTCAAGCGTGAAGACAGTACTCAAGTCTTCAATCAAATCAGGAATATTGAAAAGCATGTATTTGGTATTGGAATTCTGCTTTTCGACACCATTGACGGTCAGCGACAAGTTCAGGTTGTGCGGATTCTCAATTTCGTCTTTAGTTACCAAAATAGGTCCCATAGGAGCAAAAGTATCTTGTCCTTTAGAAACAATCCATTGTCCTGCACGACGGCAGTCTCTGGCGCTGATATCGTTGATGACGGTATATCCGAAAACATAATCCATAGCATTTTCTTTGGCTACGTATTTTCCTTTTTTGCTGATGATTACGGCCAATTCTACTTCCCAGTCCAATTGCTGTGTCAGTTTGGTATTGTGAAGAATGGCTTCTCCAGTTCCGATGACTGCTGTTGGCGGCTTAGAAAAGATAACAGGCTGCTGCGGCAGTTCTTTTGACGTATCTAATGTCCTTGCCGATTCCGCTACGTGTTCTGTGTAATTTAGTCCGATGCCTATGATGTTTTTTCTAGGCTTCGGAATCGGTGCCAGCAGCTTTATTTCGTTCAAAGGAAGCGAAGCTGAGGCTATGGCATTTTCAGAAGAAGTCTTTACTATTTCGGCAATTCTGCTGACTTCTTCCAGTCCCTTATCGATAAGTTCCAACATGGTCGTTGGAAACTCTTCATTGTGCTTGTGCCCGAAGGCTTCAAGATCAAGGACCGTATCATTATTGAAAATCCCAAGCTTCGGATCTGAATTTTTATGCGTGAAAGTAACTAATTTCATTTTATTGTAGTACTAAGGTTTGATTGTATCGTATTTTTCTTTTCTCTTTTGGACTTTCCAACTTTCCAACTTTTGACTTTAAGACTTTTAATTCTCCACTACCTGAAACCCTCCATTTTCTTCATAAGCTCTTTCTTGGTATAATCCTAAAGATTCGATGACAGGTAAGTCATTAAAAGAGAACAAGCAGGCATCTTCCGTTTCTGATAGGTTTACATGCTCATGCACAGCCCATGACGGAATGCAGAAGATATCTCTTTCTTTCCAGTCGTAGCGTTTTCCGTTGATGACCGAATAGCCTTTTCCTTTGGCACATTGGTACACAAAAGAGCCTGTATGCTGGTGTGCTTTTGTATGCTCTCCGGCACGCAATAATTGCATCGAAGCACCCATAGTCTGCATGACATGTCCTCCGGTTACTGGATTAGAATAGTGCATCAATATGCCGTCATATGGCGATCCTTCGTTTACTTTTGCGGCTTCTAGCAGGGCAGGATAGACCGTTTTCCACGAGTATTTAAATAGCGGCGAATAGGGCTTGTCCCAAATTTTGTCTGCTGGCAATAATCCTGAATTTCCATACGTTAGGGGTGAAAAGTTAACTGGAAACTTTAAGTCTTGTTTTCCGTCATATACGGCATAGTCATTCGCTTCGAGTGCATTGATTAGCGGAATATCCAGGCCGTCCTGCCAGATGCAGGTCTTTCCGTCTTCTGCGACACCATGCTCGTGCCACGTACTGTTGGGGGTAATCACAAAATCATTGACTTCAAATGTAATCTTGTTGCCGTCTACTACAGTGTAGCCTCCTTCGCCTTCCATGATAAAGCGAAGAGCCGATGCCTTGTGTCGGTGGGCTGAAGTGCTTTCTCCAGGACGCGTTACCTGTATTCCTGTATACAGCCAGCCTACTGCCGCGCTGACATCTTTGCGCTTGTCGTTGACCAGATACACTACGCGGCGTCCGGCCTGTTCTGGTGTCACCAGTTCAGAAGATTTAAGTACCAGCTCTCTCAGGCTTTCGTATTTCCAAAGCATGGGAACAGAAGAAGTACGAGGCTCCCATGGCTCGATGTCGTTGGCAACGGTCCATAAGGCTCCTGCACCCAAGGTTTCTAGTTCTTTATAGTAGGCTTCCAATTCCGGAGTGGTCTGGACTCGGGCTCTTCCGATTACGTCGTCGTTGAATTTTGATTCCATATTTTTTGTTTTTTAGTCTTCTAGTTCGGTATTCGGTATCTGACACCTACCACCCTGACAGGGTTCAAAACCCTGTCAGGGTGGTAGGTATAACTAGATGTATATTTATTCTATTATCAAATTATCTATATCAAACAAATTTTGATCCTGATTATGATACGCTATAAAATTATCTAAATCATAAAAAGCATCAATAACTTCTTTTCTTTTTATTTGCGTCGGCTTCTCGGAAACAATACTTCCGTAGGAAGACCATGGATACTCGCTTATATTCTTACAAAAACCATGATGCACAGGGTTATTGTGGATGTAATAGATCAGTTTCTGGAAATAATCCTCACACGATATCAATTTCCTGTGAAATGGCCTTTCAAACAAGCTCCCTGTTCTTTTGAAACGCTTGTTTATAGCCTGAGTGTATGCATTGAACAGATGCGAAAACTGTTTGGATGCATTGACGACCTTCGGCTTTTCAACTGTCGAATATTCCAGCTTGCTGGTATCGATCTCATCTTCTGCTTTTATATATACCAATAAATGAAAATGGTTTCCCAGCAAACACCAAGCATAGGTGTCTGCTACCGGATTCATGTATTTTTCATACAATCTTAAAAAATGATAGTAGCAATCTGTATCATAAAAAAGATCAATTCCATTATTTCCACGATTATAGACGTGATAGAACATTCCAGGTTCTAGCGGTTGTATTTTCATTTTGTATGGCGTTTAAATTATTTTTTTTATGCTATTCGCTTTCCTTTCGATACCGATATTCTACCCTGACAGGGTTCAAAACCCTGTCAGGGTAGAATATCGAAGAAAAAGGATATTTATTTTTTATGAAACTCCTCATGAGTATCAATAAAAGTAATCTTTCTTGTCGGAGCGACGTTCACTCTCAAGTCGAAAATATCAAAACGATTGTAATGCCCCAAGATGTCGTGCATCTGTTTCGGCTGTATGCATTTCGATAAATCGATATCAGCATATACGATTCCCTCTTCGTCAATCAGCGGTTCGCCTACCACGGCGCCATTTGGACCTATAATCCCAGAAAAAGCAGAATTCTTTCTTGTCAATAGTTCTTCTACATTCGGTACATCTTCTTTCAATACGTCCATGATTTCTTTAGAAATGGTAGAGCAAGACACGACCGTGAACAGCTTTCCTTCAAAAGAATGTGCGGCGGCACGGATTTTTATAGCTTCTGCCATATTGTAATCAGGCGGTGCCACAGGCAAGGAAATATAATTGGCAATATGGATAAGCTCGCCTTGCGATAATAGCGTAAAACGCGCCAAGGTATTCGTGTTTTCGCCACAAGCCAATGTGCCAATCGGACCTATCTCCGTGTCATAAACCTTTAAAGAAGAACCATCACCGCTTGTCCATGTAAGCTTTTCTGCCCAGGTAGGAACTAATTTTCTGTGCTTTCCGATCAGCTTTCCTGTGTTATCTATAATCAGATTTGTATTGTAGATCTCGCCGTAGCTATTACCTCTTTCGTTGATTCCGATGACGACATGCACATTATGTTCTTTCGCTGCCTTGCACAATTTTTGTACTTCCGGACCATGGGCAGTTACTGAGCACTTGTATAGTATCTCATACCATTTGCTGCCTTGTACCGGAGTCATAATCCAGTTCCAATACGGATAGCCGGCAATAAACACTTCTGGAAATGCGACAAGAGCGGCTCCGTTGGCAGCGGCTTCCTTGATGAATGCGACAGCTTTGTCTGCCGTGGCTCCTGCATCGAGGAATACCGGAGAGGTCTGTACTGCGGCGGCTTTGAATTTAGGGAACTCCATTTTTTTAATTATGAATTATGAATTATGAATTATGAATTATGAATTATGAATTATGAATTATGAATTATGAATTATGAATTATGAATTTGTTTCTTAAGATTCCGATACGATATAAGGCGTTATTTTCTCTTTCATGTCTTCGGAAAAAGGCTCGGCTTTGATAGCGTTTCGGTCTTTGCTGATAGCAACATTTACTAAGGTGACTTCGCCTTCAAGGCAGGTTTTTCCTTCTGCATCCTTAAATCGGAAGCCGCAGTTTACGGAGGCGCCACCCAGATTTTTGACCCATAGGTATTTGGTAAGAGTCTCTCCGAGGCGGGCAGCCTTTTTGAACTGTACTTTTAGGTCGACGGTCGGAATGCCATTCGTTTCGTGTATGGTTGAAAACGGACGCTCTAACGCTTCTTCAAACCAATCTTCTACCAAAGCGTTTAACATTTCTAAAAATCGGGGATAAAAGACAATTCCTGCATAATCGACATGCTGGAAACGTATCTTTTCTTCTTTTATAAAATAATTGCTCATATTCTCTAATCCACTACATAGTGGGTTTTATGTTTTTTATTGTTCTTAAAAACTTTCTGCTGTGGCTTTCTTCCAAAAATAACGAAAGCTTTCCGGAAGCGCATTCTCATCCAACAGACAGCCGCTGTCAAGCTCCGGATACGTTTCTGCAAACGTCTGTATCTTGGTCCTGTCAACTCTCATGCTGACAACATTTCGGTCTACCTCATCCGGGTGGCAGATTCCAGCCGATGCCATCAGTTCCATGGCACTTTTTACGGTTTCATGCTGGAAGCGGGCAACACGTATGCTCTTTTCTTCCGGAACCAGTCCTTTTACTAACCTCGGGTCTTGTGTTGCAACTCCTGTAGGACAGGTATTCGCATGACATTCCAAAGCTTGGATACAGCCCAAGGCAAACATCATTCCTCTGGCAGAGTTGCAGAGATCGGCTCCGGTTGCCAATGTCTTGATGATATCAAAACCGGTAATGACCTTGCCACTGCAAATAATCTTGATCTGGTCTTTGATGCCAAAGCCTTTTAGACAGTCGTATACAAAGGCAAGCGCATCTCTCAACGGCATGCCGACGTGGTCTGAATATTCCTGTGGTGCTGCTCCAGTTCCGCCTTCACCGCCGTCTACGGTAATAAAGTCGAAATAGGTTTTTGTCTGCACCATGGCTTTGCAGATCGCAATAAATTCAGACTTATTCCCGATACATATCTTCATGCCGATAGGTTTTCCGCCCGATCCCTTGCGCAACAGCTTGATAAAATCCATCAGCTCCAGCGGCGTAGAGAAAGCGGAGTGGGTAGGAGGCGAGATAATGTCTTTTCCTTTGCCCACCAAACGTATGGCCGCAATCTCATCGGTTACTTTTTCTTTTGGCAGGATTCCGCCATGGCCCGGTTTCGCTCCTTGCGAGAATTTGATCTCAATCATCTTTACGTTATCCAATACGGCTCTTTTGGCAAACTGCTCATAAGAGAAATTTCCGTTGTCGTCACGGCAGCTGAAATAGCCCGTACCGATATTCCATACGACATCGCCGCCTTCGAGGTGGTAAGGCGAAAGGCCTCCTTCGCCTGTGTTATGGTAGAATCCGCCCTGCTTGGCTCCGGCATTCAGTGCCTGTATGGCGTTCTTGCTCAAGGAACCAAAACTCATGGCGCTGATATTGTAAAGGCTGGCATCATACGGCTTTTCGCATTGCGAAGACCCGATGCGTACTCTCGGGTTGCTGTTGACCTTCGAAAACGGAATGGCCTTGATGCTATGGTTGATCCATTGGTAGCCTACTTCGTAAATGTCTAATTGGGTTCCGAAAGGGTTGGAGTCGGTTTCTTTTTTGCTTCGCTGGTAGACAAGGCTGCGTTCCAGACGGTTAAAAGGCTTTCCGTCTAAGTCGCTTTCAATAAAGTATTGTCGCACGCCCGGTCCTAGCGACTCGAGCAGGTAGCGCATCCTTCCCACAAGCGGGAAGTTTCTTCTGATGGTTTTCTTGGACTGGAACATGTCATAGAAGCCCATGATTATCAAAGGAATGAATATCAATAGCAGGAAGCTTGCCTTCCAGTTGATGTAGGTCATGATGCCAATAATGGCCAACGACGTGATGCTGAATACTACAAATACTTTTCTCATATACTCTCTCTGTTTTATTATAAATTACCAGCCATAATATTAGTAATTTTTAATCAATTTCCCTTGCTAATTGCCTTCAATTTGTATCGCTGTATTTTTCCTGTTTCGGTCTTCGGAAGGTTGTCTAAAAAACGTACTTCTCTTGGGTATTTATACGGTGCTGCATTCTCCTTAAACCAGTCCTGCAAAGTCTTGGCAAATTCGTCGCAAGCCTTGGATTTATCGGACAATACGATATAAGCACATACGAGCATACCGCGGTTTTCGTCAGGCAGTCCTACGACAGCGCATTCGGAAATATCGTCGTGTTTAAGAAGTACGCTTTCGACCTCTATGGCCGCAATATTATAGCCAGAAGAAATAATCATGTCGTCGCCTCGTGCCACAAACCAGTAATAGCCGTCTTCATCCTTGCGGAAGATGTCTCCAGTCAGGTTCCAGCCGTCTTGTACGTATTCTTTCTGTTTGTCGGTGCGGTTCAGGTATTTGCAGCCCGTGATTCCTCTTACGGCCAACCTTCCCGGTTCGTTAGTACCGAGTTCGTTGCCTTTTCGATCTACAATACGGGCCTCATAACCGCGTATCGGAAGTCCGGTAGCACCTTTTTTCATGTTGTCTTCGTTAGAAGAGATAAAGATGTGCAGCATTTCCGTAGCGCCGATGCCGTCGATGATTTTCAATCCTGTGGCTTCGTACCAGTCTTCCCAGACTTTTTCAGGCAACGTTTCTCCAGCGGATACGCATTTGCGTAATGATGAAATATCGTAGTCGGCTGCCTTGGTTGCCAATATCCTCCAGGCTGTAGGTGCTGTGAATACTATGGAAACCTTATGGTCTTGTATCGCCTGCAATAGCAGTTCTGGGGATGGCTTTTCGATAAGGAAAGTGGATGCCCCGAAATAAAACGGAAACAGCACAAGGCCGCCTAATCCGAACGTGAATCCTAACGGCGGACTGCCTGTAAAAATATCTTCCGGCACGGGCTGTAGCGCATATTTAGGAAAGGCCTCGCAGATTAGTAATATGTCTTTATGGTAATGGGATGTCATCTTCGGATTTCCGGTAGTTCCGGAAGTGAATCCTATAAGGGCGACCGAATCGGCTTTTGTCGGGAAGTTCTGGAATTCCTTTGGCTTATTGTGCATCAGGGTTTCCAGCTTCGACATTCCGTTTTCGGTGCCGTCGAATGTAATGGACTGCTTTAAGAATGGAGATTTTACGGCCGCCAACGCTTCTTCCAAGCGATAGTCGCAGAAGGCGTGCGATATCTCGGCACTGTCGATCATCACTTCCAGTTCTTTTTCGCGCAACAGCGGCATAGTCGCGACCACGATGCCTCCAGCTTTAAGTATCGCAAACCAGATGGCCACAAACATCGGATTGTTGGCGGAACGTATCAGTACGCGGTTGCCAGAAACCAATCCCAAATCATCAACCAAGACATGCGCTATCTGATTGGTCTTTTCGTACAGGTCTTGATAGGTCCATGTCTTTTCGAAAGTACGGATGGCGATATGATGGCCGCGCCCTTCCTTGATATGGTTGTCCAATAGCTTTTCTACGCAGTTCAGGTCTTCAGGAAGCTGAAAATCAGGATCGCTGTAGATGTACTCTGGCTGCAGCTTTTGAGAAGGGAGGTGCTTGTGGGCGAAATTATCTTGGTACATTTTAATATGATTTATGATGTATGAATTACGATTTATGACGGTTTTGAACTCTAAAATCGAAATTCTTAATTCCTAAATTATTTTTTATGGCTTTCCGGTTTCAACGCTTTCTTCATTCCTTCCACAGCTTTTCTTTCGCTCAGCTTATACGGATAAAGGTGCGAGACTCCTGCTTCGTACTGTTGCGGGATGTCTTCTGCGGGATACTGTTCGTAAGCCTGTGCATTTCTGACAAAGCCTGGGTCTAGCAATAACGGTCTTCCTAGGGCTACCAAATCGGCTCTTCGGTTCAGGATGATGGTATTGATCTGATCGATGTCTTGTATGGACCCCGCCGTAATCGTCGGTACGTGGACGGAATTTCGTACGGCATCTGAAAAAGGCGTCTGGTACATCCTGCCATAGGCGGGTTTTTGATGGCTGACGGTATATCCTGAAGATACGTTGATGATGTCGGCTCCCGCTTTTTTAAAGGCTTCGGCTATTTCCAGCACTTCTTCGGACGTGATGCCGCCTTCGGCCCAGTCGGAAGCAGAAATCCTTACGGATATAGGACGGTCGGTATCAAAGTTTTGTCTGACGGCTTGGAATACTTCTAATGGAAATCGCAGCCTGTTGGCTGTACTTCCGCCATATTCGTCGTTACGGGTATTTGTCAGCGGCGATAGGAAAGAGGCAAGCAGGAATCCATGATGGGCCTGCAGCTCGATCATGTCGAATCCGGCTTGTTCTGCATTTTTTGCGGCTTGTGCAAATTGTGCCATTACGGTATCCATATCCTGTCGGTCCATTACTTTCGGTACAGGCATCTTGCTGCTGTATGGGATGGCAGAAGCAGACAGCAATTCCCATGGATTTTCTAACGGTTCGTTATAGCCTTCCCATGGCATTTTTGCAGCGCCCCTTCTTCCGGAATGCCCGAGTTGGATGCCGATCTTGGCCTTGCTGTTTTGGTGTACGAAATCCGTAACTTTTTTCCAGCTATCTATTTGTTGTTGATTGTTTATCAGCGGGCAACCTAAAGTAATTTTTCCTTCTTCGGAAACGGCTACGGCTTCCGTAAGAATAAGGCCGACACCGCCTATGGCACGGCTGCCGTAATGTACCAAATGCCAGTCAGACACCAGGCTGTCTTTGGCAGTATATTGTTCCATCGGAGCCATGACGATTCGGTTGTTCAAGTGCATCTTGCGCAACTGGTAGGACGTAAAAGCCGGAGGAGTTTTTAGGTTCTCGCTTGCTACGGCCGCATTGAATTCCTTAAGCACGGCATCGGTAAAAGAGGCATCCCTGATGGCAAGGTTCTCAAAAGTGACTTTTTTGGAGCGGGTCATGACGCCAAAGGCAAACGGCAAGAAGTCTTGCTGGATGTGCCTGTCGATGTCCTCAAACCATTCCAAGGAAACCTTGGCGGCGTGCTGTATCATCTCGACGCGCTTACGTCGGTTCTTTTCGTAGGCTTGGAAAGCCTGCGGTATGTCGTTCGGATGGGCTGCAATGGCATCGGCCAACGCTATGGCGCATTCCATCGCGAGCTTGGTGCCCGAGCCTATAGAGTAGTGTGCGGTAGCTTTGGCATCGCCCAGCAGCACGATATTGTCTTTGTGCCATACGGCATTGGTAATAACCGGAAAGTTTCTCCAGTGCGATTTGTTGGAGATCAGCCCGTGGCCGTCGAGTTCTTCTTTAAAAAGTTCGGACAGCTTCTCGATGGTACCTTCTTCGTCTTCGGTCACAAAACCTGCTTTTTCCCACGTCTGTGGCGAGGTCTCGAATATCCAGGTACTTTTTCCTTCTTCGTATTGGTAGGTATGCGCCACGATAGGGCCGTAAGGCGTTTTCCTGAAAAAATACGTAAAGGCATCCAGCGGACGCGTTGAGCCCATCCAGACAAACTTGTTTTTCTGGAGTACCGAAGTAGTGCCAAAATCGCCTGGGTATTGGTCGCGTATGGCGCTGTTGATGCCGTCGCTGGCCACGATTACGTCAGAATCCTTAAACTGCGACAGGTCGTCGACATTGTGGTCGAAATGCAGTCCGACGCCTTCTTCTTGGCAGCGCTGCTGCAGGAGCTGGAGCAGGGTCTTGCGGGAACAGCCGCAGAAGCCGTTTCCGGTAATGCGTACCTTTTCGCCGTCGCGCACAATATCAAGGTCGTCCCAATAGGCAAAGCGGCTGCGGATCAGCTCGTAGGACTTGGGGTCGCGCGTAAGGAACTCGCTCAGCGTCTCGTCCGAAAAGACCACGCCAAAGCCAAAGGCATCGTCGGCCTTGTTGCGCTCGTAGACGTCGATCTGGAATTCCGGATTGGCTTTTTTGGATAGTATGGAGAAGTAGAGTCCTCCGGGACCGCCACCTATTACGGTTATTTTCATTTTTTTATCTTTTTAATCTTTTATCCGTACCCTGTCAGGGTTTTAAACCCTGACAGGGTACGGAGTAGGTTTGGTTGGATGATGTTATTTTATCCTCTCTTGACCGCGAACAGTTCTCCTAATTTGGAGTAGTTGGCTCCTGCGAGCCTCGATACGGGCCTATAGACGTCTAAGTTAATCTTATGGTCTTCGAGCAGCACAGCTTCGTCGAAATGAAACATGACGATCCGGCCGACGACCATCGTAGCGCCTCCGTATTTATGGTTTTCCAGCGAATAGTGGTGCACTACCTCGCATTCAAACGTAATCGGGCTTTCTTTTACCCTTGGCGGCTTGATCTTGACCGAAGGCAGGGGCGTAAGTCCAGCCAATTCGAATTCGTCTATGTCGGAATGTACCGATTGTGCCGTGGCATTCATGGCTTCCACGATTTCTTCGGTAACCATGTTTACGACAAACTGCCCGGTCGCCAAGGCGTTGTTCAGGGTGTCTTTTTTATGCTGGTTGCCGTGTGCCGTAGAGAACATGACATGAGGCGGATCGTCGCCAATGACGTTAAAGAAAGAAAAAGGAGCGAGGTTGGGTATGCCTTCCTCGCTTATGGTTGAGATCCAGCCGATCGGCCTCGGGATGATGGCTCCGGTGATGAGCTTGTAGATGGCTTTTTGGTCCAGTTCTTCAGGGTTGAATTCCATTTTATTTGCGTTTGTACAAATTAAAGGAAATTTTTAGAATTATTTTTAAGGGAATGTATTTTTGGGAAGCGAAAATTGTGAAATGTGTAAAATGAATTAGGATTTATGGGTGAGGGCTGGGATGCAATAAAGGGGCTGGTTGTGGCGTTTTGGTTGAACGAATTTTACCCCACTTAATATTAAATATATGCAGCAAAATGGAAAAAAACAACATCCCCAAAAGAACTGACATCGGCGACTACTGGCTTGACAGCTCGGATGTCAAAAGAATGTTTAACATCAGCGACAGCACCCTCTACCGCCTGAGAATCAGCAAAGAAATTCCTTTTACCAAGATCGGCGGCAAGTTCGTCTATCCGAAAAGCTTTTTCGTAAGCACGTTGGGCAACAGGTGCCGAAATAAAGGCCAAGGTTTCTAAGCTTCTTGTCTCCCAAGACAGCTTCTCTTCTCAACCTTCGGCTGGCTATCCCAAACACTCCAAGCGATAAACAAAATTGTATATAATACACCGTATTGTTTATGATTATTGCTTATCCTGCTCTCCTCATTCCCAAATCCCAAATTCCAAATCCTAATTCCGAAATCATAAATCCTAAATTCGTAATTCCTCATTCCACTTTTCTCCCACCTTTCTTCGCAAAAACACCTCTTTTTCCGAACGTGACCAAAACATGACCAAAACATGACCGGAACAAAACGGCCTTTTTTCTGGAACAACCGGTCAAAATCGGTCAAAAGCAGCCAATTTCGGTCATTGTCCGTCAAATCATTTCAATACTGTTCAAAACCAGTCAGGGCCTTTGTTTGCCGTATCGGCTGCTGTACTTTCGTTTCAGATAAGCTCCACGAGGGGGCTTTAGTAACCCTAAAAAATAGATAAAAATGGGTACGTACAATAAGGGAATTTTAGGTGCCTTTTCAGGCAAGGTCGGTACGGTAGTAGGTGCCAATTGGAGGGGCAAGGACGTGATGCGCAGCTTGCCAAAAAAGACGGGCCGTATCGCGACGGACAAACAGGAGATGCAGCGCCTGCGTTTTCTTACGGTTGCGAATTTTTTACACGATTTGAGGCCGGTCATGGGACGTTATTACGGAATAGCGATGGGCGACAAATCGAAGAACAACCTGGCGACTTCGTACCATATGAAGGAGGCGCTGGTGCAAATCGACGACAGTGTGGAAATTCTTTTGAACCGAGTGCAGATTACGCGTGGCGTGCTGCTGGGATTGCAGACGCCAGCGGTTGCTGCAGAAGCGGGCGGTATCTTGAAGTTTTCTTGGACGGATAATTCGGGACAGGGAACGGCCAAAGCAACCGACCGACTGCTGGTGGCGGTCTATGATCCGATAACCGACAAATTTGAGACGATGGAAAAGGCGGGATTGCGTTCGGCACTGTCGGCTTCTGTAACCCTGCCGGCGCCTTTTGTCGGTTCGCAGGTACACTGCTGGGCCTCTTTTGTATCGGAAGACGACAGGCTGTATTCTACCAGCGTATATCTGGGAGAAATTGAAGCGGTATAGTCGGTTGTGTAGGAGTACAGCGGGAAAAGCCTCGGGGGAAACTTCGGGGCTTTTTTTATTAGGAAATGTCGTTTTGCCCTATTTTTAGGGCTTGTTGCTGATCCAGATTTCTATCTGACCTATAGGAACAAGCTTTTGGTATTTTGGCAAAAATGAAGGTACGATCTGGAACTTATCGCCCATGAGCCTGTTGGCTTCTAAAGCATAGTCACGGTCTTCGGGATGGAAATATTTGATGACATTGCTATAGCTTCCTTTGATTTCTTCAATCTTTGGCACTGCCCATTGCCCGTCTTTAAGGCTCTGCTGCAAGGTTTCTGCCTTGGTTTTTCCTTCGGTTCCAGCATATTGTATGTAGGCTATTTTTTTGAGTATGGAGGTCATGAGTGAAGATTTGAGGCTGTCGTTGACCTGCGATACGGGTTCTAGGGCAGCTACCGTCTTGTTTGTCACTTCTTTGCTAGGAATCTTGTCTTTGGTTTCTTTGGAATAAATACCGACTATGGTATTCCACTTGTCTACGTCGTATTTGAAAAGAAAGTCACGAGGGATTTTATACCTTGATTCTTCTGCATTGAGGCTGTCTTTTTTGCTGCCATTGAGTATCAGTGACTGTGCGAATCCCACAAGCATTTCCTTGTCCTGAGGCATCAATTCGCCATCTTCGTTACCATTTCTTAGATATCTTTCGAGAGCAAGAAGCGCAAAATCTGACTTAAAGGTCGAGATAGTATCACTCGAAAGGTTGCTTACAAGTTCACTGATCATTTTGTTCTCATCGATTCTCTTTCCAAAATTTTCTACCTGGTTGCTCAGTTTGGAGGTATTGTAGCCTACGATGGTAGTAAATATAACAAGGACTGTTGTTGAAAGAAAGGTGCCAATTGTGTTTAGTTTATCCCAAAAATCTTTATTCATAATATTTATTATTTAAGTTAGTTGTTCAAAGAAAGCAAAATTATTAATTAATGATGAATTAATACTATTTAAGGTTAAATTAACTGTTTATTCATGTTAATTTATATTAAATAATGATTTTTTAATAATAAATGAGGAAAATCGTAAGGAATATAAAATTATAGAAAGTACTATTGCAAAAAGATAGTAATGGCTGTCTTTAAACTTAAAACATAACATAACTTAAAACGTACTTACTATGGCAACAACTTATTATGACACGCAAGATATGTATCATTTTAGTTCTAACTCTTTTCCTTTGGAAATAAGCGTGACAATTGGTGACGGACAGGGAGGAGGATATCTTATTTTTAATGGTACTAGCCTGATTGGACCCAATAAAAAAGGTGCCATATCCGCAAAGGCAAATATCAAGGAATGGATTACTGTTACTGCTACTGTTAAAGACAAGCTTCTGGAAACCAACTGGACGAGCGTTACAGTCCATATCAAAGACAAGACAAATCAGACTTCTTTCGGCCCTTATAAAAGGGAAGTAGAAAATCATTTGGATACCGTATGTTATACCATCAAGCTAAAAATGATAGAAAAATGAAAATAAAACATATATTTTTAGCATCTATCCTGTTGTTAATGCCTACGATTATACTAGCACAGGATCTACAGATTCCTAATACTCCTGCATTTAGTATCTTGGGCTATGAACCGACTTCTGTTATGCGCCCGACATCGACCAAAAAGCTGTCAAGCGATCTTTTAAATTCTTTTGACAGTGAAGGCAAGCTTTTGATGAATCTGGGTATGGAAGTAACGCCGTATTGGCTAAAAAGCAGACCGGCACTGACACGAGAGGAATACTTGAACCCCAAACCCTTGCAATCTTTTTTGCAGACTTTCTCTATTTCTGCTGCTACGGTAAAAGATACGATTACAGGGCATAACAATCTGGGGCTAGGCTTTAGGGTACAGCTTATAAAAGGAAAACTGACCGATGAATTTGCTGCACATGAAACAGCCTTACAGCAATTAGAAGTGGCTATGTCGGCTATAACAGGTGCTAGAGCATTTGCAGGTAACGAAATCAAGACACTAAATCAAGCTATTGATTTTATAATCAAGACTATGCGTGAAAGTGAGATTCCTGAGGCTAAGATTCTTGAAATTGAGCAGCGTGCGATTGGTATGAGTAAGGATTATAAGAATACCGAAGATTCAATCAAAGCGTTCTGTGTGGCGCTGAATGAAAGCTTTGAGGAAGAAACTACAGCACTTGCCAAAAAGGTAATTATTCTTTCGAATAAGCGAACCAGGTTTAGTCTTGAAGTAGCCTCTGCTGGAAAATTTATTACTACAACGGGCAATCAGGCTTTCCAAAAGGCAGGTTTTTGGGTCAATGCCAATAATTATTTTACAGAAACAGATGCTTGGACTATTACGGCTAGGCTAATGACAAATACGGCTGATACTACTTCAACAAATTTTGATGCCGGATTCGGCTATATTAAAGAGGGAGAAAATTTTAATGTTTCTATAGATGGTATGCTACGATGGTATCGTACTGAAATTCCTGATTTAAACCAAGCAGGGCTGCCTATAACGCGCCTAGAAAAGGATTTTACCTATAGGCTGTCGGCACAGGTTTCATACTCTATTGTAGAAAATGTAAGTGTCAATCTGAGCCTTGGAAAAGATTTTGAAGATGCTCAGTTATCGGGCAATTCTTTTTTCTCTATTCTTGGTTTGCAGTATGCGCTATTTAATAGGCAGAAAGCGCTTTTGGAGCGGACGCATTAGTTAGGATTGTGTATGTGATTATTTTAAAGCCTTGAAGGAAACTTCGGGTTTTTTTATGTTTGAATTATATAGCCTTATAAAAATTTTGTTTGAGAAATATTCTTATTAAAATAGTGTTAATTATTTTTTTATTATTTATGTTTGTTATGCCTTTCCTAATCAAATATCACATGATAAAAATATAAGAAAAGAGTTATTAATACTATTCTTATTTTAAAGCAGAAGAACATGTGCTAGCTCTTTTCAGATGATTTACACCACATCTTAAATATTTCTAATGAATTAAATAATACTAATTATTGTTTTGGTGAATATTATACTAAAGCCAATCCAAAAAAACATTAGAAGAGATTAAGGCTAACGTTTAAAAAAATATCAATTTATTAGTATTTAGAACATGATTATATTTATAATATTTTTTTATTCTATTGCTGTAATAGCTTTTAGTATTGGTTTTTATTATTTTTTAAAAAAATACAAACCTAATTTAGAACCCTATGAAAGAAAAAGCTCTATAATAATAATTTCCATATTCTTATTATCCTTTTCTAGCTATTTACTTGCTGTGGTACTAAATGAGACTAATTATTTACTCATCAATTCAGAAAATATAAAAGGTGATTTGTCCAAAATAGGACCTTACGGTGATTTTATAGGTGGAATGATGAATCCTGTGATAGCTTTTATTGGAATTATAGCTGCTTCTCTTGCTTTTTATGCTCAGTATAGGGCTAACCAACAGGTTCAAGAACAATTTAAAATACAACAGTTTGAGAGTCAGTTTTTTGAAATGCTTAGATTGCATAAAGAAAATATTAATGAAATGAAAATTAATGGTTATGATGTTTTGATTTCAAATGCAGTAGAAACTGGCAGTGGTAAAATAGTTGAAACAATCACTAGAACTCAGATAGAAAGACCAGTTGAAGGAAGAAAAGTTTTTGTATCAATGGAAAAGGAATTTATTGCATGCTATAAATTTTGCCAATTATACAATTCACAGCTTACTCATAAATACAAAAAAGATAAAATTTTAAAATTAGCTTATAGAATTTTCTTTTTTTCTTCAACGTCTGATACCATTTTTTTAAATGGCTTTAGTGCTGAATTTATTTTGAAAGTGAGAGAGAATCTTAAAATGATTAGAGACGAGCATAAAAAATCATCAGGACAAATAAATTTATTCCCTGGCATAAAAAAAGAAAAAATTTCTTTGCATATAAAATATAGTCCGTTTACGGGGCATGAGTCAAGATTAGGACATTATTATAGGCATTTATATAGTACCGTCAAGTATGTTGTTAAAAAAGAAAAAGAAGGATTGTTTAATTATGCCCAATCAAGGGAATATCTAAAATTACTAAGAGCGCAAATGTCAAATGGAGAGCAAAAGTTATTATACTATAATTATGTTATTGGATTTGGGGCAAATTGGGATTATATTGGCAACGAAGGTAATCAGTTTTTAACTCATTATCGAATGTTGCATAACTTACCAGTTGATAATATAAAATATGTTGAAAATCCCAGAAAGCATTTTAAAGTCTTTATAGATTCTATTGTTGATAAAAATGATCCAATGTTTGAATGGGGTGACACATAAAATAAAATTAATTCAAAAATGTAGAACATTAGAAATTGCGTAGAAAAATTAACCAACCATTCAGTTGATACTATTACGAGAGTCATTGGTTTTAACAATCAAAATTCCTAAAAGTCCCAGCCACACAACTGTTTTTGTTCTTTTGATTTAGTTTTAACTGCCATAATCTCAACATATAAAATGATTAGCAAAAATCTCTTAATGAAATATTTACTATTATTGCTTTTTCTCACCACATCAATCTTCGCACAAAAAGAAGGACAGAATTTCTGTAAAGGAACTACAGACGGAAGTTATTTTCCGTTAGACATTCAGAAAAAGAAAATAGTCTGGTACAATACCTATTATTATGAAACGCTTGAAGGCGATAAAATACTAAAAGACAAAACCTACGTGGCTTTTAAACAGCAATGGCAGGACGGAAGTAATAGCATGATCTATTTTAGAGAGGCGAATGGCAAAGTACTACAATATGAAGAATGCTGCTCTGCAGAAACAATACGTTGGAAACAATCTCTTAAAAAAGGAGAGAACTGGCAAAATGAAGATAAAACGGATACAGTGCTTTATACGCTTCTGTCAGAGGATGCCGTATTAAAAACACCTTATTGTCATTATACAGGACTAATGGCATTACAAGCCGAATATGCAAAATCAACCTATGTGTTTTATTATTTACGCGGATTGGGTTATGTAGGAGCTACAAAAGATGGCAAGGTGATTTCGTTTATAGTGTTGCAATAAAAGATAACTATTTCTTACTGTCGTAAGATTTTCTCCATTGCCTTTCCTTTAGCCAGCTCATCAATTAGCTTGTCCAGATAGCGGATCTGCTGCATCAGCTTGTCTTCAATGTCTTCTACGCGATAGCCGCAGATAACGCCTGTAATTTTTGACGCATTGGGAGGTATCTGGGCATTGGCAAAAAAAGTTTCAAAATTGGTCTTCTCGTCAATAATCTGTTGCAGCGCCTTTTCATCATAGCCCGTCAGCCAAAAGATAATGGCATCGACCTCCGCTTTGGTACGTCCCTTTTTCTCTGCTTTGTGAATATAATGCGGATAGACGCCCGCGAAAGACATCTTAAATACTCTAGTGTTGTCCATGGGTTGGTGTGCTTGATAGGGCAAATTACAAAAAATGTGGCACTATAAAAAACAGGAATTGCATTTAGTTTCGCGTCAATTTAGTACATTGCATATAGGATAGCACAATATCTTATGGTAAAATACGCCTTATTCTTTATCGTCTTTTTTACTGTTTTCTGTCAGGCACAGACTGCTGATTCGATTCCTGCGGCTGCAACCGCTATAGAAAAATACAGCGACCACGTTAAGCTGCGTTTGGGATTCAGCAACAGCTTTAATTCCTTCCATATCAAAGACAGAACCAGCCGTCTCGATTTTACGCTGTCGCCCAACCAGCGGCTGCGGTCGACGCTTACGCTGATGTATAAGTTTATCGAGATTGATTTGGGCTATACGCTTGAGTTTATTCGTTTTAATAAAGACGACGCCATCCGAGGGCGTACGAAGTTTTATAATTTTGGGACACGGTTTTATTTGGGCTACTGGATGCAGGAACTGCAATATGCCAAGACCAAAGGCTTTTATGTAGATCGTGACGACATAGGGTCGGACGAAAACATCTTGTTCCCGCATTTCCAGGTACAGAAGATAGGAGGGAGCACTTCGTATATTTTTAATCGGGAGTTTTCATTCCGCGCCATCTTCCTGCAGAGCGAATGGCAGCGAAAAAGCGCGGGCAGCTTTGTGCCCAGCATCAGCTATTATTTTACGACCATTAAAAATAACGACCCGAGCAAAGACCATATTCTTGATATTGCTGTGGGTCCCGGTTATTATTACAATTGGGTGATCCAAGACAGGTTTCTTGTTTCGGCAGGCGGCTATGGAGGCGTGGGTTATAATAGGTCAAAGACGGTTTATAGCGACGGCACACCTGACGAGACTTTTGACGGGCTTTCCTTTCAGGCGCAGTTTCGGCTTACGTTAGGCTATAATTCGGAACGGTTTTATGCGGGCGCTGCTACGAGCTTGAATTCGTTTTCATACAGTTCTGAAGCCAAGATTCATGTACAGGATCAGCAGCAGTTTTTGGAGTTTTATATTGGGTATCGTTTTAAGGCGCCGGAGAAGGTGAATCGGTTGTTTGGGAAGTGATAGTTGATAGTTGATAGTGGGAAATTGATAGTGGAAAGTGGATAGTTTGGGGTTGGGTTGGAAAATAAGAAATGGATTACGAAAGTTGCTGTTTGTTAAAAAATCTTTACCATAACTTTTATAGTTTTTATTTTTTATGATTTTTTTAAGATATATTTACGGTAAATATTCTGTATGAAAAAATTGTACTTTGCTGTTTTAGGGTTCTGCTGCTGGCATGGAATGAACGGGCAAGGACTTCATATACCGGATTCAAATTTTAAGTCAAAGCTGCTGTCTGCCAGTACAGGCAATAAGGTGGCCAAAAACTTAGAGGGTGAATTTGTGTCGATTGACACCAACAACAACGGGGAGATTGAAGCTTCAGAAGCCAGTGCTGTCGCTTACCTGAATATTGCTTCATCGTCTATTGCCGACTTGTCTGGCATTGAATATTTTACGGAATTAAAGTATCTGGCTTGTAATGATAATCAGCTTATGTCGCTGGATGTAAGCAGCTCGCCTGATTTAGAATACCTGTATTGCTCTACTAATGTACTCACTCAACTGAACCTTTCGGGATGCAACCGCCTTCGGGATTTGGAATGCAGCCATAACCGTCTGACATCTTTAGACGTCTCTGAAAAGGCTTCGCTGCGTGACCTGAAATGTGATACGAACGAACTGACATCATTACTCCTTACCGGCAGTCCGATCAAGGAACTGCACTGTGGCTATAATCTTCTTGTACAGCTTGACCTTTCGGGTCAGACAGCTCTGGAATCGCTCAACTGTTCAAACAACCGACTGGCAGCTTTAGACCTTTCGGGGTTGGCCAGCCTAGAACGGCTGCTGGCTCAAAACAATAGGCTAGCAACCATCAGTGACCTTGTAGGATTTCGCAATTTGAAATCGGTACAGGCAGGCAATAACCGCTTGCGTTCGCTTGTTGTTTCTTGTCCGCTGCTCTCTGAATTGGGCGTACAGGATAATCAGCTCGAAAGTCTTAAAGCGTACGGCTGTCCAGTGCTTAGTCTTGGCGAACGAGGCCTGAATTTTAGAAACAATCCATTAACATTACTGGATGTTCGAGGCTATGAAGGACTGACTTCTATTGCCTGCAATAACTACGGACTGACGGGCGCCTTGACGGTCATGGCCGACACTACAGTAAGCTCGATACTTTTTAACGACAACAGGCTGACCTCGCTGGACGTTTCTCAATGTCTTGGTGCAGAAGTGCTGAGTTTTAAATCCAATCCGCAGCTGGCTACGCTTTTTATAAAAAATGGAAAGAACAACCATTCGTCTGTAGCGACGGCTTTGCCGACGGTACCGCGTCTGCGTTATATT
Source organism: Flavobacterium sp. N2550 (assembly GCF_025947265.1). NCBI lineage: Bacteria > Pseudomonadati > Bacteroidota > Flavobacteriia > Flavobacteriales > Flavobacteriaceae > Flavobacterium > Flavobacterium sp. N2550. The sequence continues at coordinate 2,789,618 of NZ_CP110007.1, read as the reverse complement.
TGTGCAGATGAAGGGGCAGAGACGACACAGCTGCAGCACTTAATTGCTGCTACGGCCGGACGCCAATGTGAAGTGAATTCGTATTGTTCTTTCGCGCCGGGTGGACGTTATTATGCCGTAGAAAGCGTCACTGCTTTTGATAACGACAATAATGGCTGTGAAGCAAACGATCCTGGCTTTCCTTTTGCCGGATATAAGGTCGTTAACGGAACAACAGAAACGATCTATCTGTCGGATCGTACCGGTAAATACAACCTGCCATTGCAGTCTGGCAATTCGGTCATTACGCCCTTGCTGGCTGATGCTTCGTATTTTATGGTTACGCCGCCGAGTGCCTCGGTTACGTTTCCGAGTCAGAACAGCGCACAGAACCCACATTTCTGCGTTAGCCCTAAAGGGAAATATGCTGATTTGGAAATCGTGCTGTTGCCTTTAGGGGATGCTATTCCGGGCTATGCCAGCAGCTATAAGATTATGTATCGAAACAAGGGAACCGTCGTACAGTCGGGTAGTATAGGATTGCAGTTTGACGCTCCTGTCCTTCGTCTGGGTGTTTCAGTGCCGCAAGCAGTGCAAGAAAGGCCAGACCGCCTGTCATGGACTTTTTCAGAATTGATGCCTCTTGAAATGCGTACGATTGTGTTGAGTTTTACTCTGAACACGCCGACAGATACTCCTGCGTTGAATGCTAACGACGTCCTGAAGTATACGGCCAGCGTAACCACTCCAGCGCTCGATGCATCGCCAGAAGATAATGTCATTTCTTTCCGCCAGAAAGTAACCAATTCTTTTGACCCAAATGACAAGACCTGCCTGCAGGGAGACCGGGTTTCTACAGAGTATATAGGACAGTATGTGCACTATATCGTCCGTTTTGAGAATACCGGAACGGCCATCGCCAAAAATATCATAGTAAAAGACATCATCGATACAGATAGGTTTGATATGAGAAGCTTGGAGCCAATTGAAAGCAGCCATCCTTTCACGACCAAGATCAGCAATGGGAATACGGTTGAGTTTGTCTTTAAGGATATCGACCTTCCGTTTTATAACGACTTCAACGACGGCTATGTGGCGTTCAAGATCAAGATCAAACCCTCGCTGGCTGTTGGGGACACTTTTAGCAACAGTGCCAGCATCTATTTTGATTATAACCTGCCAATCTTGACCGACCGCATCGTTACGACTATCGAGTCGTTAAGTACGCCGGGTATTGATTTATCAGACCGTTTCTCAATCTATCCGAATCCGTCAAAAGGACTGCTGCATCTTGAAAACAAGGACAATATTGTGCTAAAGTCAATTTCGGTATACAACATGATGGGACAGCCGGTACTAATCATAAGTAATGCAGCAGCTGTTAACTCTGTGGATATTTCTGACTTGGCAACGGGAAGTTATGTAATGAAAATCTATTCGGAACAGGGCAGTGCCGTTGGCAAGTTCGTCAAGGAATAAGGGCAAACCCATAATAATTATTACCATCAATGTATGGAACAGGATTGGAATTTCTACCAACCTAGTTCCGGCTTAAATAAAAACAATAAAAGCCTTTTGAGGAAACTTGAAAGGCTTTTATGAAAGTAAGATTGGCAAAAAATCGAAAAGGCTTATATTTGCAATACGGTCTATACGTACCGAAAAAGCCCGAAGCATACAATCTTAAAGATAATGAAAAACTACAGCATCCTTTTTTTGAGCGCGCTACTAATAGCGGCCAGCTCTTGCAAGCCAACCAACACATCCACTGCAAAAATCCCTGCTATTGAAGTACAAGGCCATAGGGGAGACCGCGGTCATTTTCCTGAAAACAGCCTTGAGGCTTTCCGAAGCGCTATTGATAAAGGCGCCGATGTCATCGAATTAGACGTGGTGATTTCTCAAGACCGAAAAGTGGTAGTTTCGCACGAACCTTTTATGTCGTCTGAATATGTACTGCTGCCTGATGGGACGCGCTTGACACGCAAGACAGAAAGGGCATATAACTTGTATTTGATGCCGTATGACAGCATCCGAAAATTTGATATCGGCTCGAAAGGAAATGTACATTTTCCAGAGCAGCAAAAGATGAAAGCCTATAAACCGCTGCTTTCGGAACTGATAGACGATATGGAAGCCTATACTGCCAAGAATAGAAAAAACAAGCCTATCCGCTATAATATAGAAATCAAATCAGGCGCCGATCAATATGATTTATCACAGCCGCAGCCTGATGTATTTGTAGATTTGGTAATGAAAGTCGTAAAAGAAAAAGGCATCCAGAGTAAGATCAACATACAGTCGTTTGACCCTCAAATATTGAATGCGCTCCATAAAAAATACCCTAACATCAAGATTGCTTTTCTTACTGGAGATAAAGGACTGGCTAAGAATTTGGCCAAGTTGAATTTTAAGCCAGAGATTTACAGTCCGCATTACGGACTTGTAGACCAAGCACTAAAAGATTCGCTCAAGACGTTGAAAATGCGTCTTATTCCGTGGACCGTAAACGAAGACAAAGATATCGACCGAATGATCGAGCTACACGTAGACGGCATCATTACGGATTATCCGGAAAGAGTATTGAAAAAGCTCTAATACGATGATTATATCGTCTTGATTTCCATGATCTTATCTTCAAATACTTCTTTGTAGTCGGATTTGCTTTTTATGCGTGCCTTGTACGTGTATATGGTTGATACGGAAAGTTCTAGAAAGTCGGCCATCTGGCTGGAATCTTGAATTCCCAAACGATAAAGGGCAAAGATTCGCAATTCTGTATTGAGCAACTCGCCTTTTTTGATAATACTTTTATTTTCAGGAGAAAAGAGTGCGTTAAAATCAGTAACAAAAGTAGGGAAGAGCTTTAGGAAAATCTCATCAAACTGGTGGAACAGGTGCTCGCGTTCTAGCCTCACATCGTATCTCTTGAGGCTTGCAATAACCTCATCGGTTTTTTTGGAAATGATTTTCTGTATGGTGCTCTTCTGGATATGATCGATCTTATTGATCAAGTCGGAAGTCGCTTTTATAAAATACGTAATGTATTCTTCCTTAATCGTATTGGCTTCGCTGAGGCTGATGTTCATTTCCTGCAATTTGCTGTAAGATGCTGCCATGGCCTTTTTGGAGGCATTCTTCTCTTTAAGCTGCTTGAAGATAATTACCAGAAAAAGAATGATAATTAGCGCTAAGACGGTAAGAAGGATCACGATTTTTTCGAGCATGTCGTTTTTGTCGTTTACCTTATTCAGTTGCGCCTTTTCGATAATCGGTAATATAGACGATATTTCGATTTTTCGGTGCCTTGCATTATAAAAAGTAGCATCGTCCATAGCCAAGTTGATGTATTCGTTGGCTTTTTCTAAATGGCCCATCTTAAATAACTCGTTGGCCAGATTGCGAAGTGCTACGGTTTCTTTTGTCGCATTCTTTACGTCGGCAATGGCGGCAAGTGCCAGGTATTCTATCGCTTTTTCGGTAAATCCTCTTTCTGAATAGATATAGCCAAGGCTGGAAGTAGCAATTCCGTAGTATTCCGCAGGTAGCTTAAAATTATTGATCCAATAGCTGAAGGCAAATTCGGCACCTTTCCAATCTTGCTGCTTCATTCTTTTTAGGCTTTCTGTAGCCCAATATTCGTTGGTATTGGTATTGATCAAGGCCAATGCTTTTTCAAGATAAAGATTCCCGTTCTGCACATAATTGATGTTGTAGCGCTGGTCTTTGTTATAGTCTGCCAGATCGTAGTAGGCGCGGGCTTTTACCGAATAATAATCAAACTTGCTGTTCTTGTCAAGCTTTGCGGCATCAATACTGTTGAGCGTGTCTATGGCTTCTTTAAACAGTCCTGACGAAAGCAACACAAAACCTTCCTTGATCTTTGCCTTGTCGACCAGCTGAAAATCTTTGAGACCTAAGGCTTCCGATTTGGCTTTTTCGAGATAATAATAAGCCGAATCATATTTAAAAGAGCGGTATTCGTCAAACAGCAGCATGTAATTAGAATACAGATTTTTCTTGTCGCGGCTCAGGGTAAATTTATGGATATTGATCTTGAGCGCTTTTATTTTCGCATATTTCTGCTTCATATAAACTTCTTTGTGAAGAAGCGCCTTATCCAGATCCTTAAGCACGGGGTTTATGTCTTTAGCGGCAAGGGTAGCTCCGCTTAGAAAAAAGAATAAAATAAGTAGTCTGCACATGGTCATGTTTGGCTAGGGCTGTGCCCATTTTTAAGCTATTTTCAATTTAAGTGGTGTTCTTGGCCAGCGGGAAATTATTGAAAGAGATTGTGTTATACTTTTCCGCCTAAAATTGCCAATAAAGTGTTTTGGTTTTGCTAAATGTACAGCAAAATTTTATAATTCTATAAAAAATTGCGGATATATATGTGTTATCCAAAAAAATAAGCTTCTTTAATTTTCATATTGTCATTAATTTAAGTTTTAGAAAGTGTTTTTTACCTATACAACATCTTGATTTTTTTTTGACTCATTATTTGTAAATAATTGATTTTAAAAGTGTTGATTCAGATATGTAGGCTTTATAACCTTGATTTTTCTCCTATCATTTTCTTAAGACTAATTTAACATCTAGCTTCGTTATGATTCTTTTTTGAAGAATAATGCTACTAACAAAAAACCAAAAAACGTATGAGATGTAAAATTATTTACCTGCTGGCTTTCGTCGGTTTTCTTGCGCTCGGATGCAACGAAACAGATGACGGAAATCCTACCGACCCAATTACCTTATATGAAAAAGTAAACGGAGAGTGGGGACTGATGAGCCTGAAGATGGTCGATGAGTTTGCGAAGTCAAATGCTGTAGAACCCTCTGAGCAAAACTTGAGCACACTCTTTAATTATGAGGATTTCAAGATCCGATTTTCCGTTGACTCTAAAATGGAGCCTACTACTTATGAAGTACTTGGCGACGTGCCTCCGTTATTTGCGCCAAGCGGCTATTGGAAGCTAAGTGCTGCTTTCCAGCCGGCTCGTGCCGAAGGAGTGCTGATCTATCTGTATAGCGATGCGGCCAAGACGCAGCTGACGGATGAGCTGCGCCTTATCTCAGTTCCAGGAAGCAACGAAGAGATGGAATTCCAGCTGACGCGAGTTTCTAACGGAACTGCCTTTGTGTCCTATTTATTCAAACTAAGCGCAATCCATTAACGATATGAAAAAAATTATACTTCTACTGCTGTTTATTGCCATGATGGCTCCAAGCCAAGCAATTGGGCAAGAAGCTGCCGGTCCTATAGCTTCTATTTCATCCTATCCTGTGATTTATAAATACGATGAACAAGTTACATGGTATTTTGATCTTTCAAGTACCACATTTGCCCCTGAAAGCGATGTGTATCTTTGGATCTGGTCACCGACCGAGCCTGATGCTGGCAATTGGGAAAACTCTTCTGAATTTGCCAAGCTTACGTATGAAGGCAATATGGTTTGGAGCTTTACGCTAACGCCAACAGCCTATTTTTCTACAACTGCTGAAGCTATTGCGGCAAGTGCCGGATTTTGGTTCCGTTTGAAAAACAAGACAGGTACCAAACAGAGCGACGTGGCTCAGGTAGCCTATACTAGCTTTTCGTCTTTTTATACGGCCAATGAGCTGATCCGATCGTATCCGACAGCACCTGTCATAGACAAAGGATTAAGTATCTTATTCAACTCAAACTTGGTTCCTGGGTTTGCCGATGCGACAAGCGTGCATTTTCATAGCGGACTTAATAATTGGGCGGTATTGCAAGAATATCAAGCCTGGCTGCCAGATGTCGTGGAAAAGACCAAGCTGAAAAACTTAGGCGATGGTTTTTATAAAATGGATCTTATCCCGTCTGAATATTACAACACCGAAGATGGTTATGTCATGGACAATATTGTCTTTTTGATGGTCAAAGACAATTGGGCGGCAACTACTCCAGATCAGATTCTCCATGCAGGAGAATACATTCCGCCGCCGCCGCCGGAATTCCGATTCTTCCCGATGCAGTTAAGCCAAAAAGATTTTTTGGGCATCATCAGGAAAAATAACGAACCTGGAGTAAACAAGCTCATTTATACGATTACTGCGGGCAGCCGTATCCTCACAGGAGAATTTACAGGCGGTACCAGCGAAATCAAAGGTTTTGTGAATCTGGTTTCTGAACTCAACGGAGTACAGGGACTGAGCGAGATCCATGTCTTGGTCAAAGACAATACAAACAGGACTATTTCTGATACCAACATTCCTCTCAAAACCACCGACTAACAGCAACTAAAACTAATTCTAATGAATAGCAAAAATACTAAAGCGGCCCAATCTGAATGCGGGTCAAACCAATCGTTGGTATTCCTTATTTTCATGCTTTTTCTTTCTGCAGGACTGTTTGCACAAGGAAAAAAATTGATTTCGGGTACCATCTATGATTCTGCCGGCGGCGCACTGCCGGGTGTTTCCGTTCTAGAATCAGGCACCACCAATACCACAGTGACTGATTCTGACGGAAAATTTGTGCTGGAGGTTACTCTCGGAAACACCATCGTAGTTTCCTATATAGGTTTCCTGACCCAAAATATCACCGTGGATGCTACTACGGGTTCTGCATTAATTCTCAATATGCAAGAAGACGTGCACATGCTTGAGGCTGTCGAGCTCGTTTCTGTAGGATACGGAACCATGAGGAAGTCAGACCTTACTGGAGCAATTTCGACCGTTACTTCGGAAAATCTTGTAAAAGGAGCTATTCCTTCAACGGAATTGGCGCTTCAAGGAAAAGTTGCGGGATTGACGATTATCCGCGGCTCTGGCGACCCGAGTAACGGCGGGTCGATACGATTAAGAGGCGGTACTTCGCTAACGGCAAGTAACAGTCCGCTGATTGTAGTGGACGGTATAGCAGGAGTAGACATCAACATCGTACAGCCTTCGGATATCAAATCGATTGACGTATTGAAAGATGCTTCAGCCACTGCGATTTATGGTTCAAGAGGAGCTAACGGTGTTATCATCATTACGACCAAAGGAGGCTCTAAAGGCTTGTCTATTGTTTACAACGGCTATACAGGATTGAGCGAATCGTCTAACCATCTGGATATGCTTTCTGCCAACCAATGGAGAAGCCATGTGCGTCAAAACTCTCTGATGGATGCTATCGATTATGGAGGAAACACCGACTGGCAAGATGAATTAGAACGTCCGACAGCCGTAACACAATCGCACACGTTGAGCATTTCATCAGGAAATGAAACCAGCGGCCTTCGTACGTCTTTATCGTATTTTGATAGCGAAGGAGTTATCAAAACGACAGGATTGGAAAGATTGAGCGCTAACATCAGCACCTATCAATATGCACTAGACAAAGCATTAAAGTTTGATGCAGGACTGTTTGCCAATATCGACAAATGGCATCCGCTAGATTATCGCATCTTTGAAAGAGCGTTTAATTTGAATCCTACAATTCCGGTCTATGATGAAAACGGCGATTTTACTTCAGTTGGAGGAACGCTTTATGAAAATCCAGTTGAGATATTGACTAACAGAACTGTAGATAACGAACGTCACCGTGTATTGGGTTATTTTAAGACGGAAGCTCAGATCTTTAACGACTTTCAGGCTACGGTAAATTTGTCGCTAGAACATAACGCAATGCAGGGAAGTACCTACAAACCTTCTTATGCAGTAATGGAAGGTAGGACAGAAGGCGGTTATGCCCAAAAGACCTATGCCGAATATACTACGGCACAAATCGAAACCTACCTCAGCTATAGCAAACTGATTGGTAAGCACAGCATCAATGCTTTGGCGGGCTACTCCTTTTTTGAAAACATCTACGAAGGTTTTGGAGCCCAGCGAAGCGGCTTTGAAACAGACCTTTTTAGCTATAACAATCTTGGAGCAGGGTACAACTACCGTTTGGGCGATGTGTATTCGTATAAAGGAAAATCGAATTTGGTTTCTTTTTTCGGACGTGCGAACTATTCGTATGACGGAAAATATATGGTTACGGGAACTATCCGTAGAGACGGATCCAGCCGTTTCGGGGCTAATAACAAATGGGGTGTTTTTCCATCCGCTTCTGTCGCTTGGAGAATTACAGGAGAAGATTTCATGAGCTCGACACAAGATTGGCTTACAAACTTGAAGCTGAGAGCAGGATATGGTGTGACGGGAAACCAAGACGGTATTGGAGAATACAAGTCGCTTTCCATACTAGGAGTGGGGCAAGACAGCTATTATGATCCTGTAACCGGAACTTGGAGCCTGGCGTACTCACCGACACAAAATCCGAACCCAGACTTGAAGTGGGAATCTACCGAACAGCTAAATCTCGGTCTTGATTTCGGGCTTTTTAATAGAATAACCGGAACTCTTGAGATCTATTCTAAAAAGACAAAAGACTTGTTGTACACCTACCAAGTGCCACAACCACCGTATCTTGTAGGAACAATGCTTGCGAATGTGGGAGAATTGTCCAATAAAGGCGTTGAGCTTACTTTGAACGCCAACATCATCAATAGAGACAAGTTTACCTGGGATGCCAATGTCGTATTTGCAAAAAACAAGCAAAAAATAGAAAAGCTTTCCAACCAGATTTATGAAACAGAAGCCATCTACAGTGGCTCTCTGCACGGACTTTCTGGAATGTCAAACCAATTCTCCCAGATTATTGCCGAAGGCTATCCTGTAGGAACTTTTTGGGGTGTTGAAAGTTCTGGCTTGAACGAAAACGGAGAATTTATCTTAGGTACCGAAGAAAAGGCGATAGGCAACGTACAGCCTGACTTTACGCTAGGTTTGGGAATGAATTTTACGTACCATAATTTTGATTTCGGATTTACAGGTTATGGAAGCTTCGGGCAAGAAGTGCTGAATGCCACAAACATGATGCTGTATGATCCGAACCGCCTTCCAGCGTATAATGTTCCTGACGGATTTTTGGGCAGCGGTATTACTTCGGCACCTAAATTTTCAAGCTACTGGATAGAAGATGCTTCTTTTTTCAGACTGCAGACTGTCTCTATAGGATATACGATACCGTTTAAAAACAAAGGTTCTAAACTAAGACTTTACGTGTTGGGTGAAAACTTGGCTGTCTTTACCAATTATGATGGTGTAGATCCTGAAATCGACCTGACTGGATTAGCCAATCCTGGTATCGACCGATTCAACAACTATCCAAGGCCAACGACCATTTCATTCGGGCTTAATTTCACCTTGACGAATTAAGCAACTTGATAACCTTAAAATAAATTAAAATGAAAATCAAAATAAAAGCAGCATTACTCCTGAGCCTTCTCTTTACCTTTTCATGTACAGATTTGAGCGAAGACCTATACGATAGGGTCGAGGATGATGATTTTGGAACGACTCCTAACGAGATCGAAGCGCTTGTAGGCGGGGCTTATTCTTCTTTAAGAGGCTTCAGCGATGGAATTTCTAATTCTTTCCCGACCTGCGAATATGTATTCTTTTTGAACGAGGTGGCTTCAGACGAGGCTACTATTCCGACTCGAGGTACCGATTGGTACGATGGCGGAAGATACCAACAAGTACAGACGCATACGTGGGATGCCAGCAATGGTATGATCTTGTCCGCATGGCGCTACTGCTATTCGGGAATTGCAAAAATCAATGCGATCATCTACCAGATTGATAAATCAGGTTTGAGCGCAGAGGCCAAAGTGCCGATTTATGCAGAATTAAAGTCTATCAGAGCCTACTATTATTATTTGCTTTTGGACATGTTCGGAAACGTGCCAATCGTCACCAATTTTGAAGAGCAGTCTTTGCCATCGAATTCATCCAGACAAGAAGTGTATGATTTTGTGGAATCTGAATGGTTAGATGCATTGCCGCATTTACGTCCGAATGTGGTCTATTCAAAATTTACTAAAAATGTAGTCTATGGCCTATTGGCAAGACTTTACTTGAATTCAGAAGCTTTTGTTGGAACTGCCCGTTGGCAAGATTGTATCAATATGTGCCAAAACATTAGTGGCTATTCGTTAACGACAGACTTCTTTGCCAATTTTGCTACCACGAACCAGACATCGAGCGAAATCATCCTTTCGATTCCGTATGATTCCAACGCAGGAACTGTAGGCAACTATCTTTCGTCTATGAGCTGCCATTACTTACACCGATTCACGGTTTCGGCTACTGGAGATTATCCATGGAGCGCCAACGGAATCTGCGGACAGCCAGGATTGTATTCTAGTTTCCAAGATACGGATAAAAGAAAAAAATGCATGATTCAGGGCGACCAGATCAATCTGGCAACAGGCTCAGTCATCATCATGGACAGCGGACAGCCGTTAACCTACACAGAAGACATCGTGAATTTTACAGATGCGAAACAAAACGAAGGCGTAAGGCTGGGCAAATACGAAATAAAAGCAGGCGAAAAGTGGGAACGCGATCACGACTGGGTACTGATGCGCTATTCAGAAATCTTGATGATGCAGGCAGAATGTTATGTACGATTAGGTTCGCCTGATCTTGCGGCTCCGTTTGTACAGCAAATAACTTCGCGTGCCGGAACAGAAATGCCAGCTACTATCGACCTTGCTTTTATTGATAAAGAATTGCTTCGTGAGTTTACGTTTGAAGGCAGAAGAAGAACCGACAATATCCGTTTCGGTACTTTTTTCCAGCCATGGTGGCAGAAAGGCGCTACGCCAGCGTCAAGAGCGATATATCCAATACCGACAACTGTGCTGGCTACCAATTCAAACTTAGTCCAAAATCCTGGATATTAGGTTGGCAAATGGCAGTCTTCTGTGTTGAGTTAGTCATAGAAGGCTGTCATTTTTAATAATTAATCGAATTACGATGAAAAAATATCTATTGCCCTTATGTATCAGCATTCTCAGTGTAACTCTTGCGTCTAGCTGTAGCAAAGACGACTCCAGTTCCAATCCTCCAGATTCAGAGCCTCTGGCTCCTGTGGCGGTGGCCAAGACAAACGATACCAAAATCTACATGCATTATATGCCTTGGTTTGAAACTAATGAAAGCAGTCCCAACAACCAATGGGGCTATCATTGGACCATGGCAAACAAAAATCCGAATACTGTTGATGCCAACGGAAGAAGGGAAATTGCCTCCCATTATTATCCGCTAATCGGTCCGTATCATTCTGGCGACAAAGAGGTCATCGAAAACCATCTGCTGTTGATGAAATATGCCGGAATTGATGGGATATTAATCGATTGGTATGGCACGTATAACCTTAACGATTATAGAATACTTAAGGAAAACGCCGAACAGCTTATTGACATGCTCGATGAAGTAGGTCTCGAATATGCCATCGTTTACGAAGACCGTTTCTTAAACGATATTGTGAATGCCGGGCTTGCTCCGACAGTAACTGGCGCTGCCAAAACAGACATGAACTATATGCAGGCCCATTATTTTGGCGATGCCAATTACATAAAAATCAATAACCGTCCGCTGTTGTTAAATTTTGGCCCTATAACGCTGACTACTCCTGCAGCCTGGACAAGTACTTTTAGCGGACTCAATCCAAAACCTACTTTTTTGACTTTATGGAACGAGTCTGGGGAAGCAGGTACAAACGCTTCTGGCGAATTTGCTTGGGTGTATCAAAACAATAATTCGCTAAGCAGCTTTTATGCTTCCAACCTTCCAAATCTAGGAGTTGCTTTTGGAAGCGCTTATCCAGGTTTTAATGATTTTTATGAAGAAGGAGGTACGTCGACAACTATTGGCTGGACCATCAATCACAATAATGGGGCAACGTTAGACGAAACACTTTCGATGGCTCAAAATGCTGGAGTAGAGTACTTGCAGCTCATTACATGGAACGATTTCGGAGAAGGAACTATGATTGAGCCGACAGTAGAATTCGGTTATTCGTATATCGAAAAGATAAAAACATTTGCAGGAGTCCAGTATTCAGGAAACTATTTCAGTGCCATCAGCAGGCTCCATACGTTGAGAAAAACCTACAGAAATAATGCTGCCATCCAGCGCAAGCTCGACCTAGCTTTTAATTATTTCGTTTCCATGCAACCTAATAAAGCCGCTACGCTACTCAATGAAATTCAATAAGCACCTAAATTAATGCAAAATTCAATAATGAAAAATAATCTATACCGTTTCTGTCTGATAGCCTTGGCTTCCATCTTGCTTATATCCTGCAGTGCTAAAAAGACCTATATCGTAAAATCTCCAGGCCAAAATAACGAGCTCATTTTTAATCTGACCCAATCCGGACAGCCACAATACCGATTTTCTTCTAATGGGAAGTCAGTAATCGAGCCTTCTTTATTAGGATTTGAATTTGAAGGCATCCGGAAAATGACCGAAGGCTTTGAAGTTGTAGCCACAGAAATCAACACAGCTGATACTGTTTGGGAACAGCCTTGGGGAGAATTTAAAAAAATTAGAGATCATCACAATGAGCTCATCATTCACTTGAAAGACGGAGAAGGAAGGCTGGTCGATATCATCTTTAGGGTTTTTGACGACGGCTTGGGCTTTCGATATTCTTTCCCGAAACAGCCAAATCTGGACAAAGTGAAGATTTCCAACGAGATTACGCAGTTCACATTTCCTTTTGATAATGATGTCTGGTCAATTCCGGTGCATTCTGATAACAGCTATTATGAAAGCTTTTATAAAAAAACTCCGATGAGCCAAACCGATACCATCAATACGCCAGCTACTTTTGAAACCAAGAACAATCTTTTTGTAGCAATACATGAAGCCAACCTGACAGATTTTGCTTCGATGACCTTGCTAAAATTGCCAAACAATCAGTATAAAAGCGAACTGGTGCCTTGGGCAGACGGCGTAAAAGTATATGCGCAAGCTCCATTTGATACACCTTGGAGAACCGTAATCGTAGGAAAGACTCCTGGCGATTTGGTGACTTCAACATTGATGCTCAATTTGAACGAGCCTTCTAAGATTAAAGACATTTCATGGATTGCACCTTCAAAGTACATCGGCATCTGGTGGGGCATGCATTTAGAAAAATATACGTGGGGGCAAGGCGAGAAGCATGGTGCTACTACAAAAAATACTAAAGAATACCTCGATTTTGCCGCAGACAATGGTCTTGATGGAGTTTTAGTAGAAGGCTGGAACCAAGGCTGGGATGGCGATTGGACTGCCGACGGAACTGCTTTCAGTTTCGTAAAACCGTATCCTGATTTTGACCTTGACGAAATAAGCAAATATGCCGCGATGAAAAACGTCCGCTTAATCGGGCATCACGAGACTGCTGGCGCTGCCAAGCATTACGAAAGCCAATTGGACGATGCTTTTAAATTGTATAACAAGATGGGTGTCAATACCGTAAAGACGGGTTATGTAAACAAATATTTGGATAAAAAGGAATGGCACGACAGCCAATATGGCGTCCGTCATTACAGAAAAGTAATCGAGACTGCGGCCAAATACCATATCATGATCGACAACCACGAGCCTGTAAAAGGAACAGGATTACAGCGTACCTATCCAAATTTTATGACTCAAGAAGGAGGAAGAGGGCAAGAATACAATGCCTGGTCTGCAGACGGAGGCAATACGCCTGCGCATACGGTTACGTTGCCTTTTACCCGAATGCTTTCTGGTCCGATGGATTATACGCCAGGCAACTTCGACTTTGACTATAAAACAGCGGCTGGCGCAAAAGTGCTGACTACGCTGGCGCATCAATTGGCGTTGTATGTTGTTCTTTTTAGTCCGTTGCAGATGGCTTCCGACTTGCCGGAAAATTATGTCGGCAAGCCTGAATTTAAATTCATAAAAGAAGTTCCATGCATATGGTCGGATACCAAAGTACTGGATTCAAAAATAGGAGAATATACTACAATTGTCCGTAAAGATTGGGATGGACAGAACTGGTATTTAGGTTCTATTACCAACCAAGATGCCCGAAAGCTGAAAGTGTCTTTGTCTTTCCTAGATTCCGGAAAGTCCTATAAGGCAGAAGTGTATGCTGATGGAGACGGGGCTGATTATAAGACCAATCCTTATCCTGTTAGTAGGTCTTCCAAAACGGTAAACAGCACTACGATATTGGATATAAATCTGGCTGCGGGTGGAGGAACAGCTATAAAATTCACGCCTATTCCATAGTTGATTCTAAAAGTATTTTCATAGATTTTGTATATTGTGATTAGCGGAGCTCAAGGGCTCCGTTATTTTTTGGTGAATTTTTTTACCAATCGAAAATCAGTCACACACCTAGGAATCCAGTATCAGCCTATTGATAATGCGATAGTAGAGGCCATAGAGTATTTTAAATCTTTGGAGAAATAAGTCCTTGTCACGACCAATCATGATTGTAGGATTAGTCCCAATTGTTAAGGTATGGCTAAAATAGGAACTGTTCTAGCTCAAAATGCCTAACTTTAATATGCATCCTGTCCAAGACTTAACAGGAGCAGAACTAATTCCTTTTAATTTAAAATCTATATCATGAAAAAGGTAAGCTTACTAATTTGTACACTTTTTATGGCGCTTACAGGCGCGAAAAGCCATGCTCAAGAGTTTTATATACGCGGCGGCGTGGGTTATGTTACCGAATCAGGAAAGACTGAGTTTAATAATGCTGATCCAAATGGACTGACAATGATTCAGCAATCGACGGATATTACTATAAATCCGGATGGAAGTGCTAGGATAAAATCATTGAGCGGTACGCTTGGCGGCGGTTTCAAGGCAAACATCACGGCAGGTTATATGTTCAATCCCTATGTAGGAGCCGAGGTCGGATTTAATTACTTTTCTGGATATGACAAGACCATCGGAAAATTTACCAGTCCACAGCTACAATCAGAAGAAATTGCTTATTTGAGAGGACTCGATATTGTTCCAGCTATCTATCTTACACCGGCTTTTAGCAAGCTGAATCCTTATGCTAGAATAGGACTTATCATTCCTGCAGCAGGAAAATTACACATCGAAACAACGGCCAACCAGACCGATGGAGGCGGAGCCGGCACCGATATACATATTAATGCAGAATCGGAGGTAGAATCTAAGTTCAGCGTTGGTTTTGTAGGTGCGGTAGGTGTCACGTATCCAATTGGACCAAAACTTCAGGTTTTTGGAGAGCTTGAATTTAAAAACTTAAGTATCAAAAGCAAGTCAGCCGAAATAACCAAATATGAAACCACGGCAGTTACAGACGGGAATGCCGTATTGGTTCCGGGCCAACAGCTAGCTGATCTGCCTGTGAACGAAAAGAAATTTATTTTTTCGGATACTTTTACACAAGGACCTCCTGATCCTAATTCACCACGAAGAATTCCGACGCAATACGTAAATGCTAGCGGCGTGGGTATCAATGTAGGAATCCGTTATAGTTTTGGAAAATGAAAAAGCTGCTAGTATATGGTATTTTTCTGCTATTCGCGGGAATACAATCTGGACAATCCCAAACAGTTACCGGAAAATGGAAAACGTTTGATGACGAAACCGGATCGGCCAAGTCTATTGTCGAAATTTATGAGAAAAATGACAAGATTTATGGCAGGGTTTTAGAAATCCTTGAAAAAGGCAAAGAAGACAAAATCTGTGAAAAGTGTAAAGGAGCTAAAAAAGATAAGCCTATAGAAGGGCTGGTAATCATTGAAGGCCTTACCAAAGACGGCGATACTTGGGAAGATGGCACAATCCTCGATCCTAAAAACGGAAAAGAATACAAATGCCACATTACGCTTGAAAATGCAAACAAACTAAAAGTTCGGGGGTACATAGGTGTTTCGCTCCTAGGAAGGACGCAATATTGGACTCGCGTTGATAAATAACACTAGAAAGCTCTCTAATTTGGGAGCTTTTTTCTTTTTCGCTTTCTAAGGATTGGAACGGCAGGATATTTTCTTTTTGGCGTCAGGTTGTTGAAAATCAGTGCAACAATTAAAAGAATAAGCGCACCGCTAAGCACAGGAGAAATGACATACATATATCCCAGCTCTTTGATCTGCGCACCGCCTGTAACAGCAATTAACGCCGTAGCGCCTCCAGGAGGATGTAATGTTTTGGTAATCTGCATGAACACTATCGAAAGTGAGACAGCCAGGGGAGCAGCAATCCACAAAATATCAGGGACCAATTTCTGGACTGAGACTCCAATCAGAGCAGAAACCACATGTCCGCCGATTAAATTTCGAGGTTGCGCCAATGGACTCTGAATCACTCCGTAAACTAAAACGCACGAAGCTCCGAAAGAACCGATCAAGAACACAAAATCCGACTCGTTCATTTTGCTATATTGTAGATAGGCGATCAGTCCCATTCCGACAAACGAGCCTATGAAGGCCCAAAAATGTTCCCTGAAATCGACAAGAGTTTCTTTGTATAGGACATATCTTGTCTTGCGATAAGTACGTTTTATCTTTCGAATCGGCATCAGGCGGTTTTTTGGACGTAAGTGTATACAGTGTAAGGACAAAGCTTTTGAGCTACGTATCTAGACACTAAAGACACGGCTAGGATGGGCCAGAATAAGACATAGCTTCCTACGAGTCCGCACACTAAAAATAACGCCGTAAACGGAGCACTAATGCTAGCACTGAGCATGGCTGCCATTCCGATTACCATAAAATTTAACGGAATAACACCTGCATTAAAAAAACGATTGGATACAAAAGCAAACAACAATCCGAGTAAGGCTCCGATAAAGATGCTAGGAGCAAAAACGCCACCATCGCCGCCAGAAGACAAGGTAACAGAAGTCATTACAGGTTTCAACAGTATACATGCTGCCAATGTCAGAAGTATCGAAACTGCGGGAATAGCCGTATTGGATGTTATAATATTTTCTTTTACAGCATGATAGCCATCGCCAAATAATTGAGGGAAGGCAAATAATCCAATTCCGACAATTACTGCGCCAAGTACAACTCTGTAATACGGCGTTTGTATTTTTAAAAACAAGGATTTTATCTTGAGTACACATTTTGTAAGATAAACAGAATTCAGTCCTGCTACAATTCCGAGCAAAATAAAATAAGGAATTGCATGGTAATGCCATTGCTCAAGACCTACGGCAAACAGCGGTTTTTCGTCT
This sequence comes from Flavobacterium sp. N2550, assembly GCF_025947265.1. Lineage (NCBI taxonomy): Bacteria > Pseudomonadati > Bacteroidota > Flavobacteriia > Flavobacteriales > Flavobacteriaceae > Flavobacterium > Flavobacterium sp. N2550. The sequence goes on along the minus strand of NZ_CP110007.1, from coordinate 2,772,601 downwards.
AAAAAGAATAAAAACAATCCTGCAACGCCCACGGCTATAGCAACTGCAAATAAAAAAGACTTGGATAATTTTTTTGAGATGACTTCATATGCAAACAAAAGCCCGGCAATCGGACTTGCAAACAAGGCAGCCACTCCAGCAGCTACTCCAGCACAAATTAATTCGGTTTTGTATTTCTTCAAAAAACTTTCTTTGGAATGGGCAATCGAGCCTACTGCTGCAGAAGCCACGACTGTAGAAACTTCGATACCTGTAGAGCCGCCAAAAGCGACGGTAATCAAACCATTGATAAAATGGGAAGGAATTTTATAAGCAGGAAGGCTTTTGCCTGGCTTTGTGCTTTCAAAAACTTCCTTAATGCCTTTGTTTTCTTTGTTCTTGAATAAATAGAGCCTTAAAAAATAGATGACAGAAAGTCCTATAAAAGGAAGTATCAAAAGCAGAAAATTGTTTTTTTCTGTCCTGCCGAAGAAAATTTCTTCATAATGCTCTGTAACGTGTTTCAATGAAATGGCAAGAAGAGAAGCAAGAAATCCTATTAAGGATGCGGCAAGGGCAAGCTTCAGCCATTTTAATCCAATTACTTTTTTGCGAATTTGCATTTCTGGAATGTGATTTATGCAAAGATAGTCATCAATATTCGTTTGTTTCTTATTAAATTCTTAAAACCTTTGAAGGTCTAAAGTTTTTGTTTTTCTGTTACAAAAACTTCAATATACAGAAAGAGAGCAAAAGCTTACGAATCATCAATAAATTCAGAATAAAATTATATAGTGTGTAAAAATATTTTAATTTTTTAATCATATTCTTTATTGATATTTGCTAAAATAGTATATTTATGCAAAATTTATATACATGGAGATTTTAGCCTGCCCAAAATGTCAACGGAATGAAATTGTAAAAAGTGGTGTCATCAAAGACAGACAGCGGTATTTATGTAAAAAATGTAATTATTATTTTACAGTCAACAAGATTGGCAAAAAGATAGATAATTACTATGTTACCAAGGCACTTCAGCTCTATCTTGAAGGGCTAAGTTTTAGGGAAATTGAAAGAATTCTAGGAGTGTCGCATGTAACCGTCAGCAATTGGATCAAGGAGTTTAAAGTCAAAAAGCCATCTCATGCGGATTACCATCCTACTTATAAGATATACAGTCATTTAGAGTTAGTTGAGTTTCTTAAAAACAAAGAACAATTGTCAGGTGCAGGAATGATTATTACCGAACTAGGGGATAAGTTTATGCTCATAAAATGGGAACGTTTCAAGGATTAGCTATACCATTTTACAATTATATATATCTATATTTTTTTCATCGTTTCAATTATTGAATTTGGTACTCCAATAAGCGAAGTATTAACACAATAAACTAACTAGATTATGAAACGATTTTTTTTGATTGCAGTAGTTTTATCGGCCTCCCTTAATGGTTATTCGCAAGGCGCTCCCGATTATGGTAGTGGTCTTAAATTCAACCTGAACGAGGAAGGCTCAAAATACCTCAGAGTATTGGCGTGGAACCAAATCTGGTTTCGTTCTTCAGAAATGAATCCCGGAACGATGATTAATGGGGAAGAAGCAACTACCAGTACCGATATCGGAAACCGCAGGCTTCGAATCCTACTTCAAGCCCAACTTTCAAAACGCTATATGATCGTGACCCATTTCGGAATCAATAACCAGACTTTTACTAACGGAGGAGCAGCTGGTACTACAGGAACTGGAGGATACGGACAAGGCAAAAAGCCAGGATTATTTTTTCATGACGCATGGAATGAATATGCGATAGTACTGCCAGAAGCTGACAAAAAATTCAGTCTTTCGCTTGGAGGAGGATTGCATTATTACATGGGACTTTCACGTCTGACAATGGCTTCAACTTTAAATTTTCTGACTATCGATTCACCTATTTTTAGCTGGCCGCTTATTGAAAACTCAGATCAGTTTGCCCGTCAGATGGGACTTTTCGCAAAAGGGAAATATGGCAAATTCGAGTACCGCGTAAGCTACAACAAACCGTATGCGACCAATATTGCTCCCGTAGACGTAGCAACTTCTGATTTAGCGGTTGCCGTAGATAACAACGGAAATACCAAATGGTCTAAAGCAGGTTATTTTGAATATCAATTCCTAGATACAGAGTCGAATGTTTTGCCGTATAAAGTAGGGTCGTATTTAGGAACTAAAAAAGTGTTCAATTTAGGAGCAGGATTTTACAACGCTCCAGATGCTACGCAGACTTCTGTAGCAGGAAATATTGATAAGCACGATATTACGTTGCTTTCTGCTGATGTATTTGTTGACATGCCGATAGGTAAGCCAGAAAACAAAATGGCGTTGACAGCTTATAGCGTATTCTATAATTATGACTTCGGTCCAAATTACCTCAGAAATTTAGGTATTATGAACGTAGGTTCTGCCGATCCAGATTTTACTGGAGACAGAGCGCTTGCCGGTGCTGGAAATCTCCAAGCGATGATGGGAACTGGAAATATCTGGTATACGCAAGCAGGTTTTTTATTACCGACTGCGCAAGAAAAGCCAAAAGTAAGAATCCAGCCTTTTGGAGCGTATACTTATAAAAATTTCGAAGCCTTAGACAAAGCCAGCAGTCAGTTTGATATCGGAGCAAATTTCTTTATCGATGGACACCATGCAAAAGTAACCACACAATATTCTACACGACCTGTTTATACTTCGCCTGATACTATCGACGGGCAGAAAGGCGAATTCATCGTTCAATTGCAAATCTATTTATAAAAACTAAAAACTATTTTTATATGAGTACAACATCTACAAAAGGAATTTGGAAAGTGATCACAGCCTCCTCGCTGGGAACCTTGATCGAATGGTATGATTTCTACATTTTTGGAAGTCTAGCCGTGGTTATTTCTACTAAATTCTTCCCCGCAGACAACCCCACTGCTGCTTTTCTATCCACATTAGCCACTTTTGCTGCAGGTTTCGTAGTGCGTCCCTTTGGAGCTTTATTCTTTGGACGATTGGGCGATTTGATCGGCCGTAAATATACTTTCATGGTTACGCTTTTGCTCATGGGAGGGGCTACCTTCTTGATTGGTTGCGTTCCTAGTTATGAAAGTATCGGCTTTATGGCACCGCTTTTAGTATTGGTACTGCGTCTGTTGCAAGGCTTGGCGCTTGGTGGTGAATATGGTGGTGCGGCAACTTATGTGGCGGAACACTCACCGCTGGGTCAGCGTGGCTACTGGACATCTTGGATTCAGACTACAGCAACTTTCGGATTATTTATTTCCTTGATGGTTATTCTTTTGACAAGAAGCGTATTGACTCCGGAGCAATTTGACGAATGGGGCTGGAGAGTGCCTTTCTGGGTATCTATCTTGATGGTATTTGTTTCTTACATTATCAGAAAGAAAATGGACGAGTCGCCTGTTTTTGCCAAAGCGAAAGCCGAAGGAAAAACAAGTACCAATCCGTTGAAAGAAAGTTTTGGGAATAAATACAACCTGAAATTTGTCTTACTGGCCTTATTTGGTGCAGCAATGGGACAAGGTGTCGTATGGTATACTGGACAGTTTTATGCCATGAGTTTCTTGAAAACGGTAATGTTTGTTGATTCTTCGCAAGCCGATGGTTTACTGGGGCTGGCTTTATTATTCGGAACGCCTTTCTTCTTGTTCTTTGGTTGGCTGAGTGATAAAGTAGGACGAAAAGCCATCATGATGTTGGGAATGCTCTGTGCAATATTGCTTTACAGACCGATTTACAAAATGATGTATGAAACGACAGATGTAAGCCTAAAGACGGAAATTGTCGACAAAGCAAAGCTGGTAGCCATAACTAAAGAAAATAGCCATCAGCAATTGGATTCGATCTATACCGCTACCAAAGAATTTGCAGACGGAACCAAATGGACTCAGGTGAAAACGATCCATCTTCATGACGGACAACCTGTTCTTGATGATAAGGGAGCTGTGAAATCAGATACAAAAACCACGGTAAACATTAATGATACCGACAAATGGACGCTTATTTTCCTTATTTTTATACAAGTCATTTTTGTGACGATGGTATATGGCCCGATTGCCGCTTTCTTGGTAGAAATGTTCCCTGTGAAGATTCGATATACGTCGATGTCGCTGCCGTATCATATCGGTAACGGAATTTTTGGAGGACTGCTTCCCGCCATATCGACTTACTTTGTAACCAATGCTAAAGAAAATGGCGATCCTCAATTTTATCTCGAAGGATTATGGTATCCGATTGTAATCGCTGCTATCAGTTTCTGTATCGGAATGGTCTACTTGAAAAGAAAAAATAATATCGAAAACGAATAAAAAACTAAAAATATGAACGCATTAAAAAGATTTCTCGGAATAATATGGCTGGCCTTGGCCGCAGCCGCAGCTTATTTTTGTATTTTTGAGTTTGGCTACCCTAAATTCGTTTCTGGCAAGCAGGAAGACTTGGTATTCGGGATCATTATCCTTTTTGTACTGACTCCATTGATTGTATTGGGACTGGGAACTTTTGGGTATTATGCCCTTACTGGCGAATATGACGAAAGAAAATAATAATAGTTTTTAATAAGACGATAGCTCTTGGGATTCCTCAAGGGCTATTGCTTTTTATCATTACCTGTGTATGAAAAAACGACACGAACAAAAATTAATCATTGTTTCGCTAATCCTGTTGCTAGGCTTCAACATGCCATTGATGCTGTTGTTTGACAGCGCATCATCGATAGGAGGGATTCCTCTGATTTATATTTATTTTTTTTCTCTGTGGCTTTTTTCGATTTTAATTTCTCTTCTCGTAATCAAAAGATATTATGAGTAGCTTCGGACTTTTACTAATTCTTTCGGTCTATCTGGGCTTGCTCTTTTTGATTGCACATTGGGCAGAGAAAAAAGGCAATACAAAATGGACTAACAATCCATATGTCTACACGTTATCACTCGCTGTGTATTGCAGTGCCTGGACATATTACGGAAGTATTGGAGTTGCTGCTACATCCGGATTGAATTACCTTCCAATTTATGTAGGACCGATAATTATTATTCCTGCGTGGATTATCATTCTTCGGAAAATCATCCGCATTTCAAAAGTCAATAAGATTTCAAGCATTGCCGATTTTATTTCGCTACGCTACGGGAACAGCCGTTTTTTAGGTGCATTGGTAACATTGATCAGTATTTTTGGAATCCTGCCTTATATCGCTTTGCAATTAAAAGCCATTGCAGAGACCTTTCATATCGTAAGCAAGACTTCTTCGCAGTCAAATATTTTTAGCGATACGACTACTTATGTAGCAATAGCATTGGCTTTGTTTGCTTCTTATTATGGGACACGCTATGTTGATGCCTCTGAAAAAAGAAAAGGTATCGTGACCGCTGTTGCGATGGAATCTATCTTAAAACTTTTCTTCTTTATTCTCCTGGGAATTTATGTCACTTTTTTCGTGTTTGATGGTTTTGAAGATATTTATGCTCAAGCTAGTGTTTTGGAAAATTTTAAAGAAAAAAACACCATAGGAGGGATTCCGCAAGCCATTAACTGGTTTTTCCTTTGTGTGCTTTCGCTTTTTGCTATTTTCTTGTTGCCGAGACAGTTTCAGATGTCAGTCGTCGAAAATAATCGTGAAAATCATATCAAAACAGCCGTATGGCTTTTCCCGCTGTATTTGCTGCTGTTCAATATTTTTGTCTATCCTGTGGCATGGGGTGGCAATATTCTTTTTGAAGGAAAAACAGTCAATCCGGATACTTATTCGTTATTGATTCCGCAGTTTTTTAATAACCAAGTCGTAACTATATTGGTATTTCTTGGAGGATTTTCAGCTGCTATTTCCATGATTGTAGTTTCTTCCATAGGATTATCTACGATGCTCAGTAACAACCTTTTAATTCCCTATGGATTTTTAGGACGATTGCAAAGCGGTTCCCAAGAAACAAATACCAAAAAAATCGTGCAGATTCGAAAAGTCGGTATTTTTCTGCTGATTATTCTTTCTTATTTTATTTACAGGATTTTTGTGCTGGAATACAATCTGTTTTCGATAGGAATGGTTTCTTTTGTAATCATTGCACAGCTAGCACCTGCATTTTTTGGCGCTATTTTGTGGAGAAGAGGATCCAGAAACGGAGCAATTGCCGGAATGATTGCTGGTTTTTTTATCTGCGGTTACACATTATTAGTTCCGTATGCCATAGGCATTACCAATTTTGATAACAGTTTTATTACCAATGGTCTTTTCGGAATCGAGTTATTAAAACCCTTCCAATTATTCGGAATTGACTATCTGGATCCAGTACCACAAGCCTTGTTCTGGAGCATACTATTCAACTGCTTGATTTATTTGGCAGTTTCTGTAAGTTTTAAAGGCAATTATAGGGAACGCAATTATGCCGAAATGTTCGTAGATATCGACAAATACATTACGATGCACGAGAATGCATTTATCTGGAAAGGAACGGCTTACATCAGCGATATTCAAAAAGTATTAAAACGTTTTTTGGGCGAAGAACGTACCAAGAGAGCTTTGAATCTTTTTAGCCTTAAATATAACATCGACAAAAATCAAGAACTTGCAGATGCCAGGCTTATCAAGTTTGCAGAAAACCTATTGACGGGACATATCGGAACAGCTTCTGCCAAAATATTGATTGCGAGCGTGGTCAAGGAGGAAAAAATTACGTTGCCCGAAGTTCTAAAAATTTTAGAAGAATCGAAGGAAAACATTATCATCAACAAGAAACTTACCGAAACATCACGTGAATTAAAAGCGATTACCGCGCAGTTAAAGATGGCCAATGAAAACTTGGTAATAAAAGACAAGCAAAAAGATGAATTCTTGGATACGATTTCGCACGAATTGCGAACGCCGATAACCGCAATCCGAGCTGCAACTGAGATTCTCCATGATGATGACGAGATTCCGCAAGAAATGAGAAAGCAATTTCTTCAAAATATCATTTCGGAATCAGACAGATTAAATAGACTGATTTCCAAAATATTAGATTTGGAGAAATTTGATTCAGGAAAACAGAAAATCTATGTCACGCGTAATAACATCTACCATACCATTTCTGAAACGGTAAAGCAGTTGAACCAGCTTATCGAGAACAAGAATATCAAAGTAGATATTGTTTCGGAGAAAAATATCGTCAAGGCGTATTATGACGAGGATCGGATTATACAAGTACTACATAATTTGCTTTCAAATGCCATCAAATTCTGTCCGAACCAAGACGGAATAATTACTATCTTTATCAAGGAAAACGAAAAGTATATTGAGGTTGCTGTAGCAGACAACGGTAAAGGAATTGACAAAAATGATTTCGAAGCCATCTTTGATAAGTTCTATCAGTCGCAAAACCAAAACATTAAGAAACCTATCGGAAGTGGTTTAGGACTAGCAATTTGCAAAAAAATAATCGAACATCATCAAGGAAAGATTTGGGCTGAAAATGCATTAGATTCAGGAGCCAAAATACTGTTTACGATTCCAAAATACACGAAAGAATAAAACCATTGCCATGAAAAAAATATTGATTGTAGATGACGAGCCTAATATTGTCATGTCTCTAGAATATACGTTTAAGAAAAATAATTTTGAAGTATTCATCGCCCGAGACGGACAAGAAGCTCTCGACATCCTGCAGACAGCCCAGCCTAATATTATCATCCTTGATATCATGATGCCGAATGTTGACGGCTACAATACTTTAGAACAGATTAAAAGAGAAGAAAAACTAAAAGACACCAAAGTCATTTTTCTTTCTGCCAAAAATAAAGAAAAGGACATTGAAAAAGGCCTTTCCCTTGGCGCCGATCTCTATATGACCAAGCCTTTTTCTGTCAAAAAACTAGTAGAGCAGGTCAATTTGCTCCTTGAAAAAGAGTAAAATCATGTATATCTATTTTGCATAAATACATATACAGTTAGGACAATGTTTAGTATATTTACATTTATTCAATACACATTATAATTCCCTTACGATTATGAGCTATTATCAAGTCAAAAATCTTGAACAATATTTCAAGCACTATAATAAATCCATCCGCGAACCTAGAAAATTTTGGGATAAAATTGCGGATGAAAATTTCACTTGGTACCAAAAATGGGACAAGGTGGTGGAATTTGACATGCAGGAGGCCGATGTGAAATGGTTTCTGAACGCGAAAGTTAATATTACTAAAAACTGTATTGACAGGCATTTGGCGAAAAGAGGCAATAAGACAGCTATTATTTTCGAGCCAAATGACCCGAAAGAAGAAGCACAGCACATTAGCTATAATGAATTATACGACAGAGTTGCAAAGATGGCCAATGTTCTTCGCGAGCAAGGCATCAAAAAAGGCGACAGGGTTTGTATTTACCTTCCTATGATTCCCGAATTGGCTGTTTCTGTTTTGGCTTGTGCTCGAATAGGAGCAATACATTCTGTTGTTTTTGCAGGATTTTCCGCTTCAGCGGTTACATCAAGAATTAACGATTCGCAATGTAAGATGGTCATCACTTCCGATGGCGGTTATAGAGGAAACAAATCAATTGATCTTAAAGGAATTATCGATGAAGCCCTTGAAAAATGCCCATCAGTAGAAAAGGTGCTTGTCGTAAAAAGAACACATGCTGAAATTAACATGAAAACAGGGCGCGATTTGTGGCTGCAGCCTTTATTAGAAGAAGCTATTCCTAACAACGTAGCTGAAATCATGGATGCAGAAGATCCTTTGTTTATCCTTTATACTTCAGGTTCTACAGGAAAGCCAAAAGGAATGCTGCACACTACTGCCGGATATATGGTTTTTACGGCCTATACATTCAAAAATATTTTCAATTATGAAGAGAATGATGTCTACTGGTGTACCGCTGATATTGGCTGGATTACAGGGCATTCTTATATTTTATACGGTCCGTTATTAAATGGTGCGACTACTGTAATTTTTGAAGGAATTCCTTCTTATCCAGATTTCGGACGATTCTGGGATGTAATTGACAAACATAAAGTTACGCAATTTTATACAGCACCAACGGCAATCCGTTCTTTGGCTAAAGAAAATAGCGAATGGGTGGAAAAACACGATTTGTCTACATTGAAAGTTATCGGTTCAGTAGGGGAGCCTATCAATGAAGAAGCTTGGCACTGGTATAATAATCATGTAGGAAAGAAAAGATGCCCGATTGTTGATACGTGGTGGCAGACGGAAACGGGAGGTATCATGATTTCGCCATTGCCTTTTGTAACGCCAACAAAACCAACCTATGCTACTTTTCCTTTACCTGGCGTTCAAGCCGTACTGATGGATGAAAAGCGTAATGAAATTGAAGACAACCAAGTCGTAGGAAGCCTTTGTATCAAATTTCCATGGCCGGGAATGGCACGAACAATCTGGGGTGATCACCAGCGATTTAAAGAAACTTATTTTACCGCTTTCCCTGGGAAATACTTCACGGGCGATGGTGCTTTAAGAGACGAAGTAGGTTATTACAGGATTACGGGTCGTGTAGACGATGTAGTTATCGTTTCCGGACATAACCTTGGAACAGCACCGATCGAAGATGCTATCAACGAACATCCGGCAGTTGCTGAATCTGCTATTGTAGGATTTCCGCATGATATCAAAGGAAATGCTTTGTATGGCTTCATCATCTTGAAAGAATACGGAGAGTCGAGAGACCGAGCCAATTTGGCAAATGAAATCAATCAGCACATTTCGGGGCATATCGGACCGATTGCAAAATTAGATAAAATTCAATTTGTTTCTGGACTGCCAAAAACGCGTTCTGGAAAAATCATGAGAAGAATTCTTCGAAAAATTGCCGAAGGTGACTTCTCTAATTTTGGCGACACATCAACATTGCTGAATCCTGAAATCGTTGAAGAAATCAAGAACGGAAGATTATAATTTTGATTTAAATATTTAATTGTTGGAACAGCTTCAATCAAAATTGGTTGAAGCTGTTTTTTTATTTAGTTTTTTAAATCTAATGTTTTTATATCTCCATTAGGCGTAATAATATGGTATATTTTTTTGTCTTTGTCCTTTTTCTCCTCCTTTTTCTTCGTTTTATAAGTAATACTAAATTCCATTACATATTGGATACTGACAATCGGAGACTCAGAATTCATGACTTTGTCAAAAGAGTCAGGATCAATGCCATCATAATAAAAAGTCTTGCTTTTTCGCTGTTCTTGCCTCACTAATACTTTGTTGGAATTGTAATAGTCGTTATAATAGCTTACATCGGAACTTTCAAAGGCAGTATAATTTTTGTACTGTTTTCCAGGCTGGATGCTATAAAAATTGATCGAAAGTTGCGGTTCATCTTCAAAGTCTCTTTTCGCGAATGTATCATAAATTTTGCTTCTGGATTTTAAAAGCTCATTAGCCTGCACAAGCATTTCATCATAGATTTTTTCGGTATCGTTTTTTTTATAATCTACTTTTATGATATTATAAATTTCGTGTTCCGAAGCCAGATCAATCACCTTGTCAAAGAAGCTTATTTCTTTCAGCTTAATGATGATATTCTTTTTAATTTCAAATCCTTTATCGACCTGACTTACATTAACTTGATTCGATGTTGAAGTTGATTTGTAGTCGTAAATTTTTGTTTGAGAGATAAAATCTATAAAAATTTCATCTTCCTTAATTCCCATCTTTTTCAGGGCGTTTTTAAAACCATCCAACCGTTTATTAATCTTTGCATTGCAATCTTTTACGGATAAGGATTCTTCGTTAAGTCCAAGAGTAACCACATAAGAATCAGGCACAACATTATTCAAAATATTGATTTGATACGTAACTCCTTCTGAATTGTAGACGACCTTTCCTGCATTTTGTTGAACAATGCCTACGTTTTTATAATTATAGGAATTTTGATTCTCATACAACTGATTGGCTGCATGTTGAGAATAGACCATGCCAAAAAATAAAAGGCTAGCAGCAGTGATTTTTAATTTCATCTTGATTGTTATTTAAAGTTTATGCCGCAAGATTACAACGACATCTAAAATCAAGTTTGGCAAAACCACTTTCCTTTGGCTGTAACCTTTTTACAATCTTTTACAGTAGTTTTACAGTAGATTTTTATATCTTTCAAACTACATTGAACCTATTTTTATTGATGTCCGAATTAGAACTATTCCAATTTTTAAAACAAGAAGTGCTTTTGACCTATCAGAAGCAGTACCCTTATTTTCAAGGAAATTGGAAAAGCTTTTCTTCACAAGATATTCAGAACCTGATTGATTCTATAAGCGAGAAAACAAAGCAAAGCATCAGCGAAAAATGGATTTATACTCATTTGAAACCAGAGCTAAATTCAAAATTGCCTAGAAAAGATATGTTAGATATCTTGAGCCAATTTTCTGGATTTTCTGGCTGGGATGAATTTGTTTTCAAGAATAGGGAAGTGGCTTTCAAAGAAAAAATAAAGCTGCCTAAAAAAAGCAAGAAAAATTCTTTTATCATCGTTGGAATTGTAGTTGCTTTAACTATTGCCGGACTTCTTTTATATTCCAAGAAAAAAACGACTCAAAAGTTCCAATTAAAGAATCAATTTACAAATGAAACTATTTCGACAAAAGAAGTAAAAGCCTATACGATCGAAAATAACAAAGAAATCGAAGTTCCCATCCAAAATGCCGAAATAGAAGTCGAGCTTAAAGATGAAAAAACAAAAGTTGTTATTCAAAGCCCCTATTATAAAAAGCAAGAAGTAGAAATCGCTAAGGTTTCTGGAAAAAACGAAATTTTATTACAGCCGGATGATTATGCGATGATGCTCAAAGCTTTTATGAAATCAGACATCAAAAATTGGGAAACGAGAAAAATTCAATTAGATAAAATTTTATCCGTAGACTTAGAAGTAATTGTAATGCTCAAAAATGATTTGGGAATCGAGTATTTCAACAAAAAAGAATTTTCAGAAAAGCTAATTGTTCCGACCGAATCATTGAAAAAAATGCAGATTTTGGAAATAAAAAACAATGAAGCAGGAAAAATAGAATTTATAAGAATCAAACAATGAGATATTTTGTCGTTATAGCCTTCTTTTTTTGCAATTGCCTTGTTGCGCAAGAGGCAAATAACACTATGATTAAAAACGATATAAAAGCTAATTTTTCAGTGAAAGTTCTAGAAGCGTATGAAGAAAATTCTTTTTTGAAAGTGAAAGATTTTTATCAATTGTTAGAAATCTATTCTGCTAAAAATTCTTCAGAAGCTTTACAAAAACAAGTAAAACAAAATATTTTTTCCTTATTTAAAGAAAACGTCTTGGTTTCTGATTTCTTTACTTCTGATAAAATTACAATAGAGAAATTGTTAGAAAAGATAGCTTCAAAAGGACTAAAATTTCAACTACAAAATATTCAAAAAGAAGCAACATCAAGTAATTTTTGGACAGCTTCGTATGCGTTGATAATTTCCCGAGATAAAGAAATATTGCAAAAAAACGTACAGCAAAAGATATATTTTTATCCAGAAGAAAAATCTTTCGGAAGCAAAAGAAAGGAAGTTTGGAGCATTCTTTTGGGAGAAATTCAATAAAATAAAAACACCGGTTTACCCAACCGGTGTTTTAAAAAAGTAATTGTCTCAAACGAATTTACTTAATAATCATGTATATTCTCAATTACTTTAATTCAATTAAAAACTATTTATTATTGATTACAGAAAAGACTGTCTTTTTGAAATTTCTGTATTGATAAAAATGAGCTTCAATTTTTTCTTTGAATTCATTATGTGAGTTCAGGAAAAAAGTTTCACATTGAAGGTCTTCACATTCTTTCAATACTTCTAATTTTCGGTCATAGGCGATTAATTCTTCTTGAAAAGCTAGATTATAGAGCTTAAACTCGTTCATTCTCTCCATAATATTGGAATATAATTTGTCATTTTTGATGCCCAACAAATTAGAAAATAAAACAATTTCTTCTTCTATAATAGCCACTTCATCGTTCCATCGATCTACATCTCTGTTGATAAAAAACTTCTGTAGATCGTCTTGGTCCTGATGTACTTTGATTACCTCTTTTTTCATAAAACTATTCTTTTTGCAAAACATCCGGCTGTTCGACGTTCAAGATTTTGATAGCATTGATACCAGACGGAAACTGCCACATGATTTCATCAGAAACAGCATATCCGAATAAAGCAAGTCCCATAGGCGCTAGGATGGATAACTTATTTTTTGAGATGTCGCTTTTATCTGGCGTCACGATTTGGAAACTTTTAGGTTCGCCAAAAGGCATCTGTACCGTTACAATCGAATTAAATCGAACAACTTCTATCGGCATGTTTTCATTATTGATAATCGTTGCCGATTTGAGTTCATCTGTTAATTTTTCGATCGAAGCTTTATAGGTTTTGTCTTTATTATGATCTGCATTAGAGATAATCTGTCTTAGCAATTCATATTCTCTTTTTTCAATGATTATTTCTTCGTATTTCATAATTATTTTCTGCTATTAAGGGAAAATGCCACGTTGCACATAAGCGGTTTCAATTCTAGAAATAGCCAAGATATAAGCTGCGGTTCTCCAATCTACATGGCTTGTATTGACGGTATTTTGTACTTTTTTATAACTTTCCGTCAGCTTTTTTTCAATCTTGGCCATTACTTCATCCAAAGGCCACAATTCGCCGTTACGGTTTTGAAGCCATTCGAAATAACTTCCGATAACGCCTCCAGAGTTGCATAATATATCTGGAATGATTGTGACACCATTTTCTAATAAGATTCTTTCTCCTTCGTTATCTGTTGGTCCGTTGGCGCCTTCAGCAATTACTTTTGCCTTGATATCATACGCATTGGCACCTGTAATTTGATTTCCTAAAGCGGCAGGAATTATGAAATCGCAATCCAAACCGAAGAAATCTTTAGGATCCATTTGTTTTGCCCCTGAAAAGCCTTGAATGGAACCTTTTCTGGGCTTAGAGTGTTCGTATAAATCATGGACAGAAATTCCTTCGTCATTAATAATTGTAGCATGTGCATCTTGAACAGCCAAAAGCAAAGCTCCTTCTTGTTCTAAAAAGTAAGAAACCCAGTAGCCTACATTTCCAAATCCTTGCACGATGAATTTTTTTTCAGACAAAGATTCCTTTTTGTTTTCAAAGAAAAGCTTTAAAGTCAGGTAAACACCGAATCCTGTAGCACGGTCGCGGCCTTCTAAGCCTCCAGAACCCACAGGTTTTCCGGTTACGACGTGTTTGTTGTTGGATCTTTCGGACGGCGATTTCGTGGACATATAGGTATCTGCAATCCAAGCCATTGTCTGCTCATTGGTATTTACATCTGGGGCAGGAATGTCTAGTTCTGGCCCGATATTTTCTCCTAAAGCGTATGTAAATCTGCGCGTGATGCGTTCTAATTCTGAAAGAGAATAATTTCTAGGATCGATCTGGATACCGCCTTTGGCACCTCCGTAAGGCAATCCGGCCAACGAAGTTTTCCAAGTCATCCACATTGCCAGCGCTTTGGCATCATCCACATCCATAGTGGGGTGGAATCTCAAGCCGCCTTTATATGGACCGAGGGCATTATTATGCTGTACTCTGTATCCGGTAAAAACTTCAACTTTCCCATTGTCCATTTTTACAGGAAAGTGGATAATAATTTCATTATTTGTTATGGATAAAATCTTCCTGATATCAGGATTCAGATTGATAACGTCAGCCGTCTTATTGAACTGTTCCATTACATTTTCATACATGCTTTTTTTCGCAGGTTCTTTTATAGTGATCATAATTTTATTGATAGTGTTCGCAGGATATTTTTTTGTTTTCTTGCCAGATGCAGTAATTATTTCTGTCGCAGTTGATGCACAGCCCAATTTTTACCTGATGCTGTAAAAATTCTAGACCGCATGATTTGATGCCGTTGAAAATATTCTCTGTACAAGTGATAATAGGAAGCGCAACATTAGGAGGATGTCTTAAAGAAGAATCCTGTAGTTTTTTTGACATGATAATTGTATTCAGTTTTTATTGTGCCATGCTATTGACAAACTGCATGCCATTGTAAAAATGAATTTATATATTTATTGATAATCAATTGATTATATGATGTATTAGTAATCAAAAGAAAAAAATGCTGGAGAGAAAAGAATCAATCGGGTAAGAATTACTCGATTTTAAAGCAGTTTTTGACGTAACGTTTTTCTGTCGATCTGGAGGATTTCTGCCGCTTTTGTCTTGTTATCGCCGACAGCATGAAGTACTTTTAAGATATGCTCTTTTTCAATATCTTTTAATGTTTTTAGGAGATCGTCTTCGGTAGGATGCTGGTATTTCAGATAGTCAGGAATGTCAGATACATCAATTTCTGAATCGCTCATAATAATCATTCTTTGGACGATATTTTCCAATTCACGTACATTTCCTGGCCAAGAATGGCGAATCAAAATCTCGATGGCCTTATCTGAAATCGTACAGCTTGGTTTTCCATATTCGGCGCCATACTTTTTCAGGAACATCGTAATCAAGGGATAAATATCGTTTTTTCTTTCCCGTAGCGGTTTTGTCTCGATGCTAACGACATTTAATCGATAGTATAAATCTTCACGAAAACTTCTTTTTTGAACCATACCGTAAAGGTCATTATTTGTGGCAGAAATAATCCTTAGATCGATTTTTTGGGCTTTTTGAGACCCAATCATTGTGACTTCTTTTTCCTGCAAGACCCTTAAAAGCCTTGTCTGTACTGCCAATGGTGCAGTTCCGATTTCGTCTAAGAAAATAGTTCCTCCATTTGCAGCTTGAAACAGACCTATTTTGGTTTCGTTGGCGCCTGTAAAAGCTCCTTTTTCATAGCCAAATAATTCCGATTCCATCAGGTTTTCTGGAATACCGCCACAGTTTACGGCAACAAAAGGATTAGAAGCAAAAGCACCTTTGAAATGAATCGCTCTTGCAATCAGTTCTTTTCCCGTACCGCTTTCTCCTTGGATGAGAACGGTCGCTTTGTTGTTTTTTACACGTTCAATGACGTCGACTAAGTTTTCAAATTGCTCAGAATCACCGACGATTCCTGCATAATTTGTCACTTTTTTGTCTGAATCAGAAGTAATAAAATTAGCTTTAGTATTTATTTTTCCTTGAAAAGAATTTTGCACTGCTTTTTTTAGTTCTTCACTCGTAAATGGTTTTACCAAATAATCCAGAGCGCCCGCTTTTACTGAGTTTACAGCAGTATCAACAGATGGAAATCCTGTTATAACCAGTTTGGGAATTTTAGGAAAATGTTCTTGAGCAAATTTAATCAGTTCGATTCCGTTTAAACCCGGCATTTGGAGGTCTGTAATCAGCAAATCAATAGGAACCACTTTGAGAATATCAATAGCTTCCAAAACGGAAGAAGCTTTATACGTATGAAAGTTTTGTGCCTTTAAATTACGCTGCAATAATTCCAGCATATCATAATTATCATCAACGATCAATATGTTTTCTTTTTTCAGCATTTTTATGAATTTAAAGGTAATCTTATTTGAAAAATAGTGCCTGTGGGCTGGTTGTCTATGGCAATGATATCGCCCTTGTGGCTTTTGATAATTCCGTGGACAACACTTAATCCGAGGCCTGAACCTTCACCGATTGGTTTTGTGGTAAAGAATGGCTCAAATATCTTGGATTTGATTTCTTCAGGAATACCGCTACCTTGGTCGGCAATTTCAATAAAGAAATTTTCAGAATCTGAAGTTACTTTTACGGTTATGAGGCTATTATTTGGAGCTACATAAATCGAATTGATTAAGATATTAAACAGCACTTGAGTCAGTTGGATATTATCAATCTGTGCTTTTAAATCGGGATTGTCAAAAATCAGTTCATAGGAAGCATGTGCTTTTCTGAAATTTGGACCGAGCAGCGACAAGGCTTCCACAATGATTGGTTTTATCGAAACGACTTCCATATTTTGGGGCATTTCGCAGGCAAAGAACATTAGTTTTTTGACAATTTCTCTAGAATAAATTGCTGCATTGATGATTTTTGAAACGTCTTGCGAAACCTGACGGTTTATATTTTGCTCATTGATCAATTCTGCAAATCCAAGAATATTTCCTAAAGGCGTATTTAATTCGTGAGCAATTCCTGCAGTTATTTCTCCTAAAATGGAGAGACGGTCAATACGTTCCACACTTCTTTGAAGTTGTTTTTCTTTTTCTTTGATACTATTTTTTTCAACAAAACCGCTTATTTCTAGCGCTACTTTGTCTAATAGCTTTTGTTCTTCGTCTAAAAAATAAGTTGTGCTATCTGAAGGATAATGCACTTTTATAAAACCCGATTCTTTTTCAAATATAAAAACCGGACTCGCTTGAAAATTAGAATCTTTTGGCAAATCTGACGTGCAGAAATAAAAATCATTGAGTTTTAATTCAACAATACTGGCTTCGCTGAACCTCCAAGCTACCTTTACGATGCTACAAATTTCTTTTAAAATTGCTTCTGAACAGGTCACGTTACCGCTTATCGTCTTTGAGATATCATAAAGACAGCTGAGCTCCTTGATGCGTTCCTTGAGTTTTTCTTCGGTGGATATTTCAAGCATAAGTTCTGGTTTTTAGAGGAATTTTAAGCTCGTGAAAAAGCCAAAGTTACTTATTAAAGCAGAAGCAGGAAAATATTTGCGTATTTTAAAATTAGGGAAGAAGCAATTTGAATCTTACAAACATAACCTATTTGGCCAAAAGCAAGGCACAAAATATAGTTCATGAAATAGAAGAAATTTAAAAAAAATTATAGCCCTAAGCGTTGTTTTAATCTTTGGAATAATAGCGAAATAATAAAAGCATCGCCAGAAGCAGTATGCCTATCGCTTTTAGAAATCTTAAACGACGCACTCAGTTCATCTAAGCTAAACTGCTTGTCGTCTGGCAATTGCTTCCATTTGTGGAACATGACTTCTACATCTAATGCTTCATTTTTAAGCTTTCCGCAATGCAGCTTTTCTAAAGCTTGGTTGATCATCGCAATATCGAAATGAATGCGATGTCCGACCAAAACAGCATTGCCTAAATAATTGACAAAGGCTTCAATGGCTTCTGCTTCTGAATGTTTTTCTTCAGGACTACCTTTTAAGATTCCGTTTTTTATGGCTACTTCGGGATTGAACTTTTCTTGAAAGATTAGTGCCTCAAAACTGTCTTTGACCACTATAGAATTATTCTCAATTCCCACAGCTCCGATAGAAAGGATAACGTCTTTTTCTACATCCAAGCCCGTAGTTTCTGTACTGAAAGCCACAAATCTTCTGGACTTATTCTCAAATTTTCCGAGATAGTCTTTCCAGAATTGCGGGTAATCTTTATTTATTTTTAACCAATCCAGCATAATTATGAGAAATAGGTGAGCTTGAATCGGCTCTTTATCAATTCTTGAACTTCTTTTATAGGGATAAAACAATTCTTCAGCTTTACCTTATCAGTTTTTGAAAGCTCTTCCAGATTTATAAACTGTCCTGAACTGTCATTTTTCAAGCCTTCTACTGTCCTGAACTCGGAAAGTGTCAGAAAGGCCTCGGCACAATTAAGAAACAGCTCGGAGTTTCTAGGATCGGCAATTGCCAATTGCTTGAAGCGCATATAGGTGTTATTGATGCCTTTTATATTCTGATGTAAGATAAGCAGACGGCCCGCATCAATCAGCGGCATTAAGGCTCTGGTTTTGATATCAAAAGTGTCTTTATTTTCGCCCCCTTCTTCAACTAAAAACTGACGGAAGAATCCTAGCGGTGGCGGTTTTTTCAAGGCATCATTTCCTAAATAGTCAAAGAAAAGTTTGTTTCCTTTTACATTTTTAAAGATAATTTCTGTAATAGCTTCTTCGATAGAAGTTTCTCCGAAAGCTATTTCATAATCAAAGAAAATACTATTTATAGCTTCGCTATTTTCACCTGGAGTATTAATCCAATTGTTGTATTGTTTTATCCAGTCTGTCAATGATTTACACCACATCATATTACTCGCTACAGAACCATCTGGGCTTAAGAAATAACCTACTTTTTCTAAAGTAGAAGTAGTCCTTCTAGCCAGACGTAAAAAGTAATCTTTTACATCTCTGTATTTATCTTGAGCAACGTCTTCAAAAACTAGAAAGCTGTCTTGGTCGGTCAATAAAAGCTGTTCTTTTCTTCCTTGGCTTCCGATACTCAGCCACGCAAATCGGGCAGGAGGGGAGCCCATTTCCAAAATGGCAAGATCAATTGCGCGTCTTGTAATAGCCGTGTTAATCTCTCCGGAAATATTCATGATATGAGAAAGCGGAATGTCTTTGGTAATCGAAGTCTGTATCAGTTCTGATAATTTTTCGCGGATACGCTTCAAATCTTTAGCGGATTGAGCACGCTTGACTTCTTTGATCAATACGCCTGGGTTGTTCGCTTGGGCCACGACCAAATCATTTTCTGAGATGATTCCTCGAACCGAAGATCGATCCGAACCATCTTCTGTCACGCATAGGTAATCCACATTATACTTGAGCATGTATAATTGCGCTTCTGCTAAAGAAAGGTCTTCTGGAACTGTAATTACAGGCGAAGTCATGATCTTAGAAGCTGTCGTCGTGATCTGAAAATGTCCTGTAGCGATTTTAGAACGCAAGTCTTTGTCCGTCACAATGCCTATTGGAAAACCGTCGCTTGTGATAATGACGCTGCCAATCATCTTATCAGTCATCATTTGGGCAATATCTCTTACAATTGCTTCTGGAGCAGCAGTAATTGGTTCTTTAGAATAATGAATGGATTGGAAATATTGTATGTCGGCCTGCTGTTCCTTATAAATAATATTTTCAGAAATCAATTTACCACGGTGTTCCTTGTCGTAAGGATTTCTCGTATTGGATGCGAAGCTCTCTAGCAAAAAGCTCAGCACATCAGGATTTGCCGTCACATAAGGCTGGAAAATATGAATCGGAATTGCATAAACAATACTTTCTTCACGGGCTTTAGCCGTCATGAGATAGTTATTCTTTGCAAAAAACGGACGCAAGCCCAAAATATCACCTTCGTCACATTTATCGATCAAAGTTTCTTCTGCATCGGAAGTGACAGAAAGTCCGATAGCGCCTGAGGCGACAATATAAAAACTATCATGGCAAACATCGCCTATCTGAAAAAGAATCTTGTTTTTTTCCAGATAAAGCACGCGTACCTCTGTAGCGATATGCAATAGTTCTTGATAATTTAAGCTGTTGAAAGGCGGATAATTCTTGAGAAAGTCGACAATCCTTTCCGCAATCGGGTTTTTCATAAAATCTTGTTAGCTAGATGATAGTAAAAATAAACTTTATTCCGATTCTTTGCAATAAAAGAAGTTTAAAAATACTGCAATTATTCGCAAATCACGATGCCTGTAATTGCGACAGAGTTATGAAGACTATTGACGCCAAAGCTAGGATGATACCGATGTAGTTTTTCAGGGAGACTTTTTCTTTAAAAGCTATGATTCCGACTAAGCTTCCCAAAACGATTACGCCTAAATTCATGGCTGCGAAAACAGTGGAAGGATTTTCAGCAAATTCCTTATGCGCCTTGAGATAAAACAAAATATTGCCAAAATTTAGTATTCCTAAAAATGCTCCGATAATTAAATTTTGTATACGTATTTTATTCTTTTTGATTACAATGGAATAAACCGAAAAGCATAAGGCCAAGACTAAGGCACCGCAAAAGACTACAAATAGGGAAGTGGTGTACGGAATATTTTTTTGCAAGGCAATTTGCTTGAACAAGATGTCAATAATCCCGAAACCGAGCAAGACTAATACAGGGAAAATCCATTTGTTTTCTTGAGAATCCGTATTGTTTTTTTTAGATAATGTCAAAAATATGGCAGGAAAACCGATGACAAGACCGATCAATTTCAGATTGCTAAAGTCTTCTCTAAAAATGAAATAGGCCGCCAGGATGGGTATGAATAAGGACATTCTCTGTGCAATATCGGTCTTGACAATTCCGATATGCTTTATAGAAGTAGCCAGGAGCAAAAATACTGTAGGCAGTAAAATAGCCAATCCAATGTATATCTTCCAAGGGGAGCTACTGCCAATAGCTGAAACATCTGGATTAAATGTAAAATAACACAAGAAAAGCGCAAAAAGATAATTTACGGCTATGACCTGTACGATATCAAAAGAATATCTTTTTGAAAATTTAAGCAGGGCGCCGACAGAAACACTACAAATGATGCTTAAGACAATATAGAACATTTCCTTACCTTTTTATTTGCAAAAATAGAGAGAAGGTTTTTATTATGTCCAAAAACATATTATTTTCTGTGTTAAAATTCTTAAAAGAATTATAATAGAAAATTAGACAAACACTACTTTAAGTATCTTTACTTACCAAAAATCATAACAAATTAACAATCAACACAAAATGACCATGAAATTACAAAGAAAAATCGGAGTATTTTTAGTAGCAGTATTCATGACTGCTTTTGCACATGCTCAAGAAAAAAAGGCGAGTCCTGCTGAAACAGTGACAGGAAAAATTAACGGCGCTACGATTACAATTACTTACGGAAGCCCGTCAGTAAAAGGAAGAGCTATCTGGGGAGAACTTGTTCCTTATGGCGAAGTATGGCGTGCCGGAGCGAATGAAGCTACTACATTTGAAACAGATAAGGAAATCACTATAGAAGGAAAAAAATTGCCAGCAGGAAAATATGCTTTTTTCGTAATTCCTGAAAAAGACGCGGCGACAATCATTTTCAATAAAGAATGGAAACAATGGGGCGCTTATAAAATGGATGCGAAGCAAGAGCAGTTGAGAGTAAAAGTGACTCCTAAAAAATCGGCTTCGCTGACAGAAAAACTTACTTATAAAATCAACAAGGACAATGTCACCCTAAGCTGGGAAAACTGGGATATTCCTGTAAAAGTAAAATAGATTTTTCAATACTTAATTTAACTTGAAACACTGTTCGAAAGGGCAGTGTTTTTTTATGTAACGATGTTGCGATAGTGCTTATTATTTCTTAAATTTATGAAGCATAATAATTGATAACTATGGCATTTATAGACTATTACAGCGTATTGGAAATTGATAAAAAGGCAAGCATTGACGAAATCAAAAAAGCGTATCGAAAATTAGCGCGAAAATACCATCCTGATTTAAATCCGAATGATGCAGATGCCAATAAAAAGTTCCAGCAGATTAATGAAGCCAACGAAGTTTTAAGCGATCCTGAAAAGAGAAAAAAATATGACGCTTATGGCGAAAACTGGCAGCATGCTGAAGAATATGAAAAAGCAAGGCAGTCGCAATCGCAATATCAAGATGGCGGAAGCTCGTTCTCTGATTATGGTGATGCTTCGTTTGGAGGCGCTGATTTTTCTGATTTTTTTGAATCTATGTTTGGTGGAAAACGAGGTGGTAGCAGGCAACAGATGGGATTTAAAGGTCAGGATTATAATGCAGAATTACATTTAAAACTGAGAGATATAACCCAAACGCACAAACAGACCATTACCGTAAACGGAAAAAATCTAAGGATCACGGTTCCTGCTGGTATAGCCGACGGCCAAGTTATCAAATTGAAAGGGCATGGAGGACCAGGAGCAAACAATGGTCCCGCTGGAGATTTGTATATTACGTTTCGAATCGAGGAAGATGCAGAATTCAAGCGGCTTAATAATGATCTTTATAAAACAATCAGCTTAGATATTTTTACAGCAATTTTGGGAGGCGAGATTACAGTAGAAACGATGGATGGCAAAGTAAAATTAAAGGTACCGCCTGAAACGCAGAACGGAACCAAGGTTCGATTAAAGAATAAAGGGATAGCGGTTTATAAGAAAGAAGGTTCTTTTGGAGATTTGATTATATCGTATGACATAAAAATACCTACAAATCTATCGGAAAAACAAAAAGAAGCCTTTACCGAATTGTCGAAACTTTAAGCTGAAGAAAATGAAAATAGAAAGAATCACCATATCAGACTATTGTAACCATTATAAGATCGAGACCACATTTATTGACATTCTTGATGAAATGGGAATCATTCAATTTGAGAATAGAAATAATGAGAAATTCTTAGATACTGAAAAGTTGCACGATTTAGATCGCTGCAGGCAATTGTATTATGAGTTGCATATAAATCCGGAAGGAATTGACGCAATTTTAAATCTGCTGCAGAAACAGCAAGAACTTCAAAATCAAATTCAAGATTTAAAAAACAGATTGCGACTGCATGAATAATTATTTACGCTTCCTAAAATATTTTGGAACATAGAATAAAAGAAATATGACCAAGAGTATAAATAAGTATTCCATAATAAGCTTTTAGCAGTGCAAATATAGATGATTATAGTTAGCCTCAATATATTCTTGATTTAGAAACTAAGTAGTAGGCTATTTTACGCAATTTATTATTTTACATAATATAAATTATAGTTCAAATTATATACAACTTTTAAAGAGTGATTTTATGCATAATCTCGATATAACTTTCTGAGCAATATACTTTCTCTGTTCCAAAGTATATAATCGCTTTGCCATCTTCATCTTCACATATGTGCTTAATCTTATCGATAAAAACCAAACATCGTTTGCTGTCAGATGTACGAACAATCAAATAATTTTCCATATCCAAATTATCATTTAATCCATGTATTAAAAAGAATTAAGCAAGCTATGATAAATACCACAATACCAGTGACTATTAGTTTTGAATTTTCTGTAACAACGTCAGACTTTTTTCTAAAAATTAAAGAATGAATAATCATAAAAAATATCCAGGCGATTATCGCAATTAAAATATATATGCCGTAAAATAAATCTGTTAAATCATATCCGCCGCCGCCGCCAATACTGTTAGTATTTCCTTCAATAAAAGGAATACTAGCAAGGATGACAATGGGAACAATCAATAAAAACAATTTTACATAGAAACTTTTTGTGTTCATAAGAAATATGTATCAGCCTCCACTAACAAGCCTTTCGAGCAACAAGTCCAAATTTACAGTGGCAAATCCAGAACTATGGTCTGATAACCCATAAGGAATTATCAGGTCATTATTATGTATAATAGAACCGCAAGAATAGACTACATTAGGCACATAACCTTCTCGTTCATCGGGATTTGGCATAATCAAAGGCTCTTTTAATCGTCCGATTTCTTTTTCTGGATTGTTGATGTCTAATAATGATGCGCCAATACAATAACGACGCATTGGTCCAACAGCATGAGTCATGATAAGCCAGCCGTATTTGGTCTCTATTGGAGAACCGCAGTTTCCTATTTGTACCAATTCCCACGGATATTCAGGACTTTGTATTTTTATCGGATTTTCCCAGATATTAATATGGTCAGAATACATCAAATAATTATTCCAGCCGTCAATGCGCGAAAGCATTGCATATTTACCGTTAATTTTCCTCGGAAACAGCGCTAGATTTTTGTTTTTTGCACCCGATCCATTTAGCGGACTGGTCTTGAAATCATAAAAATCATATGTCTGTAGCAATTTTGGCATAATATGATGCCCATCGTAAGCAGTATAGGTACAGTAATAGATAACTGTTCCGTTCTCTTTTTCAAATTTTACAAAACGAGCATCTTCAATTCCGTTACTTTCAAAGTCAGAAATTGGAAAAATAACCCTGTCGCTGATGTCTGTATCTTTTGAAAAGCTGATTTTTCGATAGCTGTCAGATAACGCCAGAATCATATTATACTGCGTGATTATCTTTTCTTCCTTTGTTTTTTCTTTCGCTTCAATAACGACTTTTTTCAGGCTCTCATAATCAAAACGTTCTCCAAGCTTTTCGTCTACATCTTTCAAAAAATCATTATTAATATCGGCCTCTTGTGCTTTTTTCAGGAAAAGTTTTTTGTTATACACCATATTGTGGATTTTTTCGGCCTCATCAATATAATTACCTGCTGGAATTACAGAGATATTGCTGAATTTATCAATCATGGCGCGACGAAATACCACAGAAGAAACATGCCCCTCTCCCACTGCCCTAAAGCTTATTAATACCCGAAGCTGTCCTTCTTCGAGATTGCTTTGGTCAGGATCTGGAACGATAGACGGATTAAAGAAAGCGGCTGATTCAATAGAATACTCATGAGTAAAATAGGACCCTACCAGTAGTTTTGTATATTCATCAAGCTTTTCATAATTTCCTCCAGCCTTTTCTATATAAGCTTTGACCTTATCACAATGCTTGAGCAATTTTTTGGTAATATTTCTGTGTCTTTTTGAAAAGTCTTGTAATAAAGGCGATATGAGCCCAAAAACCGTTTCATTATCTAACTGTAATATCTTTTTAATCAGCTCTACAGCGCGCTCTTCGCCATTGAAAAAATATCGTGCGATGACACGTCCAGAGTCAGGATATACTTTTATAGGTTTACGTTCGACGGACAATCTCATAGGCAGTATTTAAAAGGATTTGAATGAATTTTATTGGAATTTTATCTGATTAGTAAAAAAGATAAAATAATTTTTCACTCTAAAATACGATTTTAAATCTACATACGAAGGAACTCAAATGCTAAAATTAACCAAAATCAGCAGGCAAATTTAGATTCACCTTTTAAAATTTCATAAGTTGCGCCTTTATTTTATCCATTAGGTCATTAAAATTCAAAAGTTTTTTAATTTTAGCATGAATTTTGTAGAAACTGTCTATCAAAAAGAGTCCATGAAATCTATTGCATTACTATTTATAATCTTTTTTTCTTTCCAGATGTATTCTCAGGTTGACTATAATAAGTCGATTTCGATTCCGTCTTCCAATACCAATACAACTATTTCTGTTCCTGCGGTAGATCCTAATTATGGCGTAACAATTCCAAAATCATTACCTAAATCTGATAAATATAAGGTTGGAGAATCAAAAGGTGTCAACTTTGGACAAGGCGGCGAAGAGTTTGGAAATCCAGGAGAGAAATATGAAAAAGAGCTTAATAAAAAGCAAGGCGGTGAATCGCAATCGGTTGTGAAAGGGAACCAGTTTTTTGGAGAATTTAAAAATAACGGAGATTTGGTAAATATAAAATTCCGTGACCACGAATATCCTGATGGCGATATGATAAAGATTTCTGTAAACGATGTCGTAGTCGTCTCTTCAGTTACCTTGTATTCTCAATTTCAAGTATTGGATTTGCCATTAAAGCCTGGTTTTAATAAAATTGATTTTGAAGCCCTCAACCAAGGAACATCCGGTCCAAATACAGCAGAGTTTCATGTCTTTGATGACAAAGGAAAACTTGTAGCCGCTAATCGTTGGAATCTGGCAACAGGCTTTAAAGCTACCGTCATTATCATAAAAGAATAGCTTTTATCTAGCAAGCCATTCTCTTCGTAAAAGGGCGTATTGGAATTCGCTTCCCCAACTTCCTTTGAAGAAGATATTTTCAATAAAATGACCTTCTTGACGGAATCCGAGGCTTTCTAACAAGCTTATTGAAGCTATATTTTCAGCATCGACGGTTTCTACAATTCTATGGATGTTCTTTCCTGCAAAAAGGAAATCCATTATCCCAGAAAACGCTTCTTTTGCATAGCCTTTTTTCTGATGAAGGTGAGAAATGGTCATCCCTACTTCGGCTATTCGTTCGTCAGAACCGTTTAGTTTTATGGCGCAATCACCGATTAGCTTGCCCGTTTCTTTGTTTTCGATAGCATATTGGACCCATTCGCCAGGTTTGCCAAATAGTTTGTCTTCTTGTCTTGCTATAAATTCTGATGCTTCTGAAAGCGTCATCACGTCAAAACCTTGGTATTTGGTGACTTCAGGATTTGATCGATACGTATGAAAGTCATTTAAGTCTGCTTGCGTAAGATTCCGAATATGCAGCTTTTCAGTATGTATTGATAGTTTTTCCATTTTCCATAAATAGTTATGGCCTCAAAGATAGAAAAGCCTTTCCTAAATTTTCAATTATATCTGAAGCAATAAAAGCTTCATAGCCCATTACTTTTGAAGCTATATCTGCCGTCAATCCATGAATATAAACGCCAAGAATTGCTGCGTCAACTGGTTCATAGCCTTGAGCCAAAAAGCTCGTGATGATTCCGGAAAGTGCATCGCCACTCCCTGCCGTTGCCAAGGCTTGGTTTCCTGTTGCATTTTTATAAATGGTATGGCCTGCAACAATCATTGTTTGAGCCCCTTTTACTACAATAATTATCTTTTTAGATAGAGAAAATTCTATGGCTTTTTCTATTTTCTCATCTTCGGATTTCCAGCTGCCAAGTAATCTTTGAAGTTCTTTTAAATGCGGTGTCAGGATTGTTTTTTCTGGGACATAATCAAACCATTCTTGATTTTTTGAGATGATATTAATTCCGTCAGCATCAATAAGCAGCGGTTTCTTGTTGCTTTTTAAAAACTGAAGGAAAGTCTTTTGAGTTTCTTTTTCTTGCCCCATTCCCATACCGATGGCAATAGCATCTGGTTCTAGGTCAAATTCAACTGATGCTATATATTTTTCAGCACTATCAGTCATAACCATTGCCTCAGGAAATGAAGTCTGAAGAATTTCATAACCGCATTTTGGAATAAAAGCTGTGACCAAGCCACATCCTGATTTCAAGCATGATTTAGATGCCAAGACTATAGCCCCTATTTTTCCGTAACTTCCGCCAATAATCAAAGCATGCCCTTGTGTTCCTTTATGAGCTTCTGCCTGAACCGACTTATAGCGTTCAAGAATTTCTTTTTTATTTATAAAAATTGTGTCCATTAGATTTTTTTGATAGCAATCCAGCTTTTGTAGAGTAAAGATACAAATACTGAAGCGATACATTTTAAGAAAATAACACTGGAAAAGTTTCAATAAGTAGCAAAAGCCATCCAAAAATCGTTTTTCTATATGACTGACTGTTAATGTTTTTAATTTTTTATGCAAAAAAAAGATAAAAAAACTGACGAAATAGTTGGTATTTATAGAATGATAAGTTACATTTGCAACCGCAAAAAAGGATAAGTTCTTTGTAATTTCAGGAGAGGTGCCAGAGTGGTAATGGAGCAGATTGCTAATCTGTCGACGAGCAATCGTCGCCAGGGTTCGAGTCCCTGTCTCTCCGCTTTTTTTGTTTTCGGGGTGTAGCGTAGCCCGGTTATCGCGCCTGCTTTGGGAGCAGGAGGCCGCAGGTTCGAATCCTGCCACCCCGACAGAACTTTCTCAGAAAGTTATTGAAATAATGGACGCATAGCTCAGCTGGATAGAGCACCTGCCTTCTAAGCAGGCGGTCGAAGGTTCGAATCCTTCTGCGTTCACAAAAAGCCTTGTTATTCATTTAGCAAGGCTTTTTTGTTTTTATCCACTTTTCTTCTTTCCTGCTTTAGTTAATTTTGAATTTAATTCAAAAATGCATTTCTGATTATTCAAAAAATAATTAAATTCGCAAAATAAACAAAGAACTAAACAATTATGAATAAAAAAGTTGTAATCGTATCTGCTGCCAGAACCCCGATTGGAAGTTTTATGGGAGCTCTTTCAACTGTTAGTGCTCCTCAACTTGGAGCTGTTGCAATCAAAGGCGCTTTAGACAAAATAAATCTAGACCCAAAACTTGTTGATGAAGTTTATATGGGTAACGTTGTACAAGCGGGTGTTGGACAAGCTCCAGCGCGCCAGGCGGCACTATTTGCGGGATTGCCTAATACAGTTATTGCTACAACTGTAAATAAAGTATGTGCTTCAGGAATGAAAGCAGTTATGATGGGCGCTCAAGCTATTATTAGCGGTGATGCAGAAATTATTGTAGCTGGTGGAATGGAAAACATGAGCTTGATTCCACATTATGTTCACTTGAGAAACGGATACAAATTTGGTCCAGCTTCAATGGTTGATGGGATGCAGAAAGACGGTTTGACAGATGCTTATGACAATAATGCCATGGGTGTTTGTGCCGATTTATGTGCTACTGAGTATAAAATTTCAAGAGAAGAACAAGATAATTTTGCAATCCAATCGTATGAGCGTTCTGCAAAAGCTTGGGAAGCAGGGAAATTTGACAATGAAGTTGTTCCGGTTCCTGTGCCTCAAAGAAAAGGTGACCCGATCATGGTTACCAAAGATGAAGAATATACTAATGTTAAGCTAGATAAAATCCCAACCCTAAATGCTGTTTTCACAAAAGACGGAACTGTAACTGCAGCCAATGCCTCTACGATCAATGATGGTGCTGGAGCTGTTGTCTTGATGAGTGAAGAAAAAGCGAAATCTTTAGGATTAACGCCATTGGCTTATATTAAAAGTTATGCTGATGCGGCACAAGAACCAAAATGGTTTACAACTGCACCGGCAAAAGCATTGCCTAAAGCATTAGACAAAGCAGGAATTACGATCCAAGATGTAGATTTTTTCGAATTTAATGAAGCTTTTTCTGTTGTAGGACTGGCAAATGCTAAAATCCTTGGATTAGAGAACGATAAAGTAAACGTTAATGGTGGTGCTGTTTCCCTTGGGCATCCTCTAGGATGTTCTGGCGTTAGAATTATCATTACGTTGCTAAATGTATTAGAGCAAAATAATGCTAAGATTGGTGCTGCTGCAATCTGCAATGGCGGCGGCGGTGCTTCTGCAATAGTGATTGAGAGAGCTTAAGAAAAAAGCACAATTATATTCTATAATGATGGATTTTGGATTTAAATGATTTCGTATCTTTAAAATCCGAAATTCATCATTTAATTTAAAGCAAACCCTAATGTTTGGAATTTGTAATTTAGCCATTATACCTTTAAGATTTGAACCTAGCGACAGAAGCGAAATTGTATCCCAAGTGCTTTTTGGCGAACATTTTAGGATTTTGGAAAAAAACAAGCAATGGTCAAAAATTCAGCTACATTATGATGATTATGAAGGCTGGGTAGACGAAAAACAATTCCAGGCTATTTCTGAATCCGACTACAATCTGTTATGTAATGATGCCATAATACTCAATGCTGACCTGATTGAATATGTAAATTCTCCTAATAATTTATTGATGCCGATTCCACTTGGAGCATCACTTTCCTTTCTCAGCAATGCAGGAATTAACAAAGGCAATCTTGATTTTGAAGGAATGAAAATTAGCGGTATCAAGCCGAAAAACAACCTGATCAATACAGCATTCATGTATCTCAACGCTCCCTATCTTTGGGGCGGAAAGACACCTTTTGGAATTGACTGTTCTGGACTAACGCAGATGGTTTATAAATTAAACGGATATAAGCTCATGCGGGATGCCTCTCAACAAGCAACTCAAGGAGAAGCTCTAAGCTTTATTGAAGAAAGCGAACCTGGAGATTTGGCCTTTTTTGATAATGAAGAAGGGAAAATTATTCATGTAGGAATCATAATGGATGATAATTATATCATCCACGCTAGCGGCAAAGTCAGGATTGACAGGCTGGATCATCTAGGAATTTATAATGCGGAAACTAATAGACATACTCACAAACTGAGAGTCATCAAAAAAATAATATAAAAAAAACCGAAGTATTAAACTTCGGTTTTTTTATTCTTGTTGCTATCTCAAATTAATTATTTTTCGCTGCTTTCAGTGCTTTAGCTTCTGAAGTCATTTCAAGATAATTGTATACGTTAAGTAATGTTTTATAAACATCCTCATTCTTTGGATTTAGCTTATTTGCTTTTTCCAAGTATGGCAAGGTGCTTTTAAAAATTTCCTCTCTTTTTGCTTTTAATACTTCATATCTTTTATTGTCTTTTTGCGAAGTGCCTAATTTGTTTATTTCTTCAACAATTGCAGTGTCGCTTTCTAATTTGAGTACAGAAAGATTTAAATAAGCATCGACATAATTCGGATCTAACTCAATGGTTTTTTTGTAATATTTTTCAGCTTCAGCATTTTCTTTAGCTTGAGCCGAAAGAACACCAAGATTGTAAAACAAAACTGGATCGGTTGGTTTTTTTTCAATAATTTCTCCAACTAACTTTTTATAGTTAGCAACATCATTACTTTTTAAATATAAATCCGCTTGAGTCATTGTAAGGGAAATATCATCAGGATTCGCTGCTCTTGCATCAGTAAGAGCCTTTTTAGCTGCATCAACATCACCTTTGTTGTTGTAGATCAAGGCGATATTTCTGTAAATCTCTCCTCTTTTTGATGGTTCTTTTTCTGTTTTTGGCGCTTCATGCGTTCCAAGTTTTACCATCTTGTCTCTTTCAGCCGCAGTCTTAAAGTTTTGGTATTCACCATTAGCTTTACTTTTAGCTGAATAGATTGTTGCTTTTCCAGAGTAGTTTATTTTTTTTAGCTCGTCATAGTATTTAAGAGCAGTGTCATACTCTTGACCGTTTACGGCACTTGACGCAGCATAATAAAGATAAAGCGTATCTTTTTTGTCTAACAAATAAGTTTCATATAGCTTCTCAGCTCCTTCTTTAAATCTTTTTTGCTTATTATCGTCAATTGCCATATTGATTAATTGATTTTTCACTTTTGCAAGTGACGCTTCAGCTTCTTTTGTATATTTTGACTTTTTAGAAGCCTGTTCTGTAGCAATCAGTTGATTGTATGATTTTGCTGCTTGTACAAGATTATTGCCTTCATCGACTCTTTTCTCAGCAAGGCCTAGATAAGCATTTCCTTTTAAGAAATAAAATTGCGCTTTTTGAGATTCGTCAGCATTAGAAATAAGACTTTCTGCTTTCTCTAATGAGGTTTTTGCTTCAGCAGGATTTCCATTTTTCAAGGCTTTTTCTGCAGCCTTCATCTCGTCTTTTTGAGCAAAGGACATGCCCGAAATTAGAAAAGCTGATGCCAGCAATAGATATTTACTTTTCATATTTTTCAATTTTTAGGTTATGGTTTATTCTTCAGTGTTTTCTGTTTCTTCGGCTACATCTCCGTCAGCAGATGCTTCAAGAGTACTATCTCCTTCTACATCGTCTACTATTTCTTCTATAGCTTCTTCTTCACGAATAACTTTTGTTACTGCAGCGATAGAGTCATTCCCTTTAATATTGATTAATCTAACACCTTGAGTCGCTCTACCCATAACACGCAGGTCAGAAACCTCCATACGAATAGTTAATCCAGATTTATTAATGATCATCAAATCATCAGCATCAGTAACGTTGTTTATAGAAATCAGTTCTCCCGTCTTATCAGTAATACTTAGTGTTTTTACACCTTTACCACCTCTATTCGTAATTCTATAGTCATCTAAAGAAGAACGTTTTCCGTAACCGTTTTCAGAAACCACCAAGATTTCGCTTTCCATATCATTTACAGAAACCATACCAATAACTTCATCTTTGTCGTCTCTTAATGTAATTCCTCGAACTCCAGAAGCACTTCTTCCCATCGGACGTGTTTTTCCTTCTTCGAAACGGACCAACTTACCAGACTTCACAGCAATCAAGATTTGGCTTTCACCATTCGTCAATTTTGCTTCTAGCAACTCATCGTCTTCTTTAATCGTAATTGCGGCAATACCGTTTACTCTCGGGCGAGAATATTGCTCTAATAAAGTTTTCTTGACCTGACCTTGTTTCGTAGCCATGATTACATAATGTGAATTGATGTAGTCTTGGTTTTTCAAATCTTGTGTACAGATAAAAGCTTTTACTTTATCATCATTCTCAATATTGATAAGGTTTTGGATTGCTCTTCCTTTAGATGTTTTTGTTCCTTCAGGAATTTCATAGACTCTCATCCAGAAACATTTTCCTTTTTGAGTAAAGAACATCATATATTGGTGGTTAGTAGCTACGAAAAGATGCTCTAAGAAATCTTGATCTCTTGTTGCCACTCCTTTTTGGCCTACTCCTCCTCTATTTTGTGTCTTGTATTCAGAAAGATTGGTTCTTTTGATATAACCAGCATGAGAAATCGTAATTACTACGTTTTCATCAGCAATCAAATCTTCAATACTAACATCACCTCCTGCGTATTCAATTGTAGAACGACGAGCATCGCCGTATTTCTCTTTGATTTCAGTTAATTCTTCTTTGATAAGAGCCATTCTCAAGTCTTTGCTTGCTAATAATTCTTTCAAATGCGTAATCAACTTCATAATTTCTTCGTATTCTGCACGCAATTTGTCTTGCTCAAGACCGGTAAGCTGTCTCAAACGCATTTCGACAATTGCTTTCGCCTGGATTTCAGAAAGATTGAATCTTTCGATTAATTTTTCCTTAGCCTGGTCAGTATTGCTTGAAGAACGAATCAATTGGATTACTTCGTCAATATTGTCAGAAGCAATAATCAATCCTTCTAAAATGTGCGCTCTTTCTTCTGCTTTACGCAATTCATATTGAGCTCTGCGGACTACAACTTCGTGACGGTGCTCTACGAAATGATGGATCAAATCTTTTAAGTTCAGCATCTGCGGCCTTCCATTTACTAGCGCAATATTATTTACGCTGAAAGAAGACTGCAATTGCGTGAATTTATAAAGCGTATTCAATACCACGTTCGGTACTGCATCACGTTTTAAGATATAAACGATACGCATTCCGTTTCTATCCGATTCGTCACGGATATTGGAAATACCTTCAATTTTCTTTTCATTCACCAAGTCAGCTGTCTTTTTGATCATGTCTGCCTTATTGACTTGGTACGGAATTTCAGTCACAACGATACATTCTCTTCCATCAACTTCTTCGAAGCCGACTTTAGCACGCATCACGATTCTTCCTCTTCCTGTCTTGAATGCTTCACGAACGCCTTCATATCCATAAATAATCCCTCCAGTTGGAAAATCCGGAGCTTTGATATGATTCATCAGTTCGTCAATCTCGATATCATTATTGTCGATGTACGCTAAAGTTCCATCAACAACTTCTGTCAGGTTGTGCGGTGCCATATTGGTTGCCATACCTACAGCAATACCAGAAGCACCATTTATTAATAAAGTAGGGACTTTTGTAGGCATGACCTTTGGTTCTTCCAAAGTATCATCAAAGTTCAATTGAAAATCAACTGTCTCTTTGTCAATATCTGCCATTATTTCCTCTGCAATCTTGCGCATTCTAGCTTCCGTATAACGCATCGCTGCAGGACTGTCGCCATCTACAGAACCAAAGTTACCTTGGCCGTCTACTAAAAGGTAGCGCAAACTCCATTCTTGAGCCATACGGACCATCGCATCATAAACCGATGTATCGCCGTGTGGGTGATATTTTCCTAAAACTTCTCCAACAATTCTTGCGGATTTTTTGTGTGCTCTATTAGAAAAAACTCCTAATTCATACATACCATAAAGTACTCTTCTATGTACGGGTTTCAAACCATCTCTAACATCAGGAAGCGCTCTGGAAACAATTACCGACATCGAATAATCGATGTAAGATGATTTCATTTCGTCTTCAATGTTAATAGGAATCAACTTTTCTCCTTCAGACATAAGTATTTATATTAAAAAATTAAATTTGTTTCAAAACGTGCCAATATACGCATTTCAGAACTTTTTCATCGCATTTTTTAACACTAATTTCAGTGATTTATCAACATAAAAAAGCCACTTTGTAGTTGATAAATAAATTTTCAGATATTTTTTTATTTCTGAGTATTTTTTTGTCACTTAGCTGTCAGTACTTATGTCAGGGTATGATTTTTGTATTTACTCAACAAATTCACTAAATTTACAAGACCAATATTTTATATTATGGATGATAATTTTTCACCAAGAGTAAAAGATGTAATCACTTACAGTAAAGAAGAGGCGCTCCGTTTGGGCCATGACTTTATTGGAACGGAACATCTAATGTTGGGGATATTAAGAGATGGTAACGGTAAAGCAATAAATATACTGAATAATTTATCAATAGATTTAGAGCATTTGCGCAGAAAAGTCGAAATATTAAGCCCTGCAAACCCTAATGTTGAAGCCAGTAATGAAAAAAAGAACCTTCATTTGACCCGTCAGGCGGAAAGAGCCTTGAAGACGACTTATCTTGAAGCTAAAGTTTTCCAGAGCCCTTCTATTAGTACCGCACACCTATTATTGTGCATTTTGAGAAACGAAAATGATCCCACAACCAAGCTACTAAATAAGATGAAAATCGACTATGATGTAGCTAAAGAACAATACTTGAATATGACACCAAACAGCGAAGAAGAATTTTTGAATGACTTGCCAAAAAACGAATCTTATAATGATGATTCAGGACAAGATGACAGCTTAAAAGAAGGTGCTTTCAATACGCCGGCGAGCAAATCCAACAAAAAATCAAAAACTCCGGTTCTTGATAATTTTGGACGTGATTTGACTGAAATGGCAGAAGAAGGAAAACTAGATCCTGTTGTTGGACGTGAGAAAGAAATCGAGCGTGTTTCGCAGATTTTAAGCCGTAGAAAAAAGAACAACCCTCTTTTGATTGGAGAGCCTGGAGTTGGTAAATCTGCAATTGCAGAAGGACTTGCTTTGAGAATCATCCAAAAGAAAGTATCTCGTATATTATTCAACAAACGCGTCGTAACACTTGACCTGGCAAGCTTAGTTGCCGGAACAAAATACCGCGGTCAGTTTGAAGAACGTATGAAAGCCGTGATGAATGAATTAGAAAAGAATGACGATATTATTCTTTTTATTGATGAGATTCATACTATTGTTGGCGCTGGCGGTGCTACAGGATCGCTTGATGCCTCTAACATGTTCAAGCCGGCTTTGGCAAGAGGCGAAATCCAATGTATTGGAGCGACTACGCTTGATGAGTACCGTCAATATATCGAGAAAGATGGCGCTTTAGAAAGACGTTTTCAAAAAGTTATCGTAGAACCGACTTCGGTTGCAGAAACGATTACGATTTTGAACAACATCAAAAACAAATACGAAGATCATCACAACGTGACTTATACTGATGAAGCTATTGAAGCTTGTGTGAAGTTGACTGACAGATATATGTCAGAGCGTTTTCTTCCGGACAAAGCGATTGATGCGTTGGACGAAGCGGGCTCTCGTGTTCACATTACAAATATCGATGTTCCAAAACAAATTTTGGATTTAGAACGTCAGTTGGAAGAAGTGCGCGAATTGAAAAATACTGTTGTCAAAAAGCAGAAATATGAAGAAGCTGCCAAGCTTCGCGATGATGAAAAGCGTATCGAAAAAGACTTGGCAATCGCACAAGAACAATGGGAGGAAGATTCTAAAAATAACCGCATCCAAGTAACCGAAGATAATGTTGCTGATGTTGTTTCTATGATGTCTGGAATTCCTGTAAACCGAATTGCTCAGACTGAAAGTAATAAGTTAGCTAAATTACCAGAACTTATTGAAAATAAAGTAATTGGACAAAAAGAAGCGGTATTAAAAATAGCTCGTTCTATCCAAAGAAATCGTGCAGGGTTGAAAGACCCTAACCGTCCGATTGGTTCTTTTATTTTCTTAGGACAGACAGGTGTCGGTAAAACACAATTAGCTAAAGTCTTGGCTAAAGAATTGTTTGATTCTGAAGATGCTTTGGTTCGTATCGACATGAGTGAATACATGGAGAAATTCGCTATCTCTAGATTAGTTGGAGCGCCTCCGGGATACGTTGGTTATGAAGAAGGTGGTCAATTGACAGAAAAAGTGCGTAGAAAGCCTTATTGTGTTGTACTTTTAGATGAGATCGAAAAAGCACATCCTGATGTTTTCAACATGATGCTTCAAGTTTTAGACGATGGATTCTTAACGGACAGCTTAGGTCGCAAAATCGATTTTAAAAATACGATCATCATCATGACATCAAATGTCGGTGCGCGTCAATTAAAGGATTTCGGACAAGGCGTTGGTTTTGGAACCGCCGCTAAAATTTCTCAAACTGATGAGAATTCTAAGAGTATTATTGAAAATGCTTTGAAAAAAGCTTTTGCTCCAGAATTCTTGAATAGAATTGACGACGTTATCGTATTCAATGCTCTTGAAAAGGAACACATCGATTTGATTATCGAAATCGAATTGAAAAAACTATATGCAAGAATCGCTGAATTAGGCTATAACCTAGAATTGTCTGACAAAGCCAAGGCGTTTATTGCTGAGAAAGGTTTCGACAAACAATTTGGAGCTAGACCTTTGAAAAGAGCGATTCAGAAATATGTTGAAGATGCGCTTGCAGAAGAAATTATCACTTCTAAAATAAGCAGCGGCGACCTGATCTTTATGGATTTGGACGACACTTCTCAAGAACTTACAGTTGAAGTCAAAAAAGCTGAAAAACCTACTAATTAAGTAGGTTTTTCTTTTTATAATAATTACGAAAATTTATTATTTCATTCTAAAATAAGTAGTACTTTAGTTTATTGTTTCAATCAATATTTACTATGTCCGCAAATAAAGTTATCCTTGGAAGCGAAGAATGGTGCTCGTTTCCAGAACTAGGAATTCCTACCATTAAAGCCCGCGTTGATTCTGGCGCAAAAACTTCTGCCCTTCATGCAGTTAACATCGCTCCTTTTGTTAAAGATGGCGAAAACTGGGTAAAGTTTGATATCAACCCGATCCAGAACAATCTGAAGACGATTATCCATTGCGAGGCACCTTTGGTTGACAAACGAATTGTAAAAAGCTCCAGCGGATTCCGCGAACAGCGCTATGTCATCCGCACTACCTTAGATTTTGGAGAGAATAAATGGCCTATTGAAATGACTTTGACCAACAGAGACTCCATGGGTTTCCGTATGCTTTTGGGTCGTGAGGCCATGAGCGGACGAGTTTTGGTCGATCCGGAACAAAAATATTTATTGGGACAGCCTTCCAGCGAAACATTAAAAGAGCTCTATCACAATTCTGAAAAAGCAAAGACAGGGCTTAAAATAGGGCTTCTCGCTAGCAACCCAGAATTATATTCGAATAAAAGAATCATGGAAGCCGGAGAAATGAGAGGCCATGAAATGCATTTCTTAAACATTAAGGAATGTTACATGAAATTAGATGCGACAAAACCTGAAATTCATTATCGCGGCGGAAAAATATTAAGCGATTTTGATGCCGTAATTCCTAGGATTCGTCCAAGCATTACTTTCTATGGTTGTGCTCTGACACGCCAATTTGAAGCGATGAAAGTCTTCTGTTTAAATTCCGCTTCCGCAATTACGCAATCGCGGGACAAGTTATATTCGTTGCAATTATTACTCAATCATGGTGTTGATATTCCGACCACAGGATTTGCTAATTCGCCTTTAGATACCGACGATTTGATTAAAATGGTTGGCGGTTCTCCCCTAATCGTAAAATTATTGGAAGGAACACAAGGAAAAGGTGTCGTTTTGGCAGAAACAAAAAAAGCGGCAGAAAGTGTTATCAATGCTTTTAAAAGCTTAAACGCAAATATATTAGTTCAAGAATTCATCAAAGAAGCCAACGGTAAAGACATTCGTTGCTTCGTAATTGACGGAAAAGTAGTGGCTGCCATCCAAAGAGAAGCTTTGCCAGGAGAATTTAGAGCAAATATCCACCTTGGAGGTACTGCTTCGATTATAAAAGTAACTTCAGAAGAGAAAAGAATCGCTATCAAAGCTGCTAAGTCAATGAACCTAAAAGTTGCTGGCGTCGATATTATTCGTTCTTCAAAAGGTCCGCTTTTGTTGGAAGTAAATTCCTCTCCAGGATTAGAAGGTATTGAAGGAGCTACCAATAAAGATATTGCCGGAGAAATGATCAAAGCGATTGAGAAAAACTTCAAGTGGAAATAATGAATCCCTATCTTGACATAATCCTGAGAAGCATCGCCGTATATTTTTTTATGGTTATCGCCTTGAGGGTTTTCGGGAAAAAAGAATTATCGCAGTTAAATACAGCTGATGTCATTTTGATTTTGCTCATCAGCAACTCCGTTCAAAATGCAATGGTCGGAAGCGATACTTCACTTTGGGGCGGACTTATAGCCGCAGGTGCTTTATTCCTAGTAAATTTTATACTGAAAAAGTTGATGTTCCGCTACAAAGGATTAAATAATTTATTGCAACAAAAACCAGAAATATTAGTCCACAACGGAAAGATTGATTT
The DNA here is from genome assembly GCF_025947265.1 of Flavobacterium sp. N2550. Taxonomy (NCBI): domain Bacteria; kingdom Pseudomonadati; phylum Bacteroidota; class Flavobacteriia; order Flavobacteriales; family Flavobacteriaceae; genus Flavobacterium; species Flavobacterium sp. N2550. Next base: position 2,733,693 of record NZ_CP110007.1, on the reverse strand, counting down.
TAAAACTTTAGCTCGATTAGATATTACTTCTGAAGAATTGACCGAAGCGATGCACGAACACGGAGTTGAATATTATAAAGATGTAAAGCTGGCGATTTTAGAAATTAACGGAAACATCAGTATTATCTCTGGTAATGAGAATTTGAAACAGACGCATTACAAGAGAAAAAGAAACCATAAATCCTTAAACGGAATAGATTAAAAATAAAAAAGTTGGCTTAGGCCAACTTTTTTATAATGCTATATTTTTAGTTTTGAGCGCTTTCATCTATCTGGAAGCTTTTCAAAAATGCGATAGTTTTTTCGATATCATAATGCAAGATACGGTCTTCACTTACCAAAGGCACTTCCTCTCTGTAGGTTTTCAGGAACATTTCGATAAAATCGCTTGATTTTAAAGGCTCTCTGAAGTGGATTGCCTGCGAAGCATTCATCAATTCTATAGCTAAAATTCGCTCCAGATTGTCCATGATTCGTAATGCTTTTGTTGCTCCGTTGGCTCCCATGCTCACATGATCTTCCTGCCCGTTTGAAGAAACAATACTATCAATGCTTGCAGGAGTCGCTAGCTGCTTGTTTTGGCTTACGATACTGGCCGCAGTATATTGCGGAATCATAAATCCTGAATTCAAGCCTGGGTTATCAACTAAAAAGGCTGGCAAACCTCTCAAGCCAGAAATCAATTGATAGGTTCTTCTTTCGGAAATGCTTCCTAATTCAGCCAAAGCAATAGACAAGAAATCTAAAGCTAAAGCTAAAGGCTGTCCGTGGAAATTACCTCCTGAAATAATCTGGTCGCTTTCTATAAAAACATTCGGATTATCAGTAACCGAATTGATTTCTGTCTTAAATACTTTCTTCACATAATCAATCGCATCTTTCGAAGCACCATGTACTTGCGGAATACAACGGAAAGAATACGGGTCTTGTACGTGCTGTTTCTTTTGGGTAATGATTTCGCTTCCTTCTAGAAAATCAGCCACTCTTTTGGCAGTAACAATTTGTCCTTTGTGCGGACGAATAAAATGAATCAATTCATTAAAAGGCTCTATTCTTCCATCAAAACCTTCTAGAGAAATGGTTCCTATTAAATCTGCCAGATAGGAATACTTTGCTGCTTTGATCAAAATATGCGCACCATACGCATTCATAAACTGTGTTCCGTTTAGCAATGCCAGACCTTCTTTCGATTTCAACTGAATCGGGCTCCATCCAAAATGATTCAAGACATCGATAGCATTGTGCTTTTTATCATTAAAATACACTTCCCCTTCCCCTATCAAAGGCAGAGAAAGATGAGCCAAAGGCGCTAAATCTCCCGAAGCTCCTAGCGAGCCTAATTCGTAAACAATAGGAAAAACATTATTGTTGTAAAAATCAATCAAGCGTTCCACAGTTTCCAATTGTACGCCAGAATAACCGTAACTCAATGATTGGATTTTTAGTAAGAGCATCATTTTTACGATTTCTCTTGGAACCTCCTCTCCTGTCCCGCAGGCATGAGATTTCATTAGGTTTTCCTGTAGTTTGGTAAGATTTTCGTTTGAAATTTTTATGTTGTATAAGGAACCGAAACCGGTATTGATTCCATAAATCGGCTCTTCATGAGATTCCATCTTTTTGTCAAGATATTCGCGGCATTTCTGGATATTGACTTTTGCTTCTTCAGACAAGGCCAATGTCTTATTATGGTTAATAATCTCGTCTAAATTTTCTATAGAAAGTAACTCTGCGCTTATATAATGTGTATTGTCCATTTTATTTGATTATTGATGCCTCAAAATTCCGCAAATACTATCAAAAAAGCAACTATTGTGGATAAGATTATGGTTATTTAGGGAGGAGATTTTAGTATTATGATTTAATTTCAATATTTAAAATCACAATACCGTAAAATAAACAGCTAAAAACAAATATATTACTAAAAATATATGTTAATTTAAAAGTAATAAATCAAAGTATTATATTTGTTTTGAATAAATTCTTATATGTTAGTTAACAGCAACACAATCACTTCACAATTTACTGCCTCTTCTTCGGCAGTAATGACTGTTGCTACAACTACAACAACCCCTTAGGGGTTTTCTATCTACATACCATCGCGACCTGTTTTTATTTTTTCAAAATAAAAACTCCAACTATTTATTCATTCTCAACATACATCAAGATGAAAGTATTAAAATTCGGAGGTTCATCCGTAAATAATGCCGAAAACATACAAAAAGTCATTACTATTTTAGAAAACGAAAAAGAACCTTTGGCCGTTGTCGTTTCTGCCTTTGGCAAAGTAACCGATTTGTTATTAGAGACCTCACTTCTCGCCGCTTCAAAAGATATTCAATATAAAGAAATTTTAAAAACGATCGAAGACAGGCATATTCTAGCCATAAAAGAACTGATTTTAATTAATGATCAAAGTGCGATCTTAAGCCAAGTCAAACGAATGCTCAATCACCTAGAAACTTTGCTAGACGGTTGTTTCTTGCTTGGAGAAGTATCGAATCGTTCTTCTGATGCTATCTTAAGTTTTGGAGAATTGCTATCGTCCTACATTATTTCCGAAGCCGTAAAGCAAAAAAACAAAAATGCTGCATTCAAAGACAGTCGAGAACTGATTATTACGAATAAGCATTTTGGAAAAGCTACTGTCGATTTTTCCTTAACGAATGCTCTAATAGCTGATTTCTTCAAAGAAACTAAATCTGAAATTGTAATTCTACCAGGATTTATTGCTACTTCTAATGACGGACATGTAACGACGCTAGGTCGCGGAGGTTCCGATTATACAGCCGCTATTATAGCTGGAGCTATTGATGCTTCAATTCTAGAAATATGGACCGACGTAAACGGAATGTTTACAGCTAATCCGCACATTGTGAGCCAAGCCCAATCTATCGAAAAGATAAGCTATCAGGAAGCCATGGAATTATCACATTTTGGAGCAAAAGTGCTCTACCCGCCAACCATCCAGCCCGTGCTGAATAAAAACATACCCATACGTATCAAAAATACTTTTGAGCCTGCGCTTGACGGAACTTACATTTCTTCTGAAGCCAATGCTGGCAATGGAAACCCTATTAAAGGAATCAGTAATATTGATAACATTTCGCTTTTGACAGTAGAAGGCTCTGGAATTATAGGTGTTGCGGGCTATTCCAAACGTTTATTTGAAGTGCTTTCAAAAGAAAATATCAGCGTAATTTTTATTACGCAAGCTTCTTCTGAACATTCCATCTGTTTCGGAATCCAAGATGCTGATGCAGAAAATGCCAAAATTGCTATTGATACAGCTTTTGAATTTGAAATTTCTCAAAAGAAAATTGATCCTTGTCTTGTTGAGAACAATCTGTCTATTATTGCTGTTGTTGGAGAAAATATGAAAAACCATCAAGGTTTGAGTGGCAAAATGTTCAGCACCCTAGGGAAAAACAACGTGAATATTCGTGCTATAGCACAAGGCGCTTCCGAAAGAAATATTTCTGCCGTGATCGCTCAAAAAGACGTCAAGAAGGCGCTGAATTCTCTTCATGAAAAGTTCTTTGAAGACGATATAAAACAGCTCAATCTCTTTGTCATGGGAGTTGGGAATGTCGGAGAAAAGTTCATTGATCAAATTCATCAGCAGCAAAAATATTTAAAAGAAAATTTGCAGCTAAATCCACGTGTTGTAGCACTTTCTAATTCAAGGAAAATGTATTTTGATGAAGAAGGAATTGCTCTAAAAGATTGGAAAACGATTCTAGACTCAGGAGAAACTGCCGACAAAGAAGCTTTCATTGCCAGAGTCAAATCATTGAATTTACGCAATAGTGTTTTTGTTGATGTTACGGCGAATGAAGCAATATCGCAGACGTATGATCAATATTTAAAACAAAATATTTCGGTTGTTACCTGCAATAAAATAGCTTGTTCTTCTGCGTTTGAGAATTATAAAAATCTAAAAAAACTCTCACGAAAATTTAACGCTCCTTTTTTATTTGAAACCAATGTTGGAGCGGGATTGCCAATTATTGACACGCTAAAAAATCTAGTAGCGTCAGGAGATAAAGTCAATAAAATCCAAGCTGTTTTATCAGGCAGCTTAAACTTTATTTTTAATAATTTCAGCGAAGAAAACTCGTTCTATGATGTTGTAAAACAAGCACAAGCTGAAGGCTATACTGAACCCGATCCTAAAATTGATTTGAGCGGCGTTGATGTCATGCGCAAGATCTTGATACTGATTCGTGAAAGCAATTACGAGATGGAAATTGATGCAATTGAAAACAAGTCTTTCTTGCCTAAAGAATGCCTAGAAACAGTTTCAGTGGATGATTTTTTTGAGTCATTGAAAACATACAGTTCTCACTTTGAAGATATTCTTCAGGAAGCAAAAGTAAAAGATTGCCGACTGAAATATGTTGCTGAATTTGAAAATGGAAAAGCAAATGTAAGCTTGCAATTTATTTCGAAAGACCATCCTTTTTATAATCTGGAAGGAAAAGACAATATCGTCTTATTTTACACAGACCGCTATGTAGACCAGCCTTTGCTCATAAAAGGTGCTGGCGCTGGCGCTGCGGTAACGGCTTCGGGAATTTTTGCAGATGTAATCAGAATCGGAAATAATTAATCGTATGAAAGAAATTAGACTCTTTTGCCCTGCTACAATTGCTAATCTTTCTTGCGGTTTTGATGTATTGGGCCTGTGCTTGGATACTATCGGAGATGAGATGGTTATTCGGAAAATCGTTGAAAAAGGAATCAGAATTACTAAAATTGTTGGAGCTGACCTGCCTTTAGAAACAGAGAAAAACGTAGCCGGAGTCGCTGCCATGACAATGGTTTCGGGATTGAACTTAGATTTCGGATTTGAGATCGAAATTTACAAAAATATAAAAGCCGGCAGCGGAATCGGAAGCAGTGCCGCCAGTGCCTCGGGTGTTGTTTTTGGGATTAATGAATTATTGGGAAAGCCTTTTAGTATGAAAGATTTAGTTCCTTTTGCAATGGAAGGAGAAAAATTAGCAAGCGGAAGTGCTCATGCAGATAATGTCGCTCCCGCCCTTCTCGGCGGCTTTGTCCTGATTCGAAGCTATAATCCTTTAGATATTATACGAATTGAAAGTCCTGATGAATTATATGCAACCGTAATCCATCCGCAGATTGAATTGAAAACATCTGATGCAAGGTCAATTTTAAAACAAAATGTGACCTTAAAGCAAGCGGTAATACAGTGTGGCAATCTTGGAGGACTAATCAGCGGACTTTACACAGAAGATTATGATTTGATCGGAAGATCATTACAAGATGAAATTGTGGAGCCTTTACGAAGCATGCTGATTCCTGGATTTGATAGCGTAAAAACAAAAGCTTTGGAAGCGGGTGCTTTAGGCGGCGGTATTTCAGGTTCCGGTCCGTCGATTTTTGCTTTGAGTAAAGGAAAGCACACCGCTGAAAAAGTGGCCACAGCGATGAGCAAAGTGTATGACGAAATGAATTTGAAATATGAAATACATGTTTCTAAAATAAATGCTGGAGGGATAAAAATTATAAGAACACTCTAAATTAAAAGAAATGAACTATTACAGCCTCAATAAAAATGCTCCAAAAGTAAGCTTTCGAGAAGCGGTCATTCAAGGACTAGCTCCCGATAAAGGATTGTATTTTCCAGAAAAAATTATACCGCTGTCTCAAGATTTTTTTGATTCGATCGAAAAACTTTCCAATCAAGAAATCGCCTTTGAAGCCATCAAGCAATTTGTCGGAAAAGACATTTCAGAAAATGAATTAAAGAGAATAATCGAGGAAACATTGTCTTTTGATTTTCCTTTAATTCAGGTGGATGAAAACAGCTTTTCGTTAGAACTTTTTCACGGTCCGACGATGGCTTTTAAAGATGTAGGTGCCCGATTTATGTCAAGATGTTTGGCTTATTTTAATCGTGGTAAAAATCAAAAGAATACAGTTTTAGTCGCCACTTCAGGTGATACGGGTGGAGCGGTAGCGAGTGGCTTTATAGGTGTAGAAAGTGTTGAAGTGGTAATACTTTATCCAAGTGGAAAAGTGAGTGATATTCAAGAAAAACAACTGACAACTTTAGGTCAGAATATCAAAGCATTAGAAGTTGACGGCGTTTTTGACGACTGCCAAGACATGGTCAAAAGAGCTTTCCTTGATGTCGATTTAAAGTCTAAAAACCTGACTTCGGCTAATTCTATTAATGTCGCCAGATGGCTTCCGCAGATGTTTTATTTCTTTTTTGCTTACAAGGAATTAAAAAAATACAATAAGCCGCTGGTAATTTCGTGTCCGAGTGGCAATTTCGGGAATATATGCGCCGGAATCCTAGCCAAGAAATTAGGATTGCCGATTCATCATTTTGTGGCTTCAACTAACGCAAACGACACGGTTCCGGAATTTTTAAAAACAGGTAAATACATTTCAAAACCTTCAAAAGCGACAATTTCAAATGCAATGGATGTTGGAAACCCAAGTAATTTTACACGAATTCAAGAACTTTACGGAAATGATTTGGATAATTTTGAAAAGGACTTCTCCTCCTACAGTTTTACAGATGAAGAAACTAAAACAGCCATCGCAAGCCTTCACAAGACCTCAAAATACATTACTGAACCGCACGGAGCCATTGGTTATTTGGGATTAAAAAAAGAGCTGGAGAATAAACCGGATGCTATTGGAGTCTTTTTAGAAACAGCCCATCCTATAAAATTTTCAGATACTGTGGAAGAAATACTTTCACTTACGATTCCAATTCCTGAGCAAATTAAAAATGTTTTGGATAAAGAGAAAAAAAGCTTAAAAATCAGCAGCTACGAAGATTTGAAAGCTTTCTTGTTATCTTAGATTATTTCTTTTTGAACTTTTTCTTTGGCTCATCTGTTTTTGCAACAGTCGGGTTTTTAGTCTGTAAAAGCTGATGGGCCAATAATTTTTCGATCAGCTCATCTTTGGTTAAGTGATGAAAAACAGTCTTGATCTTATCTTTAAATTCTTTTGAAACCTCATGGTTTGGTTTGGTCTTGAAAATCTGTTTCGCCCATAAAAAAGCTGTATTTTCTTCAAGACTTTCGGCTGAGGGTTTTTTGAACTCACTGAATGTAATTCCTAATTCTTTTTCAAAATTAGCCATTTCGGCAACTTCTTCGGGTTGCAAAACTGTCAATGAAAGTCCCTTGGCTCCTGCCCTTGCCGTTCTTCCGCTTCTATGCACATAGGTTTCATATGTATCAGGAAGATGGTAGTTTACAACATAAGCAATTTCTTTCACATCAATTCCCCTTGCTGCTAAATCAGTAGCGACCAGTATTGAAATATGCCCTTCTCGGAACTGTTCCATAATTCGATCGCGTATCGGCTGCGTCAGGCTTCCATGCAACGCTCCAGAAGAAAAACGATTGATTGCTAAATTTTTAGCCAGTTTGTTTACTGCCGCTTTTGTCTTGCAGAAAATAATACCGCGCTGTCCTTCTTTTGAATTCAAGAAGTGCATAAGAACGTCTAACTTTTCTTCAGGCTCCACGACAATGTAATGATGGTCGATTCCTTGATTTCCGGAAGTGGTCATATCGGCGCTCACTTGGACGATATTTTTGGACATATATTGCTGTACCAATTGTTTCATCGGACCAGGCATCGTAGCTGAAAACAGCCAGGTTCTTCTATTTTTTGGAAGTTCGTGCACAATTTCATCCAAGCCTTCTTTTAGGGCAGCCATCATTTCGTCAGCTTCGTCTAAAATTAAAAATTTACAGCTTCTAATATCCGCAGCTTGTCTTTTTATCAAATCAATCAATCTTCCAGGCGTAGCTACAACAATGTGGGCCCCTTGAGAAAGACGTTCGATTTGAGGTTTGATAGGGATTCCTCCACAAACTGAAGCAATTGAAACTTCAGGTAGAAACTGGGCAAAAGCAGTTAAATTATCAAAAATCTGATGCCCTAATTCTCTCGTAGGCACTAGAATTATAGCTTGTATGCTTGGAGTTTTTATATCAATCAATTGAAGCAAAGGCAATCCGAAAGCGGCTGTTTTTCCTGTTCCTGTCTTGGCAAGACCAACAAAATCTTCTGTTGTATCTAGTAAAACTGGAATTGCTTTTTGCTGGATTTCCGTCGGAATAGAAAATCCTAATTTTTGTATTCCTTTGGTAATAGCGGCTGAAAAGCCAAAGTCTGAAAATGTGCTAGCCATAATTTTATATTTTGAAAGGCAGATAATTTGTTAGTCTTCGTTCATGATTTTTTCACGGTATTTTTTACCGATCAACAAAAGCAGTTTGGTCTTGTAATCTTCTACAAGCCATTCGCGGTAGTTTTTACTGCTCTTGCTCAAGCAGTTGGTGTAGTAGCGGATACGACATTCAACATCTTCCTGAAGTAATTTAGAAAGATTTTTTGCTTCGTTTAAAGTTTCCGTATTATCAACGCACATAGAAGCATGCTGGTCTAACGATTTGTCTAAAACTACTTTAGAACGAAGGTTTTGCGAAATGGCAAGCCTGTGCTCTTCTTCTACATCGAATTCAACAACAGCCGTTTTGCTGAATTTTGCTCGGACATCTGGCGGCATCTGGTATTTGAAATGCATCTCGATTTCGGCATCATTTCGGAGATTTTCGAGATAGAATTCAGGCGATTTGAAAATGTGCTGCCAATCTATAGGCTCGCTCCATAAACCGAATCGCGCGGCATTATTCCCTAAATCAATCACTGTAAAATTGTCTTTGTGAGGCAATTTTCTAGAGCCGCGCCCAATCATCTGAAAATACAGCGTAAGCGATTTGGTTGCTCTATTCAAGATGATGCTTTCTACCGTTGGTTCGTCAAATCCTGTAGTTAAAATTCCTACGGATGTCAGAATGGCGTCTGGCGTATGTTTGAACCAAGTCAAAATATCTTTTCGTTCTTCGTTAGAAGTAGTATTATCTAAATGTTTTATAGGATATCCGGCTTCTTTAAAAGTTTCGAAAACGTATAAGGATGTATTGATTCCGTTATTAAAAATCAAGGTTTTTTTTCCGAGTGATTTTTCAGTATAAGCATGCAAAAGTTTTTCCTGCATGGCCATATTTGTATACAAGTCGTCCGAAGATTTAACGGTATAATCGCCATTGATTCCCACCTTAAGCGAAGTCAGTCCGACATCATAGCTATAGGTTATTGCTTTGGCTAAAAAACCGTTTTCTATTAATTTGTTGATCGGGTCGCCCACTATCAATTCATCATAATTTTCATTCATCGGAAGCTTAATGTTCGAACTTAAAGGTGTAGCTGTAACGCCGAGTATGAATGAATTTTTGAAAGACGAAAGCAATTTTCTGAAAGAATTGTAATGCGCTTCGTCAATAATCACAAGTCCTATGTTTTCAATCTGAAGCTTCTCGTCATTTAGCCTGTTTTTAAGCGTTTCAACCATAGCTACAAAACAAGAATATTCGTCCTGATCAGGCAGTTCCTTAATTTTGCTGTTGATGATCTTATTCTTAACATTAAAGCCTTTGAGCATCTTAGAAGTTTGCTTGCAAAGCTCAATTCTATGCGTCAGAACCAATACTTTTTTATCATTATAAGAAAGATATCTTCTTACGATTTCAGAAAATATTACGGTCTTTCCTCCTCCTGTCGGAAGCTGATAAAGCAGATGATGGTTGTAAGGAGCATTATTGATTCGTTCAAAAATGGCATCAATATCCCCTTGCTGATAGGCATAAAGTTCTTTTTTTTCTTCGATCTCTAATTCTAGGTTCTTTTGGGACATTGCGGTTTTGAATAATTTGCAAAAGTACGTACTAAAAAGGGTTAAATCGAGGTTTTAGCGGTTTAATTTGAAAAACTTTATATAAATATTAGCAAAAGATATAACGCTGTTCGATTTTAAATACTCTAATTTTGAGAAACAAGCGCATCATCTCATCCATAATACAATTTTCCATGCTGAGTTACGACGATTTTACTATTGAAATGGCAACCCTTCTTCAAAATAAGATGAAGGAGGATATTTCTTTAAATACGCGTAACAAAAACATCAGAACCGTTGCCGGTGCTGATATTTCGCATGATGTCGGCAGTTCTAGATTATTTGCGGGAATTGTGATTTTAAGTTATCCTGACATGATACCACTATCCTATTCTTTAGCAGAAGGAAATTCTAATTTTGAATATAAGGCTGAATATTTGGCTTTTAGGGAAGTTCCGACGTTAATCAAAGCCTGGGAACAAATTCCGATAAAACCAGACCTGCTGATTTTAGACGGACAAGGAATCACACATCCTAGAAGAATGGGAATTGCGTCTCACTTCGGACTCCTAGCTGACCATCCAACAATCGGTTGTGCGAAAAATATGCTTCATGGAGAATACAGCGTCTTGGAAGATGAAAAATTCAGTTACAGTGCTATTTTTAAAAATCAAGAAAAACTGGGATTCGCCCTGCGTACAAAAACAAATGTCAAGCCTGTCTTTATTTCACCTGGACACCATATGTCTGTTGATGACAGCCTTGAAATCATGACTAATACGATACAGAAATATCGGATTCCGGAGCCTACGAGACATGCTCATTTGATGGTCAATCTTTTCAGGACCGGTCAGCGCCAAGCTGGTTTTCATGAATTCAATAACCAGCTTCCTTTATTTTAAAGCCTAATCTATCAGGTCCAGCGGTCTTTCAAATTCTTTTTTGTTTTCCCAATTTTGTTTAAAAGCAACATCTTTTATCTCAAAAATTCTGTTTTTATATTCAGAAATCATTCCATTTTCAATACTAAACTTTACAACCTGCTCGAAAGAATTCAGCATGCTTTTGTAAAAAGAAGTATAGCGCATTTCTCGTCGCGCTGAATATTTTTGTGCTACTTCAATATTATAAAGCATCAGATCGGCCACGACAAAAGGATCTACACCCAAACTCAAAAAATGCTTGATGTATTTTTGGGCTACAGAACGTCTCAATTTTGGGCGCTTGCCTTTTAAAGGGAAATATTCGTTTGAAATCTTGAGCTTGGCTTCCTGAAGTAGTTTTTCTTCTTTAGGATTAAATACAAAATCGTAATATACTTTTACGTCAGAGAATTTCTCATATAGCTCCAACAGCTGTTCTTCCAGCTGTTCTTTATCTAATTCTTTAAGATATTTTTTTAGATCTCTCTTGCTCATTTTAGAATTCTCTTTTTACAAAGATAGTATTATGCGATAATTTAAGAGACTATATTAAATTTATTAGATCGTCACGTTCAAGTTTTTAATCCTCGTCAATATTGCTTAAATTTGACAAATCTCAAAAAAGACTCGATGGATGATCAGCTAAAAGCAACCCCAGCAGAGAAATGGATTATCAACCCTCTAAATAATTTTATAAGCAAATCTACAACAGGAGGGATTATTCTTTTTCTGGCCGCTGTCGTGGCTGTCTTTTTGGCAAATTCTCCATGGAAAGACTGGTATCATCATATTTGGGAACATAAAATTGGCTTGACGATTAATGATGAATTGTATCTAAATTATACCATCCATCATTGGGTAAACGATGGCTTGATGGCTATTTTCTTTTTTGTCGTTGGCTTGGAATTAAAAAGAGAAATCATCGGAGGCGAATTGTCGCAGCCTAAAAAAGCAATGCTGCCTATTGTAGCAGCAATTGGAGGAATGGTCTTCCCTGCCCTGATTTATACTTTATTTAATTTTGGAACTGATTCAGCACATGGCTGGGGAATTCCAATGGCAACAGACATTGCCTTTGCTTTGGGCGTTTTATATCTTTTGGGCGATAGGATCCCTGCAACTCTTAAAATATTTTTGACCGCCTTGGCTATCGTCGATGATCTTGGCGCTGTTTTGGTCATCGCCTTTTTTTATACTGCTTCTATTAATTTTATCGCATTAGGTATCGGACTGGGAGTCCTTCTATTTTTATTTGTCTGCAGTAGATTTGGCATTAGAAATATTCTGTTTTATGCTATTATCGGAATTGCTGGCGTTTGGCTTCCTTTCCTCCTTTCTGGCGTTCATGCCACAATCGCAGCAGTATTGGTCGCCTTTGTCATTCCGGCCGGTTCAAGAATAGACGAAAATTTATTTATTTCAAAAATCAAGACTAGGCTGAACCAATTCAAAGAACTTGATCCTACAAATTCTCCTGTCTTATCAGAAGATCAGTTGCACGTGCTGCAAGATATGCGTAAACTGTCAAAAGATGCCATGTCGCCACTACACCGACTGGAACACGGACTGCATCCTTTTGTAAGTTTTATTATCATGCCTGTTTTTGCACTGGCTAACGCAGGAGTAACTTTTTCTAGCGGAATTATTGAAAGTGCAGCAAGTAATGTGACATTAGGTGTTGTCTTTGGACTTCTAGCAGGAAAAGTAATAGGTGTATATGGCGTATCTGCGCTCCTGATAAAAATGAAACTGGCAAGCCTTCCAGATGGCCTTACGAGCAAAAGCCTATTTGGCGTAGGATTTCTTGCTTCTATCGGGTTTACGATGTCGCTTTTTGTGACCAATCTTGCCTTCCATAATCCTGAGTATGAGCTACAGGCCAAGTTAGGCATCTTTGCGGCGTCTTTGATTGGTGGAATATTAGGTTATGTCCTTCTTGTCAAGAAAATTTCAATTACTAATTCATAAATTCTATAACTTTTACAATGCTTAAACTTTTTAAAATCGTCGCCATACTAGAAGGAGTGTCCTATCTGGTATTATTTGCAAATATGCTATTCGTTAAAAATAGCAATCCTGAACTTTACAAAACACTTTTATTCCCTATTGGAATGGCACACGGACTTTTATTTATCGGCTATATCATCTTATCTATTATGCTTAAGATCGAATTAAGCTGGAACTGGAAAAAATTCGGTATCATCGCCATTGCTTCTGTAATTCCTTTCGGAACTTTTTATGTTGAAAAGAAATATTTAAGCACAAGCACAAATTAAGACATGATCGAAAAAATATTTAATTGGACATATAAGCTTCTGAAAGGCTGGGGCTACAGTGAAACGGTATCTTCTTACGTGAATGTTGCCGTTAACTTTGTATTGCTTGCCATTTCTGTATACATCATACATTATATATTCAAGAAAATATTGATTGAGGTCTTTAGCAGCGTAGCAGAAAGGACAAAAACTCAGTTTGATGATTTGTTGGTTACTAATAAAACCACAAAATATATTGCCTATCTGATTCCGCTTCTTTTTGTAAACGTAACCGTTCCGATCATTCTGAAGGATTTTGCCTATTGGGAAGGATTCTTCAGAAAAGGATTGGAAATTTATATCGTCTTTTTAGTCCTTTGGATTATACGAAGCATCCTCAATGCCGTAAAAGATTATCTAAAAAGACTGCCTGATTTTAACGACAAGCCGATTGACAGCTATATCCAGGTATTCATGATTGTGCTTTGGATTTTCGGAATTACGACTATTGTCATGATTCTTTTCGAAACTTCGTTTATAAAATTATTTGCAACTTTCGGAGCCATTTCCGCTATCGTTATCTTGATTTTCAAGGATACGATTCTAGGATTTGTAGCCAGCATACAAGTCTCTGTAAATGATTTGGTGAGGATTGGCGACTGGGTCACTTTTGAAAAATTTGGTGCCGACGGTGATGTAATCGAAATAAATCTGGCTACAGTAAAAGTGCGAAATTTTGATAATACTACAACTACGATTCCGACGTACAGCTTGATTTCCGATTCTTTCCGAAACTGGCGTGGAATGCAAAATTCAGGAGGAAGGCGCATAAAAAGATACATTTTGATTAAAGCTAATAGTGTTCGCTTTTTACATAATGACGAGCTAGAAGGCTTGAAAAAAATACAGCTTGTTTCGTCTTATATCGAACACAGGCAACAGGATATCGAAAAGTACAATACAAATAACAACATCGATAAAAGCCTGACAATCAATGGCAGAAACATGACTAATTTAGGATTGTTCAGAAAGTATATCAACCAATATCTGTCAAACCATCCTGGAATAAATAAAGACATGACCATGATGTGCCGCCACCTACAGCCGACAGAAAAGGGTATTCCTATTGAGATTTATGCCTTCTCAAATGACAAGAGATGGATTAACTACGAATATATTATGGCCGATATTTTTGACCATATCATAGCAGCCGTGCCTTATTTTGATTTGGAAATATATGAGCTTCCTTCAGAAAAAGGAGTCTTTTCAGAATAAGAAAACTATTTCTTCATCCGGTCGCGGATAAATTCAATGGAAGTTTTTCCATGCATAGAAGGACGTCCAAAGCTATCTAGGTTTACCATTGTTATAGAGTTAACAGTAATGATGGTTTCTTTGGTCATGATATTTCGCACTTCGCATTTCAACGTTATAGAAGTCTTTCCAAACTTTACCACATCGATACCAATTTCAACAATATCTCCTTGCTTGGCCGAACTTATAAAGTTAATTTCGGACATGTGTTTCGTAACAACACGTTCGTTTTCTAATTGAATTATGGAATATAAAGCGGCTTCTTCGTCGATCCACGATAAAAGTTTTCCTCCAAATAGCGTTTGGTTAGGATTTAAATCTTCTGGTTTGACCCATTTTCTTGTATGAAATCTCATAGTCTTAATTTGTAAGGCAAAATTAACGATTTCTCTGTCATCCGAAGACAATTCTTGCCAATCATTTAGCCTAAAATCTTAAGTTAATCTTGCAAAAACAAGCTGGAAACACGTCCAATTCTTAATAAGTGTTAATTTTTTTCTTAGAAATTCCCTCTTAATGGTCCTTTCTCAATTTTATAGTTCCTACTATAAAAAAGCCAAAACTCAAACTTAACTGTTAATTTTATTTAATTTGTAACTCTCTGAAATACATAGTGTTTTCTAGGAAATACAAGAGTATCAACGATTAAAAAAGAGATTTATAACCGTCATAAAAAAAAGTTATGGAATTATTAAAAAAAATATAAATATGGGAATTATATAACAAAAAGCCGGAAATGTTAAAATCTTATGGTCTATCTTTGCCTCATAATTTTAAAGTTGTAAAGAACAATTTAAATTAAAACTTAAATAAAATCCATTAAGAATTATGAAAAAGAATTTACCATTACTATCGTTTTTATTGCTGGCTTTTGCTTCGGCAAATGCACAAGAATCTGCAGCCGTTGTGGAAAAAGCACCAGCAGATGACTACAACAAATGGTCTATTGAGGTGAACGGAGGGGTGAATAAGCCAACTAGAACAATGACCGATGGTTATTATACATCAACATTAAACCTTTTCCATGCTGATTTAGGCGTAAGGTATATGTTTAATCCAAAGTTTGGTTTGAAACTGGATTTCGGGTATGATAAATTCCAAGAGCATGATGACAGCGCTCCATTTGAAAGCACTTACCTAAGAACCAGCTTGCAAGGAGTTGTCAACTTAGGAAGAGTCCTAAACTTTGAAGACTGGACAGATACTTTCGGCTTATTGGCGCATGGTGGATTTGGTGCATCTCAGCTGACTTCTAAAGATGGTTTTGATGGCGAAGACTACATGGGACATGGTATCTTGGGTCTTACTGGACAAATTAAATTAAGTAACAGTATCGTATTAACAGGTGACCTTACGGGAATCGTTAATGGAAAGCAAAACTATAATTTTGATGGCCAAGGAAATACAACTACTGGAGCTTTTGACGGCACACTGCTTAATGCTTCTGTAGGTTTCACTTTCTATCTAGGTAAAAACGAGAAGCATGCTGACTGGTATTCTGAAGATAAAAGCGATGAGCTGAAAGCACTTGAAGACAGAGTTGGAATGATCGAAACTGGATTAGCTGATTCTGATAAAGATGGCGTGCCAGACATGTACGATCTTGAGCCTAATTCTATTGCTGGTGTTGCTGTAAATACAAAAGGCCAATCAATCGATAGAAACCAAAATGGTGTTCCAGATGAGCTAGAAAGCTATTTAGACAAGACTTACGGACAAAATGGTAAAGCAACAGCATCTAACAGCACAATTGAAGAACTAATCAATGGCGGTTATGTAAACGTGTATTTTGACTTTAATTCTGCAAAACCAACAAATTCTTCTCTTTCAGGTGTTGATTTCTTAGTGAAATATTTGAAAGCAAATCCATCGGCTAACGCTGAGATTGTTGGATATGCTGACGAAATTGGTAATTCAGACTACAACAAAGATCTTTCTCAAAGAAGAGCTGATGCTGTAAAAGCAATTGTTACCAACTCAGGAATTGATGCTTCAAGATTGACCGTTATCGGAAATGGTGAAGATGCTTCTGTGAATAAAAATTCTAAAGAAGCACGTCAAATCGTAAGAAGAGTTACTTTTAGAGTAAAATAATTTCTTCATAAATATTTTAAAACCGCTGTAGCAATACGGCGGTTTTTTTTTATCTTTAAAAGAAAAACCATGGAAAATAGAGACGCTTTCATTTCTGAATTCAGAGGTGAAACTTTAGGAACAGTCACAAGTCAGTCTTCATCAGATGAAATTTTTCAAAACCAGGTCTTACGTCCCATCTTAAAACTGCAGAATGATCTTTTCATCGACGTTTTTAGAAATTACATATCAAAGTACAAAAATGATTTTTATGCCTATTCTGTCGAAAAGAAATTAGCCTATATCGAAAACTCGGTCCAAAAAGATATCAAGTTCAGGAATTCGCTAAAAGGAATCGTCATAGGATTGTTTACAATTGCCGAATACAACGAATACATAAAGAACTCCTCTTCTCTCAACAAAAGAATGATGAATATGCTGATTGAAAGGCTAAAAAATCAAGTACAGCTTTTTGAGAT
Organism: Flavobacterium sp. N2550; assembly: GCF_025947265.1. Lineage (NCBI taxonomy): Bacteria > Pseudomonadati > Bacteroidota > Flavobacteriia > Flavobacteriales > Flavobacteriaceae > Flavobacterium > Flavobacterium sp. N2550. The sequence continues at coordinate 2,716,910 of NZ_CP110007.1, read as the reverse complement.
GCAAGAATAAAAAAAGAGGCATTTGCCTCTTTTTTTGTATAGAATATTATTCTTTTTTTCGAAATATAGCCTTTGTTCCTTCCGGATTGAAAAGATAAAGCTTGTTGTCTTTAATCTCGTAACGTGTCGTGCCCTGCAAAGCTTTCACAAGCAGTTTTTCTTTATCATAGTTGGGACACATCATTTCAGTTGTAAAAATATCAGAAAAGCGTAATATTTCTCTTTCATAAAACAACTTCCCTCCCATCCTATTACAGCCGGCAAAACCTGTAAATTTAGCCTCGCTTGTATTTATTTCTACATTTGGAAGCTCTTTCTCAAAATCTTTAGCATCAATTGTTTTGCCCTCTAATTCTTCTAAAATCCAAGTACCCTGCAATTTTTGATCAACGATATAATTGCCGCAGCCTTCTAAAAGCTTGAAATCTTTATCGCTTCCTCTTTTTAAAGACGCTTTTACTTTGTAAGCATATTGATTATCAGACATGCCATCAGAACAAGCACCCTGCTGGATCGTGAATTTTAAATGAATACTATCGGATTTTGCTTCATAAGAAATAACATTAGAATCCATCGCCTTATTAGGCTTGCCGTAAGCTAACGTAAAATTCTTTTCCGTTTCCGGAGTCGTAAAACGGATAGAATCATCTGAAATTTCGATTCCCCAGAAAGGTTCCGTTCCTGTCGCTTTGAAAAAAATACTGCCTGCCTTTTTAATAGAAACCGCTGTATCTTTTGCTATAGAAAGAGAATCTATACTAGAAATCTCTTTTTCAGCTGATTTTGGCTTGCAGTTGATACATAGAAAAGACAAAGTCGTTAAAGCGATTATAAACTGTTTTTTCATCTAACTATTTTTTCTTGAAACAAAGTACCTTGCTTCCGTTCCCGTCATATAAATTAAGCTTATCTCCTTGCAGTTTAAACTTTTGTACAGAATTGAACAATGTCATAAACTTACCTTCTCCAGCTCCTTGACAAGCCATTTTTGTCTGTGCAATAGGTCCAAAAGTAATTTTATCTTCATTAATAGTATAGCTTCCTGACATAGAATTACATCCTGAATTTCCTGAGATACGGCTTTCTGCCTTATCAAAGTTGAGTGCCGGAATTTTAGCAAATTCCCCAGGATCAAGTGATTCTCCGTTCATTTGTTCCAATTCCCAGCCACCAGTAGAAAGTTCGGCAACGGCTTCCGCTCCTTTTTTACAGCTACAAGATTGTAATCCCACTAAAATTATAGCACAGATTACAGTTAAAAACTTAGTTTTCATAATTTGTTTTTATTTGGTTGAAGCATAAATTTAGTCATTTCAGCCAAAAAAACATATGAAATTGAGAAGATTTTGTAATAATTAAAGAGTAAATTATTACAGTAGTCCGTGGTATTTCCTGATAAACCATTCAGCAGCTAAAGTAATTGCTATAAAAATCAGTAGCCATATCCAATCCACTAAAGGTGTTTTTTTGACAATTGCCTTTTGCACAGCTTTGTAATCTTCGTTTTGGACTAGCGATTTTATGAGCTCATCAACTTGATTGGGATGAAACACTTTGCCCTGTGTCTGCGAAGCTAATTGTGTCAGCTTGCTCAAGTCGGGATTTACGAATTGCTTCTCAATATCAAAATCAAGAACTTCAAAGAAGCCATTATAAGTATTTTTTGACTTGGCCTCTACAACTTTAAAGCTATACTCTCCTTCAGATAGCCCGTCGAGATTGACTTTATAGGAATTATTACTTTTAAGTAGGTCGTAATTCTTCGTCTGTTTTGTTTTTTTATTCGTAAGCGAAATTGTCAGTCTTGCGTTTTCATCAAACTCATAGTTTTTGTTGAAATATTGTGCGGTAATTTCAATTGCTTCGCCAGAATTATAAAAGCTTTCATGGTTGACAACAAGTGATTTTCTCGCATTGCTAGATGCTAAAAATTGAATTGTCTTGTCGATAAACACATCAAATTTTTCATACGATTGGTTGTCGATATGACTCTGCAGTCTCCATTTCCAGATATTTTCTCCAAAAAGAAAAGCATTTCTCTTTCCTTGATTTTCAGAATAAGCCAGCAAAGGCATATTGGTATTGACATTTCGGATTCGCGAAGAAAGCAATACATCTATATTTCCTTTTACCGTTAGATTACCGAAAGCATTTTGCAGCGGAGGAAGATTTTCAAAACCGATATTATCAATCGCAAATAGATTAAACTGAGAACTAAAATCTGATAAATAATCTTCTTTTTGATTACTCATCTTGAACTGTATTATATCTTGTTGCTGGTTTAGAAAATTGAAATCGGTATTGGTTCCGGTAACAATCCAAGTATTCAGATTGGCTGTTTTATTAGCTTCAAAAACAGATTTAAATTCTCCGGTAGGCTGGTATAAAATCAAAACATTATAATCTTGTAATGAATTGATTTTATTCGGATTGACTATAGTTACCTTACGTTGAAGATTAGTTTCTATGGCTCTTTTTAACGCACCAATATCTGGGTGATTAATTGTGGAAACGATTGCAACTTCTGACTTTTGGTCAATGACTTCTACTGCAAAATTCTTGATATTATTATACGTGTTTTTTTCAGCTTCTTTAGAAGTCAGAGAAGCTTTAAAAACTTGTACCCCTACTTTATCGGCCGGAAGTAAAAGATTGAGCACGGTTGCTTTTTTAGAAGAAGAAAAAGAAACGCTTTGCTTGCTCAGGACAGAATTTCCTTGAGATATACTAAAATCAGCAGCAATATTTTTGTTTCCAGAATATTGAAGAAATACTTCTACTGGGAATTTATTTTTGTGAAACGCATATTTATTGACATTCAGCTGATTGATTTTTAAATCTAAAAAAGTAGTCGTATCTCCAAGAACTACTGGGAATACTTTGTTGTTAGGATTGAAGCTGAAAACATAATCGTTACCCGTGGTTTGGTTTCCGTCTGTTAAGATTATGGTTGGAAAAGCAGTGTTTTTGTTGATGCTTTTGAGATTCTTTGCAACTTCATCCAGATTGGTCTGCGTACCTTTAAAACTGAAATTATCTGAAAGCTCAAATTCGTTAGAAAATTGATACGACTGGACTTCGAATTTATCTTGTAGCTCCTTACTTGAAATTAGCTTTTTGTAAACTTCCAAGGCAGTTTCGTTGGCTTTTAGCTCTGCAATAGAACTTGAATTATCGACAACAATTGGCAAAGGTGTTTTTGCTATCTCAAAAGTATTGGTTGTAATTTTTGGATTTATCAGAAGTAATAAAATTCCGAAGATGGAAAAGAAGCGCAAAAAAGCCAACAACATATTTGTTCTTGATTTATTTTTGGCTCTGAAATAGTATTGAAAAAACGACAGACCTCCTGCTATTAGTACTGAAAGTAAGATTAATAGGATTGTGTTTGTTGTCATTTTTTAGATTACAAGGTTTAGAAAAATTGAGATGCTCTATTTTGAAATTAACGAGGAGACATCCCTTAAAAAAATTAGGAATTACGCATATCAAAATTCGTAATTCCTAATTTAAAATTTATAATTGACTATGTCAGCATTCCTCCGTCAACGTTCATCACTTGTCCTGTCACATACGCACTCATGTCAGAAGCTAAGAAAAGGCAAGCATTTGCAACGTCTTCAGTTGTTCCGCCACGTTTCAACGGAATAGCATCTCTCCATCCTTGAACAACATCTTCATTCAGTTTTCCTGTCATTTCTGTTTCAATGAATCCTGGTGCGATAGCATTGCAACGGATATTTCTGGAACCAAGCTCTAAAGCAACTGATTTCGTAAATCCGATAACTCCAGCTTTTGATGCCGCATAGTTAGTTTGTCCAGCATTTCCTTTTACTCCAACAACAGAACTCATGTTTATGATGGAACCAGCACGGTTTTTTAGCATTGTTTTTTGAACTGCTTTCGTCATGTTGAAAACAGATTTCAGGTTTACTTCGATTACTTTGTCGAAATCTTCTTCAGAAATACGCATCAAAAGGTTGTCTTTTGTAATTCCGGCATTGTTGATCAAGATATCGATGTTTCCAAAAGTTGCGATAACATCGTCAACTAATTTTTGCGCTTCGTTGAAATCAGCCGCATTTGACTGGTAGCCTTTTGCTTTCACGCCAAGTGCAATCAATTCGTCTTCAAGAACTTTTGCAGCTTCTGCAGATGAACTGTATGTAAATGCTACGTTTGCTCCGTGTTTTGCAAAAACTTCGGCAATTCCTCTACCAATTCCTCGGCTAGCGCCTGTAATAATCGCTGTTTTTCCTTCTAATAATTTCATTCTATTTTAATTTAGTTTGCTCTTGTTAGGTTGACAAATATAAGAATTCAATTGCAATGACGTAAGGTATCTCTTTAAACTTTCAGGAATTTATTAATCCTTTTATCCCAAGCGGTGCTATAAATTGCGATTATCGTAAATAGCAGCAAAATGTAAATGTACCATGCATTTGAAATTAGTTCGATTACATTTAATTTTCCTTTTGCAAAGTTTAAAATAAGCAAGACTTGTGCTCCATAGGGAAGGATTCCTTGAACAATACAACAGAAAATATCTAGGATTGCGGCGGTTTTTTTTGGACTTAATTCATATTCGTCATTGATTTCTTTAGCAACAGCTCCTGTAATTACTATAGAAACGGTGTTGTTTGCTATAGCTAAATTAGTAATGCTAACTAAAGCTCCGATTCCCATTTGGGCTGATTTCTTGCTTTTAATCTTAGATTTGATTTTTCGTAATACGTAATCGATACCGCCCGCTTTTTCGACCAGAGCCGCAAGACCTCCTGTTAGCATTGACAAGAGAAAAATGTCTGTCATACTGAGAAAACCTTCGTAGATTTTTTGCGTAAAGCCCAAAAGAGTAAAATCGTTTCCTTCAAAACCTATAACTCCAGCAACTAAAATTCCAATCAACAATGTCACAAAGACGTTTACTCCTGTGACTGCAAGAACAATCACAAGAATGTAAGGCAGAATGGCAATCAATTCGTAGTTTTCTTTTTGCATAGCAACTGAATTTACCTCAGTATTCAATCCCAAATAAAACAGCAAAGCAATAGTGATGATTGAAGCGGGTAAAGCAATAAAGAGATTGACTTTAAACTTGTCTCGCATTTCACATCCCAACGATTGCGTTGCGGCAATTGTAGTATCGGAAATTATAGAAAGATTATCGCCAAGCATAGAACCTCCTAATAAGGAACCAGCAATTAAAGGCATGGAAGCTCCGCTTTTGTCGGCCAAACTAATGGCGATTGGCCCCAAAGCTACAATAGAACCAACTGAAGTTCCAGTTGCTGTAGATAAAAAAGATGCAATTAAGAAAATCCCTAAAGGGAAATACTCTATATCAATATTATTGATACCCAAATTCACAACTGCATCTACAGCTCCCATAGCTTGCGTGACTGTCGCAAAGGCACCAGACAAAAGATAAATAAGACACATTGTAATGATTTGGCTATTGCCACAACCCTGAATTAAAGTATCTATTTTTTGTTCTGTGGAATGTTTGAAAATTATAAATGCAACAATAATTCCAAGTGTGACAGCCACTGGCGAAGGCAAAGCATAAAAATCATTTAGGACAATTCCTGCTCCGAGAAAAGTAAAAATAAATACAAAAAAAGGCAATAAGGCAAAAGCAGAACCTTGAATTTTGATATGTTTCATCATCGATAGCTTAAAAATTAATAAAGCTCACGACGAAAAGCAAACCGAAAAGAAAGTATGATGACAACATTTTTTCCAAAGGATTTGGCTTATCGTTTTAGCACCTTGCTTGTTGTTGCAGGTTGCTATCTCTTTATGAGATTCGTGATAACGGAGGCAAAGATAGAATTTATTCTAAATTATTTTTATTCAATAAGGCATTTTTATGAATATTTGATAAGAAACAAATTAAAAATGAGACTCTTGTAAAAATAAAGAAGCTCTACTGATAATTCAGCAGAGCTCTTTTTATTTTGTGTTGAAATAATCTATTCTACGCTTTTAGCTTCTTCTTTTTCAGGAAACATAATTGACAATAGCACTGAAAGAACCAAAATTCCTCCAATTACGATCAACGAGTAAATCGAATCAATATGGTAGAAAGGTGCGATTATCATTTTTATACCAATGAAAGAAAGGATAATTGCCAAACCGTATTTCAATTTGCTGAACAAATGGATAAAATTGTCAAGCAAGAAAAACAAGGCTCTTAATCCTAAAATGGCGAAAATATTAGACGTATAAAGAATAAAAGGATCATTTGAAATGGCAAAAATTGCAGGGATTGAATCTACTGCAAAAAGTAAATCTGTAAACTCAATTACTGCAACCACAACTAATAAAGGAGTTGCTAATTTCTTTCCGTTTTCGATAGTAAAGAATTTATCTCCGTCATAATTATCACTTACTTTAAAGAACTTTCTAATCAATCTTGCTCCTCTTGTATTATTATAGTCTTCATCATCGTCATCGTCGCCAGCAGACCATGATTTGATTCCTGCATACACCAAGAACAATCCAAATAAAGTCATGATGATATTGATATCATATTTGAAACCTTCGATTCCCATTAATCCTAAAAGCTTGTTCAAATAGGTCAATTCAATTAGGAAAGCTCCAGAAAAGATAAATATCGCTCTTAAAACCAAAGCTCCGATAATACCCCAAAACAATACTTTATGCTTGTTTGAATTGGCTACATCAAAGAATTTGAATACTAGAATGAATACGAAAAGGTTGTCTACAGAAAGGGCTTTTTCAATCCAATAGGCAGATTGGAACTCGTAGAACTTTGTCGGTCCGATAAAATAATAGATAAATCCACTGAAAATCATTGACAAACTGATCCAAACAATTGACCAAGTTATGGCTTCCTTATTAGAAACAACATGGCTCTTTTTATTGAAAATCCCCAAATCCAAAAGCAACATGATGATGATTACAACTGCAAATGTTGCAATTAACCCCGGGTGATTGATTAAAGTATCTACTTTATCCATTAGTTATAAAAATTAAAATTGATTACTGATTATTATTTTTGATTCGTAATTGTAAATAAAGCTACTCTTCCTCCTTCTTCGGCAGAAAGCAGTAATTTTTTTCCGTTTGTAATTTCAGTCCTGCCATTTATTGGAACCTCATTTCCTTCTGTTAGGTCTTTAACTGACTTGCCATTTTGGTTGACAAAGAACCATTTATTTTCTTCAAATACAAAATTTCCAACAGGTATTTTTTCAGTATCTGTAAGCCTTTCATTATTAATGCTATTCCTATTTGCATGCCATGAATTCAGCTGTTGATTTTCATAAACCATCAGTCTATGATTTTCCGGTTTCCAAACAGAAGGCTGGAATTGGTAATAGAAATCAGCCATTGGAAGTGACTTTTGATAATAAGTTCCACAAAATGGACATTTAGGTTCCGGAGTATTGTCAAAAACATACTGTTGTTGATCACAACTTCTGCTGCTGCATGGAATCGTCAAATCTATCGTTTTCAATAATGCCTGTTCCCAAACTTCAGATACAGGACGCGACATTGGATTGTGAAGTCCGGAAATAAATGCTTCTTCAAAGAGTTTTTTTAAGTACGGTCCTGTAATCGAATACGGCAATTTTGAAACATCAGCCCAAGGCAAATCCCATTTAGAAACTTGATTTAGTTTTGGACGATTGGAATTATCTTCCGGATGCTCAATAAACAATGCTTTTTCTCCCATAGAAAGCAAATCGTCAATTTCTGTTTCCAGATTATGAACCTTCCCTCCTTTTAACGGATGTCTGTGAAGCAAAAACATATAAATCAGAACTGGTAAAGCATGTAAATCCGTCAGCCGGTTTGGCAATTTCCGATTGGCATCGTTTTTATTTAAATGCTTCGTAGCCAAAACTTCGGGAGCGATAAACTCTGCAGTTCCAATAACATCTGCTGGATAAAGCCCCGGAACAACCAAACCGTCCAAGTCAATGATTACGGCAGATTTCTCAATTGGATCAACCAGCACGTTATTATAGGACAAATCGGAATGTGCCAGACCCATCGCATGCATTTTTTTTACGCCTCTGGAAATATTTACGCAAATCTGTAGGTAATCGGCCCAATTTCCTAGTTCTGATTTCGCCAAACGTAGTGGAAACATCGTATTCCTGAATTTTGCTCCTGCAAACCATTTCCCATTTTTTTCTTTTCCTTGTATCAAATCTACCGACTCCTGACCTTTTTGGAAAAAGAATTTCTGATTGTATGCAGGAACAATTATTCCTGTCAATCCGTTGTATTCGATAATATCTTCTGGCCAGCGAAAAACTTCATTCAAGAAGAAATCGGAGGCATCTTTATTTTTAATTTGCGGGAGGTAATAATTTGTAATCTTTTCAAGCCGCTGTTTTTGGCTTTCGTCTAATTTATCTCTATAAATTGCGACCACATATTTTCGGTCAGGACTGAAATAAACATCTTTCAAGCCACCTTTCATGGGCTCCCCGTTGTCAACAAACTGATAGGATTTATAGCGGTCATTTACCGACCAAACTGTTACTGTTTTCATCGGAATATATTAATAAATGATGGCTAAAGTTCTGTCGTCATGGTTTCCTGGACTCCAAAAATCCATCCATTCCGAAAGCTCTGCGGCTGTTTTTTGGTTTCTATTTTGAAAATTCACAGTAAATTGATCTTCATTCTTGCCTTTTAAATCTTTTATAAATGAATTCCACTTTTCGATTTTCTTAAGATTGGCTTCTACTTCAAACTTTGGATCGTAGATTCCATCTGTCATTAAAAAGAAATAAGAGAAATCCTCTACAATCACAGCGTTAAATCGAGATTCGAAATTTTTATCTTCAAAAATCTCGGGCATGGTTATAAAACGTGTTCCGCCGCCAAATTCTCCAACATCAACTTTGTTCATCAATTCAACCGAAGTTTGGTCTTTACTGACAACACCGATTGGGCAATCGCCAACTCCAAAAGTCAGGATTGCATATCCGAAATCAAACTTTTTAAGCAGTGTAAAAATTAATGTCGCATGAAAATCTTTACTCGATACTTCTATTTTATTGGCTGCATCCTGAATTTGTTGATTCGCAAATCTTGAAGCATTTAGCAGTTGTATTTTTGCCTCACGTAAAGAGTTTTCCGTATTCTCTCGATAATTCAAAACCTCTTGGTCAAAAACTGAAGCTGTATTTTCATCAAAATACTTTTGGAAAAAAGTCACGACTGCATTACAGGCAATTTCAGCTCCTTTTCTTCCTAGAACTGCAGAACCGGCACCATCAGAAACAGCAATCAAGCTCCAATTATTTTCTGGAAAGTGTTTGATTGCATAATCATCATCGCGGAAACTTCCTTTATTAGCATGCGAACGTCCTCTTTTTGAAGCGACTACAACCGATTTTTCTTCTAGTGAATAGAATTCAGAAACATCATCTTTTTTCCAATAAACATCTTCTGTGTTTGAAGGAATGCTTTTCCAAAGTGATTTTGGATCTGGATTAAAAATTATAGAAAGTGTTTTTTGATAAAACTCATTTGTATCATCTTCATTGATTTTATAGAAAAGATTGAATTTTAAATTGCCGCTTTCTAAAGGAATTCCAGAAATATATTTTTTATCAGGATTGTATGCAAGACCAAAGATTTCAAGTCCGTCGATTGAAATTGAATTCAAATCTGAAAGGTCAAGAAGATCAAAATCTAAAGGCGCAAGGTATTCTTTTCCTACAGTTCCGTTTGGAAATAGTATCTGTTGATTCTGGATATCTAGCTTTCTGTTGATCAATTCCCAATCTTTTGCCATCTGTTTCTGTAGTTCCTGAATTAATTTGACTTTACTTATGTTTTCTTCTTTTGAAACAAATTCTTGGAAAGCTTGCTCGTTTTTTGGAGAAATATTGATTTCTTTTAAAACTAAAAGCTGTTGGATGTATTTTTTGGTATTTGTCATTAGCCTTGTGTCCTATTGACATCAAAACTGCCGCCGCCTACTCCATATTCTCCAACATTGCCACACCATGGGCATGTATTTTTAGCCTCAAATCCGATGCAATGAATTTTTTCGCAACTGCAAACTGCCAATCCATATTGATTGCCGCAACAAGGACAAGCTGGAGCTCCAAGAAGTTCCTCACTGTTCACATGGTTTTTGTTTTGAGAATCGTCTGCTAAATCAAAATAAGAGCTATCAACCTGAAATGCTCCCACCAGATTATAAGATTTTGAAGTCAGGTCAACTCCTGCATAAATCGAAGACGAAAAAGTCCTTCGGTATTTAATCAGATAAGGACGCTTTGTATTTTGGCATTTCGCCGCTAAAACAGCATAATTATCATCAACTGCGGGCTTTGGAGGTTCGTTTTTAGTCAAGTCAATTTTAGAAATCGTATCGCCGTCAATTTTAGCCAATTCAAAGCCATTGGAATTGTTTTCAACACTAACGCTGCTTGTCTTGATTGAATCGGTAACCCATTTGAAGAATTCTTTATAGGATTGTGCCGTCGTATTTTTGAAATGTAAAACAGTATCGGTCAATTCAGAAAGAATTGCAGTATCTGCTTCATCTCCAAAGGAAATGGCTACCATATTAGCCGTTCTTTGCCAATTCTGTTTCCATTCTGAAATAGCTGTTTTGCTATCATCAGTTGGAACGCCATCAGTAAAAAGAAAGACAATCGGTTTCCAATCGCCTTTTTGCTCATAGGTAGTTTTTACTATATTTTTTCGAAGTTCGTGCATCAAATGTCCTAAGCCTTTGCTTAAAGAAGTACCGCTTCCAATTGGAAATCTTGGCGGATAAAAACTTACCAATTCCTGCAAAGGAACTAGTGTTTTAGGCTGTCCAGCAAAAACAATTATGGAAACCCAAACTGTTTCTAACGCATACGGATCTGTTTTTAACGATTGAATAATAGTGGAAAGTCCTTCTTCAACTTGCTGAATCGGCTCGCCAACCATAGATTCTGAAACATCTATTAAAAAATATATTGGAAGTCTTCTCATTATATCACAATTGTTATTTCGTCTGGTGGCGGTGGCAATGAAATGCTCTCACCTGTTCCCTGACTTTTATTTCCTTGCTCGATAGTTTCTGAAACCCATTTAAAAAAAGTTTTCAAAGTCTGGCTGTCAGCCGCATCAAGATGAACCACGTTATCAGTCAATTCTTTAAGCATCATATCATTAGCCAAATGCCCAGCAGCACAGCCAACAACGGCTCCAAAATTTAATGCTTTTATTTCGGGAACTTTTTCTCTATACAATTGAATGTCTGAAGGTTTGCCGTCAGTAATTAAAAACAATAATGGTTTCCAATCTCCTTTTTGGGTTTCGGAACCTTTAATTACATCTTGATTTACTTTCTGGATTACAAAATCCAAACCGGCTCCAGTGTTTGTCGGGCCGCTTTGTGGGCATGTAATTTCGGGAAGCTGAAAAGTAACCAATTCTGTCAAAGGCACAATTTCTCTAACTTCTCTATCGAAAGTTATGATGCTAATCCATAGAGAATCTAAGGCTTGAGGATCTGAACGTAATGTACTAATCATTCCGCTCAAAGCATTATTCAACGCTTGAATGGGTTCTCCATACATCGACCCAGAAGTGTCCAATAAAAAATATACTGGCAGCCTTCTCATTTATCTTGGAATGTTATAGGTTGGATTTTCGTCACTTTGATTTGCAGAATACAATCCATTTATATTGTAAGTCGAAGTGTCTGCATCAGGATCGTTTTGAATTAAATCACTCAATACTTCATGCGTAACATCCTTTCCTCCAGATAATTGATGATACATTGAGCCAATCGTATAAATTGGTCCCCAAGGAATTCCCCACCAGCCTAACAAAGCATTCACGCCAACATGTTTATAGGAATATTTAAATTTTCCTTCATAAGGCCTGATAAAATAAATGGAAGATGCTCTTCTTACGGTACCTAAAACAAAAGAAACTGTATATGGAAAATATACAAATTCTGCTCCTTGGTTTACAAGCTCTTTTATTTGAGCTACGCTTAAACCTTCGATGTTTTTGATTTGCATCTTAGACTACAGGTAAGATTTTACAATTTTATGGATCGTCTGTCCTAAGAAAGTATCTTCTGTTGGATCTCCAATAGCGCTAAATTTCCATTCACCGTTTCTCTTGTATAATTTCGCCATGATGATGGACTGTTTTCCTGTATATTGCGGTTCTGCAGAAACGTTATAGGAAGCAAAAACTGAGTTTACTCTTGTTGGAGTTCCTTCATACATTCTGATTTTTGCATAAGGAATTTGAGAAAAATCTTCTCTTCCAGCGTTATTCAAAAAGAAGAAAATTTGAGAAACATTAGAATTGATTCTAGAAAGGTCAACAGTAATAATTTCATTATCAATACCGTCATCTCCTCCTTTATCTCCTTCTAAATCATCTCCTGTATGTTTCATAGCATTATCTGAAGTAAGTAGTTTTCCTTTTGGAAGACCAAATTGCTGTAATACTTCTACTCTATACAAAGGAGAATATAAATGATCGCAGATGTTATTGTTTTCATCAATTAGAATACAGCTCAAATCAAGATCGATGTTCTGTACGTTTTTTGTCAATCCGAAGAAACCTTTAGTTTCGATTGCACCCCAGTTTACACCGATGCAAAAGTTTGTCAATGTGTCTCCGTTATCTTTTCGAAGATCTATTTTTTGTCCTTTAGTAAGATTAATTGCCATATTTGATTTTGTTTTTGGTTGGTTAAATGGTTAGTTGTATTTGGTTAGGAAATCTTGCAGACCGCCTTTCATTCCTGAACCAACAGCTTCAAATTTCCATTCTCCATTTCTTTTGTAAATTCTTCCGAATTCGACTGCTGTTTCTATAGAAAAATCTTCGTCTAACTCATATTTCACTAATTCAGTATTAGTGTTGTCAATAATTCTAATGAAAGAGTTTCTGATTTGTCCAAAATTTTGTCTTCTTGTATCGGCTTGGTGGATTGTTACCACAAAACAAATTTCTACAGCGTCTGGAGAGATTTTTGACAAATCAACAGTAATCTGCTCATCATCACCATCGCCTGCACCAGTAAGGTTGTCGCCTGTGTGGATTACAGATTCATCAGGAGATTTTGTGTTATTATAGTATACAAAATGATTGTCGCTCAAGATTTTTCCGTTTGCTCCAACAATAAAAACTGAAGCATCCAAATCGAAAGCTTCTCCTGTTGCGCTAGAATTGCTATCCCAACCTAAACCTACTGTAAATTTTGGTGCGTCAATTGCCTGACGTTGTCCTTTTTCTAAATTAATTGCCATTATTTTGAATTAATATTTATGTTTAACATTGCTTTTAAAATATTTGTCTGTTCATCTACATTTTGCAAATCGTTCAAGAACTCGACATCTGAAATTTTTACAGCATAACTTTCTAAAACTTGCTCTACATCTTTTGGTAGTTGTGTTTTTAAGTTTACTTGCTGTTCTTTCAACCTGTTATTTTTCGCCTGCAAATCTTCAATAATCTGGGCTTTCACCGATTTGTTTTTAGATAAATCTATTCCTTTTGTATTGGCATCATTTAAAAAATAAAATGATTTTTCGTTTACATTAAAAATAAATTTATCGTTTGAATCTATAAATTCATACACTTCGGCAATTTCATTTTCATGCTTAATTCCACAAGCAAACTTGATTCGGAATTTGTGAATATTTAATTTGCCTAAAAGCTTTTTTTCAATCTTGACAAGTGAATTTTCATAAATTGGGTCAGATTCATGCAAGCTAATCTGCTCGAATTTTTCTTTGCCAATTTCTCTATAAAATTCAGAAGCTCTTCTTGATGAAAACTCGTTGATTTCATTCCATCGGAAATTTATACTATCGTCAAAAGCAAAGATTTTATACAATTGCTCAATCTTAAGCGAGAGATTTTTCGCGTGGCTGAAAGCTACATCAGAAAAAAATCCAGCTTCAATTTCAGATTTTAATTTTGATATAAAATCGTCGTTGATATAAATTTCATCAGAAAGCAAAAGATAGCTCTGCTCTTTTGATTTTTTCAATTTTTGAAACAAGTCAATGAGACTTTTCGTGTATTGAATATGAAATAAATCTAGCTTGTGTATATCAAGATTTTTATTGTTTTCAAAAAGATTGTGAATGACTTTTGTGCGTATCAAGACCGCAATAAGAACTGGATTATTAAAAAAATTGGATAAAATCTTTAATGTCTGGAGTTTCTTTTTGCTTTCGTTGATTATCTGAATAAATGTTTCATCATCTTCCTGATGCATCTAAATTTCTCCTTAATTTATAACTCCTTTTTTCAATTCTGCTTCTAGGCTTTGAAGTCCTGCATCCAATTGTCTTCTTGTTTCAGCACCTTGCTCGTGAATCTGTTTCACTTCTGTCAAAGTATCAATCAAAGATTTGGTTGTCATTTTCAAAGTTTCAAGCGATACGATTGTATTCTCGTTTTCTTTTGCTACTTCGATGCTGTTTTGTTTCAACATTTCAGCATTTTTCTGCAAGATCGTATTAGTCGTTTCAGACACTCTTCTTTGTACTTCGATATTTTGTTTTTGTCTTTGAAGCGCAACTGCTAACGTCAATTGGTTTTTCCAAACCGGCATTGTGGTTGTCAAAATAGACTGCGCTTTTTCTGCTATCGAAGTATTATTATTTTGAACCACACGAATTTGCGCCAGGGACTGAAGCATAATAAATCGTACGATTTTCATATCCGCCAGACGCTTGTCTAATCTATTGATAAACGTTCTCTTGTCAGAAATTTGGTAATCTTGGTATTGAGCGCTATTGGCTTCCATTACGGCCAGTTCTTCATTTAGTTCCTTAAAACGGATTTGTCCAGCAATAATGTGCTTTTCCATTTCCTTGATAAGGTTCACATTTCCTTCAAACATGGTCTGTAAAGAAGAATTGTCTTTAACCGAATTAATCATCCCTGCTTTTACCTTGTTACTGATTTTTTCTACGTTTACCGTAATTTTATCATACTGCTGGAAAAGTTTCTTTACATCGGTAACTAGTTTCCCTAAAAGGGGAATCTTAGACAAAAATCTTTTCGCTGGACTTTGGTTTAATTGGTCAACGTCAACATAATTCAATTCTGTCAAAAGATCGTTGATTAACGTTCCGACTTCGCCAGAATTATAGGTTCTGACATTCGTCAAAAAAGTATCACTCTGTTTTGAAATTGAATTTTGTATTTCTGCACCAAAATTTAAGATAGAATTCGCATCATTTTCATTCAATTGCGTTGAAAGCGATCTGTAATTGCTTAAATCTGATTCTGTTGCATTAGCCAAATTAACATTCCCGTCCTTGTCAATCAAGGCATTTTGTTCTTGGACAATTAATTGATTATTTTCCATTTCTATTTATTTTATAGATGATTTTGTTGAATCGTTACAACAGTTTCTTCTAATTTTCTGTCTTTTGTTGGAGCGCCAACAGCACTGAATTTCCATTCGCCATTTCTTTTGTAGAAAACACCTAAAACCATAGATACGTTTCCTGCAAAATTTTTGTCGTTTGCGATATCATATTTTGCAAAAACTTCGTTTACGCGAGTTGGAGTTCCTTCATAAATTCGAATTGAAGCAAAAGGAATATCTTTAAAATCTTGACCTCTAAAACTATTGATAAAGAAAGCTACGTGATTTGCAGACGGATTCAATTGAGCTAAATCTAAAGTAATTACTTCGTTGTCCAGACCGTCATCCCCGTTCATATCTCCTGTCAAATCATCACCACTATGCTTGATAGCATTGTCGTTTGATTTTAATTTACGGAAGCTTACAGTGTCGATATTTCTTTTATTTTCGTCATAGACAGCACAACTGGCATCTAAATCTACAGGTTCTTTTGTCACGCCTCCGAAAAATCCTTTTTTCTCGATAGCACCCCAGTTGATACCTACACAAATGTTTTGAAGCTTTGAACCATTACTTTTTTCAAGATTGATTCTCTGTCCTTTTTCTAAATTAATTGCCATTTTTATTAATTGTATTTATTTAAATAATCTTGCAAGCCGCCTTTCATTCCTACTCCAACTGCTTCAAATTTCCACTCGTTGTTTCTTTTGTAGATTCTTCCGAATTCTACAGCTGTTTCAATTGAGAAATCTTCTTCTAGCTCGTATTTAACAAGCTCATTATTGTTTGAAGAATCTAAAATACGAACGAAAGAGTTTCTTACTTGTCCAAAATTTTGTTTTCTAGCATCGGCATCGTGAATTGTTACGACAATACAAATTTCAGTAGCTCTTGCGTCAATTTTAGATAAGTCTACCAAAATTTGCTCATCGTCACCGTCACCGTCACCAGTCAAGTTATCGCCTGTATGCTCTACAGCATCATCTGGCGATTTTAGATTATTATAAAATACGAAGTGCTCGTCTGAAAGAATTTTTTTATTGTCGCCCATAATAAAAACAGAAGCATCCAAATCGAATGCCGCTCCTGTTGATGAAGCATTGGTATCCCAGCCTAATCCAATTGTAAATTTAGGTGCGTTTAACGTTTCACGTTGTCCTTTTTGCAAGTTTATAGCCATAGTCTGCTGTTTTTTTGTTTATTGATTTTAAATTTTCTTTATATTCTTCTATTGTGTGATAATTGTTGCTGACAGCTAGATCAAATAATGTATCTATTCTGTGTTGGGGGATTGATTGCAATAAAAGTATCAAATCATTTATATCCAGTCTTAAAATATATTTTACGATTCTGGTATTGTATTCAAATGAATTTTGGTTTATCAGTGAAATTATCTGGTTTACGTTTTTTACGTAGAAATAATTATAGTGATTTTCAATATTCGGATGAATGTCTTTGTTCAAAAGTTCTGCGAAATAAATGAATACGAAATGCCCATCGACATTATATTCTTTCAAGATTTTCTTTACGATGAATTCGTGGCTTCCGGTAATTTTTATGTCATCCATAAATAGGCATAGTTTTCCGTCAACTATATTCTTATCAATATAATAAGTGTCGTTTGAAATAAGCTTCACTCTTTCGCTATAGTCTAAATTTCCATAATCTGTTACGTAGGTCTGATTTCTATAGATTTTTGATTCCTTGAGTGCTTTTTTATTGTTTTCAAACAAGAAATTGTTCAAGAATATTCTGAAATGAAAGCTCAAGCAATTTGAAGCGGTTGGAATTGAAAGATATGGGCTTGGCAAAATAACAATTTCGTCATGTTGCAATATCAAATCAGAATGTTTTTCGATAAATCCATCGAATAAGGCTTTTGCAAATTTCTTAGCAATAGCATTATCTCCAAATTTAAATTTGCTGTAATCTGTTTCTGAAAACGGACAATTTTCTTTCTCCGTAATTTTATGTAAACTGTAATCTGTATTCATCAATTATCATTAAACGATTAAGTGTGCATGAAAACCAAAGTTTTTTGCACCGTCATAATCTGAATTTCTATTATCTCCTACATGAATAATCTCGCTTTTTGAAATGTCATTGATTTTTACAATTTCATCGTAAGCAATCTGATATATCAATTGGTTTGGTTTTGAAACGCCAGCTTCATCGGAATAAATCTGGAAGGAAAAAAAATCGTCCATTCCATAGTGTTTCATTATTTTTTTTAGTGATTTTCCTTTTATAAATGCTGTATTGCTTAAAATATTCATTGACTTACCTTCCAGTTTTAGATTTTCTAATAATTGAGGCAGTTTTTCATCTAAAAGGATTGGTTTGTGTTGCATCAACAATTCTTCACTTAAATCGTAAAAAGTATTGAATTCTCCAATTTCATACTTATCAAGATTTTCGCCTAAGGCATCTAAAATTAGTAAGTAAATTTCAAGGGTGTCGAAGTTTTTCCCTACTCTTTCATTGATGTAATTTGTAAGAATATCATACTTGCGAATCACAGCATTGACTTCTTCCAAGGGCTTTTCTATTCTAAAAAAGTCTTTGAAAAGGCGGTTTCTTTCCAGCTTAAATTGAGGATTGGATTTGATAAGCGTGAGCCACAAATCAAATGAAATATGTTTATAATTGTAAAGTTTTTGTATCAATTCTTGTGATTTGCTAAAAATCGGCTCCACAAAATGAAGACATATTTTTTACAGCTCATGTCTTTCGGCTCCAATGAATAATTATAATTGTAAATATAGAATTTTAAATGAATTATAACAATTATGGACAAAAAAATTAATCAATTGATAAAGTGCCAGCTTAAAGGATATCCAAACTATTTTTTATACTTCAGGCATCACCACATAACTATCATCTCCTTTTACTTTTGGAAAGCTCTTTTTCCTCCATCGTTCTTTTGCTTCTTCTAATTTTTCGTTGCTGGAAGAAACAAAATTCCAGTAAATAAAACGCTCTTCCGGAAGTGGTTCACCACCAAATAGAATGATATGTGTATTTGGCAGTAGCGTCATTGAACAAGCATCATCTAATTTTGACACGAGCATATTACCTTTTTCTACATGATGTTCACAGGCTTGAATGGCGCCTTCAACAACACAAATACCGATTTCACCAAACAACTGACCTTCAGTATGTAGCAAGTATTCATCTTGAGTTTTTATTTCAACCATAAACAATTCAGAATGTACCGGAACAGGAGATTCTTTTCCGTAGCCTTTTCCAGCTACTAAAGTAAATTCAGCTGTTTCGTCTTTCCAGCGCGGCAAATCATTTCTGTCGAAATGATGGAACTCAGGCTCCATATCTTCTTTGTCTTTTGGCAGCGCCACCCAGATCTGATAACCGTGCATCATATATTCTGAACCGTGTCGTAGTTCTTCTGGAGTTCTTTCTGTATGCGTTACTCCATTTCCTGCAATCATCCAGTTGACGGAGCCTGGAGCAATTTTTTGTTCTGTTCCGATACTGTCTTTGTGCATGACTTCTCCTTCTAGCAAAAAAGTTAGAGTTGCCAAGCCAATGTGCGGGTGCTGTCCGACATCCATATAATGCTCAGGTCCCATTTTTGTAGGCCCCATATGGTCAATGAAAATAAACGGTCCTACCATTCTTTTTTTACGAAAAGGCAATAATCTTCCGACTAAAAAATCTCCGATATCGCGTGGTCTTTCTTCTATAATTAAATCTATGTTTGACATTTTTTTTATTATTATGGGTTATAGTTTCTGGAAATTTAATTTCTCCATTGGAATTCATCTTTCGCCTTTTTCTCAATACCCTCTAGCAAGTATTTTTCTTCAAAATTTATTTTTTCAGATTTAGCCTTCTTGAATTCCTCATATAATTTATAGAGTATAAAATAATTCCAGTTAAATAATTTATTCACTACAAACTTTTTATTATCATGCGACTTAATGACTAAATAATAATAGCAACTAACTCTAGTATATTTTTTTCTTATAAATATATCTAAATTTTCAATTTCAATTTCTGTAATCCAATTTTTATTGTAGTGCTGTCCTAAAACACTAATTTTGTTAGCATCAATCTGAATTTCATAAATATAGGTTACTGATCTGTGAATTGATACCAATAGGGTGATAAAAAGATAGATTATTCCTAAAGCTAAAAATAATTTTATCATGTCATACTTAGAAAAAAACATTATAACAACACAAACAATAATACTAAAACTTACCAATTGTAAAGTAAGTGAAAAGCGCTGGTAGAAACTCAGTCTTTCGGTTGTAAAGGTGTTAATTTTGTCAGTCACAAATTAATTTTTAAACTCCTAATAGATTACAAATTTAATTAAAAAAGATTTTTTCGGAAAATGAGCTAATTCAAAGCTTCCATGATTTCTTCCCATTCTTTTAATTTCTGCATAAAACTTTTAGAAGCATTAGCACCGCTTGGCGAAGGAAGAATTATGTATTGTATGTCTTTTCTTCTTCCTACATATTTATCATAGAAGTTAGAAGCATTTTTGCTGGAGAAAAAGACATGTTTGATACTTGGATATTTTTTATAGAAGCTTTCAAAATCGTTCGCTTTTTCGTTCTTGATGTTACTATCAAGGCTTCCGGTTCTTTCGCAGTAGGCCAAAACATCCCAAAGCGCAATGTCGTTTTCTTCTAATAATTGTTTCTTTTCAGTATACGTTGCTGGCAAAGGCTGGTCAAATAATGTAAAAAGTAATTTCCAAAAACTGTTTCCTTTATTTCCATAATATTCTTGCAATTCCAAAGATTTTTCGCCTGGCATTGTTCCGAGAATTAAGATTTTAGAATTTTGATTTACTAATGGCGGAAAGGCTTTTTTCATCTTTTAAATTTATGAAAAAAATCAAACATTGTAAAATATTAAAAAAGAGAAACAAAATTCCAATAAATAAAAAAGCCCTGCAGTTTTTGCAAGGCTTTTTATATCGTTTTACGGAAAATTATCCCATAATTTCTTTTACTTTTTTACCAATTTCTGCCGGAGAGTCAACAACGTGGATTCCGTTTTCTCTCATGATGCGTTTTTTAGCTTCCGCTGTATCGTCAGCACCACCAACAATAGCACCAGCATGGCCCATTGTTCTTCCTTTCGGAGCAGTTTCACCAGCGATAAAACCAACAACTGGTTTTCTGTTACCGTCAGCTTTTACCCATTTAGCAGCATCCGCTTCTAATTGCCCTCCGATTTCACCAATCATGATGATACATTCTGTTTCTGGATCGTTCATCAATAATTCAACAGCTTCTTTTGTAGTAGTTCCGATGATTGGATCTCCTCCGATACCGATTGCTGTAGTAATTCCTAAACCTTGTTTTACTACTTGGTCAGCTGCTTCATATGTTAAAGTTCCTGATTTAGAAACGATACCAACGTTACCTTTTTTGAAGACGAAGCCTGGCATGATACCTACTTTAGCTTCACCTGGAGTGATTACACCTGGGCAGTTTGGTCCGATTAGACGACATTCTTTATTTTGAATATAAGCGTAAGCCTTGATCATATCTGCAACAGGAATTCCTTCTGTAATCGTGATGATAACTTTGATTCCTGCATCAGCAGCTTCCATAATTGCGTCAGCAGCAAAGGCTGGCGGTACGAAAATAATTGTTGTGTCAGCTCCAGCTTGGTCAACAGCATCTTTAACCGTGTTGAAAACCGGACGATCTAAATGTGTCGTTCCTCCTTTTCCTGGAGTTACTCCACCTACAACGTTTGTTCCGTATTCAATCATTTGAGAAGCGTGAAAAGTTCCTTCGCTTCCTGTAAAACCTTGAACAATTATTTTAGAATCTTTATTGACTAAAACGCTCATAATATATTTTTTAAATTTATTTTTTGAAATGGTGATGCAAAAGTAAGGTTTTGAAGCCTAACGGGAAAGTTTTTAGGCTGAAAATATTTAATGAAATCAAGACAATTGGCTCATCTGGAATCCTCTGTAGAGTTTGTTGTCTTTTATTTCCCAGATTACCATAAAATGGGCTAAAAGCATTTCTTCTCTTGGATTTTCAAATGTCTTTACATAGTGAGAATATCGGACAGAAACGAGGTTTCCTTCTTCTAAGATATGACTAATCCTAATTTTTGACCTTATATAAGCGACGCGAAGTTCTGCTGACAAAGCCAGAATTTCAGATCGGTTCATCTGCAAGAAGCCTTTCGAACTATTCCAATCTAAAATAACTTCAGGATGCAATGAAGATTCCATGATATTTTCATCTAAAAGTGCATCTGACTTATAAAAATTCTGTACGATTTCCTTTGCTGTCATTATTGTTTCAATTTATTGAGAATTTCTGGTATTTTCTTGACGTTGGCGAACTGCTTCAGTTTTTCACGAGCTTCATCGATAGGAGTTCCGAAATAGACCTTATCTCCTTCTATTGATTTTGTAACTCCACTTTGGGCCATGACAACAGCTTTTTCTCCAATGGTAATGCTGCTTATTACGCCTACTTGTCCCCATAAAGTTACTTCATCCATAATCTTTACACAACCCGCTATTCCTGTCTGTGCTGCGATAAGACATCTTTTTCCTATTACCGTATCGTGTCCGACATGCACCTGATTGTCTATTTTTGTTCCTTCTCCTATAGTCGTATCGCCGGTAACTCCTTTGTCAATTGTACAAAGCGCTCCAATTCCGACATTATCTTCGATAACAACTCTTCCGCCAGAAAGTAATTGATCAAATCCTTCTGGGCGTTTTTTATAATAGAATGCATCGGCTCCCAAAGTAGTTCCAGCATGAATAATCACGTTATCGCCTATTACCGTATGGTCGTAAATAGAAACATTGGAATGGATTATGCAATTTTTACCAATCTTGACATGGTTTCCAATAAAACAATTAGGTTGGATATAGGTTCCTTCGCCAATAGTAGCACTCAAAGAGATGGAAGTATTTATAGCTCTAAACGGCCTAAAATGCCTTGTAAGTGTATTAAAATCCCTGAACGGATCATCGGAAATCAACAATGCTTTTCCTTCTGGACATTCTACTTCTTTATTGATCAAGATAATAGTAGCCGCAGATTGTAATGCTTTGTCGTAATATTTTGGATGATCGACAAAGACAATATCTCCAGGTTCCACGACATGAATTTCGTTCATCCCATGAACCTCAAAATTTGGATCGCCAATATATTTGCTGTCGATAATTTCGGCAACTTCTTGTAACGTTTGTATTTTAGGGAATTTCATATTGGTCGTCTCATTAGAAATTATAGCAATAAGAAAATGAGATAACTACCAAGCTATCTCATTTCCAAATATACCAATTAATTATTCTTTTACGCGCTCCATATAGGCTCCTGTAGCTGTATCGATTTTAATTTTGTCGCCTTCGTTGATAAACAAAGGAACGTTTACAGATGCTCCCGTTTCTACAGTTGCAGGTTTTGTTGCATTAGTAGCCGTATTTCCTTTAACGCCTGGCTCTGCATAGGTAACTTCTAAAATGATTGAAGCTGGCATATCTACAGAAAGCGGCAAGTCAGTTTCAGTATTAATCTGAATCATTACGTTAGTACCTTCTTTTAATAAGTCTGGAGCGTCCAATACATTTTTATTCAAAGAAATTTGTTCGAAAGATTCAGCATTCATAAAGTGAAATTCATCTCCTTCAGCATATAAAAATTGGAACGTATGAGTTTCGACACGAATAGTATCAATTTTATGTCCCGCAGAAAAAGTATTATCCAAAACTTTACCAGAAGTCAAGCTTTTTAATTTTGTTCTGACGAAAGCTGGTCCTTTTCCAGGCTTTACGTGAAGGAATTCAATAATTTTATAAATATCGTGGTTGAATTTAATACACAATCCGTTTCTGATGTCTGCAGTACTTGCCATTTTGTTTGTTTGTTATTTCGTTTTTTGTAAAATTTTTATTCTTGGGAATTAATAAATCCCAGTATATCCTTTCATTACTCCTCTTGATGAATTTCTGATAAACAGAATAATTTCATCTCTTTCTGGAGTCGCTTCCATTTCAGCTTCAATAATTCCCAAAGCTTGGGTCGTATTGTAATTTTTCTGGTATAAAATTCTGTAAATCTCTTGAATTTCTCTGATTTTTTCTGTTGAAAAGCCTCTTCTTCTCAGACCTACTGAATTGATTCCTACATAAGAAAGCGGTTCTTTTGCGGCTTTAGTATAAGGAGGTACGTCTTTTCTAACCAAAGAGCCGCCAGAAATCATAGCATGGTCTCCAATATTGATGAATTGGTGCACCGCCGCCAGACCTCCAATAATTGCATAATTACCAACGGTAACGTGACCTGCCAATGCTACACCGTTAACGATAATTGCATTGTCGCCGATATGACAATCGTGGGCAATATGGGCAGTGGCCATAACCAAGCAATTTTTGCCAATCACAGTCTGTCCAGAAGCAATTGTGCCTCTATTAATGGTAACGCATTCTCTTATTGTTGAATTGTCGCCGATAATAGCTAGTGAATCTTCACCTCCAAATTTTAAGTCTTGCGGTACTGCAGAAATTACGGCACCTGGAAATATATTACAGTTCTTCCCTATTCTAGCGCCTTCCATGATGGTAACATTAGAACCAATCCAGGTTCCGTCGCCAATTACTACATTATTATGGATTGTAGTGAACGGCTCTATTACAACATTTTTAGCGATTTTTGCGCCAGGGTGAACGTATGCTAATGGTTGATTCATAAATTTCTTTTTAGTTGATTTTTGCGATTTGCGCCATTAGCTCGGCTTCCGCTACTAACTTTCCGTTAGCATAAGCATTCGCTTGCATGTGGCAGATCCCTCTTCTGATCGGAGAAATCAAATCGCATTTGAAAATCAGGGTATCTCCAGGCAATACTTTGTGCTTGAATTTTACATTGTCGATTTTCATAAAATAAGTTAGGTAGTTTTCAGGATCCGGAACAGAACTCAATATCAAGATCCCTCCTGATTGAGCCATAGCTTCAACAATGATAACACCTGGCATTACAGGTGCTCCAGGGAAATGCCCTACGAAGAAGCTTTCGTTCATTGTCACGTTTTTAAGTCCTACAACGTGCGTGTCAGACATTTCGATAATCCTGTCGATGAACAAGAATGGTGGCCTGTGAGGCAAAATACTCATGATTTTATGAATGTCCATCAGAGGCTCTTGGTTCAAGTCGAAAACAGGAACTTGATTTCTTTGTTCTATCTTGATAATTTTAGACATCTTTTTAGCGAATTGCGTGTTCACAAAATGTCCAGGTTTGTTTGCAATAATTTTTCCTTTGATGCGCGTTCCGATCAAAGCCAAATCACCGACAACGTCAAGCAATTTGTGACGGGCAGCTTCATTAGGATAATGCAGAGTCAGGTTGTCTAAAATTCCGTTTGGTTTTACAGATATCTTTTCTTTTCCAAAAGCCACTTTTAGGTTTTCCATAGTGCTTTCAGAAATTTCTTTATCGACATAAACGATGGCATTGTTTAAATCGCCGCCTTTAATCAGTCCATTTTCCAATAAAGCTTCAAGTTCGTGCAGGAAGCTGAACGTTCTAGCATCTGCAATTTCTGTCTTGAAATCGGCAATGCTTTTCATAGTAGCGTTTTGCGTACCTAAAACTTTAGTACCGAAATCTACCATTGCAGTGACTTGATAATCGTCTGAAGGCATTACCAAAATTTCACTTCCGGTAGCTTCGTCAGTATAAGAAATAACTTCTTTTACGACATATACGTTACGTTCTGCGTCTTGTTCTTCGATTCCTGCTTTTTCGATAGCTTCAACAAAAAACTTAGAAGAACCGTCCATAATCGGCGGTTCAGAAGCATCTAATTCAATGATAACGTTATCGATATCACAGCCAATGAACGCTGCCAAGACATGTTCAGAAGTTTGAATTTTTACTCCTTTTTTTTCTAAATTAGTGCCTCGCTGTGTATTTACTACGTAATTGGCATCTGCTTCAATAATAGGCTGTCCTTCTAAATCTACTCTTACGAATGTAAAACCATTGTTGATTGGAGCAGGCTTAAAAGTCATTTTTACATCTTTCCCAGTATGCAATCCCACACCTGTTAGCGAGATTTCATTCTTGATGGTTTTCTGTTTAACCATTGTTTATGCTATTTTCGTTTGTTATTTGTTTTTTTAATGCTTCTATATCGGATACAATTTTTGGCAAGTTTTTGAAATGGACATATGATTTATTAAAATCGGAATATCCGAAGCTCGGGCTTCCTTGGATTACTTCTCCTTCTTTGATGTTTTTTCCAATTCCAGATTGCGCTTGGATTCTTACGCCATCCCCTATTACCAAATGCCCTGCAATACCAACCTGTCCGCCTATTTGGCAGCCTTTTCCTATTTTAGTTGAACCGGCAACACCTGTTTGGGCGGCAATAACCGTATTTTCACCAATTTCGACATTATGAGCAATTTGTATCTGGTTATCCAGCTTTACGCCTTTTCGGATTACGGTAGATCCTAAAGTAGCTCTATCTATTGTTGTGCATGATCCAATATCGACATTGTCTTCGATGACAACATTCCCGATTTGAGGCACTTTGCTGTAAATTCCTTCTTCATTCGGAACAAAACCAAATCCATCAGAACCGATGATAGAACCTGAATGAATCGTACAATTCTTACCGATTACAGTTTCAGAATATATTCTTGCTCCAGCAAAAATAATAGTATTGTCACCTATTGATACATTATCGCCGATAAAACTATTAGGATAAATCTTTACGTTTTCGCCAATAGTCACATTTTTTCCAAGGTAACAAAAACTTCCCAAATAAAGGTTTTCACCGTAGGTTACATTTTCAGAAACTACAGAAGGCTGTTCAATACCAGACTTCATCAGCTTTACCTGATTGTAGTATTCTAATAATTTGGAAAATGATTTATAGGCATCTTCTACTTTGATAAGTGTAGTTGTAATTTCTGACTCAGGAATAAATGTAGTATTTACAATCGTAATCGTTGCTTGAGTCGTATAAATATAATTAAGGTATTTAGGGTTTGCCAAAAATGTCAAGGAACCTTCTGAACCTTCTTCGATTTTTGACAGCTTGTAAACCTCCGCATTGGGATTCCCCACTACTTCACCCTCTAAAATGCCTGCTATTTGTTCTGCTGTGAATTTCATCTTGACAAAAATATAAAAATTTGATTTTATTTATGAATTTTCCGCAAGTACTTTTGGAAAACAAATAAAATATTTGGTTACAGGCTTCGAGAGCGCCTTTAAATTTAGCTGGTCTGAAGCTTCTACGACATCTTCAATCGTCTTGTCTTTCTTTAATATTTTGATAGGCTCTACATCTTTATTATAGGCTTGGTTCTTGATTTTTCCTTTGAATATGAAATAAGAGGCTTCTTGCTGTGAAATTCGATAAAAGTTAGCCAATTTTGCTTTCAATTCTTCTACATCTTCTGGTGTGTATTTCTCGCTGTTGAGCTTGATTTTTAATAAGTCACGGTTGATAATCATTTTACTTAGAGCACTCAATATAAAATCGTTGTGGTGCTGCCATGCTTTTAATGCTGAAATAATATCTGAATCGTCTAATTGCGAGAATTTTTCTAAAACGGCATCATCAAAATCAGCTAATTCCACCTTATGCTGCATAAAATACAGCAAGGGTTCACTGCCTGGCAAGATTGTTCCTTTCTGGGCCAGCTCTTTTGCTCTCTTTAATACTCTAACGAGCATATTTTCGGCAACAAGACTTGTCTTATGCAAATAGGCCTGCCAATACATTAGCCTTCTTGCCATAAGGAATTTTTCGACCGAATAGATTCCTTTTTCTTCAATTACCAAAACATCGTCAACTACATTCATCATCTGAATCAAACGATCGGAGTTGATATTACCCTCAGCAACGCCTGAATAAAAACTGTCTCTTTTCAGATAATCCATCCTATCCATATCCAATTGGCTTGAAATCAGTTGCAACATGAATTTCCTATGATATTCGCCTTTAAAAACTTGTATGGCCAAGGTAAGCTGTCCGCCAAATTCTTCATTTAGCTTGTTCATAAAGAGCATGGATATGGCCTCATGGTTAACATTTTCTACGATACTATGCTCCATAGCATGAGAAAAAGGCCCATGCCCAATATCATGCAACAAGATAGCGACATACAAAGCTCTTTCTTCTTCATTGGAAATATGAACTCCTTTATATCGAAGTACTTCTACTGCTTTTTGCATAATGTGCATGCAGCCCAAAGCATGGTGAAAACGAGTATGGTGCGCGCCTGGATATACCAAATAGGACAATCCCATCTGCGATATTCTACGCAACCTTTGAAAATAAGGATGCTGGATCAAATCATATAAAAGCGTATCCGGGATAGTTATAAATCCATAAATAGGATCATTAAATATCTTTAATTTATTGGTATGGCTCACTGTTGTTAAAATTGGAGTACAAATATAAGCAAGTTAGGCAGTTTTCAACTAAAATCCTATAATTAACACTATTTAGCATAGGCAGTTAAATTGCAGTTAATTGAAAAGCAAAAGAGTTAAGAATACATTTTATGCCGTAACTTTAAATATACAAAAAGCTAAAAAAATAAATCATGAAAAAGTTATTAATAGCCGCTGCCTTTTTTGCAAGCATTGGATTTGCTTCAGCACAAGTTGACAAAGTCGATGACCAACAGCCAGATCAAGACCAAATACAGCAACAACCACCAAGAAATACTCAGTCGGAAGTAGAAAGAGCCGCTCGGATTGATGCTGAAAAGAAGAAAAATGATGATGCCATAGAAGCTGAAAAGAAATCGAAAGATAAAGGACAGTCAAAAAATTACACGAAAGTGAATCCCGACAAATTGTCGCCTGTGAGAAAAGACAGCACTACTGGCGTACAACCTGTTAAAAAACCAAGAAATAAATAGTTTTCTATTTAGAGTATTGAAGAAAAAGGTCTCCTAGTAGTTCAGGAGACCTTTTTTAATGCTAAAAATTGTATAAAAAAATTTTATTTAAATATAAAATAACAAACTTTACGATTTTATAACTTGGAAGAAACAAAAACAAAATCTTATGAAAAATTCAATGAAACTCATTTCTTCCTTGCTATTATTGTCATGGGCATTTATAGCAAGCTGCAGCAATTGTGACGATGGCAGTGCAAGTGACAGCAACCAACAAAAAAATAATGTCGTAAGTGATAGCACTTACGTCAAGTAAAAAGAGAAGGCTCACATAAATAGTGAGCCTCTTTTTTAAAGTTTCAATTATAGCACAAGAAATAATACTATCAGATGATACTTAGCATATCTTACATTCTTAGATTCGCTTTGGCTTATCTATCTGGAGTATTTTCAGTAATTACTCTAGCTTCCGGTGTTCTCAAAGAGGATCTTGTAAAAGAATGGGGCCTATAATCTACATGATCTTCTTCTAGGGATTTTTCAAACATAACCTTTGCTTTTTCATTGAATTCTTCAGATTCAAGATACTTCAGATTTTGCATATTGTTGAAGGCAACGGTAGAATTTCCACCAAACCATTCTACATCCCATTCCTCAATTGTTTTTTTGCTGTTCGTGTCCATGATTGCTAAGATTTAAGTTAATAAAGTAAATTATCCTCTCAAATTTACAAAAAAAACCAATAACCACAAATTAAAACACTAGATTTCAATGAATTATAATCATTTTTACATGCTAAAAAATATCAATCTAGCGCTTTACTCTTTTAAAAGTTGAAAATACAGCAATATTTTTTGTTTTATCTTCAATAATTCTTTGAAAATATCGTTGTCCATTTAGCACGTTTATTTTACATAAATTTTAAGATATTCGAATGACAAAAGTGTTAAATTGCGACATAATAGCTAAGATAACTACACCCTAAAATATGGACAAAATAAAGATACTCTGGGTTGATGACGAAATTGATCTGCTCAAGCCACACATATTATTTCTTGAGAAAAAAAACTACGATGTAACCACATGCAATAACGGACGCGATGCTATCGATATCTTTGAAGAAGGCAATTTTGACATCGTTTTCCTAGATGAAAATATGCCTGGAATGAGCGGCCTGGAAACGCTTTCGGAAATGAAAGAAAAAAAATCTGCTACCCCTGTAATCATGATTACGAAAAGTGAGGAAGAATATATCATGGAAGAGGCCATCGGATCAAAAATTGCAGATTATTTGATCAAACCTGTAAATCCTAACCAGATTCTTTTGAGCCTGAAAAAGAACCTAGACAATACTAGGTTGGTTTCTGAAAAGACTACGCTGGATTACCAAAAAGAATTCCGAAAAATTTCTATGGAATTATCGATGGTTAATTCTTATGAAGACTGGATAGAACTCTACCAAAAATTACTTTATTGGGAATTAGAGCTTGAAAATATTGACGACCAAAGCATGTTTGAGATTTTAGAATCCCAAAAAGTCGAAGCAAATTCACAATTTGGAAAATTCATCGAACGCAACTACGAAGATTGGTTCTTGCCAAAAGCAGACAAACCCGTGCAGTCGCATACACTTTTCAAAGAACTCATCCTTCCTGAATTGAAGAAAAAGGACCGCCCTATTCTATTCGTAGTAATTGACAATTTGCGATACGATCAATGGAAGGCTTTTGAAGGCGTGGTTAGCAATCATTACAAATTAGAAAAAGAAACGCCGTTTTTCTCCATACTTCCTACAGCAACACAGTATGCTAGAAATGCTATCTTTTCTGGATTGACGCCATTGGAAATGGAGAAGAAATACCCACAATATTGGAAAAATGATGTAGAAGATGGCGGAAAAAATTTATACGAAGCCGAATTCCTGACAGAACAATTGCGTCGCCTTGGAATGAATATCAAACAGGATTACTTTAAGATTACGAATTTTGCTGGCGGAAAAAAACTTGTTGATAATTTCAAGACCTTAAAAAATAACGACTTGGTAACGGTTGTTTATAATTTCGTTGACATGCTTTCCCATGCCAAAACAGAAATGGATGTAGTTAAGGAATTGGCTTCCAATGATAAAGCGTACCGTTCTCTAACCTTGAGCTGGTTTAAAAATTCACCGCTTTTAGAAATCATCCAGCAAGCACAACAGATGGGCTTCCGCCTGATCTTGACAACCGATCATGGAACAATTAACGTAAAAAATCCGTCAAAAGTTATTGGCGATAGAAATACCAGCCTAAACCTTCGCTATAAGACAGGAAGAAGCTTGACCTACGAAGACAAGGACGTATATGCTGTAAAAGATCCGAAAAGTATCCAACTGCCTGCTATAAATATGAGCAGTTCTTATATTTTTGCAAAAAATGATTACTTTTTGGCCTACGTCAACAATTACAATCACTATGTCAGCTATTACCGAAACACCTACCAGCATGGCGGAATTTCTCTCGAAGAAATGATTATTCCGTTTTTGGTGTTCAACCCAAAATAGATTTTAAATAAATGGAAATACAATTCACGCTTGAAGAAATCCATCAAGCAGCTCAAAAAATACTATCTCAAAAATTACACAAAGTCGTATTGTTTCATGGCGATATGGGCGCCGGAAAAACGACTATGATTAAGGCACTTTCTAAAGCATTGGGAGTTTCGAATGCGACTTCCAGCCCTACTTTTTCATTAGTAAACGAATACGAGACTGATAAAGGCGAAATCGTCTATCATTTTGACGTATACCGACTTAATAGCGAAAGCGAGGCTTATGACATGGGGATTGACGAATATCTCTATTCTGGCGAATGGTGCTTTATTGAATGGGCTGAGAAAATCCCGAGTCTTATTCCATCAGAACATTCGACCGTTACTATAAAAGTCGGAAAAGATGGAAAGAGAAAGCTTACCTTAAAATAGAATTATTGCTAGCCCTGCTTGCGTTTCATACCTTAGCAGGGTTATTAATTTTTATAGCATTGAGTTCTTGCAACTTCACAACTTTTTCTTAACTTAGACCTTTAATTCACAGCAGGAAATATGTCATTCACACCCTTTACAAAACAACAGTTGATGCCTCAAGAGGAAAAACTGGAAGTTGCCCGCAAAAAAAGCGACCTGTTTATTGGAATACCTAAAGAATCTTCCTATCAGGAACGTCGAATTTGTCTGACACCGGATGCTGTGAATTCACTAACTTCCCATGGACATCGTATCTTAATCGAAGCTGGCGCAGGCGAAAGCTCAAGCTATACCGACCAAGAATATAGCGATGCCGGTGCTGAAATTACTCAAGACACAAAAAAAGTATTCAAATGCCCGATGGTGTTAAAAGTCGAGCCTTTGACGATTGCAGAAATCGAAATGATGAATAGCAATTCACTTGTCATTTCGGCCCTGCAGATAAAAACCCGAAAAAAAGAATACTTTGAAGCCCTGGCTAAAAAGAAAATTACAGCCCTTGCTTTTGAATTTATAAAAGATGACGATGGCTCCTATCCTGCTGTAAAATCGCTAAGTGAAATAGCAGGAACAGGTTCTATCTTGATTGCAGCAGAATTGATGATTAACAATCAATTCGGAAAAGGCTTGTTGTTTGGCAATATTACAGGAGTACCTCCTACCGAAGTCGTAATTATCGGCGCTGGAACCGTAGCAGAATTTGCAACGCGAACCGCCATCGGATTAGGTGCCAACGTAAAAGTTTTTGACAATTCCATCACAAAATTGCGAAGATTACAAAACAACTTGAATCAAAGAATCTTCACTTCCACTATACAGCCCAAGTCACTACTAAAAGCGCTGCGTAGATGTGATGTCGCCATCGGAGCCATGAGAGGAAAAGACCGATGCCCAGTCGTTGTAACAGAAACCATGGTAGAACACATGAAAAAGGGAGCCGTAATTGTCGACGTAAGTATCGATACGGGCGGATGTTTTGAAACTTCGGAAGTTACTACGCACGAAAAGCCTACTTTTATCAAAAATAATGTAATCCACTACTGTGTACCAAATATCCCTTCACGGTACTCAAAAACCGCTTCGCTTTCTATTAGCAATATCATTACGCCTTATTTGTTGCAGATTGCTGAAGATGGCGGTATAGAAAGTGCCATTCGCTGTAATAAAGGATTAAAAAACGGCGTATATTTATATCATGGCATTTTAACCAACAAAGCTATTGGAGATTGGTTTGATTTGCCAGGAAGCGACATCAATTTAATTGTTTTTTAATCTTATCTTTGCGCCAAAATTAAGATATAATGAAGTTTTCACAGCGCCTTGCCTATTATTTAGGGGGATTATTATTAGGAACCATAATTGTCGTTTATTTCCTTCAAGCAAAAGCCGAATCAAGAAATGTAAATTTCTGCTATTTCCCAAACTGCCGTGTATTACAGGATTTGAGAAGCAAACCGATGCATTATTCTCCAGAATCTGAAGCGATATTAAAAGAAAATTGGGTAACCTTACAAGACGTGAAGAATTGCATGCAATATGGCGATGTAGATTTTTCAATTAGCAATAAGCCTTTTGAGCACGGAAAAATTTATTTTATCAAAGGAAAAAACACTAAAGGTGAACCCATTACGGTTTCAATGGTCAATTACTCCGACAAAGTTATTTTAAAGGAGATAAAAAAAGATTAAAAAAAGCGACAGAAAACCTTGCAAATACAAATAGTTCGTGTATATTTGCACTCGCAATCAGGGCGATTAGCTCAGTTGGTTCAGAGCATCTGGTTTACACCCAGAGGGTCGGGGGTTCGAATCCCTCATCGCCCACAAAAAAGTCGAAACGAAAGTTTCGGCTTTTTTCATTTTGTAAAACTACGAAACAAACTTTTTTAAGAGCTAATTTCAAGCCTATATCCTTTACCACGTATAACAACAATTTTGATATTCGGATCAATTTCTAATTTTTTTCTAAGTTTTGATATGAACATATCCAGACTACGTCCCACAATAACACCATCATCTTCCCAGATTTCTTTTTGCAGCCGGCTTCTCTCTATAATCTCATTGGGAGACAACGCAAAAATGAGCAATACACGAGTTTCAGTTCCAGTCAGATCTATTGTCTTTTCATTTATGATGAGTTTCCTGTTTTCCGCATCAAACAGCACCGAGCTTAAAGTGAACTTATTTGCGTGATGATTGTCACGCAAAACTCTTCGTGGTTTAACCGATTTAAAAAAAACAAAACCGACAAATGCTAAAAATGGCAAGCTGGCCAGAAGGTATCCATTCTTAGCTGTATTTATGCCAGTTGGTTTGAATTTAATATTGATTATGTAACATGCTCTGGGTTGACTTCTTCCCGTACAGGCTACAATTTCATCTTCCTTATTTTTTGATATAGCATACCCATAAGCTACACTCCCATTACTACAGTTCAGAACGTTAACAATATAATCACCTACGAGCGGAGCTTTGTCTAAAAAACGCCTAGTAGTATTCATTAGCGAGTCCGGTTGAAAAGTTAGGTCATTCTCAAACGTAATCTGGTACTCATTTTCGGCGATCTTTTTTACAGGAAGCACTCTTGAAGTATTGTCTCCCGATTGTAAAAGTAGCTCATGTCCGATTTTACGGAGCAAAACTTCTCTTTTGGCTATATCAAAATCGTTACTATCCTCCGTACTGAAAGCCACGCAGATTACTGAGACAAACAAAAGTAATATCAATCCTAACAGGTATTTGCGTTTTCCAAAAAGGTGATTTCGACTATGATGCATAGTGTCAAGTTTTTATTTACAAAGTTTACAATTTTATTTACAATTCAGATCCTTCAAGCCGAAAAATTTCAAAGTAGTTTCGCACTATGAAGGAAAGACCGTCACAAGTTTTAAAGATGCAGCCGGTAAGCAATAATGAGTATAACTTCTTTTAAAATCATTTAATCAATTATTATTAATCAATAAATTTCTTATTATTAATCAATAAATTTCTGTAGTATGAACAACAAGACATCAATCAATTACTTAATTTTAATTATCACTCCTTTGCTCTTCGGTTGCCATGGAACTGTAAAAGAGGAAAATAAAAACAATGCTTTGGCAAGTTCCATATCCCTAGACGTTGGGAATGAAGAATATTTCACAATAGATTCAAAGGAAAGTGTTGTAACATGGAAAGGTGGAACGCTAAATGGTTTAAATACTCACACAGGGTATATTTCTATATCAAAAGGAAAATTGATAATTGAAAACGGCCAACTTATAGGTGGCACAGCTGAAATCGACATGAATACGATTGAAGACGAAGCCCATAAGAGTGATGATGGGCTTATTAAGCACTTAAAAGATCCTGATTTTTTCGATGTTGAAAAATTCCCCTTTTCTACAATTGTACTTAGCAAAGCCATACCAATAAATGGTGAGAATAAAAGAGTTACTGGAAACTTGACCATTAAAAATATTACACACCCAGTTAGTTTTCCAGCCAAAATCGAAGTTAAGGATAGTATTGTCAAAATGAATGGCAAATTGGTCATTGATCGAACAGCATGGGATATTCGCTATAAATCGAGAAAATTCTATGATCTTTTAGCTGATCAAACTATATCGGATTCCATCGAATTCAATATAAATATCATAGCAAAAAAATAAACAGCTGTAAGTTTAGGCACGTCTAATCTTTGCTAAATAAAACAACAAAGCCGGCTTTTAAGAAACCGGCTTTGTTTTGTAATCTAAAAGAAAGTTTATTTCCCTTTCCTCCTGTCTCTTTCAGTTTTAATAAGATTTAGCTCTCTGCTGGTCTGTCCTGCAACGGAAGTATTTTCTTCAGCCCTACGAATCAAATACGGCATCACGTCCCTTACGGGACCAAATGGCAAATATTTGGCAACGTTGTAGCCATTAGACGCTAGATTATAGCTGATATTATCGCTCATCCCGTACAATTGTCCGAACCAAACTCTGTGATCGCCTTTTTCAATTCCGTTTTCATCCATAAGCTTCATTAGCTTATAGGAGCTTTCCTCATTATGAGTACCCGCAAAAATTGACATTTTCTCTAAATGTTCCACCATATACATCACTGCATCGTCATAGTTGATATCGGTAGCTTCTTTCGAAATACAAATCGGAGAAATATAGCCTTTTTCTTCAGCGCGTTTGTTTTCTTTTTCCATATAGGCACCTCGAACCAGCTTCATTCCAATATAAAAATTTTCGATTTTTGCTATTTCGTGAATCTTTTTCAAATAATCCAATCGATCCCAACGATACATCTGTAACGTATTAAATACGATTGCTTTTTCCTTATTATACTTACGCATCATTTCCAGTACCAAATCATCTGCCGCGTCTTGCATCCAGCTTTCTTCACCGTCAATCAGCAAAGCCACGTCTTTCGCATGTGCTGTTTTGCACACTAAATCAAATCGTTCAACTACACGCTTCCACTCTGCCGCTTCTTCTACAGAAAAAGTTTTTCCTTCTCCTAGCTTTTCATACAATTCAAACCTTCCAAAGCCAGTCGGCTTAAAAACAGCAAAAGGAATAGCAAGTCTTTCTTTTGCGAATTCGATGGTTTTTAGGGTCATTTCCAATGCCTGGTCAAATTGTTCCTCTTCTTCTTTTCCTTCAACAGAATAATCTAAAACAGACGAAACGCCTTTCGTAAACATTTTATCTACGACCGATAAGCAATCTTCTTCATTTACGCCTCCGCAAAAATGATCAAAAACTGTAGCCCTAATCAGACCTTCCACTGGTAAATGTGCCTTTAAGGCAAAATTCGTAACTGCCGTACCAATTCGTACCAAAGGTTCCGATGCAATCATTTTAAAAAGAAAATAAGCCCTATCAAGTTCAGTATCACTCTTTAGCGCAAAAGCAACTTGTGTATTGTTGAAAATCTTTTCCATTCGTTTGTTTAATAATGCTGCAAATATAAATAGAGCTAGGTGATTTTTTCTTAAAAATTGCCTTATTTTGCCTTTTAAAAGTTAGAAATAAACAATTTGCCATAACTATTAATATGACTGGGTATTCCTCATACGAATATTGTTTAATTTTTATGGCACGAAAAAATACCTTGATGAAATCAATCCAAGCTAACGGCTATCCGATACATTTTAATGAAAACGCCTACGAAGCATTAAACAAGCATCTTGCAGAAAATAAATACTCTGCCATTTTTATTTTTGCCGATAGCGATACCAATGAGCACTGCCTTCCTCTATTTCTTCCTAATCTTGAAACGGACTTAAATATTGAGATTGTCGAATTTGAACCAGGCGAAAGCAATAAGAATATAGAAACTTGCATCGAGCTTTGGAATGTGTTGACAGAACTAGGCGCCGACAGAAAAAGCCTTATAATTAATGTAGGTGGCGGTGTCGTGACCGATATGGGAGGTTTTGTGGCTTCGACATTTAAAAGAGGAATCGATTTTATCAATATCCCTACCACATTATTAGCAATGGTCGATGCTTCCGTTGGAGGAAAGAATGGCATTGATTTGGGAAATCTTAAAAACCAGATTGGCGTTATAAATGTACCGCAAATGGTTTTGATCGATACGCATTATTTAGCCACGCTTCCTCAAAACGAAATGCGTTCAGGACTAGCCGAAATGCTAAAACACGGACTGATTTTTGATAAAAGATATTGGTCTTTATTTTTAGATTTAAACAACTTAAATACAGATGATTTAGATACTTTAATTTATCAGTCAGTTGAAATAAAAAATACAATTGTAATGCAAGATCCTAAAGAAAATGGTATCCGAAAATCGCTAAATTTCGGACATACTTTAGGGCACGCAATCGAAGGTTATTTCCTTGAAAGCGAAAGTAAAACCACGTTACTCCACGGCGAAGCGATTGCAGCAGGAATGATACTTGAAAGCTATATCTCATTAAAAAGAAATCTAATTTCTGAAGAAGAATACGAAGAAATAAAGACAGGGATTGATGCAATTTTTGAACGCATCGTTTTTGAAGAAAAAGACCTGCAACCCATACTGGAATTACTTGTTCATGACAAGAAAAATGAATATGGAACAATCCAATTTGCACTTCTTGATGGAATCGG
Organism: Flavobacterium sp. N2550; assembly: GCF_025947265.1. NCBI lineage: Bacteria > Pseudomonadati > Bacteroidota > Flavobacteriia > Flavobacteriales > Flavobacteriaceae > Flavobacterium > Flavobacterium sp. N2550. The sequence continues at coordinate 2,679,575 of NZ_CP110007.1, read as the reverse complement.
AAATATAAAAACAGGACAAATCATTGACAATGAATTGATTGTAGATTCATTTCTGGAATACAATTCTTAATATATTTTTAATAAAAATCGTTGCATATCAGTTATAATATTTTTTACATTTGCCCCAATGAAAAAAAGTCAAAACGCGATTCCTTTTTCCGCCTGCAGTAGCGAAAACAAAGCAGCTTTTCAGTATTTCCTGAAAGGTTCTTTTGGCATAAAAAGCATCTTAAATTTTGATATTTTTCAATACTCCAATACATACCAGGAAAAGTTGCCAATCATTTATGCAAATATTAGGGTTTGAACTTTAGATTAAAAAATTATTTTTTCTTATTTTTAATCTAAAATCCTGACAAATAAATGAATACAAAATATTTTGATTTAATCAACCAAACTTATTATTTCCCTCAAGACGAGTTCAAACTAAATAAAGACAACCTTTTATTCCACAACATCGACCTGATGAAAATTGTTGAGCAATACGGAACGCCTTTAAAATTCACATATCTTCCTCAAATTTCCAACAATATCAACCGAGCAAAAGGTTGGTTCAGAAAAGCGATGGAAAAAAACAAATACGAAGGAAAATATTACTATTGCTATTGTACTAAAAGTTCTCATTTTGAATTTGTGATGAATGAGGCTTTTAAAAACAACATCCATATCGAAACTTCATCGGCTTTTGACATCAATATTGTCGAAAACTTATTGGAAAATGGCAAGATCAATAAGAGTACTTATGTAATCTGTAATGGTTTCAAAAGAGACCAATACATTACTAATATTGCGCGACTAATCAATAATGGCCATAAGAATGCTATTCCGATTATCGATAATTATGAAGAATTGGATCTTCTTCAAGCTGAAATAAAAGGAAAATTCAAAATTGGAATCAGGATTGCTGCGGAAGAAGAACCTAAATTTGAGTTTTATACTTCAAGATTAGGAATAGGTTATAAAAACATCGTAAACTTTTACAAAAAGCAGATTCAGGAAAATAAAAATCTGGAGCTTAAGATGCTTCACTTCTTTATCAATACTGGTATTAATGATAATGCCTATTATTGGAATGAGCTTGTAAAATGTATCAAAGTATATATCGCTCTTAAGAAAGAATGCCCTACTCTTGACGGTCTTAATATCGGAGGAGGATTCCCAATAAAAAATTCTCTAGCTTTTGAGTACGATTACCAATACATGATTGACGAAATTATCAATCAGATTAAAATTGCTTGTGACGAGGCGGAAGTTGACGTTCCAAACATTTTTACCGAATTTGGTTCGTTTACAGTTGGCGAAAGCGGCGGGGCAATCTATCAGGTGTTATACCAAAAACAGCAAAACGATAGAGAGAAATGGAACATGATTGATTCGTCTTTCATCACCACGCTTCCTGATACTTGGGCTATAAACAAGCGTTTTATCATGCTGGCTGTAAACCGTTGGAACGACCAATATGAAAGAGTCCTTTTAGGAGGAATGACATGCGATAGCGATGATTATTACAACTCTGAGCAGAACATGAACGCGATTTATCTTCCAAAATACAATAAAGAAAAGCCTTTGTATATTGGATTTTTCAATACAGGAGCTTACCAAGAAACAATTGGAGGTTATGGAGGATTACATCACTGCTTGATTCCACAGCCAAAACACATTTTGATTGATCGTGATGAAAATGGAATTTTGGCGACCGAAGTTTTTTCTGAGCAACAAAGTTCAGAAGATGTTCTAAAAATATTAGGATACGCCAAAAAATAATTTATTTTTGAAAAATAATTCGGGACTATTTTGTCTCGTATCAAAACCATCCGATTAACCACTTTTCAAAAATCCAAATTTTGAATCGATTCGGAGCAAACATTGAAAAAGAAACTAACAAAAAACAAAATGAGTAAAGGACCAATCAGTCAGTTTATTGAAAAGTACTACCTGCATTTCAATTCTGCAACTGTAGTTGATGCAGCAAAAGCTTACGAGCAACAATTACAGAACGGTGCAAAAATGATGGTAACTCTTGCCGGAGCTATGAGTACAGCTGAAATCGGAAAGATTTTCGCTGAAATGATCAGAAAAGATAAAGTTCAGATTATTTCATGTACAGGAGCTAACCTTGAAGAGGATATCATGAATCTTGTCGCGCATTCTCACTACGAAAGAGTTCCAAATTACCGTGATTTGACGCCACAGCAAGAATGGGATTTATTAGAAAGAGGATTAAACCGTGTTACAGACACTTGCATCCCTGAGCATGAAGCTTTCAGAAGATTGCAAAAACACATTCATAAAATCTGGAAAGATGCTGAAGATGCTGGAGAGCGTTATTTCCCGCATGAATTTATGTACAAGATGTTACTTTCTGGCGTTCTGGAAGAATACTATGAAATTGACTTAAAAGACAGCTGGATGTATGCTGCTGCTGAAAAAAACCTGCCTATCATCGTACCAGGATGGGAAGATAGCACAATGGGTAATATTTTTGCTTCTTATGTAATCAAAGGAGAATTAAAAGCATCTACCATGAAATCAGGAATCGAATACATGACTTTCCTTGCTGATTGGTACACTAAGAACAGTAGCAACGGAGTTGGCTTCTTCCAAATTGGTGGAGGAATTGCCGGTGACTTCCCTATCTGTGTTGTTCCAATGCTTTATCAGGATATGGAAATGCATGATGTTCCTTTCTGGAGCTATTTCTGCCAGATTTCAGATTCAACGACCAGTTATGGTTCGTATTCTGGAGCAGTTCCAAATGAAAAAATTACTTGGGGTAAATTGGATATCAACACTCCAAAATTTGTTATTGAGTCGGATGCTACCATTGTGGCGCCATTAATTTTTGCTTACCTACTAGACTTATAATAAAAATTTATGAAAAGAATTATTGTAGATTATTCTAAACTAACCAACGAAATTCTGACTTTGCTCGTCGAAAAATTTCCTGATGGATATGATGATTCCAACATCATCCGCTTTAGGAATGCCAAAAACGAATTGGTTGAGGCTGTCGAAGTTAGAACAGAAGACACTATCTATCTGGTAAAAGTGAGTACTAAGCTTGCCAGCAGAATTGAAAACTTTGATGAAGATGATGATCTTGAAGATGTAGTAGTACCAATGGACGCTATCAAAGATCTTGATCTAGATGATGATGCTGACGATGACGAAGAGGATGAAAAAGAAGAAAAAATAGAATTAGACGACGAAGACGAAGACGACAGAGATATTTCTGATATCGCTGACGATGAAGATGAAGACGACGAAGACTAATCACTTTCTCGATAAATAGAAAAGGAGCTCCAATGGAGCTCCTTTTCTATTTTAAACCAAATCTTATAAGTTTTAATTTTAACAATTTAAAGAATAAATACATGCAATTTATCGTTTATTTTTATACTTATAGCGATATTTATCTTAAAATAAATAGAATTTTTATATTTTTATAGTCTACCACCAATCTAAACACATCATGCATTTATTTAGAAGCAACGGAAAAGAGAAACATTGCCAGGAATGGTTTGATTTTAAGACTTTAATCGCGCTAAAAATAATCTTCTTATTGTGGGGCCTGGCCATTTTAGGAATCTACTTAAGAATGTTTGAAATCACGCGTGGTTTCAAGCTTGTAATACCTGTAGCTTTCCTCCTATTTGTGATATCGCTATTTTCAAAAAACAAACACGTCAAAGAAAAAGGCATTGTTCTCTTTTTATTTGTATTTATCTTGTTTGCCATCGTACAGATAATCGATATCCTAACAGGAACACGTTATTTCTCCAAGCTATAAATAGCGTTCCATAAATATTCTCTGGTGGTGTTTTTGATGCCCTATAATTATAACTCCTAAAGCACGGACAGATACGTCATATCCGGAAGCTACGCCGATTCTTTTCAAGACATCTTCACTAAAAGTCTTGAATAAAGCTATAGTCGATTGCCTCACGATTGCCAGTTCTGTCAATAAATCCCGAATGCTTCTTTGATTGGCACCTGCTATTGCTGCATACTCATTTTCTTCGAATGAAGCCAACGAAGTCTTATCGTTTCTGGCAATTCTCAAAGCTCTGTAAGCAAAAATCCTTTCTGAATCCATCAGATGTTGGATAATATCTTTTATGGTCCATTTTCCTTCAGCGTAGCTGTAATCATATTTATCTAAAGGAATATTTTGTACAAATTTTATAAATTCGTGTACCGAAATTTCAAGTTCTTCAACTAAATCGGCTTCTTCTACCTTTGAAATATAAGTAGCGTAATAAGGTGCATATTCTGTCTGTAACAGTTGGCTTGTTTTCATAGTTTAATATCTTTTTAAGCGGAATTCCTGCTGGCATTAATATTTCCGAAAAGAGAACGCATTACAATCTTTTCATATATTTTGAGCAGTTCGTCTTGGTTTTCATTACCCAACTCGTTAATCTTTGATAAGGCATATTGCTGGATCGTCAATAGTGGAAGTACGATCTGCTCTCTCATCTGTATAGACGCTTTTCCGTCAGGATAATTTTCCATAAGCGACTCAAAACCAGATATCTTTAAAAGCAGTCTTTTGGTTTCTTCAAATTCGTTAAATATGATTTCCCAAAATTCGCCAAATTCAGCATCTTCTTTCATATAAGCCGTAAGTGGAAAGAAAGATTTTGCTAAAGACATCATACTATTTTCAATCAATGTCTTAAAGAAAAGCGAATGGGCATACAGATCTTCTACCTGCTGCCAGTTGCCATTTTCTTCAAAATGCCTCAGTGCAGAACCTACACCGAAAAAACCTGGAACATTTTGCTTGAGCTGACTCCAAGCTCCAACGAAAGGAATCGCTCTTAGATCATTAAAATCCAGCTGTGCCGATTGGCTTCTTTTTGAAGGACGGCTTCCTATATTTGCCATCGCATAATATTTAAGCGCACTTCTTCTTTCGAGATAAGGAATAAATTTCGGATGATTTTTAAAGTCTGTGTATTCTTTGTAGCTGATCTGCGAAAGTTCTTCCAAAATCTGTTTTTCTTTTTCTGAAAGTTCGTTTTCTCCTTTATAAAAGACTTGATTTGCCGCACCAGCACTCAACAGATTCTCCAAATTATAGCGACACGAATCCAAAGTACCAAAATTAGAACTGATCGTTTGGCCCTGTATGGTAATCTGAATTTCATTATTTTCGATATTCGGTCCAAGTGAGGCATAAAACTTATGCGTCTTACCTCCTCCTCTCGCTGGCGGTCCGCCTCTTCCGTCAAAGAAAACTACTTCAATTCCATATTCTCTTGAAATTGAAGTCAATGCTTCTTTAGCCTTATAAATACTCCAGTTGGCCATTAAATACCCTCCATCTTTTGTTCCGTCAGAAAAGCCTAGCATGATTGTCTGTTTATTGTTCCTGCGTTTTAGATGTGCAGAATACGACTGATTGGTATAAAGAGTCTTCATAACTTGTTCCGCATTTTCTAAATCATCAACTGTTTCAAAGAGTGGTACAATATCTACTGCTGGGTCTTCCCAGTCGCACAATTGAAACAGAGCATAAGCCTCCAAAACATTCAAAGCGCTTTGGTTATTGCTGATAATATAACGATTTGCTCCTAGCTCACCATTCTGTTCTTGTATTTTCTTGATTGCATAGATTGATTCAACTGTTGCTTTTGTTATATCGTCTTCGAACCATTCGGAATCCAACTTTGCTTTTGCTTCTGTGATTATAGCAATTTTTTCTTTTTCAGCTAATGAAGAATAGTTTTCAGGAAAAAGCGACAGTTTACGTTCATTAGTCACTTTGACTATATCCTTAAAAACGGCATCATGGATTTTACTATTTTGGCGGATGTCCAAAGTCGCAAAATAAAAACCGAAAAGATTTACTTTGTTGATGAATTCGTCAAGATCATCCAGATATAACGATTGGTGATTTTCGATTATCCTGTTTCTTACTTCTTGTAATGCCGCTTTCATCTCATCGAGCGTTATATAAAGATCGCCTTCAGAATAAAATACGGAACGGTAAATCTTGTGCTCTAGTTCTGTCCATAGGTTATCAACCTGATGGAAAGTGAGCTTTCTTTTCAAATTTCTGATGTCCTTATAATAGCATTTCAAGATAGATGTCCGTAACCTTTCTGTCACCTGCAAAGTGATGTCGGTCGTCACAAAAGGATTTCCGTCACGATCGCCTCCTGGCCAGAATCCTAAATTTAATATCTGATTTTTTGGTAATTCCCCTTCAAAGATGTTTTTCTGAAAGAAATGCATCATTTTTCCGGCTGTTTCATAAAAGACATTTTCCAAGTACCATGTCAAGCTCACGGCCTCATCAAACGGAGTAGGCTTTTCTTTTTTAATAAAAGGCGTTTTTCCTAATTGAGCCAGCAATTCTTTAATCCTTTTTAGATTATTGCCTTTGATAGCTTCTTCGAGATCTGTAATGATACCCAAAACTGACCCTGGATAAAACTGTGTAGGATGCGCCGTCAGTACCGTACGGATTTTAAATTCTTCAAAAAAAGCTTTTAGTTCCTTGAGATTGTCTTTGGATTCAGCTTTGTCTTTTGTGTTTCTAAGCGAATTTGCGCCATCTAAATTATTGACGGTTGAAAAAGCAGCGTCTTCAATGGCATCAAACAAAACAACTTGCCTTTCTACATATTGAATAAAGCGGAACATCAGATCGATTTTTTCTTTTTCAGAGGCATTATCAAGGTATTTTTCAGAAAAATAGTCGATTATCTGCTGCGGCTTCCATTGCTTTTTGAAGCCGGATTCACAGACCTCGGCAAAAAGCGGCAACAAGATTCCGGTATTGCCAATATTGTCAAACGGAAGGGTAATTAAAATACTATTGTATATCTGATACTTAGCAAGTACGTTTTCTTCAAATCTTTCTAATTTTGGGGATGTATACATTTCAATAATTTTGCCTTAAATTAATAAAAAAACCCTCAAGTTTTCACAAGAGGGTCTTAAAAAATATTTTATCAAAAGATTACATATCCTTGAAGATAGTGTGCATCAGACGTTTTTTATCGTTGATGCTCTCATCAAGAGAAATCATTGTTTCTGTTCTGTAAACACCTTCAATATCATCAATCATAAAGATGACTTCTTTAGCATGTTTTGTATCCATTGCGCGGATTTTACAGAAAATATTAAATTTTCCTGTAGTAACATGAGCTACAGTCACAAAAGGAATTTCGTTGATTCTTTCCAAGACAAACTTAGTTTGTGATGTATTATGAAGAAAAACTCCCACGTATGCAATAAAAGAATATCCTAATTTCTCGTAATTCAACGTCAAAGAAGAGCCCATGATAATACCAGCTTCTTCCATTTTCTTAACTCTCACGTGAACTGTTCCTGCAGAAATTAATAATTTTTTTGCAATATCTGTAAAAGGAACTCTTGTATTGTCAATCAGCATATCTAATATCTGATGATCAACTTCATCTAAACGAAACTTATTCATATAATTTTATGTTTGTATTTGTTTTCAAATTCGACTACAAAAAAATTAATTTTTTTTCAATAAAAAAAGTAAATCGTTAAACATTTGGCAATCCATTAACAATTTTAACTTTTTCTGATAAATAAAAATCAGCTTTTTGACCTAATTTCGGAATATTATCATTCTGATCAGAATATGCAGCACCTTCAGCATCATATTCAAAATGTCCGAAATTGTGATGCAATTCTCCGATTTCAGCAATTACAGCCACGAACTTTATCTCGCCTTTATCTAAAACTTCCGAAAATTGAATTGCAAAATTCGTAATAATTTGTTTATTATCATAGCGAATTTTGATATTTTTATAAATCAAATCATAAAAAATAGGTTTATTTTGAGGAATATTGAAATATTTATTTGTTTCGTTACGAACTATATCGTTTTCGTAAATGAATTTCAATCCTGAAACAAGCGCAATAAAAATAAATTTTCGCGTATTTTCTCGCTGGTAATCTTCTTGATAATGTCCAGCTTCAAACAAAATCGTCGGCGCTCCTAAATAGGTAAAAGTATCACCGACACAATTTAGGTTGAATCCATCATCAAACCGCCCTACTTGGTTTGGAATAAATTCTTGCAAGACAGCATCCATTACAACGATTACCTCCATTGCTTTTTCACGCACACTATTAACGTCTCTTGCTTCATTAAAAGAAGGCGCTAAAAAGGAAACTGTTGCTGGATTATTAGTATCTCCAGCGGCAAATATTGTACGCTGATCGTGGAGATTATAGCAGAAATCGGGCTTAAAATCTTCATAGACCTTCCTTAACAACTGACTTTCGGGCTGTGTCAGTTCTTGAAAGTCTCGATTCAGATCAATTCCATTGGCATTTATTCGGGTATAGCTTGCTGCACCGTCAGGATTAAGCATTGGGATAGCTAAAAGAGTAAAACTTTTCAACAACTCAGCTGCAAAATCTGAATTACTATTCAGCAATTTTAATAAATCAAAAAGCGCCTTTGTAGTTGTGCTTTCATTCCCGTGCATCTGCGACCATAAAAGTATTTTGGTTTTGCCGGTTCCAATTGTATAGGAATAAATTGGATTTCCTAAGACAGATTGTCCAATTATATGTAGGTTATTATTTTTGTTTAGGGCCTTCAGCAACGGCTCTATTTTTTCAAGAGTTATATATCTACCATATAATGATTCTTCCTTACTATCCTTGAAGAGTTTTTCGAAATCCATTGTTGAAAATTTAGATTTACAAAAGTAAACATCTTATTTTTTACAATTGTAAATTGATTTTTTACCGCTGTAGTTTAACTATGTAAACAATTAAGTATGGCTGAATAGTTTACTTTTGTACAAACTTTAACATTCGCTATTTTATCTTACAAATAATAAATTAAATTACATTCATTCAATTACTTATATATGTTTAATTAAAGCTGTATTGTTGCATTTCTATTTCGGTTACAATTGTAAACTACCTCAGAATCATTATTATGTTTACATTTGTAACTCTTATTTCTTTAAAAACAAATTCACAATGGTAAACATTGAAGATTTCATAAAAAGGCTAGAAAAAATACTTGACTATTATAGCCTTACTGCTTCTTCCTTTGCTGATAAAATTGGCGTACAGCGCTCGAGCATGTCACATCTTTTGTCCGGAAGAAACAAACCTAGCCTTGATTTTATATTAAAAATTTTGGAAGTTTTTCCCGAAGTAGATTTGTATTGGATTTTAAACGGAAAAGGAGATTTTCCAAAAAACAACAATCCTCAGTCAGAAGTCCACGCTCCTATTTTAAATCCGACTGAGCATAAAAATCAATCTGATTTTAAGAAAGATGCGCTTTATCCCGTGAACTTCTCCAACGATGATAAAGTAGAAAGAATTATTATCTTCTATAAAAATGGAACTTTTAAAGAATACCAGCCTCAATAGCGTATAAAAAACGGAAAGCCTTAACTCACCACAAGAGCTAAGGCTTTCCAAACCAATAAAACAAACACAAAGTTTAATCCCTTCTTAAGTATATTCCGGTTACACCTGGTTCTAATCTTACTGTTAATGGTGTAGCATCTGCTTGAGCAGTTGTTGGATAAGCAAAACTTAATACTTGTCCTCCACCGTTAAGCCTTTCAGCTACATAAATCTTATTTGTTTCATCATCGTAAGAAACATCTACTGGGTTTCCTAATAATGAATTCGGACCGTAAATTCTTTTCTGATTGGACAAGGAAATAGTTCCTCCAGATGCTGTAGAAGAAAAAACAGAATTGAAATTTTCAATTACGATAATACCTCCATCAGTAGCTGAAGTAGCTAAACCTACATCTGTTAAAATCATCGTGTTATCATCATCAGAATAGGTAATTCCGTGCGTTCTGGTTAATCCTTCGATAGTGACTCTTTTGTCTGGCGACAGCGCCCCTGTTGGTTTTGAAAAAACAGAATTGAAGACAGCAATATCTCCGGTAAGATCAACTACAGCGTACAAGTTTCCGTCTTCGATATCGATTCCCCAAAGCTTAAAGCCGATAGTAAATGTTTTTTCTAGCGCAAATCCTGTGGAAGTTCTTTGATACACAAAAAGCTTATTCACATTTCCATTTATTTCGGCTTGGTCTTGCACGACAACTACCCTGCTTCCATCTACAGCAATTTCTCTAGCATTGGTAAAATCGCCAGTCATACTGCTTGCCGTCATCGTTAAAGATGTTACGGGCGTCAGCAATGTATTCCTGAAGTTTCCATAAACCTCTAGCCTGTTGTTTGTTCTTGAAGCGATAATTACTTCATCGCGATCATCATCAAAATAAATACCATCAGCATCTACCGAACCTGTAGTAAAAGCTCTGGCTGTAGGCATTGACGCTAATAAATCGGTATAAGTAATCGTTCCGCTGGTATTGCTTGAAGCAAATAATTCAAGTTGCGGTGTACTAGAGCCTCCACTAGAATCGTCATCACTTGTACACGAGACAAATCCTAGGCTTCCAAATGACAATACAGTTAAAAATAAATTCTTTTTCATAATTTTTTGGTTATTAAATGGTTGGACATAACCTTAATTACGAAAAAAAATAGAGTATGGTTTTATTTAAACTTCAAATCCGTATTCTGGAATTCTTCCTACCACATCTTTGTAGTTATTTTTCAACGATAAGAAGTCGTTTTGTATATCGCCTGTAGGATAAAAAGCATCATGAAGTATGACTTCTTTTTTTGAATAATCAAAAGCAACTGGAATTATGGGAACTTCTGCTTTTAGTGCGATATAATAAAAACCTGTTTTCCAATCTGAAACTTTTTTGCGGGTTCCTTCTGGGGCAATGGCCAATCGGAAAATTGCTCTTTTTTTAAAAATTTCGGCAATGGCTTCTACAGTATTTTGTCTGGAACTTCTGTCCAATGGCGCCCCTCCCATCCATCGGAAATAAAATCCGAATGGAAATTTGAAAAGTTCTTTTTTCGCAACATAATGCATTTCAAGACCGATTATTCCTCTAGCAAAAAGACCAATATAAAAATCATGCCAACTAGTATGAGGCACCACTATAATTATACATTTCTTGATTTCGGGATCCATCTTTCCTTTGATGCGCCATCCCATCATATTGAAAAAAATAATTTTATAAATAAAGCGCTTCATGCCGTATTATTTTCTGTAAATGTAACATTTATCCTTATTTTTGGGCAAAATAAATTTTGTGCTAAAACGATTATTCAGCTACATCATCCCCATAAATATCCATAAGCAAAAATCATCCGTGAGTAAAAATCTAGAAATCACATGGACTAATGGCGAATTGGTATTAGATTCTAAAAACACAAATTACTCCTACGGAAGCCTGCAGAGAATTCTCCGTAAAGGGTTAGAAAGTATTGGTTTTAAGGCGGTCTTAAAAATGGAACATGTTCTTGTTCTAGGAGTTGCAGGCGGAAGCGTAATCAAAACTTTAACTGAAGAAATCAAGTTTAAAGGAAGAATTACAGGCGTAGAAATTGATCCCGAAATAATAAAAATTGCCAACTCTTATTTTAATCTCGACAAAATTTCTAATCTGGAAATCGTCATTGATGATGCTTTTGAATTTGTCTTGAAAACCAAAAATAAATACGATCTGATTATTATTGATATTTTTCAAGATACGACCATGCCTAATTTTCTTTTCGAAGAATTTTTCCAAAATCGTACTTGTTTTCTTTTAAAGGATAAAGGAATCATTCTTTTCAATACGATGTGTCTTTCCGACAAAGACAACCTGCGAAATAAAAAATACCTGGAAAACGTAAATATCGAATTATATACCGCCAGAACGATTCCAAGAGTCGAAGAACACAATGAGCTGATTATTTTAGAGAAAAAATAGCTACACTAACTTTCTCGCTTTTTCTAAATCTTCAGCTGTATCAATTCCGATTCCGATATGTGTAGTTTCGACCATTTTTATTTTCTTGCCGTATTCGAGATAGCGAAGCTGTTCTAGTTTTTCTGAAGCTTCTAAAGATTTCATTGGAAGGCTATAAAAATCCAACAGTGCTGGTTTTCTAAAAGCATAGATACCGATATGCTGAAAATAGCGAACACCTGCATTTTCATCTCTTGGATATGGAATTACAGAACGCGAAAAGTATAATGCCAATCCGCTTTGGTCAACAATTACTTTTACGTTGTTGGGATTTGCAATTTCTTCCTTATCTTTTATTTCACGCATCAAAGAAGCCAAATCAATCTGATGTGACGCATCATTTTTAAAAACATCTAAAAGCTTTTCGAGCGGTTCTTTATTGATAAAAGGCTCGTCGCCTTGCACGTTTACAACAATATCAACATCTAAATCTTCAACAGCCTCAGCTATCCTGTCGCTTCCAGATTCATGTTCCTTTTTGCTCATGATGGCTTTGCCTCCATTGGAAACAATTTCATTGAAAATCAAATCGGAATCAGTTGCTACAAAAACATCATCAAACAGATGGGTAGAAACCGCTGCTTCATAGGTTCTTGTAATTACGGTCCTCCCTCCCAAATCCTGCATGAGCTTGGCATGAAATCGTGTTGAAGCGTAACGCGCTGGAATAACTGCTATTATTTTCATTAACTTGAAATTATCGTTTTAAAATTTATGATTTATGGCTATCAATTATCAACTATAACCTATCAACTAAACCCATCAACTCTCTATAAAATTCTCATCTTTAAAACCAATCAAATACAACTTGTCTTTTGCTCTCGTAATTGCCGTATATAGCCAGCGGATATAATCCCTGTCAATTCCGTTTGGCAAATAAGGCTGTTCAACAAACACCGTATTCCATTGGCCGCCTTGCGATTTGTGACAGGTAATTGCATATGAAAATTTCACCTGCAACGCATTGAAATACTTGTTTTCTTTTACTTTTTGAAATTTCCTGTAATTGCTTCTTTCGTCCTCATAATCCAGCATTACTTCTTGATACAGTCTGTTGGATTCGTCATAAGTCAATGACGCCGATTCGCTGGTCAAAGTATCTAAAATCAATACTGTTTCAAAAGGAATTTGGTTTGGATAATCTACCATTCTTATTTTTACAGTCGCGAATTTAAAACTGTATAATTCTTGTATCTTGTAAATTTCCAGCACTTCAATGATATCACCGTTGGCAATAAAATCGGTTTCGGTGGAATCTTTGAGCCAAAAATAATTATTTTTTACGACCATCAGGAAATCTCCAGTCGAAAGTTCGCTTTCCTTATCAAGAATCCTAGTCCTGATCTGCTGATTGTAAGCATTGGCCCTTTTGTTTGAACGTACGATAAATGCGGTGTCTTCCAATCCGTAATTGCTATACGCTCCATGAATCGCATCTTGAATATCATAACCGTCTGTCAGCCGTACAATATCTTTGAAATGTTTTACATCAAATTTAAAATCTTCGAAGAAGTCATCGTTGAGCTGTTCACGAAGTTCTGTGGCGTTAAATAAAATCCCAGAATTCTCTTCCTGACGCATCACTTCGTCAAATTCGATATGAGAAACCTCCATATTATAGTTCCTATTGAGCAAGTCAATGTCAAGCGCTGGAGAAATATCAAGATTTACAGGCGGCAGCTGCGCGGTATCACCCAAAAGAATCATCTTGCAGTTGGTTCCAGAATACACATAATAAATAAGATCGTCGAGCAACGAACCATTTTCATAAATACTCGTTTCGTTGCTAGAATCTGAAATCATCGAAGATTCATCGACAATAAAAATAGTATTCTTGTGCTTGTTCTGCTGTGTCGTAAAACTGACTCCGCCTGCTTTTGTTTTCGGGTAATAGATTTTCTTGTGAATCGTATGCGCTGGCTTTTGAGAATAGTTGGCAATAACTTTCGCCGCACGACCCGTTGGCGCCAGAAGCACATATTTTTTATTTATCTCAGTAAGGTTATTGACCAACGTTGAAATCACGGTTGTTTTTCCGGTTCCAGCATATCCTTTCAGTACAAAGATTTCGTCTTGTTTGGTATTGGTCAAAAATTCAGCAATTTTCTGGAAAAAAATATCCTGTTTAACCGTAGGATTAAAAGGAAACTTTGATTTTAGAGTTTTGTAGAAAAGTGCCGTATTCATGGTTTGTTATTTGGTGTAAAGTTATAGCTTTAAGACAAGTTTTGCTTTATAAATATGAGAGCATGACGCAAAAAATTGTAAGTTTGCGAACATCAGTAAAATTCAATGTCGGCTAACACAAACATAACAGAAAAAAAATACAGAAAACTTTCGATTCAAGTATCTTTGAATGGATTTCGGTTTTGCTGTTTTGACACTCTGAATCAGGTTGTTTTGTTCGTAAAAGAAGTGGACTTTAATGATTTTGAAAAATCAATCAAGGTTGAAGACCACTATTGGCAGGCTTTTGTCAACCATCGAGAGCTCACAACAACCTATGACGAAGTGGTAGTCATTCACGAAAATAATCTTTCTGCATTTGTGCCAAAAGCCCTATTTGATGAAAATTATTTGGGAAGCTACCTGCAATACAGTACAAAAGTTTTTGAATCTGATTTTTTTGCTTTTGACGCTTTAGAGCCTTTTGATATGGTGAATGTCTACATTCCGTATGTGAATTTCAACAATTATCTGCTGGATCAGTTTGATAGTTTTGAATATTTGCACGTGAACAGTATTTTAGTTGCCAAGCTTTTAGAGAGCTCAAAAAATGTTTCGGAAACGCAGCTATTTGTCCATGTTGGAAAAGAACATTTTGAGATTATTGTGATAGAAAATCAAAAACTGTTACTGTTTAATTCTTTCGAATACCAGACAAAAGAGGATTTTATCTACTATATACTTTTTACAGCCGAACAGCTAAAGCTGAATCCTGAAAGTCTGAAATTACAGCTTCTGGGAGAAATTTCAGAAGAAAGTGACCTGTTTAAGATTGCCTACCGATATATCAGAAATGTGTCGCTAATGAATGTATTTCATACGCAAAAGCACAACGATTTTTCAACAGCAGAAAATTTAAAATATTTTATACTATTCAATTCATAAATGAGAATCATATCCGGGAAATATAAAGGAAGAAGAATTTCTCCACCCAAAGGCCTGCCAGTCCGTCCAACGACAGACATGAGCAAGGAAGCATTGTTCAATGTATTGAACAATTATTTTAGTTTCGAAGGATTAAAAGTTTTAGACCTGTTTGCAGGTACTGGAAATATCAGCTATGAATTTGCATCACGCGGCAGCGACAATATTACTTGCGTTGACGGCGATTTTGGTTGCGTAAAATTCATCAAGCAAACAGCCGATGAATTTGATTTTAATATTGCCTGCATCAAAAGCGACGTATTTAAATTTGTGGAAAAGAACAAAAGTTCATACGACATTATTTTTGCCGATCCTCCGTATAACCTAGATCAAGCTACTTTTGAAAAATTGGTCGAGCTTATTTTTGCAAACGAACTTCTGCAAGAAGACGGAATGATGATTATCGAGCATTCAAAATACACAAAGCTGGACCACATGATCAATTTTTCTTTTAAGAAAAGTTATGGCGGTTCCATTTTTTCATTTTTTGAGATGAATGGTGATGATGACGAAGAAGTAAAAAATGAAATCGACGCTACAGAAGAAGGCTAAGATAGAGCAACCCACGAATTCACGAGTTAACTGTTTGTTTTCTGATTGATTGATGTGTGAATCTGTGGCATTACTTTATCCTACTTGAATTTTCGTTTACTTCTTTTTCTTTAAAAATCGAATCCTTTACTTTCCCTAGAGTATATCGGATTGCTATTGAGAATTCACAATTGTCAACAAAGAAAATAGCTCTAGAATTCACTTTACTGACTTCAAAATTTTCAGTAAACGACCTGTTCTTAAAAACATTATTGTAATTTATAGTACAAGAAAGGTTCTTGAAAAAAGTCTTTGAAACCGCCATATCCATTAAGAAAAAAGAATTTCTTTGGAAAACGCCTTCATTCCGGTTTGTGAGTCCCCAGCCTGTCAACGAAAACTGCCATTCATTTTTGAACTTAAAAACATGATTGGAATAATAGTACGCATACGGCTTGGCACTTCCTACAACAGCAGAGGCATCTTGAATCTTGTTTAAAATAAGGCTAACCGTATTTGCTGAAGTCCAGAATCCCTGGCTAAAAGGCAGTGTAGCTTCAAGAGTATATCCTGTTTCTTTATCAAAATTTTCTGGCCTGTATAACAATAAATGCTTCGGTTCGTCATATAAAAATCCGTAGTTGATTACATCTCTATTTTCAAAGTAGGCGAACTTTAATGATTTGTCTTTGTACTGGAAGTTAGCCGCAATTTCATTAGTAATAGCCGGATTCAAGTTGATATTGCTAGAAAAGGCAAAATAAGGATTGATATATGTAAAACCTTGGCTTGTAGAGGAATAATCAGGCCTAGAAATGCTTCTGGCGTAATTGAAACTTAACGTTTTTGTGCTGTCTATAGGAATTGTTATCTGGGCTTTTGGAAAAAGATTGGTATATTTTTTATCAATAGAAGCTGCTGATTCATCCGCATAGCGGCCTGAAATTATGGTGTTCTCTGCTCGAATTCCTGCCGTCCAAGACATCTTCATAAGCGTTCCTGACAATTGAGCATATGCTGCTGTATTCTTCTCTTTGAGCCTGTATTTTGAATTTAGATTGAGATTCTGTTCAAAATTCTCCATATCAAGACTCGTATTTGCAACGGCTGACGAATATTGGGTTCCTAATTCTAGTTTTATTTCGTTATGGAATTTTTTCTCAAAATCAATTCGGCCAGCAAAGACATTTACATTAAAATCATCATTCAATTTCTGGAAAGGCTGATACACTGTTTCATTATAATTATTTGATGAACTATTAGCAGATACTGAATTGTAATTGGAATACTGTAATCCGGCAAAAACAGAAGCGTCCCATTGGGTTATCTTTTTATTGTAATTGAGAAAGGAATTGATAAATCCTTCATCGCCTTTGGTTTTTCCTAAAGTCTTAATGTTATTTTCTGTTCCATCAATTTTACTACGCGTCGTAGTAGAAAAATCAAAATCATCTTTTTTAAAATTTCCATTTGCCGTCAACGAAAAATCTTCGTTTTCATTAATCTGATGGTAAATTCCTGCTCCAAAAACATATTTATCGCGTTTTGTATAACCTGCAACGAGATAATCGGATTCGATATTGCTGCTCGGAATCCTGTAATCGCTGCCGTTGCTTTCCCAAGGATTTAATTTATTATAATTGAAATTTGCTTTGAATTTGGTCTTGCTTAATTTCAAGCTGGAGTTTACTCCTAAATAATTGTTGAACTTCTTTTTAAACGCTGCCGTTTCAGAAAAAACAAGCTGACAACCTTCCTTTTTACTTAATTTCCTGGTGATGAGAATAACCGATCGGCCTTCAGCTTCATATTTAGACGATGGATTGTCAATGATTTCTATCGTTTTAATATCTTCCACAGACAAAGCTTTCAGGTCGTTCATTTCTACTTTCTGATTGCCGATATAAATCAATGGAGTTCCTTTGCCTATAACCGAGATTTTTTCTAGATCTGGGCTTAATTGGATTTTTGGAAGTTTTGACAGGAGATCTAAAGTATTCGGAACAGTCTTATGAATAGAATTTGCCACATCAACTTTAATGTTTCCGTTTTTATAAATAAAAGTCTTGGTATTTCCTTCAATCACGACTTCATCCATCTGGTTTAAAGTATCGTTTTCCGTTGTATTTTGGGCAAAAGAACTACTGCTAGCCAAAGCTAGGACAACTAAAAGTATAGTATATCTCATCTTATAAAGTATGAAGCCATTTTAACCAATCAGCGGCTATCGTATCCCAATTGTAGATTTCTTGGTTGACTGTTCCATCATTGTTGATCGGAAAATAATTATGTTCAAGATTCAGATAACTTTTAAAAGTGTAATTGTCTTTTTTCTCGCGAATGGCTTCAATCTGGAATAAATCATTGAAGGAAGCCGACCAGTCTTTTGTTCCGTAACAAACCAAGACTGGAATCATCAAGCTCATCAGATTTTCCTTTTGTGGTAACGAAAAACTGTAGGTTGTTTTATACGAATCTCCATTTGTTGCAGTAACTTCATTAGAATGTGCCACGACTTTTTTCCAATATTCGATCGTATTATTTCCTTCGTTTATAGAATCATTGTCGAAACTTCTGCTTTGCGCCAAAATGTTCATAATTCTTCCGTAAGGATTGCCGCCAGAATAAATCAAATGTGTGATTTTTTTATTAATCGAAGCCATTTTTGAAGCAATTGTACTTCCTTCAGAATGTCCTGCCACGACTAATTTTCTGCCTTTCACCCAGCGTTCTTTAGCTAGCTGCTTCAACACAAAATTGTTCCGGAATACATAATAATCTAAATAATTCCTTTCGGTATATCCTTTCGGAGCAATCTCCTTTTCAATGTCTTTTAGGTATATATAATTGGGACCTAACTTATTTACATCCGAAATTATCGGGATAAATGGTTTTCCGACAATAACGATATGATAGTGTTCTAGAAACGGATTTTCATCAAACGGCAACGTACTGAACAATCCTTTTTCATCATATTTCACGACCGGCTGAGGCAGGCTTCCTTGGCAGAAAAAGAAAATCGGCTTGGCAATCTTTTCTTCTCCTTTTTTTGAAATAACAATAATATCAACGGGGTCGTCTTGATACTTCATAGCGATGTGCCTGTAGCCGAAATCTTCTGGAACTTTTTGAGAATACGAATAGATTTTTGAGAATAGTAACATAACTAGCATTATTATTTTAGTTGGCATTGTCATTCGATTGTTTATAGCAAAATTGGTTCAAAAACAGATTGCGAAAGTTAATGCTGGGTTAATGCTGGGTTAATGTCTATTTTTAAGAAGAAATCGCTTATTTTTGGCTTGTAATTCATTAAACATGAAGAAAAAGATAAACTTATTGATAGGATTTTCGGCTGTTATTTTAGTCGTGCTTTCTGCCATACAATATTATCTGGTGAAAACGACTTATGAATATAAGGTCGAGCAATTCCGTTCAGAGATCAAGGCAAAAATTGCCAAGATAACAAATGATTACAGTGACATCGATACGACTATTTTCAACAAAAAAGACTTGTTATACAAACAGCTTGCTGAAAATTATATTCGGGATAAAAGCACTCGTTTTCACATCAAAAATGCTTTACTGCAAAACGAATTCAAAAGCGAACTGACTCGAAAACTGCAAGAAGAATTCCAAAATGAGATTCCAGATTTGACCATAGACTTTGCCATTGTCTTGGACAAGTTTGTCATTTATGACGCGACAAAAGAAGCCGATACTATTTTTGCCGAAAAGCCTTTTATTGAAAATAAGTTATATGGTGATTTGGCTTCCTTAGACGATGCTTTCTTGATTCGGAATTATGTCGGAACGACTAGCGGTTCATTGAAAAAGCAAGAATTAAGTTCTGATTATAAACTTTTGACTGAAGACACTTTATATGTCTCCATCAAAAACTGGGAATTTATCGTTTTGAAAAGAATGACGCTACTTTTGGTATTGGCTATTTTCTCGATATTGACCTTAATTACTTTATTTGTGATTGCATTAAAAGCACTAATCAAACAGAAAAAAATCAGCGATATCAAAACCGATTTTATTAACAACATCACCCACGAATTAAAAACGCCTTTGACAACGCTTTCTGTTTCAACGAAAATTCTAGAAAGAAAAGAAATTCGGGAAAATGATGCGACTTTTTCTACTGTTTTAGGAACAATCAATCGTCAGAATAACCGATTGCAGAATTTGATCGACCAGGTAATGACCAATTCTTTGGGTTATGAAGAATTCGAGCTTCACAAAGAAAAAGTACCAATGCCCGATTTTTTGAATTCGATCATCAATGATTTCCAAATTGCCTATCCTGATATTTCAATTGCAAAAGAATTGGATACGCAGAAAATCAGCCTCAATCTCGATAAATTCCATTTGACAACAGCAATAACAAATGTTTTGGAAAATGCCGTAAAATACGGTTGTAAAAACATTGCTGTCAAAGCTTCATTACTCAATAATGAGTTTTCAATAAGCATCTCCGATGACGGAATCGGCATTTCAAAAAGCAAGCATTCCCTCCTATTTGATAAATTCTACAGAGTGGAACAAGGCGATCTTCATGATGCTAAAGGTTTGGGTCTCGGACTTTATTATGTCGACCAGATTATAAAGGCACATCAGGGAACCATTAATGTGGTCAGTGATTTGGGGAAAGGAGCTACTTTTGATTTGAGATTTTTGATTTAGGATTTTTGATTTAAGATTTAGGGTTATTATTGAAACTACAGGAACGTGTCAGACATAAAAAGAAAAATACTTTTAGCGGAGGATGATTTTGATTTTGCGATGATTTTAAAGCACTATCTCGACATCCATAATTTTGAAGTTTTTTGGGCAAAAGATGGTGAAGAGGCTTTAGACATTTTTCAAAAAGAAGATTTCAAGATTTGTATTTTCGACGTGATGATGCCAAAAATTGACGGATTTACCTTAACCGAAAAAATCATCAAGATCAATCCTGAAGTTCCTTTTGTATTCCTGACAGCCCGAAAACTGAAAGACGACAAAATCAAAGGGCTCAAGTTAGGAGCCGACGATTATATCGTAAAACCTTTTGAAGCCGATGAATTGGTTCTTCGTTTGAACAACATCTTAAAGAGAAGCGAACAGAAAACGAATACTATTTCTTCCGAAGAAATTCATATTGGCAATTATACTTTTAATCCACAGCGATTGGAATTAAAAATGAATGGTTCTATTCAAAGACTGACGGAAAAAGAAGGTGCTCTTATCTCCTTTTTACACAAAAATAAAAATCAGCTGCTTAAACGCGAAGAAATCTTAAAAGCGGTTTGGGGAAGCGACGACTTTTTTTCGGGAAGAAGTATGGATGTTTTTATCAGCCGACTTCGAAAGTATTTTAATGAAGATTCCAGAATCGCGATTGAAAGCATCCGGAATATCGGATTGGAATTTAAACTGAAGTTATAACAAAAAAATGCAGGCCTATAAGCCGGGTTCTGTATCCGCGAAAGCGAATCCTTATCATTTATCTAGATTTGGCATTACTGCCAAACTCAATCTACCTACCCTTCGGCAACGGACGAGCAATCCTTAAATGCCGATATACTTGGTATTTCACCGCATAGAGTTTACCTGGTTTCACTACAGCATTACCTGTACATACTTTCTGTTGCACTTGTCCTCCCAAAACTGCTTTTGGTGACGGGTGTTACCCGCTATGCTGCTCTATGGTGCCCGGACTTTCCTCCCTCTTTTTCAAGACGGCGATAAGGCGGCCTGCGGTGCAAAAGTAAGATAATAAATTTAAGATTTGAGATATAAGATTTCAGATTGTGGCTCGCTTTCTATTTTAAAAGAGTATAACTATAATTTCACCTCATAATCTTGTAAACTCTATTAACATTCTATTGGCAGGTAGCGAAAAATATAAATTGTAAATTAGAAATAATAAAAACCAACTATAAAAGAAAAAGTCATGGACCATCAAATGTATCATTATGCCACTGTTTCTAAAGCCTTAGAAGAATTGGCTGAAAAAGGATTTACAGTAGATTTTAATTTAGAGTCAGATCGTATCAAAGAATGTGGCGATTGTTTTGAAATCGTACATATCTATCGCTATGAAGGAGCTTCCGATCCTGGAGACGAAGCTACCGTTTATGGCATCAAATCAGACAAAGGAGAAAAAGGAGTCTATGTTTCTGGGGATTTATCTTTTTCAGAAGACGAAGCCGCAAAAACATTACACGAGCTAGTCATAAAAGGCAGACAATCTTCCAACTAAAAGCATGAACCGATTAGAAGCAAAACTCCAAAAAATAGGCAGTGACCCTAAGATAACAGCGAAAGCTGTCGGATTGCGGTATTCGTCTCCTACACATAAAGGTTATTATCGCCAAAAAGACAAGAATAATGTTTTTATCTACAAAGATGAAAACAATAAAACTGTCAAGGACAAGCTTACGATCGAAAGAATAAAAAAGCTGGTCATTCCCCCAGCTTGGGAAGAAGTTTGGATTTCTCCCTATGAAAATGGGCATCTGCAAGTCACCGGAATCGACGCCAAAGGAAGGAAGCAATACCGCTATCATCCGAATTGGAACAAGATCCGGAATCAGTCTAAATTTTACAGATTGAGACGATTTGCAAATGCCCTTCCTATTATACGAAAACAGATTGACAAGGATATAGAACGTAAAGGACTTCCGTATGAAAAAGTCGTGGCTTTGGTCGTAAAGCTTATAGAAATGACCAACATTCGTATCGGAAATGATGCTTATAAGAAGTTATATGGTTCTTTTGGACTTACAACATTAAGAGATAAGCATGTCAAGTTTTCTAATTCTACCATCTATTTTGACTTTAAAGGAAAAAAAGGCGTCACGCACAAAATAAGCCTGCAGAGTCGGAAAATGGCCAATCTCGTCAAAAAATGCAAGGAAATTCCAGGACAGGAACTCTTCCAATATTATGATGACGAAGGAAAACACCATTCAATTGGTTCTGCCGATATCAATAATTATCTTAAAGAAATTACGCAAGAAGATTTTACGGCTAAAGATTTCAGAGTTTGGGCCGGAAGCGTGAATGCATTGTTTGCTTTTCAGGAAATCGGTCGGTTTGAAACCGAAACAGAATGCAAAAGAAACATCGTGGCTGTTGTAGATTGCGTGGCAAAAAAATTGGGCAATACAAGAACCGTTTGTAGGAAATACTACGTCCATCCTACTGTTATCGCTTCGTATGAAAAAGGTTCGATTTGGAATTACAAACTGAAAAAGAATATCAAAAATAATAAGCTAAATCCTGAAGAAGAAGCATTAGTAAGGCTTTTGAAAAAAGAAACCATAGCTGAAGTTTTAGGATAATAAAAATACAATTATGAAAAAAATCGCTTTAGCTTTGATTGGAATAAGTCTTCTATCTTGTTCCGATAAAAAAGCTTCCGCTGTTGAAACTGAAAAAACTTCCGACAGTATCGTCAAATACGTTCCGCCAGAAATAATAGACCGCAAACAGCTCATCATTCCAGGGAAAAGTATTGGTCTTACTCAATTAGGACAAAACGCCGAAACACTTTCATCTTTAGAAAAACCCGATTTCTCCGATGCAGCTATGGGCAAAGCTTGGGCGACTTGGTATTCGAAAGACGGTCAAAAAAAGGAATTAAATATCTACACTACATATAAAAATTCCGAAATGAAGGAAAAGGTAATTCGGCAGATTCGTATTACTTCTCCTGAATTTAAAACTTCGGAAGGAATTGCGATCGGAAAATCGCTAAACGATATCCAAAAGGGTTTCCCTAAAGTAAAAATAGTAGGAGAATATAACGCCAACGGAAAAGCTGTACAGTTATATGATGACGCTGATTCAGGTATTGCTTTTGAAATTGAAAATGATTTGTGTATTGGCATAATTATCCATGAAATGGGCAAGAAAGTAACCGAAGAATACATCACGCTACATCCCGATATGGAACGATTTTAGGTGCGAAGATTAATTTTAAAATTTCTTTTTAATCTTTAAATTTAAAACTATATTTGTCCTCCAGTCAAATTTCTATGGAACATTTCGTTGTATCAGCCCGCAAATACCGTCCGCAAACATTCAAAGATGTTGTGGGTCAGCAGGCTATTACAAATACTTTATTGAATGCCATAGAAAACAATCACCTTGCTCAAGCCCTTCTTTTTACAGGTCCTAGAGGTGTCGGAAAGACAACTTGTGCCAGAATCTTGGCCCGAAAAATAAATCAAGAAGGTTATGACGATCCTACAGAAGATTTTGCATTCAATGTTTTTGAATTGGATGCGGCTTCAAACAACTCTGTCGACGATATCAGAAACCTGATTGACCAAGTTAGAATCCCACCACAGACCGGACAATATAAAGTGTATATTATTGACGAGGTGCACATGCTTTCACAGGCTGCTTTCAATGCTTTTTTGAAAACGTTGGAAGAACCGCCTAAGCATGCGATTTTTATTCTGGCTACGACTGAAAAGCACAAAATCATTCCTACGATTTTATCGCGCTGTCAGATATTTGATTTCAAGAGAATTACGGTAAAAGATGCTAAAAACCATTTGGCAGATGTAGCGCAAAGCGAAGGAATTACTTTCGAAGATGATGCGCTTCATATCATTGCCCAAAAAGCTGACGGCGCCATGCGTGATGCTTTGTCAATTTTTGACAGGGTTGTAAGTTTTTCGGGTAACAATCTTACGCGTCTAGCGGTTACAGAGAATTTAAATGTGCTGGATTACGAAACGTATATCAATATGACCGATCTGATTTTGGAAAACAAGATTCCAGAATTGCTGATTGCATATAATGAAGTTCTTTCTAAAGGTTTTGATGGCCACCATTTTATAGCTGGACTTGCCTCTCACTTTAGAGATTTGCTGGTTTCAAAGACACCAAGTACTTTAGCTTTGTTAGAAGCTGGCGAGCAAGCTCAAAAAATGTACGGACTGCAGGCTCAAAAGGCTTCGCAAGATTTTCTTTTAAAAGGAATTGATTTGGCAAACGATTGTGATTTAAAATTCAAATCGAGCCAAAACCAGCGTTTGCTTGTGGAACTCTGCCTGATGCAATTGGCCTCTATCACTTTTGATGGAGAAAAAAAAAAGTTGACGGATATATAATTCCTCCTAACTACTTCTACGGAAGAGTATTCGAAATTCCTGTAAAATCTCCAGAAATCATTCAAGTAGAGACCGTTCCTGTTGTTGAAAAAACTGCTCCTACTGAAGAAAAACAGCCTGAAAAGGAAATAGCTACTGTTCCAAAAATCGAAACTCCCGTTGAGAATAACTTGCCGAAAGTTTCTGCACTTTCACTTTCTAGTATTAAGGCGAAACGCGAGTTGGAAAAAGCAAATAGTGCTATTGTAAAACATGAAGCTGAATTGCCAAAAGAGCCTTTTACCGAAACCGACATGCTTTTGCAATGGAACAAATATGCACAGCGTTTGGGTGATAAAGGCTATAAAATTCTTGAAGCGCTCTTGTTAATCAATGATCCAAAATTAAAAGGGACTACCATCTATCATGAACTTCCTAATGAAGGTTCAAAAATCGAATTTGAATCCGAAAAACATGATCTTTTGGGCCACTTACGTGGAAAACTTCATAATTATGATATCCAAATTGAGGTCATCGTTAACGAATCTGTAGAAAATAAATTTGCTTTCACGCCGCAAGACAAATTCAACAGATTGAATGAAATCAATCCGAGCTTGGATCTTTTAAGAAAGACCTTTGATCTAGATTTCTAGACCAAATCCTTTAAATTTTATTGTAATACATCGCTTTTACTATACCGTCAGACAGTCCAATTTTTGGAACATAAATATTACGGGCACCGCTCCATTTCATCGCATTCAGATAGACTTTTAGCGCTGGAATAATGACATCAGCGCGATCGGCATTAAGACCTAATTCGGCAATTCGCTGTTCGTACGAAAGTCCATTAAGAAAAGAAAATTGCGAATTCAGATACATATAAGACAATGGTTTTTCCTGCAGTTTTCCTGACATCTTAAAGACTTTATTGATATTTCCGCCAGAACCAATCATGTTTATCTGCTCGTAATCTTCTGTCACGTGCTTGATCCATTTTTCGATTTCTTGCCATACGATGTCATTGACCATATTATTCAGCAAGCGAACCGTTCCGATCTTGAATGATTTTGAAGCTACGATCTTTCCTTCAGCAAAAAGCGAAAATTCCGTGCTTCCGCCGCCAACATCTACATAAAGATACGTCTGATCGGTTTTTAATAAATGATGTAAATCTGTAGAAGCAATTATTGCGGCTTCTTTTTTTCCGTCGATAATCTCAATTTTTATATCCGCTTTTTTCTTGATCAGTTCTACGACTTCTTTTCCGTTATAAGCTTCACGCATGGCCGAAGTCGCACAGGCCATATATTTTTCGACTTTATGTACCTTCATCAAAAGCTTGAAAGCTTTCATGGCATCGATCATCCGTTCGATATTTTCATCGGTAATTTCTCCTACCGTGAAAGCATCCTGACCGAGACGAATCGGAACTCGGACAAGGGAACTTTTGCTAAATTGTGTTTCTTTTCCTTTTTGCTCGACAATATTTGCTACAAGCAATCGCATTGCGTTTGAACCTATATCTATTGCCGCATATTTTTTTATCGTAATCATAAATTCTTTTATAGCATTTTTAAATGGAACCTTGAGAAGTGATAGCTATTCTTTAGGTTCGATTACAGTTCCAGGAGTCAATTCTTCTGATGATATGACTTCTAACTTGTCTCTGTAATAATTGTAGGTTTCTAATTGTGCCCTGAAAACGCGGTCATCTTTTCGCATTTTGTAGAGATTGTCTAATTTTTCGGAATGAAGCCTCACTTTTACATTTCCTTTCCAACCGATATTGAACGTATCGATCAATTCTTGTTTAATGTTCTTATCGTAAATCGGACAGGTAACTTCTACTCTTCCGTCTAGATTTCTGGTCATAAAATCTGCTGAGGAAATATAAACTTCGGGATCGCCTTCGTTTCCAAATATGTATACTCTAGAATGTTCTAGATAATTATCTACAATACTGATGGCTTCAATATTATCGCTCATGCCAGGAATACCAGGAATAAGGGAACAAATCCCTCGAATTATCAACCTAATCTTGACTCCCGCCCTGCTCGCATCGTATAACTTATCAATCATTCCGTAATCTGACAAGCTATTCATTTTTAAGCTAATGTAGGCTTCTTTTCCAGCCAACGCATTCTCAATTTCTCTATCGATTAGCTTTTCAAAGCGCGTTCTTGTATAATGTGGCGAAACAATCAGGTGTTTGTAGCGATGTATTCTATAATTAATATCAAAAAAGTCGAAGATTTTGGCAACGTCTTTTAGAATTTTAGAATGACTCGTAAATAATGTTACATCGGTATAAACTTTAGCTGTGGATTCGTTAAAGTTTCCAGTAGAAATCAGTCCGTAGCGTTTTACTTTTCCTTCTTCAAGGCGTTCTATCACACATATTTTACTGTGGACTTTGAGGCCTTTTATTCCGAAAATCAGTTCTATACCTTCAGTCTGCATTTGTTCTGCATAGGAAATGTTGCTGGCTTCATCAAAACGGGCCTGCAACTCAATCTGAACGGTTACTTTTTTGCCATTTTTTGCCGCATTGATCAAGGAACTGATAATTTGGGAATTCTTTGCCAACCTATACAAAGTGATTTTTATGGAAACTACTTTAGGATCAAGCGCAGCTTCTCTCAAGAATTTGATCAGATAGGAAAACGACTGATAAGGTGCATTTACCAAATAGTCTTTTTCGGCAATTTTTTCAAGCATGCTTCCTTCCAAACTAAGTCCATCAACGGGCAGCGGAACATTCGATTGGTATAATAAATCATATCTTCCAAGATTCGGGAAGTCCATATAATCACGGCGATTATGGTACCTTCCTCCAGGAATGATACTGTCGGTAGAATCGATTCCCATCTTATTCAGGAAAAATTTCAGCGTATCTTTTTCAATCGATTGGTCGTATACAAAACGAACAGGTTCTCCGATTCGACGATCTTTTACGCTCGAAGAAATCTTCTCCATCAAACTCTTGCTCAAATCACTATCGATATCCAACTGGGCATCTCTGGTAATTTTTATCATGTGAGCCGAAATGCTTTCGTAATCAAAAATATTGAATATGCTACTGAGATTGTATCGAATTACATCGTCTAACAATATGATATACTGCTTGTTATTGCTCGACGGAAGTACTACAAAACGGTTTATCGTTTTCGGGATTTCGATAACGGCATAACGCACGTCTTTTTTAGGCTTCTTGATTTTCAGCACTGTATCCTTTACGACAATCTTGGTGATTGCTTTTGGCTTGGTCATGACTAATTTAATGGCAAGATAGCCTGAAGTATCTTTCAGCACCGGAAATTCAGCCAAATCATTCAAGATGATGGTTACTAGAGCCGGGCTTACTTTTTGAATGAAAAAGTCTTTTATAAAATTCTCTTGTTCCCTAGAAATTTCGGTCTCATTAATGATGAAAATGTTTTCGTTTTCGAGTTCATTTTCAATATTGCTCAAAATCCTAAGGCTTTCGGACTGTTGCTGGATAACGATTTCTGTAATATCCTTAACCAATTGCTGAGAACTGATACCTCCTAAAAGCTTCTCTCCTGAAATACCAGAATGGCTCAAGCGGCGGATAGCGGCAAATCGTACCCTGAAAAATTCATCAAGATTATTTGAAAAAATTCCTAAAAAACGGAGTCTGTCTAATAAAGGTACATTTTTATCGGCGGCTTCTTGGAGTACTCTGGCATTGAAAGCAAGCCAGCTTTTTTCGCGATCAATATAACGGTAATCAATTGGTTGAATCATATTTTCTTAAATCTCTAGGAAAAATCACTTTTTGTGTTTTGCCTTTATCGATCGACTGCCAGTCATTGCTCTGAAAATTGATAGAAACAAATCCTGATGTAGGAACATTATCGATAAAAACGTTCCCAAATTTATTAACAAAATTTGTTATAGCATCATTATGACCGAAAAGAATAACATTGTCATAATCATTATTACACGATTTTATAATTTTTTCCAGCTGCCTTTCGTCAAAAGTATAGAGTTCATCCTTAAAAATGATGCTTTCGATTGGGCAGGAAAGATTTTGCGCAAAAATAATAGCCGTTTCAGAGGCTCTTTTTGCAGTGCTGCTCAATATGATAAATGTTTTTGGCAGGTGTCCGCCAATTTCCATAGATACTAAATGAGCATCATTCATTCCTCTTGTCGCTAATGGACGGTCTTTGTCTAGAAGTGGGGCATTCCAGCTTGATTTTGCATGTCGTATTAATATCAAATTTTTCATGTACTGATAATTTTAAAACTAGTTAAACCTCGAAAAACACTTCTATTTATAAGAACAAATTACAAAAAAAAGTTTACTTCACAGAGTTTTTAAGCACTTTTATCGAAAAAACTGAGGTTTTGGATTAGTTAAATATTTATTAATATACATTCGTCCTATAAAAGTCAATCATAAAACTTTAGAAGCTCACCACAAGCGACAAAATTTGAATAGCAAAACTTAATACCACCTTGAAGTTTTTCTATTGAGTCTGATTGCAAAATTTCCCTCAAAACGAAAACACTAAGTCGTCCAAATATCTGGGCTTTTTTGTCATGCTTTAGATTCAATAAAAAACAATAAACAAGCCATAAAATTAATAATAACTAAAAAAAACTAATCGAATTATGAGCAAATTATACAATAATGATACTTTAACGACTATTTCTGCTATTCACGGATAAAATTGTTTATCTCAAAAACTAGATACTAATTTTACCCGTTGAAGTGATTTTCTAATCTTATTTTTTATCCAAAATAAGTTCTCGCTTTAAAAATTTTACCCAAAAAAATACGTACATGAAAAATTTTACGCTGCATGAGGATATAAAAGCTACACATACTTTTATATCCAAAAACCAAAATGTCTGCTTAAAAAAACTGGCCCGATTAAACGCCTTGTTAACAATGTCTTGCAAGTTGGTTACAGTAACCTTTTTGCTTTTGCTGTCTGTGAATTCATTTGCTCAGCAAAAAGAACTTTTTAATACCAGGGTTACAAAGCCAAACATTCCATACACTCCTGAAAAGAAGGCAAAAGGCGGACTTGAGTACCAAACTTTGGCCGTTGCAGGATCTATTTCTGTGGCCGAAAATGCTACTTACAATGCTTATACAGCCGAACAATTAGTGAAAAATCTTTTTGTAACAGGATGTCTGTCTGCCAGCAATGTAAGATTCGGATATTATCGAAGAAACAATAATACCTACACTTGGCAGAACCATAGCTGGCCTGCAACTCCGGGTGACCGTCAATTGGCTTATTTCAATAAAGCAACTTCTACCTTCCCAATCGAGGAAGGATTATTGCTGACTACTGGAAAAGCATCTTCTGCAATGGGTCCGAACAATACTGGCGGAAAATCAGATGAAATGGTAGATGCTGCTAACGATCCTGATTTGGTTTCTATTTCTGGGCAAACAATTAAGGATGCTTCTATTCTTGAATTTGATTTTGTACCTGCCGGAAATACGCTAGAATTTAAATATGTTTTTTCCTCTGAAGAATATCTAGAATATTGCGAAACAAGCTATAATGATGCGTTTGGATTTTTCTTAAGCGGTCCTGGAATCTCAGGTCCATACAGAAACAATGCCATCAACCTTGCGCTTTTGCCAAGCAGCAATATACCGATTTCTATCAATACGATCCATTCAGCTGGAACTAATGTTGATAACGTTAATTTCCCAGCAGAAAACGGTCAATACTATACAAATAATGCTAACGGTTCAACAACTACCCAATTTGACGGGAACACTGTTATCTTAACCGCTACTTATCCTGTTACTCCTTGTTCAACTTATAGAATCAAACTGAGTATCGGTGATGCAAGAGACCAGCAATGGGATTCTGGTGTTTTCTTGGGTGCCAGAAGTTTTAATTCTGAAAATATTATTCTTACGAATTACGGAAACCTTATTGAGAACCAGAACAACCTTTTTGAAGGATGTAATAATAAATTCAGGGTACAAAGAACAGGCAGCGATATTTCGCAGCCATTAGTTGTTAATTTGCTTTTGTCAGGAACCTTCACAAATGGTGTCGATGTTCAAACAACTGGCGGACAACCTTTCCCTACGCAAGTAACAATTCCTGCAAATGCAACGTATGTTGACATTCCTTATACTACGATAGCAGATGCCATTTCAGATAATGGTGAAACTTTTATTGTAAGAACAATTACAAGCTGCCCTTGTTCGACAGATGTTGTGTATGTTACGCAGACTATGAATATATACGAAACTGCTGTACTCAATTCGATTAATGCAACCAACGCGCAATGTAACGGACAAAATAACGGAACGTTGACAGTTAACGTTTCTGGAGGTTCAGGAAGCTATTTATATTCTATCAACAATGGCACTAACTGGCAAAGCATAAATACATTTTCGAATTTAGCCCCTGGAAATTATACGGTAGTTGTAAAAGACCCAGGTAGCTGCAAGCCAAATATTAGCGGTACTACAACTATCGGTAACCCTACTCCTATTGTTGCAAACGCTGGACCAGATGTTACTATCTGTCCTGGTGGCAATACACAATTAAGCGGAAGCGGCGGTGTCGTATACAGCTGGAGTCCATCTACTGGGTTAAACTTTAATAATATCGCAAACCCAATTGCTTCTCCGACTACAACAACAACATATACACTTACAGTTACAAATGCTAGTGGACAATGTACATCGACTGATCAAGTAACGGTAAATGTAGGAGCGCAACCTGTGGCTCCAACAGCTGCAAGTGTAAATAACAATAATTTCTGTTCTAATGCTGGCGGAAATATCATTCTGTCTGCAACTGGAGGATCGGGTACCAATTTAAAATGGTATACTGACAGCTGCGGAGGTACATCAATCGGTACAGGAAACAACTTATCTATAGCAGCTCCAACACAAACAACAACATATTATGTACGTTGGGAAAACAGTTGCGGAAACTCTTCTTGTGCACAAGTTACTGTTACTGTAAAACCATCTGTTAATCTGACAGGACCATCTAATAGTACTATAGAAGGATGCAGCCGAACCAGTATTTCTCCTTTAGCATATAGCGAGACACCTGTTTCAATTACGTTAGCGCAATTTTTAACTGCTGGAGGAACTACATCAAACTCTGGGTTAGCACACACTATAACATATAGAGATACTAGCACAGGCAGCTGCCCTACTATTGTAACTCGAGTATTTACTGTAGCTACAGATTGTACATCAGCCAATTTTACCCAAACAATTACAATAAACGATACGACTGCTCCGACATTCGATGGGATTCTTCCTTCTAATGTAACAGTATCTTGTAACAATATCCCAGCAGCTGCAGACCTTAAGGCAACTGATAATTGCGGAACTGTTATGGTAAAAATGCTGGAAACAAGAACCAACGGAAGCTGTGCCGGAAATTATATCCTTACAAGAAAATGGACAGCTACTGATACATGCAGTAACACCGTAACTCACACGCAGACAATTACTGTAACCGATACAAACGCACCGACATTTAACGGAACCCTTCCTTCGAACATAACAGCATCTTGCGGAAATATCCCAGCTGCTGCTGTATTGACTGCAACCGATGCCTGCGGAAGCGCTGCGGTAACATTCGCTGAGACAAGAACCGACGGTGCATGCGCCGGAAGCTACACGCTTACAAGAAAATGGACGGCTACCGACCTTTGCGGCAATACTGCCGTACATACCCAGACAGTGACAGTGACCGATACGCAGGCTCCTGTATTTGCAGGAACACTGCCTGCTGCCAGCATAACTGCTGCTTGCGGAAACATTCCAGCTGCTGCTGTATTGACTGCAACCGATGCCTGCGGAAGCGCTGCGGTAACATTCGCCGAGACAAGAACCGACGGTGCCTGCGCCGGAAGCTACACGCTTACAAGAAAATGGACGGCTACCGACCTTTGCGGCAATACTGCCGTACATACCCAGACAGTGACAGTGACCGATACGCAGGCTCCTGTATTTGCAGGAACACTGCCTGCTGCCAGCATAACTGCAGCTTGCGGAAACATCCCGACTGCTGTTACGCTTACCGCGACTGATGCCTGCGGAAGCGCTGCGGTAACATTCGCCGAGACAAGGACCGACGGTGCCTGCGCCGGAAGCTACACGCTTACAAGAAAATGGACGGCTACCGACCTTTGCGGCAATACTGCCGTACATACTCAAGTCGTGACCGTGACCGATACGCAGGCTCCTGTATTTGCAGGAACACTGCCTGCTGCCAGCATAACTGCAGCTTGCGGAAACATCCCGGCTGCTGCTGTACTTACCGCGACTGATGCCTGCGGAAGCGCTACGGTAACATTCGCCGAGACAAAGACCGACGGTGCCTGCGCCGGAAGCTATACCCTTACGAGAAAATGGACGGCTACCGACCTTTGCGGCAATACTGCCGTACATACTCAAGTCGTGACCGTGACTGATACCCAGGCTCCTGTATTTGCAGGAACTCTGCCTGCTGCCAGCATAACTGCAGCTTGCGGAAACATCCCGGCTGCGACTGTACTTACCGCGACTGATGCCTGCGGAAGCGCGACTGTAACTTTCGCTGAGACAAGAACCGACGGTGCATGCGCCGGAAGCTACACGCTTACAAGAAAATGGACGGCTACCGACCTTTGCGGCAATACTGCCGTACATACTCAAGTCGTGACCGTGACCGATACGCAGGCTCCTGTATTTGCAGGAACACTGCCTGCTGCCAGCATAACTGCAGCTTGCGGAAACATCCCGGCTGCTGCTGTACTTACCGCGACTGATGCCTGCGGAAGCGCTACGGTAACATTCGCCGAGACAAAGACCGACGGTGCCTGCGCCGGAAGCTATACCCTTACGAGAAAATGGACGGCTACCGACCTTTGCGGCAATACTGCCGTACATACTCAAGTCGTGACCGTGACTGATACCCAGGCTCCTGTATTTGCAGGAACTCTGCCTGCTGCCAGCATAACTGCAGCTTGCGGAAACATCCCGGCTGCGACTGTACTTACCGCGACTGATGCCTGCGGAAGCGCGACTGTAACTTTCGCTGAGACAAGAACCGACGGTGCATGCGCCGGAAGCTACACGCTTACTAGAAAATGGACGGCTGCCGACCTTTGCGGCAATACTGCCGTACATACTCAAGTCGTGACCGTGACCGATACCCAGGCTCCTGTATTTGCAGGAACTCTGCCTGCTGCCAGCATAACTGCAGCTTGCGGAAACATCCCGGCTGCGACTGTACTTACCGCGACTGATGCCTGCGGAAGCGCGACTGTAACTTTCGCCGAGACAAGAACCGACGGTGCATGCGCCGGAAGCTACACGCTTACTAGAAAATGGACGGCTGCCGACCTTTGCGGCAATACTGCCGTACATACCCAGACAGTGACCGTGACCGATACGCAGGCTCCGACATTCAATGGAACCCTTCCTTCAAACATAACGGCTTCATGTAATAATATCCCAGCTCCGGCTACGCTTACTGCGACTGATGCCTGCGGAAGCGCGACTGTAACTTTCGCTGAGACAAGAACCGACGGTGCATGCGCCGGAAGCTACACGCTTACTAGAAAATGGACGGCTGCCGATCTTTGCGGGAACACTGCCGTACACACACAAGTAGTGACCGTGACCGATACCCAGGCTCCTGTATTTGCAGGAACACTGCCATCAAACATTACGGCAGCTTGCGGAAACATCCCGGCTGCTGCTGTACTTACTGCAACCGATGCCTGCGGAAGCGCGACTGTAACTTTTGCGGAGACAAGAACCGACGGTGCATGCGCCGGAAGCTACACCCTTACAAGAAAATGGACGGCTACCGATCTTTGCGGGAACACTGCCGTACATACCCAGACAGTGACCGTGACCGATACCCAGGCTCCTGTATTTGCAGGAACACTGCCTGCTGCCAGCATAACTGCTGCCTGCGGAAACATCCCGGCTGCGGCCACGCTTACTGCGACTGATGCCTGCGGAAGCGCGACTGTAACATTCGCCGAGACAAGGACCGACGGTGCATGCGCCGGAAGCTACACCCTTACGAGAAAATGGACGGCTACCGATCTTTGCGGAAATACTGCGGTACACACACAGACAGTGAGCGTGACCGATACGCAGGCTCCGACATTCAATGGAACTCTTCCTTCAAACATAACGGCTTCATGCAATAATATACCGACAGCAGCAGTATTGACCGCTGCAGACGCCTGCGGAAGCGCCACTGTAACATTTGCTGAGACCAGGACCGATGGTGCATGCGCCGGAAGCTATACCCTTACGAGAAAATGGACGGCTACCGATCTTTGCGGGAACACTGCCGTACACACGCAAGTAGTGACCGTGACTGATACGCAGGCTCCTGTATTTGCAGAAACATTGCCTGCTGCCAGCATAACTGCTGCCTGCGGAAACATTCCTGCTGCGGCAGTATTGACCGCTGCAGATGCCTGCGGAAGCGCGACTGTAACATTCGCCGAGACAAGGACTGACGGAAACTGCCCGTCATCATATATATTGACAAGAAAATGGACGGCTACTGACCTTTGCGGTAACACTGCCGTACATACCCAGACAGTGACCGTGACTGATACGCAGGCTCCTGTATTTGCAGGAACATTGCCTGCTGCTGAACTGGCTGCGTCTTGCGACAACATTCCGGCTGCGGCTACGTTAACTGCAACTGATGCCTGCGGAACTGCGACTGTAACTTTTGCCGAGACTAGGACTGACGGAAACTGCCCGTCATCATATATATTGACAAGAAAATGGACGGCTACTGACCTTTGCGGTAACACTGCCGTACATACCCAGACAGTGACCGTGACCGATACCCAGGCTCCTGTATTTGCAGGAACACTGCCTGCGGCTGAAGTGGCTGCGTCTTGCGACAATATCCCGGCTGCAGCTACGTTAACTGCAACCGATGCTTGCGGAAGTGCGACTGTAACATTTGCGGAGACTAGGACAGATGGTGCCTGTGCCGGAAGCTACACGCTTACAAGAAAATGGACGGCTACTGACCTTTGCGGGAACACTGCCGAGCATATTCAGACAGTAACCGTGACTGATACCCAGGCTCCTGTATTTGCAGGAACATTGCCTGCTGCCAGCATAACTGCTGCCTGCGGAAACATCCCGGCTGCGGCTACGTTAACTGCGACTGATGCCTGCGGAAGCGCGACTGTGACTTTTGCTGAGACAAGGACAGACGGTGCCTGTGCCGGAAGCTACACGCTTACAAGAAAATGGACGGCTACTGACCTTTGCGGGAACACTGCCGAGCATATTCAGACAGTAACCGTGACTGATACCCAGGCTCCTGTATTTGCAGGAACATTGCCTGCTGCCAGCATAACTGCTGCCTGCGGAAACATCCCGGCTGCGGCTACGTTAACTGCGACTGATGCCTGCGGAAGCGCGACTGTGACTTTTGCTGAGACAAGGACAGACGGTGCCTGTGCCGGAAGCTACACGCTTACAAGAAAATGGACGGCTACCGACCTTTGC
The DNA here is from genome assembly GCF_025947265.1 of Flavobacterium sp. N2550. Classification (NCBI taxonomy): domain Bacteria; kingdom Pseudomonadati; phylum Bacteroidota; class Flavobacteriia; order Flavobacteriales; family Flavobacteriaceae; genus Flavobacterium; species Flavobacterium sp. N2550. The sequence goes on along the minus strand of NZ_CP110007.1, from coordinate 2,643,417 downwards.
GGCAATACAGCCGAGCACACTCAAGTAGTGAATGTAACCGATACCCAGGCTCCTGTATTTGCAGGAACACTGCCTGCGGCTGAAGTGGCTGCGTCTTGCGACAATATCCCGGCTGCAGCTACGTTAACTGCAACTGATGCTTGCGGAAGTGCGACTGTAACTTTTGCCGAGACTAGGACTGACGGTGCCTGCGCCGGAAGCTACACGCTTACAAGAAAATGGACGGCTACCGACCTTTGCGGCAATACAGCCGAGCACACTCAAGTAGTGAATGTAACCGATACCCAGGCTCCTGTATTTGCAGGAACACTGCCTGCGGCTGAAGTGGCTGCGTCTTGCGACAATATCCCGGCTGCAGCTACGTTAACTGCAACTGATGCTTGCGGAAGTGCGACTGTAACTTTTGCCGAGACTAGAACTGATGGTGCTTGTGCCGGAAGCTACACGCTTACAAGAAAATGGACGGCTACTGACCTTTGCGGGAACACTGCCGTACATACCCAGACAGTGACCGTGACCGATACCCAGGCTCCTGTATTTGCAGGAACATTGCCTGCTGCCAGCATAACTGCTGCTTGCGGAAACATCCCGGCTGCTGCTGTACTTACCGCGACTGATGCCTGCGGAAGTGCGACTGTAACTTTTGCTGAGACAAGAACCGATGGTGCTTGCGCCGGAAGCTACACGCTTACAAGAAAATGGACGGCTACTGACCTTTGCGGAAATACTGCCGAGCACACTCAAGTAGTGAATGTAACCGATACCCAGGCCCCTGTATTCGCAGGAACATTGCCTTCAAACATTACGGCTTCATGTGAAAACGTACCTACTGCTGCTACGTTGACTGCAACCGATGCTTGCGGAAGTGCGACTGTAACTTTTGCTGAAACTAGAACCGATGGTGCTTGCGCCGGAAGCTATATCCTGACAAGAAAATGGACCGCTACCGACCTTTGCGGAAATACTGCCGAGCATACGCAAACAGTGACTGTAACCGATACCCAGGCTCCTGTATTTGCAGGAACATTGCCTGCTGCCAGCATAACTGCTGCTTGCGGAAACATCCCGGCTGCGGCTGTACTTACAGCGACTGATGCCTGCGGAACTGCAACGGTGACTTTTGCCGAGACTAGGACTGACGGTGCCTGCGCCGGAAGCTACACGCTTACAAGAAAATGGACGGCTACCGACCTTTGCGGCAATACTGCCGAGCACACTCAAGTAGTGAATGTAACCGATACCCAGGCTCCTGTATTTGCAGGAACACTGCCTGCGGCTGAAGTGGCTGCGTCTTGCGACAATATCCCGGCTGCAGCTACGTTAACTGCAACTGATGCTTGCGGAAGTGCGACTGTAACTTTTGCCGAGACTAGAACTGATGGTGCTTGTGCCGGAAGCTACACGCTTACAAGAAAATGGACGGCTACTGACCTTTGCGGAAATACTGCGGAGCATACGCAAACAGTGACTGTGACCGATACCCAGGCCCCTGTATTCGCAGGAACATTGCCTTCAAACATTACAGCTTCATGTGAAAACGTACCTACTGCTGTTACGTTGACTGCAACCGATGCCTGCGGGACTGCGACTGTAACATTCGCCGAGACAAGGACAGACGGTGCTTGCGCCGGAAGCTATACGCTTACAAGAAAATGGACGGCTACCGACCTTTGCGGAAATACTGCCGAGCATATTCAGACAGTAACCGTGACTGATACGCAGGCTCCTGTATTTGCAGGAACATTGCCTGCTGCCAGCATAACTGCTGCTTGCGGAAACATCCCGGCTGCTGCTGTACTTACCGCGACTGATGCCTGCGGAAGTGCGACTGTAACTTTTGCTGAGACAAGAACCGATGGTGCTTGCGCCGGAAGCTACACGCTTACAAGAAAATGGACGGCTACTGACCTTTGCGGAAATACTGCCGAGCACACTCAAGTAGTGAATGTAACCGATACCCAGGCCCCTGTATTCGCAGGAACATTGCCTTCAAACATTACGGCTTCATGTGAAAACGTACCTACTGCTGCTACGTTGACTGCAACCGATGCTTGCGGAAGTGCGACTGTAACTTTTGCTGAAACTAGAACCGATGGTGCTTGCGCCGGAAGCTATATCCTGACAAGAAAATGGACCGCTACTGACCTTTGCGGAAATACTGCGGAGCATACGCAAACAGTGACTGTAACCGATACCCAGGCTCCTGTATTTGCAGGAACATTGCCTGCTGCCAGCATAACTGCTGCTTGCGGAAACATCCCGGCTGCGGCTGTACTTACAGCGACTGATGCCTGCGGAACTGCAACGGTGACTTTTGCCGAGACTAGGACTGACGGTGCCTGCGCCGGAAGCTACACGCTTACAAGAAAATGGACGGCTACCGACCTTTGCGGCAATACTGCCGAGCACACTCAAGTAGTGAATGTAACCGATACCCAGGCTCCTGTATTTGCAGGAACACTGCCTGCGGCTGAAGTGGCTGCGTCTTGCGACAATATCCCGGCTGCAGCTACGTTAACTGCAACTGATGCTTGCGGAAGTGCGACTGTAACTTTTGCCGAGACTAGAACTGATGGTGCTTGTGCCGGAAGCTACACGCTTACAAGAAAATGGACGGCTACTGACCTTTGCGGAAATACTGCGGAGCATACGCAAACAGTGACTGTGACCGATACCCAGGCCCCTGTATTCGCAGGAACATTGCCTTCAAACATTACAGCTTCATGTGAAAACGTACCTACTGCTGTTACGTTGACTGCAACCGATGCCTGCGGGACTGCGACTGTAACATTCGCCGAGACAAGGACAGACGGTGCTTGCGCCGGAAGCTATACGCTTACAAGAAAATGGACGGCTACCGACCTTTGCGGAAATACTGCCGAGCATATTCAGACAGTAACCGTGACTGATACGCAGGCTCCTGTATTTGCAGGAACACTGCCTGCTGCTGAAGTGGCTGCGTCTTGCGACAATATCCCGGCTGCGGCCACGCTTGCTGCGACTGATGCTTGCGGAAGTGCGACTGTAACTTTTGCCGAGACTAGAACTGATGGTGCTTGTGCCGGAAGCTACACGCTTACAAGAAAATGGACGGCTACTGACCTTTGCGGAAATACTGCGGAGCATACGCAAACAGTGACTGTGACCGATACCCAGGCCCCTGTATTCGCAGGAACATTGCCTTCAAACATTACGGCTTCATGTGAAAACGTACCTACTGCTGCTACGTTGACTGCAACCGATGCTTGCGGAAGTGCGACTGTAACTTTTGCTGAAACTAGAACCGATGGTGCTTGCGCCGGAAGCTATATCCTGACAAGAAAATGGACCGCTACTGACCTTTGCGGAAATACTGCGGAGCATACGCAAACAGTGACTGTAACCGATACCCAGGCTCCTGTATTTGCAGGAACATTGCCTGCTGCCAGCATAACTGCTGCTTGCGGAAACATCCCGGCTGCGGCTGTACTTACAGCGACTGATGCCTGCGGAACTGCAACGGTGACTTTTGCCGAGACTAGGACTGACGGTGCCTGCGCCGGAAGCTACACGCTTACAAGAAAATGGACGGCTACCGACCTTTGCGGCAATACTGCCGAGCACACTCAAGTAGTGAATGTAACCGATACCCAGGCTCCTGTATTTGCAGGAACACTGCCTGCGGCTGAAGTGGCTGCGTCTTGCGACAATATCCCGGCTGCAGCTACGTTAACTGCAACTGATGCTTGCGGAAGTGCGACTGTAACTTTTGCCGAGACTAGAACTGATGGTGCTTGTGCCGGAAGCTACACGCTTACAAGAAAATGGACGGCTACTGACCTTTGCGGAAATACTGCGGAGCATACGCAAACAGTGACTGTGACCGATACCCAGGCCCCTGTATTCGCAGGAACATTGCCTTCAAACATTACAGCTTCATGTGAAAACGTACCTACTGCTGTTACGTTGACTGCAACCGATGCCTGCGGGACTGCGACTGTAACATTCGCCGAGACAAGGACAGACGGTGCTTGCGCCGGAAGCTATACGCTTACAAGAAAATGGACGGCTACCGACCTTTGCGGAAATACTGCCGAGCATATTCAGACAGTAACCGTGACTGATACGCAGGCTCCTGTATTTGCAGGAACATTGCCTGCTGCCAGCATAACTGCTGCTTGCGGAAACATCCCGGCTGCTGCTGTACTTACCGCGACTGATGCCTGCGGAAGTGCGACTGTAACTTTTGCTGAGACAAGAACCGATGGTGCTTGCGCCGGAAGCTACACGCTTACAAGAAAATGGACGGCTACTGACCTTTGCGGAAATACTGCCGAGCACACTCAAGTAGTGAATGTAACCGATACCCAGGCCCCTGTATTCGCAGGAACATTGCCTTCAAACATTACGGCTTCATGTGAAAACGTACCTACTGCTGCTACGTTGACTGCAACCGATGCTTGCGGAAGTGCGACTGTAACTTTTGCTGAAACTAGAACCGATGGTGCTTGCGCCGGAAGCTATATCCTGACAAGAAAATGGACCGCTACTGACCTTTGCGGAAATACTGCGGAGCATACGCAAACAGTGACTGTAACCGATACCCAGGCTCCTGTATTTGCAGGAACATTGCCTGCTGCCAGCATAACTGCTGCTTGCGGAAACATCCCGGCTGCGGCTGTACTTACAGCGACTGATGCCTGCGGAACTGCAACGGTGACTTTTGCCGAGACTAGGACTGACGGTGCCTGCGCCGGAAGCTACACGCTTACAAGAAAATGGACGGCTACCGACCTTTGCGGCAATACTGCCGAGCATACTCAGACAGTAACCGTAACCGATACACAGGCTCCTGTATTTGCAGGAACACTGCCTGCTGCTGAAGTGGCTGCGTCTTGCGACAATATCCCGGCTGCGGCCACGCTTGCTGCGACTGATGCTTGTGGAAGCGCGACTGTGACTTTTGCCGAGACAAGAACCGATGGTGCCTGCGCCGGAAGCTACACGCTTACAAGAAAATGGACGGCTACTGACCTTTGCGGAAATACTGCAGAACATATCCAGACAATAACGGTAAGCGATACGCAAGCCCCTACATTTGTTGAGACTGTACCGGCAGACGTTACCGTAGCTTGTGGAGCAATTCCAACAGCAGTAACTCTAACGGCAACTGACAACTGTAGCCTTGCAACAGTTACGATGACAGAAACTACAGCGAATGGAGCTTGTACTGGTGATTCAGTGATAACAAGAACTTGGATTGCTACTGACTTATGTGGAAACACAACTTCAGCAACCCAAACCATCACAGTAGAAGATAATACTGCTCCATCATTAATTACTCCTTTTGAAGGAACGATAAATGTGGTTTGTAGTGCTATTCCAGATGCGCCAGCTTTACAATTTACAGACTCTTGTTCTTCAGTAGAAAATGTTATATTTGATGAACAGATTGAAAATCAGACAGCAACAGGTTATACTATCGTGAGAACTTGGTCTGCATCTGACAGCTGTGGCAATTCTAATACATTTACACAAACTGTAAATGTTACGATAACAAGCCCAACACAAACAATTCCTAGCGAACTGTGTGTTGAAGATCTTTCAATTGATTTGTTCACATTGCTTGACGGTTCAGTAGAAACAACAGGTACATGGGTTGATACTAATAATTCAGGCGGATTGCAAGGAAGTACATTTAATCCTGCGCAAGTTGCACTTGGAGATTACATATTGAGCTATGTTATCGCTAATGGCGATTGTCCTAGAACTATTCAAGTCAACATGAATGTAAATGACGAATGTATCGTTTTAGCGCCTTGCGAGATCATCGTACACAATGCAATATCACCAAATGGAGATACTCTAAATGAGTTCTTTATGATTGAAGGTCTTGATTGTTACCCAAATAATACGGTAGAAATCTATAACCGCTGGGGTGTTTTAGTATTCGATGCCCAAGGATATGATAATACAAATAAAGTATTCAGAGGAATATCAGAAGGTCGAGCAACAGTTAAAAAATCAGAAGAATTGCCTGATGGAACATACTACTACGTACTTAAATACGTAGATGCTGATGGAAAATCTAGAGAAAAAGCAAGCTATCTATATATTAATAGATAAAGTCTAACTTCCAGGGATGTAAGTCCCTGGAACTAAACAAACAAAATAAATGAAAACAAAATTTTTATTTTTCGCTTTAATGTTGGCAGGTTTTGCAGGTTTTGCGCAACAAGATGCACAATACACGCAGTATATGTACAACACTATTAATATAAATCCGGCTTATGCTGGTTCAAGAGGCGTCATGAGCATTTTTGGCCTTCACAGAACCCAATGGGTTGGATTAGACGGTGCTCCTGTGACCAATGCAGTTTCTTTAAATACCCCTATCAATAATAGTAAATTAGGTGTTGGACTTTCTTTTGTCAATGACAGGATCGGTCCAACTGACGAAAATACAATTTCGGCAGACATCTCCTATACTGTAAAGACATCGGAAACGTATAATCTTTCATTTGGTATCAAAGGAACAGCAAACCTATTCAGCTTAGACGTAAACAAATTAAATCCAGCCGATGCAGGAGATCCACATCTGCAAAATTTCAACAATAATTTTACGCCAAACGTTGGTGCCGGAGTTTATTTTCACTCCGATAAATTGTATGTAGGTCTTTCTGTACCTAACTTTTTCGAATCGACTCGATATGAAGACAATTCCGTTTCTGTATACAAAGAAAGAATGAATTTCTACTTAATCGGAGGTTATGTATTCGACTTAAGCCCTACTATCAAATTCAAGCCCGCTTTCCTTATGAAAACAATTGAAGGCGCTCCCCTACAGCTTGATGTGTCTGGAAACTTCTTGTTCAACGACAAATTTACGATTGGAGCTGCCTGGAGATGGGATGCTGCGGTAAGCGCAATGGCCGGTTTTCAAGTTACCGATGGAATATTCGTAGGTTACGGATACGATCTAGAAACGACAAAACTGTCCAACTACAACTCGGGCTCACATGAGGTGTTCCTACGATTCGAGCTTTTCAACAAATTCAACAAAGTAACTTCACCTAGGTTCTTCTAATACTGCGTAATTATGAAAATCAAATTTACATATATAGCTTTTTTAAGCATCATCTGTATCAGCGGATATTCGCAAAAAGCAGCTGTAGCATCAGCGGATAAGGAATACGAAAAATACGCTTACGTCGATGCAATAAAAACATACGAGCGTGTTGCAGAAAAAGGATACAAATCGCAAGACATGCTTCAGAAGCTTGGAAATTCTTATTATTTCAATGCTGATCTGGAAAATGCCGCGAAATGGTACGGTGAGCTTTTTGCAATGACACAAGATGTAGACGCCGAATACTATTATCGTTATTCTCAATCTTTGAAAGGTATCGGTGATTATAGCAAAGCAAACGAAATGCTTGAAAAATTCAACCAAAAGTCGGGCATCGATTCTAGAGGAAAATTATACGAGGAAAGAAAAAATTATCTAGAAGAAATCAAGAAGAATTCCGGAAGATACAATGTAGAAAATGCAGGTATAAATTCTGAATATTCTGATTATGGAAGTGCTTTCTTTGGCGACAAAGTTGTCTTTACTTCTGCTAGAGATACTGGAAACTTTTCGAAAAGACAGCATTCTTGGACCAATCAATATTTCACAAACATGTATGTTGCCGATATGAGTCTGGAAGGTGCTTTGTCAGCTCCGCAAAAATTTGCGAAAAGCCTGAACACAAAATTCCATGAAGCAACTCCAGCTTTTACCAAAGATGGAAAGACGATGTACTTTACCCGAAACAATTATAACGACGGAAAAAAAGGAAAAAGTAGCGACAAAGTAACATTGTTGAAAATATACAAAGCTACGCTGGAAGGTGATAAATGGACCAATGTAACCGAATTGCCTTTCAACAATAATAACTACAGCGTGGCCCACCCTGCTTTAAGTCCAGATGGAAAAACATTGTATTTTGCTTCTGACATGCCAGGAACGTTAGGCCAGTCTGATATTTTCAAAGTTAGCATTAATGCCGACGGAAGTTTTGGAACTCCAGAAAATTTAGGACCTAAAATCAATACGCCTGGAAGAGAATCTTTTCCTTTTGTATCTGATGAAAACGAATTGTATTTTGCTTCTGATGGTCAGCTTGGCCTTGGAGGATTCGACATTTTTGTTTCAAAAATTGAAAAAGACGGAAGCTTTAAAGAAGTAAAAAATATCGGAGAACCGGCAAATAGCAAAAAAGACGACTTCGGATTTGTTATCAATACGAAAACCAGCAATGGCTTCTTCAGTTCTAACAGAGAAGGCGGAAACGGAAACGATGACATTTACAAATTCCTTGAGACTAAAAAATTAGAATTTGCCTGCGAACAGCTTTTATCAGGAATCGTAACAGACATGGAAACGGGAGCTATCCTTCCAAACACAAAAGTGACCTTGTCTGACGAGAAATTCAACAAGCTAAAAGAAACTACATCAGATGCTACCGGGAAATATGTTTTCGAAGATGTACAATGCGGTAAAACGTATTATGTAAAAGCTGAAAAACCAGAGTATGTTACGAAAGAAGTAAAAGTGACGCTGCCTAAAGAAAGCGGTGAAACCGATCTTCCGATTGCTCTTGAAAAATCAGTTAAGAAAGTCAAAGTGGGTGATGATTTAGCAAAAACATTTGGAATCAAGATTATTTATTTTGACTTAGACAAATGGAACATCCGACCAGATGCAGCTACAGATTTGGCTAAAATTGTTGATGTGATGCGTGAATATCCTACGATGAAAGTAGATGTAAGATCGCATACCGACAGCCGACAAACACACAAATACAATGAAAAACTATCCGACAGAAGAGCAAAATCAACAATTGCTTGGATGATACAAGATGGAATACAAGCTACGCGATTGACAGGAGAAGGTTATGGCGAAACCCAATTAGTAAACAAATGTGCTGATGGAGTTGAATGTTCAGAAGAAGAGCATCAGTTAAACAGACGCAGTGAATTTATCATAACTGAATTATAATCCTAAATGCCCATAAAAAGCAAAAGCATCCTTGACTAGAAGGATGCTTTTTTTGTTATTTACCCTACTGTAATATATTTTAAAAATATATCCCCATACAATAGTTTTCACACATTCGGTACTGAAAGATTAATCAAAACAAAAGAACAATCTTTATATGAATCTATTGTATAAACAGCCTAAGCCTCTATAAATAATCCACGAAAATTAAACCCCATCTAATATTAATTATCTAAAAAAAATAATTCCTGTTGAATTATTGCAATCAGTAATAAATGAAAGGTGAACGTAAATAACAATCTTTTTAGGCCGCTTCAAAAAAAAGACTGCATGAAACTGCAGTCCTTTTTACTGAGTCTCGGCTTTCTTATTTTTTTATGAACATATTCGTATAATACTTGCGTCCTGTTTCTGGGCTTGTACGAACAGAGATTCCAAAATGGGTAAAGTCTCCTTCGATGTTCGCTTTATGGCCAGGACTTTGTAGCCATGCGTGTAATGCAGCTTGAGGCGTTTGATAGTTGTAGGCTACATTTTCATTCACTTTTACCGCTCCAAGTACTTGGATAAGGTTTTGTGATCTTTCTTCAAAAAAAGCATGGTTGACAACGTTATTCTCAATCATGTATTCATTGTGTTCCTCAGACTTGTAAGAGATATGATTGATTGGCTGTAGGATTGGCAAATTAACGGATTGCCGGTGTTCGTTGATAATGCGCATTAAATCTAATTCTGTGGGATTGTAGTCATAATTCTCTACGAGGGTCGAATTAGGGACATTGTTTTCATCAGAAGAGTCCGAAGAACAGGATAACATAGTGAACAACAGAGCCATTGGCACTAATGTTCTGAGCATCATTGCTTTCATAGGTTAAGTAGATTAAGATTTAGATTCAAAAAAGCCTTTGGGAAAACTTTTTCAAATATCAAGCAAGATCATGATGGGGCACAACTCTTACTTAACGATTCAATATTACAAAAACATCGTTGAACTGCAAAATAAAATCGACGAAATGCATGTTATTATATTTTTTAGAAGTAAAAACCTACATTCTAAGAAGAAAGACGGTCTTTTTTCCAAGCCAAATCTTGAAGTTGAAAACGAATACGGTCATGCAATCTATTAGGTCTTCCCTGCCAAAATTCAATTTCATGAGGTTTTACAAGATAACCTCCCCAATAAGGAGGTCGCGTAATTTCTTTTCCAGAAAATTCCGTTTCGAGAGTACGGATTTTATCTTCCAGCACTTCCCTATTCAAAATGACTTCGCTTTGATGAGAAGCAACAGCGCCGAGCTGACTGCCAAAAGGTCGGGAATGGAAATATTCGTCAGAAACTTGATCCGATGTTTTTTCTGCTTTGCCTTTAATGATTACCTGCCTTTCAGCATAAGGCCAGAAAAAAGACAAGCAGACATTTGGGTTTTCTGCGATTGATTTCCCTTTTTCAGATTCGTAGCTCGTAAAGAAAATAAAGCCTTCAGCTGTAAACTGCTTTAAAAGCACGATTCTTGATTTTGGAAAACCATCTTGGCCAATCGTAGCAATGGTCATAGCATTGACCTCTTCGGTACCACCAATGGCCTCGGCTTCATGAAACCAAGTAGAAAACAATTCAAAAGGGTTATCAGGAATAGCGCCTTCGATAAGCTCGCTTTTTTCGTATGATTTTCTGTAGTTGCTTAAGTCTTTCATGTTTCTTTAATAGAGAGTTTCTGAAACACAAAGTTACAAAGTTTAAGAAACGGGTATATGATATTTGTCAGTTTAGTTTTTAGGCACTAAGGTTCTGAGTCGCTAAGGCACTTAGGTTGGTTTATTTAAGAGAATCAGCTAAGTTGTTTCAATAATGAATTTCTTTTCTTAGAACCTTAGGGCCTAAAAAGAAAAGCTCTCCCCATCATCTCCCAAAAGCACATTTGGAAAAACGGTCTCCGCTTCTTCTTTGAACTTTAAAATAGATTCGTATCGTGTAGAATAATGACCTAAGACAAGATTTTTAGTTTTTGCCTTCAATGCGATTCTTGCAGCTTCTTTTGCGGTAGAATGCATCGTTTTTTCCGCCAGCAAGGCTTCTGTTTCTAAAAAGGTAGATTCGTGATAAAGCACATCAACATCTTCGATCAAAGGCAGGATATCTTCATTATAAACCGTATCCGAGCAAAAGGCATAGCTCTTCGGTTTTTCGGGATCAAAAGTCAGCTCTGAGTTTGGAATGACACGACCGTCTTCTAAAGTAATATCACCGCCATGCTTGATTTTTCTGTAATAGACTTGGTCTATTTCATACTGCTGTACAGCATCAATATTAAGCCTTCTTTCGCTAAATTTCTCTTGGAACAAGTAGCCATTCGTATAAATCCTATGTTTTAAAGGAATGGTCTTAACGACAACCTTCTCGTCTTCAAAAACGGTTTCAGATACTGTCGATTCTAATTCGTGAAAATAGAGATTATAGTTGGTCCATGAATTCGACAGTTTTAGCTGCAGCGTGATGATTTCCTTAATTCCTTTTGGACCGTAAATATGCAGGTCGTTTACGCGATTCAGGAGCATGTAGGTAGAAACTAGTCCGACCAATCCATACACGTGATCGCCATGAAGGTGCGAAATAAAAATGTGGTTTATTTTCGAGAATTTGATCTTATTCTTTCGCAACTGGACTTGGGTTCCTTCTCCGCAGTCGATCAAGAACATTCGGTCCCTGATTTCCAATACCTGCGAAGTCGGATTGGTAATGGTTCGGGGTGTTGCGGCATAACAGCCTAAGATCGTCAGTTTCATTTTAAATGCAAACAGAGATTAAAATCCGAGGTCTCTTTCGATTTCCTCCATTTCAATAATATCATGCGCTTCAAGAAGCGTAGGAACGACAATCATCTCATCAGGAACTTCGTTAAAATCAAAATCGTTAATTACTAAAACAAATGATTTTTTTGCTTTTCTATGTTTGTTAGACAAAGAAAGGAAAGATAATACTTGGTCAAGCGTTACCTCTTTATCGGCCGAAATATCCAAAATAAGGTTTTGATTTTTAAAACTGCCGTATTCGTTCGTCACTTTTTCAAGGAAGGAATTTACACTCCCTTGAGTATCTTTTATTACGGTAGTATGTCCTTTTTGATCTACTTTCATTTTATTTATTTTATGAAATACGAATTTCCTTTGCAGCAATTCAAAGTTACAAAGGTTTTTGTCTTTTTGTTAGCTATTGCTTGATTTTTGAAGCCAATAAGTAAATCACCGCCATTCGTATTGCCACGCCATTTTCGACTTGGTTTAAGATGACAGACTGCTGTGAATCGGCTACATCCGAAGAAATCTCTACGCCTCGGTTGATAGGTCCCGGGTGCATGATTACGATTTCTTTGCTCAACGAATCTAACAAGGCCTTGTCTACTCCATACTGCTGTGCGTATTCTCTTGTAGAAGGGAAGTAATTCACATCCATTCGTTCGTTCTGTACGCGGAGCATGTTGGCCACGTCACACCATTCTAAAGCTTTTCTCAGATTTGGCTCGACAGTAACTCCTAAAGATTCAATATATTTTGGAATCAAGGTTTTTGGTCCGCAGACTTTTACTTCGGCTCCCTGCATCTGCAAGGCATAGATATTCGACAGCGCTACTCTCGAATGCAAAATATCGCCTACGATAACCACTTTCTTTCCGGCTACTTCGCCTAATTTTTCTCTGATCGTAAAAGAATCCAGTAAACCTTGAGTCGGATGCTCATGCGCTCCATCGCCTGCATTGACGATACTCGCATTTACGTTCTGCGAAAGGAAATAAGCCGCTCCTGGGTTGGAATGCCTCATTACGACCATATCGACTTTCATCGAAAGGATATTGTTTACGGTATCAATCAGGGTCTCTCCTTTTTTGACCGAAGACTGGGCTGCCGAAAAACTGATGACATCAGCCGAAAGTCGCTTTTGGGCTAATTCGAACGAAAGCTTAGTTCTTGTACTATTTTCAAAAAATATGTTGGCAATGGTAATATCTCGAAGCGAAGGGACTTTTTTTATCGGACGGTTAATGACTTCCTTAAAATGATCGGCTGTTTCAAAAATAAGGTCAATATCTTGTTTGTTGATATATTTTATTCCTAATAAATGATTTACGCTTAATTCGCTCATTTTTATATGTGTTGTGTTGTTGTTATTTTAAGAACTTATTAGTTGGTCACCAGATAAACGACATCTTCTCCCTCCTGCTCTTTCCAGCTGACCTTTACCTTTTCATTGTTTATCGAATCTACTTGTCGGCCGCGGTAATCAGGCTGAATTGGCAGATGGCGGCTAAAACGCCTGTCAATCAACACCAGCAATTCAATCTCAGCCGGTCTTCCGAAAGACTGTATTGCAGTCAAGGCCGAACGGATGCTTCTTCCTGTATATAAAACATCGTCTATAAAAATCACTTTTTTGTTTTCTACCAAGAAATTAATCTGCGTCTTGTTGGCTTCCAAAGGTTTTTCGGTCCTGCGGAAATCATCTCTAAAAAAAGTGATGTCCAGATAACCTAAAGCTATTTCCTTTACATGGTATTCATTTTGAAGAATTTCTTTGAGGCGTTCTGCCAAGAAAGTTCCGCGTGGCTGAATACCAACAAGAATCGTGTCTGAAAAATCGAGATGCTTTTCAATTAACTGGCAGGCCAAACGATGCAGAATGATATTGACTTCTTTTGAAGTAAGCAATATTTTTTGACTCATAATGAAGTATTGTGTTTGGTTTGTAAAAGTAGGCAAAATTTATTTTTAAGTAAAATTAAAAATACAGTTTTAGGCCATATGCCAACGGGATCATAATTATATAACCAAAAATACTAATGATGTAATATTTTTCTGTGCAAAATGGAGAACTTTATAAAAATAAAAAACTAGAAACCATGAACAAGATATCTAGAATATCCATTATGCTTTTGATACTTCTTTCTTTTTCAAGTTGCGAAGTCGTAGAAGGTATTTTTAATCTCGGCGTGGGCGTCGGCATTTTTATTGTTGTTGCTATCATAGCTTTGATCATCTTTATCATCAGCAGATTTAAGAAATAAAACACCATAACCAAAACCAACCATTTTAAACCAAAAAATCCCGTACTTTTTAAGAACGGGATTTTTTTATTTGCATGAGGCTTATTCCTTAAGAATACATTTTCTTTCTAAGCTCTTGTACTTTTTCATCATCAAGATAATCATCAAAAGTCATGTATCTGTCGATGGCTCCTTTTGGCGTCAGTTCAATCACTCTGTTACCAACAGTTTGCGCGAATTCGTGGTCATGAGTCGTGAAAATAACAGAACCTTTATAGTTTTTCAATGAGTTGTTGAAAGCGGTAATCGATTCCAAATCCAAGTGGTTTGTAGGCTCATCTAACATCAAGACATTCGCTCGCTGCATCATCATTCTAGAAAGCATGCAACGTACTTTTTCTCCTCCAGACAATACACGGCTTGTTTTTAAAGCTTCTTCGCCAGAGAAAATCATTTTCCCTAAGAATCCGCGAATATACACTTCATCACGCTCTTCTTCTGTTTTTGCCCACTGTCTTAACCAATCTACTAAAGTCAGGTCATTTTCAAAGAAATCGTGGTTTTCAACCGGAAGATACGCTTGAGTCGTTGTAATTCCCCAATCAAAAGTTCCAGAATCCGGAGTTTGGTTTCCGTTTAAGATTTCATAAAAAGCTGTCGTAGCACGTGAATCTTTAGAAAACAAGACAATCTTGTCGCCTTTTGCCATATTCAAATCTACGCCTGTGAACAACGTCTCTCCATCAATTGAAGCGCTTAAATTTACAACGTTCAAGATTTGGTCTCCCGCTTCTCTTTCTTGGTCAAAGATAATCGCTGGGTAACGACGGCTCGATGGTTTGATTTCGGCAATATTCAATTTGCTGATCATTTTCTTACGCGAAGTAGCTTGTTTCGATTTTGCCACGTTCGCACTAAAACGACGGATAAATTCTTCTAATTCTTGTTTCTTTTCTTCCGCTTTTTTGTTTTGCTGTGCTCTCTGTTTTGCGGCTAACTGGCTAGACTCATACCAGAAGGTATAGTTTCCAGAGTAATGGTTGATTTTTCCAAAGTCGATATCCGAAATATGCGTACACACGGCATCCAAGAAGTGACGGTCATGCGATACGACGATTACGGTATTTTCATAGTTTGCCAAGAAGTTCTCTAACCAAGCAATGGTTTCAAAATCCAAGTCGTTGGTAGGCTCATCCATAATCAAAACGTCAGGATTACCAAAAAGCGCTTGTGCCAAAAGCACGCGGACTTTTAGTTTTCCTTCCATATCGGCCATCAAAGTATAGTGATTGTCTTCTGTAATGCCTAAGCTTGAAAGCAAAGAAGCAGCATCAGAATCAGCATTCCAGCCGTTCATTTCTTCAAACTGTACCTGCAACTCGCCTATTCTGTCTGCATTTTCATCTGTATAATCCAGATAAAGCTCGTCCATTTCTTTTTTAACGGCATACAGCACTTTATTTCCCATCATTACTGTTTCCAAAACCGTATGCTCATCGAACATGTTGTGATTTTGGTTCAGCACCGACATACGTTTGCCTGGTTCCAAGAAAACATTCCCTGAAGTCGGGTCAAATTCTCCTGAAAGTATTTTTAAGAAGGTAGATTTTCCAGCACCGTTTGCTCCAATAACTCCGTAAATATTACCATCTGTAAAGGTTGTATTTACTTCATCAAACAAAATTCTTTTGCCAAACTGTACTGATAAATTATTTACTGTTAACATTGCTATAGTTTTTAAAAAAGTTTTGCAAAAGTAGAAAAAATACTGCACTTTTGGCATAGGAACCGGAGATAGTTTTACAGCATAAACTTAAAGTTCTTATTTAATTATTTAATCGCATTCTAAATAATTGAAGGCATCTATATTTAACTATGCCTTAACAGAGAATCTAGATGCATCTGAATATTTTTGTTTATTAGATCTAAACTACATGCACAATTTGAAAGTTTTTAAAATCGTATCGTTTTCAATTTTCAGCCTGTTCCTAATGGGATCCTGCGAAAAGAAATTCAAAAACGATAATTTTACTGCTTATTTCGGTGGCGAAGTTACAAATCCTCTAAATCGCTATGTCCTGTTTCTTAAAGACAACAAAGTAATAGATACTATTCCTTTGGACAGGAACAATCGTTTTTTTAAGAAATTCGATTCTTTGGCTCCTGGATTATACACTTTCAAGCACGAGCCAGAATACCAATATGTTTACTTTGACAAGAACGACAGTATCATGGTACGCATGAATTCGAATGACTTTGACGAATCTGTTGTGTTTTGCGGCCGCGGCGAAGAAAAGAACAATTTCTTGATGGAAATGTATCTTAAGAATGAGGAAGACAAAAACAAAATGTTTACGGTATTTGACTATGACTTGAATAAATTCAACAAATACATCGACTCGGCCTATACTTCTAGAAAAAACTACTATACGACCAAGAAAGAAGCTTTAAAATGGAGCGATGAGTTTGACCTGTATGCTTTGGCTTCTCTTGATTTTCCTTATTATACGAAAAAAGAAATTTATCCTGTAATTCATGAAATCAGGACAGGCGAAAATGTCTCTCAAAAATTGCCAAAGAATTTCTATGAATACCGCGACGAGATTGATTACAATAACAAGGACCTGACTAATTTCTCTCCTTTTGTAAAATATCTTACCTACATGCTCAACAATATGGCTTTGGAAAAAGCGGATGAAAAGGCTTCGGAAGAAGACAAGGCTTTAGACATGAACATCACCAAGCTTAATATTGCTGACACGCTTTTCAAGAATCCGGAAATAAAAAATACGATCCTAGACAATATTGCATTTGCTTATCTATTAGAAGACCAGCATATCATAAACAATAAAAAATTCCTTGACCGCTATAACCAGCTTTCGACGGACAAAGGCAACCAGAATGAAATCATAAAAATAGGGAACGCAATCCAGATGCTAAAAAATGGCAATCCATTGCCAAAAGTCAGCTTGATTGATTTGAACGGAGAAACCGTCAGCAGCGAGGATGTTGTGAAAGAAAAATGCGTTATCTTTTTCTGGACAGAAAATGCAGAATCTCATTTCGAAACAGTCCACAAAAAAGCAATGGAATTAAAAGCCAAATATCCTGCCTATACCTTTATTGCTGTCAATGTTGACGACAATCAATCCAAATGGAAGACCAATCTTTCTAAATATAAATTCGACAATATAGAAGAATTCAGGGTAAAAGATTTTGAAGAATTGAAACAGAAATGGGTCATTACAAAAATACACCGTGCTATTACCACCAATGCAGATGGAACAATCAACAACGCTTTCGTCAACTTATTTGATGTCAAGTTCATCGAGCATTTGAAATAATCTCGCGAATAATACTAAACAAAAAATCCCGCTTAATTTAGGCGGGATTTTTTTATATCTAAAAGATCATCTTCTTATTTATTTCCTTTTTCAAAATCAGCAACAAACTGAGCCAATCCTAAATCAGTCAAAGGATGTTTTAGCAAGCCTGTGATAGCCGAAAGCGGTCCTGTCATGACATCGGCACCGATCTTAGCACAATTGATGATGTGCATGGTATTTCTAACAGAAGCCGCAAGGATTTCAGTCTCAAAACCATAGTTATCATAAATCTCACGGATTTCTTGGATCAAGTTCAAGCCGTCTGTAGAAATATCATCCAAACGTCCGATAAACGGAGAAACATAGGTAGCACCTGCTTTTGCAGCCAATAAAGCCTGTCCCGCAGAAAATACTAAAGTAACATTCGTTCTGATTCCTTTATCTGAAAAATATTTCGCAGCCATTACGCCTTCTTTCGTCATCGGCAGTTTTACCACGATTTGTTCATGCAGTTCGGCCAACTCTTCACCTTCTTTTACCATTCCGTCAAAATCAAGCGCATTTACTTCGGCACTTACATCACCTTCTACAATATTGCAGATATCTACATAATGTTTTAGGATGTTGTTTTTTCCTGTGATTCCTTCTTTAGCCATTAATGACGGATTCGTTGTTACGCCATCCAAAACGCCAAGAGCTTGTGCTTCCTTAATTTGAGCCAGATTAGCCGTGTCAATAAAAAATTTCATCTGTTATAGTTTAATTTGTGTGTTTACGCTTATAATCAAATCTTGAATAAGATCTCAAAATTCGGTAGCAAAATTACAATTTATAATGGTTCATCAGCATTTTTTCATAAACTTTATCCGGCAGAACTCTCTTTAGTACAATCGAGAATTTCTGCATAAAAACGCCTACTTTGTAATGTATTTTAGGATTCGGATTTTCGATAATCTTGGCAACAGCTAGCGCCATTTCGTTCGGATTGCTTCCTGAATCCACATGTTCGTCCATCATTTTTAGCGTGTCGCCATATGGCTTTTCATAAGCGGAACCTTTGATCAGCGGCGCGTGGAATCGGCCCGAAGCGATATTGGTTGCAAAGTCGCCTGGAGCGATATTGGTAATCTTTACGCCAAAATCTTTGACTTCCATGCGCAACGCTTCCGTAATCAGCTCTAAAGCTCCTTTTGAAGCCGAATAGACGCTTCTGTACGGCAATCCCATATAGCCAGCTATCGAAGTGATATTAATAATCAAGCCCGATTTCTGTGACCGCATTTGTGGCAGCACAGCTTTCATGACTTCGATAGGCCCGAAAAAATTGGTTTCGAAGTTATTTTTGATTTCGGATGTTGGAATCTCTTCTAAAGGTCCTGTAATACCGACACCTGCATTGTTGATTACGACGTCAATCCTTCCTGATTTTTGGATAATTTCCGCAACAGCATTCTGGATGCTTTCTACATTTCGAACATCAAGCGCGACTAGAGGAAATTTAGAACCGGTGATGCGCTCTGGATTACGGCTGGTGCCATAGACGGTATATCCTTTTTGGACAAGGTATTCTCCAATGGATTTTCCGATTCCTGAAGAACCGCCGGTAATTAGTATGATTTTAGACATGATAGCTTCTTAGAAATTTGAAGCCAAATTTAGTGTTTATTTTTTATTTCAGAAGACCAACCCTTTCAGGGTTTTAAACCCTGAAAGGGTTAAAAACAAAAAATCCTCCGCAAAGGGAAGATTAAAAAAAATGGCAAGCGACCTACATCGCACCGCTACAACCGCTTACCCTTGCTGTGTTCCCACCCTGGGGGAGTCTGCAGGAGCTGGTCGTGTAGGACTTGCCGGTGCAAATATACAAAGATTTTATATTTTTGCAAGGCAATTGGCGGTTATAAAATAACGTTGTATATTGTCCTAATCAATTTTAAAACAATGAAAAAACATAAACTATTAGCATTCATTTTATTAGGGACGGTAATCGTGTCCTGCGGTGATGACGAAAAAGAGAAAAAAAATTTATTCAGCATTGATTCTGCTAGGTTAAAGGAGTCATATCAGCCTCAAGAATCGCTTTCTTTGATGCTAAAGAACGATAAAAACAAGACCATCGACTCTATCATCTATTATGTGAACGAGAAAAGAGCCGGTGCGGTTGTCGGAAACAAGAAATTAGATTTTGCTTTGGCCGATACCAAATTAGGCTACCAAAACGTAAAAGCACTTGTCTATTATGAAGGACAAAATGTAGAAACGGAAACCCGAATCGAAGTGGTTTCTAACGTAAAGCCGAAATTGCTTACGTATACGATCGTGAATACGTATCCGCATGATGAAACATCGTATACACAGGGGTTGGAATTTTACAGAGATACTTTATTTGAAGGAACCGGACAGCGCGGTACTTCAAAATTGCTAAAAACCGATTATAAAACTGGGAAAGCCTACCAATCCATCAACTTGGAAGGTCGCTATTTCGGAGAAGGAATTACTATCCTAAACAATAAAGTGTACCAGCTGACATGGCAAGAAAACATAGGTTTTATCTATAATGCTGATAATCTTAAGCAAATCAAAACTTTTGAGTACTTCAAAAAAGTTGAAGGCTGGGGATTGTGCAATGACGGAAAGTTATTATACCAATCTGACGGTACCGAAAAAATCTGGGTTTTGGATCCGGAAACTATGAAAGAAGCAGATTATATCAACGTATATTCTGAAGCAAGCAAGATAAAAGCTGTCAATGAGCTGGAATGGGTAGACGGAAAAATTTACGGAAACGTATACCAAAAAGATGCCGTAGCTGTAATCAATCCGAAAACAGGTGCTGTTGAAGGCATTCTTGACTTAAGAGAATTAAAGACTAAAGTCAACATGATAGGCCATGATCCAGGAAACGATGTATTGAACGGATTGGCTTATAACCCAAAAACAAAAACGCTTTTTGTCACTGGTAAAAAATGGGACAAAATGTTTGAGATCAAGATTTCAGAATAAAGTCAGATGTTTAATAAAATCAATATATCGATTCCGAAACCTTGCCACGAAAATTGGCAGGAGATGACAGCTGTAGAAAAAGGCCGATTCTGCAATTCGTGCCAGAAGACGGTATATGATTTTACAAAATTATCCGATAGGCAACTTATTCAAAAAATCAATTCTGAGCCAAATAGCTGTGGTCGTTTTTTAAAAACACAGCTAAACAAAGATTTACAGCTTCCAAAAGAGAAAAGCAGTATTTGGATTGCTGGAGTTACTGGGATATTGAGTTTTTTAAGTGTCGGAAATCAACAGCTCTTTTCTCAAGAAAAGGTAAAAACAGAACAGACTCCAGAAAAAAGTAATGCTGAAAAATCAACTGATGACACTCTTTCTGTTTCTGAAATACAAATCAACGGTATGGTATTAGATCAAGATATACCACTCCCTGGAGTTAGTGTCATGATAAAGGGAAAATCAATTGGTACGCAAACAGACCTTGATGGAAGTTTTTCAATGACTGCCAATAAAGGAGATGAACTGGAATTTAGCTTTATGGGAATGAAAAACAAATCTATGATTGTCAATTCCAATAAAAAGATTTCAATAATTATGAAACCAGATTATATGCTGTTAGGAGAGGTTGTCGTCGTAAGAAAAACTTTCTTCGGAAGAATCTTCCACTCCATTGGAAATATTTTCAGATAATAAAAAAACCGAGCTAAGTGCTCGGTTTTTTTATGCTGTACATTAGGCTTTCTTTTTCTTTGCCGGTACGGCTGGCGCCGTACTCGTTGTTTTTCCTTCTACATATTTTTTATCCGCTGCATTGAAGGCAAAAGTATTCTGTTGTGTCTTGTTCTTTTGTAAGATGTCGCCCTCAGGTGTCAATACAAACTCAAAGCCTTCTCTCCTAACCTTTTCTTGCGTTTCCGAAGCGTTCTTTAATCGATCAAGAAAAACCTTCTCTGTAATGTTTGTCGTTGTCTGCTGGTTCGAAAACAGTTTTGTTTTTGAAGCCGTATCGTATACTTCAGAAAACAGAATGGTTCTTACTTCGGTCTTTAATTCGGTTTTAGTTGTTATCTCCTCTGTCCATGTCAGCAAGTATAAAGGTGTTCCTTTTGCCGTAAAACCTTTAAGCGTGCAATTTTTAGGCGGGTTCTTTTCATCAACCGTCTTGATTCCGATTGTATCTTTTTTGGCTTTGTTATTAATGAACAGGTAGAAATTTCCTTTTACGATTTCTGCCGTAAGATTGTCTGCTTTTGCCAAGGCAGCTGAAGCTGGTTTTGCAGCGGCTTTCTTTTTGGATCCTTTTTTCTGTCCGTAGCTAAAGGCAGCAGTAAGTACGAGTAAGATTAAAAATGCGGTCTTTTTCATAGTATATTTTTTTTTGGAATGCCTAAAATACAAAAAATATAAGACCCTAATTGTTAAAGTAGTGCACAAAAAAAAGCGCAGGGTTATGAACCCTGCGCTTTAAACTATAATCTAAAAAGTGATTATTTCACTTCTTCGTAGTCAACATCTTGAACGTTGTCACCACCTGCTTCACCTTGCGGCTGTGCATCTTGTGGAGCGCCTTGAGCGTCACCTTGCTTGTACATTTCTTCAGAAGCATTTTTCCATGCCTCGTTGATTTTGTCTAAAGCTGGTTGAATTGTAGCGATGTCTTGGTTAGCATGCGCCATTTTCAATTCTGTCAAGGCATATTCGATAGCTGTTTTGTTCGCATCTGATAATTTCTCACCAAATTCTTTCAACTGGCTTTCTGTTTGGAAAATCATGCTGTCCGCTTCGTTCAATTTCTCGATTTTTTCTCTTGCCGCTTTATCAGAATCAGCATTTGCTTCTGCTTCTTTTTTCATTCTTTCGATTTCTTCTTGAGTCAATCCAGAAGAAGCTTCAATTCTGATATCGTGAGATTTACCAGTTCCTTTGTCAGTTGCAGAAACTTTGATGATACCGTTAGCATCAATGTCAAAAGTTACTTCAATTTGTGGAACTCCTCTACCTGCTGGCGGAATTCCATCTAAGTGGAAACGACCAATAGTTTTGTTATCTGCAGCCAAAGCTCTTTCACCTTGCAAAACGTGGATTTCCACAGATGGTTGGTTGTCAGAAGCTGTCGAGAATACTTGCGATTTTTTGGTTGGGATAGTTGTGTTAGACTCAATTAATTTTGTCATAACACCACCCATAGTTTCGATACCTAAAGATAAAGGCGTAACGTCTAACAACAATACATCTTTAACATCTCCAGACAAAACACCTCCTTGGATTGCAGCACCGATAGCTACAACCTCATCAGGGTTAACTCCTTTTGACGGTTTTTTGTTGAAGAATTTTTCTACTTCTTCTTGGATTCTTGGGATTCTTGTAGAACCACCCACCAAGATAACTTCGTCGATATCTGAAATGCTCAAGCCAGCATCTTTTAATGCTTTGGCAACTGGAGCCATAGAACGTTTTACTAACGCGTCAGTCAATTGGTCAAACTTCGCTCTAGTCAAAGTTTTCACTAAGTGTTTAGGTCCTGTAGCTGTTGCAGTAACGTATGGCAAGTTGATTTCTGTTTGAGCAGAAGATGACAATTCAATTTTAGCTTTTTCAGCAGCTTCTTTTAGACGTTGCAATGACATTGGGTCAAGACGCAAATCCAAACCTTCTTCTGATTTGAATTCTTCAGCCAACCAGTCAATAATAGTTTGGTCAAAGTCATCTCCACCTAAGTGTGTATCTCCGTTTGTAGACAATACTTCGAAAACTCCGTCTCCTAATTCAAGGATAGAGATATCAAAAGTACCACCACCTAAATCGTAAACTGCAATTTTTTGATCCGTACCTTTTTTATCCAAACCGTACGCTAAAGCTGCAGCAGTTGGCTCGTTGATGATACGCATTACTTTCAAACCAGCGATTTCACCAGCCTCTTTTGTAGCCTGACGTTGTGCATCGTTGAAATAAGCAGGAACAGTAATAACTGCTTCTGTAACTGTTTGACCTAAATAATCTTCAGCCGTTTTCTTCATTTTTTGAAGTGTCATGGCTGATAATTCTTGTGGCGTATAAAGACGGCCGTCAATGTCAACACGTGGCGTGTCATTGTCACCTCTTACAACACTGTAAGGTACATTTTTAGCTTCTGTAGCGCTTTCAGAGAATTTATTTCCCATGAAACGTTTGATTGAAGCAACAGTTTTTGTTGGATTGGTCACTGCTTGTCTTTTGGCAGGATCACCAACTTTGATTTCTCCACCTTCAACAAATGCAATTACTGATGGCGTTGTTCTTTTTCCTTCAGCATTAGGAATTACAACTGGTTCGCTTCCTTCCATAACAGAAACGCAAGAGTTTGTTGTTCCTAAGTCAATTCCGATTATTTTACCCATTTTTATATATATTTTGTTTCTATACTAATTTTTGAACTCGTGAACAATTAGGCAATCTTTGTGCCAAGACAAAAAATAATTAAAATTGTCAGTTTTTGTTAAAGTTGGCATTTATAAATATGACAAGATGACATTTTTAAACTGTTTTTATTTCTCAAAATATTCAAAACCGTCAATGATATCGAGGTAAACGCCATCAAAATTAGCTTCTAAAATTTTGTCCAGATAGGAATCGTTGTTCTTATAAATAATTTTCTGCCAGTCTTCATTCCAATATTTCACTTTGAAATTTCCAGGCCAATCCGGATTTACCGCTGCCATCCAGTTGGGTTTTGACGTATTCCAAGAAGGCTGCCAATAGTAGCGGTAATCTTCGGCTTCTCCAATAGACATATAACAGATGACCAAACGTTTCCCGCCGTTGGCTTTGTCTCGCAATTGGCTGATTTCTGTAGCCGTAAATTGTTCCTCGTTCAAAAACAAATCCATTATAATCGCATCATAATTCGTCGCTTTTACGGCGTTTATAAAAGCCGTTTTTGATGCAAAGTTTTCAGTATTGATCAAATACAAGAAATTTTTTGCCTGTGACAAGTTTGTGATTACGGCAATATTGGAATTATTGGGAACCGTAGTCGGGATTACGGTCAAATTCCGTTGCGGCGCGGCATAAGAAATATAGCCGTTTACGGCATTCGTTTGATAGGAATTGTTCATTTTTGAAGCCGTTGAACAATAATCCGTTACCAAAATGGTCTTGCCTTTGCTCTTTGAAAGGTTTAAAAAGCTTTTTACATAATTCGAAATGTCCATAGGAGTTGCTTGATCGTCATTGTCATATCCGTAAAACAGATCTTCTTGTCCGTTACCGTCGATGGCATTTAAATAAGCTTGGGCAGGAAGGCCGTCTGCTTCTCCGTTTTCAGAAACCAATTCGATTCCGTTTTGCGGAATGATAGCAAAACCAGGCTTGATGCCTTTTGCCTTTTGGCTGATACCGATGACAAAATCGCGCATGTCTTGTCTAAAATTGCGATCTTCTGAAGGAGACGAGTCATTGTCTTTATCACAACTCAAAAAGGCAAACGCTACTAGCAGGACGATTATTCTTTTCATATCTTTTTTATAGAAGATAACGGAAGTAACTGCGTTTTAGTCTGCCAAAAACAAAGCATTGCTGAACAATAAATTCCCGTTTTGTCAAAATCTTACCTAACACATTCTCTTCAACCGTCAGTAATGAAATTATCGATATTACCTTCATATTTTGCCCTTAAGATCATGACTAAATAGCATCGGATTTTGAAACTTGCTCAAATCCAACGCAAATTCTTTAGAATAAAACTTCCAAGGCGAATTGGCGAAGAAATACAGCTTGTTGCCTTTGAGCATCGACAGTACCGGCTCATTAAATTCCGGACGGTTATTGTCTAAGGTGGTAAAGCCTGTCAGCTGCTTCTGGTTTTTATCCAGCTTGTATTGAACGATACGTATCGGCTGCACACCATTGTGAATCGCAATCAGCGAATTGTCATAATACGTCAGGCCGTCGATGCCTTTTTTGGTACTGCCTTTCGGAAATTCCAGCCATGACCTGTCAGCATTGTTTTTGATGTCTACTGCTACAATTCCGCTTAGGTAATCTGCCATAAACAGTTTTGTATTCTCCGTATTGAGAGCTATACCCTGAAGGCTGAGCGCTTCTCCGTTAAGGCTGAGCCATTCCGTAATCGTATCTTTCTCGATCTTATAAACAATCGGCTTTTCGCTATCAGTGATATAAACTATGTTGTTTTTAGCAACTACCAAATCGCCAAAAAGATGCTCCCCGCCGACAGAAAACCGTTTTACGATGGCTTTGGTCTTGATGTCAATTTTTAAGATTTCTGCTTTTCCCTTTAGTGTTTTCGAGTATTTTTCCATTTCTGGCAAGGCGCCGGTAGCTGCCCATAAATATTTCTCGTCTTTGTCTGCTTTGATTGAAAAAACGGCCAAGATATTTTTGCCGGTAAGCCAATCGGTACACTTTCCTGTCTTAGGATTGAAAGAAACGATTTTTCTTTTTCGGATGCTTGTTGCCAACCAAGTCTTTGATTTCTCCAGAAAAAGCAATCCTTCGGGATGCAGGTCTTTTTCGGATAAGGAAATCACCTTCTTTGAATTCTTAACTTCCTTTTCCAGCTCGGATTTCAACAAGATAGTCTTTTTATAGGCGGCTGTAGTTTCTAGGCTCTTGAAGTCGGCATCCTTTTCAAATTCAGTCTTGTTGTTTGTCAGCACCAATTTCTCCAAATACAGATTGGCTTCTTCTACATTCCCATTCAAGGCGTATGCGGCTGCCAGGTTATACGTAAATGTCGGGTGCGAAGGTCTCAAGCTGTCTAACTTTAAGGTCAATGCCAAAAAAGATTTATAATCTTTAGCTTCGTAAGCTTTGACGCTCTGTCCGTACACCTCGTTCAATGTCTGTGCTTTGGCATACGCGCCAAACAATACAACAACTAGTATAAGCACATATCTTTTCATGGCTAGTCGACTAAAAACAAGGCATTGCTAAACAGTAAATTTCCGTTTTCCCAAAATCCCCTGAAAAGCGGATTGTCGATCATATAGATCACCTGTCCCTTGCCGATCGGCTCTACAGCAAAAGAAGCCGTATTCTCTAGTTTCTTTTTGAGGTTCTTGCCAATAAAGCCAAAGCTTTTGTAGTGTTCGGGAACATACGCCACATTCCATACATTTTTCAATATCTTAAAATGCTTGTCCGATGTTTTCAGGCTATAATAGGTATCGCCCAGTCCGTACGAAAGCGGGTGCGTCTTGTCCAATACATTCTCTACGATGGCTCCAGGAACGGCGTTGGAAATCGAACGCCTTTCTGCATTCTGGTATTGCTGAAAGCGCAATTTCAATGCTTCTTCATTGCTTTCTTTTTTGGCTTCGTCTTTCTCTTCGTCGGTGGCATATTGCGTAAGGCTGTAGCCTTCTCTGTCTTCAAACAAACTTAGAGCATTCTGCAGGGCAATTACCTTCCCGCCTTTTGAGATAAAGTCATCGATATTTTTCTTCTGGCTGTCCGACAGGTCATACCAGCCGTCAGGCAAGATCAAGGTCGTAAATTCGGAAAGGCTGATTCTCCTGAGATCGTTTACATCTACAATACTGACAGGATAATTGATGATCTGGTCCATATAAAACCAGACCTGTCCGAAATCGGTCGGGCTGATAGTGCTGCCGCTTAAAAGCAATACTTTCGGCGCACGCAGCAACGGATAGTTTTCACCGCCTAAATCGCTTCCGCTGACAGAAAAGCCGCTCTTGATAACGTTATAGTCCGATTTCTCAATCAATAAGCTCTCCAATGTCTTTTCAAAATCAGGCAGTTGGCGATTGTCCGATTTCAATACGATGAGATCGCCCAGCCCTATCTTGATAGCACCAAAAGCGGATGCCTTTCTTGAAGAACGCACCTTGATATTTTTTCGCAATAGTCCAGCCACAATTTTAGCTGAAACCCTGCTGTTCCACGGAATATAAAAGGCAAAAGCATTTTCGGCAACAATCTTATCCGGGTGATTGAGCTGGGTCTTCGATTTTACCGACAGCGCATTTTTTAAAGCATAGCTTTCAATGCCGAAAGCAAGCGGCAAGGCCCAAGCCGTAATGTCGTAAGACAAGCTGTCGGATAATCGCTGGTTCGGCTCAAACAACACCTGCGTCAAGACCGATTTTGGCTGGCTCGCCTGAATCACCATATCGTTGGGCTCAATCGTGAACGACTTGTCTTTGTCGGATTGATAGTGGTAGCCTGACAGCTTTTTGGTTTCGTCGGCATACGCAAACTCAATACCGTTCTGTTGCAGCAATACCGCCAGCTGTTCTGACTTGCCATTATTTTTTACGACATAGGTCTTGTATTTTCCTTTGGGGTTTTGGCGGCTGTCTTTAAAATACGCCTTGAAATCCGCAATCAGCTTTTCCTTTCTGTTTGATGCTGTTTCTACAGCAGTCAATACGGCTACCGAGTGATGATTGATCCTGTCCTGCAAGGTAAGGATGCTTCCGTTCTGCATCATTACAGCACGTCCGGCACCGATGCCTCCTTGTTCGTAGGTCATTCCGATAGCACCATTAAAACTCGGATACGTATCGCCATAGCTTGGGTAAAACAAATCAAAGCGCTCTCTAGTATAATAGCTCCAGCCTTGGGCATCAAATTTTTTAGAGGTGTTCTCGCCAATAGCGTTATGGAAATCGCGTTGCGGCTTGGTAATAAAGTCGTGGAACGGTTCTGCCGCTGGCGGAAAAAAGTAAGGCTCGTTATAGCCCATTTCATGAACGTCTACATGCACTTGCGGCATCCATTGGTTGTACACTACCATGCGCTGCTGCGTCTCGACTTGTGTCTGCCACGCCCAGTCCCTATTAAGGTCGTAGGCATAATGATTCTGTCTTCCGCCCGGCCATGGTTCCATGTGTTCCCTATCCGCTAATTCCGTATGTATGTTTTTTCCAGAAATATCACGGAGCCAGTTGCCATATCGTGAAAAACCGTCAGGGTTTAGGCACGGGTCTAAGATAATGACCGTGTTCTCGAGCCACTTTTTAGTTTCTACATTCTGAGGATTTAGCAGTTCATACGCTACTTTCATCGCGCTTTCTGCCGCACCTATTTCATTGCCGTGTACATTAAAGCTTAACCAGACAATTGCCTTTTCGTTTGCAGTGGCAGGTTTTTTATCGGTCATGCCAATCGAATTCAAGTGATTTTCTCGAATGCTTTCCAAGTTTTTCAAATTCTCCGGCGTCGAAATATAATAGGTATTCAGGGTGCGTCCTTGCGAAGTAAAGCCATACGGATTATGCTGTATCCAATTAGAATTGGCAACTAGATGAGCGTAATAAGATTCGAGTTCGCTATAAAAGCTGACCTGCTTTCCGTAATTCGGCAAAAATTCTGCTGGACTCTTGATTTGTGCCCTACTTGATAAACAAGACAGCATCAAGACAATGAATAGTTTTTTCATAAAACAGTTAATAAGAATCCAAATGTAAAGAAATTTCGTTTTGGAAGGCGAAAATTCTGAACGGCAACCCATTTATCGCAGTGGACAGCTTCTCCCAAGCTGAAACAAGCTGTCAACTCTGTTAGACACCTCAAAATGACCTCACTTTAACCTGTCAACTCTGTTAGACAGCTTCTCCCAAGCTGAAACAAGCTGTCAACTCTGTTAGACACCTCAAAATGACCTCACTTTAGCCTGTCAACTCTGTTAGACAGTCTCTCCCAAGCTGAAAGAAGCTGTCAACTCTGTTAGACACCTCAAAACGACCTCACTTTAGCCTGTCAACTCTGTTAGACGACTCGCCATAAACGTATTTTAAGACCTCACCAACATGCCTTATACTTTTTACAACTTTACGACTTGCAACTTTACGACTTTACGACTTTATCAAACCAACCCTCTTTAAATCACCCAATTATATCAAATTTCTAAAATCATCTAGGAATAATGCACATTTAATAAATTTACAACGTTTTCGCAATCGTAAAAAAATTATATTTGCGTAAAATTGTCTTGTAATTACTATGGAAGAATGTATCTCGGTATTTGATATGCTTAAGATTGGCGTCGGCCCGTCGAGTTCCCACACTTTAGGGCCTTGGCGCGGAGCAGAACGCTTTTTGAAAGAGCTTCGTGAAGAAAACATCTTAGGCAAGGTCATCCGAATCAAAGTAGATTTGTTCGGCTCGCTTTCGCTGACAGGAAAAGGGCATGCTACCGATTTGGCCGTCATGTTAGGCCTGACAGGTGCCGATCCTGAATATATTCCGATTGAGAATATCGATAAAATCATTGCTGAGATCAAGAAAAGCAAGCAATTGCCTTTAGCGGGCGAGACTATGATTCCGTTTGACATGGAAGCGGATATCGTATTTAATAAAAACTTCCTCCCTTTCCACTCTAACGGATTTTCTTTTACCGCCTATACTGCCGATAGCGAATACGAATCGACGTTCTATTCTATTGGCGGCGGCTTTGTCGTAAAAGAAGAAAGAGCAAATGCCATTAAAAAGGAGGCCATAAAATGTGCCTTCCCTTTTCCGATACAAAATGCGGTAGAACTGCTTGATTATACCATCAAAGAAAACAAAAGCATTTCTGAAATTGTTTATGAAAATGAAAAGTCAATGCGCACGGAAGAAAACATCCACAGCGAATTGATGCGCATCTGGAATACCATGCTCGAATGCATGTACATCGGCTGCCATTCCGAAGGCATCTTGCCTGGCGGACTCAACGTACGCCGACGTGCTTTCGACATGCACCAGAACCTTATCGGACTGGCCAATTACAGCAATCCGCAAGAATGGTTGGAGACTATTCGTAAGACAGAAGTAAAATTCCGCCAGATCCTAAAATGGGTCAGCTGTTTTGCACTGGCAGTCAACGAAGTGAATGCTTCACTTGGAAGAGTCGTAACCGCTCCGACCAACGGAAGCGCAGGCGTGATTCCGGCCGTCTTGATGTACTATATGGTGATTGAAAACCACCAAGCGGGAGAAAAAGAAATCAAGCAGTTCTTGATGGTGGCTGGCGAAATCGGCAGTATCTTTAAAAAAGGCGCTACGATTTCCGCAGCAATGGGCGGCTGTCAGGCCGAAATCGGAGTTTCTTCTGCCATGGCAGCAGCAGCTTTGTGCGAACTGATGGGCGGCGAACCGGCCCAAGTACTTATGGCTGCAGAAATTGCAATGGAGCATCATTTGGGAATGACTTGCGACCCTATTGGCGGCTTGGTTCAGATTCCGTGTATTGAAAGAAATACCATGGGCGCTATCAAGGCCATCAACGCCGCAGAATTAGCCCTAGAAACCGATCCTAAGAATGCCAAAGTGCCTTTAGACAAGGTTATCAATACGATGTGGGAAACGGCAAAAGATATGAATACGAAATATAAGGAAACTTCGGAAGGTGGTTTGGCGATTAGCGTGAATATGGCCGACTGTTAATACCTTGTAGACTATTTTAAACTTATAGACCTGAAAGATTTTATTTTTCAGGTTTTTTGTTTTTAAAATTTTGAGATGCAAATTATCATTTAAAAATAAACCTCCAATTCTACAAAACACTAATTTTGCTTAAATTCTATTCCCTTTGAAAAAAATTCTAATCATTGACGACGAAGAAAAATTAAGAAGCCTGATGGCCCGTATTATCGGCCTTGAAGGTTTTGAAGTTGTTGAAGCCGGAGATTGCAAATCTGGATTAAAGAAACTAGAACAGCAGCTTTTTGATGTCGTGCTTTGCGATGTCAAGCTGCCCGACGGAAACGGTGTCGACCTGACTATTGCTATCAAAGAAAAGTCGCCGCAGACCGAAGTGATCTTGCTGACGGCTTACGGAAATATTCCCGATGGCGTACAGGCGATAAAAAACGGTGCTTTTGATTATATCGTAAAAGGCGACGACAACAATAAGATCATTCCCCTGCTCCATCGTGCCATCGAAAAAAGCAATCTGACCCAAAGAATTGCCCAATTAGAAGCCAAACTGGACACCAAGCTTTCGTTTGACGGAATCATAGGAAGCTCCAAATCACTGCAGCAATCTATCGAACTAGCGAGAAAAGTGGCCCCTACAGATACCACTGTTTTGTTGACAGGAGAAACAGGAACTGGAAAAGAGGTTTTTGCTTCCGCCATTCACCAATCAAGTTTGCGAAAGAATCAACCTTTTGTCGCCATCAACTGTTCCGCTTTCAGTCATGATTTATTAGAAAGCGAAATGTTTGGCCATATTGCCGGTTCTTTTACGGGAGCCTCAAAAGACAAGAAGGGATTGTTTGAAGAAGCCAACAACGGAACCATATTTTTAGATGAAGTCGGTGAAATGGCCTTAGACCTTCAGGCAAAATTATTGCGTGTCATCGAAAACGGGGAGTTTATAAAAGTTGGTGAAAGCAAGCCAACCAAAGTCAATGTAAGGATTATTGCCGCTACCAACAGAGATCTGGCTAAAGAAATAGAGGCAGGACATTTTAGGCAGGATTTATTCTACCGTCTTTCGGTATTTCAAATCCAATTGCCCGCTTTGCGAGAACGAGTTGCAGATATAGAGCCTTTGGCGAATCATTTCCTGCATTTCTTTGCTTTGAAAACCAATAAAAAGATCAAATCCTTTTCAGGAGAATTCATACAGCTATTAAAACTGCATACTTGGCCCGGCAACATCCGAGAACTGAAAAATGTCTTGGAACGCAGCGTCATATTAGAAACGGAAAACATTTTGACTACCGATTGCCTTCCTTTGGAAATCCAGCAATTGAAGGCTTCTGAAACAACAGGAGAAGCACCTGTCTTATCCGCTTTTTCTCTAGCTTCTGCCGAAAAAATCCACATCCAAAAGGTATTGAATTATACCAACCACAATAAAACAGAAACTGCAAAGCTGCTAAATATTGCCCTGACGACCTTGTACAGGAAGCTTGAGGAATACAAAATCAGCTAAATACCTATCATTTTGAAAGTGCCAACCCTATCGTTTCGATAGGGTTTTTCTTTTGGCATATGTCTCAATAAAATGTAAAGCATAGTAAACAAGCGCTTTAGCAGTCCTGCCAAAAAATTGGACTCTAATTTGGCATAAGGCTTCGAAAATAACTTAATCATATGAAAAATTTCAATGATAGCCTTATCAAAAAAATGGAGCGCTTGGCAGAAATTACCATCAGCAGTCTCCAATTAGGTAAAATGGCTCGAACAAAAAGATGCCTTGCCCTTGCCGAAGAATTGCTTGTCAAAGGCAATGTAGAAATGAAAAACGCAATTACGAATGTCTATCTGTTTTCGGTTTCGCATTATATGGAAATGAACCGATTGAAGATTTCGCAATTGCTGCCGATTTCGCTGCACAAGGAATATGTAAAACAAATTAATACTTCTGGAGTATGACAATTGCTATCCTCACCATCGTAGGGCTGCTTTGCTTTGCCCTTTTTTATGTATCGATTTACTATTTTGATAAAATCTAAAATTATGATAGCCTTATTTCTTATTGCCCTCGCTGTTTTTGCCTATATCATCTATGTCTTACTCAAACCTGAAAAATTTTAAAAAATGAACACAGAAATTATAGGAATTATAGCCATGTTTGTCCTGACCCTGATTTTAGCCATACCATTAGGGAGATACATTGCCAAAGTGTACTTAGGACAAAAGACTTTTTTAGACCCTGTTTTTGTCCCGATTGAAACTCTATTCTATAAAGTCAGCGGCATTGATGCTAAAAAAGAAATGAACTGGAAACAGCACATGGTCGCATTACTGGCCATCAACGTAGTCTGGTTTGCCTTAGGAATGATCGTACTGCTCTGCCAAGGCTGGCTGCCGCTCAATCCAGACAATAATCCAAACATGACGCCCGATTTGGCGTTTAATACGATTATTTCCTTTTTGGTCAACTGCAACCTGCAGCACTATTCTGGAGAAACGGGCGTAAGCTACCTCAGCCAGCTCTTCTTGATGTTCTTGCAGTTTGTTTCTGCCGGAATCGGATTGGCCGCAGCGGCTGTCTTGTTCAATGCCTTAAAAGAAAGAACGACAGAAACCCTTGGTAACTTTTACAATTATTTTATCAAGTCATGTACTCGAATCTTATTGCCAATTTCCGTAATCGTAGCAACCGTGCTGCTTTTTAACGGAACTCCGATGACTTTTGAAGGCAAGCAAGAAATGACAACGTTACAAGGAGATGCTGTTCAAGTTTCGACAGGCCCTGTTGCCGCTTTTACTGCCATAAAACACGTAGGAACAAACGGTGGAGGATTTTTCGGTACCAATTCTGCCCATCCGCTTGAAAACCCTAATTACCTGACCAATATCGTTGAGATGATTGCCCAAATGATTGTTCCGTTTGCTATGGTATTTGCTTTAGGATTCTATTTGAACCGAAGAAAATTGTCTTGGATGATTTTTGGCGTAATGACTATCGGATTCCTAGCATTGACAATTCCGACTGTTATTACCGAAATGAACGGAAATCCTGCCATTACCCAAATGGGAATCGACACTACAGCTGGTGCGACCGAAGGAAAAGAAGTGCGTTTTGGAGCAGCAGCCTCTGGCTATTGGAGCATTGCGACAACCGTAATCTCTACAGGTTCCGTTAACTCGATGCACGACAGCGCGATGCCTTTGTCTGGAATGAACCAGCTACTTGCCATGATGGTCAACTGCTTTTATGGCGGATGCGGCGTCGGAATTCTGAATTTCTACATCTTTATTATCCTAGCTGTATTTATCAGCGGATTGATGGTGGGAAGAACTCCCGAGTTTCTAGGTAAAAAAATCGAAGCCCGAGAAATGAAGATTGCCATGATCATCGCGTTGTTGCATCCTTTCCTCATCTTGGTTGGCGTTGCTTTGTCAACCGCTTTTCCTGAACAAGGAGCCAGCACGTTGAACAATCCAGGATTCCACGGATTCAGCGAGATATTGTATGAATTCACTTCCTCTGCAGCCAATAACGGAAGTGGTTTCGAAGGACTTGGCGACAACAATCCATGGTGGAATATTACAACCGGAATTGTGTTATTGCTTTCGAGATTCCTTCCGATAATCGGACCCGTAGCTATAGCCGGAATTTTAGCCTCTAAAAAACATATTCCTGAAAGCGCTGGAACTTTAAAAACCGATACATCAACGTTTGGACTTATGGTTTTTGCCGTGATCTTTATTATCGCTGCCCTATCCTTCTTCCCTTCCTTGACGTTAGGACCGATTGCAGAATATTTCACTCTTTATTAATCAACTGATTTTCAAAAAAAATGAAAACTCAAAATAAATCACTGTTTCAAAAAGAACTGCTGAAAGAAGCCTTTGCCCAGTCTTTTCTGAAACTTAATCCGGCAACGCTGTTCCGAAATCCGATTATGTTTACCGTAGAAATCGGAACCGCTGTCATGCTTTGCGTTTGCCTTTGGATTCTCACAGGAGAACAGTCACAAGGCAGTTTTGTCTACAACTTCACGGTATTCATCATTCTGTTGTTCACCTTGCTGTTTGCCAATTTTGCAGAAGCAATCGCGGAAGCAAGAGGAAAAGCACAAGCGGACAGCTTGCGAAAAACCAGAGAAGAAACACCTGCAAAGAAAATCTTCCCAATTGGAGAAATGTATGTTGATGAATTACAGATCGTACCATCCTCTAGCTTAGCCAAAGGCGACATCTTCATCTGCGAGGCGGGCGATACGATTCCGACCGACGGAGAAATCATTGAAGGTCTTGCAACCATTGATGAAAGTGCCATTACGGGAGAAAGTGCTCCTGTAATCAGAGAAGCTGGTGGTGATAAAAGCTCCGTGACAGGTGGTACAAAAGTACTTTCTGACAAGATTAAAGTCAAAGTTACCACAGAACCAGGCGAAAGCTTTTTGGACAAAATGATTGCCTTGGTCGAAGGGGCTTCACGTCAAAAAACACCAAATGAGATTGCCTTGACTATTTTATTAGCAGGTTTTACCTTGGTTTTTATCATTGTCTGCGTCACCTTAAAGCCTTTCGCTGATTATGCGAACATCACGATAACGATCGCTTCCTTTATTTCATTGTTTGTCTGCTTGATCCCGACAACCATCGGTGGATTGTTGTCAGCCATTGGTATTGCTGGAATGGACAGAGCCTTACGTGCCAACGTGATTACAAAATCTGGAAAAGCGGTAGAAACTGCCGGTGATATTGACGTACTGCTTTTAGACAAAACAGGAACCATCACGATCGGGAACAGAAAAGCGACTCATTTTTATCCTACAGCTGGCGTATCCGAAAGCGAATTTATAAAAGCGAGTATTCTTTCTTCATTAGCTGATGAAACCCCAGAAGGAAAATCAATTATAGAATTAGCAGGCAAAGAAGCGTCAAAAAACCTTTCTGTAAAAGGAGCCACTTTGATAAAATTTACTGCCGAAACACGAAGCAGCGGTGTCAATCTTCCTGATGGTACAAAAATCCGAAAAGGAGCTTATGATTCTATCCGAAAACTAAGCGAATATGCCGGACATACATTTCCAAAAGACACTGCTGAAAAAGTAACCGAGATTTCTAGCAACGGAGGAACGCCTTTGGTCGTTTCTGAAAACGATAAAGTCTTAGGCGTCATTGAACTGCAAGATATTATCAAACCTGGAATCCAAGAACGCTTCGAGCGCTTGCGAAAAATGGGAGTCAAAACAGTAATGGTAACAGGAGATAATCCGCTGACCGCCAAATTCATTGCTGAAAAAGCCGGAGTCGATGATTTTATTGCCGAAGCCAAGCCTGAGGACAAGATGAATTACATCAAAGAAGAACAGATGCGCGGCAAGCTTGTCGCGATGATGGGTGACGGAACAAATGATGCTCCTGCCCTTGCGCAAGCCGATGTAGGCGTTGCCATGAACAGCGGTACCCAAGCTGCCAAAGAAGCCGGAAACATGGTAGACTTAGATAATGACCCTACCAAACTGATTGAAATCGTAGAAATCGGGAAACAATTGCTGATGACTCGAGGAACCTTGACCACTTTTAGTATCGCCAACGACGTAGCCAAATATTTCGCCATCATCCCTGCCCTGTTCATTACCGCAATTCCAGCCTTGCAAGGACTAAACATCATGCACTTGCACAGCCCAGAAAGCGCCATCCTATCAGCTGTTATCTTTAATGCCATAGTGATTCCGTTTTTGATTCCGCTGGCTTTAAAAGGCGTGACTTACAAACCAATCGGTGCCTCTGCTTTATTGAGAAGAAACCTTTTGTACTACGGTCTGGGAGGTATCATTGTTCCTTTCATCGGAATAAAAATTATTGACATTATCGTGACATTCTTCATCTAATACACTACAGAAATGAAAAATTATATAGTAATAGGAATCAAATTAACCTTAGCGACCATCGTTTTTTTCGCTGGAATTTACACGCTGTTCATCTTTGGAATAGCCCAGATAGCGCCAAACCAAGGAAAAGGAATTGTTGTTGAAAGCAACGGGAAGAAATTCTATAAAAATATCGGCCAGTCTTTTACAGACGCCAAATATTTTAATTCTAGGCCGTCTGCGGTAGGATATAACGCAGCAGGTTCTGGAGGAAGCAATAAAGGACCTAGCAATCCTGAATATTTGGCGGAAGTCCAAAAAAGAATCGACACCTTCCTGATCCAAAACCCTGATATAAAAGCAAATGAAATTCCTGCCGATCTGGTTACCGCCAGCGGCAGCGGATTGGACCCAAACATTTCGGTACAAGGTGCAAAAGTACAGATCAAGCGTATTGCAAAAACTAGAAATATTGAAGTATCAAAACTAGAAAAGCTTATCGCTGAAAATACAGAAAAGCCACTCCTAGGCGTATTTGGTCCAGAAAAAATAAACGTATTACAATTAAACATCGCTTTAGATAAACTAAAATAAAAATGAAAAATTTAGCTACCACAGCTTTTATCGCAATAACTTCTTTCGCAGGAGCCCAAACCGACACGCTGAAAAAATCAGAATCGCCTTTGAAAATTTCAGGCTATGTAGAAGCCTATTATGCTTATGATTTTGGGGCACCTGAAAACAATACACGACCAGGATTCATCTATTCTCACAACAGGCATAACGAAGTCGCCCTAAACTTAGGATTCATAAAGGCCAATTATGAAAAAGACAATGTCAGGGCCAATCTTGCCATCATGACTGGAACCTATGGCAATGCCAATCTTGCCGCAGAAGAAGGCATTCTTAAAAATATTTATGAGGCCAACGCAGGTGTCAAAATATCAAAAACAAAAAACCTTTGGGTCGATGCCGGAATTTTTGCCTCGCATATCGGATTTGAAAGTGCCGTCGGCAAAGACTGCTGGACACTAACCCGAAGCATCTTGGCTGATAATTCGCCGTATTATGAAAGCGGTGCCAAAATATCCTATACTACCGACAATGGAAAATGGTTTCTTAGCGGACTTGTCTTAAACGGATGGCAAAGAATCCAACGGGTAGACGGCAACAAAACCTTGGCTTTCGGACATCAAGTAACGTATAAACCAAACACATCTATCACATTGAACAGCAGTTCGTTTGTTGGAAATGACAAACCTGATACTGATAAAAGAATGCGCTATTTTCACAATCTATATGGCATCTTTCAGTTAAACGAAAAATGGGGTCTGACAGCGGGTTTTGATATTGGAGCCGAGCAAAAAGAAAAAGGAAGCGACAGTTATAATTCATGGTATTCTCCTGTCTTGATTGCAAAATATAAAGCTTCGGATAAAGTCAGCATCAGTGCAAGAGGAGAATATTATGCAGACGAAAACGGCGTAATTATCGCTACTGAAACTCCTAATGGATTTAAAACTTTTGGGTATTCCGTTAACTTTGATTACAGCATTTACGATAATGTCGTTTGGAGAATCGAAGCCCGAAGCTTGAACAGCAAAGATGAAATATTCACCGAAAATGGCGATCCTACAAAACAAAACTTTGTAGCCATTACCTCATTGGCACTATCGTTTTAATACCTAAACACACTATTTTGGAAAGTAAAAGAGAAGATAACGTACAGCATTTTTTAAACTTAATCCAAAAATCAAGAAGAGGAAAGTTTAAAGTCTACATCGGCATGAGTGCCGGTGTAGGCAAAACTTTTCGCATGCTTCAAGAAGCCCATTCGCTGTTAAAAAATGGTATTGACGTTAAAATCGGCTACATAGAAACGCACAATCGCAAAGAAACCCACGAGCTGCTTGAAGGACTCCCTCTTGTTCCAAGAAGAAAGTTATTCTACAAAGGAAAAGAGCTGGAGGAAATGGATGTGCAGGCCATCATCAGCCTCCGCCCGGAAGTCGTAATTGTAGACGAACTCGCTCATACCAATATTGAAGGCAGCAAAAATGAAAAACGCTGGCAGGACGTTTTCGAGATACTGGAAGCTGGGATAAATGTAATCAGCGCCGTAAACATACAGCATATCGAAAGCCTGAACGAGGAAATAAAATACATTACCGGAATTGAGGTAAAGGAACGCATTCCAGATAGCGTTTTGGCACAGGCCGATGAAGTCGTAAACATCGATTTGACAGCCGATGAGCTGATTACGAGGCTCAAAGAAGGAAAGATATACAAGACCGAAAAGATTGAAATGGCGCTGAAAAATTTTTTCAAAAGCGAACACATTCTGCAATTGAGAGAATTAGCCTTGAAAGAAGTCGCCAGCCAAGTCGAACGGAAAGTAGAAATTGAAATTCCCAAAAACAAAGGTTCCCGACATGAAAAATTCATGGCCTGTATCAGCAGCAACGAGGAAACCGCTAAAAAAGTAATTCGAAAAACAGCCCGTTTGGCAAATTATTACAACAGCAGCAAATGGTATGTATTGTATGTGCAGCTGCCGCGTGAAAGTGCCGATAAGATTCCTTTAGACAAACAACGCCACCTCATTAATAATTTCAAATTGGCAACCGAATTAGGAGCCGAAGTCATCAAAATTGAACACACTAAAATTGCCAAAGCCATCATAGAACAAGCCGAAAACAAAGGCATTACGACAGTCTGCATCGGAAAACCCAGAATGAATCTGATGAAGATTATTCTTTCCACAAATGCTTTCAAAGAATTATTAAATAAGCTATCTTCGAGTGAAATTGATTTGATTATCCTCAGTTGAGAATTGAAAGTTTTTAGTTGAAAGTTTAAGCCATAAAAAAGTAATTATGAAGAATAGCATTATCAAAGAAAAATCATTTCTGTTTGCTGTGAGAATCGTAAAATTGTATCAGCATATTTCAGAAAACAAAAAAGAATTTATTTTATCAAAACAATTAGTCAGAAGCGGTACTTCAATTGGAGCAAACATCTGCGAAGCTTTGCAAGGCGCGTCAAAAAAAGATTTTAGCAACAAGATGAATATTTCGCTGAAAGAAGCACAAGAAACCGAATATTGGCTCCGTTTGTTACACGAAACCCATTATCTGTCAGAAAAAGAATTTCAATCCCTTTACGAAGATAGTGTCGAACTGATCAAAATGCTTACCGCAATTGTCAAGACATCCAGAGCAAACCTAGACAAACCACACTAAAAACTAGAAACTATCCATTCTCAACTATCAACTATCAACTATCAACTATCAACTATCAACTATAAATTATCACCTATAAACTATCAACTGTGCGAATTAAAACAAAATTAAGGCTCGGAGTCGGATTACTTTTCTTTATGATTGTCTTGCTTGTTGCTCTGGCCGTAAGACAAGTACACGTTATTGCAAACGACACCGAAAATATTCTTGTTGCCAATTACAATTCCCTAGATTATTCCCGTAACATGATGAAAGAGCTTGATAAGATCGAAGAAGAAAAACAATCCTTCGAAAATTTCAATCGCTTTTTGAAATTGCAGAACCAGAATGTCACAGAAATTGGAGAAAAAGAACTCACTCAAAGCTTATCTGAAGATGCAAAAGCATTCCAATTACAGCCCGAAAATAAATCCATTGCCAGCCAGATCCGAAAAGACCTCAACGACATCATGAAGATCAACATGGATGCGATACAAAGAAAAAGCATCGTGGCAAAAAAAACAGCCGACAGTGCTATCTTTTGGATTTCTATCACAGGCCTTACCTGCTTTATGATTGCTTTTACTTTGCTCATCAACCTGCCAAGCGACATTGCAAATCCTATAAAAGACCTGACGGAAAGCATCCGACAGATTGCCGCAAAAAACTATTCCCAACGCGTCAATTTTGAAACACACGATGAATTTGGCAATCTTGCGAAGTCCTTCAATACAATGGCGGGAAAACTCCAGGAATACAGCGACAGCAATTTGGCCAAGCTGATGATGGAGAAAAAAAGAATCGAAACGCTCATCAACAATATGCAAGATCCTGCCATTGGCCTTGATGACAAAAACAATATCCTTTTTGCCAATGAAGAAGCTTTAAAAATCTCGGGGTTAAAAGCCAGCGACATTATCGGAAAATCAGCCAGCGAAGTAGCGCTTTCTAATGACCTTGTCCGTTCGCTCTTACAGCATCTTATCAGTGAAAATATTGAAAAGCCTCAAGAAACCCTAAAAATTTACGCCGACAACAAAGAAAGCTATTTCGAAAAACAAGTCGTGCCTATCCTTGTCTTGCCAACCGGCGAAGAAGAAAAAAAACTAATCGGTTCTTTTATAATATTGCGTAATGTCACGGCTTACAAAGAACTGGATTTTGCGAAGACGAACTTTATCGCTATGGTGTCGCACGAGTTCAAGACGCCAATTGCTTCGATGAAAATGAGCCTGCAACTGCTTGAAAACGACAGCATCGGAAATTTAAATGAGGAACAAAAACAATTGGTTTCCAGTATAAAAGACGATGCCAAAAGATTGCTAAGGACCACTGGAGAATTATTAAATATTACGCAGGTAGAGACAGGAAAAACACAGCTAAAGATTGAAAACTGCAATCCAAAAACAATCATTGCCGATGCCGTTGAAGCTACAAAAATACTGACTGAACAAAAAAACATCAGCTTGCATTTAAATCTTCCCGAGTTTTTACCCGAAATAGCCGGCGATCAGGAAAAAACAACCTGGGTCGTTTCCAATCTGATTTCCAATGCGATCCGGTATTCGTATGAAAACTCAACGGTAGTCATTACTGCAGAAGCTAAAGGAAGTTTTCTTGAAATAAGCGTTAAAGACAACGGAATCGGGATTTCATCACAATATAAAAACAAAATCTTTGATAAGTATTTTAGAGTTCCTGGAGCCGAAAAAGAAGGAACAGGACTCGGTCTTGCCATCAGCAAAGAATTTATTGAAGCACAAGGAGGAACGATTTCGGTTGAAAGCAATCTAGGATTCGGAAGCGAGTTCACTATTAAATTAAAAACCAGCATGAGCTAATTCAGCCTTTCCTTCGGGTATCCACAATATAAATGATTTTCCAAGTCTCTTTTTCTTTAAACAATTGGAAAGAATTGACACCCTTGTGGCTTAGCTTTCCATTGACATAAAACTCATAAGGCGTCCATACATGTGCCATAGCGCCATCAACCTGAATTTTATAGGAAAGTAGCCGTTCTTCGAATTTCATCTTATCAGAAATGCTGACAATCGATTTTATAAAGTCCGAAGCTTTCTCAGTTGACAGCTTAGTCCCTTTTGAGCTTTCAGAAATAGACTGCAATATCAGGCCTGCGTCGCAAACCGATTTTATTTTCAGGCTGTCTCTAGAATGAAAACCATCAAAAAAGATTTCTATAGAATGCTTGATTTCTGATTCTTGCGCGGCCAAATGCTGAAAAGGCAGCAAGAAAACAATAAAAAGTAATTTCCTCATGATGAACTATTTAATATTCCAAAGCATAAAGTTAGTATAAAAAATACGGTTTATGTTACAGCCATAAATAAAGCAATTTGTACATTTACATCTTATAATTTTTACATTATGTCTGTAGCAAAAAAAGATTACAAGAGAATTACGACCAAATCGCTGATTGAAATGAAAGCCAATGGCGAAAAAATTTCGATGTTGACTTCCTATGATTTCACCATGGCAAAAATTGTTGATACAGCCGGTGTTGACGTAATCTTGGTTGGAGATTCTGCCTCAAACGTAATGGCTGGCCACGAAACTACATTGCCAATTACACTAGACCAGATGATTTATCATGCCTCTAGTGTTGTAAGGGCTATAACAAGAGCATTAGTAGTAGTCGATTTGCCCTTCGGAAGTTACCAGTCTGATCCTAAAGAGGCCTTGCGTTCTTCCATCCGAATCATGAAAGAAAGCGGCGGACATGCTGTTAAGCTAGAAGGCGGAAGCGAAATTAAAGATTCTATAAAAAAGATATTAAATGCCGGAATTCCAGTAATGGGACATTTGGGCTTGACACCGCAATCAATCTATAAGTTTGGTACCTATAGTGTTCGTGCTAAAGAAGATGCAGAAGCTGAAAAATTACTAGAAGATGCCAAACTGCTTGAAAAATTAGGCTGTTTTGCGCTTGTATTAGAAAAAATCCCTGCGCATTTAGCTGAAAAAGTAGCTCAAAGTATTTCCATACCTGTAATTGGAATCGGTGCGGGAGGCGGCGTCGACGGGCAAGTTTTGGTAATCCATGACATGCTTGGAATGAACAACGAATTCAGTCCGCGATTCTTGAGAAGATACATGAATTTATATGAAGGAATGACGACCGCAATCGGACAATATGTTGCCGATGTGAAGTCAAAAGATTTTCCAAACGAGAAAGAACAATACTAATTGTCTTTTGAATACCCGAAAATCTAATCTTCAAAACAATGAAAACGCTTTCCACAAAGGATAATCTTCAAGTCTTGCACGAGGACAATCATATTATTGTCGTCAACAAACGTGTTGGCGATATCGTCCAAGGCGATAAGACGGGCGACAAGCCTTTGAGCGATGTCGTCAAAGACTATATCAAGGAAAAATACAACAAGCCAGGCGAAGTTTTCTTGGGAGTCGTACACCGTTTGGACAGACCTACTACAGGAATCGTCGTTTTTGCAAGGACATCCAAAGCCTTGACTCGACTCAATGAATTGTTCAAAAATCGAGAAACCCAAAAAACCTATTGGGCTGTTGTAAAAAACAAACCTGCAGAAGCTTCCGCCAAATTAGTCCATTACTTAAAAAGAAACGAAAAGAACAATACTTCAAAAGCCCATTTAAAAGAAGTTCCAGACAGTAAAATTGCCAGCTTAGACTACAAAATAATCAAAGAGCTAAACAATTATGTTGCGCTCGAAATCAATCTGCATACGGGCAGGCATCATCAGATTCGCGCACAACTGGCTGCTATCGGTTCGCCAATTAAAGGCGACCTAAAATATGGCGCTGACAGAAGCAATCCTGATGGTGGCATACATTTGCATGCCAGAAAGCTTGTCTTCATTCATCCCGTGACTAAAGAATCT
The DNA here is from genome assembly GCF_025947265.1 of Flavobacterium sp. N2550. Taxonomy (NCBI): domain Bacteria; kingdom Pseudomonadati; phylum Bacteroidota; class Flavobacteriia; order Flavobacteriales; family Flavobacteriaceae; genus Flavobacterium; species Flavobacterium sp. N2550. Next base: position 2,599,696 of record NZ_CP110007.1, on the reverse strand, counting down.
TTAGAAATAATCGCCCCAGTTCCTAACGACCCTATATGGAAAGCGATTTAATCTTTTTAAGAATAAATAATAGTTTTTTTGCGTTAATTTGATAACTTTAAGCCGAAAATTCCCTTAAATTTATACAAAAAAACTACCGCTATGAAACTATTAATTTTCTCCTGCCTCCTGATTACGGCAAGCAGTTTTTCGCAAGACCACTTTTCAGGAATCTCTACCTCAAGAAGAGGCGGACTTTTAAATGCTGCTGCCAACCCGGCAGAACTCGCTAACTTGAAAACCAAATATGAAATTGGTGTCTTTTCAGGAAGCTTTAATCTCTCCAACAACAGGCTTGGATTTGATGATTTGGTAAGCGGCGATGACCTTGAACAAAAGCTTTTTGAAGGAAACGAAGATGTCGATTTGCGTTTCGACGGCGAAGTCTATGGTCCTGCATTTGCTATGAAAATGGACAAATGGGCCTTTTCTTTCGCGACTAAAGCCTACGGAAAAGTCAATTTTACCGACGTAGATCCGACTATTGGTGATGCTGTTACGAATGGAGCCTTGAGCGCTATTTTTGGAGCCACGACAATTGAAAGCAATAAAAATCAGCGTGCCAACGGTACGACTTGGGGAGAAATTGCCTTCGGAGTTTCAAGAAACGTTTATGAAGACGACGAGCACAAATTTAATGTCGGCGTTACGCTAAAGCTATTATTTCCAGGATCGTATGCCAACCTAGGACTCGATCGATTTTCTGGAACCATAACAAACAATCTCGGTGATGTTGAAATGACCGATGCTACGGCACGATTGAATATCGCCTATTCTGGAGATTTGGCAGAAAATTTTACTGATTTCAGCAATTATACAAGTTCTATTTTTGGAAAATTAAACGGCTTTGCCACAGACCTTGGCGTCAATTATCAATGGAAAGACGATAACGACGGCTACAAGATCAATGCTGGTGCTGCAGTGCGCAATATCGGAAGCATGACTTTTAAATCCGACAATAACAACAATACCAATTACGAACTCAACATACCTGCTGGGCAGTCGCTAGACCTAAACCAGTTTGAAAATGTCGAAAGCTTTGAGGAAATAGAACAAATTCTTTTAGAGAGCGGTTTTTTAACGACAACCTCATCTTCACGTGATTTTAAAGTAAAACTGCCAACTGTTTTTTCTGCCTATGCAGATGTGAAGATCATTGCAGATTTCTATGTTACTGTTTTCGGACAGCAAAAAATGAACAAAGATGACAGCGACGACCAGATTACGGCGCAAAATGTATTTTCAGTAACGCCAAGATATTCAACGGAAAGTTTTGAAGTGTATGCTCCTTTGGCTTCTAATGAAATTTCTGGATTTACCGCTGGATTAGGAATCAGGGCCGGAGGATTTTTTATCGGTTCCAGCTCTATCGCTACCGCTTTGATTAATGACGGCGAACAGGCAGATTTCTATCTGGGCTTTCGAATAGGCTTGCAATAATTTAAAAATGATGGATCAAAAGGAAATCAACCGCAGAAAAGAAAAACTCAAGAAATTCTCCCATACCATTTCGCTCCATGAAGAGGAAATTATCGCCGCATTGCATAAGGATTTCAAGAAGCCTGCTTTTGAAGCATTCCTCACAGAAATAAACGTAGTACAATCTGATTTAAAGGATACGATAAAAAACATACGTTCGTGGGCACGACCAAAAAGAGTCAGAGCTTCGATACTTAATTTTCCTTCGTCAGACTATATTTATACGGAACCTTACGGAAAGACGCTTATTATTTCGCCTTGGAATTATCCTTTCCAATTGGCCATTTGTCCTCTAATTGCTGCGTATGCGGCTGGAAATTCTATTGTATTGAAACCTTCGGAATTGACTCCGCACACATCAAGCCTGATTTCTAAAATTATCAGGGAAACTTTTGAGGTTTCAGAAGTGGTTGCCGTGTTAGGCGATGCCGATGTTGCCAAAAGCCAGCTCTCCAAACGATGGGATTATATTTTTTTCACAGGAAGCGTTGCTGTAGGGAAAGAAGTCGCTAAAGCAGCGGCGGCCAACCTCACTCCTGTTACCTTAGAATTAGGCGGAAAAAACCCTTGTATTATTGACAAAAGCGCTAATCTGCAAATAGCCGCAAAACGGATTGTATGGGGAAAATTCATCAACGCCGGACAGACATGTATTGCGCCAGATTACCTTCTCATACAAAAAGGCATCAAGGCCAAATTCATCAGCTTATTGAAGCAAGAAATAAGCAATGCTTTTGGCGAAGATCCAACGCTTTCTCCAGACTTTACGAGGATTATAAACAAAAAGAACTTCCTCAGACTCCTAAGTTTGATTGAAGAAAGTAAAGTAATTGCAGGCGGAATACATGATGAAGAATTGCTCTATATCGCTCCTACTCTGATTGATGAACCCACGCTAGACAGCAATATCATGAAAGATGAGATTTTCGGGCCGTTGCTTCCGCTCCTTTCTTATGAAACCGAAAGCGACTTTGAGAAAATTATTTCAAGATATGAAAAGCCGCTTTCTTTATATGCCTTTACGGAAGATAAGGCCTTTGCCGAGCGTATCATCCAGAAATTTTCATTTGGAGGCGGTTGCATAAACGATACCGTAGTCCATTTTTCGAATAAAAGGCTGCCTTTTGGCGGTGTTGGAAGCAGCGGTATCGGAGCTTATCATGGCAAAAAGAGCTACGAGACATTCTCCCACCAAAAATCAATCGTAAAAAAAGCGACATGGCTTGATATTCCCCTGCGCTATGCTCCTTATAACAACAAGCTGAAAATGATACGAAAATTGCTGAAATGGTTCTGATACCAAAAAAATAAAAAATATTGATTACTTTCGCGCGACAAACGGACTAATTTACTATGTACAAAATTACTACAACGAAAGAAAAGCTCGAAAACATCAAGCGTGATGGATATTCACTTGAATTTGGCGAAGTTCTTTCTCAAACTTTTAATAATTACCAGAAAATTGTCTGGATTACTGGAGCAGGAATATTGCTTGTTTCCATCGTATTCTTGGGAATCATAATTGGTTTGGCAGGCGTTTTTGTCGGATTGGATGCTTTTGGTCGCGACATTGCTGACTTCCAGATTCAAAACTTTTCGGCCGCCGGAATCATCGTTACCCTTGTAGGCGGCGTGATTGCTGTTGCACTCATCAAGCCTTTTTATGCAGGAATCTTGAGGGTTGCCCATCATGCTGATGCAAGACAGGATTTTGATTTTTCTACGCTTTTTTATTATTACAAAAGCGAATATTTGAAAGAAATTGTGCTTGCCGGAGTATTGATTGGCATCTGCAGTAATGGTATCAGCACAGCATTAGAGTTATCTGGAGTTCCGATTATTGGCGCGATAATAAGCTATATTATCTTGCTTCTGACCTTGTTCACTACCCCATTGATCATTTTCGGAAATCTTAAAGCGATTGACGCTATCCAAGGAAGCTTGATGCTTGTATCAAAAAATTTCCTTATTCTTTTAGGATTGATGATTTTAGCTGTGGTTTTAGCTTGCTTAGGGATTTTTGCTTTTTGTATCGGAATCATATTCACCATACCGATTATCTATTCGATGCAGTATATGATTTATGCGAATGCTGTAGGAATCGACGATAAGAATGAATTAGATGAAATTGGAAATTCTTCCGAATATTAGAATAACACATAATCAATAAAAAACTCCATTAGATTAATGGAGTTTTTTTATGCCTTAATTATACGCAGACGATTTTATTTTTTATCGCATATAAAACCAAGCCTATCCTTGTCTTTATTTCCAGCTTGGCAAAGATGTTTTCTCTATAGCCGTCAATTGTTTTAGGGCTCAGGCACATTTCGTCTGCAATTTCCTTATAGGTTTTTTCACTGCAGGCACGCTTGATAAAGTCCAATTCTTTTTCTTTAAATTCGAGCTTTTTGTCTTTATTATCGATTCTGTTTACTAAAATCCCAGAAACCATTTCCGTAAAAAAGTATCCTTTTTCTATTACGGTTTTTAGCGCATCATAGAAAATTGTAGGTGTTGTATCTTTCAACAGATAGCCTTTCGCGCCATTCTTGATCATTTTGATGATAATATCTTCCTCATTGTTTACAGAAAGTGCTATCGCCTTATAATCGGGCCTGTTTTCTTTAAGCCACATCATTGTCCCCAAGCCATCCAGGATAGGCATATTGACATCTAAAAGAATCAAATCGACCTCGATGTCTAAATTCTCTTTTTGCTCGAGAAACTGTATGAATTCTTTGCCGTTTTCAAAACTATGCGTGACTTCAAAATCATCAAAGCTGTTAATCAAAAATTTCAGCGATTGCGAAAACAGCAGATGGTCGTCTACTATAATGACCTTATTTTTTGTACTAGTTTTCATTGCTTATTCTTTTTGGGTAAGTAAATAATAGCTTGGTTCCTGAATTATCCGACTCAATCGAAACGGTAGCCCCAATAAGTTTTGCACGGACAATTATATTATTAAGCCCTGAACCGCTGCTTTTTTTCTTTGCATTAAAACCAATTCCGTGGTCGGTCAGCTTCATTTGTATGGTATCGTTATTAAGACAGTCAATCTGGAAATCGATCACTTCGCTATGGGAGTGTTTTAAGATATTGAGGATGGCTTCTTGGAAAATCCTGTAGATAATCAATTCATGCTCTACATTTATTTCAGGAAAATCTCCTTTCAGGCTAAAAGTGCAATCAATTTTTTTGAGCTTTCGGATTCGTTCTAAATCCAATTGTATGGCTTCTAAAAAATTAGACTCGAGTAAGTTATCCCTATTGATTATTCTTGACAAAGTTCTGATTTCGTCTAGTGACTTAGACAACATGCCTTTTAAATCGTTTAGATCGTCTCGGCTGACTTCTTTCTGATTTTGCATGTACAAGTTAATCTGCATGATGCCTACTGATAATATTTGTCCGATGTTATCGTGAAGCTCCCTGCTGATTTCCGACAATGTCTGGTCTTTCATCTCAATCCTGGATTTCACCAGCTCTGATTGAAAATGAAGATCGGATTCCATCTTTTCGATCAAAAAATTGGTTTTCTTTTTATGGAAATAGAAAAACAGTACTAGGATCAGTATCAGCAAAGTAAAAAGTACAATGCTTAATGAAATAACTAGTAATTGTATTTCTTTTCGCTCCATATAAATCCGAATATAAAACAACCGTACATCAAAAGATTTAGAATAAACAGCATCAAGCTGTAAATAGTTTCGTTGCTTTCTATCAAAAACCACTTAATAGCCAGCATAAAGGGCAAAAAAGGAACATGGAAAAGCAAGACGCCAAGTATAAACCAAAAAAAAATCGATTTTCCGAAATTCAGAATTTTCTTTGAGTTAAATATTTCCACAAGGTACAAACATGATAGTATTAAAACAAATATAACTCCAAAAGCAAAACTAAACGTAAATGCCTCAAATATCGTTTTTTGTATAAAAATAAAATCACATATATAAAAAAGAACAAAAATAATAAGGAGTATATCGGCGAATCTCTTGTGGTTTCGATGAACCAATAAGTATTTCAAGAGAATCAAATAATAAGCAAAGCTAACAAGTATATAAATATTAAAAACACAATAATTTATGAGTCCTGTCCATCGCGTCAGATTGCTTCCGACAAATTCCGTCAGGACAGAAAAAAAGATCATGCCTAGCAAAGACTTAGCTTTATGACCAGGGAGTTTGTAAAGAAAAAACAACCCTACAATTCCTGCTAATAAAGCTAAGTAAATACTATAAAATCTTAAGTTTTCTAACATTATTTATTATAAGGATATGTCATTTTTGGAGGATTGCCCATTGATCCGTAATTCATTGGAGAAAGATCGGTTATATCATAATGATTTTCCTCTTGGTCAGCTGTGCTATTCGACGTTCCTGTTCCCGCTTTCTGCTCGTCACTTTTTGCTCCTGTCGGCGAAAGAAATACGGTCGTCATTCCTGCTTTCTCTCCTAATTTCGGATCATTTGGATATTTACCAAGATACATTCTGATACCATCGACTGTATATCCTTTATTAATTCCTTCCGTTTTCACATAATTAATATATCTCTCTAGTTCTTCTACAGAATACCACACAGCATTGGCATCTTCCCTAATACTATCAACAGTCGCAGCTTTTGATTGCAATGTATTCATATTATAATTGCTATTCAGCTGCAGCGCTAAATCATTTGTAATCAATTGGGTAGGTTTTTCATAAATCCTGTCTTCGCTACAAGATTGGAGGAAAAAAGTTAAACAAAATAATCCAGCTAAAAAAATAGTTTTTGAGCTTTTCATGTTTTAAAAGTTTAAGTTGTTAATAAGCAACAAAACTATCTTAATTGGAAAAATGTTGCAAGGGGAAAATTCCCCTTTTTTATCAAGCCTTATTTCTTGTCTGCTCAGGAATAACTATTAAAAAATACAGGAAATAAGCTCTTTTACATACAATTATAAAAAATCAATTTTACACCGTTGCTTTTTTGTGATAAAGCTGATAAAGGGCGCACATCAAATAGCCTTTATACAAGCAAGTCAAGTGCAATTTAAAACCTTATAATCTATGAATTCCTCAATAAACCGAATGATCAATACTCTTTCAAATAGAGTGCTGCGTCTAGAAAAAGCAAACAGCGACAGCGACTATTCCGGCAGCGATTGGTATGAAGAACAGAAATACGCTATCTTTTTATATCCCGATTTCAGTTCTGTTTATGTTCTCGAATCCTTCAGCAATGTTTCAGGCGGAAATTTCTATCTGCCGAATCAAAATACTCAGAAATATAACGGAAAATGGAACGTCTGCGAAGAAGACCAAAAACTCTACCTCGAACTGATTTTTGATGATAATTCATCGCAAAAACTAGAAACCGAAAATTTAGGTTATGGAATCCAAAAGCTTGGCCACCAAGTTTGGAATAGGTATCTCATTAGCTAAAATAGTTCTAAGCCATTTGGTAGTGTAATTCTGTCTCGCCAATACCTGAATGCCAATACTAAATATAAAACAAAAAGACAAAAAAGCATTTTAGCAATAGGATAAAAACATTGCCTTCTTTGCTTCTTTTATGAATTTTAAATATTTAGTCTTTTCTGATTAATTTTTGTTTTTATGAATAATTTTATCATAAAAAGTATTTAATTTGTATAAAAACGAACAATTATGAAATGGCAAGGTAGACGTCAGAGTGATAATATGGAAGACCGTAGAGGCTTAGGCTCAACCGGCAAAGTAGTCGCCGGAGGCGGGATTATTGGTATTATTATATTATTAGTAAATATTTTTGGTGGCGAAAACGCCCAAAATATTGCTCCCATTTTAGAGCAATTGCAACAAGGCCAATCCGCTCCTACAGAGTCCAGGGAATTAACTGCCAAAGAAAAAGAAGAAGGAGAATTTGTAAATGCCCTTCTAGTTGACAATGAAGATGTCTGGACTAAAATCTTCAAAGAAAACGGATGGACCTATAAAGCGCCTAAATTAGTTTTATTTAGCGGGCAAGTTCAGACGGCCTGCGGCGGAGCCAGCTCAGCTTCTGGCCCGTTCTATTGTCCAGGCGATCAAAAAGTATATATGGACATGTCGTTTTTTGAAGAGTTAAAATCGAAGTTTGGCGCCAAAGGCGGTGATTTTGCTGTAGCTTATGTGGTCGCCCATGAAATTGGACACCACGTCCAGACGCTTTTAGGGACTTCTGCAAAAATGAGACAAATGCAACAAGGTCTTAGTGAAGCCGAAGCCAACAAACTTTCTGTAGCTTTAGAGCTCCAAGCTGATTTTTATGCTGGCGTATGGACACACTACAACGAAGAAATGAACCAAATCTTAGAACCAGGCGATATTGAAGAAGCCCTAAGCGCCGCAAATGCTGTAGGCGATGATGCCATCCAAAAGAAAATGCAAGGCCAAGTCGTTCCCGATTCTTTTACGCATGGAACATCAGAGCAGCGAATGTACTGGTTTAATAAAGGTTTTAAAACTGGCGATATAAAACAAGGTGATACTTTTGCAGAAATAGAATAAAAAAGAGGATTCAATTGGAATCCTTTTTTTTGTGGCTAAGCAGAAATAATATCACCCCAACCACCCCTCTCTATCCAAACTTCGATACTGAATAGCTTCTGCAATATGATTTGAATCTATATCTGCAGCATTTTCTAAGTCAGCTATAGTACGGGCTACCTTTAAAATCCGGTCATAAGCTCTGGCTGAAAGATTCAGTCTTTCCATTGCCGACCTTAGCAATTGCTTTGACTTTTCTTCCAGCACACAGAATTCTCGAATATGTCTGGAAGTCATCTGTGCATTGTAATTCACCTGGCCGTACTCTGAAAACCTAAGTACCTGAATTTCTCTTGCCTTGATCACTCTTTCTCTGATGCTGGCACTGCTCTCCGTTTTTCTTTCTTCTGACAGCTTGTCAAATGGCACGGGAGTTACTTCAATATGAATGTCAATCCGATCTAACAAAGGTCCTGAAATCTTGCTCATATAGCGGTTCATTTCATTTGGAGATGAAGTCATAGAGGCACTTGGATTGTTAAAAAATCCACTCGGACTAGGATTCATACTAGCAACCAGCATAAATGATGCTGGATAAGTAACCGTAAATTTCGCCCTTGAAATAGTAACTTCTCGATCTTCCAACGGCTGCCGCATGACTTCCAGTACTTCTCGTTTAAACTCAGGCAACTCATCCAAAAACAAGACACCATTATGCGCCATTGAGATTTCTCCCGGCTGCGGGTAACTTCCGCCGCCTACGAGTGCTACATTTGAAATCGTATGATGCGGACTGCGAAACGGCCTTTGGTTCATCAACCCTGCGTCTTTTACTTTTCCAACTACGCTGTGTATTTTTGTAGTTTCTAAAGCTTCACGCAATGTCATGGGAGGTAAAATGCTGGGCAGTCGCTTGGCTAGCATCGTCTTGCCAGCTCCAGGCGGACCTATGAGTATAATATTATGTCCTCCTGCTGCAGCAATTTCCATACAGCGCTTGATAGACTCCTGCCCTTTTACATCACTAAAATCAAAATCTGGAAAATCCAATGTCTTATAAAATTCTTCTCGTGTATCAAAAACAGCAGGCTCCATAGTACTCTTGCCTTCAAAGAAGTCGATAACTTCTTGAACATTTTCGACGCCATACACTTCAAGCTCTGAAACAATAGCAGCTTCCTTTAAGTTTTGTTTCGGAAGAAAAAATCCTTTAAAACCTTCCTCTTTAGCCTTAATGGCAATTGGCAAAGCTCCGCGAATCGGCTGCAGACTTCCGTCTAGCGAGAGTTCGCCCATGATAATATACTTATCCACATCATCAGACTGAATCTGTCCTGAAGCCACAAGAATACCTATTGCCAATGTAAGATCATAGGCAGAACCTTCTTTTCGCAAATCGGCTGGCGCCATGTTAATCGTGATTTTCTTTCCCGGCAGCTGATAGCCATTATTTTTTAATGCCGCGGCTATTCGATAGCTGCTTTCTTTGATGGCATTATCGGGCAATCCTACCAAATGATAGCCTATGCCCTTGTCAATATTTACTTCAATGGTAATGGTTGTGGCTTCAACGCCAAAAACGGCGCTTCCGTATACTTTTACTAACATGGCTTATAAATTATATACGCTAAAATACTAATTTTCTTGTTTCAGCATTTAAAAAAATAAAATCTAATTCTGTTAAACTCAGTAATAAATGTGGAATAGAAGCATAAATGAAATATTTTTATCTTTTTAATTAAAAACAGAAAACCATTAACTCATTTTTTCCGTATAAGTAGAACACCCTTATTATTTGCTTCCAATGATTTCTCCTCAAATACCACACAATGAAAAGGAGCGTCTCGATGCCCTCTTAGCGTATAAAATATTAGACAGCGCTCCTGAAAAGGATTTTGACGATATCGTCAAGCTTGCTTCTGAAATTTGCCAGACTCCGATTTCAACCATTACTCTTGTCGATAAGGATCGCCAGTGGTTCAAGTCGAAAATAGGCCTTGAATTTTCTGAAGGAGCTCGAGAAACCTCTTTTTGCGCCCACACGCTCAACAATCCTAAAGAGATGCTTATTATTCCTGATTCTTTAGATGACGATCGCTTTTATGATAGTCCGCTGGTGACTGGATTTCCGAACATACGCTGTTATGTAGGAGTTCCTTTGGTAGATCCGAATGGCTATGCTTTAGGATCGCTCTGTGTGATTGACAATCACCCTAGAAGCTTGGATAATTTTCAGCTCTTGGCTCTAGAAAAGCTGGCAAATCAAGTCATTAATCTTTTAGAATTACGAAAGAAGAATTTCCAATTGATGGAAAACCACAATATGCTGCTTTCGAAATACAAGGATTTGGAACAATTTGCCTCTATCGTTTCACATGATATAAAATCTCCCTTGAACAATATCATGATGCTCGCCAAAATGCTTCAGGAAACCAATCATGATCGATTAGATGACGAAGGAATACAGATGCTAGATTATATTTATAAGTCGTCTGAAGAGCTAAAAAAACTGGTCGATGCGATTTTGGAATATTATAAATATGATAATGAGCAGGTCATCACCAACGAGAACATAAGGCTGAACGATTTTATGCAGTACCTTATCGACATATTGGATACCAAAAATGAATTCGAATTCATATTGCCCGAAAAGAATCACAAGATACAGTCAAATAAGATGGCTTTGGGTCAGATTTTTTACAATCTGATCAGTAACAGCATAAAGTACAATGACAAGCCAAAGGGAATCATTTATATTAATTTCTCCGAAACAGAAGATTATTATGCCATCTCTATTAAAGATAACGGCTGCGGAATTGAGAAGGGTAATTACGATAAAATCTTCAACATTTTTGAAACGTTAGGAAAAACAGATCGTTTTGCCACAAAAGGCACTGGTATCGGACTTTCAACCGTACAAAAGATGGTTCAAAAATTAAATGGAAAAATCGAACTTGAATCAGAATTGGGCTTAGGAACTGAATTTAGGATTTTTCTTAAAAAGTAATACCTCCCCATTTTCCATATCTCAGCCAAAATGTTTATATTTAAACATCTTGGCTGATTTTTTTTATAAACTATGAAGAAACAAAAACTGGTAATTATTGGAGGTGATGCGGCGGGAATGAGTGCCGCGTCCAAAGTACGGAGAGAAAATAAAGAAATAGAGATCATTGTCTTTGAAAAATCAGAGTATACTTCCTATTCGGCTTGCGGAATTCCTTATTTTATTTCGGGAAAAATCAGCTCTTCTGAAAAACTTATTGTCAGAAGTCCGGAGCAATTCAAAAAAAAACATAATATAGATGCGCGTATCTTACACGAAGTACTTGAGGTAGATACTTCCAACAACAGGGTTTTAGTAAAAAACAGCACAGAAAAAACACAGTTCTGGGAAAATTATGATAAACTCTTGATTGCTACTGGCGGAAAAGCGTACTGTCCTGATGTGGCAAATAGAGATGCTAACGGGATCTTTGGCGTATCGACATTGCGAAGCGGTATAAAAATCGACAGCTACATAAAAGATTTCAATCCCAAAAACGCAGTGATTGTTGGCGGTGGCTATATCGGTTTAGAAATGGCAGAAGCACTGCTCATAAGAGGACTGAAAGTATCCTTGGTCAATCGTTCGGAAGAAATCATGAATACATTAGATCCTGATATGGGAACGCTAATCCACAAAGCCATGAAAAACCTAGGCGTAACAATCTATTCAAACGAAGAATTGAAGCATTTCGAAACCGAAAAGGATAGAATTTCTGCCGTAGTAACCAATAAGCGAACGCTTAAAGCTGATTTGGTTATTTTAGGAATGGGCACTAGCCCAAATACGGCTTTCTTGAAGAATTCTAAAATCGCACTATCCGAAAAAGGCGCCGTTAAAGTCGCAAGAACACAGCGAACAAATATCCGAAACGTTTGGTCTGCTGGCGATTGTGCGGAAACATTCCATCTCGTGAGCAAAAAACCATTTTATGTGTCCTTAGGAACAGTGGCCAACAAAACTGGAGTAATTGCCGGAAAGAATATTGCAGGCGGTAAAGCCGTCTTTCCGGGCGTAGTCGGCACAGGAGTCTGCAAAATATGCTCTTACGAAGTAGCGAGAACCGGACTGCTAGAAAAAGAACTACAAAAACTAAATATTGAGTATATCACTACAACTATACAATCTAAAACCAGGGCACATTATTATCCAGATGCCAAAGACATCACTGTAAAGTTAATCGCCGACAAAAAAACAGGAAGGCTCTTAGGAGGCCAGATTGTAGGCGAAGAAGGTGCTGCTAAAAGAATTGATGTTTTAGCGACTGCCTTGACAAACAGGCTTACCTTGAGAAACATTATTGATCTAGATCTGTCGTATGCCCCGCCCTTCTCACCTGTCTGGGATCCGGTGCAGATTGCAGCAAGAAAATTGATAAGTCAGTTAGGAAAATAAAAAAAGCCTCAAAATTTGAGGCTTTTTTTATTATTTAGTATGTTTTGAAATTCCTGATTTCAACCAAGATTCGTACTCTGTGATATCAGGCGTATAACCTACAGGCTCATTCAAGTCTTTCCCTTCAGAATCAAGAATAATATAATAAGGCTGTGCATTCGCTTTATATCTTGTAATCTGGAAATCGCTCCATTTGTTTCCTTTGGTCTTTATTTTTCTGCCTGTTTCCTTAGAAACGTATTTATCGCTTTCAGGTAGTTCTTGCTTTTCATCCACGTATAAAGAGATCAGCACTACATCGTTTTTAAGTATGGATTGTATCTTGGCGTCCGACCATACAAAGTCCTCCATCTTACGACAGTTCTCACAGCCAAATCCTGTAAAATCGAGTAAAATAGGCTTATTGACTTTTTTGGCATAAGCAACTCCTTGGTCATAATCCGTAAAAGCAACAATATCATGAACGGCTAATTTTGCACCTTCGGGCAATTCTTCTCCAGAAGAAGCTCCTCCTCCTTTTGAATTACCAACTCCATAAGGCGACTCGCTATAGGTAATTGAAGGCGGGAAACCACTGATAATTTTTAATGGCGCTCCCCAAAGCCCCGGAATCAAATATATCGTAAAAGATAATACCAAAAGTCCTAGTGAAAACCTTCCGACCGAAATATGCGAAAGCGGACTATCATGCGGCAGTGTTATTTTTCCAAATAAATAAAATGCCCAGGCTCCAAAAACGGCAATCCAAATAGCCAAGAATACTTCTCTTTCTAGCAAATGTGTCTGCATAACCAAATCTGCTTTAGAAAGGAATTTAAAAGCAAAAGCCAATTCTAGGAACCCTAAAGAAACTTTAACCGTATTCAACCATCCACCTGATTTTGGTAATGAATTCATCCATCCTGGGAATAAGGCAAAAAGCATAAACGGCAACGCTAAAGCCAATGAAAAACCAACCATTCCGACAATCGGTGCAATACCGCCTTTTGAGGCAGCTTCCACTAAAAGTGAACCCACGATGGGACCTGTACAAGAGAAAGAAACTATTGCTAAAGCCAAGGCCATGAAAAAGATTCCGATAAATCCTCCTCTGTCTGCCTGTCGGTCAACTTTATTTGCCCAAGAATTCGGCAAGACAATTTCAAAAGCGCCCAAGAAAGACGATGCAAAAAAGATCAAAAGGATAAAGAAAATGATATTGAACCATACATTCGTCGACAAAGCATTAAGTGCATCAGCACCAAAGATTGCCGTAACCAGCGAACCCAAGATTACATAAATCAGGATAATGGAAATACCGTATAAGATGGCATTCCTTATTCCTTGTGCTTTGGTCTTGCTTTGTTTTGTAAAAAAGCTTACCGTCATTGGAATCATTGGAAAAACGCATGGTGTCAATAACGCTGCAAAGCCTGAGAAAAAGGCAATTAAAAAGATCGAAAGCAACCCTTTTTCAGCTTCTTTTGCTGGTTTCTGAGCTACAGTTTGTTCTGTTTTCTTTTCTGTTTTGGTTACTACAGGTTCGGAAAAAGTCATTACTTCTTGAGCTGCAAGATTTTTTAGATCAAACTCGAAATACTTGTTCTGCTGAATGCAGACTTTTTTGCAGACCTGATACGACAATTCAATCTGAATCAGGTTATTTTCTTTATTATTGATTTTTATTTTTTGCTGTAGCTGAACAACATTTTCAAAAAACGTTTCGTCTATCTCAAAAACCTCATTAAATTCTGTTCTTGTCTTGCTTTCTGTAGCTTTTCCAATAGGCTCAAAATTACCTTCTCCATTATTCATCAGCACTTCTAGCGGATTGACTCCACCTTCTGGCGTAAACTGCGAATACATATGCCACTCCGGTTCAATGATTCCGTTAAAAGTCAAAAGATATTCTGTATCGGATGTCTTCTCTATTTTTGAAGTCCATTTTACAGGATCTAAAATTTGGGCGTTAGAAGAAATAAAAGCGAAGAAAAAGAACAGTAGGAGGCTTATTTTTTTCATTTTAAGGTTTCTATTTTTAATATTTCTTGAGTTGTGTTGTTTACATAAAATCTTCGGTCTGAACGTTTTCCGATAATCCAGACAACCTTATCGTCTGAAATCAGAAGCCAAGTACTTTCTTTTTCGCTCAAAGACATTTTCTCGTCCTTAAAATACTTGCTGACTTTCTTCTTGCCATCAATTCCTGCTGGGCAAAAATAATCACCTTCACGCCATTTTCGAATATGCAAGGGGAACTTTAACGTTTCTTTATCTACGTAAATCGTAGCGGTATCGGATTGTTTCTGAATTTGATCTGCGGCAGAGATTTTCAGATGTATCGGAAATTTTATTTCGTCTTCAAAAATTTCATAAATGGCTGAATCTTTTTCTGAAATAGGCTCTAAAATAAGGTACTCGCGGTCTTTCAGTAACCTATAATTTTCTGATATAATCACTTTTCCAGACTGAGCATCGACCAATTCATAAATGTCTTGCCAAGCTTTGAAACCGAAAGGCCTGAGCCATTCGAACAAATAGGCTTGATAATTGGGAAGCCTCTTCAATTCTGCAATATTGAAATGTTTTTGATTTTCTTTTTCGGAAACGACTTGCTTATAAATTAAAACGGAAGCGTCTTCTGCCAACGATTTTGCTTGTTGCAGATGGCTTAAAGTGTCTTGGAAAGAATCTAAAAAAGCAGGGTTGAGGCTTTTTAATATCGGAACCACATCATGGCGTAATTTATTTCGTAAGTATTTATCCGATGAATTGCTGCTGTCTTCGCGCCATTGGATCTTATTTTCAGCAGCAAAATCTTGAATTTCCTCACGACTGAAAGTTAAAAGCGGGCGAACAATTTTATCGTTCTGAACAGGAATTCCGGTCAAGCCTTCCAAGCCAGTGCCTCTTGAAAAATTAATCAGGAAAGTTTCTAAATTATCATCTAAGTGATGCGCCGTCAGCAGATAATCTAAGTTGTTTTCTTCAAGTAATTGATGAAACCAAATGTATCGTAACTGACGTGCCGCTACTTGAATGGATAGTTTATTATCTTTAGCAAAACTATTTGTATCAAAAGTAGTTACAAATAATTCAAAGTTGTTTCCAGAAGCAAAATTTCTGATAAACTCTTCATCTTCATCGCTTTCTTTTCCTCGCAACTGAAAATTGCAATGAGCCAGCCAAACCATATAACCAGACTGCTTCAGCAAGTGCGCTAGAACCATGCTGTCAATACCTCCACTGAGAGCCAATAGCAGTTTTTTTTCTTTTAAGAAAGGAAGGTTTTCGGCAAGATATTTCTGAAATTTCAAAAGCATTTTCAAAGATAGGAAAAGGAAAAATTAATACCTAACAGATACAAAGGCTGTCAGTACAATGTTTGTGTTTCTAATACTTCCCGCATGGCTTTGGCTTTCAGCAAGCATTCTTCGTATTCTTTTTCTGGAACGGATAGCGAGGTTATAGCACTGCCTACAGAAAACGAGACATAATTATTCTCTTGATTGTATAAAATACTTCGGATGACCACATTAAAATCGAAATTATTGTCTGGCGTAAAATAACCTACCGCACCGCTGTAAAGGCCGCGTTTGGTTTCTTCCAACTCTTCAATAATCTTCATAGCAGAAATTTTCGGCGCTCCGGTCATGCTTCCCATCGGAAAAGTGGTCTTGATGATTTCTATAGGAGATTTATCGCTTTCTACAGTTGAAACAACCGTTGAAATCAAATGATGTACTTGCTTGAAAGTATAAGCCCCGCACAACTCTTCGACCTCAACAGAACCTTTTGAGGCGGTTCGTGACAAATCATTTCGGACAAGATCAACAATCATGATGTTTTCAGAACGCTCTTTTTCGTTAGCCAACAATTCTTGCTTTATGCTTTCATCTTCTTGAACGTCTGCATGCCTTTTTGCAGTTCCTTTGATAGGCTGGGAAATAATTTTGTTATCCTCTTTCCGTAAATATCTTTCTGGAGATGCCGACAGCAGAAACTGCTTGTTATTCTTAAAAAATACAGCAAATGGCGGCTCTGAAATTGCATTCAGGCTTGTATAGGTTTCGATTGGGTTTAGGGATGCATTTTCAGCAAAAAATTCCATGCAGAAATTCGCTTCGTAAATATCACCTCTGTGGATGTGTTCCAACATAGTTGAAACTTTTTCAAGATAGCTTTCTTTGGAAATTCGCTGCTGGATTTTGATATCTGATTTTTGACTGATTTCTGATTTCTGATTTCTGATATCTTCCAAATCTTCCTCTACCTCATCATCACACATATTCAAATATTGGATTTCAAGCTGATCCTCTTTTAGAAGAAAAAGCTTTTTGGGCTGGAAAAAAAATACATCCGGAAAATGCAGTCCGTCATAATTGCTTGATTTTAGTTCCTCTGTATCGTTTTTTCAAATCATAGGAAAGATAGCCAAAAAGCCAGTCTTTTGTAATCTGCTGGTATTGCTTCAAGTCTTCGAAGGCATTATGTTCGTCGGTTTTGACAGACGTAAAAGCATCGACGGCCAGAACAGCATCGAACGAGCTATATTTTTGA
Source organism: Flavobacterium sp. N2550 (assembly GCF_025947265.1). Taxonomy (NCBI): domain Bacteria; kingdom Pseudomonadati; phylum Bacteroidota; class Flavobacteriia; order Flavobacteriales; family Flavobacteriaceae; genus Flavobacterium; species Flavobacterium sp. N2550. Next base: position 2,582,705 of record NZ_CP110007.1, on the reverse strand, counting down.
TCGTAATTATTGCTATCTAGAAAAATGGCTTCACGAAATTGTTGCGACCAGAGCAAGAGCTGTATTTTAAATTCGGATGGATTTTCTAGCGTTATTTTTATCGATGTTCTCAAGAGCTTTGATTTGAAGAGCAAAATTACGATTAAGTTTTTTTATTTTTTAGCGACAAATAAAAACCCGCTTCTTTTGGAAACGGGTCTTTTTATTCAGTTTTTGAACTATTACATGTGAATTGATCTGTTGTCGGTTGCAGCAAGCGCGGCTTCTTTTACAGCTTCAGCATAGGTTGGATGCGCATGGCTCATTCTTGCGATATCTTCAGCAGAAGCTTTAAATTCCATCGCAGTTACAGCTTCAGCAATCAAATCGGCAGTTCTGGCTCCAATCATGTGGATGCCAAGCACCTCATCTGTTTTTGCATCAGCAAGAATTTTCACGAAACCATCTGTATCACCGCTGGCACGAGAACGTCCAAGGGCTTTGAAAGGAAAACTTCCTGCTTTGTACTCTACTCCTGCTTCTTTTAACTGCTCTTCTGTTTTTCCTACAGCAGCAACTTCCGGCCAAGTATAAACAACGCCAGGAATCAAATTATAATCGATATGAGGTTTTTGTCCTGCGATAGTTTCCGCCACAAATACCCCTTCTTCTTCTGCCTTGTGCGCTAGCATAGCACCTTTAATCACGTCGCCGATAGCGTAGATATTCGGAACTGATGTCTGCAAATGGTCGTTTACTTCAATTTGTCCTCTTTCTGTAATTTTTACGCCGGCTTTGTCAGCATTCAATCCATCGGTATACGGACGACGGCCTACAGAAACTAAAGAGTAATCTCCGTCAAGAGTGATTGTTTCTCCTTTAGCATTTTCAGCTTGTACTTGAACGCCTTCGCCATTTCTTTCTACTGATTTCACTTTGTGTGACGTATAGAATTTCATGCCTTGTTTCTTCAAGACTTTTGTCAATTCTTTAGAAAGCCCGGCATCCATTCCTGGAATAATTCTGTCTAGATATTCTACTACAGAAACTTGCGCTCCCAAACGAAGATATACTTGTCCTAATTCAAGTCCGATCACGCCACCGCCAATAACAATAAGGTGTTTCGGTACTTCTTTTAAGTTCAAGGCTTCTGTAGAAGTAATGATTTTTTCTTTGTCAATTTTGATAAAAGGCAACGAAGACGGTTTAGAACCTGTTGCAATAATCGTATATTTTGCTTCAAGCGTCTCAGAAGATCCATCTTTTTTTGCAACGTTGATGTGCGTGGCGTCTTCAAAAGAACCTACTCCTTCAAAAACAGTGATTTTATTTTTGTCCATCAAGTATTTGATACCAGAAACGTTTTGGTCTACTACATTTCCTTTGCGGGCAATCATCTGCTCGATGCTGAATTTTACTTCTCCTGTGATTTCGATTCCATGTTCTTTGAAATGCGAAATAGCATCGTGGTAATGGTGCGAAGAATCAAGCAGTGCTTTTGACGGGATACATCCAACGTTCAAGCAAGTTCCTCCTAAAGTGCTGTATTTCTCAATGATTGCGGTGTTGAAACCTAATTGTGCAGCACGGATCGCAGCAACATATCCACCAGGTCCTGAACCAATAACGACTACGTCAAATGAACTCATGATATCTATTTTTTTTGTGTTTTTAAAATTTGTGTCACAAAATTAAGGAAGTTTTTTTGTTTAGGAAGTCCTTTGGCATTTAAAGTTTGTTTAAAATACTGCTTCTGCTTTCAAATCACCAGTCGCTGTGTTTCTTTGAAAGGACAACATAAAAAAACTGCCCAAGATTTCTCTTGAGCAGCTCTTTAATTTTTTGTGCTAATTATATCGCTGATTGGTCACAAGTATAAACTTGCGGACAAGCAATATAATATACGCAATACTTAGGCCCTGTTACAGAGCCGCTACATGAGCAACCGCATAACGAAAGATCTACTGGTCCTTGACCTTTGATTGCTTTTAAATTTTCTTTTGAGAGTACTTCTACTCCTGCGATGTTTAAAATGTTTGTTTTCATAACAATATTTCGGTTAAGTTAATAACATCAAATATAAGAAATTATACACAAGAGATTCAATATTATTAATGTTATTTCAAAAATTTAACAAAAAAATTATAAAAATAAATATTTAACAATAAGCAAGTTACGTTAAAAATAAACTTATAATACGAAAGCAGTAGTGTTTTTTACTTCACCAATCATGAAGGTGCTGTGGGTGCTTCCGATGTGCTGCAGCGTCGTAAGTTTTGTCACCATAAATTCTCGATATTCTTCCATATTTTCTACGCAGATTTTTAGAATATAATCGTAATCGCCGCTCACGTGAAAGCATTCTAAGACTTCTGTGAGTTTTATGACTTCTTTTTCAAACTGTGAAATAAATTCTTTAGTGTGCTGCATCAGCTTGAGGTGACAGAAAACCACAAAGCCTTTTTGGATTTTGTTTCTGTCTAAAAGAACGACATATTTTTCAATAATTTTTTTCCCTTTCAAGCTTTTTTATGCGCTCGTAGACTGCGGTAACGGACAAATCTAATTTTAAGGAAAGTTCTTTGGTCGTGCGTTTAGAATCTTCTTGTAGTAGCTTTAAAAGTTTTTTGTCGATTGCATCTAAAGTCATTTGGATAAATTTTCGGCAGGACTGAATAATTTCAAACCTGAATAGTTTATATAATTATCAAAAGTAGTATTTATAGTTTAATTTTCTAAATATATTCCATATGGTTGATTAATTATTTATATAACTGTTTTTTTGTCTAATTATTTAAAAGTAATCATAACTACAAAAATATATTCATGAAAAATTTTAATCCAGCGGATAATATCCAGGACTTACAATATTTTGGGGAATTCGGAGGCGTAAATCCTTCTATTTCGGATTCATCAACCTACACTTTTTTATCGGCAAAGACAATGTTCGATACTTTTGAAGGCAATGCAGAAGGCTGTTATTTGTATTCCCGCCACTCCTCTCCTAGCAATCTGTACCTTGACAAGGCTTTAGCTGCCATGGAAGGAACAGAATCTGCGAACGTTGCAGCTTCTGGAATGGGCGCAATTACGCCTACGCTTTTACAATTATGCAGCCATGGCGACCATATTGTTTCAAGCCGAACGATATATGGCGGAACTTACGCTTTCCTAAAAAACTTTACGCCTAAATTTGGTATCAAAACCACTTTCGTGGATATCACTAAGTTAGATATTGTCGAAGCTTCAATTACTCCGGAAACTAAAGTACTATACTGCGAGACGGTTAGCAATCCGTTGCTTGAAGTAGCTGATATTGCTGGATTAGCCAAGATTGCCAAAAAGCACAATATCAAATTAGTAGTTGATAATACTTTTTCTCCCCTGTCTGTTGCTCCTGCAAAATTGGGTGCTGATATCGTAATCCACAGCTTGACAAAATACATCAACGGCAGCAGCGATACGGTTGGCGGCGTAGTTTGTGCTTCACAAGAATTTATCAACGACTTGAAAAATGTAAACAACGGTGCAAGCATGCTTTTGGGACCCACAATGGACAGCCTTCGTTCAGCGAGCGTGATGAAAAACTTAAGAACGCTGCACATCCGAATGAAACAGCATAGCCATAATGCACAATATCTGGCTGAAAAATTTGAAAAAGACGGATTGAAAACGGTTTATCCTGGATTGAAAAGTCATCCGAGCCACGAGCTATACAAAGGCATGATTAATCCTGAATATGGTTTTGGCGGTATGATGACAATTGACGTTGGTACGTTAGACAAAGCAAACGAGCTGATGGAATTGATGCAACAGCGAAACCTAGGCTATCTTGCCGTAAGCTTAGGATTTTACAAGACGTTGTTTAGCGCTCCGGGTACTTCTACTTCGAGCGAAATTCCTTTGGAAGAACAGGCTGCAATGGGACTTACGGATGGTTTGATTCGTTTTTCTATCGGTTTGGACAATGATATCGAGAGAACGTATTCTATGATGAAAGCCTGTATGATAGAATTAGGGATATTAGACCAATCTATGGTTTTAGCCGAATAGCTTACGATATAAAATATTTGTAAAAATGCCTTTTTGATTTCGCTTTGGAATCAATAAGGCATTTTTTTGACGCGGACTGTGCCGATTTCACGGATTTTTCAATACATATTGAAAACATTGAGGATATTTCTTTTTAAGGAATATTTGTAACAATCTTTCATTTGCACGACTAGTATTTTGAGTAAATTAGCGACTTTAATTTTTACAACATGAGAAAAATATCTTTTTTATCAGCTTTCCTTTTGGTCGGGATGACGGCTTTCGGGCAGAAAAACCTGACTATCGAGGAAGCTACTTTTGGACAGTACCGGAATTTTGCTGTTGAAAATCTTGTTTCTCCGCAATGGAGAAAAGATACCAAGGCAATAACGTATCTCGATAATTCGTATTCAAAACTGGTTTCAAAAAGCGAGGAAGGCAATTGGGCCGAAACGACGCTATTGACAAAAACCGAATTACAAAATGCTTTAAAAGGCAAATTTGCTTCCGATGAATTTCAGTTAAGAATGTTTCCGTATGCCTATTCTTGGATTGACAAAAACACTTTAGAATTTGAAGTTGACGGAAAGAATTCGAAATACCTTATCCAATTTGATGTTGATAAAAAAGAAGTGAAAAACGGCACTGCTTTTTCTTCTGAAGGCAGAAACCAAACTATTTCTTCTGACGGAAAATATACAGCTTGGCTAGACAATAATAATATCAAAATTACTTCTAATTCCGGACAAACGATTACTGTAACTTCTGACGAAAATGCAGGAATCGTAAACGGAAGTGATTACACACACAGACAAGAATTTGGAATCAACAAAGGAATGTGGTGGAGCCCAAAAAGCGATAAATTGGCTTATTACAGAAAAGATGAAACTATGGTTGCAGATTATCCGCTGACAGATTTCGGAGCGAGAATTGCCACCAACAAGAACATCAAATACCCGATGGCAGGCATGAAAAGCGAGGAAGTAACCTTGGTGGTTTATGATGTAAACACTAAAAAATCACTGACTTTGCAGACGGGCGAGCCTAAAGAACAATTCTTGACTAGCATTACTTGGGAACCGAGCGGAAAGTTTATTTATATCGGAGTATTGAACAGAGAACAGAATCATTTGAAGCTGAACAAATATGATGCTTCTACTGGTGCCTTGGTAAAAACGTTGTTTGAAGAGAAAGCTCCGACCTATGTAGAACCATTGCACGACCTGACTTTCTTGCCTAATTCGAATACCGAGTTTTTATACCGTAGTGAAAAAGACGGCTTTGAGCAGTTGTATCTTTATAACACCGATGGAAAATTAGTCAAAAAACTAGGTTATTATGATGTTGTAGTCACTACTCTTTTGGATTTTGACAAGGAAGGTAAAAATGTATTTTATATCGGAACTACAAATAAAGGCTTAGACAGACAGTTTTTTAAAGTCGATTTAAAATCTGGCAAAACGACTCAATTGACCACTGCTTCAGGAATGCACTCAGGAAGCATCAGCAGTGACGGAACGTTATTGTTTGACCAATATTCTAATGTCGATACACCAAACGAAGTGTCGATCGTAAACTTGAAGGCTAAAAAATCTACAAATCTTATCAAGGCTTCTAATCCTTACTTAGGAAAAACAAATCTTCCAAAGATGGAATTGGTAACGATAACTGCTGCTGATGGCAAAACACCTTTGAACGGACGCTTGATTTATCCTGCAAATTTTGATGCGAATAAAAAATACCCAGTAATGGTGTATGTATATGGCGGTCCTCATGCACAATTGGTGCAAAACGAATGGCTTGGCGGCGCTACATTGTTTGACTTCTTTATGGCGCAAAATGAATTCGTGGTTTTCACGGTAGACAACAGAGGAAGCGATGCTAGAGGAAAAGACTTCGAGCATGTAATCCACAGAAATCTAGGACAGAACGAAATGGCGGATCAAATGAAGGGAATTGAGTTCTTGAAATCAAAAAGTTTCGTAGATCAAGATAAAATCGGTGTCTATGGCTGGAGTTTTGGAGGATTCATGACAACTTCATTAATGCTGAACCATAGCGATGTTTTCAAAGTTGGTGTTGCTGGTGGTCCGGTTTGCGACTGGAAATATTATGAAATCATGTATGGCGAAAGGTATATGGACATGCCGCAGGAAAATCCAGAAGGTTATGAAAAAACAAGCGTAATCAACAAAGCAAAACAATTAAAAGGCCATTTGTTGATGATTCATGGAGCGCAAGATCCGGTTGTCGTTCAGCAAAATAGCATGGAGTTTATCCAAGCTTGTATCAAGGAAGGAAAACAGGTTGATTACTTCTTATATCCTACTCACGAGCATAACGTTAGCGGCAAGGATAGAATTCATCTGAACCAAAAAATTGCTAATTATTTCTTCTTGCATTTGAAATAATAATCATGCTACAATAAAAAAACCGTTTAGAGAATTCCTTAAACGGTTTTTTTATTTCTAAATGCTGACTTAGCTTTCTTTCACAAAATTAAGCTTGCTGTTTTTTCGACTGTAGCCAAAATAGATTGCCAGTCCTATCAGCAGCCATATGAAGAAATAAATCCAATTCCAGACGCTTAATTCTGCCATCATATACAAACAGCAAACGAGTCCGAGTAAAGGAATTAAAGATAGATTTTGGCGGAAAGCCCATACAGCCAGACCTACTAGAACAATCAAGAAAATCCACATCGGAATTTTATGTTTGAACAAGGCAAAGCCTGTCTCATATTTCAACGATTTGTCAATAGGAAGCGATTCGACCACGGCAACATATTCCGTTTCATTATTTTGGAAATCACTTAATATCTGCTCTAAGTCGGTTGTCTTATTAAAGACTTTTTCTTTATGGTTTTCTACTAAAAAGGCATAGACTTCTTCTGTCTCAGTCTTATTTAAGGAAGTCACAATAGAAGCTGGCGCATTTATCTGCGGTACATTCGTCACAAAATCTATCGTGTTTTTCTTATTGTAGGTAAAAGAGTAAACGATTCCTGCAATCAATAAAATCGGCACAATGTATTTGGAATTGACATAAGGCGTTTTGAATTTCCCTCGCGGAATATTCGGTTTGTTCTGCAATACTAAAACTCCGGCACACACGAGCACAAAAGCAAATAGCGTCCCGATACTACATAAATCGGTAACCATTGTCAGGTTAAGAAAAAGCGCCGGAATGGCAACAACAAAACCTGTTACGATAGTAGCAAAAGATGGCGTCTTGAATTTCGGATGCACTTTCGAGAATTTCTGAGGCAAAAGTCCGTCACGACTCATGCTCATCCAGATTCTTGGCTGTCCCATCTGAAATACCAATAAAACGCTTGCCATAGCTACAACTGCACTTACTGCTATGATGCCTGACATCCATTTTAAATCCAATTCGTCAAAAACAAAAGCCAGCGGATCACCCACATTCAGCGAACTGTATTTTACCATTCCTGTCAAGACTAAGGCTATAGCAATGTATAAGACCGTACAAATAATAATCGCCCACATCATTCCTCTTGGCAAATCGCGTTGCGGATTCTTGCATTCTTCTGCCGTAGTAGAAATAGCATCAAAGCCTATATAGGCAAAAAATACTGCAGAAACTCCCTTAAGCACGCCTCCTACTCCATTAGGAGCGAAAGGGTCCCAGTTGGCCGTATCTACATAAAAAACACCGACTGCAATAACCAAAAGAATGATACAAAGCTTGATAACAACCATCATATTGCTGGCATTTCTAGATTCTTTCATCCCTCTATACACCAAGGCAGTTATTAGCACAATGATAAATAATGCTGGCAAATCGGCTACAAAATGAAATGAACCGATTACAGGCGAAGTTGTCCAAGCTGTATACGCATCCTGCAATCCAGCATCAAGGTTTGCAAAGGATTTTCCGCCTTGCATCAACGCAGTCGCATCTGTAAAACCATTGGAAGCTGTCAGATAATCCATCTGTATCCATTGGGGCAGATAGAGTCCACCGCTTTCCAGAAGTCCTGTAAAATAATCGCTCCATGATATCGCTACGGTAATATTTCCAATAGCATATTCCATAATCAGCGCCCAGCCGATAATCCAGGCGATAAGCTCTCCAAAAGCAACATAAGAATACGTATAGGCACTACCAGAAACAGGTACCATAGAAGCAAATTCAGCATAAGCGAAAGCAGCAAAACTACACGCTAAAGCTGTGAATAGAAACAGAAAGATAACTGCCGGACCTCCATCTGCGCTGGCTTTTCCGATGGTACTAAAAATCCCTGCTCCAACGATAGCCGCAATTCCAAATGCTGTAAGGTCGCGAGCTGTAAGATGCTTTCCCAATGAGCCATGTCCGTCGATCTCATTCTTTTCAACTTGTTTTAAAATATCCTGTACTGTTTTCTTTCGGAATAAATTGGAAAAACTCATATTTTGGAGTGCGTATTTAATTGATTTCGTGAAGAATCTATTTCTGTTGTGTAAATTTTAACCAAAAACAAATATATAAAACCAAACTTAATAATAGGATTTATGAAAAAGAAAATTGCCAAAACTAGGAATCCACTAAAATTATCTGAAGAAAATTATATAATTATCAGTAAATCAAAAAGAATAGCCTGAAGCTATTACAAAATAAATATTTATAATAATTTTCTATAAACAAAAGTGAATCATAAGTGTAGCTTTGCATCAGAAAAAATAATTTTAAACCATATAATTATGTCATTAGTAGGAAAAAAATTTCCAAGCATTGCAGTAGACGCTATCTCAGAAATGGGCGACAACTTGAAAATCAACATTTTTGAAGAAGCTGTAAACAACAACAAAAAAGTACTATTATTCTGGTACCCAAAAGATTTCACTTTTGTTTGCCCGACAGAATTGCACGCTTTCCAAGCTGCATTGCCAGAGTTTGAAAAAAGAAACACTATCGTTATCGGTGCTTCATGCGATACCAACGAAGTACACTTTGCTTGGTTAAACACTCCAAAAAACAACGGTGGAATCGAAGGCGTTACTTATCCAATCTTAGCGGATACAAACCGTAACCTTGCCAACATCCTTGGAATTTTAGATATCGAATCTACAAGCTATAGCGAAGAAACTGACTCAGTTATCATCGAAGGTTCAAACGTAACGTATAGAGCGACTTACTTGATTGACGAGACTGGAAAAATCTTCCACGAAAGCGTAAACGATATGCCATTAGGAAGAAACGTTGGAGAATACTTGAGATTAGTTGACGCTTATACTCACGTTCAAACTAAAGGAGAAGTTTGTCCTGCTAACTGGGAAGAAGGAAAAGAAGCCATGTTCGCTACAAGAGAAGGTGTTGCTTCTTACTTAAATAACTAAAACAAATTTTTGATTGTTCGGCTATCCTTTTGGGAAAGCCGAACAATCTAATCCAATACTTAAAAAAATTGCTATGTTAATTGATTTAAACGAAGACACGCTTCAGGATGTAGTAAACTCTAATGAAAAAGTTGTCGTGCAATATTCTGCTTCTTGGTGTGGGAACTGCCGTATTATGAAGCCAAAATTCAAAAAATTGGCTACCGAAAACGAAAACGTAACTTTTGTTTTGGTAGATGCCGAAAATGCTCCAGAATCTAGAAAATTAGCTAATGTTTCTAACCTGCCGACTTTCGCAACTTTCGTGAACGGACAGTTGGTCAATCAGACACAAACTAATAAAGCAGAAGTTTTATCAGAATTGGTAAATGAAATAGCAAATTAAAAGATCTAAAAATTTAAGAAGTCTACAATGAAATTACCCGTTATAAAGCACCTGACTCAATTTATCGAAGAAAATGACCAGGATTATATTATCGAAACAATTGAGGTCCTCGAAGCTTTGACTGAGGTTCCTTCTTTAAAAGACGAAGAATTAGATGTTATCGGGGAATTGATTTCTAATATGTACGGTGCACTTGAAGTCAATAAGATGATCAAAGACGGTACAGAAAAAAAAGAAGCGCTTAATAATTTTATGAAGCGGGTTCTTGGCTCCATTGACAAATAATCCTTTTTGCCTTATAAAACGCTCTCTTTGGGGAGCGTTTTTTATTTATACCTTTGAGTTTCCAATTAATCTAGATATCAATAAATGCATTTCTACATCAAAAACATGGTCTGCAACCGATGCAAGATGGCCGTTCAGAAGGAATTCGAAAAAATTGGGCTGATGCCCATAACTATTGAGTTAGGCGAAGTCGAAACTGCCGAAACTATTTCTAAAGAACAACTCGAAGAGCTCGAAAATGCATTAAAACATCTTGGTTTTGAACTGATCGATGATAAGAAAAGCCGACTTATCGAGCAGATCAAGACCGAAATCATCCGATTGATACATCATTCAGAAGAAATTGAGAATACTAATCTTTCGAGCCTGCTTTCAGAAAAGCTGCATTACGAATACAACTACATCAGCAACCTTTTTTCAGAAGTCGAAGGCACTACGATCGAAAAATATTTCATTGCGCAGCGAATAGAAAAAGTCAAAGAACTATTAGTGTATGATGAACTGTCGCTTTCCCAAATCGCAATACAGCTAGGCTACAGCAGTACGGCTTATTTATCGAGCCAATTTAAAAAGATTACCGGCCTCACTCCTACCTTTTATAAGTCGTTGAAAGAAACCAAGCGGAAGAATATCGACGAACTGTAAAAGTTAATAGTCTTTCATGAAATAACATAATAGTCTTCCGACCGATGTTTCGCAACTTTGTATCCTACAAATCAAACAACAAAAAACATGAAACATACGTATAAAATATCGGGTATGACTTGCGAAGGATGTGCCGCCAAAGTATCTTCCACATTAAAACAAATTCCTTCGGTACAAAATGTAGATATCGATCTGGAGCAAGGAGAAGCTACGATTGAAATGGAAAGACATATTGCTACTTCAGAACTGCAAGACATCCTAAAAGGCTATCCAAAATACCAGCTTTCTGAAAAAAATGTAACGATGCATCAAAATGTTTTTGCACCGATTGCAGAGCCTGAAAAAACGTGGTTAGAAACCTACAAGCCGATTGTCTTGATCTTTTCGTACATCTTGACCATTTCTTTAATCGCTGGATTTAGCAATGGTATTTTCGATTACATGACGGCCATGCGTGTCTTCATGGCTGGATTTTTCCTGACTTTCTCTTTCTTTAAGATGCTAAACCTCCGCGGATTTGCAGACAGCTATTCTATGTATGATGTCGTAGCACGAAAATTCAAAGGCTGGGGTTATTTGTATGCTTTCTTAGAATTGGCTTTAGGACTTGCTTTCGCCTTGAATTTTGAGCCTTTTCTAACAAACTTGGTTACTTTAATCGTAATGACAATCAGCATTATTGGCGTATTGCAAAGCGTGCTCAACAAAAAGAAAATCCAATGCGCTTGTCTTGGAGCTGTATTTAATCTCCCAATGAGTACCGTAACGATTATCGAGGACGGACTTATGATCTTAATGAGTTTGGCGATGCTTTTTCTGATGTAATCTATCTTCAGCCAAATTCAGAACTCTTCCATGATGTGGGAGAGTTTTTTGTTTTACGGCAATTTCACAAATATATTTTTCATACTTTTGAACCTTATAAAATTTAAAAAGATGGCAACAGTAACATTAGGAGGAAATCCAGTAAAAACAAGCGGTGAATTACCAAAAATAGGCTCAAAAGCACCTGATTTCAAATTAGTAAATAAAGATCTTGGCGTAGTTTCACTTTCTGATTTTGCAGGAAAGAAATTAGTATTGAATATTTTCCCTAGTATCGACACTGGAACTTGCGCGGCTTCTGTCAGAAATTTTAATGCTAAAGCCAGCGGTTTAGAAAATACTACTGTGCTTTGCATCTCAAGAGATTTGCCTTTTGCGCAAAAACGTTTCTGTGGTGCCGAAGGCCTTGAAAACGTAGTGAATCTATCTGATTTTAGAGACGGAAGCTTCGGAAAAGACTATGGTTTAGAAATTGCCGACAGTGCTTTAGCCGGACTTCATTCTAGAGTTGTGGTTGTGCTTGATGAAAACGGAACAGTATTACATACAGAGCAAGTTAGCGAAATTGCTAACGAACCAAACTACGAAAGCGCTTTGGCAGTATTGTAAAACCTTAAATTACTATATGAAGACAGACCATTCTTTTGTATCAGGAAGGCTAAAAAGTTTTAAGTATGCAATCCACGGTGCCTATAAATTAGTCACGACCGAGCACAGCGTCATGGTCCAGTTTTTTCTGGGTATCATAATGACAGCGGCTGGATTCTATTTTGAAATTTCAAAAACAGATTGGCTTTTCCAGACTTTAGCAATCGGATTGGTCTTGAGCATCGAAGGACTAAATACAGCAGTAGAAAAAATTGCAGATTTTATCCACCCTAGCTTTCATGACAAGATTGGCTTCATTAAAGATGTTGCCGCCGGAGCGGTCTTCTTTGCAGCCGTTGCCGCTATTGCGGTTGGCCTCATCATATATATACCAATATTTCAGAATTTGTAAAAAAAATATTTATTTTTACGTATAATCATCACCTTTTTGAATGGCTAAAACGACAAAAAAAGAAACAGCTGGCAAAGCAGATGCTCAACTCAAAGAGAAAAAACCTTGGAAATTGACCAGACAGCATAAAGTAATCATTGGAGCTTTATTAGTCTTGTTTTCTGTAGCCTTACTGCTGGCTTTCATTTCATTTTTCTTATACGGACAGTATGACCAAAGTGCAGTCGATGCTTTGGCCGATAGGTCTATAGAAGTCCAAAACTGGCTGGGAAAATTTGGCGCTTATCTTGCCAATTTATTCCTATACCAAGGATTTGGTGTCGCTTCCTTCTTATTGGTGCGATTGTTTTTCATAACCGGAATGTATCTTATCTTAGACATGCCGGTAAGAAAATTAAAGAATACGTGGTTTTGGGACTTGTTTGCCATCATCATTATTTCTATATTATTCGGATTCTTTGCCGATTTCTTGCCTGAATTAGGCGGCGTTATCGGATTTGAAATGAACCTTTTCATCCAAGATTATCTTGGAAAGGCAGGAACCTTGCTCGTTTTGATTTTCGGACTGCTCGTTTATCTTATCTTCAAGATTAAAATCTCTCCAGACGGAATCAAAAATTATTTTGAAGCCAAAAAGAGAAAGGCCGAAGAAAGAGCTGCGGCAGAATCAATCGTTGCGCCAGTCGCCGTACAAGAACTGACGGATGAAATCTTAGAAGAAGATATTGTTGAAGTAGAAGATGATGAAGACGAAGAAATTGAAGAACCTACGCTAAAACCGATTTCTCAATTCGAAATCAACAAAGAAGCGCTAAAGCCTACAATTAATAATCCTTCGCACATTACGATAGAGCCAATTATCAAGGCTCCTGTTGCTCCTATCCAACATCATACTCCAGAGATTATCGAAACCAATGACGATGCTTTCGTGATTGAAAAATTTGCAGATGAAGATACGGTCATAGAAAACCTGGCTTCAAAATTAGTAGCCGATTTTGGCGAATTTGATCCGACCTTAGATTTGTCCAATTACAAATTTCCGACGCTAGACTTGCTAAAAGAATATGCTACGGGAGGAATTACCATCAACCAAGAAGAATTAGAAGAAAACAAAAACCGAATCGTAGAAACGCTTCGAAACTACAAAATTGAAATTGCCCAGATCAAGGCCACTGTCGGGCCATCAGTAACGTTGTATGAAATCGTTCCAGAAGCTGGAATCCGAATCTCTAAAATCAAAAGCTTAGAAGATGATATTGCTTTATCGCTTTCTGCTTTAGGAATACGTATCATCGCTCCTATTCCTGGAAAAGGAACTATTGGTATCGAAGTTCCGAACAAGAACCCTACCATGGTTTCCATGAAAAGCGTTATCGGAGCCGCTAAATTCCAAGAAGCCGAAATGGAATTGCCGATTGCTCTAGGGAAAACAATTTCAAACGAAACCTTTGTTGTCGATTTGGCCAAGATGCCTCACCTTTTGATGGCAGGTGCTACTGGACAAGGAAAATCGGTCGGACTAAATGCTGTATTGACCTCGTTACTGTATAAAAAACACCCAGCCGAAGTAAAATTCGTCTTGGTCGATCCTAAAAAAGTAGAGCTTACGCTGTTCAATAAAATCGAGCGCCATTATTTAGCAAAGCTTCCTGATACCGAAGAAGCTATCATTACAGACAATGCCAAAGTAATCAACACGCTGAATTCGCTATGCGTCGAAATGGACAACCGTTATTCTTTATTAAAAGACGCGATGGTTCGTAATATCAAAGAATACAACGAAAAGTTTAAGTCCCGTAAATTAAATCCTGAATTAGGACACCGCTTTTTGCCTTACATTATCTTGGTCGTAGATGAGTTTGCCGATTTGATCATGACTGCCGGAAAAGAAGTCGAGACGCCTATCGCAAGGCTAGCACAGCTGGCACGAGCCATCGGTATTCATTTGATTATTGCTACACAGAGACCTTCGGTAAACGTAATTACCGGTATCATCAAGGCAAACTTCCCTGCAAGGATTGCATTCCGCGTTACTTCAAAAATTGACTCTAGGACTATCTTAGATACCCAAGGAGCCGATCAATTGATCGGACGAGGAGATTTATTGTATACCAACGGAAACGACGTTGTTCGTGTCCAATGTGCTTTTGTAGATACGCCAGAAGTAGAAAGGATCACCGAATTCATAGGATCGCAGAAAGCGTATCCGAACGCATACCTTCTTCCAGAGTACATCGGAGAAGAAAATGGCATCAAACTTGATGTAGATATCTCGGAAAGAGATTCTATGTTCAGGGAAGCTGCCGAAATCATTGTTACAGCACAGCAAGGTTCTGCTTCATTATTACAGCGCAAGCTGAAATTGGGCTATAACCGAGCTGGAAGATTAATCGATCAATTGGAAGCTGCTGGAATCGTTGGCCCTTTTGAGGGAAGCAAGGCCAGAAGTGTCAATATCCCCGACTTAGCTTCTCTTGACCAGTTTTTTAACAATGAGCAAAATGATTTTTAAAATGAAAAGGTTATTACAAATTATTACATTATTTCTTATCGGCTTCAATCTTCAAGCGCAAAACAGCCAAAAAGCGAGAAATCTGCTGGATGAAGTTTCTGCCAAGGTAAAAAGCTATGATAATATCTCGATTGACTTTAAGTATTCCCTCACGAATCCGAAGGAAAACCTCAACCAAGAGAGCAAAGGAAATGTAATCATGCAGGGCAACAAATATGTGCTCAACTTCATGGGAGTGACCAAAATCTATGACGGAAAAAAAATATACAATATCGTTCCAGAAGACGAAGAAATAAGCATCTCAAAATTTGACGAAAACGAAGAAGATGCTGTGACGCCGTCAAAAATGCTTACCTTTTTTAATCACGGATTCAAATATTCTTGGGATATCCTTCAAAACGTACGCGGCAGAAAAATCCAATACGTAAAATTAGTGCCTACAAGCTCTAAAGACGACAGGAAAGAGATTTTTTTAGGCATTGACGTACAGACCAAACACATCTACAATCTTATGGAAATAGGAAAGAATGGTTCAAAAACAACAATCACTGTTAATTCTTTTAAAACCAATCAGCCATTATCAAAAAATCAATTTACCTTTGCGGAAAGTAAATACCCTAATTACTATATCAACAAACTAGATTGATACATCGGTGAAAATTCTTGACAGATACATTCTAACGACATTCCTCAAAACATTAGCTACGGTTTTTGTAATCCTTTATTTCATCTTCATCCTGCAAGCTGTCTGGCTCTTTATCGCAGAATTAGCAGGGAAAGACCTAGATGTACTGCTGATCGCAAAATTCCTTCTTTTTTATTCGCCAAAGATGATTCCGCTGGTATTACCTCTTTCGATATTGCTGGCCTCCATCATGACATTTGGTAATCTTGCCGAGAATTATGAATTTGCTGCCATGAAATCTTCTGGAATTTCATTGCAAAGAGCTATGAAAAGCTTGATGGTCTTTATCTTTCTATTAAGCATCATCGCTTTCTTTTTTGCCAATAACGTTATTCCTGCCGCTGAATATAAGTTCTTGAACCTCCGAAGAGATATCGTACAGACCAAACCCGCAATGGCTATTGCAGAAGGACAGTTTAGCGATGTAGGAGAATATAACATCAAAGTCAATAAGAAATCAGGCGATAAAGGCGAAAAGCTGGAAGGCGTTACGATACACAAAAAAGCAGCGAACGGTATTGGAAATAACGTCGTAATAAAAGCCAAAAATGGAGTGCTTGTCAATCAAGAAGAATCCAGCATGCTTCAGCTGATCTTATTCAATGGTAACTATTACGAAAACATCATTCCCAAAAAATACGAAGAGAGCAAAAGAGTACCTTTTGTCAAAGCGTCGTTCAAAAAAGACATCATTAATATCGATTTGTCAAAACTGAATACGGTTGAGGACGAATCCAACATCACAAACACAAATGCCATGCTCAATGTGAGCGAGCTTACCTATACCCTAGATTCATTGCATAAAAACTATGATAAAGATTTGGTTTCTTTTGCTGAAAACATTTATCAAAGAACCGGAATCACGAGTTTTACCAAGCCGACGGTCACTATCGAAAAGCCTAAAAAAACTTCCGATACAGCCGATCTTCTCAGCCTTTTGTCTGCTACAGACAAATCACGAGTATTAGAAATTGCCAATAGCAATTTAGAAAGCTCCCGATTTTCGATTGACGGTACCAAGCAAGAAATAGACCTAAAGCAGAAGAATATTAACAATCACTGGCTGGCTCTTTTCGAAAAATTCGTAATTGCCTTTGCCTGCCTGCTGATGTTCTTTATCGGCGCTCCTTTAGGTGCAATTATCCGAAAAGGAGGATTAGGCCTACCAATCGTATTTGCCGTCTTGATATTTATTACTTTCCATTTCATCAATACTTTTGGAAGGAAACTGGCCCAAGAAAACGGAATACCTCCCTTCTTAGGCTCTTGGATGTCTTCCTTCATTTTGTCTCCTTTGGCTATTTTATTGACCTACAGAGCTACAAACGACATTGGATTGATCAACATGGATGTAATCCTTACACCTATCCAAAAAGGATTCCAAAAACTATTTAAACTAAAAAACAACAACACACCTAAATAATGTCCGAAAATAAAATTACGCAGTTAAATACTATAGAAGAAGCAATTGAAGATATCCGTCAAGGAAAAATCATTATTGTTGTCGACGATGAAGATCGCGAAAATGAAGGCGATTTTATTGCCGCCGCCGAAAAAGTAACACCTGAAATGATCAACTTTATGGCTACCCACGGTCGCGGACTTATCTGTGCTCCTCTGACCGAAGCACGTTGCAAAGAACTAGACTTAAATTTGATGGTCACGAACAATACCGTATTGCATGAAACCCAATTTACAGTTTCTGTCGATTTGATCGGCCATGGCTGTACGACAGGAATTTCTGTACACGATCGTGCAAAGACTATCCAGTTTTTAGTCGATGACAATACCAAACCAGAAGATTTAGGACGTCCTGGTCACATTTTCCCTTTAAGAGCAAAACAAGGTGGCGTTTTAAGAAGAACAGGCCACACAGAGGCTGCAATCGACTTAGCGCGTCTAGCTGGATTAAAACCAGCCGGAATTCTTGTAGAAATCTTAAACGAAGACGGTTCTATGGCGCGTCTGCCGCAACTGTTGGAAGTAGCCAAGAAGTTTGACCTGAAAATTGTTTCTATTGAAGACTTGGTTGCTTACAGAATGCAGCATGATAGCCTTATCCAAAAGAAAGAAGATTACGAAGTGGAAACTCGTTTCGGTACATTCAGGCTAAGAGCCTACCTCCAAATAACAAACAAGCAGGTGCATATTGCATTGACAAAGGGAAGCTGGAATATCGGCGAATCGATACTGACAAGAATCAATTCTACTCAAGTCAACAATGATATCTTAGGAACGCTTACCAATGATCCGGATCAGAAATTAGAGAACATGTTCAAGAAGATCAATGAAGAAGGCAAAGGCGCTATCTTGTTTATCAACCAAGAGATCCAGCCTATCGAATTGTTGAATCGTATCACTGAACTAAAAGGATTGCAGGAAAAAGGAATTTTTAAAGCGCCGCAAGTAAAAATGGACAATAAAGATTTTGGTATAGGCGCGCAAATCCTGCATGATATCGACATCA
Organism: Flavobacterium sp. N2550; assembly: GCF_025947265.1. Taxonomy (NCBI): domain Bacteria; kingdom Pseudomonadati; phylum Bacteroidota; class Flavobacteriia; order Flavobacteriales; family Flavobacteriaceae; genus Flavobacterium; species Flavobacterium sp. N2550. The sequence goes on along the minus strand of NZ_CP110007.1, from coordinate 2,564,548 downwards.
CAAACATCCGATTACTATCCAATTCAGAACAGACCAAACGTGTCGGAATGATAGGATATGGCCTAGAAATTATGGAATATGTCGAATTCTAGAAAAAACACAGAAAATTATTTTTCCTGTAACGTCTAGAAAATGAAATAATTAAAAATGTTGCCCAAAAAATGTTTTATTTTTAATGATAAAATGTTTTGAAACTCGAAAAAGGTTTCTATATTTGCACTCGCAATCAGGAAATGAGAGCAACATACTGGAGAAATGGCAGAGCGGTCGAATGCGGCAGTCTTGAAAACTGTTGACTGTAACAGGTCCGGGGGTTCGAATCCCTCTTTCTCCGCTGAACAGGCAAAACGCTGTAAAACTTATGTTTTATGGCGTTTTTTGTTTTGTAGCAGTATCAAAGAAGTTCATAAAATGGTAGCACCTTTCTTTTATGAAATTACATTCAGAATCCCATACCTAATCACAATCTTAACACAAATTCCATTGTATACTGTGCGCATGACTTATCTTTAAAAAAAGTAAAGATATGTCAGCTAAAAACAAGAAGTTATTTGGGGTTTGGATGGATTCCCACAATGCAACCATAGTAGGAAATTCAGAGGAAGAAGAAAAAGTGTTTGCTGTTATTGGGCAGATCAAAAACGCAGGCCCGGATAATAACTCCAACGAAAATGCAGCAAACAATCAGGAGATTGCCCTAACACAGAAATTCTTCAAGGAAATTGCCAGTCAAATGCCAAACATTGATGAAATCCACATAACAGGAACTGGGCAGATCCAGGAACAGTTTATGAAGTATCTGGCAGAAACACCACAATATAAAAATGTGGTAGCATCAGACAGTACCTCCAATAAAATGAGCGAAGAAAATCTGCTGTTGTTTATCAAAAAACATTTTAATTAAGTTTAAAACGACTTTGTGCTACCGCAATTGCATGCTTTAAAAAAGTGGACCGGATATTCCAAAAGGAAGAACACATATTTCTTGAACTTCGCCGTGAGTATGAAATATTTAGAGAAAGCCGTATTTCGTACCACTCAAAATTTTATCCGGGCTTTTAAATCCTATACCTGCATTATGCAGTCCAGTTCACAAAATATCTGTCAAAAAGCATAAAACCTGCGAACTTCAAAATTTGCAGGTTTTTCTGTTTTATGACTTACCCCTCTTCTACCTCCAAAATTTTCAAAAACCCACAAAGTTTACGAGGCAATTCTGTGGCCTTTTTTTGGAGCTGCTACCTTTTTTATTATTAGAAATTAAGGCTTTTTTTTATATCAATAAACTTAGAAACAAAAGACTTACTTGGAAAACAAGGAAGGAAAACCGCCCAATTGAGAATATTATTAAAAAAATTAAGCCTGTTTTAATTTCTGTTTCCTAAAAAAATATTCTTTTTTATTCTCTATATTTGGGCATTAATATCATAGTTTTTTGTCCCATGCATAGGATTATTAAGATAACTGTCCTACTTTTAATTGGTTTCTTTTATTCAAATTCCTATTGCCAGGATGATATTGATTCCCTTAAAAATATAGGGGGCACTAAAGTCAGTTTTGAAACCCCTTACATTTACGAAAATTAAACCCCGATTGCCATTACAATGTTTAAAATCCCCAAACTGCTAGTTCTAGCTTTTTCCATCCTGTTTTTTTCGAGCAGCTATTCGCAAGACAAGACTATTGATTCGCTGAAAATTGTCCTTAGGAACACAAAGGTCCATGATACTACAAAATTACAGGCAATATCTGATGTCATGGATAACTACTATTCACTAGACGACAAAAATTATTACTACCTTAATACTATATTGGGCAACTTAGCCCTGAAAAATTATAAAAAAGGCAATACCTCCAAAGAGCAAATAATATATGCCGAATGGCTTGCCGCGCATTATTCTATTGTAGCAAATCGATATTCCCAAAAAGCGATGCCCGAAAAAGCATTGGCTTACCACGACAAAGCTATTGCGATTTTAAGATCCATAAAATCCTATGATGAAATGTACGTAGTTTCTTTAAACAAAGCGGCATTTTATGCTAAGATGGAAAAAAACAAAGAGGCAATTCCGCTGATTTATGCGGCTCTTAAGTTTTATGAAAAGGATCCTGTGAAGTATGCCGAGCAAATGTCCTATGCCCTGACGATGATGGCCAATGTGTATTCCAGCCAAAACCAATACGAAAAAGCCATATCCTATGACCTGAAAGCTATTGGTTACTATGATGCTTTTTATGCCAAAAACTCAATTACTCACACTCTTTACCTTAAAGCCTTGTGTTATGGCCATATTGCGTTCTGCTACACACGGATGAAGGAATACAATCAGAGTATTATTTACAATAGTAAAGCGCTGGCTATTACGAAAAAAATAGGAGCCGATTCGCAGACAGCACAAGCGTTGGCAAGAATGGGAGAGGCACACACAAAGCTTGGCCATTTTGAGGAAGCAGAAAAATTATACCAGGAAGTTCTTGGAATAAAAAGCTTAACTGTAGAAAACGACAACCTGTCCATTGCCATGTCTACGCTGGGTCTTGGGTTGCTGTATTTTGAAAAAGGAGATTTAGACAAAGCCAACTTATATTCCGCCAAAGGTTTTGCCTTGAGCAAAGAAACGGGTAACATCGCTCTTCAAAAACAAGGCGCCGATTTGCTATATACGATAAACATCAAGACCAAAAATTTTGAGAAGGCCCTCGAGATGTATAAATATTATGAGAAGATTGTCGACTCAACCCAGATACTCGAAGCAAAAGGTGCTTTTGAAAAACAGCAGCTCCAATACGACTTCGAGAAAAAAGAACTAAACTACAAGCTCGTTTCCCAAAAGAAAGCGGCTGTTAAGAATAATTGGCTTATTGCACTTTCCGGCGCGATTGTAGTGCTGCTGCTAGGAGTTTATTTCTATTACCGAAATAACAAACAAAAACACGCCATAGCCGGACTGGAGAAAAACCAGATCAAGCAGAAGCTTCTGATTACGCAGATGAATCCACATTTTATCTTCAATTCCATTGATAACATCCAAGGGCTCATCCACGATAAGAAAGATAGCGACGCGGTAAATTACCTGTCCAAATTCTCAAAACTGACAAGGCAGATCCTAGAGAATTCCAATGAAAATTACATTTCATTATCCGAAGAAGTCGAGATGATCGAGAACTACCTTTCCATCCAGCAGCTGCTGTATTCCAACAAATTCGACTATAAGATTGAAGTAGAAGATGCCATCGATACCGAAGCCATATTGCTGCCGCCAATGCTGACTCAGCCATTTATTGAAAATGCCATCAAGCACGGTTTGGGCAACAAGGATAAGAACGGAATGATCGAGATTCACTTTTACCTGAAGGAAAGCAAACTCTTCTTCGAGGTTTCGGATAATGGAAAAGGCTTTGATGCCGAGAAGAAAGTGACCAACCACAAATCGCTTGCAATGACCATAACGAAGGAACGTCTTGTAAACTATACCAAAAATGCCGACTTTATCGTGCAGGCAGATAATATAAAGGATACCAATGAAAATATTGTTGGTGCCAAAATTAGTTTTGAAATCCCGTATATTTACGAAAATTAAAAGACCATGTTAAGAGCCGTTGTCGTAGACGATATCGAAAATATCAGAAAGAAGAATATTGCCATCATCAAAGCCAGTTGCCCTAATGTTTCAGTAATCGGGCAGGCAGATTCTGTAGAATCCGGAATTGAAGCCATTAAGCAGCTTTCGCCGGATATTGTTTTTCTCGATGTTGAAATGCCAGATGGTACTGGTTTCGACCTGCTTCAAAAACTTAAACCGATTAACTTTAAGGTGATTTTCATTACGGGTTATGAGGATTTTGCGATTCGGGCCTTCCGCTTTTCAGCTATTGATTACCTGTTAAAGCCGTTGGATGCGTCAGACTTGGTTGATGCTGTTAAGAAAGCTGAGGAAGCCCTGAGCAAGGAAGTTTTTGACATGAAACTAAGCAATCTGTTCTCTAATCTCGAAAGGCCGAAAAACCTGCAGAAGCTAATCCTGAAAACGGCCGATAAAATTTACTCGGTCAATATCCAGGATATTGTCAACTGCGAATCCGATAAAAATTACACCACTTTTAATTTCATCAATGCGCCGAAGCTTATTGTTTCTACCAATCTTAAGGAATATGAAACGATGCTATCGCCCTATAATTTTTTCAGGTCACACCAGTCACACCTGATCAATATGGCATATTTCGACCATTTCATCAAAACCGATGGAGGAAATACGATTATGATGAAAAACAAAACGGCCATACCGCTTTCAGTCCGTAAAAAGGAAGAATTCTTGGTCTTGCTCGAAAACCTTTAGGTCGAAAATTTCCCTAAAACGAATTTCCTTTACTATCCTACGAATTTCCTCCAAAAGGAAACGTATACACATTGCCTAAAATTTCCATTCCATTTTGATTTATGTTTGACCTGTAATTAAAAAAGTACTAACTTTTAAAGACATTAAAAACATGAAACAGATTAAAACCAGTGCGATGATTGTTGCACTATTATTTTCCTTTACGGCAGCCAATGCGCAACTTTTGAATAAAGTTACAAAAGCAGCCAATACTGCCAGCAACGTGGTTGAAGGTGCCAAAGGTGTCGACAAAGTAGCAAAAAAAGTAAAAGGTAAAGCAGCAGGTGGCGGATTCGCAACCGGATTAAAGTTAGACTGGAGTATGTATAAGCAGACACCTGCCATAACTTTTAACTCACTTCTTTATGGAACCAGAGACGGAAGATGTGCTGACTATACCGGCACCTTTATTCCGAATAAAACGGCAAACGGAAAAGCAGTAGACTATACCGCAGACCAGTCGGAATATTTAAGAATCAAGGTTTATAAAGACGGCGAATACATGAACTATTTTGAATATGACGGACACCAAGTTTTTGATGACGGTAAGAAGACAAAGTTTAATGTGCCAAGTAGCCGTTACAAGCGTGATGGCGAATGGGTTGGATGGTCAGAATCGTTCATAACAGACTGGGGTCCGGGTAATTATAGATTGGATTTTTATGCTGGAGACAAAATGTTCTACGCTTTCGACTTTGAACTGCACAAGCTGGTAAACGATGACCCGTATGGTGCTATAAAAGATATGTTTGTTACGCGTGGGCCATGGAATAATTTTGCCTATTTGAATTATGCAGATACAGGAAATTTGGTTTTTGGGTACTATATCACACATGAAGAGTTTAAGCCGTTTCCTGCAAACAGCAAAAAAACGACCAAGAGTGTAAAGTGGTCGGTAAATATGTTTAAAGACAACAAATTGTATGCACAGCATTATGGAAATGGGCCTAACCAAGCTCAGGTAGAACAAGCCAAATGGAACGAAGTTTCTTGTGCTTTCAAACTGGTTAATAAACCAGGGGAAATCAAATTTGCTGATCTTACCGATGGCGCTTATAGAATTGAACTTTCAGTTGAAGGTGAAAGCAATGCGAGGATCTACAAATTTACAGTTAAAGATAAAAAAGTAGTGCAAATACCTGAACAAGACAGAACTAAGAATACAGACCCTACCCGATTGATCGAAGGATGGAATGACTATTTCTGGTTGAAGCTTGAAAAATAGAGACAATAGTAGCTTTCAAGACCAAAAAGTGAAAGCTAATGCCTCAAATTTTTAAATAAAATAACTTCCAAAGCAACAATTATTAATAAAAAAATTGTTGCTTTGAGCTCGTTAAAAAAAATAAAATACCAACTCTATTATTTTAAGACAAAATGAAAAAACAATTACTTCTTATCGCAATCGCGGGCTTGTTTACCTCGATGGCCAATGCAGCTGATTTGTATGTTAGGGCATCTGGAGCAAATGGTGCTTACACTACTGTATCTGCAGCTATAACAGCAGCTGCCAACGGTGACCGCATCATCATCCAGCCAAAAACCGATGGCTCTGCCTACATTGAAAACTTGACCATCAACAAATCGCTAACTTTCGTTTCCGAAACCAATTACAACAAGTATTTCATCAGAGGAACGATAAATATCAATCCGGCTGCAGGACGCGTGGTGACGATAAGCAACTTAAATTCCGGTAGCTTTACCATTTACAACGTAATTGCAACAGGTCCAACAACTGGCGGAAGAACAACCATCAATCTGTTCAATTGCAATTTGAACAATGTGGACACAACCCAAGCGAACACGACCACAAACATGTCTGGATGTACTGTTGGTGGCTATGTGTTTTTTTCGCACGGAAGAATGACCGGAAACAGAGTGCAGAGAATGACGGCCTACAACACTTCTTCTGATACTTCCCTGGCAGCTGACGATGTTGAAATTATAGGAAATTCAGCCTCTTCCGTAATTGCGAATCAACAGACCAGCTATAATTTTAAGTTCTACAATAATTTTACGTCAGGATTTGGAGTATACGCAACCAAAGCAGGCGGATCCAACGAAATCGTAAACAATACAGTGTATGAGCCTAATGGCGGAGACGTAGCGCCAATTTATATCACCGGAAATGGCAATCCGGGCAGTGGCGGAAACGTTGCCATCATGAACAATGCGATTTCTTTTGTTGTGGCCCAAACTAATACCTGTATCTATTCCGATAATATAGCAACAGTAACAGCGAGCTATAACGTATCTACAAATGCCTTTGTAGTAGAGGGAACAATCACGCAAAGCAACAATACGGGATCTGTCAACATGAACTTCGATAATACAGCTTATACGGTTACAGGAGGCAATGTAAATGCAGGAAACCCTGCGGTACAATATACCGATTTAGATTTAACCAGAAACGATGCCGGGCATTACGGCGGTTCCAACAGCTGGGCGAATTACTTTCCAGCGGACAATGGCGGAAGGCCTCAGGTAAACTATTTTATCACCCCTAGAACCATTTTAAGCACCAGCACATTAAATGTAAGTGGATCAGCTTATTCTAAATAATTCGTAATTTAAAGTAAGATGAGAAAATTTATATATACTATAACTGCAGTATTGACAGTTAGCTTTTGTACTGCACAAAGCTCGATAACGCAGGCTGAATATTTTTGGGACACCGACCCGGGAGTTGGACTTGCAACTGCTGTCCAGGCTGCCGATGGTAATTTCAACAGTGCTTTTGAACGATTAACCAAAACAGGAATTACTGCACCAAGCGTAGGATTGCATAAATTCTGTATTCGAGTAAAAGACAATACTGGACAATGGGGACCTGTTTTTACGAACATTATTAATGTGGAACAGCCTGGTACGACATCTGTAATGTCAATATTGCAAGCCGAATATTTCTGGGATACCGATCCGGGAGCTGGAAACGGAACAGCAATTTTGGCCACTGATGGCAGCTTTAACAGTGCCTACGAACAACTAAGCAGAACCGGAATCGCATTGCCTTCCGTAGGCTTGCACGTATTCAATATCCGTGTAAAAGACAACACGGGTCAATGGGGACCAGTTTTTAGGAACGTTGTTTCAGTACAGAATTCTTTGTCTACAGACGATTTTTCGCTTGCTAACTTAGTGGTTTATCCAAACCCGGTAAGGGATGTACTGAATGTTTCGTTTGATAAAGAAATCAGAACCATCACTGTTTTCAATACCTTAGGGCAGCAGGTTATGGAAAGACAAGTAAACGCTACTGAAACAGTTATTAATGTTTCGAGTTTAACATCAGGTACTTACTTTGTAAAGGTAGCTGCCGATAACGCCTTTAAAACACTAAAAGTTATAAAAGAGTAGTACGTTTTTTTATTTTGATTACGCCTCAGTTTAGGTATTTTACAAAATAGTAATCTAACTAACTGAGAAAGAATATAAACTTATAATTATTGATAGATGAAGAGACAACCTGTTGGTTGTCTCTTTTTTTTTTGACGGTAACGGCCAGATTATTTATTGAATTATTACAGAGGTGCCCTTTATTTTTTTTTAAACTAACATTTAGGGTATAAGAATATGCTAACTTTGTTTAACCAAACCTACTAATTCATTAAATCGCTATGAATCCAAATCTACCTTTCCGTTTTTCAAAACGCCTACACCCATTATTTTTAGTACTTACTCTATTTTTAATCAGTACTTGGCAGGCCCGCAGCCAATACATTACAGAAAACCTTACGCCTGCAGCAGTAATTAAGGAAGGACTGTCTTTAGAGCAGTCTTCAGACGGGCGAATATTTATAGCAGAACGCGGCGGTATCGTAAAAGTGTACCAAAACAATACCGTTTCTACTGTCTTTACAGTAACAACCGTTACAGACAATGAGCAAGGATTGCTAGGACTTACATTACATCCTGATTTTGCCACAAACGGTTATATCTACGTGTTTTATTCTGTCAATGATGGAGGCGTTATCAGGCATCGGATTGAAAGAGTCCAGATCAACAATGCTAATCAAGAAATAGGCAGGCAAGAAATCTTGCTACTAGAACCCATCGGCGGCGGATTCCACAATGGCGGCGATTTAAAGTTCTTTAACGGCTATCTTTATGTGACAGTCGGTGATAGCCAGCAAAACACCAATTCCCAAGATTTAGATACGTATAAAGGAAAAATACTTCGAATCACCGAAAACGGACTGCCAGCTCCTGGAAATCCGTTTTATGGAAGCGGTTCTATACAGCGACAAAGCATTTGGGTATATGGTTTCCGTAATCCGTGGAGGCTGATTCCCAATCCTACAGCTAATAAATTGTTTGTCTTGGATGTTGGAACTTCATGGGAAGAAGTAAATGAAATCAGCAATCCAACCATCCGCAACTATGGATGGGGACACCCGCAAGGCGGCGACGGAGTACAGACCGAAACGAATTTATTTACCAATCCGATATTTACGTATGCGACAGGGAGCATAGGAAACGCACTGACAAACGGAGTGCTTTATAATCCTGCAACGCCTCGATATCCAAATCTTCAAGGAAAGTTTATATTTAAGGACTATGTAAGGAATGAAATCCGAGCTTTTGATCCGACAATCGCAAATCCGGTTTCCAACGTATTCTATACTGCGCCACAGCAATATGCACTGGGCATGATGCTCGGAAATGATGGGTATATCTACTATTGCAGTTACAGCAACACAGGCGATTTGATCAAGCTGAATTACATTGAAACTGCTGCTCCAACCATAGTCGACCATCCTGTTTCGCAAACAATAATGGAAACCTATCCTGTAACCTTTAGCGTTACCGCTAGCGGAGTCGGACAAACCTACCAATGGCAGTTTAATGGCGTAAATATAACCGGAGCAACTGCAGCCAGCTATACCATTCCGGCAGTGACTATGGCAAATGCAGGCAGCTATTCGGTTATAGTTTCCAATTCCGCAGGAACAGTAACAAGCAATTCTGCAATACTAACGGTAGTACCGTTTAGCAATAGACCACAAGTACAGATTATCGCCCCCTTGCCTACTTTGACATGGAATGCCGATGATGTGGTTCATTTTGAAGCCACAGCAACCGATGTGGAAGACGGAGTATTGCCTGCCAGCGCTTTTTCTTGGAGCATCGACCTGTTTCATGAAGACGTTCCTGGTTCAGGACATTCGCATCCAGGTGCCAGCCCTCAAGGTGTCCGATCAGGAAATTTTACAGCATCAAACCAGGGCGAAAAGACACCGAATGTCTGGTACCGATTTACGGTAACGGTAACAGACAGCAACGGACTGACTGCTACGGCATCTGTAGATATTGATCCTAATCTGGTGGATATCACGACAACCAGCTCCCCTGCTTTGCTAAACTTAGAATTCAATCAAAAGCCAATAGTAGCGCCTGCTACAAGACAAGTTGTTGCCAATGCCAATTTGCAGACACTCAATGCGCCAACGCCGCAATATGCAGGCACTACCCGATATGACTTTGACCATTGGAGCCAAGGCGGAGCCGCTAATCAGACATTTCAGGCACCTGCCACAGGCACTGCTACATTTACGGCATTCTATACTGCAACTCCCCTACAGACTGCTCCTTATCAAGGCATTGTAGCCCAGATTCCGGGTATCATAGAAGCAGAAAACTACGATATTGGCCCTGCTGCTTATTTTGACACCAACGGTGGCGGTGATAACGTCTACAGGCCAGGCGACGGAGTGGGAACAGAAGCCTGCAGTGAAGGAGGTTATAATATTGCGTATGTAGCTACAAATGAATGGCTCAAATATACGGCGCAAGTAACTACTACAGGCAATTACAATATCAGCTTCAGAACCTCAACTCCCTATAATGCCAAAACATTGCATCTTGAAGTCGATGGTATCAATGTGACTGGATCTGTGACGATACCAAACTCAGGAGGCTTCCAAGCATGGCAAACCGCTACAGTAACCAATATTCCTTTAACTCAGGGTGTTCATGTCATCACCTTGCATTTTGAAAGAGCCGATATTAATATCAATAAGATGGAGTTTGTACTTGCTGGAGCAACTGCAGCCCCAATCGCCGATTTTGAAGTAAACCCACAGATGGGATGCATCAACGCAGCCGTTACTTTCACATCGGTTTCTATAGGAACCGTAGATACTTATGCATGGGACTTTGGCGCTGGAGCGCAGCCGGCAACAGCAACTGGAGTCGGTCCCCATCCTGTACTGTATTCGACAGAAGGCACTAGAGATGTTTTATTAACCGTTAGCAATACAATTGGCAGTAATACAAAAGAAGTCTCCTATATGGTGCATCACTGTGATCTTGGTGTTGAAATTCCTGAAGAAAATTCAAATAAAATAAAAGTCTATCCAAATCCGTCAACAGGAATATTCCAATTATCAAAAGAACTAGAATGGACCGTATTTTCAGCCCTCGGCGCTAAAATAAAACAAGGATCCGGAAATCTGATTGATATTTCAGAGCATGCCTCAGGAGTATACTTTCTAAAAACAAATGAAGCCAATAAGGCGATACATATTATCAAATTATAATAGATACTATTAAAGTAGAGTAAAGAAAATGCCAGTTAAAATCTATTGGAAAGTAGTTCTTTTTCCACAGACCGAAAGGTAATGTAAAGTAAAACGCCGTAAAACAAATGTCTTACGGCGTTTTTTGCATTATACTCTATCAAAGAAATTCATTACGAAGTTTTTACTGTTTTACGATTTTCAGGGTCTGTGTATTAGCAGCAGAGGCAACCTTTACCAAATAGGTTCCTGGTGACAAAGCAGACAAATCAAGTGCAGCTTCATTGTCCTGAATGGACTTGCTGAATACTTCCTGTCCTAACAGATTATAAATAGAAACCATAGTAATTCCCTGCTCGTAAGAAAGGTGAAGTAATTCTCTGACCGGATTGGGATAAGCGTTGACTTTCGTGGCTGCATATTCATTTACGGCTAAGGAAGTACAGATAATAGGTGTCAGTGTATTTTTGTTGGTATTGGTTCCGTCTCCCAATTGCCCCAAAGTATTTACCCCCGTTGCATATAGAAAGCCATCGCTATTCATTATCTGCGAGAAATTTCGTCCTGCAGAAATCAAGGTCTTGTCTGCATTGGTACTTATCAGGGTAGGAATAGTGATGTTGGTGGTGCTGGCTGTTCCATGGCCCAGCTCACCAGTTTCGTTGTTGCCCCAGCTCCAAAGACCGCCGTTTGTTTTCAGGGCAAGAGAATGGTCGGATCCGGCCACGGCCTTTGCCCAATCATTATCTGTTCCTATTTGAGTAGGTGTCACGGCTGAGGATGAGTTTCCTAGGCCTAATTCTCCATCACTTCCAAATCCCCATGCCCAAAGCGTTCCGTCTGTCTTGATACCTAGGCTATGGGTATGTCCTCCGTCTATGCTTTTCCAGTTGGTGGCTGTGCCAATCTGTGTAGGTATTTTTTTGTTAGTATTGGTGCCGTCACCTAATTGGTGTGTACCATTCCATCCCCATGCCCAAAGCGTTCCAGTGGTCTTAATAGCAATTGAGTGAGCGCTTCCGGCTTCGATAGCCAGCCAATCGGTATCGACGCCTATCTGGACGGGTTGATTTTTATTGACAAGCGTGTTGTCGCCCAGTTGGCCTTGGGCGTTGTCACCCCATGTCCAGAGAGTACCATTGGTTTTTAGGCCTATGCTAGATCCTCCTAGTAATCCTGAAGCGGCACTGATATTTTGCCAATCTGTTGCGGTTCCTATCTGAACAGGAGATTGTTTGGAGATATTTGTTCCATCTCCCAGTTGGCCAAATAGATTGGTTCCCCATGCCCAAAGTGTTCCATTGGTTTTTATGGCTAGGGAAAAATTATTTCCTGCACTGATTTTTTGCCAGTCGTTTGCTGTACCGATCTGTACGGGCAGGTTTTTGTCTACTGTGGTACCGTCTCCCAATTCGCCGGTGCCATTGTCGCCCCAAGCCCAAAGCGTACCGTCAGTTTTTAAGGCAAGTGTGTGGTCTGTGCCTGAACTTATGGTCTGCCAGCATTGTGCGTAGTTTTGTAATGATAAAAAAATAAAAAAAAGGGTAATTGTTTTCTTCATGCTTGCTGTTTTTCGGTCTGAAATTGTTTCAGAAATTGTTGGTATTTAAATGATTATTTTTCTTGCTAAAAGCGAATCTTACCCAATTTAATATTTTGTAAAAAGAGTAGTACCTAGCATTTTCAGTACAAAAATTAAGAAAATAAACAAAAAAATTTCGGCGAATGAACAAGTGTTCCTTTTTTAGATATAAGCGTTGGCTTTCGATGTACAATCGTTTTTTGGAAATAAATAATGGGTAAAGAAAGCGTCTATCAATAAAGTTTGATTCCTCTTTTCCACAGACTGAAAGGTAATGTAAAGCAAAACGCCGTAAAACAAATGTCTTACGGCGTTTTTTGCATTATGCTCTATCAAAGAAATTCATTAAACGAAGTTTTTACTGTTTTACGATTTTCAGGGTCTGTGTATTAGTAGCAGAAGCAACCTTTACCAAATAGGTTCCTGGTGACAAAGCAGACAAATCAAGCGCAGCTTCATTGTCCTGAATGGACTTGCTGAATACTTCCTGTCCTAACAGATTATAAATGGAAACCATAGTAATTCCCTGCCCATAAGAAAGGTGCAGTAGGTCTCTGACCGGATTGGGATAAGCGTTGACTTTCGTGGCTCCAAATTCATTTACGCCCAGGGCAGTACAGATAACAGGCGTAAGTGTGTTTTTGTTGGTGTTGGTCCCATCTCCCAATTCTCCATCAGCGTTGAAACCGGTTGCATACAGAAAGCCATCAGCATTCATTATTAGTGAGAACTCTCCCCCTGTTGAAATCAAGGTCTTATCTGCATTGGTATTTACCTGTGTAGGAACCGTTATGTCAGTAGTGCTGTTTGTTCCGAGGCCCAGTTCACCGCTTTCATTTTTGCCCCAGCTCCAAAGGGTGCCATTGGTTTTCAGAGCAAGGGAATGATCGTCTCCTGCTACGGCCTTTGCCCAATCATTATCTGATCCTACTTGAGTAGGAACATTGATATATAGTACCGTTCCCAAGCCCAATTGTCCTTCACTTCCAAACCCCCATGTCCAAAGCGTCCCGTCTGTTTTGATACCCAGGGTATGATTTCTTGTAGTGTCTATGCTTTTCCAATTGGTGGCCGTGCCAATCTGTGTAGGTGTTAATTTGCTAGTGCCGGTACCGTCACCTAATTGGTATGAAACATTATTTCCCCATGCCCAAAGCGTTCCGGTAACCTTAATAGCTACTGAGTAGCTGCTTCCGGCGCAGATAGCATTCCAATTGGTATCAGTCCCTACCTGGACAGGTTGGTTTCTGCTAGTAAGCGAGCCATTGCCCAGCTGACCTGATGAGTTGAAGCCCCATGCCCAAAGTGTGCCGTTGGTTTTTATGGCCAAGCTATGTCCCCCTAATGTTCCTGCTGAGGCACTGATACTTTTCCAGTCGGTTGCGGTTCCTATCCGAACTGGGTAATATCGGCGAGTATTGGTACCATCCCCCAACTGGCCTAAGGCGTTGTTTCCCCACGCCCAGAGTGTCCCATCGGTCTTTATGGCTAGGGAAAATCTTGTACCCGCACTGATTTCTTTCCAGTTGTTTGCTGTGCCGATCTGCACGGGCACGTTCTTGTCGACATCCGAACCGTCACCCAATTGGCCGACTCCATTTTCGCCCCAGGCCCAAAGCGTTCCGTCGGGTTTTATGGCAAGTGTGTGGTCTATGCCTGAACTTATGGTCTGCCAGCATTGTGCGTAGTTTTGTAATGATAAAAAAATTAAAAAAAGAGTAATTGTTTTCTTCATGCTTGCTGTTTTTCGGTCTGAAATTGTTTCAGAAATTATTGGTATTTAAATAATTATTTTTCTTGCTAAAAGCGAATCTTACCCAATTTAATCTTTTGTAAAAAGAGTAGTACCTAGCATTTTCAGTACAAAAATTAAGAAAATAAACAAAAAAATTTCGGCCAATGAACAAGCGTTTCTTTTTTAGGTCTAAACGTTGGCTTTCGATGTATAATCGTTTTTTGGAAATAAATAATGGGTAAAGAAAGCGTCTATTAATAAAGTATCAAGAAAACAGAAGTTACCCAGATTCTGGCCTCTTTCGTTATCAAGAAATTATATGTAAAGTCAATTACTCCTTTACTCAGAAGAATGAGTACTGCATCCTGTCGGTTCAGTATTGCATGGAGCAGATGCAGAATAGCACATACTCCTTATAACACAACATAGTGACGGTGCTATACAGCAACATACACATGAAATATAACATAAAATTGTTGCTTTATAACATGTACTAGTATGTCATACTACATGCAGTAGATGTATTAGTACATATAGATGATGTTATACTACAAGGAATATTTACTGGGCTACACCTGACAAACATTATATTACATAATACTGATGTTATATAACAATAATCGTCTGTTGTGCAACATAGAACTGATGTCATGTAACACGATAAAGATACCATACAACAAGAAGTGCTTGTTACACAACATAAGACTAATGTAATATAACAAACACTTCTTGCTTATAGCACTATATCAATTCCTGGCAGAGCTTGAGACTTTTAGGCTTTTGCCCTCTCCCAATACTCCCAACTTTATGACTTTACAGCTTTCCACTATCAACTATCCATTAAAAACTATCAACTAACAACTATAAACTATCCCTCCGAAGTATCCCCTTCTCCACACTCTCTTCTAACAAACGCTCCGCATAGTTCCAAATAGAAGTCGAACCGTTTGCGATTGCTTTTTTCTTGTCGTAAACCGTGTGGTATTCGACATTGAATTCGGCCCAGGTTCCGCCATTGTTGCTAGAGTTCTGCAATAAAGGTTCAAAGCGGTCCATGGCCCTGGCAAATTTTGCCTCATCGGTCCTTCCCTCTTCAAACTCTTCCCAAACCGCTATGAAGTCTTGCGCCTGCGCTTCCGGCAATAGTCCAAAGATTCGCTTTGCGGCCAGAAGCTCCTCCTCCGTATTGGTATGATTTTTTGTAGTATCGTAGATAAACGTATCGCCTGCATCGATTTCGACCAGATCGTGGATCAATACCATTTTTACGACCTTAAGCACGTCAATCGGCTTGTCGGAATGCTCCGCCAAGACCAGCGCCATTACGGCCAGATGCCAGCTGTGCTCCGCATCATTTTCATGCCGGTCGCTGTTAAATAATTTTGTCCGGCGCTGTATGTATTTTAATTTATCGATTTCCTTGATAAAGGCGACCTGTTGCAGCAAATTGTTTGTATCCATTACGTTTCGAGTTATGCTAGTAGCGCAAAGCCAAGACAAAACAATTGGTTATCTTAAGCTTTGTTGTTGATAATCATCGCTGCAAAGGTACAGTGATTCGCGCGGAGGCAGCATAGCAATTCCCTTAAAATTTCAAGTCCGTTTTATAAAAATGTAGCTTATACGGCAACCGTGCTGTTGCTTTTCTTTTGCTTTCTAAATTGATAGACAAAGCCCGCAATAAAAAGAATAAGCAAAACAAGAAGCGTCTTTCCGATAATAGGATCGCTGCTGTCTTTCGCCAACGGATGTCCAATCGGAACGCGGGTAAACGTTTCGTTAACGGTAGGCACAAGCGATAAGAAAAAGCTAAACGACAGGCAGAAGTTTTCAAAATGACGCGCCCTGCCGCTGCTTTTCTTTTTAGAGTAAAGAAAATAGGCTTCCACTACAAGCAACATGATAAACACCGAAAAAGCATGTCCCGCATTCAGTCCGCCATGTTTTGAAATGCCCAGCGACGTCAGCGACGTAATAAGGGTTCCATAAAAATATATTTTACCGGATAAGGCGCCGAGATAGATCTTACCGTATTTGACAAATCCTACGATGGCCGCAATAATGGCCGCAATACCGATAACGGTATGAAAAATTCCTAAATTTGAAAGTCCCATTTTATCTTATTTTAAGTTAGTAATGACGGGACAAATGTCTATCAGAATAAACAGAATCATTTAGCGGATCGGTTCAATTGTTTGGCAATTTGGTTCACCAAAAAAGCACCCTTCCGATAGATCAGAAAGAGGCTTAAAAGAAGATAGTTTGCTAGGTACTTATTACTTGCTGTTTTGCTTTTGTCGGTAAGCTGTAGGCGAAACCTTGTATTTGCTGGTAAAGCTTTTGGTGAAATTTGCAAGGTCATTAAACCCGCAATCAAACGCAATTTCAGTAATGCGCTGGTCAGACAGCAAGAGCAGTTCGGCCGCTTTCTCCAGCTTTTTGGCTTTGATGTAGTTGGCGGGCGTATCGTTGTATATCTTAGCGAATTCGCGTTTGAAGGAAGATACGCTTAGGTTGTTCTGCTGTGCCAGTTCTTCAATCGTGAGCTGCGAAAACAGGTGCGCTTCGATAATCTGCTTAAACGTATAGGTAGTAGGAGAAAAAAGCTGCGATAAGATAAGCTGTATCGCTTCGGCATTCTGTGTCTGCGATAGCAGCAGTATGATTTCCTTTACTTTCAGGATCAGGATGTCTTCGTTGATCAGGGACGGATTCTCGAAATAAAACAGCAATCCTTCGATGTATTTTTGGATCAGGAAATCGTTGTTTATCTTTTCGCTGGATTGGTTAGAGATGGCATTCTTTGGTGCCTGAAGCACTACCGGCAGTTCCCTGTCGTATATTTTCTTTAATATCTCCGGATAAAAAGTAACGATCACAATCTCGCAATTGCTTTTCGGATGGGAATGATGGAGCTGCTTTCCGGACTGGATGCAGTTCAGCAATAAAGAATAGTTCGTCGGAATGTTGAGCCGCTCGTCATCGATCTGGTATTCGACGTCTCCTTTCAGCACGTATAAAAAGCAAGCCTGTTCCGTGACCGGAAAATCAAACTGGAAGGGCGGCGTCAATGCAATTTTTTGAAGCAGGGTCTTGCCGTATAGATCGTGCTTTTTATAATCGTTTATCATAGCAATGTAGTGGCATCGTTTCTGCGTGTCCGAATATCAAAGATACGCTATAATTTAAGAAATCGGATTATCGGTGCCGATGGGTTTGCATTCCGACACAACAAATTCAGTCCGAAAGAAAAAAGCCAAGACTGCTGACAGACTGTTGTCATAGGGCACTATTACATTTGCGGCATAACTTTAAAACAGAAGAAATGAATTTCGTATCCATCCGCATTATTACCGATCGTTTAGACGAATTGGTAGCATTTTACGAACAGGTAACGGGCAAGACCGCCGTGCGCTATACTCCCGACTTTGCCGAGCTAAAAACAGCCACCGCCACCTTGGCTATCGGAAGCACCAAGACCTTGCTTTTCTTTGGCGGCGAGGCCATTGCAAGGCCCGCCCAAAACAGCAGCGTCATCCTCGAATTTAGGGTAGACGATGTAGAAAAAGACTATGCCCGGCTGGCAGCCTATCTTGAAGATCGTATCGTCCAGAAGCCTACGGCGATGCCTTGGGGGAATACCTCGCTGTTGTTTCGCGATCCCGACGGCAACCTCGTAAATCTGTTTACGCCTGCAACACCCGAAGCCATAGCAAAGTTTGACAACAGCAATTAGATTAAATTTGTACTTTTATCGCCCTAAGAAATTGCATAAAGCGTGAACCCGAAGCCTAAAATACTGTTGCATAAAGATGAATTAAAAAGCATTGGGATTGATATAAAGTCCTTATCGCTGCTTACAGATGTCACGCATCCTGCGCACAGGGACGATCATTTTATGTTTATCATCCAAGCAAAAGGGTCTTCGACATGGGAATTGGATTTCAATACGATAACCTTGGAACCCAATTCTCTTTGTTATGTTGCGCCCGGACAGGTGCATCGCAATATCAGTTCGGAAAAGCCGGAAGGATGGCTGTTTTTTGTCGATCCCAGTTTTGCCTTGCAACAGTACCGTGAAGTTTTTGATACCTTCTTAAACAGCAACCAATACCTTCTTTTAGATAAAAATGAGGATCTTTTTGAACTGGTTGTTCTACTGCAAAAGTGGCTCGAAAGCGGCGAAGCGCTATTAAAAGCGCAAATGCTCACTTCCCTGACCAAAACGATTGTGGGATGGATAGCACAAAAAATATTGACGATCAACGAAAAGCGCATTGATTTTGAAGGTTCTAAATACGTGATAACCGCAAAGTTCAAGCAGCTCATCCAGCAGAAGTTTCGAGAATACAAGCAGGTGAAGGAGTATGCCGACTTTCTCAACATCACGCCGCTCTATCTTAATGAAGCCATAAAAAAGATCACCGGATTTGCCGCCAGCTATTGGATCCATCAGGAAATTATATTGGAAGCAAAGCGACTGTTGCAGTATACCGACCTCAACATCACGGCTGTTGCGTATGAATTGGGCTATGATGATTACGCCTACTTTTCGCGCTTCTTTAAAAAGAATACGGGCACTACTCCGCTCCATTTTAGAAACAGAAAACCATGATTTGTCCAACTAATACCATGAAATAACAGCGTTATCCCCTATCCTCCCTGCCTAATTTTGTACCCGAAAGTTTAATTACAATAATATGGATACAATCATCAGCGGGGATACTACCAAAACCTCTTTTTATGCCGCGATCGCTCCGATTATCTTATCGGTATTCGCAATCTACCTTACCATCGGAATAACGCTGGGCATACTGCCCGGCTACATACAAAACAGCCTAGAATTCGGGAGCGTTACCGTGGGTATCGTTATAGGACTGCAAGCCTTGGCAACGTTATTGACAAGAGCCTATGCAGGCAAGACGACCGACACCAAAGGCGCAAAAGTCAGCACCCGTTTGGGGACCATTCTTACGACAACGACGGGCATCTTGTACGTTGCCTCTACCTTTTTTATGTCAAACGTATCTTTGGCGCTTGGGATTATCTTGGTCGCAAGGATGATTCATGGCATTGCCGAAAGCCTATTTCTTACCGGAGCCTTGACTTGGGGAATCGGCTTGGTGGGAGCCCAAAAATCAGGACGGGTAATGACCTGGAACGGTATTGCCATGTATGCCGGAATTGCGATTGGCGCGCCTTTGGGCATCGGAATGACAAAAATCTTCGGGATTGAAAGCGCCTTTGCTACCCTCGTGCTTTTGTCGATCATCAGCTGGCTTATTATCAAAAAGCTTCCTACCCTGTCTGTAGACTTAAGTCATGTTCGCACGCCTTTCTACAAAGTAATCGGCAGCATTGCCGGACAAGGATTGGCGCTGGCCTTTTCATCGATAGGATTCGCCTGTATTTCGTCTTTTATCGCGTTGTTCTTTGTCCAAAAACAATGGGGCGATCCTTCGCTGGCCTTTGTCTGCTTTGGAGTTTCGTATGTGCTTGTCAGGGTCTTTTTTTCTTCGTTTCCTGACAAATACGGAGGGCTTAAGGTAACCTTGTTCTCGTTGCTGATCGAAATCCTTGGACAGCTTTTAATCGGATTCTCTACTTCAAAAGTCATGGCCATAGCAGGATGCAGTTTGACAGGCGCAGGATTCTCGCTCATATTTCCGTCATTGGGCGTTTTAGCGATAAAAAAAGTGAATCCGCAAATGCGCGGCACCGCTTTGGGAGCGTATGCGGCCTTCTTCGACTTGTCGCTTGGAATCGCCGCTCCTATTGCCGGACTTGTAGCCAGCTGGTTCGATTACCAATCCGTCTATATATTCGGCGGAGTCAGCGCGCTGCTCGCCATCGTTGTCTTATTGCTTGGAAAGAACAAAACCTAAATCGGCACGAATGTGCTTTATTACTCTCAAATATCCACTAATCAAAAAAAACATACAAATGAAAATAGTCTTAACAGGTTCTCTTGGAAATATCGGAAAACCACTCACACGCGAACTGGTACAGAAAGGACATGCAGTAACCGTTATCAGCAGTACCCTTGAAAGAAAAAAAGAAATCGAGCAGCTGGGCGCACAAGCCGCTATCGGCAGCATGTTTGATGCCGACTTCTTGGCTGGTGCCTTTAAAGAAGCTGATATCGTTTACCTTATGGAAACTATGGAGGCGGCCGGAGATCTATTCGACAAGGAAGTCGATTTTATCAGCCGCATTACAGAAATTGGCCGCAACTATAAAAAAGCCATAGAACTGTCTGGCGTACAAAAAGTCGTACACCTGAGCAGTGTCGGCGCGCATACAGACACCGGAATCGGCATCCTGCTTTTTCACCATAACGTCGAAAAGCTCTTGCGTCAATTGCCGGAAGCTGTTTCCATCAAATTTATCCGTCCGGTCGGATTTTACATCAATATGTTCTCTTTTGTGCAGACCATCAAGTCGAAAGGTTCCATCATTTCAAACTACGGCGGCGATACGAAAGAACCGTGGGTATATCCGACCGATATAGCCAGCGCGATAGCCGAAGAAATAGACCGTCCGTTTGATAGAAGAACTGTGCGTTATGTCGCCAGCGACGAAGTGGCTCCCAACGAAATCGCCAAGGCCTTGGGGGAAGCCATCGGCAAGCCCGATTTGCAATGGCAGGTCATCTCGGACGAACAGCTGCTCGACAATTGGCTGCGCATCGGCTTTAATCCTCAAGTCGCCCACGGTTTTGTCGAAATGCAGGCCAGCCAAGGCAATGGCTCGCTCTATGAAGACTATTACCGCAACAGGCCGGTCTTGGGCAGCGTAAAACTGGCGGAGTTCGCGGCAGAATTTGCGAAAGTTTACAGTAATCTTCTCTAGCTATGAGAAGCACAGAATCAATATGTTATAATAAGCTACAATAGGCTCTCGTATCGTATGTTTCTAAACAGAAAATCCTGATGCAATGCATCAGGATTTTTTTATCTGCTTGTGCGAGGCTTACTTATTTGCCTTTTTTTCCATGTCCTTTTCCTTCCCCATGTCCTTTGGCTTTGCCTTGCGCCTTGTTATTACCTTTTCCAGGCTTAGCGCCGATAGTCTTTTGTGGTTTTCCCTTATAGCCTTTGGCATATTTTATTTTATGGGCTTTAAAATTTGCATAGGGAGTATTGCCTCTGTAATCTGTCAAAACAACCTTGTAGCCGCCATAAAGATCGTAGTTTCGATACGCCACAGGCAGTGTCCTGCCATGAATCCATTTACCCTTGCTGATATAGATATAGTCAGAGGTCTGTATGTCATAATAGGTTTCAATATCGGGAATATAATAATAACGGACATCTGTATAGCCGACAGGCCCCCACGCCGGAGGGTTTCCTATGTTCACATTGACATTTACCTGAGCTTGAGAAATCGCAGATATCAAAAGCAACATACCAAAAATTAATCTTTTACTACTTTTCATAAGCCAAAATTTTAAATTACTACTGTCCTGTTAGGAATTAAATTAGAAATCTGGAACTAAGATACGACATAATCGTATATGGCATTTATTTAAAATTGATATAATACAAAGCCCAGCAATGCGCCTCCCAATACAATCAGTGCACTATTGATATTCTTGAAGCGGAATACGACAAAAGCACTGCTAAGGGCAATAATAACGGTATCCGAATCATAAATTGTTTCTCTGCCCATTGCAAGGCATACTGAGGCTATAATGGCTACAGAAGCGACATTTACCGCATCGAGAAAAGCGGATAGCATTTTGGACTGACGTATTTTTTTCATCAGGGGATTGAGCAGCGCCACAAATATAAATGATGGGAGAAATATTGCAATGGTAGATACTGCGGCTCCCGTGAAGCCGTTAATTTGGTAACCAATAAAAGTAACAGATGAAAA
Source organism: Flavobacterium sp. N2550 (assembly GCF_025947265.1). Lineage (NCBI taxonomy): Bacteria > Pseudomonadati > Bacteroidota > Flavobacteriia > Flavobacteriales > Flavobacteriaceae > Flavobacterium > Flavobacterium sp. N2550. The sequence goes on along the minus strand of NZ_CP110007.1, from coordinate 2,542,459 downwards.
AACGGGACCCGGCGTAAACTGACCTACAGCAATGGCATCCGTCAATTGCTGCCTACTCAGTAACCCTGTTGCTACTAATTCAGTATCTAAAAAAGCAAACAATACATAACCGCTTCCATACAAGATAGCGCCTATTTTCAGAAAGATGAAGAACAGTCGGATAGTTGTATCGGAGAATAAGCTACTGCCGCTTAGCTGTAAAAACAGAAACGGTGCAACGTTTTGTAAAGTAGATGTCTTTCTGCTTGTGAGAGAATAAAACACGACAGCCAGCAAGCCAGCCCCAAACATAAGGTAAATTTCATTGATATTGAACAGAGAGGCTGTCAGTACCCCGATACCAACAATTACTAAGAATAGTGATTTTAAGGATTTCCTTGCCAACGGATAAACTGCTCCGATAATTACTGCAATAATCGCAGGCTTGATGCCGTAAATAAAAGGCTGCACTTCAGGCAATTGTCCGTATTGTTGGTATAGAAAAGCAAATATACCCGTAATGAAAACAGCAGGAAGAATAAAGCTCAGTCCTGCTGCTAGCAAGCCTTTCCATCCTCCCTTCTCATAACCAATGTGTATAGCCATCTCGGTACTGTTGGGTCCGGGTATAAGATTGGTAGCACCGAGCAAGTCTAGAAAATGCTGTTCGCTCATCCATTTTCTTTTCAGTACGACTTCTTGCTGCATCATAGCAATGTGCGCTGCAGGACCGCCAAAGCCAATAAAGCCCAATTTTAGAAATAGCTGTATGATTTTTTTTATACTGACTTTAGCTTCCATTGTCTCTTTTCTTACCTGTGGAATATGCCGTCTTTAGGCATGCTAAAATAACTATAAAAGCTATAATAATTGTCTGTGCAGATCGTACTTTTTACTTTGATAATAATCGAATAGACAAACCAAGACTGCAAAATTGTCATCTTGCTTCTTTGGTAGTGCAACTGCTTTCACAATACCTTATTATTGTCTTTCTTATTTAAAAAGAAGCCTTCAAAATCAACAATCTTGAAGGCTTTTTTGCTACGGATTATCTTCTAAGCTGACCCGCTTCTTTCTTGCATTTGATCAAGAAGAACGGCTGGCTTTCCTGAATCTCAGTAATTTCAAACAATCCGGCCTTGCCAAACTCGGCATGGATGGATTCGGTATCATAAAAGAACAGCTGTGCTCCTGCAAAGATTTCATAACGGTCTTTGCTCACAAGAGTTCCCTGTCCATAGGTAGGCGCTTCTTTCGAGATTACCGTAAAGACCATATAGCCATTGTCTTCTAGCTGATTGTAGCAGTCCTGAATCAGCTTTTCTCTTTCGTGCGTATCTAATAGATGGATTAGGGCATAACAAAATATGCCGTCGTATTTGTTGGCATCAAAAGGCATATCGGTTACAGAACCATGGTGGATGACCATATCCGTTCCGTAATGCTTTCTTGCCATTTCGATAGCCGTTTTTGAAATTTCTATTCCGGTTACGGTCATGCCGCTGTCTTTGAAAATCTGGGCATTCCGTCCATAGCCGATTCCAGGTATCAGGAGGTTCTTTACGCCTTTTTCCACAAAGAAATCTTTTGTCGCTACTGCCGATTTAGAAGGCTCAAAGCCCCACATCTCCTGCTTTTCTTCAAAAGCGGTTTCCCAAAACTCTGGCTTTCCAGTTTCGTCTGTCATCTTCCTATTTGCTTACGTGATTCGGCTTGCAATGTACTATAAATTTCTTTTCAAGATAACTTCCCTCAGTCGTTCTTCGTGCTCGTCTCCCCATTGTCCCAAAGTGGCAATAACAGGAATCAAGGTCTTGCCGAATTCGGTAAGGCTGTACTCTACTTTTGGCGGAACCACCGGATAGATCTTTTTTGCAATCAATTCGTGTTCTTCCATTTCTTTAAGCTGCATCGTCAGCACCCTTCGGGAAGCGTCGGGAATTTTGCGCTGCAATTCGCTTGGGCGCTTATGCCCTTCATTAATAAACCATAGCAAACGGACTTTCCATTTGCCATACAGTACCTCGCCTATCAGGTCAAGGCCGCAGTTTAAACTCAACGGGATCTTTCTTTCATACATATTACAAAAATAAACCATTGTCTCAAGCTGTACAATATAGGATAAATTTATCCCTATGCAATTCGTTTTTCCGTACTTGTACAAACTGATTGTATGTCCCAACTTTGCACTAAACAAATGTAAAATGGAACACGAATTTAATTTCAACAACGAGTTGTCAGGCAAGATTGCCTTGGTGACTGGCGGTACAAAAGGTACCGGAAATGCTATTGCAAAACGACTGCTGCAAGCAGGCGCAACGGTAATCATCACGGCGAGAAATGCGCCCGAAACAGCAAACGAAAACCTGCATTTTATTTCGGCAGACCTGAGCAAGCCTGAAGGAACGCAAAAGGTGGTAAACGAAGTTTTAGGAAAATACGGCAGGCTCGATATTCTTGTAAACAACCTAGGCAGCTCCGAAACACCGAGCGGCGGTTTTGCCGTATTGGATGACGAGGCTTGGGAAAGTACGATACAAGCAAATCTGCTTGCTCCTGTGCGCCTAGACAGAAAGTTTTTGCCGCAAATGATCGAACGCAAAGGCGGCGTTATTATCCACATTGCTAGCATACAGGGCAAATTGCCTTTGTATGATTCTACTTTGCCTTATGCAGCGGCAAAAGCAGGATTGATAAACTATAGCAAAGGATTGTCTAACGAAGTTGCGCCAAAAGGCGTCCGCGTATTGACCGTATCGCCAGGCTGGATCATGACGACAGCATCAACAAGAATGATAGAACGGATTTCGGCAAGTTCCAATCGATCTATAGAAGAAGCCGCGCAAAGCGTAATGGACGCACTTGGAGGCATTCCTTACGGCAGGCCAGCACAGCCAGAAGAAGTAGCAGAACTTGTCGGTTTTTTAGTTTCGCCGCGAGCGAGCTATCTGACCGGAACCGAATACATCATTGATGGCGGTACCCTCCCGACAATTTAATAACTCTAAAAAATAAAATCATGAATTTACCCAATAGTATCCTTGAATTAGTAAAGGCGCAAAACAACTTCGATAGTATCGCCTATGCCAACTGTTTTGCAGAAACAGCTACCGTTTTAGATGAAGGCAGGGCGTATACTGGAACAATTGAAATTGAGAAATGGATTGCCGAAGCGAACCAGAAATATAAAGCCGTCATGAAACCGATCGGCTATACGGAAGCAGGCAGCTCAAGTATTCTGACAACAGAAGTTTCAGGCACATTTGAAGGAAGTCCGCTTATCCTGAATTATCATTTTGAGATTATCGACGGGCTGATCCAGTCGTTGGAAGTAACAGCTTAAGAAAATGCGAATCCGAATGCTTGCTCTTTCGCTCTTCGCATTCTATGCTGCTTTTACTTTTTATCCAAAGAAGCGGCAATCATTCCTTTCAGTACATCCAAATCAACATCGGCTAGCTTGTTGATGTAAAGACAGCCTACGCCTGTCTTATGCTTGCCGAGTTTTTTAAGAGCCTCGGCATGTTCTGCTATGCCCACGCTGATGTATAGAGACAGATTGGCCTTGCGCGGCGAAAAGCCTATCTTGAGCCAATCTACTTCTCTTCCTGTGGCAGCGCTCTTGTATCTTTTAGTACCAAACCCGATGAGGGAACTGCCCCATAAGACAGGTTCTTCTCCACTCGCCTCTTTCATCATTTCTAAAATCACAAAACTATCTTTTCGCTTTTGCTCCTCCGGAATCGTATTGATAAAATCTTCTACGCTTGCCACAGTTGGTTTGGTCTTGATTTCTGCCAATTTTGATTTTTTCTCAGCCATCGTACATCGTATTTGGGTTGTTTTCTGTAGTATCCAGCGCAAGAGCCGCTCGTTTTTGTAAAGATAAGAATATGCCGATTGTTATTTTGAACATCCTAAAAAATTTAGTAACTTCACTATACCATCCCCCTTTGATTTAGAATACGCAAAAGGAAAAGATTATGGAAAAACTAAATAAGGCCGTTCTTTTTTTGATGATCACGCTCACGTTCTTTTCCTGCGGCAAGCAGAAAGCAGCTGATTTCAGAAAGGCCATCCTACAAGAAAAACAGATTTCACGCATTCTCATTCACGAAAAAGGCTCCGAATCGCGCAAGCTGGACTACCTCATCCAGCACGATTTCAACAAAGCTTTGTCTGTGGTAGACACGCAGGAAACGGAATTTGACGCCATCATCAAACAGATTGAAGCACTCCAGCCGGATGATCTGGCTATGGGACAGCAGCTGAAGCAGACAGCAGCGGGCTATTACAAATCCTTAAAAGAGCTGCACTTGTACTCCAGGCAAGAAATAGCACAGGAAATAACAATCAAAAACGCCAAAGGCAAACAGCTGGATAAGGAATTAGACCGCTTACTCGAGCTTTCTAAAGAAAAACGAAAGCTGTACCAAAACGTGTATGATGCAGAACGGCTATTTTCGGATGCCATGCGCAAATTCAATGAAGCGAATGATCTGGATCCGGCCTAGTTTAGGCAGCGTACCGATTTATATTATTAGGAGAGACTTATCCCTTCTCTAACCGATACGGCTCCTGATAAGAGCAAGGCATGCCTCAATTCCTATCTCCTCTGTTTTGACTCCTAGGCTATTATTGCCATAAGGCTGGTACGTAGTACTATCCGTAACCGAAAAAAATCCTATCGTTGGCGTATGCACCGAACTTGCCAAATGCATGATACCGCTGTCTGCCCCTACAAAAACATCGGTATTGGCTATGACAGCACCAATTTCCCGTACATCCTTGCTATAGAATGCCGGAGCTTGGAAAGAAATCTGCGAGACCTTTTCGATAGGCAGTATTTCAAGAATATTGCACTCCGGAAATGCTTGCTTTAGGGCCTCGTAAAATTGAGCCCACCAATCGCACGAATAACATTTATGTCCGGTCGCATACGTAAAGAGGGCGATGGTCTTCTTGCCGTCTCCGACTATATTTTGTACGATGCCTTTGCCTTTCTCCAACTCAGCAGTGCTTAATTTAAGATCGAGCAACGGAACCGCCCCGCTTCGTTCCGGAAGGCCGCAATGCAGCAAGAAATCACGGAAATAATAGACCGGAAACTTGGCCATATGCTGCGCGTTTTCATACCGAGAAGCAATCAAGCCTCCTTCGTCATTGCCAAACAGCTTGTACTTTCCTCTGGCAATCCAAGTGGCCAGCCTTCCTGACGAGGAATAGCTGACAACATTGATAATCAGGTCGTAGCGCGTCCTGCGAATGGCCGTCCATTTTTGAAAGTACTTAAAAAGGCTCTTGAAGGGCTTCTTGGGCAGCTTGATCGTATGATCGATAGCGTCATAATTCTCGAAAAGTATCGGAGCCAGATTTCCTTTTACCATAAGGTCGATCTTGCAGTTTGGAAAAACGGCTGTGATTTCCTGCACCAGCGGCGTGACCAAGAGCAGGTTTCCCAAACGTCCGTTAGGCCTGCAGATCAACACTTTTTCGATCTTGATGTTTTCAGGAGTCTCCTTTATTTTAGGATAGCTGCAGCTCCCGATATTTTTGGTAAGACCTTTCATAAAAGCCCTGCGCCTGCGGTTTATTTTTTTTAGAATACCCATGTCTGTCTCATTGAGAACCTTATAAGTTATTACATATTTATGGCCTGCACGATAAGCCAAAACAGCGGTTGTAATATCTTAAATTCTTATTGCAGCAAGTCTCTGTTTATATAATTAAATTGTTAACTTATTTCGAGCCTGAACCAAGCTTTTTGAAAAGAAACCAATCCGCATAAAAAAATCCCGCTGCTTTCGCAAAGGGATTTCGTATTTCAAGAGGTTGGTAAAACCTTATTGCTTTACAAATCGTTTAGTAGCGGCCGTACCGTCTTCCATACGAAGTTTTAGGAGATACACACCCGAAGCCAGATCGTCTACCGACACTTTGTTTTGTTCTACGGCTGCCGAGCGTACCAGCTGTCCGGTCAGGGTATAAATTTCGCCGACAGCAGCCTTATCTTCAGATCCGATAAAAAGATTGTCGGTTACTGGATTTGGATATATCGCAATACGGTTCGCCAAACCATGCTCATCAACTCCTAACGTAATGCCGTTCAAGACAATCTGCGGACGCGTTCTTTTGGCTTGCACCGAAGTAGCTGTCGTAGTTCCCGTATAGCTTAGAGGCGGATTTAACGGATCGGCATTCTCCGCTGCCTGATCCGTCCTGATCATTAACGACGTTACATCTGTTGTCGCAGCAGCTTGATAGAATTTTATCGTATTTCCGTCATCGCCCGCTTTGTTGGCATCTACCGTAATCACCAAGTTATCCGTTCCATTATAAGCAAACGGCGTGTCAAACGTAAACCTAAGCGTGGTACCCGTCAGCGTAAAAGAACCGTTGGTCAGTACGTGCGAATGGCTGGCCACGCTAATCCAGTCCGCACCGGAAGCGCCGACTACAGGATTGTAGGAAGCTCTTGAGGTATGGCCTACCCACACATCAATCATCGTATTGGTATTGGCCAGCGAACCGGTAGTGTTTAGCATGAAATCAATCGAAGTAATCGTTCCTGCCGTGCCGATTTCAGAAGCAAAATAAATAGTCTGTGATAATGAAGTCGAATAATAAATCGAGATAGGCGTCGTGAGTCCCGCATTGCTGTCTACAAGAGTCCCCGAACCGATCGGAACCTGCCCAAAAGAGAATGTGCTTGCTGTAAGTGCAAATAAAAGTAAAGTTTTTCTCATAATTTATAATTTTATTGTTAATATGATATAAATATAACATAATATATAGAATAATTTATCTATAAAGGCAATAAGTATCCTAATAACTTATGATGCCGATAAAGTAGTAACCAATCAACTGCCTCACTGCAGTTGTAGCCTCTTATCTGTACCCATTAAAAAACATATTTCTGTATCTGTAACCAAAGCTGTCGTCTTCCTAACTTTACTAAACCAAATACGTACAGTCATGGAAACCTCTTTAGAATACCAAGAAACACTGCAATTTGCACAAGTGTATATTACCGACATGGAAGCGCTGAAAAAAATCTTTCTTCAAGCCTTCCCGCTAGAACACGATATTACCGCTGCTTTCGGCGTGCCTTTCTTGCTGGCCAAAAAAGAAGATCGCATTGTTGCCTTTGCGAGCCTCGTGCTCAATGCCAAGGAAGCAATCGATTTTGAGGTATACAATAGTCCTGATATGAATGCAGACGAAAAAGGAATCTTCGTATCTTTCGTGTCCCGCTACCTCAAAGAAAAAGGCACCGGCAATTATAGCGATCCAGAACAATTAAAAGACAGTATCTGCAGGGTATTGAAATGGCTCAACTAAGCCCAGATGCCCAACGCACAAGCACATCCTATTATCGCCCAAAAAACAACAAGCCCATGCAGCGCAAGGAAACACTCTACCTGAAAATAGCCAAGATTATCGAAGAACAGATCCAGAACGAGACGCTGCTTCTGGGCGACAAGCTGCCATCGATACGCAGCGTGCAAAAGCTCCATAATGTCAGCATCAATACCGCCAAGCAAGCCTACCTCGAGCTCGAAAGTCGCTCGCTGATTGAATCGCGTCCCAAGACAGGCTATTACGTCAGCAAGACCTCACAGCGAAAGCTGGCCCTGCCCTCTGTTACGGCTATAGCCGATGCTGGAAAAGGCAAAACCCCAGAAGACCTTATCAGCAAGGTCTACGATACTATTGCCAAGCCTGATGTGACCCAATTTGCCTTGGGACTGCCGGGCAGGAATTTCTTGCCATTAGCCAAACTCAACAAAGGAGTCATCAAGGCCATACGCAGCCGAAGCGACAGCGGTACCGACTTAGAACCGGTGCAAGGCAGCGAGCACCTGCGCCGTGAAATCGCCAAATGGTCGCTGGTCTTAGAAGGCAAAGTAACCGAAGACGACCTTGTCATCACTTCGGGCGCCATGAACGCCATCTATCACGCCCTGATGGCGGTTACCAAGCCCGGCGACTCGGTGGCCATAGAAAGCCCGGCTTATTTTGGCATCTTGCAGGCCATAAAGCTGCTCGGACTGAAAGCCGTAGAGCTACCGACCCATCCCGTTTATGGCATCGATCTGGATGCCTTAAAAAAAGTACTGCCTGCGATCTCGGCATGCTGCTTCGTGACCAATTTCAACAATCCGATGGGTTTCCAGATGCCCGACGAAAATAAAAAAGAACTCGTGCGGCTCATCACCGCCTATAATGTCCCGCTGATTGAAGACGACATCTACGGCAACCTTTATTTTGGAGCCGAACGCCCCAAACCCTGCAAGTTTTATGACGAAGCAGGACTGGTGCTCTGGGCCGGATCGGTTTCTAAGACCCTAGCGCCCGGCTACCGCGTAGGCTGGATTGCTCCTGGGCAATTCAAAGACAAGATCATACGCCAAAAGCTCGTGCAGACCGTATGCAATCCGTCGCTCTATTCCGACGTCATTGCCGATTTTCTGGAACACGGACGTTATGACCACCACCTGCGTATGTTCCGCAATAAGCTTTATGCTAACTACCTGCAGTTCCAGCGTGCCGTAGAAACCTATTTCCCCGACAATACCAAAATCTCCCAGCCCAAGGGTGGCTTTATGCTGTGGCTGGAACTGGACAAGAGAATCTGCACCGAAGACCTGTATGATGCCGCCGGAGCCATGAATATCAATTTTGCGCCTGGCAGGATGTTCTCCCAGCACAACCAATACAACAACTGCATGCGCCTTAATTATGCGATGGAATGGAACGACCGCGCAGAAGAAGGTTTGCAGAAGCTCGGCAAGCTCGTAAAAAACAGTATTTAAGTTGCAATACCTCTTTTAAAAACAAAAAGCCTCCCAAAAAGGAGGCTTTTATACTTTTGAAGTTTATACGAATGATCATAAAAAACTCTTAACCCAATCCTGAAATTTGATTTTGTAAGTTTCACCGATAGGAACAATCTTATTTTGAATAAATACCCGGTTGCGTTCTATGGTTTCAATCTGATCGAGCCGAATGATATAGGATTTGTGTACCCGCATGAAAGAAGGTACTGGCAGTTTTGCTTCAAATTCTTTCAAGGTGTCCAGCACGATTAGTTTTTCGTTTTTTAGATGCAAATACAGATAATCCTTTAGGCCTTCTACCAGCAGCAAGTCGTTCAGGTTTATTTTTACCAGCTTGCCATCGGTTTTTATGAATAAAAACTCATCCTGCTTTTCTTCTGTTTTAGCCAATACTTCTACGGCTGGAGCCGGCTTTTCTTGAGAAAGGGATTCTATTTTCTGTATGCATTTATAAAAACGGTCAAAGGAAATCGGCTTTAATAAATAATCCACCACATTATGCTCATAGCCTTTCAGGGCATACTCGCTATAGGCCGACGTGATTACAAATTTTGTCTTGTTACCCAACATTTCCATCATCTGCAGGCCCGTAAGTTCTGGCATCTGTATGTCGATAAATAAGACATCGATAGTGGTTTGGGCAATGAGTTCTAGTATCTCAAACGGATTGGTTGTCGCTTTTACCAATTCAAAACTTGAAATTTTCTCTACATATTTTGACAACAGAGCCACTGCCATAGGTTCATCGTCTAGGATTGCACAGCGGATGATTCTCATAGTTTGATATCTAATTTTACGTAATACATATTTTCTTTTGTGGTAATGTCTAATGAATGCCTGTCAGGAAAATACAACTGCAATCGTTTCTTTATATTTTCGATGCCAATGCCCGACTGATGGTCTTTTTTATAATTGCTGATGCTGTTTTGTGTCTGCAAAATTAGATGATTTTTATTTTGCGTCAGCTCGATAGTAAATTCCTGTCCCGGATTGTTCAGGATACCGTGCTTAAAGCCGTTTTCTACAAACGGAATCAGTAACAAGGGCGGGATGCGACATTCCGGATTTTCGATATTTTTCTTGAAAACCACTTGCGCGTCACCCGAAATTCGCATCGATTCTAAAGCAATAAAGTCATCTATATAGGCTACTTCGCGTTGCAATGCAATAGTTTCGTTCTGGCTTTCATACGTCATATACCGCATCAGCCCGCTCAATTGCTCTACAGCCGGAAGCGCTTTTTCTGATTTTTCGAATATCAGGTAATAAATATTATTCAGGGTATTAAATATAAAATGCGGATTGATCTGCGATTTCAGGAAATTGATTTCTGTCTCGCGTTTGCTCTCCAATAAAACAATCTGCTCTTTTTGCAGGCGCAGCATGTTTACAATAAACCATAAGACAGAAGAAGCCATGATCGGGCGGCTGCCATAATAGAGATTGTCATAGATATAATACGCAATTGTTGCATCGTTGGAATAATTATGGAAGCCAAGCCATGTGTCGTACAAAACCTCCTCTATCAAATATCGCATTCCGATAAAAATAACAAACAGGCCCAAAAACGATAGTATGATTCGTTTTACATTTTTCACATCAAAAAACTTGGGCATAAAGACTAAGTAATTCAAATAAAAAATAAAAATATAGATTGTTGTAAAAGAGTAGGTCAATGCATTTCCCGGAGTTTTAAAATCGAAAGACAGTATCGGGAAACTGAATGTATTTTGTTCAGGGTCAAATACAGCCAAATCTTGCATTATATAGTACATCCAAAATAACAGATGCAGTAAAATCACATATTTTTTCTTCATGGTTTGGGCTATTTTTTTAAAGTGGAAAAGTAGCGCATTACGGAATACTAAAAAACTTTTTTTCGACAAACACCTGTTTTTCTCCGACCAACCTATTGGTCGGATTTTTTATCGCGCTGGTCGAAATAAAAAAAATAAAAACAGTAAAAGTCGAAGATTTGCTGAAAAATAATACACCATGAAAACACCAGCACATTTTTTAATTTGGATCACATTTTTAATTACTACTTCTCTTTTTGCACAGACGCATGAAGTAAAAGGCATAGCGCAAGCCAACGGCGGGTCGGCAGCATTTTATGATGTCTTATTAATAGCCAAAGATACTATTAAAGGCAAGACTGCCGAAAACGGTTCTTTTGCCTTAAAAGCACAAACAGGCGATTACCGCTTAGAAATTTTATATTTTGATAAAGCGGTGCACAAGCAAGAGCTGGCAGTAAAAAACGATATCGATTTAGGAGTGATTTCCTTTGAAAGCAACACCAAGCTGGACGAGGTAGTAATCGAGGCTCCTAAAAAACTGATGGAACGCAAAGCAGACCGATTTATTTATCATGTAGCCAATGCGACTTCATCTACAGGAGGTACAGCTATAGATGCCCTTAGAACCACGCCGGGTGTTACCGTAACACAAGAAAGCATCAGTATTTCGGGTAAAAATTCGGTTATGGTTTTAATCGACGACAAGCCTACTTATATGGGACAGGCGGAACTGATGAATTATCTCGAAAGTATCAGCGCCTCCAATTTGGCAAAAATTGAAGTGATTACTACGCCGCCAGCCAAATATCAGGCCGAAGGCAACAGCGGTATCATCAATATAGTTACTAAAAAAGTTAAGAAAGACAGCTGGAATGCTTTAGCAGGCGGAGCGTATCAGCGTGGACGAAGAAATACGCAGCAGTACAATACGGCATTCAACCTGCAAAAGAATAAGCTGACATTAAGAAGCTCTCTTTCTACAGGAATACGACGCTCTTTAATCAATTGGGACAATGATATTTATTATCCAGATGCTTTTTGGAAGAATGAGAGCGGCTCTGACGGTAAAAATCGTTATGTAAACGGACAATTGTCTCTGGATTATCAGCTGACAAAACAATGGACGATTGGTACCAAAGTTTCTTCCTATGCTTCTAAGTTTACCGATTCGCAGCCACAGCTTACGACTCTTTTTGATCAAAAAGGAGGCAATATCCAGCAGTTTATGAAGAATAATGCGGCCTCAAACGATAAGACTTATCAGCAGATTTACAATATATACTCAGAATATAAATTGGATACTTTGGGCAAAAAAGTGATGGTGGATGTTGATTTTGTAAACTACCACACGCCAACTTTCAATGAATATGCCTACGCAAACTATACGCCGGCAAACGAACTGATTGCCAACTCTGAGCATGCAGGTATCAATGATGTAGACATCAAAATACAAAATCTATCCGTCAAAGTAGATTTCGAATTGCCAACCAAAATAGCTGATTTTACGGCTGGCGCCCGATTTTCCAATTCAAAATCAGACAACCTGATTAATGCCTTTAAGCAAGACGAAAATGGCGAAATGGTATACGATACCAACCTGTCGAATTATTTCGAATACACTGAAAAGAATGAAGCACTTTATATTTCGGGAAGCAAAAAGTTCAATGAAAAATGGAATATCCAGTTAGGCCTACGCTTAGAAGCTACCCAAACGGATGGATTTTCGAGAGAAGCCAATAATCGCCATACCAATGATTACCTGAAATTGTTTCCTACAGTGTATGTACTGCATCAGTTTACAGAAGAAAAAAGTCTTGGGTTCAATTATTCGCGCCGCATCCGCCGTCCGAGCTACGAAAGCCTGAATCCTTTCCGTACGATCAACAACGAATTTAGCTACAATGAAGGAAACCCGTTTTTGAAGCCGTCATTTACGCATAATTTTGAAGTGACCTTTACGTATAAGACATTCGATTCCCGAATCGGTTTTTCAAGCATGAAAGATGGCGTAAACCAAGCTTCTATATTAAATCCGGATACAAAACAGAACAATTATATCTGGATGAATTATGTCAACGAAGACATGCTTAGCTTTACGCAGAGTTATACGGCAAAACCGACACCGTGGTGGACCAGCGTGAACAATCTTAATTTCAGCTACTCCGAATCAGACATTGTCGTTTCTGACAAAAGGAATAAGGGAACCTCTACGTCTTTTTTCTCAACCAATGATTTTACATTAAATAAAAACAAGACGTTTTTCATGAGCCTTAGCTATTTCCAGAATTTTGGGGAAACGTTCCAGAATTCAAGCTTAAAACCGTATGCCAAATTTTATGCTACGGTAAAATACCAGATGCTTGATAAAAAATTAGAACTGGGCATTAGCGGAACCGATATCTTTAACGGACGTGAATATTCAAAACAGAAAATGTATGGGGTAACCCAGGAATTTAAAAATGTTTGGGACACGCAACGCATACGTTTTTCATTGACGTACCGTTTTGGCAACAGCAATCTTAAGACGAAAGAACGCCAGTCGGGCAATTCTGAGGAATTGAACAGATTGTAAAGAGCTATTCATTTTGATAACTAAACCCCTTTGTACAGAAGGGGTTTTTCGTTACGTTTCTTGCGCCCATTTTCTTTATAACCGAAGGTGAAAGATCTATTCGCAGATATTGCCTTTCATTTATCCTATCAATTAATTACTTTTACCTCCGTTTTTTATTAACCACAACCCCCACATTTATGTTAAACCGCAGGCCTTTAGTACCTTTTCTACTCCTTTTCTTTAGCATCCTCCCTATTTATTCCCAAAATAAAACAATTGATTCGATAGAAACGATATTAGCCAATCGCAAGATTAGTGATACGACACGCATTAATACAATTATTGCGGGTATGGATAACACAATCATGTTGAGCAAACCTCATGTGGCCTACTTCAATCAGTTGCTTCCTGTTTTTACTAAAGGATTGGCAATGCCGAAACTTCACCCAAAAGTAAAGCGAAAATACCAATTTGCTGCGGGTGTGTATTACTACAATACCGCAAAAAAAGAAACAAGTGAGGGCAACAAAAATGCGCCAATCCACTTTGATGAAGCTATAAAGTATTGGAAAGAGTCAAAAGACTACAAGCCTATGGCATTAGCAATAGTTGGTAAAGGTGCGTACTACCGCCATATTGCCGACTGGCCAAATACGTTCAAATACTTTTTTGAAGCATTAAAATTCTACGAAAGCATTAATAATGAAAACGGAATATCAACCGTAAATATGGAAATAGGAACCGCTTGTATAGCCCAGCAAGACTGGAATAAAGCTATTGTTCATCTAAAAAAAGCATTGCCCTATTTTGATGTCCCAGAGTCAGAATTAAGAAAATCAGACCGCCATAGTTTAGCGGTAATCCATAATAACATAGGCACATCTTATACCCGTCTTAAAAACTTTACCGAAGCCCATAACCATTTTCTAAAAGCGTACTACTATATCAAAAAGAATAAAGATCCGCAGGCAGAATCGATAATTTTAGTACAATTGGCTCAATCCTCCAGTGAATTGGGAAAACCAGCGGAGTCGGAAGATTATTTAAAAAGAGCCTTAGAGTTATGCAATGATGACATTTCAAAACAAGGAGTATACGGGAGTGCTGCACGCATTAATTACAAAAATAAAAACTATGATAAAGCGGCAGAGTATGGTGAGTTAAGCTACAGCCTGGCAAAAAAAAATAAAAACATCAATTCGCAGTCGGGTATCACTTCCCTGCTATACAAAATTTATAAAGAGAGCGGACAGTATGAAAAATCATTAAAAATGCATGAGGCGAACATCGTAATAAAAGATTCTACAAATTTAGAAGCCTCAAAAAACGAATTGGCGCAGCAGGAACTCAAATACCAATTTGAGAAAAAAGAACTGCAGCAAAAAATACTCCAGCAAAAGAAATTAGCGGCAGTTACACTGGAACAGCAAAAGAAAGTGACAGCCGTCAAGCTCGAAGCCCAAAAGAAAGCGGCTCTAGAAACCTCAAAAAACAAATTAGCCCAACAACAGTTAGTCTATGATTTTGAAAAAAAACAGCTGAACCAGAAACTCGCTCAAGGTAAAAAAGTAGCCGCCATCAAGCTAGATTCTGAAAAGAAAACGGCCGTTAAAAATAACTGGCTGATTGCCGTTTCTTCTGTATTCCTGCTTTTTTTGCTCGGTGCTTATTTCTACTACCGAAACAATAAGCAGAAACAAGCCATTACGGTTTTAGAAAAAAACCAAATCAAGCAAAAGCTGCTCATCACCCAGATGAACCCCCATTTTATATTCAATTCGGTACAGAACATCGAAAGCCTGATCGATAACAAGCAGAACGACGAAGCGGTGGTTTATCTGGGCAAATTTTCAAAACTGACAAGGCAAATACTTGAAAACTCCAATGAAAACTACATATCGCTAGAAGAAGAACTAGAAATGATTGAAAACTACCTTTCTATCCAGCAGCTGCTCTATGAGAACAAATTCAAATTTACGATTCTGGTAGAAAAAGAAATCGATACCGAATCGATATTCTTGCCGCCGATGTTAGCCCAGCCGTTTATTGAAAACGCCATCAAGCACGGACTGAGCAACACTTTGGAAAATGGAAAAATTGCTATTCATTTCTATCTGAAAGAAAACAAGCTGTTTTTTGAAGTAACAGATAACGGCAAAGGTTTTGGTACTAGCACCCAATCAAGCAATCACAAATCGCTAGCCATGACCATTACCAAAGAACGCTTGGTTTCGTACACCAAAAACAAAGATTTTATAGTGCAGACCGATAATCTGATCGCCTCAAACGGAATGATTGAAGGTGCCAAAGTTGTTTTTGAGATTCCTTATATTTACGAAAGTTAGAACCCGCAAAGTTTATAAAGAGAACTTTATGAGAGTTAACAATTTCCTATTTCCTTTATTAGGTATAGGCTTCTTATTCACTCTCCTAAAGTTCTTATAAGTACTTCTTAAGTTCTTATAGGCTCTGCTCAACTTCTTATAGGCTCTGCTCAAGTTCTTATTGGCACTGCTCAAGTTCTTATATGCTCTACTCAACTTCTTATAGGCTCCGCTCAACTTCTTATATGCACTGCTCAAGTTCTTATATGCTCTGCTCAAGTTCTTATAGGCTCTGCTCAACTTCTTATATGCACTGCTCAAGTTCTTATATTCACTGCTCAAGTTCTTATATTCACTGCTCAACTTCTTATTGGCATCCCTCAACTTGAAACTGAACGATTTGATGCTTTATAATTGTAAAAATTATCCTCTTTTTAGTCGCTACATCTTGCCGTTTTTTGAATTCGTTTCCGTAAATTCGCAGGGTGAAAAAAATGGCATCCATATTTGCATTGTTTATGCTCCTGAAGCCCGTGCTTCCTGTGATTGAGTATGCTATTGATTACGACTACATAGCAACCGTACTCTGCATCAACAAGGACAAGCCGGAGTTGAAGTGTAACGGAAAATGCCACCTGATGAAGGAACTTGCCAAATCCTCTCAAGAAGACGGTGAACAGTCTCACGAAAAAAGAGCGGCAGCCTCAGAAAGCCACATTTTGTTTTTTGAAGAAATCGTAGATTTCGGGCTCGAAGCTCAAGTATTTCCATTGGCAGATCGTAGTCGCTACATCTTCTATCCAAACCTCTACAGCCATCTGGATAGCAGATCGATCTTCCGTCCTCCCCTTTCTTAAATTTCCATACGATTTGCAGAAATGCTGCGATAGCAGCCCGTTTCTGAACGCTGTACTCCGAAACCCATTCCGGAGCAGCCTCATCCTATAACAAATTTAAAAAATACATCATGAAATCACGCTTAAAAAACATAGCGGGCCTTCTTGCCCTATCCCTATTTATCAACTCGTGCAGCAGCGACGATAACGGCTCGGCTCCTGCCGACGGAACGTCTGGCGACGTAGAACTGTTCTTCGACAACGGCGTTGCCGGAGATGCCCTGACGCTCGGAAATTCCTATACCAATTCCAACGGAGAGACTCTTGTCTTTGAACGCTTCACCTATATCGTAAGCAACTTTGTATTGATAAAAGAAGACGGCTCTGAGTTTACCTACCCTAAAAACGAAAGCTATTTTATCATCAACGAAGAAACCGGACAGTTTACGGTGCACCTAGAGAACGTGCCTGCTGGCGATTATAAAAAGATCAAGTTTGGTATCGGCGTTGACCAGCAGCGCTACCTGCAAGGCGAAACCGCACAGCAGAGCTTCTGGGACCTTGCCTTTGCCAATAACATGACCTGGACATGGTCTACAGGATACCGCTTTATCAACTGCCAGGGTACTTTTACCGTAGACCCTGCTCATGGCAGCGATACTACATCAAGAGGCTTTATGATTCACCAAGGCAGCAACACGGCTACAGACAACTATAGAGAAGTAGTCTTGAACCTGCCGACTACGGCACGCGTGAGAGAAGGAGAAATGCCAAACATCCACCTAAAATCAGATGCCAACATTATTCTTGACGGCGACACCAAGATCGAGCTGCACCACAACCTGAACGGTGCCGGAACCGCAGCAAGCATCATGGCGGGCGAAAACCTTATCACGATTGCCAACAACACTAAAAAGATGTTCACTGTAGACCACGTGCATAACGGAGCGGGGACGCACCACTAGGCAAAAACAAAATGCTTTTATAAGGAACCAGCCTAGATGATTTTAGGCTGGCTGTCCTTTAGCATGCACAATCCGGAAACCTTCCGGCCCTAAAACTTTACCAATGAAAAAAATAGTATATTTTCTCAGTATCCTATCGGTACTCTCGTGCCAAGACGATAACGGCGAATACATCGAGATCGACCAGCCCTTAGATTTTATCATTCCGGCTAATTTTCCAGAACCCGTACAAGACATCAGCTACAATGCCCCGACCCAAAAGGGATTCGAGCTCGGCAGGAAGCTTTTTTACGACGGCAGGCTGTCTAGAGACGGAACTGTTTCCTGCTCCTTCTGCCACGAACAGGCTTCTGCGTTTACGCACCACGGACATGATTTCAGCCACGGCGTCGACAACCTCGAAGGACTCCGCAACGCGCCTGCCGTACAGAACATGGCGTTCCAAGGCGAATACTTTTATGACGGCGCTTCCAGCAGCCTAGAGATGCTCTCTATCGTGCCGATACACAATCCGGTAGAAATGGACGAAAACCTCGAAAGCATCGTGCTCAAGCTCAAGCAAGACCCTGTGTATGTAAAGCTCTTTAGCCAAGCCTTCGCCAACAAAGAAGTCAGCTCCGGCAACATGCTCAAGGCATTGGGCCAGTTTATGACAATGATGGTTTCTGCCAATTCACGCTACGACAAATACGTCCGCAACGAAGCTGGCGGCACGCTCAGTACCCAACAACTGCAAGGACGCGCGCTCTTTCAGACGAACTGCGCCACCTGCCATGCGACCGACCTTTTCACCGATAACAAGTTCCGCAACAACGGCCTGCCGCCGAATCCCAACCTGAACGACCTCGGCAGGGAAACAGTTACCGGATTTGCTTATGACCGCTACAAGTTTAAAGTACCCAGCCTAAGAAACGTAGCATTGACTGCGCCTTATATGCACGATGGCCGTTTCGGCTCCCTACAGTCGGTATTGAATTTTTACGCTTCGGGAGTACAAAACACGCAGAATCTCGACCCTTTGCTACAGCAGCATCCTACGCTCGGAATTCCTTTGAACCAGCAGGAAAAAGAAGCCATCATTGCTTTCTTGAAGACATTGACCGACGAAGAATTCGTCAGCAATCCCCTATTCTACTTTCGAACCTAAAAACCCGAAAGCCTTTTTTAATTCATAAGACAAACAGATGAAAAAAATAATTCTTACGCTCGCAGTCTCAATCCTTGCCCTGAATGCAGCCGAGGCAAGTAGCGAAAAAGATTCGATTGACAATCCGTTCCGCAGATACGTCGCCCTGCTGGAAGAAGACTGCGATGCCTGCGGCTGCTCGGCCAATGGCGGAAGCATGGGATTCAGTTCTATGCTCAACAGCAATTTCGTCGGCATACGCTACATCCACCAAAGCTACAAGAGTCGCGACGGCGTCTTTAACAACTCTCCGTGGATTGACGAGAATTTCAATACCGCACAGCTCTGGGCTCGAGTGCCTATTACAGAGCGGATTGAAGTCATGGCCTTAGTCCCGTACCATTTCAACAACCGCGAAAAAGCCACGGGCAAAGAAAACATCGACGGGCTGGGCGACATTACCCTGATGGGCTTCTATACCCTTTTCGGAACCAAGAGCGACAGCGCTACGGTGTTCCATAAATTCCAGCTCGGTGCCGGAGTAAAAGCCCCTACGGGAAAATACGACAGCGCCAATAACGGCAGTATTAATCCGAGCTTCCAGCTGGGTACTGGTAGCTGGGATTATACACTCGCTTCGGAATATACGGTCAAAAAGAACAACCTCGGACTAAACGCCACGGTCAACTATGTCTTCAAGACAGAGAACGAAAAGAACTACCAGTTTGGCAACCAATTCAATTATGCCGCGACCCTGTTCTACAGCACAAAGATTGACAATCTGGACATCGTGCCCCAATTAGGACTGGCAGGAGAAAAATACGACGAGAACAAAGACCACGGCGAAGACGTGCCACTGACCGCCGGAGACATCCTCTTCGGAAAGATGGGCGTCGAGCTAGGACTCCAGAAATTCTCTCTCGGCCTAAGCACCATGCTGCCCATCAACCAAAACCTTACCGGCGGAAGAGTCGAAGCCAACTACAGATGGTCGCTCAACCTCAACTATTCGCTCTAAGAAGAACTGTCCCGTCTAGCTGTCGACGCTATTCTGTCGACAGCTATGCACGGGCTTTTTATTTTAGATTTTTGATTTTAGATTTTTCCCTTCCAACTTTCAACTATCAACTATCAACTCTCCCCTATCCACTACAAAAATAATTTTCCAACCATTTCATAAGTGAATGAATATTCATTTATATTTGCACCATGAGAATCAGGGACGAGGAAAAGACAAAGCTAGTCAAGGAAAAAGCAATCGAACTTATCGTTACGCATGGTCTTGAAGGCTTTAGTATGAACAAGTTAGCCAAAGCCTGCAGCATATCCGTAGCTACGCTGTACATCTATTACAAAGACCGCGACGACCTCATCATTACGATTGCAGTTGAAGAAGGAAACAAAATGGGTACTGCCATGATTGCCGATTTTGACCCCGAAATGTCTTTAGAAGAAGGCTTGCGGAAACAATGGGAAAACCGCTGTAACTATTCCATCAACAATCCGATGATGTCGCTCTTTTTCGACCAGCTCCGCAGCTCTTCCTACCAGCAAGAATTCCTGGCTTCCTTTCTGAAGGAATTCAAGACCGTAGTAGGCAAGTTCATGCACAACATCATCCAAAGAGGAGAAATCGACAAAATGCCTTTTGAAGTCTATTGGTCTATCGCCTTTTCCCCGCTGTATAACCTTATCCGTTTCCACAACGAAGGAAAAAGCATGGGCGGCAGGCCTTTCAAGCTCACCGATGAAATTTTATGGCAGACGTTTGATCTCGCATTAAAAGCCCTTAAGAAATAATACCGTTACTCGCCAAGAATCCATTACTAATCATCAATTCATCAAAAAATGAACGAACAACAATCCATGCCCTTTACAGGCTATCAAAAATTTGTAATCTTTATACTGGCCATAACGCAGTTTACGGTCATACTCGATTTTATGGTCATGTCGCCCCTAGGCGATATGCTGATGAAATCCCTAGACCTAAAACCGTCTGCCTTTGGTGTTGCCGTATCGGCCTATGCCTTTAGCGCCGGACTCTCCGGACTGCTGACTGCTGGCTTTGCCGATAAGTTTGACCGAAAAAAGCTGCTGCTTTTCTTCTACATCGGATTTATAGGAGGCACCATCTTTTGCGGTCTTGCAGAAAGCTATGCCGTATTGGTAGCCGCCCGTATCATTACCGGACTCTTCGGCGGCGTTATCGGCTCTATTTCTATGGCTATCATCACTGACCTGTTTGCCCTGCAGCAGCGCGGCCGCGTCATGGGATTCATCCAAATGGGCTTTGGCGCAAGCCAGGTTCTAGGCGTGCCTATAGGCATCTATATCGCAACGCTCTGGAAATGGGAAGCTCCGTTTTGGATGGTAGCCATCCTTAGCATATTTATTGCTATTGCCATAGCTATTTACCTGAAACCGCTTACGGCACATCTTGCGCTGCAGCATGACAGGTCCGCGTTCGCCCACTTGTGGCATACCGTTTCCAAACGCGACTACCGTATCGCCTTTACGGCCACTGCCCTGCTTTCAATCGGAGGTTTTATGATGATGCCTTTCGGAAGTGCCTTTGCCGTCAACAACCTCGGCGTGAATTACAACCAGCTGACTATGCTGCTTATGGTTTCTGGCATCAGCTCTCTGGTCGTGATGCCGATAATCGGAAAGCTGAGCGACAAAGTCAACAAGTTTACCATATTCGCTGCAGCTTCTGTCTGGATGATGATTATCTGCGTGATCTATACCAACCTAGGCGTCACGCCGCTGCTCATCGTTATGGCCTTGAATATCATGATGATGATCGGGATCATGAGCCGTATGATTCCTTCATCGGCATTGACCAGCGCCGTACCCGAAATGTCAGACCGTGGTGCATTTATGAGCATCAACTCTTCCTTGCAGCAGATTGCGGGCGGTATTGCCGCAGCAGTCGCAGGGATGATTGTTACGCAGAAAAGCAAAGGCAGTCCGCTAGAACATTACAATACCGTAGGTTATGTGATTGTCGTCATTTCGATCATCAGTATCATCTTGATGTGGCGTGTCTACAAGCTAACCATCAAAAAGCCGCATTATAGCAAAGTAGAGCCTGCTGCTGCAGAAATTAATGAGATGCTGTAAAGCGATATTCTAAATAATAAACTAAAAAAGCGAAAAGATAACTACTATCTTTTCGCTTTTCTTTTTCTCAAAACAATGCATTATGATTTCTGCAAGAACTGGCGCAGTACATACTGCAAGATGCCCTCGTTCCTGTAATATTCGATTTCGATCTTAGAGTCCAATCGGGCAATAGCCTTAAACTGTATCTTCTCGCCGTTTTTTCGCAGTGCCGTAACTTCTACTTCTTTTAGAGGCTTGATGTCTTCCGCAATGCCCGTTATCGTAAATTGCTCGCTGCCTGTGAGTCCGAGGCTTTCTGCATTCTCACCGTCCTTATACTGCAAAGGCAGCACGCCCATTCCCACTAAATTGCTTCTGTGGATTCTTTCATAGCTTTCGGCCAATACGGCTTTTACACCCAACAAGAACGTTCCTTTTGCTGCCCAGTCTCTCGAAGAACCGCTGCCGTATTCTTTTCCAGCCAATATCACCAAAGGTATCTTAGCTTCTCTATACTTCACCGAAGCATCGTATACGCTCATTTCTTCGCCAGTCGGCAAATATTTGGTATAGCCGCCTTCGCGATCTGCCAGCCTGTTTTTGATACGCACGTTGGCAAAAGTACCTCGAATCATTACTTCATCATGCCCACGGCGGGAACCATAGGAGTTAAAATCTGCTTTTTCTACCCCTCGACTCAACAGGTACTTTCCTGCTGCAGACTGTTCGCCATACGAACCCGCAGGCGAAATATGGTCGGTCGTGATACTGTCGCCTAAAGACAGCAGCACGTTGGCATTCTCAATATCTCTTAAAGGCTGCGGATGCTCTGGCAGGTTCTTAAAGAAAGGAGCCTCTTTTATATAGGTCGACTGCTCGTCCCACACATATATTTTCTCATTAGGAACTTCCAGATTCTGCCATATCGCGTTTCCTTCAAAAATAGTCCCGTAGCTGTTGGCAAACTGTTTCGGAGAAAGCACCGAGCTCATGATCGTATTGATCTCGTCATCGCTAGGCCAGATATCTTTTAAATAAACTGGCTGCTGGTTCGGGTCATAGCTGATTGGCTCATTCAATAAGTCGATATCGACACGCCCTGCTATCGCATACGCAACGACCAGCATCGGCGACATCAGGAAGTTCATTTTAATCTGCGGATGTATTCTCGCCTCAAAATTTCGGTTCCCTGAAAGTACCGAAGCCATAACCAAGTCATGTTCGTCAATCGCCTTGGCAATATGCGCCGGAAGCGGTCCCGAGTTTCCGATACAGGAAGTACAGCCGTATCCTACGATATGGAATTTCATCGACTGCAGGTCGTCCAATAAATCAGCCTTGATCAAGTAATCGGTCACGACCTTAGAACCGGGTGCTAAAGAAGTCTTTACCCAAGGTTTTACATTCAGTCCGTGCTCTCTCGCCTTGCGCGCTACCAGCCCTGCACCGATCATCACATACGGGTTGGACGTATTCGTACAGGATGTTATCGCCGCTATAACGACCGCGCCGTCTGAAAGCATAAACTGTTCCTGTCCGACGGTGACGGTAACGATTTTCATCCCGTCTTCAATTTTCCCTTCAATTTTTGTATCCGGTACCATCGTCGTCTCAGTCTTCATAGGCAGCGAGCTTCCTCCTTCGGCAAACCAGCGCGTCAGCTGTTCCTGCGGCTTGATGTATTTGCGTCCGAAAGACTGGTGCAGAACGTCGGCAAAGGTGGCCGGAAAGTTTTTGAGCAGTATCTTATCTTGAGGTCTTTTCGGACCTGAAACTGTCGGTTCTATCGTTGAAAGATTTAATTCTAAAATATGCGTATAGGTAATCGACTCATTGCCCGTACGCCATAACAGGTTAGCTTTGCAGTAGTCTTCTACCAGCTTTACTTGTTCTTCAGAACGGTTTGTCATGCGCATGTATTCCAGCGTCTTGTCGTCTATAGGGAAATAGGTAACCGTACAACCAAATTCAGGCGACATATTGCCTATGGTTGCCCTGTCGGGAACTGAAAGATTGTCCAATCCCGGACCGAAAACTTCTACAAACTTTCCTACGACGCCATACTTACGCAGCAATTCAGCAATAGTCAATACCATATCTGTTGCTGTAGAGCCTAGCGGGATTTTTCCCGTCAGGCGCAAGCCTATTACTTCTGGCATGATAAAATAAATCGGCTGACCTAAAATGGCGGCCTCGGCTTCTATTCCTCCGACACCCCAAGCAATAACGCCTATTCCGTTGACCATCGGCGTATGGCTGTCGGTTCCGACCAACGTATCCGGAAAGATCTCGCCGTTGCGCTCAATGACTCCTTTTGACAAATATTCAAGATTTACTTGATGGCAGATGCCCATACCCGGTGGAACGACGCTGAAATTACTAAACGACTGCTGTGCCCATTTTAAGAATTGGTAGCGTTCTTTATTGCGCTTGTATTCTTCATCCATATTGCGTTCATAGGAATATTCCGTGCCAAAATAATCGACCTGTACTGAATGGTCAATAACCAAATCTACAGGAATCAGAGGATTTATCTCGTCTGGATTTTTCCCTTTTCGCGCTATTTCTGCCCTAAGCGAAGCAATATCTACAACCGCGGGAACGCCTGTAAAATCCTGCATCAGCACGCGTGCAGGCTTAAAAGGAATGTCTTTATCAGAAGCTTCCGGCTTCCAATTGAGCAGAGTTTCTATGTTTTCGCGCGTTATCGCGAAGTCATCAAAATTACGAAGTGTATTCTCTAGCAGTATTCTTATAGAAAATGGCATCTTTTCGATATTGTATCCCTGCTTCTCCATTTCCGGTAAGCTGTAGTACGTAAAAGTGCCATTTTTTGTAGTCAGTAGTTTTTTGATCTGATAAATGTCGTTTGTCATAGTCCGCAAGTATTAGTTGATAGCAATGACATAAAGGTAAGGGTTATCAGCGAAATAGCAATAGCTTGATATGTTGATTTTTATGAGCCTTTACGCCTTTATATTTTCTACGGCAGTAGTATGACTCATTTGCTATAAACTTGGCATCAAACTACTCTGTGTATTTATTAATTATAAGATCAGTAGCAACTTTCAAGTATTCATGATTTTCTGGATGATAACCAGGACCATTAAAAAATTCTACATCACCATTAGTCTTCTCATACCAAATTCCCGGTTTTCTTTTGGAATAATGAATTCTTTTGGCTTCTAAAGGTTTCAGTTTTCTCAATTTAAACTGCTGTGGATCCATCGGAATTTTAGTGTTCACTATACCAAATGATTCCGAAGAACAATCGACAGCTTCGTAATGATCTCCTCTCCATTCCATACAGTCTTTTTCTTCTTGCTGTGACATCATAAATATGCCTCCAATAATAAAAATTGCCAACACAAAATAGACAGACCATTTTTTTCTTATCAAAAAACCACTTGAATGATTATGCCCAAGATTATTATTGGAATCTATCAAATAGTTCGGCATAATAACATCATCTATTATTTCAATCGGTTCATTCTGAAGTTCAATATGCGCTTTCTTTTTTACTTTGGAATCTTCTGTCCTTTTTCCATCATTATAACTTCTTGAATACTTTGATAATGGTCTTTGCTTAAAATCAACTAAAATTGCTGCCATATCGGCTGCATCTATCTTAGCTAGGTCAGTTTCTCCCTTAAAAAAAGTTTCAATAGGCCTAAACTTGTCTTTGACTTTATTCAGTTTGTTACCTCCTAAAGCTGTCGGACTAAAATCAAATCCTAAGAAAATAGAGAAGCTCTTCAAGTCATTGATATCTGAATTATTCTTGAAAATCTCCCAACACAAATCTTTTAATTGTCCGCGAGATGGATTGATTAAAAAACTAGAATACATACCGTTTTTTTCTTCTTCATACTTTGCCTTTATGGCTTTTTTATACTCTTCTAAAATATCTTTTTTCATAAACTGAGGGGGATTTATAAGGAACTTTTGGGAGTCTTGTGGCATTGCGGGAATTACAGGAATTCCTTATAAATGCTAGGCAAAAAACAAACTTCCTTTGCTTCAGAATTAGTTCTTGTTCTATTCGCGATAGAAACAAATGTACAAAACTACTTCTGCAACAGTAATGCGGAAAACCGTAAAAATAATTATCCGGGAAGTATAATTCATTTTTATAGTTCAAGCTTACTGCACTTCCCATAACACTTTGGCCTGCCATAAAAACATTCAGAAAGATCTGGACAGGCAGGCCCATGTTTAATCCTTAATCTTATTTAAAAATGAAAAAAATACTTTTATTTGCTGTTATAGCAGCAATGGGCTCTGCCGTAGTTTCTTGTTCTTCTGATGACAATGAAATTAAAGATACTAGTTTAAATTATCCAGTAGCTGCAAGAGATACGCTCCAGCCTCCTGGAACTGGAACTGGCGATGGTCCAGGTGATGATCCGATTATCATCACTCCACCACCAAAAAAACCATGATTAAATAGGTAATTTATAATTAATTAGTAATTTCGGGGAAAGTAACTTTTATGGTGCGTTCCCCGTTTTTTATTTTACTCCTTTTTTTCTTTTTTTCTTGTGAAAAAAGACAAGGCGTTAGTACTACTACAACGCATTCTCAAGAAACAGCTGGTGCAAAACAAGCTAAGGTATGGCAAGAGAAGGCTGATAGATTTTATAATTCTAAAAAATATGATAGCGCCTTCTATTATTACGACGAATCAAAAAAATCATTTATAAAAGAAAAAGATACGATAGGAAATATTACCTATAATTTAATTCAGATGGCTGGTATATTGCAGAAAGCTGGCGAATATAATGCTAGTGAAGAGATGCTAACAGAAGCTGAAAAATATAACTTGCAAAAAAATGAGAGTTATACATCGGCAATAGAAAATTATTATGGAATTATTGCTAAAGAGGCTGGCCGTTATGATGAAGCCATTGAAGGTTATAAAAAAATATTAAGCCGTACAAAAGATTCTCTTGCTAGACTATCTTTATTTAATAATATGGCTATAACATATATGGCCGCTAGCGAATACGATAAAGCTATTCCAATCTTGGAAAAAATACTCAAGAACAGGGCTTTAGGAAATAATGCTTTTCCAGATAAAAAAGCAAGATATATGGATAATCTAGGATATGCTATCTATAAATCTGGAAATAAAGCAAAAGGTATTTACTTAATGGATGAAGCTTTGATGATGCGAAATAAGATAGATGATTCTTATGGAAGTATCGAAAGCTATTTGCATCTAACCGATTATTATAAAAAAAGTAATCCTCGACAATCGAATGAATATGCAAAAATGGCCTATGAAAATGCTACTAAATTTCAAAGTATTGATGAGAGATTGGAAGCATTATCATTTTTAATGATTAGTGACTATGAAAAAGACGCGAGAAAATATGCTCACTTATTTTTTAAATTAAATGATAGTATCATCAAAATCAGAGAGTCTGATAAGAACAGATATGCAAAACTTAGATATGATTTAAAAAAAATAAAAGATTATAATCAAAAGTTAAGTGATGAAAAAGCAGAAGACTTATTAAAAATCGAAAAAGCAACAAACCAATCAATACTATCATTCTTTGGCGTTCTCTTTCTTATATTTTTGATTATAGTCATATGGAAATATTTACAAAACAAAAACAGAATAGAAAGACAAAGAGGCATAAAAGCTGTATATGATACCGAAACCCGTATTTCAAAAAAATTGCACGATGAATTAGCAAATGATGTATTCCAAGTAATGTCCTTTGCAGAAACCCAAAATTTGGAAAACCCAAATAAAAAAGAACTGCTGTTAGACAATCTTGATAAGATATACGGCAATGCCCGAAATATTTCAAGAGAAAACAGTTCGATTGATACAGGAGAAGATTTTGATTCCGAACTAAAACAGATGCTTGTCAACTATGAAAACGGAGGCTTGAAAGTCATCATAAAAAACAGCCCTGAAATCAATTGGGCAAAATTGCCTTCAACAAGCAAAGTTGCCGTGTTTAGGGTTCTACAAGAACTGATGGTTAATATGAAAAAACATAGCCAAAGCACTATTGTTGTGATCAGTTTTGAAACCATAAAAAATGCTCTTCAAATCAAATATTCTGACAATGGCATAGGCTTTTCTAATAAATTAAGCTTAAAAAATGGCCTTCAAAATGCGGAAACCCGCATAAAAGCAATAAACGGAGTAATTACTTTTGATACAGAAACAGAAAAAGGTTTCAAGGTAAAAATTACGATTCCAAATTAATCTTGTTATGTATAAAAAAGCGCTAATAGTTGATGACATAGACCTTAATGATATCGCGGCCGTAAAAGTTCTTGAAGAGCTGGAAATTAGAGACATTCATTATGCAAAATATTGTGATGATGCCCTACTAAAAATTAAAAGAGCCCTATTTGACGATGTTCCTTTTGACTTATTGATTACCGATTTGTCTTTTAAAAAAGTCGATCATAAGGAAGAAAAGCTTAAATGCGGCGAAGAATTAATCGATGCCATAAAAAAAATTACTCCAGAAATCAAAATCATCGTATTCTCAATTGAAGACAAGCCTTACAGGATACAAGCATTATTTCTCAAACATCATGTAAACGGATTCGTCATAAAAGGCCGAAATAGCATGCCTGAGCTTAAAAAAGCAATCCAAAATGTAAATAATGGTACTGATAAATTTCTTGCTCCTGATCTAATTCATATTCTTAAAGACAAGACAATAAATGAGATCGATAATTATGATATCGAGCTAATACGATGGCTTTCCTTAGGCGTAAAGCAAGAAAGCATGGATGTCAAATTTAAAGAATTAGGCATTGTTCCCAATAGCAAGAGCACCATCGAAAAACGCATTATCAAATTAAAGAATTACTTTGAAGCAAGTAATACTATACACCTGATATCTATTGCGAAAGACATGGGAATAATATAGGCTTATTTTAATGTTTTGGACTAGCCTAGCTAATATTAGGATAGATTTTAAAAAATAAGAATGCGGTTTCCCTTAAATATTTTGATAACCAAACATTTATATTTGGACATTACATTGATTAATAACCTCTTAATGCTTTATTATGAAAAAATTATTCTTATTGCTTTTAGTGTCCTTCTTCTGCTTTGGTGGAAATGCCAAGACATTCGAGCCTCTAAAAATCACCGAAACTTCTGAAGCCTTTTTTAAAGGGGCACAACAGAGAAAAAAGACTGTGCATGTCAAGAGTTACAAAAAGAAAAACGGAACAACAGTCAAATCTCATAAGAGAAGATCTCCTAGAAGTCACTAAAAATGATTAAGCCCTTTTGTGAGGGCTTTTTTATTTGTTTCTCGAGAAGATGATAGCTGTCTTTTTATATTAGTCCTGAACTTAGATGAACGATTGAATGTGATGAGTAAAGTATTTACCGAAGTTACTTATAAAATTACTCTTGAATTTTATGGCAAAGTGTAAACTTGTATATACTTATCAATATTTTTTGTGTTTTTTACTCTGGACTGATATATAGTTACAAAAATTATTACCAAAGACTGCGGTTTTTCTCATATATCTCTTTTTTCTTGATTATACATTTGTGACTAATAATCGTTAAATTTTTATGTATGTCAAAATTACCGTTAGGAACAACTAGAACTACAGGACAAACCTGCCCTGAATCAGGAATCTGGAAGGCATTAAGCGTGCCTTCCACAACTATTCCTTTATCGGAAGGAGAAACTTTTCCTCCTTACAATAACCAAGGTGTTACTTGGCAACTAATTCAGTACGCCTAATAATTAAGAAGGGCTATTCCTAAAATGAAATAGCCCTTTTCAAAGCATCTATATAATCATATAATGTTATGAGTTTTCGTTTCCAGAAGAGAATCAAGCTATACGGAGGTCTAGGAATCAATATCAGCAAATCAGGTATTTATCCAAGCCTAAGAACAAGAAAAGGCACAATAAGCAATAAGGGATATTCTATCAGAACGGGAATTTCAGGAATTTCTTATCAAAAAAATTTTAAAGCTAAAAACAACGGATGTATCCTGTTTTTTGCCTTGCCAGGAATACTACTATTATTAAAACAATTACTATGTCACTAAATCCAAAACATCTTTTAAAAACGATAATTTTAGGCCTTGTTTTATACCTTTCCTCCACATCTTTGATAGCACAGACAAAGCCTAAAGTATTATTGGCTTCTTGCGAAAGAAGAGGATGTAGCGGAGCCGAATATTGCAGTGCTTGTAAGAATTGTAGCGGATGTAGGCATTGTGCTAAAGAAGGAGGTACTTGTGGAGTTTGTGAACAAAAACAAAAGAAAAAACCAAATCGAAAGAAGAGAAAAAATAAAGCATAAAAAACACGGCAAGATCTGCCGTGTCCTTTAATAAGAACTATCATATGAATAACAATAGCTTGATATATTGATTTTTAAGGGGTACTAAACTCTTTCTTTCAACCGCCATATCAAGCTATTGCATTTTCATAGAAAATCTAAAAACCTCCTTGCAGTAGAGGCATAAAAGAAGTTTGTTCATTATCCTCCAAGACAGCCTCCATAAACCTCATCCGCGGATCCAGTACGACCTTAGTCGGTTTTTTAGCCACACGGACTTTTAGCTTGTTCTGTCCCTGTGGCAGGATAACGCGCTGTTTTTTTCCATCTTCAAGATAGATATCGATTTCTATGGGTTCATCAAAAACCAGGGTTGCTTTTTTGCCTTTTCCGTCTTCCTTGTACTTTTTGGCAATAACGGCTATTTCCAGCTCATATATTCCTTCGTTTGTCTTACGGTAAGACACTTTGTCCACCTGCAAGTCATGGGTGATAATCTGCTTGAACAGCTCATCAATTTTAGGATGAAGTGTACTATCGCTCACCGCATACAATTCGTCTATCAAATCTAAAGAAATAGGCGGCTGATTCGGATAAGCATATTTCTTAAGAAAGCTTCTAAGCGCTTTATTGATGTTTTCTTCCCCAAGAAGCAGTTCTAGTTGGTACATGACGACCATTCCCTTGTCATACGCCAAGAACGGCTTATAAGGATCGGCTTTATACAAAGGCTCTTCTCCTGCAAAAGCACGCTGTTCCATATAAATATCTTTATGTATCTGCACGCGCGACACTATGTTTTCATCGCCATACGCTTTTCTATAGAGCACCAACTCGGTATACATCGCCAGTGTTTCTGTCAGCAGCTTGCTTCCTTCCCTATAATCCGGGTCGATGGTCGCATTGCCCCACCACGTATGCGAAAGTTCATGGCTGACCTGCTCGTTCAATATGTCTTTCTCAGGGTCCTGTCGGATATTATTCTGAAAACCAAACGATTCATTGATAAAGAAACCTGTAGGATAGGCCGTAGCTGCAAAGCCTTTCACAAAAGAAGAGATTTCCACAAATCGGATCATGCCATACGGATACTTGCCAAAATGCTGCTCGCAGTATTCCAACGACTGCTTTGCATTTCGGATAATATGCTCGATATTATGCTCATGTCCGGGCTGGTAATAGACTTCAATCGCAATGCCTCGGTAGTTCGCCTTTTGTACGGCATAACGTGCCGAAGCAGCTGCAAAACGGAATGGTATAGGCGACGGAGTCTTGTATTGGAAATAATTACGTCCCTCTTTTTGCCACGTGGCTTTCAGATCGCCGATACCGATAGCCGTCTGGTTTCCAGAAGTAGAAATCACGGCATCGAGATTGATATAGCCGTACTCATAAGGTGTTTCCCTTTTCTTTTCCAAAGGCAATACCAATGACCTTGCCGGTAACTTCCTTTTGGCACGCTCTCTAGGGTCGTCTATCTCATTATCGGCCATGTAGCCGAATCGCGGAAAAAAGTTACTGATGCGGATAAACGAGCCGTTTTTCAGGATCGTACTAAACTGCTTGAAACCGTTAAACGAAGAACCTGAATAGGCAAAAGCGAATTTCATGCTGGCTGATTTGCCAGGCTGCAGTGGCTTTATTAATTTATACCAATAATGCCCGTATTCTTTGTCGGCAGATAGGAGCTTGGCATTCTCGATAGTAATACGGCTCCATTGCATATCCTTGTCAGCATACACCAAGACAGAGTCTATAGCTTGGTCGCCTTTATTGGCTAACACGTACATTCCTGTGACAGCATAGCTGTTTTTTTCAGGAAAGAGATCGATGGAAGTCTTGACATCCGTTACCGTAGGCTGCAAGAGCTCGCTGAATTTTTTATAACGTTCCTCATACGCCTGCTTCCAATCATTGCGCTCTTCTTTCTTAGGAATTTCCGTCTCTTTCCAGATTATGCTTCCCGAAAGTAATGCGCCCGCTAGGCACCCTGCCAATAAGAGGGCCTGCCCTATTTTTGACCTGCCTGATGGGACACTCTTCCTTCTGAATCGGACCGCTGCAAAAAGCACAATAGCCGAAATACACGACCAATAGAGCATTTTGATATGAAACGCGTCTATAAAAAGGTCAAACCCGTTCATTTCGCTATAATTCCCTTTAAAAGCATTGGCATATTGCAATAGAGGATGCTTTAGCCCGATAAGCCCTCCAAAAGAAGTATTGGTCAATAACAAAACCACAGAAGAAACCATCAAGCCGATATACCTGTTTTTACACAGCGTATGTATGGTAATGACCAAGGCAGCGCATAGCGACAATGGCAGGCCAATCAGATAGTACAAGGACAGATACAGTCCCAAGTCGATAGCTTCTGTACCAAATGCCAATTGGAATCCTATACCGACAAGACAACTGCACAAAAGCAACAGCATCGGGACGAACGTAAGCGTAAGCCATTTTGAAAGTACGACTGCCATCTTAGGAACGGGACTGCTGTTTTCCAATGCATCAAAGCGCGCGCCTTGGCTTCTCCAGAAAATCTCGCTTCCATAAAACAATACGACTATCAGGCCAATCATGGGAAACAGCTTCAATATTTCGCTGACCATCAAGCCCGAAGTAGCAAAACGTTCTGGCAAGCGCCTTCCGGCATCGATGATACCAATGACCTCCATCCCGAAAAAGAAACACCAGCCGAGAACAATAATCCATATCGAAACACTCTTGATAATTGATTCCATATCAATCTTTACAAAACTAAGCCCAGCCCTCAGGCTATAGGCACCACCGCTATTCTTTGTTGGAACTGGCATATATTCAAGGTCAAGAACAGTCTTATCTTCCTTGGCTTTCTTACCCGATTTTCTATCTTTCCCCACTACAAAGCTAAACTTGCGATAAGCAAAGACTACCAGCAGGCAAGACACCGCCATGTAAGCCATACGATTGAACAAGAAATTTCCGGTTAGCGTTACCAACTGCGTATTACGCTGCCCAGCTGTCCAATACTGTGTCTGCTCAAAAAAGGCCGACAGACCAAAAGGATCGACCTTGGCCATGACATCCATACTTGCTGCCGATACGGGTGCGGCACTGGCCATAAGCGGCGAATTAGAAAACATTGCTATTCCCCAATAAAGAAAATAAATAAAGAGTCCGGAGATATAGATTGCCATCCTGTTTCTAGACAATACGCCTATGCTGCACAGTACGCCTGTGCAAAACAAGATGTTGGGCACAGCAAGCACTAGAAATGGCTTTAGGTAGCTCCATACGTCAAGCGCTGCCAATTCCTCATCATGAGAGCTGAACAACTGGCGCCCGACAAGCAGTCCCGTCACGTACAATACAAATATCAAAGCCGCAATACCAAAAATCACGAGGAAACGGCTGCTCAGGTAATACCTTTTCTGTATGGGCGTAGCATAAAGAATCAAATCAAAATGCGCGTCCTTTTCCCGCATCAAGCTTTGCGCCGCCAACAGCGCGACAGAAAAAATACACATCAGCGACATAATGCCGATGACATACGTGATCACATAAGGCGAATTCTTATAGGTTTCCGGAAAAGGAAAATTAGCCGCGACAGAAGTAAACAAGCCGAATCCGAGAAAGAAAACGAGCAGTACCAAGAAGGATTTTTTCTTTGCGAAAAAGATCCAGTCAAAATGTAAAAGACCTGCAAACATATTATTTCGTATTAAAAAGTTGGGCGAAATACACGTCTTCAAGATCAGTCTGTTTCATGGCAAAGCCGTGATGCGGGTTCTCTTTAGAAAGAATATGGATGTGCTGTCTTCCTGCATTCAGCTGCGTAGCAACGACTTGGAACTGTTCCTGATACGCTGACAGCTCATTCTTTTCTATAGCCTTGGTCCAAATCCACCCTTCCAGCTCGTCGATAAACGCTCCGGGATTGCCGTGGGCCAGTACTTTTCCTTTGTTGATGATGGCCATCTGGGTACACAAATTACGTACGTCTTCTACTAGATGCGTAGAAAGGATCACGATGACCTGCTCGCCTATCTCGCTCAATAAATTATTGAACCGATTGCGTTCTTCCGGATCAAGTCCGGCCGTTGGCTCATCTACGATAATCAACTGCGGATTGCCGAGCAAGGCCTGTGCCACGCCAAAACGCTGGCGCATTCCGCCCGAAAAAGAACTTACCGCCTTGTTGCGGTCTGCATAAAGATTCGTCTTTTCGAGAAGCGCATAGATCTGTTCCTTTCTTTCTTTTTTACCGCCAACACCTTTGAGCACCGCCAGATGCTCTAATAAATCATACGCGCTGATTTTGGGATAGACCCCGAAATCCTGCGGAAGGTAGCCCAGCTGCTGCTTGATAAAGGCAGGATCGGCTACCACATCGACCGAATTAAATACAATCGCACCGCTATCAGGCGCCTGCAAGCCGGCTATCGTTTTCATAAGAGTAGATTTGCCTGCACCGTTTGGGCCCAGCAGTCCAAAAATGCCATTGCTGATTTCAAGCGAAATGTCTTGCATGGCCTGTACGCCGTTGTCGTACTTCTTGCTCAAGTTTTTGATTTGTAAACTGTTCATTTTTTTGATTTTTGATTGATTATTTTAGACAATAGGATTCCTGCACCCTCTTAGGGGCGTTTTTTTTTATACGCTACATGGTTATTGATGGTTATTCTTCTCTGTACTCCAAAATATCGCCCGGCTGGCAATCCAGCGCCTTGCAGATGGCCTCCAAAGATTCAAAACGGATACCTTTTGCCTTGCCTGTTTTTAGAATCGACAGATTGGCGGGAGTTATTTCTAATATCTCGGCCAATTCCTTGCTTTGCATTTTCCGCTTAGCGAGCATTACATCAATGTTTATAATAATAGGCATGGTTATATGTATAAGTCTTGTTCGGTTTGAAGATTGAGCCCCTGCTTGAATATTACCGCCATGAAATAAGCAAATACCCCAAGCACAAAATGCAATACCGACAGGCTAACGAGTATTTCGACCTCATAAGAATAAGCAATATGCCCGATCAAAAAAGGCAACGGCACGATAAAGTTGAGCAGGTAAAAGATGCTCAGCCTTCTTACTCCCTGTTGGGTAAACAATTTCTTTCCGCGGAACGTCTTGAAAATATTGCCCAGCAGCCAGAAGAAAATGCCATACAACGCTATAAAAGCAATCATTTCAAAAATGTAATAAAACTCATAGGCATCACCAATCAAAAAACGGGTATCGGTAAAGGGATAGGTGATGACAAACCGCTTCCCATCTTCTATAGGCTGTAGAGAATCAGTACGAAATAGAAAGCAAATAATACAATATGCTGCCGTTGCCAGATACGGCAGCGCCAGCACTCTTGAAAAGTAAAACAGACAAGTAGCAATAAGACGGACTCTTTTCATTTCTTAAATATTTTATGCAAATATATAATTAATTATCGTTTTACGATAATTAATCAATAAAAAATACATCAAACAGTATTTAATATGACATTCAGTATAAGTGAATTGTCAGTTACTGAAGGAAGGCAGAAGCGCTAGAGAGCAAAAAATCAAAAGCCCTAAACTTTTTACTATAATTCTGATATCTTCCTATATATTTGCTCTTCGTATAAAAGAACCTATCCTATTTCAAGATCCTTACGATGAGACAAGCGCTACTCCTATTCTTCTTTATAGCAACAAGCTATTGCAATGCCCAAGACCTTCTTGCCAAAAAAGGAACGATTACATTGGCGACAAACGAAAAAATAAGCTTTGAAAGGCTAGAACTTGTCGATGGGCACTTTAAGTATTTTGAACCGACAACGGGTGAAGACAAAAAAATAGCAATCAGCACTGTCAAGGTAATTGATGATGAAAACCATAAGCGCGTTTTTACCAACAGAAACATCATCATTTCAACCGAATTTTCGCAAGGAATGGTTATAGAGAAAACAAAAGCAGATACCATTGCTAGTGCCAAGAAGCCTGCTCCAAAAAAAGAAGATGCTAAGGTCGCAGCAAATGGATGTCCGAATGGAATCTATTATACCAAAGAAGATTTTATAAACAAAGTACCAAATTCTACAGCAGTAGTAATTCCTAAAGGCCTGGTTGGCTTCACAAAAGAAGAAATCGTAGATGATATTCCAGCAGAGTGTTATTTTTATTTGAAAAATGAAGACAAAAAGCTTAAGAGAGTATTTGCAGTTTGCTACAAAGGACATATCTACTTCCAGACACAAGCCATATTAGACAACAGGAACAAAACTGACAGGGCGCAAACCAATCATTTTCCAAATGGCTTTGCCAAAGTCATATCCCTTGGAGAAAATTACTATTATACAGAAGTCAGCCTTGCCAATAAATGGGCACAAGGTTTTGCGTATGGTTCTGGCGGAGCTGTAGGCGGTGCAATCGGCAGTTCCTTAAGCAATTATAAAGGTATCGTATGGGATGTGAAAAACAAAGAGTTTAATATCTTCAAAAATTGCAATGACTATAATGATTTTATAAAAGTACTTTATCCTGAAGGCGTTCAAGAATGCAAAAACCATCAGCCTGATATCGTTAAGGTGAGAGAAGCTATTGAAAAAATAAAATAACTGGATTTTATTCCCTTTGCCTCTTTTTTTCAATGCCCTCGTTCATATCAATAACGCCTCTATAAACGGCCTATAGTCAAAAATCCTAATGCAAATACCACCCTCGCCCTCTCTGCAGCATATCGTAAGGCATTATCTGATTCTTTCAAATGATGCAGTTTCAGCCACCGATTTTAGGATTTTTTCGGATGGAAGTCCCGGAATCGTCTTTCATCGAAAAGCTCCTTTTAAAGAGAAAAACGAGACAGAAGATAACTTTAGCGTACAGCCTGAATGTTTTGTATATGGACAGATCACACGATTCAATACGCTTTCGGCTACAGGAGAAATCGATATGCTTGTGGTAGTACTCCAGCCCACGGCACTATTCAAGCTATTTACAGTACCCGCTTTTGAAATAAATAACAAGACGCTGCCTTTTACAGAATTGGCCAGTCATTCCGGCCGCATTCTTATAGAAAAGATCCAAAGCCTTTCTGAAAATGCATCGGCCATAGCCGCAATTGAAAACTTCTTGCTGGACCAGCTCCTTAAAAACTCCTATAATGACAGCCTGATATCCATGGCCGTACAGCAGATTCATATACACAAAGGAAAGAACAGCCTGGCAGAAATGCTAAAAGGAATTCCGGCTACCGAAAGGCAGCTCGAACGAAAATTCAACGAACACATTGGCTTGAGTCCTAAAAAATTTGCAGACATCGTCAGGTTCCAGCACTCCCTGAAAAGCCTGAAGCAGATTTCTCCAGAAGCAAACCTTACAGAAGTAAGCTATGCCTGCGGTTATTACGACCAGCCGCACTTGAATAATTGCTTTAAAAAATTCACGGGCCTCACTCCTGTCCAATACCAAGCAAACAACAACCTGCTGGCTGTCAATTTTTTGTTGCTGGCCTAAGCGATTTTGTCGGTTTTCTCCAATTTTTGAGCTTGCTTTCTTTTCATCTTCGCAGTACTAATCCATTACGATACATACGATGAGAAATTTAAAAATCGCTACCGCCCAATTTGAAAACAAAAGCGGCGATAAGGCCTATAATCTGAAAGTAATCGAAAAGCTGTCACAAGAAGCCGCAGCAGCAGGAGCCGATGTCATTAATTTTCACGAATGTGCTATTACAGGATATACTTTTGCCAGAAACCTCAACAAAGAACAACTGACAGAACTGGCAGAATATATTCCCGACGGGCCGAGCATAAAAGCATTGATAGCTATTGCAGCAAAACACCAAATAACCATTTTAGCAGGACTATTTGAAAAGGACTCCGAAGGAAATCTTTATAAAGCCCATGTGTGCGTAGACCAGACAGGCGTATTGGCAAAGCACAGAAAACTCCACCCGTTTATTAATCCGCATATTTTGCCCGGTACCAACTATACTGTTTTTGACCTCCATGGATGGAAAT
This sequence comes from Flavobacterium sp. N2550, assembly GCF_025947265.1. Classification (NCBI taxonomy): domain Bacteria; kingdom Pseudomonadati; phylum Bacteroidota; class Flavobacteriia; order Flavobacteriales; family Flavobacteriaceae; genus Flavobacterium; species Flavobacterium sp. N2550. The sequence goes on along the minus strand of NZ_CP110007.1, from coordinate 2,504,657 downwards.
GCGGCATCCTGATATGCTATGACAACAATATCATAGAGAATGTCCGTGCAACCACCTTGCTTGGCGCCCAAATCATCTTTATGCCGCATGTTACCATGTGCACGCCATCCACAAGGCCGGGTGCCGGATTTGTCGATCCCAAGCTGTGGACTGATAAAGATAGAAATGCAATAGAATTACGCCAAGAATTCGATGGACCAAAGGGCAGGCAATGGCTCATGAAATGGCTGCCCGCCAGAGCTTATGACAATGCCGTGTATGTCGTTTTCTCTAACCCGATAGGCATGGACGACGATCAGCTAAAAAATGGATGTTCGATGCTCATTGACCCTTATGGCGATATTATTGCTGAATGCAGGGAACTTGCAGATGCCATTGCGGTAGCCGAGATAGACGCCACAAAACTCACTAGTGCCGGAGGAAGTCGATACATGGCGGCAAGAAAGCCGGAACTATACGGCGAAATCATAAGCAAATCCCATGAAAGTATCCAAAAAGTAATCTGGCTGGAGTCTGAATAAATAATATCTTTGTTATCCTAATGCTTCAATCATACTTCTATGCAGCACCCTTATCTACTCCATTTATCAAGCGACCCTGTATTTAAAGAAGTACTGCAAGACGCGGTGCCGCGGGAACTGAAAAAGAACACCAACCTGACACTATTCCTCTATACTTCTATCATCAACCAGCAGCTATCTGCTAAGGTTGGCGATGTCATCTTTAACCGCTTTCTGGCGCTATACGATGGAAACGAGCCTACTTCACAGCAAGTACTCGATACTCCTTTTGAAACCCTAAAGGCCATCGGTCTCTCAAAATCCAAAACAGACTATATAAAGAATGTAGCCCAGTTTGATGTCGACCATGGCCTAGAATATGAAAAGCTCCACGAGATGAGCGACGACGAAGTAAGCCGTCTGGTTACTTCCATCAAGGGTATCGGAATATGGTCGGCCCAGAACCTGCTTATGTTTGGGCTGGGGCGAGAAGATGTCTTTTCTGCCGACGACCTCATCATACAAAATACGATGGCTGCCCTATTTGGACTGGACAAAAGCGACAAGAAAAAGTTTAAAGAAGACATGCATAAACTATCGGCCCAATGGAGCCCGTACCGCACCTATGCTTGCCTGCACCTGTGGCAATGGAATTCTAAAAAATAACAGCCTTTTTATTACCCTAAAAAAAGGTCCCATTTTCATGGGACCCCATTGCTTGCATAATTTAAGTAACTAATTCAAATCCAGTATAATTGAAAACAATTATAAGTTCAAGCAATATGCTGATATCTAATTACTTAATAATAATCGTTTACAAATATAGAAATTAGAAATAAATCAGTAGTATAAAAGACAGTCACTTTGACGAGTTTTGTATACAAATCGTCGAAAAATAGCCTAATAACCTGATATAGTCCCCCTTTTTATTTCTTTTCAGACAGTTCCTTGATCTTGCCCAAGGCGATCGGCCATGTGGTATTGAAAAAATCTTCATACTCTTCGGTCACGTCCATATCCACCATAAGCTGGGTCTTGCCATTGGCTTCTTTCAAGGTATAATTTTCTAGCGAGCCGGCCCATTCGCCGCTTTTCTCGTTTTCGGTGTGCTCGATGCCACCCATTACCACGCCTAAATGTTCGATAGACATGTATTCGTTCGGAATGTTCTTCGCTATCCTTGCCACCATTCCCTCATCATCAGCATTCAAGAAAAGTACCTTGCTGCCTTCTTTCCAGTCGGTTTCAGCTCTAGATCCCTCGCCAAAAGGCGCTGTCCATAGTGGATACGTTTCTTTTCCCCATAGGACGTCCCACACTTTTTCGCGCGGCGCATCCAGCTCTATTGTAAATTCTTGTTTTTTCATGATTTTTTATTTAGCAATTAGTGCGGCGCGATTCTCGACCCGCTTAGTACAAAGTTGGCTCCTTTTTAGCAATAGTAGCAGGGCAAAATGCGACATTATGGAGGGTCATTTCGGCAAAATCGCTTCAAATCTCGTTGGGGTTTTGTTCGGGTTTCGTTCGGGTCTTGTTCGGGAATTTTTTTCAAAAAAAGACCTTTTTCCGAACCTTCTCAGAATGAGACTGCAACATAACCCCTACAAAGCTTTTTTCTTCTTGGTCCTGATTTTTTTTAAAAACCCATGCAACCATTTTCAAACAGCATTCGTCTATGCTAATAGAAGTCGGTTTTTAGCCGGCAGCCATAACACTAACAAACATTAAAACTAAAAAAATGAAACGTATTTTATTATTCGCATTGCTACTACCAGCACTAAATTTTGCACAAGAGAAACAAGAAGCTAACGAAGAAACTGCAATAGTAGGTCCAAAACTGACGCTTTCTGCCAATTTCAACTATTCTGACCCGATGCAATACGGCTTGAGCCTTGAGTATAAAAAGAAGCATAAAGAGGGCGAAAGAAATTCATCACACTTGCTGAACATTTCTGCCGCAAGCTTAAATTATGACAACGATGTTGTAGATATCGACGGAAACGGCTTCGTGATCGAATTGGGAAGCAGGACGTATGTTGAAAAAGGAAAATGGGACGGGTTTTATGCAGAGAACTTTATTTCCTACGGTAATGTGAAATTCGATGAGGATGTTGCCGGACTTGGAAATTTTGACGGAACCTATTCGTATTGGAGCATCATCAACCCAAACGTCGGCTACAAATTCATGATCGGTAAAAACTTCAGCATCGATCCTTCTATCGGGGCTAACTGGAAATGGGAAGTAAAAGGAAAAGGCGATGTTGACAATAAAAACATAGACAACTTTGTCTTTAGAGCAGGAATCAAGATCGGATACAGCTTCTAAAAGCGGTTTCCTGAGGCAAGGCTGAAAATACAGAAGATTTTCTGTATTTTTGGCGGCTGCCGATTCCCTATCCAGGCCCTAAACAAACGGTAATAGCAAATACTATCCTACATGAAAAAATCTACATTCCTTCTTTTTATACTTTGTCTTGTAACCTTGACCAGCTGCAGAATAACAAAAACAATCACCATGATCAATGCAAAAGCCATGGCGACTGAGACTGAAACAGAATTTATCAAAAACAAGATCAGCTCTATTTCTTTCCTGGAATTGTCTGAAGATCAAGAAGTGGCCGCCATAAGCATCTGGAAAGAAGAAAAAACACAGCTAGGAAGAATCAATTTGGGAAAAAACTCAGAAATCGCGCCGATTATCTTTAAATCGGAAAATAATTTCAGGAGCATCTTGACGCCGGAGCAATTAAAGACCTACAAAGGATTCCGCGACGATTCTACAATACTGAAATACTTCATGAGCGACCGCTCTATGAAAGAAATCAAGAGAATTTACGAAATAGACGAGGAAATATTATAAAACGGCTATCGTGCAAGCAATCGTTCCAGCTCTCTCCTATAGGTGATGCCTACGGGAATTCTTTGGCTGCTGACCACGAGCGTATCGCGCTCATTCGCCTCAATCTTGTCGATTGCCACGATATACGACTTATGCACGCGCAGGAACTGCTCTGCCGGCAGGCTGGCTTCCAATTCATTGGTCGTCATTGAGGCTAGATAGGTTCTACCCGTGGTAAAAATCTTGACATAATTGCCGTAGCTTTGGGCAAAAAGGATTTTCCTTACATCGAGGTCGATTACCGCTCCATCGGCTTTTATGCTGATAAAAAGGTTCGAGGCAATCACTTTTCGATCTGCCTGGGTAGCTAAAAATCGCTCTATAGACTTTAGGAAACGCGGGAAATAAATCGGTTTGAGCAGATAATCAATTACGCCATAATCATAACTTTCGAGCGCAAATTCAGAATAGGCTGTCGTAAGGATGGTCTTGGGCTGCGACGGAAGGATCTTTAAGAGTTCCAGCCCTGTGATTTCGGGCATGTCGATATCAAGGAACATGAGGTCTACTGGATTTTCACGCAGATAATTCATTACCTCTATCCCATTATAGCATTGGTGCACGAGTTCCAGCTCTGGATTCTGTCGGATATAGTTGATAAGCACGTAATGTGCTGCCGGCTCGTCGTCTACGATGATGCATTTTTTCGGGTCTTTCATGATTCGCCTACCTTTTTTAGCGGCAATGCCAAGTTAACAGTATAGACCGTGTCGGTATTCTTGATGTCTAGCGTATAGTCGCTGCCATAGATGATTTTCAAGCGCTCTGTCGTATTCTGGATGCCTATCCTTGTAGAAACAACGTTGATTTTCTTCTCGGGTATGGAATTGACAATCTGTAAGTGTAGCTTTCCTTTTTCTACCGTAATCGAAATGTGCACGTAGCAATTTTCGATGGCGCAGGTGCCATGCTTGAAGGCATTTTCTACAAAAGCGATGAGCAGCATCGGAGAAATCTTATACGCATTCTCATTATCGATTTTGCTGTCATAGGTAATCTCGCAGCGGTAGCCCACGCGCTCTTTTTCCAATTGGATATAGCTGTTGATAAACGACAGTTCTTCTTCTAGCGATACGCACTGCTTTGCATTGCTCTCGAGCTGGTAGCGCATCAGCTGCGATACTTTCATAATCAGGTCGGGCGTTCTTTCAGGAAACTCAAGACTGATTCCGTAAAGCGTATTAAAAGTATTGAACAAGAAATGCGGATTCAGCTGGCTCTTGAGCGAATTGAGCTGCATCTGGTTGAGCAATAAGGCTTCTTCTCGCTTTCTTTTTTCTTCTCTGTAAAACTTAAGGAACATAACAGGCCCCAAAATACAGATCAGCGTGCCGATTACCGTGGCCAGCTGGTACTGGTAGCTTTTTTGATGCGAAAACTCATAGAGCGAAGAAGCTTTGGTAATCCAGACAGACGATATTTCATAAACGACAACTGAAAAAAGCAACGCCAAAAGTATCGTAAGCACCAGATATAAAAATCCTTTGTGCTGCTTGACTAATATGGGCAATAGGAAGAAACGGTTGGTCTGCGCATGCAGATAAAGCATCAGGTAATAGCCTATTCCCGACCAGACAGCAATCGCCGAATTAAACAAAATCCAATCGTTCTTTAAAGAAAACAAGGAGAACGAAAACAGCAATATTGCAACCTCTTGCCACCATTTATTGTCTAGTACATTATCGACTTTCCATTTCATTTTTTGCAATTAAGGCTACAAATTAACGATTTATTATTAATTTTTTGCTGATTTTAATGACCAATTGAATTCGTCATTTTTTTAGGCGAATTGGTCATTTAATGCAGCCTTCGCTCCTACGCCTGCTGTAAATTTGCGCTTTCAAACTTATATCAGGCTTAACAAATGACTACAAAAAAAATAAGTCTTTTTCTTTTATCTCTCTTCTTTTTCCAAGGGTTTTCCCAGACTCTTTCGCTCAAAGAGGCGGTAGAAACTGGAATGGCGAATTACGGAACCCTAAAGGCCAAAAGCAAATATGCCGAAGCCTCTAAGGAAACAGTAAAACAGGTACGCAGAGAATACCTGCCCAACCTTAATCTTGCCGCACAGCAGGACTATGGTACCGTAAACGGACAGAACGGACCGCTGTACGGTTTTGGCGGACTTGGCGTCGCTTCATCGGGATTGCCGCTTCCTGAACAAAACTGGAATGCTGCTTTCGGTGCCCTTTATCTGGTCAACATGAACTGGGATTTCTTTTCTTTCGGAAAGGCAAGGCAGCGTATCAACTTGGCAAAAGCCGATGCCGAACGTTTTGACAAGGATTTAGAACAAGAGAAATTTCAGCAGAAAATCAAGATTGCCGCGGCCTACCTCAACCTGCTTGCCAGCCAAAGACTGCTGATCTCACAGGAGAAAAATCTTGACCGCGCGGTTGTGTTCCAGAGGATTGCCGCCGCCAGAGTCAAAAACGGATTATTGCCGGGAGTCGATTCGACCTTGGCTTCTGCAGAGGTTTCACGCGCTAAAATTCAGCTGAACCAAGGCAAGGATCAGGTCAAGGAACAAAACAACAAGCTGGTGGCGCTCATGGGAGTGGACATCAAAGACTTTGTTTTGGACAGCACTTTCGTAAAAGAAATCCCGAAATCAATCTTGCGCCTTGAGACGGCAAACGACACGCTGAATCCGATACTGCAATACTATAAAAGCAGGATTGATTATAGCAAGCAGCAGGCAAAGCTTTTCAGGAGAGAATACTATCCTACCTTCAGCCTATTCGGCGTCTACCAGACACGAGCATCAGGCTTTAACTCCGATTACGCCGTAGACCAGAATTCGTATACCCGAAATTATTTTGACGGCGTAAGCCCTAACCGCCAAAACTACCTGCTCGGCGTAGGCGTAAGCTGGAACTTGACTACTATTGCACGATCGAGCAAAAAGGCCAGCGCCCAAAAGCTTATTTCTGAAGCACTGCAAGAAGAATACAATGTCATCGACCAGCAGCTCAAGACCCAATCAGATGCGGCGGATGCCAAGATCAAATACGCGATGGACAATTATATAGAAGCTCCGAAACAAGTACAGGCAGCCGCTCAGGCCTACCTCCAAAAGACGACCTTATATAAAAACGGCCTGACCAATCTGGTAGATGTAACGCAGACGCTGTATACCCTGAACCGTGCCGAAATCGACCGAGATATCATCTATACTAATGTGTGGCAGTCGCTTTTGATGAAAGCCGCCGCTACAGGAGATTTTGAATTATTTATTAATGAATTTTAATTTTTACGACTGATGAATTTAATACGTTTTGCACTTCGCAAACCTATCTCCATATTGGTGCTCGTGGCCGGACTGTTCTTCTTCGGAATCGGCGCTGTCCGCGACGTTAAGGTAGATATCTTGCCAAAGATGAACCTGCCCGTAATCTATCTGGCACACCCATTCGGAGGGTATACGCCCAACCAGATGGAGTCTTATTTTGCCAAAAACTATGTCAACGTCATGCTTTTCGCCAACGGCGTGAAGTCGATCGAGACCAAAAACACACAAGGCCTTACGCTGATGAAAGTGACTTATTATGAAGACACGAACATGGCACAGGCTGCAGCCGAATTGAGTGCGCTATCCAACAGGATACAAGCCGCCTTCCCCCCAGGCTCGCAGCCGCCGTTCATCATCCGTTTTGATGCCTCGTCGCTTCCTGTAGGTCAATTGGTCTTGAGCAGCAAGACGCGTTCTAATAATGAGCTTCAGGATTTGGCCAACGTCTACGTTCGTGCTTCGTTTACGTCTATCCCTGGACTTTTGTCACCTCCACCTTTTGGAGGAAGCCCTAGAACTGTGGAGGTGAATGTGGATCCGGACCTGCTTCGTTCGCACAACCTTACGCCCGACCAGATTGTAGATGCCATCCGTATCAACAACCAGACGGCACCTTCTGGAAACGTTAGAATCGGCGACCAGAATTACATTACCCCTACCAACAATACGATTAAAGAAATCAAGGATTTCGAAAAGATTCCGCTGTTTAAAGGCGGCGTACAGAACTTATACCTGGGCGATGTTGCGACCGTAAAAGATGGTGCAGATATAACGTCTGGCTATGCCTTGGTAAATGGCAAGCGTTCGGTGTATGTGAGTATCGCCAAAGCGGGCGATGCTTCGACTTGGGACGTAGTACAGAACCTAAAGAAAGAACTTCCAAAAATACAAAGCACGCTTCCAGAAGACGTGAAATTATCCTATGAATTTGACCAGTCGGTGTATGTAATCAACTCCGTAAAGAGCTTGATTACCGAAGGGATTATCGGGGCAGTACTGACCGGATTGATGGTATTGCTGTTCTTGGGCGACCGAAGAGCAGCCTTGATCGTTATCCTTACCATTCCTATTTCTATCATTTCGGGTGTCATGTTCCTTAAATTATTCGGCCAGACCATCAACCTGATGTCGCTGAGCGGCTTGGCATTGGCTATCGGTATTCTTGTGGACGAAAGTACGGTAACCATCGAAAACATCCACCAGCATCTCGATATGGGAAAACCCAAGGCCTTGGCCATCTGGGATGCCTGTAAGGAAATCGCCCTGCCTAAACTGCTGATCTTGTTATGTATCTTAGCCGTTTTTGCTCCGGCCTTTACCATGAAAGGCATACCGGGCGCCTTGTTCTTGCCACTGGCATTGGCAATCGGATTTTCTATGATTATTTCTTTCTTGCTTTCACAGACGTTTGTTCCGGTAATGGCCAACTGGCTGATGAAAAGCCACCCTAAAAAAGAGCACGGTTCTGGCATCACAGACGATGAAGCTGAATTTATCGCTTCGGGGCTTACGGCCGAATCGGAAGCAGACACATTCAACCAGAAAAAAGTACTGGTCGAAAGAGACGATTTTAATAACGACGGCAAAGTCAGCCGTTTTGAAAGATTCAGAAACCGATTCATGCGAATGCTGGAACGATTGTTCCCGCTGCGAAAGCCGATTACCCTCTTATACCTTTTCGGAATTACAGGATTGGCCGTCTTGCTATTGAACGTTATCGGTCAGGATGTATTCCCTAAAGTCAATTCAAGTCAGTTCCAGATGAGGCTTCGCGCTGCAGACGGAACGCGTCTGGAACGTACCGAAGAAAAAGCCTTATTGGTGTTGAAAGAGCTGGAAAACATGATCGGAAAAGAGCATATTGCTATTTCGTCAATCTATGTTGGGCAGCACCCTTCCTTATTTTCCGTTTCGCCAATCTACTTGTTTATGGGCGGACCGCACGAGGCTGTCTTCCAGATCGGATTGAAAGATTATCATGCAGATATGGACGTATTTAAGGATGATTTCCGCAAAAGGGTAAAAAAGATACTTCCCGACGTAAAAGTTTCGTTTGAGCCTATCGAATTGACCGACAAGGTATTGAGCCAAGGTTCTCCAACTCCGATAGAGATTCGAATCGCCGGAAAGAACAAGAAACTTAACGAAGAATATGCCAACAAGCTAATTGCCAAGCTCAACAAGATTGATTATTTCAGGGACGTGCAGATTGCACAGCCGATCAAGTATCCTTCGCTGGACATCAATATCGACAGGACGCGTGCCGCACAGCTTGGCGTTGACATGAGCGAGGTTTCGCGTTCGCTGATTGCTTCTACGTCTTCTTCTCGATATACAGAAAAGAATACTTGGATTGATGAAAAAGCAGGATTGTCATATAATGTACAAGTACAGGTGCCATTAAATAAGATGAAAAGTATCAGCGATATGGGAGAGATTCCATTATTGAAAAATGCTACACGACCTGTATTGAGCGATGTGGCAACCATCACGCCATCGCATACTTACGGAGAGAACGACAACTTGGGTGCCATGCCCTACATTTCCATCACGGGAAATATAGACCATACCGATTTGGGAACGGCTTCAAAAGACGTAAAAACTACCATTGCTTCCTTAGGCGAACTGCCAAGAGGACTATTTATCGAGCCTATCGGATTGAGCAAAGTCTTGGACGAAACCATGAACAGCCTGCAAACAGGATTATTGGTTGCGGTCGTGGTTATCTTCCTGATGCTTTCTGCTAATTTCCAATCGTTTAAGATATCGTTGGTTATCCTGACAACGGTTCCTGCCGTAGTACTCGGTTCCTTGCTGCTATTGCTGCTTACGGGCTCAACGCTTAACCTGCAATCTTATATGGGAATCATCATGTCGGTCGGGGTATCTATTGCCAATGCCGTCCTGCTGGTCACGAATGCCGAACAGCTCCGGAAACATAACGGCAATGCGCTGCAATCGGCACGAGAGGCGGCTTCGTTAAGGCTACGTCCGATCATCATGACCAGCGTTGCGATGATTGCGGGGATGCTGCCGATGGCAATAGGCCACGGCGAAGGCGGCGACCAAGTTTCTCCATTAGGAAGAGCAGTTATTGGAGGTTTATTATTCTCTACTTTTACAGTATTGATTATCTTGCCGCTGATTTTCGCCTGGGCACAGGGCAAGACCTCAACGCAGTCGGTATCACTTGATCCAGAAGACAAAGAAAGCAAACATTATATATCATCTTTACACCCACAAAATGAAAAATAATTTATACAGAACATCGGCCTTGGTAGTGCTTATGGCTACGCTGAACAGCTGTAACATTTCAGAAAAGGCAGAAGCGGCTCCGGCCGAAGAAACGGCTCCGGCAATTGAAACTTTTCAAGTCAGCAAAGAAAAGCTGTCTACAGAGTTGCGTATTCCGGCAGAGCTTACGGGATTTCAGCAAGTAGATATTTATGCGAAAGTGAGCAGTTTTGTAAAAGAACTGAAAGCCGATATCGGAACCCAAGTAAAAAAAGGACAGCTGCTGATGGTGCTTGAGGCGCCGGAAATCAGCTCGCAGCTGGCAGCTTCGGAATCGAGATTGCGTTCACAGGAAGCCGTTTATATGGCCAGCAACAGCACCTATAAAAGACTTTTGGAAACCAGCAAGGTAGAAGGAACGATTTCTAAAAACGACCTAGAACAGGCCGATGCTAGAAAAAACTCGGACTATGCTCAACTGCAGGCAGCCAAGGCTTCGTATAAGGAAATCCAGAACATCCAAGGCTATCTGCAGATACGCGCTCCTTTTGACGGAGTGGTTGCTGCGCGAAATGTCAACCTTGGAGCCTATGTAGGTCCGGCCGGAAAAGGTTCAGAACTGCCTTTGTTCACGATTCAAGAACAAAACAAATTGCGCTTGTCTGTCTATGTTCCGGAGCTTTACACAGGCTATTTAAAGAACGGAGATGAGATCAGCTTTAACGTCAAATCTATGCCAGGGCAGACTTTTAAGGCCAAAGTGGCCAGAATGTCCGGCGCTTTAGACAGCCGCTTGCGTTCGGAACGTGTCGAAATGGACGTGATCAATACGACCAAAAAATTATTGCCTGGCATGGTTGCGGAAGTACTCTTGCCGTTGAAAGCGCAAGACAGCAACTATGTGGTGCCAAAAACAGCTTTGGTCACTTCTAGCGAAGGTACTTTTGTATTGCAGGTCGAAAACAATAAGACCGTCAGAAAACAAGTCCAAAAAGGTCGCGAGGTAGAAGACCGCGTGGAAATCTTTGGCGAGATTCCTGAGAATGCGCAATTGGTCAAAATGGCTTCTGAAGAAATCAAAGACGGCACCCCTGTAAAGTAACTTTCCCCTCTATATATCCACTTAAGGCTTTCGGAATTTTTTCTGGAAGCCTTTTTTATTGGCCTGCCTTTTCGTTTTCTTACAATTTTAGATCTCTGCGTATGCTGAAATTTGTCCTATACAAATCAAAAAAAGATACAGATTATGAAACATTCAGATGCACCAAAGATTCTTATTACAGGAGCCACAGGAACTATCGGTTCTGAACTGGCTAGACAGCTCTCTGAAAAAGGCATCCCTTTTCGAGCGATGGTTCGTTCCTTCGAAAACACAGAAAGCCTTGCTTCATTAGAAGGCACAGAAATCGTGTTGGGCGACTTTAATGATACAGCCAGCCTTTCCAATGCGCTTGTCGGAATCGAAAAAGCTTTCTTGCTCACTAATTCTTCTGAAACTGCAGAACAGCTGCAGCAAAACTTTGTCGCGGTCGCCCAGCGTTCTGGCGTAAAGCACATTGTCAAGCTTTCGCAATTACATGCGTCGGCAGGTTCTCCGGTACGTTTTTTACGCTACCATGCAGCAGTTGAAGCGCAGATAAAAGAATCAGGCATGAAGTATACCTTCCTCCGCCCTAACCTTTTCATGCAGGGACTGCTTGGCTTTAAGGATATTATCAAACAGCAAAATGCGTTTTTTGCTGCTATAGGTGATGCTAAAATCAGCTTGGTCGATATCCGCGATATTGCTTCTATAGCTGCTGAAGCATTGACAGCGTCGGGACATGAAAACAAAGTGTATAATATTACAGGACCGGAAGCCTTGACGCACATGGAACTGGCGGCCTTATTTTCTGAAGTATTGGACAAGCCGATACAATTTATAGACATAACGCCAGAAGAGATGAAAACGGCACTGCTTTCTGTCGGCTTCCCTTTGTGGCAGGCGGATGGGCTTATCGAAGACTATGCGCATTATTCAAGAAATGAGGCTTCTGAAGTGTGTGCTACCGTTGAAAACATCCTTGGGAAACCGGCACGCCAATTCAAGAATTTTGTCGAGGATTTTGCCGAAGATTTTTCTTGATGAATGCTGCTTTGAAAATAGAGGATATTTCTTAAATTCGTAATCGTTCGCCCATATCCAATTCCTAAGCTATGTCTGATCTTTTTAAAAAGTATATCATCGAGACCCAATGCGGCACCGAAAGCCAGTATGAGGCGGTCGAGCATCTCGTCTATCCTGTAGCAATCAAGAAAGGAGAAATGCTGCTACGAAAAGATGAAATCTGCGACAAGGCTTATTTTGTAGGCAAAGGCATCCTGCGTTCTTATACTGTTGATGAGGCAGGGAAAGAACATACGATACAGTTTGCTCCTGAAAATTGGATTATTGCCGACCGAAGCAGCTTTTATTTCAATGAGCCTTCGGAGATGTATATTGATGCCTTAGAAAATACAGAAGCAATTTATGTGAAAAAGGAGTTTTTTGATAAGGCCGAAAAAATCTTCGAGAATTTTGCCAAAGTCAATACGCTGGCGCTCCATAATAATATCCGGCACATGGAAAAAAGAATCAATTATCTGTTAAGCGCTTCCGCAGAAAAAAGGTACCTGAAATTTATCGAGACCTACCGTGATTTGTCCTTACGGGTTCCGCAACAGCTTATTGCTTCCTATCTTGGAATTACTCCAGAGGGTCTAAGCAGGGTGCGAAAGGAACTCGCCAACAAGAACTTCAACAGGGATTAGCACCCGACAATTTACTGACATTTCTTTGTAGCTGCATTTCTTAACCTAGGTCAAGTGCCATGAGTTTTATACTGCGTAATTTTACGGTATCAAAAAAAGTAAAATCATGGACTATACATTCACAAATAATGAAAGCCGCAAGCGATTTGAAATCACCCTTGATGGCAAGACAGCCTATGTAAAATATGAGCTTTTTGACGGAGGCATTGCGTACATGCATACTATCGTTCCGCCAGAACTCGAAGGCAAGGGCATTGCCTCTGCCTTGGCCAAATATGTACTGGAGTATGCAAAAGACAATACTTTAAAAGTCAAGCCCTATTGTCCGTTTATAAATGCGTATATCGACAGGCATCCTGAATATCAGGAAAATTCACTTTTTCACACTAAAAATTGATTATCATGACAACAAAAAAGATAGAAAGAATCATAGCACCGCCTGCTCCTCATATGGTTGGCGACGGTTTCAGGGTACATAATTTTATTCCATCGGGCGCATCTTTGAGCATGCAGCGCATGAGCCCATTTATCATGATGGACTACAATTCTAAGTTTCATTTTCCTCCGACTAATGAACTGAGAGGCGTTGGCGTGCATCCGCACCGAGGTTTTGAGACGGTTACCATTGCCTATAAAGGAAAAGTAGCCCATCATGACAGTGCTGGAAATAGCGGTGTTATTGGCGAAGGCGACGTACAGTGGATGACGGCTGCTTCGGGCATCTTGCACAAAGAATATCATGAAGAGCAGTTCAGCAAAGCAGGAGGCGATTTTCAGATGGTTCAGCTTTGGGTGAACCTGCCGGTAAAAGACAAGATGTCGGCACCGAAATACCAAGGAATTACGAATAGCGAAATCAATAAGTACGAACTGCCTGAGGGCGGCGGATTGGTAGAAGTAATCGCCGGAAACTACAATGGTGTTTCAGGAACAGCTTCTACATTTACTCCCGTAGGTTTGCTTAATGCTAAGCTGCATAAGGGCGCAACGGCTTCCTTTAATTTTCCAGCAACATACAATACTGCGCTTTTGGTCATCGAAGGAAGCATAAAAGTAAACGGCAGCGAACAAGTACCGACAGATAATTTTGTATTGTTTGCCAACGAAGGAGAAGAATTTACTGTTGAAGCGCTAGAAGATGCCGTAGTATTAATCTTGAGCGGAGAACCTATTAACGAGCCTATAGCTGCCCATGGTCCTTTTGTGATGAATACGCAACAAGAAATTATACAGGCTTTTAATGACTTTAACTTAGGTCGTTTTGGCTATCTGGAATAAGTAAGATGGTTTGGTTTTAAAAACCCCGAGGCATGGCTTTGGGGTTTTCTTTTTATTAGAATTCGGTTTCAAAGCCGATGTATTCTTGGTTTCCGTTCACCCAGTAGCGGGAGATATAATTTTCATCGTTCTGGAAACATTGCAAGGCCTTGTCAATGATAAGGGCATCGTATATCTTATAGTCTTGAATCTGGTGTTCGTCAAGGATAAGGATAATTTCAAAAAAGGTTTCGGATTCTTTTTCGTCTTCTTTTTCGGCATTCGCCTGGCTTTCGATATCGCAGAACGATTCGACACGGTACAATTCGGCCTTACCCGACTTTAGGCTTTCTATTATCTTATCGATAATGCTTTTTGTGCTTATATCGTCTAGGTTTTTTCCTGCGATTTCTAATTTTTCTGGCATCTTAAACTGGCATACTGCAACCATCTTGTTCTTTTTTAGGTTTAGCAGCTTATCGGCTATTAAGCACTGACTGCTAATTATTTACAAAAATCCAACTCTAGCTAATTTCGGTTATTTCTCGCAAAAAAGCATTATACAATTGCTAAGAGGATTTATATCTTACGACATTTTTGATACGTTAAATTAAAGCCAAACAGTCGTTTTTGGGGTTTTCGTTTTTTAAATTTGAGTAACAAACGTAATTTGAATTTTGCTTGTAATTAATTTTAAACCTAAAATTTAGTATTAAGTATGAGACTATTCGAAGAGAAGATTAACATTGTGTTGGCCGACGATGACGCGGATGAATGCAGCTTATTTAGAGAGGCTATCAATGAAATCAATGAGAATTACAATCTTGTTTTTTTCTCCAATGGGAAGGATTTGATGAATTATTTGAACGACGAAGAATGCGAAAGTCCTGACATCATCTTTCTTGACCTTAACATGCCTGTCATGTCTGGAATTGACTGCCTTAGCAAAATACGTAGTGACAATCGATATGCAGATACTAGTATTGCAATTTATTCGACATCATCTTCGGAACAGGACCAGGAAGAAACCTTTATGCTCGGAGCAAATGTGTATATTAAAAAGCCGAACGACTACGAGAAGATGAAAAAAGTGCTTCAGCATGTATTGAGGACTTACTGGCAGTATCACACATCAAACATGAATAGGGATACTTTCTTGATTTCAGTTTAGAATTTATTAATCGCCATCTTAAGGATGGCGATTTCTTTTGTACCTTATAGAATCAATTTATATAAAAAAAGCCGTTCCTTGAGGAATGGCTTTTCTATGATTAGTGGTTAGAGTTATGCAGACCGATAGACCGAAGGTGCCATCTGTATCTGTTTTTTGAAAAAATTATTGAAATGGGCGGGTTCTTCAAAACCCAAACAGTAGCTGATTTCCGAAATATTCCAGTCTGTATGTTTTAACAAAGCTTGGGCTTCGCTGGCCAGTCGCTGTGAGATAAGGTCGGTTGTCGTCTTTCCTGTCGTTAATTTTATGGCTCTGTTGAGATGGTTTACGTGCACATAGAGCTTTTCTGCAAAATCTTTGGCAGAACGCATCGAAAACCGCTGTGAAGGCGATTCAATAGGAAATTGTCTTTCAAGCAGTTCTGTGAAGACAGAGGTTATCCTTGAATTTGCATCGGGATGCTGATAGAGTTTTTCCGACGGTTCTATTTTCATGGCACCGTGAATCATTTCGGTTACATAATTCCGAAGCAGGTCGTATTTGTAGATATAATCAGAATTGATCTCATCAATCATTCGGGTAAAAATATCGCTTATCTGCTTGTCTTGCTCTTCATTCAGAATGTACGCCGGTTTTCCTCCAATCTTGAACATTGGCAGGTTCGTAATACTATTTCTAAGTGATTCTGTGAAAAAAGCTTCTTTGAAAATACAGAAGAAACCGCTCTTCTCAGCCGATAACGACTCAACCGTATACGGAACTTGAGGGTTGAAGAAAATAAGCGCTGTCCCATCCACTTCAAGGCTCTTGTCGGCATAATGGAACACATTTTTCCCACGGGCAAGGCTGATCTTATAAAAATCTCTTCGCGTATAGCTTACCGGAATAAGCACGCCATCTTTATAGCAGTCTTCGGTACGGAAGACATTGAAATGTCCTAAATCTTGCAGGTTGTCCGGCAAGTAGTCGAATTTCTTTTTATAAAAATCTTCAATTGTTTCTATTTTTGCCATGATTTCTATTTTTCATTTATGCCAAGACCTGATTTTCGCAGGCTTGGCATGTTATAATGAGAATTATTATAGCTGTAAAATTCAAACAGCCGTTAGTTAAAGTCTGTCGAAAGGCTGGTATCTTTCCAGTCTTCGAGCATCGAAGAAAGTGTTCCCATTTTAGCGGCCGCCCTTCTATAGGCATCGCTTCCTAGATATAATCGGACAGGAGGGTTTTCACTTTCAGCCAAATCAATCATTACTTGTGCCGCTTTTTCAGGATCTCCCAACTGCGTGCCATTCATATTTCGGAACCTGTCGTGAGAAGCATGAACATCTTCGTAATCATCAATTGCGTTTTTGGCAAATACCAAGGATTCTTTTGTCAAAAATTGCGTCCTGAACGCGCCCGGTGCAATGGCGGTGACTTTTGTTCCCAAAGATCGTACGTCATCTGCCAGGGACTCTGACAATCCGATTATCGCGTGTTTTGCCGCTGCATAGATCGACCAGCCAGTTGCTGGAGCAAATCCGGCTATGGACGAAATGTTGATAATATAGCCCGAACGTTGTGTTCTCAAATAAGGCATCGCATACTTGATCACGTTTATTGTTCCGAATACGTTGATATTGAAGGCTTCAGCTATTTCTTCTTGGGCTAATTCCTCGATAGCTCCTCCTATTCCGTATCCGGCATTGTTCACAATAACATCTATCTTTCCGAAGACTTCTTGTGTTTTTTTAATCGATTCAGCCACAGACATTTCATTGATCAAATCTACTTCCAAAGGTAAGAAATTTTCTGAATTCTCTGCGCCTACGGCAGCGCTCAATGTAGCACTGTTTCTTGAGGTTGCGGCAACTTTATAGCCAGTTGCCAATAGCTTTTTAACCAGCGTGAGCCCAAGTCCTTTCGAGGCTCCTGTTACATACCAAATTTTATCTGTTTTCATACTGCTTACTTTTTGTTCTTTTAATTTAATTGTTGCGAGGTAAGAGGATGCCGTCCTTGAAGTTTACTTCAGACGTGAGGAGCTGGCGCTATTGCCTAGATTTCGTATCCTGTTGCTGTCGCAAATTCTCTTACGGCCTCCATGTTATTTCTCACTGCCTGTATTTTGACCTCCGCCATATCGTAAGCGTCTTGGCCTAAAAATAAATGTACTGGAGGGTTTTGCATCTCTGCTGTCTTGATGAAAGCCAATGCCGCTTTTTGCGGATCTCCTTGCTGGTTTCCATTGATTTCGTTTTCGTGAGCCGCTTGGACATCCCTAACCGTTTTATACTCTTGAAGCTGGTTTTTAGGCACATTCAGAGAAGAGTCGTTTAAGAAATTGGTCCTAAAATATCCTGGAGAAACGATTGTCGCTTTGATTCCGAAATCTTTTACTTCTTCCGCTAAAGATTCGGTAAAGCCCTGAACTGCAAACTTAGTTGCGCAATAGATTCCGAAGCCAGGAAAAGATCCAGTAAATCCGCCGATTGACGATACGTTAAAAATATGCCCTGATTGTTGCTTGCGTAGATAAGGCAATACTTTTCGAATTACGTTCAACGAACCGAAAACATTCACGTCGAAGTTTTGTCTTGTTTCGGCATCTGTCAATTCTTCTAGCGCTCCTGCCAATCCATATCCAGCATTGTTCACTACGACGTCAATGCTGCCAAAGCGTTCTACTGTATTTTTGATACTTTCTTCAACACTTTCTTCACTAAGAATATTTACGGCCAACGGCAGAAAGTTTTCGTTTTCGCCTACTGCTTCCTTAAGGTCTTCTAGGCTTCTTGAGGTTGCCGCTACTTTCTTGCCCTCACTTAATAATTGTTTTGCAAGAGCCAGACCTAGTCCTTTTGAAGCTCCTGTGATATACCATACTTTTTGATTTGAATTTTCCATGATTTTGATAGTTTTAAATGATTAATGATTTTGTTTAAATTTGATAAGGCAAAATTAGGGCAGCAATCGAGCGCAGTTATTGCGTAGAGCAAAGCAAAACTTGCAAAATTCAAACAATTCTGTTCTTTGGGTGATTATTTTGGAGTATCCCGTTCCTTTCGACCTAATGCGGCTATCTTTGTTTTGAAATTATCTTCTATGGAAAAAGAAAGCACGTATATTGAAAATAAGATTCCTGTCCCATCAGAATTTGAAGATGTGTTTTCCTATTTCTATTCGGCTAAAAATACGGGGGAAACACCAATCCATAAGACTTTGTTCCCGACTTATCAGACTATCCTAGTCTTCTGTTTTGGCGAAAAAGCGTCACTAACAACTAAGAAACAGACAACAATTACAATTGAAAAGTGCCTCGTTTTAGGCCCGATCCGTCAGCCAATCGAGTATGTATTGCCTGCGAGCTCAGAAATACTGGTTGCAAATTTCAAAGGCGATGCCTTTTATCGTTTTTTTGGATTGTCATTGATTTCAGACACGATTCCGGTACATCCCGATGATTTGGTTGACGAAAATTGCTTTACGCTTTTGTGGCATTCTTTAAAAGATAGAATTTCGGCTGAGGAAAAAGTGGCTTCCATTCTTGATTTTAGCCGGCCTTACCTTAAAAATAGAGAGCTTGGTTATGAAAGCATTAGCAATTTTGATGAAGAAAATCTGAATCCTATCAAGGCTATTGCCGACAAAACCAACCAAAGCGAAAGAAACATACAGCTTAATTTTAAAAAATATTTGGGCTTTAGTGCGAAAGAAATCAATCGCTACAGGCGCTTCATAAAAGCGTTAGAACTGCTAAACGAAACGACAGAAACTTCAAAAAAAGCAGATTGGATTGCTATTGTCGAAACTTGTGGCTACTATGACCAAAGCCAGCTCATTCATGATTTTAAGCATTATCTAGGCCTCTCGCCTACTAAATTCCTTAAGTTTCAAGAGGAAATCTGTATTCCAAAAATAGACCAAGCAGAATAATTCAAAACTTTAATCAAACATTAACAAATAATACCAATTGGTATATTTAACTTTGCGGTGTTATTTGACTATCATCATGGGCAAGGCAGAAAAAACCAGATCATACATTATCGAAAAGACAGCACCAATCTTTAATATTAAAGGTTATGCTGGCACTTCTATGAATGATATCACGGAAGCAACCGGGCTTACGAAAGGCAGCATCTATGGCAATTTCAAAAATAAGGATGAAGTCGCATTGGAAGTATTTGAGCACAATAAAAAGAAAATGCAGAATCTCTTTACATTGGAGATCAGCAAAAAAAGTAGTTACAAAGACAAGCTCCTTACCTATCCAGAATTGTATGAGCAATTCTTTTCCAAACATTTCATCGACGGCGGCTGTCCGATAATGAATACAGCTATTGAAGCCGATGATACGCATCCACTGTTAAAAGAAGCAGCCAAGAAAGCAATTTTAGTATGGAAAGACAGTCTCATGCATCTTATACAAAAAGGCATCGACAATAAAGAATTTAAGCCTGATACCGATCCAGAAGAAACAGCTTTGTTGATACTTTCTATTATCGAAGGCACAGTAATGGTTGCAAAACTAACAGGAAAGGTCAATTATCTCAAGACATTAATGCTTTCGTTGCGAAAACTAATAAACGAATTATAATTTTTTTTAATTAAAAATATACCGATTGGTATAAAATAAATACAAAAACAAAATGAAAACAAGTAAAAACACAATTTTAGTTACCGGCGGCGGTTCAGGAATCGGATTCGAAATCGCTAAATTATTTTCTCAAAACGACAACCATGTCATTATCACCGGAAGAAGCGAAGAAAAGCTTAAAAAAGCAGCTTCACAGCTTACAAATGTCACAGCCATTGCGGCCGATATTACCAAAGAAGAAGACGTAAACAGTTTGGTGCAAAAAATCACAAAAGATTTTCCAAATCTTAATGTTTTGATAAACAACGCTGGAAACGCTTCTTATTATGATATATTGGCTCCCAATGCAGATGCCTTTTCAAAAGCTTCAGACGAAATAAATACCAATTACCTTTCTATTGTAAGATTAACTGAAAAACTGCTTCCTGTTTTAAATTCCCAACCAGAAGCAGCAATAGTAAACGTCTCATCAATAGTCGCTTTTGCGCCAAATAAAGTTTTAATTTCGTATTCTGCTAGTAAAGCGGCCTTGCATTCCTACACGCTTTCGTTGAGAATTGCTTTGGAAAGAAGTTCTTTTTCGACACAAGTGTATGAAATAATGCCTCCTTTGGTAAATACCGAATTTTCAAAAGAAATCGGCGGCGAAAACGGAATCAGCCCAGAAGTTGTCGCGCAAGATTTGTTGAATGCTTTCAAAGAAAATCACTTTGAAATCCACGTTGGACAGACTGCAGACATTTACCAGCTTTCGCTTGCTTCTCCTAAAGATGCCTTGCTGGCAATGAATTCACGATCCTAAAAACAGTTAGATGAATAACGAAGCTTTTCATTTTTTAAAACAGCATATCGGGAAGGAAGTCACACAGTCTCCTTCCCCATTCATGAACTGGCTCAAGCCTAAAATGGTTTCGGTAGAAGAAGGAAAACTTTCCTTTGAATACACGATCCGAAAAGAAATGACTAATCCTTTCGGTACCATGCATGGTGGTGTCATCGGTGCCATAATCGACGATGCCATAGGCGCCACGCTGATTTCGTATGGCGAGCCGCATTTTTACGTTACCATCAATAATGTGATTGATTATTTTGCATCTGCAAAAGAAAACGACGTAATTATCTCAGAAACAGCCATCAACAAAAAAGGAAAGACGATCGTAAATGCACAATGTGAAATCTGGAACAAAGACAAAACTAAATTGCTGGCAAAAGGCTATACCAACCTATTGAAGACGGACATAAAATAAACATGAAAAAGAAGAAAATAGCATTTGCGATGATTATGGGAATAGTAACGACATGTATTATTTCGTTTTTGCTCATTTCCATAAATGTAGGTTTTACAGAAAATTTCTTTACGATTTGGATCAAATCATGGATGCTGGCTTATGTCATCGCAATTCCTGCTATCTTGCTGATTGCTCCAAAAATAGAACAATTGGTAGAAACACTTTTTAAGGAAAGTATTCCTGCCGACACTAAAACAAAAAACAAATGAAACGAGTAGTTATAACAGGCCTTGGCGCCATAACGCCTTTGGGAAATTCAGTTGATGAATTTTGGAAGAATATCATAGACGGAAAAAGCGGCGCTGCCAAGCTGACAAAATTTGATGTTTCAAAGTTCAAGACCCAGTTCGGATGCGAAGTCAAAGATTTCAATCCCGAAGACTATATGGACCGCAAAGAACTCAAGAAATATGACTTGTTTACGCAATATGCCGTCGCCGCATCCGATCAAGCTATCAAAGATGCTGGACTGAATTTCGAAGCCATGTCGCAAAAAGAACGTTCTGATGTTGGCGTCATCTGGGCTTCTGGAAACGGCGGGATCACTACTTTTGAAGAACAGCTGAAAGAATTTTTCAATGGCGATGGCACGCCGCATTTCAATCCGTTTTTTATTCCAAAGATGATTGTGGATATTGCAGCCGGCGTTATTTCGATTAAAAACAAGCTTCATGGTCCCAATTATGCTACGGTTTCAGCCTGTGCTTCTTCTAATACTGCGATAATCAACGCTTTTGATACCATACGATTAGGTAAGGCAAAAATCATGATTGCGGGCGGTTCTGAAGCGGCAATCACGGCTTCTTCTATTGGCGGTTTTAATGCTTCTCAAGCCTTATCCAAAAGAAACGACGAACCACAAAAAGCTTCTCGTCCGTTTGACAAAGATCGTGACGGATTTGTAGCTGGTGAAGGTGCCGGTGCCCTAATTCTTGAGGATTTTGATCATGCTATCGCAAGAGGCGCGACAATTTATGCTGAAATCGTCGGTGGCGGTATGGCCGCAGATGCATATCATCTGACCGGAACTCCCGAAAATGGTTTTGGAGCTTCTCTAGGGATGCAAAAAGCAATGGACGAAGCGGGAATTTTAGCGAAAGACATCGATTATATCAACGCTCATGCAACCTCAACGCCACAAGGCGATAGTAGTGAATTGAATGCCATTAAAGGAATTTTTGGCAATCATCCAGTTGCTATCAGTGCAACAAAATCAATGACAGGACATTTGTTAGGTGCTGCCGGAGCTATCGAAAGCATCATTACAGTGTTATCTGTAAAAAACGATATCATTCCAGGAACCATTAATACGGAGAATGTAGATGAATCTATGGCTGATTTGAATATTGTACTAGGCAAATCTATAAACAAAAAAGTGAATTACGCCTTGAACAATACTTTTGGCTTTGGAGGCCATACGGCCAGTACCATTTTCAAAAAGTATTCTTGATAACGAGAATTATTGTCTTCTGAGACGTTTTTCTAAAAACAAGTTGATCTCATTACTGACAGGAGAAACTTCTATTTTTTCTTGTTCTTTCATCCTGTCGGTAAAAAGAATTCCTTTCAGATGATCGGTTTCGTGCTGAAAGATAACAGCAGTAAAGCCTTCGATGATTTCTTCGCAAGGCTTTCCGCTTTTATCCAGATACGTTAATTTTATAGTGTAATTTCTCAAGACATCGCCGCTAATATCTGGAATAGAAAGACAGCCTTCTTTTCCTTTTCGCAACAAAGCCGAACTCCAAGTTATCTTTGGATTGAAATACAATTCAAACGGCTCTCCTTCTTTATCAAAACGCTGTACCCAGATGACATTTTTATTAATTCCAACCTGCGGCGCTGCAATTCCGATGCCAGGATTGGCAGGATCTCGCATTGCCAAAAACATTCGTTCCGCTAGCAATGGCAGCAGGTCGTCTTTCGGGTCGACATCTGTTGAAACTGATTTTAGTATTTTTAGTTCTTTCTCGTCTGTTATCTGAATAACCTTGAGCATCGTTTTCGTATCTCCAGACTGAATCAAATTCCGTTCTGATTTCGTAAACTTTTGGGCAGAAACGCCTATCGTTACTAACAATAAGACAAATGTCAAGGTTAACTTTTTCATAATAGAATAGCTTTAGGTCGCTGCTGCGGCTGAAAACGCAGGGATTAGCACCGATGCAACAAAAATAAAATAGAAAATGATAAAAATAAAGAACAACGAGCCGATGCACAATCCGATAATGGCACAAATTCTTCCAGCGCTTAAGTTCTGATATCCGTCGTATTCCTGTGGATTTTCACGATACAGTTGCATGTCTTTTTTCGCAATCACTAAGGCAATGATGCCCAATATGATTCCGAAAATACCATAACAAAACGAGGTAACTACCGAAGTAATTCCTAAAACAAGTACGGTCGTGGCATTTGGAAGTTGTTTTCTATAATTTTGCCTATACGGTTCTGCTCTATAGGATTCTTGCTTGTACTGTTCTTGGGATTGGTTTTCCATTTTTATCTATTTAAATTCCGGCTACGGCTTTGATTTCTTCAATAATTCTTAGTGCTAATGCATCCGCTTCTGACTGGCTTTTGGCTTCAGTGTAAATTCGGATGATCGGTTCTGTGTTGGACTTTCTTAAATGTACCCAGTTTTCGGCAAAATCAATTTTTACGCCGTCGATTGTCGAAATATTTTCTGACTTATATTTGTCTGTCATGGCGACTAAAATGGCATCGACATCAATCTGCGGTGTCAATTCTATTTTGTTTTTGCTCATGAAATATTCCGGATACGAAGCTCTCAATTCAGAAACCTTCATCTTTTTGTTTGCCAAATGCGTCAAGAACAAAGCTACTCCTACCAAGGAATCACGGCCGTAATGAAGTTCTGGATAAATGATGCCGCCGTTACCTTCGCCGCCAATAATCGCATTGTTCTTTTTCATCAATTCCACAACATTTACTTCACCCACGGCACTGGCCTCGTAAGTACCTTTGTGACTGTTTGTTACATCGCGCAACGCACGTGAAGACGACATATTAGAAACTGTATTTCCTGGTGTCTTGCTCAAGACATAATCTGCTACGGCAACCAAAGTATATTCTTCACCAAACATTTCTCCGTCTTCAGAAATAAACGCCAGACGGTCTACATCTGGATCGACAACAACGCCCAAGTCTGCTTTTTCACTTACGACCAATTCTGAAATATCCGTCAAATGCTCTTTTAGAGGCTCTGGATTGTGTGGAAAATGTCCGTTTGGCTCGCAATATAGTTTTACCACGTCAACACCCATCAATTCTAACAGCTTAGGAATGATAACACCTCCTGAAGAATTTACGCCGTCAACAACAACTTTAAATTTGGCTTGTTTTACAGCCTCGACATCAACTAAAGGAAGATTTAACACCTCATCAATGTGAATATCCATGTAAGCATCATTTGAAATAATTTCTCCCAAACTATCTACATCTGAAAAGTCAAAAGCTTCTCTTTCGGCAATATCTAGAATTTTAGCGCCTTCAGCTCCGCTTAAGAATTCTCCTTTTTCATTTAGCAATTTCAATGCATTCCATTGTTTTGGATTGTGGCTTGCTGTCAGGATAATTCCACCATCGGCTTTTTCTAAAGGAACGGCAACTTCAACTGTAGGCGTAGTTGACAGACCCAAATCAATAACATTAATTCCTAATCCGATTAAGGTATTCACGACCAAATTATGAATCATCGGGCCCGAAATTCGGGCATCACGGCCAATCACGACAGTCAGTTTGTCTTTTTCCGAATAGTCTTTCAGCCAAGTTCCGTACGCAGAAGCAAATTTTACAGCATCAACCGGAGTCAGGTTATCTCCTACTTTTCCACCGATAGTGCCTCGGATTCCTGATATTGATTTTATTAAGGTCATATTTTATTTTAATTTTTTTGTTCCTAAAATTTAAATTGTTAGCAAATATATGAATTGCGCCTCAAGTAATATAAAATTCCTAAATTAGACGAATGAATTTTCTAGCCCATATTTATCTTTCCGGAAATAATGATTTCATGAAAATTGGCGGTTTTATGGCCGACGGTATTCGCGGGAAAGACTACGAACATTTTCCAGAAGACATTCAAAAAGGAATCATATTGCACCGTGCTATTGATACATTTACGGATGCTCATTCTGTTTTTCGAATCAGCAAGCATCGATTGCACGAACGATATGGCCATTATTCTGGCGTTATCATTGATGTTTTCTACGACCATTTTTTGGCCAAGAACTGGAAGCACTATTCGGATGAAAAACTAGATGTATTTGTAAACAATTTCTACCAATCGTTAGAAGATAATTTCGACATTCTGACGCTAAAAACTCAAAACATGCTCCCTCACATGGAACGCGGCAACTGGCTGTGGAATTATCAGTTTATCGACGGCATCGGTAAAATTTTATCGCAAATGGACTATCGTACCAAAAACACTTCAAAGATGGGCGAATCTGTAAAAGAATTACGAGAATTCTATACTGAATTTGAGCAAGAATTTACCTTATTTTTCAAAGAACTGAGAGATTTTGTCGCAGAAAAAATTAAAACTTTATAATAGTTTTATCTTTAAAAATTTAACAAAAGGCGTATTTTAGCATTTTAATCCTAATCGTTTTTCTCAGATATAAAATGCCAGGCAAAAAAGCGTCTCCCATAAAAATATTCTTCAGGAACATTTTCCGACAAATAGAAACGCTGTTCTTTTTGTTTAAGAATTTCCTTTCCGAAAGACATTTTATTTACCTGTCCTGCGTAGTCGTTGGAATTTCCTGTGCCTTTGCTGTAATCGTGTTGAAAGGCTTTGCCCACTCCGTTTTCGTATTTGCTACGTATGTCAATGGCTACCTTAAACTCCCTTACATCAATAGTATACTGCCAATAATAGGAATCCTTCTGACGGTTTTTGTCATTAAAAATATTTTAGACGGTAAGCTCGAAAAAGGAAGTTCTCGAATTTTGTATGCCGTTGCAAAAAGAGGCGGTATTCTCCCAAAAAAGCAAATGTATGCACAAATCATAACGAGCTCCTTAACGGTTGGACTTGGAGGTTCAGCGGGATTAGAGTCGCCGATTACGATTACAGGCGCTGCCTTTGGTTCCAACTTTGCCCAAAAATACAGGCTTTCTCAAAAAGACAGGATCTTGCTTTTGGCTTGTGGCGTTGCTGCGGGAATTGCGGCCGCATTTAACGCGCCCATTGCCGGCGTATTATTTGCGATTGAAGTAGTCCTGACCGACGTTGCCATTACAGCTTTTATTCCGATTATGATTTCTGCAGCGACTGGAGCCTTGATTTCTACAATTGTTTTAAACGAAGACGTGCTCCTGTCCTTCAAGCAACAGCAAACGTTTGACTTCCATAACATTCCATTTTATATCCTTTTGGGAGTTTTGGCTGGTCTTGTCTCCATCTATCATGCCCGAAATTTCCAAAAAATAGAAGGTTTTTTCAAAAAATTTAAAAACAGTACTTATAAAAAAGCGCTCTTTGGAGCATCAATCTTAGCCGTACTGATTTTCTTTTTCCCGACGCTTTTTGGTGAAGGTTATGAAAGCATCAAGACACTATCTAACGCGAATCCACAAGTCCTTCTAGAAAATACATTGCTTGACGAATATAAAAGTAACGAATGGGTACTGTTGTTATTCGTAGGAATCACAATGCTTCTGAAAGTATATGCTACAGGATTGACACTCGGCAGCGGCGGAAACGGAGGTAACTTTGCTCCTTCCCTTTTCGTAGGTTCTTATTTGGGTTTTTTCGTAGCTAAATTTTTTAATCTTTTAGGAATCGGAAAAGAACTTCCTGTCGGAAATTTTACGATTGTAGGAATGGCCGGAATCTTGAGCGGCCTCTTCCACGCTCCATTGACAGCTATCTTCCTTATCGGTGAAATTACCGGAGGCTACAACCTTATGGTTCCGTTGATGATTGTTTCTTCCATCAGTTTTGCGGTTTCCAAGCAGTTTGAGACGCATTCAATGGACGTCAAGCATTTGGCAGACAAAGGCGATGTTTTTACGAGCGACAAGGACAAAAACATCCTTTCCAACATCGACATCTTAGACCACATCAATTCCGAATACAAAACTGTCAAGCTGGAAGACAAAATCGAGAGTCTAGTAGAATATCTTTCCAATTCTAAGCAAGAAGTTTTTCCGGTCGTAAACACTAAAAATGAGCTGATTGGGATTATTGATTTTGAAGACCTGAAGCCCATCGTATTCAATTCTTTCAGGGTAAAATATACAACCATTTCTGAAGTCATGAAAGCTCCTATTGATGTGATTTCTTATGAAGACGGAATGGAACTCGTGATGGAGAAATTCGAAAACTCCCATTTGGAGCAGCTTCCAGTCACAAAAAACGGCAAGTATTTTGGATTTATCTCTAAGGTCAGCGTATTAGAATCCTATAGAAAAAAATTAAAGGAAATGGTCATTGAATAAGGAACTTTTCTTTTCATAAACTACTGACAAAGAGCAAAACTAAGCCCTTACTTCTTTTTACATAAATTTAAGTTTTGGACATTCGTCTTTAACTAAAAATAAATTACAAAAACGTACCTTTGCATTTTGCAAAAAATTCTATGCTAGATACTGAAAATACGATTGAAGTTTTAGGCGCCCGCGTCCACAATCTGAAAAATATTGACGTTACAATTCCCCGTGAAAAACTCGTAGTCATTACGGGTCTTTCGGGATCTGGAAAATCTTCTTTGGCCTTCGACACAATTTATGCCGAAGGACAGCGCCGCTATATTGAGACCTTTTCGGCTTATGCCCGACAGTTTCTTGGCGGTTTAGAACGTCCTGATGTTGACAAAATCGACGGCCTTTCTCCAGTAATTGCCATTGAACAAAAGACGACAAGCAAAAGTCCGCGTTCGACCGTTGGAACTATTACCGAAATTTACGATTTCCTGCGTCTGTTGTATGCCAGAGCCGGCGATGCTTACAGTTATGTGACTGGAGAAAAAATGGTCAGCTACAGCGATGAGCAAATAAAGCAGCTTATTTTTGAACAATTCGAGGGAAAAAGAATTAATATTTTAGCACCTATAATCCGTTCTCGTAAAGGACATTATCGCGAGTTATTTGAACAAATTTCAAAACAAGGATTTCTAAAAGTCCGAATCAATGGCGAGATCAAGGACATTACGGCCGGAATGAAATTAGACCGTTATAAGACACACGATATCGAGACGGTCATCGACAGAATGCTGATTGAAAATACGCCCGAAAATGACAAACGTCTGACGGAAAGTATCAAGACAGCCATGTATCACGGCGATGACATCCTGATGATCATTGACCAAGACAGTCAAGAAGCACGCTATTTTAGCCGAAACTTAATGTGTCCGACTTCTGGGATTTCCTATCCGAATCCAGAGCCGAATAATTTTTCATTCAACTCCCCAAAAGGAGCCTGCGACCATTGCAACGGCTTGGGAACCGTGAATGAAATCAATATGAAAAAAATCATTCCAAATCCGAAACTTTCCATCAAGCAAGGTGGTTTTGCGCCTTTAGGAGAATACAAAAGCTCTTGGATTTTCAAGCAACTGGAAATCATCGGAGAGAAATTCGGATTTAAATTAACGGATCCGATTGAAAAGATTTCCGAAGAAGCCATGGAAGTCATCATGCACGGCGGAAAAGAAAAATTTGAAGTTTCGTCCAAGACATTAGGCGTTACAAAAGATTATAAAATTGACTTCGAAGGAATTTCAAGCTTTATCAAAAACCAATTCGACGAAAGCGGTTCTACGACTATACGACGTTGGGCAAAAGAATTCATGGACGAAGTAAAATGTCCGGTTTGTGAAGGTTCCCGCTTGAAAAAAGAATCATTATACTTCAAAGTAAACGGAAAAAACATAGCCGAATTAACCGATATGGATATTTCTGACCTAGCCGTTTGGTTTGACCAATTGGATAACGATTTAACCGAAAAGCAACGAAAAATTGCTTCCGAAGTTGTCAAAGAAATCAAATCCAGATTGAGCTTTTTGGTCAACGTAGGATTGAATTACCTCGCATTGAGCCGAAGCTCGAAATCACTTTCTGGCGGAGAAGCACAGCGAATCCGTTTAGCGACACAAATCGGATCACAATTGGTCGGAGTACTTTATATTCTGGACGAGCCAAGTATCGGTTTGCACCAAAGAGACAACGAAAAACTGATCCATTCTTTAGAACAATTGCGCGACATCGGAAATTCTGTAATTGTTGTAGAACACGACAAAGACATGATTGAAAGAGCCGATTACGTTATCGATATCGGTCCAAAAGCAGGACGATTTGGCGGACAAATCATCAGCAAAGGAACTCCAAAAGAGCTTTTGAAAGAACATACTTTGACCGCTTCTTATTTAAATGGCGAAATGGAAATCGCTGTTCCGAAAAAACGACGCGAAGGCAACGGAAAATCTCTAAAACTAACGGGAGCGACAGGAAATAATTTGAAAAATGTCTCAATTGAATTGCCTTTAGGCAAATTAATCTGTGTGACAGGAGTTTCCGGAAGCGGCAAATCGACGTTAATTAACGAAACACTCTATCCTATCCTAAACGCTCACTTTTTCAACGGCGTAAAAAAGCCACAGCCTTACAAAAAGATTGAAGGATTAGAGAATATCGACAAGATTATCGACATCGACCAATCGCCAATTGGAAGAACGCCACGTTCTAATCCAGCTACTTATACAGAGGTTTTTTCTGAAATCAGGAGTTTGTTCACGCAAACGCCGGAAGCCATGATTCGAGGCTATAAACCGGGCCGTTTCAGCTTTAACGTTTCTGGAGGAAGATGCGAAACCTGCGAGGGTTCTGGCGTACGTACTATAGAAATGAGCTTCTTGCCCGACGTGTATGTAGAATGCGAAACCTGCCAAGGAAAGCGTTTCAACAGAGAAACTCTAGAAATACGATACAAAGGAAAATCAATTTCCGACGTATTGAACATGACTGTTGACGAAGGAGTTGAATTCTTCGAAAACATACCAAAAATATACCGAAAGGTAAAGGCTTTACAAGATGTTGGCTTAGGTTATATCACTTTAGGACAGCAAAGCACCACGCTTTCTGGCGGTGAAGCACAGCGAATCAAGCTGGCAGGCGAATTGTCTAAAAAAGATACTGGAAATACGTTTTATATCCTCGATGAACCAACAACGGGATTGCATTTCGAAGATATCCGTGTCTTGATGGAAGTAATCGACAAGTTGGTCAACAAAGGAAATACGGTGCTGATAATCGAACACAACATGGACGTTATCAAGCTCGCCGATTATATTATCGACATCGGACCTGAAGGAGGAAAAGGCGGCGGACAGCTGATTGCCAAAGGAACGCCGGAAGAAGTTGCCAAAAATAAAAACAGCTACACGGCGCAATTCTTGAAAAAAGAGTTACTTTAGCAGGCTGATTAATTTTTAAGAAAGATGAAAAAAGAAACATTCGAAAACGAAGACGACAGAATACAAGAAGTATTTAAGCAAAAGACGTGGAACGAGATACGAAGCAATGATTCTTGGGCAATTTTTAAAATCATGTCCGAGTTTGTAAACGGCTATGAAAACATGGGAAGAATTGGTCCTTGCGTTTCTATTTTTGGATCTGCAAGAACAAAACCAGACGATAAATATTACCTGCTTGCTGAAAAAATTGCCTATAAAATAAGTAAAGCTGGCTATGGCGTTATCACTGGCGGCGGACCTGGTATCATGGAAGCCGGAAATAAAGGAGCACATTTGGGCGGCGGGACTTCGGTTGGGCTCAACATCGACCTGCCTTTTGAGCAACATTTCAATCCGTATATCGATAAAGACAAAAACTTAAATTTCGACTATTTCTTTGTACGCAAGGTAATGTTCGTGAAATATTCCCAAGGATTTGTAGTAATGCCGGGAGGTTTCGGAACTTTGGATGAATTATTCGAAGCGATAACTTTAATCCAGACAAAAAAAATAGGCAAATTCCCAATCATCTTGGTCGGAAGAGATTTCTGGGCCGGACTGATCGAATGGGTAAAAACGGTGCTGATTGAAAAATACAGCAATGTAAGCCCTTGCGACATGGACCTTATCAAGATTGTTGACAATGAAGATGAAGTCTTGGATGTCTTGGATAATTTCTACAAAAAATACAATTTGAGTCCTAATTTTTAAAAAGCTCATCACAATAAACACATGGAAAGCTGTCTTTTTAGGCAGCTTTTCTTTTTAAGCCAATCTTAAGCAACCTTTATTAGGAAATGTATCTAATAATAACTAAACTTGCTTTAACGTTTTACCGTACATTATATAAAATTGCCGCTTGAATACTTTCTTTAAAATCTTTTTCTGTTTTTCTTTTATGTTTCTTTCAATAAAAGGAAACGCGCAACATCATTTCAGAATGATTGTTGAGATTAATAGCGAAGAAAAGTCAGCTTACGTACAGCAGGAAATTACCTTTAATAACCAAACGGGAGACACGCTGACTTCTATCATCCTTAATGATTGGAACCACGCTTATTCGGATAAAAATACGCCTCTGGCAAAACGATTCTCTGATGAATTTGTCAGGAGTTTTCACTTGGCAAAAGACGAAGAAAGAGGAAAGACAGATAACATAACTATTATTGGACAAGATAATTTGTTTTTGAAATGGCACCGTTTTGAAAAACATCCCGATGTAATAGAAGTCAATCTTCGTGAAAAATTGGCTCCTAACGAGAAAACAGTACTAAAACTGACGTATCTGGTAAAACTTCCAAATGACCGTTTTACCAAATACGGCTGGAACCAGAACGGTGAAATGAATCTGAAAAACTGGTTCCTCACTCCTGCACGATATGAAAACCATCAGTTTATAAAATACAGCAACAATAATCTAGACGATATCACCAATAGTCTCACAGATTTTGACGTAAACTTGAAACTTCCATTAGGACTTGAAGCTACTTCAGACCTAAACGAAATCAGCCGTACCAAAGACGCAACGTTTTCTACTTATGAGCTGTCTGGAAAAAACCGCCAAGATTTCAACCTGTTCTTAGAACCCAAAACAACCTTCTACAGTTATAAAAACAATGTCGTTACTGTAGAAACCAACCTGAAGGAAAACAGGCTGAACGAAATCCAGAAAGCGATTGTCATTGACAAAGTTGTAAATTTTGTCAATGAAAATATAGGCAGCTATCCTTTTGAAAAAATTACGGTATCGCAAGCAGATTATGAAAAAAACCCCTTTTACGGATTGAATCAGCTTCCGTCATTTATAAGTCCGTTTCCCGATGAGTTTTTATTTGAGATAAAATTCCTCAAGACTTATCTGAATAATTTCCTCAAGACCAGCCTTCACCTAAATGCAAGAGACGATAACTGGATTTATGACGGTATCCAGATTTATACCATGATGAAATATATAGAAGATCATCATCCGGACAGTAAAATGATGGGCAATCTTTCGCAATGGTGGCTGTTGAGAGGTTATAACCTTACGACGGTTAGTTTTAACGAGCAGTACAGCTATTTCTATATGCTGATGGCCCGAAAAAACTTAGACCAGCCGATAGGCGATCCTAAAAATACGTTCATTAAGTTCAACGAGCAGATTGCCAGCAAATATAGAGCAGGGCTAAGTCTTAAATATTTGGATAATTATTTAGAAAATGACATCGTAGAAAACAGCATCCGTGAGTTTTATGCTTTGGACAAAGAACACACTGCCTCAAGGACAGATTTTGAGAAAATCCTTAAAATAAATGCAAAAAAAGACATCAGCTGGTTCTTCAAGACGATAATCGATTCTAGAGATATCGTGGATTATAAATTTACCAATGTTTCAAAAACCAAAGACAGCGTAACTTTTACGGTTCGTAATAAGACAAAAACAGTTGTTCCTATTCCGATTTATGGTACGAAGAAAAACGAAGTCGTTTTTAAAAAATGGCTCGACAACATCAAAACCGACAGCACCTTTACCCTGCCGCGCAACGAAGCAGACAAAATCGTCCTGAATTATCATAATGAAGTTCCAGAATACAATCTTCGCAACAACTGGAAATCCTTAAAAGGCTTTCTACATCAAAACCGACCGATCAAGTTCAATTTCATGAAAGACCTGGAAGATCCCTATTATAACCAAGTTCTTTATGTCCCGACATTAACGTATAACTTATACGACGGGCTGTCGCCTGGAATCCGTTTCCATAACAAGACCATCTTAGACAAGCCGTTTGTTTATGAAATAAACCCAATCTATTCGCCGAATACACAGACGTTGACTGGGTCGTTTTCTTTTGCCGTAAACCAATACAACCGCAACAACAATCCTTTCAACATCCGCTATCAGATGAACGGGTCTTATTTTCATTATGCTCCAGATGCGGCCTATCTGAAACTAACTCCTACGGTGACGATGCTTTTCAGGGAAAATAATTTCCGCGATAACAGAAAGCAAGGCATACAGTTTCGAGAAGTCTTGGTAAACCGTGACAAGTCTATCTATAATGTAGAAGAAACTGAAAATTATTCTGTTTTTAATGCTAAATATTACAACGTCAAGACAGAAGTGACCAACCACTTTAACTTTGTAACCGATTTGCAGATTTCGGGAAAATTTGGAAAAACCGCAGCAGAAATCGAATACCGAAAATTGTTTGAAGACAACCGCCAGCTCAACCTGAGATTGTACGCCGGAACTTTTCTATACAACAAAACCGACACCGATTATTTCAGTTTTGCGCTTGACCGTCCGACAGATTATTTGTTTGATTATAACTATTACGGACGTTCAGAAAGTACCGGTTTTTTTAGTCAACAGCTGATTCTTGCTGAAGGTGGGTTCAAGTCCAAGCTTGATACTCCGTTTGCCAACCAATGGATGACCACCCTGAACGGAAGTTTTAGTATCTGGCATTGGATCGAAGTCTATGGCGATGCCGGATTGGTAAAAAACAAGCATGCTGACCCGAATTTTGTTTATGACAGCGGTATCCGATTAAATCTTGTGACTGATTATTTTGAATTATATTTCCCTGTATATTCCAGCAATGGCTGGGAAGTCGGACAGCCTCATTATAACGAAAAAGTCCGCTTTATCATAACCTTCAGTCCGAAAACATTGGTCAATCTTTTTACTCGTAAATGGTTTTAGGCTGAAAAAGGTTTTATTCGAGAAACTACCAGAAACAGATAATTCCAGCCTAAAATTACATATAATACAATTTTAATTCACTTTCACTAAACTTCTTGCATTCAAAACTTACTACAAGGCAAATTGATTGCAGATAATTAAATGAGCTCTTTTTTGTTTTGTAAGTAGAAATGTCTAAATTTGTTTTCTATTCAAGAAATTCCATTTATGACACAAATAGCTTCCAAAAAAGAACTTTCGTTTGAAGATTTCAAGACCGAAGTGTTGAATGACTATAAAATTGCCGTAATCAGCAGAGAATGCAGCCTTTTGGGACGCCGCGAAGTCTTGACCGGAAAAGCAAAGTTCGGTATTTTTGGCGACGGAAAAGAAGTACCTCAGCTGGCTATGGCAAAAGCTTTTAAGAATGGGGATTTCCGTTCAGGCTACTATCGCGACCAGACTTTTATGATGGCGATTGGCCAAATGACCATTCAGCAGTTTTTTGCCGGACTTTACGGCCATACGGATATCGACCATGATCCAATGTCTGCCGGACGCCAAATGGGTGGCCACTTTGCTACGCATAGCTTGAACGATGACGGTTCTTGGAAGAATCTAACGCTACAAAAAAACTCTAGTGCTGACATCTCTCCTACTGCTGGGCAAATGCCTCGATTATTAGGATTGGCGCAAGCTTCTAAAATATTCCGAAATGTTTCTGGAATCCACAACAAGACTAATTTTTCGATTAACGGAAACGAAATTGCTTGGGGAACTATCGGAAATGCCAGTACCTCTGAAGGCTTGTTTTTCGAAACTATAAATGCTGCCGGAGTATTGCAAGTACCAATGGTAATGAGCGTTTGGGATGACGAATACGGAATTTCTGTTCATGCAAAACACCAAACTACAAAAGAAAATATCTCTGAAATCCTAAAAGGTTTTCAAAGAGACAACGAAAATAAAGGCTATGAAATCATTCGCGTCAAAGGATGGGATTATCCAGCCTTGATTACAGCTTATGAGCAGGCATCTCAGATTGCACGTGAAGAACACGTTCCTGTCTTGATCCACGTGCAAGAATTGACGCAGCCTCAAGGACACTCGACTTCAGGTTCGCACGAACGCTACAAAAATGCAGATCGTTTGGCATGGGAAGCGGATTTCGACTGTCTTCGCCAGTTGAAATTGTGGATGATTGCCATCAATATTGCTACGCAAGAAGAACTAGACGAAATTGATAATATCGCTAAAAAGGAAGTACTCGATGGCAAAAAAGCCGCTTGGAATGCTTTTGTAGAACCTATCAAAAACGAACAAAAAGAATTAGTTTCTTTGCTGGAAACAATTGCTGCTGCTAGCGAGAACAAAGTTTTCATCCAAAAACATGCTTCAGATTTAGCTGGGATCAAAGAGCCAATCCGTAAAGATATTATTACGACAGCTCGAAAAGTATTGCGTCTTATCCTAAAAGAAAATGGCAAAGCCCAG
The DNA here is from genome assembly GCF_025947265.1 of Flavobacterium sp. N2550. NCBI lineage: Bacteria > Pseudomonadati > Bacteroidota > Flavobacteriia > Flavobacteriales > Flavobacteriaceae > Flavobacterium > Flavobacterium sp. N2550. The sequence goes on along the minus strand of NZ_CP110007.1, from coordinate 2,469,006 downwards.
CTTTCGCAATGGATTACAGCTTATACTGAAAAAATACAGCCAAAATTCAGCTCTAATCTCTTTTCAGAATCAGACCAAAATGTCTTTTCTGTAAAAGAAGTGCTTCCAGAATACATAGAAAATGCAGAAGAAGTCGATGGAAGGGTTATCATCCGCGACAACTTCGACGCTATTTTCAGCAAATATCCAGAAACACTTGTTTTTGGTGAAGATGCCGGAAATATCGGTGACGTAAACCAAGGTCTGGAAGGAATGCAGGAGAAATATGGCGAATTGAGAGTAGCCGATGTCGGAATTAGAGAAGCTACTATCCTAGGACAAGGAATTGGAATGGCGATGAGAGGACTTCGTCCGATTGCCGAAATCCAATACTTAGATTACCTTTTATATGCAATCCAGATCATGAGTGATGATTTGGCAACATTACAATACAGAACACGCGGCAAGCAAAAAGCGCCACTTATTATAAGAACTCGTGGACACCGCTTGGAAGGTATCTGGCATTCTGGTTCTCCAATGGGAATGATAATCAATGCTATCCGAGGCATACACGTTTTGGTTCCTAGAAATATGACAAAAGCGGCTGGTTTTTACAACAGTTTATTGGAAACCGACGAGCCAGCTCTTGTTGTGGAATGTCTAAACGGATACCGCTTGAAAGAAAAAATGCCTGTCAATATGGGCGAATTCAAGACTCCTATTGGTGTTGTAGAAACACTTAAGGAAGGAAAAGACATTACGCTTGTTTCCTACGGTTCTACCTTGCGTTTGGTTGAACAGGCCGCAAAAGAATTGCTTGAGATTGGTATTGATGCTGAGATTATCGATCCACAGTCGCTATTGCCTTTTGACATTAACCATGATATTGTAAAATCTCTAGCAAAAACCAACCGATTATTAGTAATTGACGAAGATGTCCCTGGAGGAGCTTCTGCCTTTATCTTGCAACAGATTCTTGATGAACAGAACGGTTACAAATACCTTGACAGCAAACCGGAAACATTGACTGCAAAAGCGCACCGTCCTTCGTATGGAACGGATGGAGATTATTTTTCAAAACCTTCTGCAGAAGATATCTATGAAAAAGTATATGCGATTATGAGTGAGGTAAATCCTGAGAAGTTTACTAGCTTGTACTAATATCCATTTAATATAAAATAAAAACCCCGTCAGTTGACGGGTTTTTTTTATTTATTCTTCGTAAAATGCTTCTACAGCTTCTTGAATATCTTCTTTCAAATAACTAATATTAGGAAATTTTGACAAAAGATTTTTTAAACATTCAACAAATTTTTTGTTTTGAAATTTATATGACAGTCCTTCAAATCTCGAGGAAATCCAGCGAATTGATTCTTCATTTAATTCATTGATTATTAAAATTGAATCATCAACATTTTTAGATAATAATTCTGTTATATAATCCAAATCACTTGTTATTGTAGGGTCTTCAGGATGTTTGTTTTCAATATTCCTTATTGTATTTTCTATTAAAGTCTTCATCTTAGTTATTTTTATAAGGATTTAATTCAAAATTTTTACTCTTTGCTATAGGTTGCATCGCATTATCCGGAAATATAGTTGCTGGCTTTCCTTTGGTTTTTAAAACCCCTACCCTTACCCCTTCAAAATTATCAAAAATAGGCTTCCCGTCTTCTAGAGTTTTAAACTTTTCGAAATTTTTATTTATAACATGTTGCCCAGCCTGTTTTATCTTTTTTACACCCCATTTTTTTGGAAACCAAGACTGTCCAGTTATTTTTTCACCTATCACTAACCTTTTAAAATTACTATCATGTCCTGCAACACTACCGATTCTTACTCCATTTTTATAGGTATGTTCAATTTTGTATTCTCTGCCCAAGCTTTCGAGTTTAACAATATTGGCTTGCCCATGACCGCCACCGAGCATTTTTCCTGGAGCAGTACTCTTTTTAGGGTTGCCTGGCAATGAGAAAGCTCCTTCATCAGCATGTTTAAGAACTTCATCTGGCAGGTATTTTAAATCAAAAATCTCGTTTAATTTTTCAATTAAATTTGCACCTTTTGCAGCCCAAATTTCTTTGAATGTTTCCCTGACTTCTTTAGCTGTACCATTTGCAATGGCTTCTCCTCTATAAATTGCAGCATAAGCAACCGCCTTTCCTTCTGCATCAATTCCTTTAATGAATAAAACTCCTTCCTGCTGTAATCTGGTGACTCCTGCCATCTTGAAGTTGACTCCGGAAAGCTTTAAGGCTTCTTCACCGTACAGAATCTCTTTTACTGTATTTTGAGTAAAATTAGCAATATTTATTTCAAGGATGACTTTTGTAATACAAGCTCTAGCAAAATTGGCAACCTTAAAGTTTTTAATCGCATTTGCTGTTCTTAACAGCCCTGCGCCTGCTTTAAAAAAGCTTTGTAGAAGTGCTGGGCCGGCTGTTATAATACCGCCAACCACATAAATCTGCTCCCAAGTGTTTAAAAATTCAGCGCCTCCTGGAGTTTCCAAAATTTCGTTCCGACTGGCATTTATAGCTACATCGCCAATAGCCAGTACTACATCTGCAAGAGCTAGAGCAAATACCCCTGGATTTGCAGTAGTTGCCATTACAATTACACCTGCAATGATAGCTACTATATCAAATCCAATGCGAATAGCGAGCTCAACATCCTGTATTTCTTTTTCGCCAGCGAGTGCTTTTACAAAAATAATTGGAACGGGAATAGGAATATCAATACCAGAAGTATAATCAACCAAAGAAACCATATCTAAAGGGTGATACATCTTTCCTTGATCTTGATCAACAGTTTCAGAATAGGTCCTTTCTAGATCAGGCCCTACAGGAATAGTTACACCAAACTCGTCAGTTTCGGTATTAGGCTGCTGGTAGGTATGTTCTACTATTTTCTGTTGCTTTAAGTAAAACTCGTCTTCCTTTTCGTCGCTAAACCAAGAAATGTCGGAATCTATTTTATATCCTTTTCCATAATAAAAGACCTTGCCTATTGTCTTCAGTTTATTATTATATATGCAACAGGCACTTATCATACTAGCAAAAATTATCCTGTTGCTTGTGACCTGTCCCATAAACTCTGAACTTCCATCCAGGTTTTCATAAATTCTTTTTAAAAAAGCTTGGTCTTCACTAAATTTTTCGATTATATAAAAAGAGTTGCCAAAAGCCTTAAATAAATTCATTAAAGCACCACTGCTATCTTTAAAGTTACTAAACGTTCCTGTATCATCATAATCTGTGAGCAGATTCACATGATCCCATAGTCTTTCTTCTTTCAAAAGGAACACTAATTGATTTAAGATAAAGTCAGGAATATTTTCATAAAGGAACTTCAATTCACTTCCCGTTTTAGCTATTTTGAGAGCCTCAACAAAAGCATTTTTAATTTTTTCCTTAACAAATTCTTTTGATCCCGTGTGTTCGGCTAATGCCACAAATGCATTGGCATCGTCTGTTTTTATAATAATCGCATTGAATTGGTCTCCTAATACAAAATCATTTTCAACTTCTGGCGTTACGTCATAATTTCTTAAATGCATGGCATCTTCATAGACAAAAGCAATCCGAAAGTTTAGATTCTTTTTTGCAGCATCTATCTTAAAAAGATAGCCGGGTTTATCTAAGTTCACATGACAGGCTCTAGAATTAAGCTTGATTTCTAATTTTCCCTGCCTTTTTATCTTACGATTTTCATCTTCATAATTAAAGATTGTCTTATCACTAGAAACCGAAGCATAAAAACTTTTCAGCATCATTGCCGAAGGGCTCTTCGAAGACAGTGGATTAAGCGTAGGGATCAAGAAAGCTGGAAAATAAAAAGCCTTTTTATAGGGTCTATTTGTCCTGATAAATTTCAATAATTCATTAATGTCAATTATTTTAGTTGTCCATTCATCTTTATATTCACCACAGGAATTATTTTCTCCATATATTTTTTCATAAGCAATTTCTTCAAAACTATTATTTTTTAAATTACCTACTTGTCCGCTGTTCTGAAATGCTTCGAAGCCCTGCATATCCAACTCTCGTAGAAGATCCTGACTTTCTTCGTCAAAATCTTCAAATATATCTGTTGTCATATTATTATTTTTTATGGTTAATACTCTTAAATCGCCAACTTATAGCTTGGAAATAGCTCGACAACCGAGGTATTGTTTCGCAAAAAGTTCTTGATTTTATATTCTGTAGTGATGGTCAGGTCGATATGATAGTTCAGCGCAGTTGTCCACAGCTGTGAATTCACGATCGGAAAATCACACACCATCATAATGTCCCAATCCTTACCTTCCAATTGGCGCCAATCGTTTGGCAACACCCTTCCCCTGCTGCCATGCAAGTAAATAGCTCTTACAGGAGTAATCGCATCTACTTTGGCTTTCAGGTCATTTAAAATATATGGCAGCACGAATTCGTGCTGCCATATGGCTTCTGCCTTTATCTGGCTCATATAGAAAATCTAGAAATTGGCAATAAAGTATTTACTTCGGCAGAAGCTAATTTGGTTCCGTTAGCATCCAAAATCCTGTCATAATAAGCTGTCGGATTTGTAAACTTCACAGAATCGGAATTGAAAAGAACTTTTACCTGGTCCAGTTCAGGCATCGTAACCGTTACTGGAGTTTCTTTTTCAAAAACAAATGTCGGAACTACGCTCGTGTCCACTATGAATCGGATAGACGCTTCATTGTTATCTGCTGAAGTATACTGCTGAGCATCGATTCCGGGAATCAGAGAGAGTTGTTCTGCTAGCTTCGCATAGATAACCTTCGCTGAATCTGTTGACTGCCAAGCGGCATCTCTTTCGATAACGATTTCTTCTCCCATACATCGGAACGTTCTTGGAAAACTGGAATACGAATCATAGTGACCAATAGTATTATTACCAAAACTATCCATATCTTCATACGAAAAGGTAACTGTTTTTGAAGAAGCTCCGTTCATCTGTGCTCCCGTGATATGGAAATTAGGTGAATGCGGTACAGAAGCAGGGTCTTCAAAGTCTGACAAGTCTTCGTCATACGGCAACGCTTTGTCTACCTTTAATCCAATGCTGTCGGCTTGCAAAATGGTCAAAGCAGTTGGGAGTCTTGTAGCCCATGCTTTTCCTTCTTTTTGGCCTTCTGGCTCGCGCAATTCGTCTACGATAGAAAGGAACAGTTCATCTTCGATAACCGGTACTTCGCCTCCATTCCAGATTTGGCCTGTTTGTAGATAATAGCTAACTACTTCTTCAAAACCTGGCCTAACTGTTACGATTACTCTCGCCATACCTGCCTGCATGAAGCTTCTAAATAAAGGATCGTTGTTATCATATTGATACAGTTTCGCCCAATCTTCTCTGGCTCCCCAATAGTACGGATAGAAATTATAAGACATAATGTCCCATTCAAAAGCTTGCTCAATAAATTTGGCAAAAGCAGCATAATCGTCTAGATTAGCATCTACTTTTATCTCATGGTTTCCAAAAGATCTGTCTACACCTGAAGCAAGAGGCTTGGTCATGTCTTTTCCATAAGTTCTTCTCGCAGTAGTATTCTGGTCTATTATATAAGAGATACAGTTTTTGCGCAATACCATGTTTTCAATTTCACGATAAAAGCCAGGATTAGTACCTTTGATGACAACACCTTTGGCTTGTTCTTCGGCTAATTTTTGCTCGTATTCTACAACTGCATCTTCATAAGCATCAATAATCGCTTTGAACGTTTCTTGCTGCCATTGTTGGTATTTATTGGCTGTTCTTTCTAATTTGACGCTAACATTGGCAATACCTACGTGATGCGTAATAAAGAAAACAGAAACTGGAATATTGCCTTCAAAAGCATTTAAAGCCTCGCCATCTTTTGGATATAATCTCCAGTTGTCGTTCAACGAACCGCAATAGTATCTCAAGTTTCCAACGCTGACACCAATCGATTTACCCCAGCTGGTCTGCATGGCAGCACTAGATACAGTAACTACCGCATCAACCGTTTTATAACCTTCCGGCAAAGTCAGATTGGCTTTATCAGACCAAGAATTACCACCACTCATCAATCCAGAGAAATTGAATTCTTTACCGACACTTAAGAATTGCGAAGGACTCGCATCCAAATCAACATTTAGCTTTCCGCCCCAATATTTTACTGTAGCATCATTTACACACGTAAAATCTTTTAAGTTTAGCGGAGTTGTCGTTCCTTGCGTGTCAACAAATTTTCTTGGATCTACGGGCTCAATCAATTTGGATCCTCCATTCTCAGACATGCCCAATATATGAAGCTTGGCAGGCTCTGGAACCATAAATTCAAACATCAAGCGTTTTCCATAATTATAGATCTGGTTCTTATAAACCTTGTCAACCCAGCGATAAACTCCTACGACATGCTTGTCGCCTTTCGTATTATCAAAACCGTGCTTGTTATTGTCTTCAAACTCTTCAATAATTTTCTCGATTCGTTCTTCTTTTACCTTAGTCACGATTCTTTCCATCGCACGCTCTGTTACCTCTTTGGCTTGGTTGACAGCTTGGCGCGTACTTTCTTCTCTAGAAGTATGCGTAGCCATATTGACATTTGCACCCAGAGTAAATTTGGTACCTCCTGTTGTAGCGCCGCCCCATTCCATTCCGAAGTTTCCTCCGGCAGAAAGATCTTTGCTTTCCTGCAACACTTTTGCGACTTCACTCTGCATTTCGAAACGGCTCGTATTGGTCGTATCCGACAACTGTTCTTTTTCTATTTCAGAGGTAGACGTCGTCGTATTTTCGCTTCTACGGAGCTTGCGGGTAGCCTTCTCCTTATACTCGCGGGCCATGACGTTTTCGATTGCCGCCACTTCGCCTTCAACATATCCTTGAACAGTCTGTTCTACTTTTTTATAATCGGCAATACCAAGCTGTTTTACTCCAAATCCAGAAGGGATAAACGATCCATCGGCCCCAGTAGCAGGTACAGAGGGAACCGACGGCGTGCTTTCTGGCTGCGGCTCTAAGATGGTCAGCATCCTGCCCGTAGCACAATTCAACGTATGCCAAAAATCAGTCGTGAACGATTTTTTTGCTCCATTCGTAAAAGTAATTGCTACTGTAAGATTCTTCATCACGTAGTAGAAATCACCTGTCGTAAGCGCATCATTATGAAGATTGGTCAGCATGATGCTGTTTCCGTTTCTGTTTTGCGTAAAAGCAGTACGAACCACCTTTTCTCCAGAATACTTTTCGACCGTAGTCTCAACTCCCGAAATCTGCCATGAAGAATCAGCTACCGTAAAAGAAACGTCAAAGTTTACGTAGGTACCGCCATTAGCGTTACTACTGTAGATTTTTGGACAGGCTTGATAAGAAAAAGGAAGTATCCCAGCCGTAACATTATTTGTCGTAGGAATAACAACTCCTCCAACACTTATTGAAGTATTTCCTTGATGAGGCGTATGGCTGATGATAGTCTGCGTATTAGTAGAAACCTGATCTTCAATCAATGTGAAAACATTTTGGAACGACGTTAGACTAGTATCGCTCGACAATCCTGGAATGATTCTAGCCGCATGGCCTTCTCCTTTTTTTTCCGGCTCGTCTTCTGTCTCTATTTCCAATACTTCAAGCAATGTATCAAAAGCTGGTGCAGATAATACAGACTTCAAATGTTCCAAATCAATTTCGTTTCTGAATTTAAAATTAAAAGCAGACAATTTAGGCATCGGAACAACTGGCGGCTCATTGCAAGGGTCTGCCGCATCAAACGGGACATCAGGATTTCTCACAGAACACCATTTGGTTTTGGCATCTTCCACATTCTTATGATAATCATCAATAATAGGCTGTATTTCTGCCTGGTATTTTAGCTGTTCTTTTTCAAAGGAAACCTGATATTCCTTTTTGTAGGCCTTTTCGACTTTTTGCAATTCTTTCTTAAGCTTATTCTGTCTTTCTATATTTATGTTCGACAAGGAAATTGCTTGAAATTGACGCATCTCATCGTTAGGCAGCGACATTTGTGCTTCTTCTTCAGACTCACCTCTTGCAGCCATTCTTGCAACAATCGGAGCAGAAGACGTATTTTCTACGAATAGCTGCTTAGGCAAGACAACTTTTGCATTCATCAATTGTTTAGACAATGGCTTATTCGATTCATCATAGCTTCTAAATAGATGATTCGCGACAAGCAGCTGCATGATGATTTCTTTAGCATAAAAGCTTTTCTGCGTGACTACTTGGTAAAAAAGATTGTCCCATAAAAGAGTCAGCTGCGATGGCGTCAAGCCTGTTGTAACTTTTAAAACCTCTTTTTTCAGGTCTGCTTCAGTATACGAATATTTGTTCTTTGCCATCCATACAGCCAGCACATATAGTTCTGCATTGATAGATTTTAGATTTTCTTCGCTTATGGCCCCGAAAGAAGGAGAAGCATCTACCATAGATTGCCACTTGGTCTTGTTGCTCGGCCTGTTGGCAACAGCGTTGTCAAATGTTACTCCATTTGCGCTTCGATACACAAAACGCTTGTCTTTGTTTTTTTCTTCAGATAGCTCTGGCGATCTCATGGTAACGAATCGGAAGAGCGTGTTTTTAATTTCTGTACTCATTTTTACTTTTTTAAATTATAAGATTTATTTCTTGTAATATTCGTGGCAATATGATTCTCTAGATTGTTTTCCGGATAACAAGGCTTCTGAATGGCTATTATCGAATGATTACAATGCAAATATATAAGAAATAAATCTATCAAACAAATATAAAATTAGATTATTTTCAATTATCTTTTAATAAACTGAGTATTATAGCAGTACCCAGCTTATTTAGTGTAATTTTTAAAATAAATCACTTAAATATCTATAAAACAATACATTAAACACAAATAGCTTTAGATTTTATTCTATTAAACATGTCCAAACACCTAAAAAGCAACAGTTATTATATTTGCGTATTTAAGATTATTTTCGTGTATTTATAATTCTTGATTCGATTTAAAGAGAAAACTTAAACCGAAAGAAACAATCACGCCTAAAATTTATTGATGAAGAAACACGTCTTTATAAAAAATTTAATAATTTGCGTCTATGAATACATTCCGACATTCATGACTAAGGAACACCAACTACTCTGGGATAAGATCAAAAACTTCGAATTAGATAATCCTGAGGCTTCCTTTACTTTTACAGACAGGCTTGCACGCGAAAACGGTTGGACGATTGGCTTTTCTGTAATGGCTATCGAAGAATACAAAAAATTCATGACCTTGCTCTGCATCGCACCACATCCCCTTACGCCTTCTGACGAAATAGACCAAGTCTGGCATTTGCACTTACTTTACACCGAATCGTATTGGATTGATTTCTGCCAAAATACCTTAGGCAGACAGATCCATCACGGACCTACAAAAGGCGGTGTGCAGGAAATCGACAAGTTCACCGACTGGTACGAAAAAACCAAACAACTCTATGCCTCCGTTTTTGGTTCAACACCTCCTGCAGCACTTTGGCCATCCAGCCAAGTCCGGTTTTCGGGTGCAAAATTCCAGCGGGTTGACCTCAAACAAAATTGGATTCTTAAAAAACCTTCATTCTTCAACAAATGAAACACTTAACCTACCTCTCTCCTGCAGAAGTCCAGCTCTTGCTTTATGGAAGAAAAGCCACAATCCGCGAACTGCTCAAAGGCACTTTTATGGACTTGGTTCTTAAACAGGCCCTCAACCTTTTTGAAGTAGAGCGACAGCCACACAGAAACGAAGACATACGCATTTATAAATATGTAGAAGCAGGGCGTAATTTTTTTATGTACAAGCCATTACTCCATGAGTTTGTTTTTCTTGAGTCGTTTAAAAAAGATAATAGTCTGCAGATTCTTTTCCGCAATATGGTCCGAATCGGCTACCAAAACTCTGTATCTATAAGCGAATACCAGCACTTGCTGTTTCATAGTCCGCATCTTGACAATTGTTTTTACCAGAACCTTTTCCAAAAGATATTCTGGGGATTCCAGCATTCTCATAAAGGAAAGCAGCTGAGAACGGAAATCCAAGCTGAAATTACAGCACTCGAAAAAGAATTAGCCACAGGAAATGCCGAAAAATCATTCGAAATCCTAAAAGCCATCAACGGCAATGTGGTTCTTCTGTCTAATTTTCGTTTCGACCTCTTGAAGGAACTTGATGCCGAACTTGCCCAAGAAATCAACCGTAGGACCAATCAGATTGATCCGGCAGATGTCTTTGTTTTTGGAGATTGGGACGATTTTGGCGATGTTTCGGGCAGTTTTGACAGCAGCTGCTCTGGAGCAAGTGGATGTTCTGGAGGAGATAGTGGCTGTGGCGGTTGCGGAGGATGCGGCGGCGATTAATCAGAATAAAATAGTATATTTCACATCTCAAACCAGTATCAGAAATGATTGATGATATAATCTCCCGTCCCATCTTTAATTACATAGGTGCGACTATCCGATTTTTATTAGGCACAACTGTCAGAAAGATCTTTGGCTTAAAGACCTATACCTTTTCTGAATGTCTTAACGGGCCTATAGAAGGGCCTTATGTCCGTTACTATAATAGACACCAGAACAACAATAGGTTCATTGCTGCAATTTTTCTGTTGACTTTTATCATATTCATCAGCTATATACTTATGTAAGATGAGCCGCACATCCGTACATATTAAACGCTTTCGGAAGTCAAAAGTCAAAAGTCGAAAGTTGAAAGTTGAAAGTTGAAAGTTGAAAGCTAGAAATCAATGCGCTTACAAATGGAGATTTTTTCAGTAAATCAATTCTCGAAAAGAGCCATGACATATAACATCATGAATTACCTATACCAAGAGAGATCAAAGAAGAGCTAGTCGATTCTTCTCCCAGATCATTCACGCAATAAGTTCGTACGACTTCAATCGTTTGGCCAGCTCTATTTCGTTTATCATTACATCAGACAATTAATTAGTAGCAAAATTAGAGATTGTCAGAAAGATCAGGTCAAAATTTTTATATTTGGACATCTAGAAATTGACAATATATCATGAATTTAAAAGCTATCTTACTTCTTTTTAGCCTTTTCTTATTTTCGTGTAAAGAAGAAGCAAAAATCCAAAAAGACGAAACGATCGAAACAATTGAAACCGTTGAAAATAGCGAAACTGCTTTACGCAAGCCAGAAGAAGGCTTTCATTTTGATGAATTTAGGATTGAAAAGCGTCATCTCGGCCCAATAAAAATAGGCATGCCGTTGCAAGAAGCCGAAAAACATTTAAAAGGCTTGTCTAGAAAAAGATGCGATCCGTTCGATTTTGGATATGACGGAGGTGGAGATGCTTTTATCTATTATCTCAAAGATAAGCCTGTCATGGCGCTTATTCCGGAACAGGAAACGAACTTATTGCTTGCCATAGCAGCCATACATAAAGACTTAAGAACTGCTGATGAACTGTATCCGAACGCTTCTATAAAAGAAATACAAGCGATTTATCCAAACATTCCTTTACATCAAAATCTTATGATGAGCTGGGAATTTTTATACGAACAAAAAAACGATTGGGAATTTGTGTTCATGAAAGATCCTGACCATCCGATTGGAGTCTATGAAAACACAGAAGCTCCTGGAAAAGTAAAAGATAGCAGTGTTAAAGCAGATTGGATCACGATACGTTAGCTCATTACTTAAAACAATTATATTTATAACTTATAATTTGTCAGGCGGACAGTCCTTGGTTGGCTTTTAGAAATTATCACGGACAATCACCTAACACGTTGACGAAACGACAACAAACAAATCAAAATATGGACAAAACAAAAATCACCAGAGAAAATGTCGTTGAAGCAGAAAACAAACTTTTTTCGGCTCAACTTGTAAGCAATGTGGACCAACTTGACCAACTATTGCACGATGATTTGGTTGCAGTTGCACCAACAGGACAAATTCTAACTAAAGAAATGGACTTGAACTCACATAAAGCGAAAACAATGATTATTGAAGACGCTTCAACAGAAATTGACGACATTAGAATAATGGGCGACACTGCGCTTTCAATCGTTACAATGACAGCGAAAGGAAAAATGATGGGAACGCCTCTAGAAGGAAAATTTAGATATTTTAGAGTTTGGAAACGCTTTGACGGCACATTAAAAGTTATTGGGGCCAGTTTTATGCAATTACCTTGATTAAAAACTTTTATTACAGGGCTTATAAAATCTGACTTTATACGGCAAGAGCGGCCTTGCCTAAAAAATAAGACTTACGCTGTAGATATAAACAAAAAAACCGATGACTAGTAATCATCGGTTTTTTATTTCCTTTACTTTTTCTTCTTCGATTTCTTTTTGGATTTTGCTTTTGCCTTAGCTTTCGCTACTTTTTTAGCCTTTGCTTTTTTTCTAGCTTTCTCTTTCTTTTCCTTATCTTTTTTCTTTTTAGCCTTGGCTTTTTCCTTCTCTTTTAGTTTTGCCTTTTTAGCTTTTGCTTTCTCCTTGTCTTTTTTAGCCTTGGCTTTTTCCTTTTCTTTCATCTTTTTAGATTTTTTCTTGTTTTTCTTTTTATCCTCCTGTACTGCTTCTTCGGTATTCGCTTGAGTATCTTGGACAGGCGTTAATGCGTTTTCAACTTCTTTTGCACTAGCCTCTGTATTTTCCTTTGGCGCTGCTTTGGTCGCCGCTGGAGTTGCTTTTTTTACTGTTGTCGTAGCAGCAGGCTTTGCAGCGGCTGGTTTAGCGGCAGTCGTTTTAGCCGCTGTAGTTGTTGTTCTTGAAGGTGCCGGTTTGGCTGTAGGCGCAGTTTTAACCTCAGGAGCTTTCGCTGTCGTGCCAGCGGCTGTCCTTGGCGCTCTAGTTCTCGGAGTTGAAGCAGGCTTTGGACTCTCTTGCTTTGCAACTGGAGTAGCTGTGGCTTTTGGAGTATCTTGGTTTTTTTCTGGCGTACTTTCTGGATTGTTTTCGGCTATTTGACTCATAGGGTTATCGATTAGTATTATACAATGATTTTGAGATTCTGGAAATAGTGTTCATGTTTCGTTAAAATTACGGTAATGTAAATTTAACGTTAACAAATTTAAGCCATTAATAGATGCGCCAATGTTAAGTTTTCACTTCTGGCAAAAACTTAACATTGGAAATTTTTAGGAAAAAAATAACACCTTGCAGCCTTTGGCAGAAACCGTCAAAAGTGATTAGTTTCTTACCTTTACAAGTATGAAAAATATCAGATTAAGCATTCTTGACCAATCTCAGGTCAGGAGAAACGGAACAGCAAAACAAGCGTTGCAAGAATCCGGCGAATTAGTACAATTAGCAGAAAAACTAGGATATACCCGCTATTGGGTTTCAGAACACCATAACTTTAAGATGGTTGCCGGCACGGCTCCCGAAGTATTGATCCCGTTTTTGGCTTCAAAGACACAAACCATAAAGATTGGCTCGGGCGGTATCATGCTTCCCAACCACAGCGCCTTCAAGGTGGCCGAAAACTTCGGACTGTTGGAAACGCTTTTCCCAAAAAGAATTGATTTAGGAATCGGACGTGCTCCTGGCGGCGACAGGCTGTCGTCTCACCTACTCAATCCTTCCAATACCTTTAGCGAAAAAGAATTTTTCCAGCAATTGATCGATGTCCAAGCCTTTCTTAGGAATGAAACCCTAGCCGATACAGTACATGAAAAAGTAAAATCGTATCCGTGTCCGGAAGAAATTCCAGATTTATGGATTTTGACATCCAGTGGAGGCAGTGCTCAATTTGCGGCCCATTTCGGAATGGCATTGTCGTTTGCTCAATTTATCAATCCTGATGGTGGTCCAGAGGTAGCGGCTTTCTACCGCCAGAATTTTAAGCCTTCTGCCGAGCTGAAACAACCGAAAGTAAATGTCGGAATCTTTGCCTTCTGCTCTGAAGACGAACAAAAGATTGCCGATTGGATTACAGAATTCGATTATCGAATGCTCCATATTGAAGCGGGTGCTGCCGGAGAACTTCCTTCTTTTGAAGAAATAAAAAATATGGGCTATACGTTGCAGCAGAAAGCACGGATTGCTTATAACAAAGGGCGTTATATTGCAGGAACTCCGGAAAAGCTCAAGGCCGCTATCGAAAAAATTGCCGACGAGTATGAAACCGATGAAATCATGATTGCCACCATAGCAGAAAATTTTGAAGACCGCAAGAAATCGTATGAATTGCTTGCAGGACAATTCCTAACATCTTCTTAAATTTTAGAAATAAAACAATATATTCTAGCTATTTTAAGTTAAAATTAGTACATTGAAAACAATAATAACCTAAAATTCTAGACTAAAATGAAAAAATCGTTTATCGCATTGGGAACCATAGCGTTGCTAGCGTTCGCTTCCTGTAAAGAAGACAAAAAAACTCCTGATCCAGTTCCGGAGACGCCGCCTGTAGAAAACCCAACTCCGACTCCGTCGCCTAAAACCGAAGCTGAAAAGCAAGATAATGACGGAACTACCGTTTCTGTCGGAAAAGACGGTGTTCAGGTAAACACAAAAGATGGCGAGAGCAAAACAGACGTGAACGTTTCTAAAAATGATGCGTCTGTCGAAATCAAAAAGCCAAAGAATTAAATTTTATTTGTTTAAGGCCAGCTTCTTCAGGCTGGCTTTTTACCAAATAAAAAACATTGAAAAAGAAACACACTATGAAAAAATTATTCCTGCTGCTGCTCTGCATTGCTGTTCTTGCAGCCTGCAAATCGAAGCCATCGGCACCTAAAATAGCCAAACTAGAACTTTCGCAAGTAAGCCCGTCTCAAAAAAGCAGGGCGTATGATTTAGGAAAAAGGATATTGAATGCCTGCAACACTTCTAAATTCAAGCCTTTTACAAAAGAAGAAGCTACCGACAAGGTAATCCAAAATACGACTTTAGAAAAACTGTCTAGCACCTGCAGAAAGTTTTCGATAAAATATGGGCAATTTGAAGATATTAGATTGGTTGAGGTCATCAAAAACAATTCTGACAATACGCTTGTTTTCAGATATAAGGCAGATTACCAGAGAAAATTTGCACAAAAAGAACTTCAGGTAACGCTAAATAACGAAAATAAAGTCTCAGCTATTCGCTCGACTGATTGGACAGATGCATATACTCCGTAAATGATTGTCTTTTTTTGCCTACTTTTAATGATTCAAAATCCCAAGCATGAACACCAACGAACAGATTATTGAAGAATTCTATGCGGCATTTGCAGCCCAAAACGCAGAAACAATGGCAAGCTGCTATCATCCAGATATCGTTTTTGAAGATCCTGCTTTCGGAAAACTCGAAGGAAAAGACGCCTCAGATATGTGGTATATGTTGATTGAAAGGGCTAAAGGAAATCTGAAAATAGAATTCTCCGACATCAAGGCCGATACTCAAAAAGGGACGGCACAATGGACCGCGATTTACAATTTCACAAAAACCAACCGAAAAGTAATCAACAAAATAAAGGCTTCCTTTGAATTTAAGGACGGCCTGATTATCAAACATACCGATTCGTTTGATTTCTGGAATTGGGCAAAACAAGCTTTAGGAACAACCGGCTTGCTATTGGGATGGTCTTCCTTCCTTCATAAAAAAGTACAGCATCAGGCTTTGGAATCTTTGAGAAAATACCAACAGAAAAATTCTTAATTAACATACATTTAAACCTTATCCGATCATAATTGCTTAATTTTAAAGGGCTAGAAATTACATAGCTTTTTTAGAAATTATTCCATTATGACAAATCCAATTTTAAATTCCTTCCTTCCTATATTTTATATCGCTTGGTCTGATGATGTGTTGACAGAAAAAGAAACAAACCTGCTTAAGGAATCCATCAACACCCAAGACTGGCTGACAAAAGCTGACAAAAAAGAACTTCTTTCTAAAATAAATATCGATAATCCTCCGTCAAGAACCGAACTGCAGGATTGGAAAGAACGTATCAAAAGAGCCGTAAATCAAGACAGCAAAGAAGAATTGCTGACAGATATCTCCATAAAATTAGCCCTGCTCGACAATCCTAAAATCAGCAATGAAAAGCTAAAGCCGCTCTACTTCTATCTTCAAAATTTAGAAAAATCATTAGGAATCATCAGTAACGAAGCCGTATATGTCTTCAAAGAAAGGCATGATACCATTACTTCAAAATACGCTACCGAAGCGACATTCTCTGTAGAAAAACTCACAGAAATACTTGATGGAAATCAGGCTGAAACGATCAATAAGGTCAAAAAAATCATCAGTCGTCCCACTTTTAAGTATGAGGAATCGACCGATATTGAGGTCTATCGCGAAAAAGTTTTGAAATGGTGCAAAATTTTGGCAAAAGAAGGCTTGGGATCTACTGCCTATCCTAAAGCTCATGGTGGCCAAGACGATGTAGAAGCTTATTTTTCTATCATGGAAACTTTAAGCTATCACGATTTGAGCCTTGTCATCAAGTTTGGCGTGCAGTTTGGACTTTGGGGCATGAGCATCCAATCGCTTGGAACCGAAAAACATTATGCGAAATATTTGAAAAAAGTCGGAACGCTCAGTCTTCCTGGCTGTTTTGCCATGACCGAAACGAATCATGGTTCTAACGTAAAATCGCTTGAAACCACAGCGACGTATGACCTCAAGACAAAAACCTTTACGATCAATACGCCGCATAAATTAGCGCGAAAAGAATACATCGGGAATGCGGCTCGCGACGGACAGATGGCCACTGTTTTTGCCAAATTGATTATTGACGGAACAGATCATGGCGTCAATGCCTTTATAGTACCAATCCGCGACTCAAAAAACAAGGCGCACGAAGGTGTCACTATTGAAGATTGCGGTCTAAAGATGGGACTGAACGGTGTAGACAACGGAATCATTTATTTTGACAATGTCGTGATTCCAAAAGAAAACATGCTCGACCGTTTTGCTTCTATAAACAGCAAAGGGCAATTTGAAAGCCCGATTGCCAGTGATAACCGACGTTTTTTTACCATGCTCGGCACTTTAGTCGGCGGCAGGATTGGAATTCCGCGTTCTGCCCTGGCGGCAGCTAAATCTGCCTTGACAATTGCCATTCGCTATGGCGACCAAAGACGTCAGTTTGGCCCGCAAGGTGGCTCAGAAGTTCCTATTTTAAATTACAGAATGCACCAGCGTAGACTGATGCCATATTTAGCCAAATCCTATGCCATACATTTTGCCTTGCAATATGTTACGCAACGATTCCTAAACCGAAAAGAATCGGAAATGCAGGAAATCGAAGCTTTGGCAGCCGGCATGAAAGCCTATTCTACTTGGAACACGCGCGATACCATACAGGAATGCAGGGAAGCCTGTGGCGGAAAAGGCTATTTGGCTGAAAATCGATTTGCTGCTTTGAAGAATGATACGGAAGTCTATACCACTTTTGAAGGCGATAATACTGTCTTGATGAATCTTGTTGCCAAAAATCGACTTTCAGAATTCAAAAATCAGTTTGGCGAAATGAACGCCTTGAGCCTTTTTAATTATGTCGTAGACCAGGCCAAGACGTCAATTACCTATAAGAATCCTTTTGCGACTCGAAATACGGACGAAAATCATCTGGCTGATAGCGAATTCCACATTCATGCTTTTCAGTTCCGTGAAAGGGAAATACAGGCTTCTGCGGCAAAACGTATCAAAAAGCTGCTGGATAGCGGCTTGGATTCATTTGATGCTTTTAACATCGCCCAGCATCATTTGATTAATGTAAGTCAGGCTTATTTGGAACGAATTGTCTTGGAACAGTTTCAGCTTCAGGTTGAAAAGACGAAAGACGAAGGCGCAAAAGCAATCTTAAAGAAACTCTGCCAGCTCTATGCCTTGTCGACTCTTGAAAAAAACGCAAGCTGGTATCTTGAACAAGGCTACATGGAAGGTGTAAAAACAAAAGCCATTCGAAAAGCCGTAAATCAGTTATGTTGGGAAATCAGGCAGAATGCTGTGCCTTTAGTTAATGCTTTCGCGATTCCTGAAAGCTGCTTAAGCGCACCGATTATCACGAAACAGTAGTTATTTATCTAGAAGCAAACCTATATTCCAGTCTAAGGCAGGATTATAAACTAATTCTCCGTTGCTTACTTCTAAAGGACAATCAAAATTATTAGTATACAGACCGCCAGTGCCCAAACCTTGGGGCATTGGATTCTGTTGCAAAAATGTCCATTGGGCAATGGCATTTAAGCCAATATTGCTTTCTAAAGCGGAAGTAATCCACCAGCCGATATTGTATTTTTCTGCAAGCGAAATCCACTCTTTTAAACCTCTAAAACCGCCTATCAAACTTGGCTTTAAAATGATATATTGTGGCCGTATTTTTTGCAACAATGCTTCTTTTTCGGCATATCCAAAAACACCAATTAGTTCTTCGTCTAAAGCAATCGGAAAAGGAGTCGTTTTACAGAGTTCTGACATACTGTCATGCTGATTTTTTTGTATAGGTTGCTCTATACTATGTAATTCAAATTCAGATAATTGAGTTAATTTATATAAAGCTTCATTTGAAGAAAACCCACCGTTAGCATCTACCCTGATTTCGATGGTTGAAGCATCATAATTTTGACGAATAAAACGTAATAATTCGAGTTCTTTTTCGAAATCTATGGCTCCAATTTTAAGTTTTATACAGTTGAAACCTTGTGCTAATTTTTCCTCGATTTGTGCCTTCATAAAAGCAGGCTCTCCCATCCAAACCAAGCCATTGATTGGAATGCTTTTTTTGCCCTTTGTAAAGTCAGAAGAAAACAGTAAAAAAGGCATTTCGCTTTCTAAAGATTGGAACGCCATCTCTACTCCAAACTGTATGGACGGAAATTCTAACAACGATTCCCAAAGCGCCTCTTTTCCGAGATGGATATTTTCACAGGCCCATTGCAGCTTTTCTTCATAGTCGGGTCTATCATCTGCACTTAGACTTCTCAAGATACCGCACTCGCCTATTCCTGTTTTGCTATTTTCCTCCAAAATAAGAAACCAAGTCTCCTTTTGGGTCATAACACCTCGCGATGTACCTGATGGTCGCTTAAAATCAAGAATATGCTTTTTATAGGAGGCTTTGAGCATTATTTATACTTTTAATCTTCGAGAAGTCTTATAATCCTGTCGAAATCGTCGTTTTTGAATCCTGCTTTTTTTAAGTCTTCAAAGTCGGATTGTGTTTTATTTTTCCAAGATAGGGCTGTCGTTACGTTTTGCCCATTGTATTTTTTATGGATTTCCTTTGCTTTTTTGTAATCGCCTTTTAGCAGATAAACATGCGCCATATTTAATTGGACAAGCAATTCCGAAGCGTCTATCTTCTCACCTTCTTTCAACGCTTTCAGCGCTTTATCGTATTGTTTTGAATACAGATAATATTGACCTAAAGCATTGTAATCCAAAACAGTCGCATTGCCGTTTTCAATAATTCCGGTCTGCAATAAATCGATAGCTTGTTCGTATTTTCGATTTTTGAAATAGTGCAACGCATCCAAACGGATTGACGTCAAGATTGATTTGTTTGCTGGTTTTTCAGAGAGGCAAGCGTTTCCAAAATCCTTGAAGGCTTTTGCTTTTTCAATCGCCATAAGATTTTGAAACTCTTGAAATTTGTATTGCTTCTGCATTTTTTCAAGGATACAAAGCGAAAAGTCGTCAGAGTTGAGCATTTTTTTAGCCAACTCCGATGTTTTGACCTGCTTGATAATTGTCTGGCGATTTTCTGTCGTCCAGCCACGGCTTAATTTATTATCTACCCAAGGCACGACTTCTAGAATAATCTTCTGCTTCATGATCCAGTTTTTACTTTCAAAACCAAACCATAAATACTCCATGCCCGCTTTCAGGCAGGAAGATTTGTCCATCGAAAGACGTCTGGCATCTTTATTTACAGGAGTATTCTGAAAAAGGCAGGCATTCTCTTTTTTTCCTTTTTCTTTATATTCCTTCGCAAGAGCATTGCTTGAAAAAATACCATACGTACATTTATCATCGCCAGAAATTTTAGACGTCAAAAACACTGCACCAGCAGCGCCTTGGCTGATTCCTGTGGGATCTGGAATTGCTTTTAGCAAAGAAGTCAGGCTGTTCGCCATCTGCTGGTTTTCGTCAAGAAGCGTGATTCTATAGACGATTTCGATTGTGCCAGCCGGAAGGTCTTCGGTCCTTACAGTAATCCTGTCTCCTGCTGAAACAATAATTTCTTTTGTAGTCGCACGATCTTTGTCCCAATAGCCATCTTGCTGTGAAAAAGCAGGTTGAGCCATTAGTAACAGTAAAAAAATCGAGATTTTTGGTATAGGCATTTTAAAATAGTTCGTTAATAGTTCTGCAAAATCAGAACTAAGACAATCAAATAAGGATGATTAGATATCAATCGAATCGCCGATTTCCAACAACATCAGGTCTTTCCCTTTATCAAAGAATTTCTTTTTGGCTTCTTCGTGGTTGATTTTTATGTATCCAAACGTATCATAATGACAGCCTAAAATCTTATCGCATTCGACAAAATCAGAAGCAATAATCGCGTCTTCTACATCCATCGTAAAATTATTTCCTATCGGAAAAATAGCCAAGTCTAGCTTGGTTCGCAACGGAATCAGCTTCATGTCAAACGTCAGAGCCGTATCTCCAGCAATATAAATGTTTTTGTGCTCTCCTTCTATAATAAAACCGCCAGGATTACCGCCATAAGTACCGTCATTAAAAGAACTCGAATGGATGGCATTTACATATTTTACGGTTCCGAAATCAAACTTCCAGCTCCCGCCATGGTTCATTGGATGGCTTTTCAATCCCTTTTTTTCGAAATAACCTGCAATTTCTGCATTAGAAACAATAGTAGCTCCCGTGCGTTTTGCAATTGCTTCCACATCTAGCGTATGATCGCCATGTGCATGGGTTACTAAGATATAATCGGCTTTTAGTTCATCGATATTGATGTGGCTGGCCAGTTCGTTTGCCGTGATATAAGGGTCAACTATGATGTTTTTGCCTCCGACTTCAATCCCGAGGCTTGCGTGTCCGTAGAAAGTAATTTTCATAATTCTGATTTTTAATTATTTACAATAATATCCGATAGGAAGAAAATAAGACAAAGCGATAAAAGCACAGATAAAAGAAATGTACTTATAGCCAGTTTTTTCAATTCTGGATCGAGCATTCTTGGATCTTTATTTTTATAAACCGTGATCAAATGGCTTGTCAGCGGGAAATAGGCTACGATAAAAATGTATTGGTCAAACTGAAAGTTATTCAGAATTGCAAAAACAAGCACCAGAATCATAGCTGAAATAACTAGAAAATAATGATATTTCTTGGCTTTTGCGCCGCCAATTTTTACTACTATGGTATTCTTTCCTGATTTTCTATCTGATTCTTCATCTCTCATGTTGTTGAGGTTGAGCACTCCTACACTTAAAAAGCCAATAGCGATTGCCGGAAGGAAGAGCTTATAATCTAATTCTTTAGAATATAAAAAATTGACGCCCAGCGTACTTACTAATCCAAAAAACACGAATACAAAAAGGTCGCCATAACCGCGATAGCCATAGGCCGTATTTCCTACCGTATAGCGGATTGCGGAAGCAATAGCCAAAATGCCTAAAATCAAAAAGAAAATGGAATAGCCGATATTGCTCTCTCCAAATGCAAAATAAATCAACAAAACGGCCGAGATAAAAGTCAGGACAGATGTAATGATAATGGCTCGTTTCATGGCTTCAGGAGAAATAACGCCGCTCTGTATGGCACGTTTTGGGCCAACTCTATCTTCATTATCGGTTCCTTTGATACCGTCGCCGTAATCATTGGCAAAATTGGAAAGCACCTGAAGTCCGAGTGTTGTCAGTATGGCAAAGCCAAATAACTGCCAGTTAAAAACTTCGGTCGGCGTTAGCACATTTGCTGTTGGATATGCCAAAGCATACATGCTTCCTACAATTATTCCTGATACCGAAAGCGGCAATGTTCGCAGACGTGCTGCTTCTACCCAATGTTTCATTTTTAGTGTTTATTCGTAAATAGTGTTTTCTTTTTCAAAGGCAAAGTTACATCCAATTTTGCTTAGATGTTTCAACCTGATACAGCCAATAGTTGACTAATTGCTTTATTTTTGTAAAATCTCCGAATTTAAAATGTACATCTCCTGCTGCAGTATGCAATGTCAGATGACCAACGCCAGCTCCCTTATGCCAAAAATATTGCCTTGTCGTAATTGCCTGTATTTTATAAGGCTCAATAATCTCATGCTCTACATCCCACGCTCCATGCTTGAGTATCACAAAGTTTTCATTGGAATAAAGCCTGTTATTTTTGAATCCGAAATAAATCACGCTGCTAACGAGACCTAAATATACAAAAATCAAGGGGATATAAAATGTGATATTTTCAACTTCCGAAAAGTTTAAAACCGTAAAAATTATACCTAAAAATACGGTCGCAGAAAAAATCCTGGAAATCAAATAGCGGAAATTAGGCTGTACCGGAGTTCCTTTTTCTGGAATTTTGCCAAGAATCAGCTTTAGAATTTCATCTCGTTCGTAGCTATTACAGCCTGGAACCTCTATCACATTGCTTTTTTTCTGTTCTTCTTTCGCTTCGTTGCTGGAAGCTTGTTTCATGTTCATGTCCAGAATCTTGAACTTCTTCTGAAAATAATTTTGGCTGTAGGACGTAATCTGTACTTTATCTGGATTTAACAGCGTATTTTTCTTTGCAAACAAACCGGAGGTTATTGCCAAAGATTGTTTCTGCTTGATCATCTCAAAATCGAAGTGTTTTATAAATGTACGGATGATATTGATCAGCAACACCAAGAACAAAAGTCCGGCCACTAAAATTCCTGCCGAAAAATAGCCTGCGCTTTTTTCGAAAGCTGAATCAACTGTTGTTTCGTCGATTTCAAAAGTACTGATAGCATCTTTGAAACTTTGGTAAAGCGTAATCGCGAAAGTAATCAGAAGTGCAATCGTACGTCCGTAATTGGATGTAATTCCCACTTTAAATAAAGTAGCGTAACTTATTTTAATAAAGGGTTTTGTATTGGAGCTAGTATTGGAAATTATTTCTGATTTTTCTTCAGAAACAGCTTCTTCCTTATCGCCATAATCCAACAATCTTTCTTTTAAAATTAGCGCCAAACTTTGGTCGATAGCGCGTATGCTGATTTCTTTTTTATCGCTTCCAGCCGTATCGATATCCAAGCTATAGACACCTATTATTTTCTGAATAATGGACTGATTGATATTAACCTGCTGGATTTTTGAAAGCTGAATATTAATCTTACTTTTATTGATTATTCCCTTACTTAGAACAAATTCCTGCTTTTCTTCGTCCAGAAAAAAAGTAAAGTTTCTGTATTTTAAATAGCCAATTACCAAAGTCAAGACAACCAAAGCTAGGAATCCAAGAGCTATAAGAAGATAATTTTCGGACTTCATTCTGAAAAGAACCACTAAAATCGGCGCCCATAAGGCACGTATAAGGCCTTGGAATGTATCAGCAAACATAATGACGATTCCCGTAACGGATTGGCGCTGTGGCGTCTTAAAATCAAGCTCCATTAGATTTGATTTTGGATTTTCTGCATCAGAAGTTCTTTGATGCTTTCCGCTTTTTCTTTTTCTATTCCCGAAATCTTGACATCGCTCGTGCTTCCTCCTGCTGTATAAATCTGTATCTGCGCCAGGTTGTATATTCGAGAAAAAGCACCTTCATGCATGGCTACATGCTGAATCCGATTGAAGGGCATCATGGTCGTAGTGGTCGAAAGCAATCCTCTTTTATACAAAATATCTTTTTCTCGTACAGCATAGGCACGTCTTTTTACAGATGCTACAGAACTGAAAAACAACACCAAAGCAAAAACCAAATAAGAAATACCAAAAATCGAATAGGCCAAACTTTGTTGCATTTCCTCGTTAAAGTAAATCAGAGCGCCAATTCCGATTGCTATAATCAGCAAGACAATAGCAATATTGATATAAACGACCTTGACATAATCTTTATGCAATGAAGAGAAATGCACTTCCTCAAATTTGGGAAGCAAGTCTAAGTCTATCGTTTCGTTGGTAAATTCCATTCGGTTTCAGATTGAGGGGTTTGTTCAGCAAAAGTGGATTATGGAAGGTATTTCTTTTCGAAATTAGGCTTTCTTTTTTCTAAAAAAGCATTTCTTCCTTCTTTTGCCTCGTCGGTCATATACGCCAAACGCGTTGCTTCGCCTGCAAAAACCTGCTGTCCGACCATTCCGTCATCAGTCAGGTTCATGGCAAATTTCAGCATTTTTATAGAAGTAGGCGATTTTTCTAAAATTTCTTGGGCCCATTGGTAGGCTGTATCTTCCAACTCATCGTGCGGAATCACGGCATTCACCATTCCCATATCAAAAGCATCTTGTGCCGAATAATTTCTGCCAAGGAAGAAAATCTCTCTGGCTTTTTTCTGTCCGACCATTTTTGCAAGGTAAGCAGAACCGTAACCTCCGTCGAAACTGGTCACATCAGCATCGGTCTGTTTGAAAATCGCGTGTTCCTTGCTTGCCAAAGTCAAATCGCAAACTACATGAAGGCTATGACCGCCGCCAACTGCCCATCCTGGAACAACAGCAATCACGACTTTCGGCATAAAACGAATCAGTCGTTGTACTTCTAAAATATTCAAACGATGCATGCCATCTTCGCCAACATAGCCTTGATGGCCTCTCGCCTTCTGGTCACCGCCGCTGCAAAACGAATAAACGCCGTCTTTTGAGGACGGTCCTTCAGCAGAAAGCAAAACAACACCAATCGACGTATCTTCTTGCGCATCATAAAAAGCCTGATACAGCTCGCTAGTGGTTTTTGGACGAAAAGCATTTCTAACATCTGGACGGTTGAACGCGATTCGTGCAACTCCATTTGATTTTTTATAGGTTATATCTTCAAAATCTTTAACAGTTTCCCAGTTTATTGAACTCATTTTTATATTATTTTAGCGTAAAAATAAATCATTTTTCACAGACTACGAATAAACAAAAATTAAAATATAAATGAGACAGATTTTCTTACCTATTGCCTTACTAGCATTCGCCTTTTCGGCTTACTCACAAAAGTATGAATTCCAAACCATTAAAGACATTGAAGCGACTCCTGTAATTTCTCAGGACATTACAGGAACCTGCTGGAGTTTCTCTTCTACTTCTTTTTTAGAGGCCGAAATCATACGTGTTTTAGGAAAGAAAATTGATCTTTCTGAGATGTATAATGTACGTAATACGTATCCAAAAAAGGCTTGGAACTATGTGATGCGTCAGGGAAAAGCGCAATTTGGCGAAGGAGGCTTGAATCATGACGTAATCAACAGCGCTATGGAATTTGGTATCGTTCCTTTGACGGCTTATTCCGGATTGGTAGGAAGTGCTACGAAGCATGACCATTCAAAAATGGCTAAGGAATTAGAAGATCTGTTGAAGAAATATGCGGATCCTTCTAAAAAACTAGATCCAAAATGGAAAACGGATGTTGAGGCAATCCTTGACAAATACATGGGTGCGAATGTAACTGAATTTACCTATGACGGAAAAAAATATACACCAAAGAGCTTTTTGGAAATGACCAAGCTGAATTTGAAAGATTACATTACGATTACTTCGTTCACAAACGAGCCGTATTACAAAACGTTTATCCTAGATATTCCAGATAATTTCTCTAACGGAAGCTTTTACAACATGCCACTGGATGAATTTGTACAGAATATAGACAATGCTTTAGACAAAGGGTATACCTTGGCTTTGGATGCTGATGTGAGCGAAAAAACTTTTTCTGGAAGAAACGGAATTGCCGTAGTTCCTGAAAACGATGCCGATGAAAAAACAATCTTGACCGAAATCAAGCCGGAGAAAAAAATCACGCCAGAATTCCGCCAGCAAGAATTTGAAAATTACAATACAACTGATGATCACTTGATGCATATTGTCGGGAAAGTGAAAGACCAAAACGGAAACATTTATTACAAAGTAAAAAATTCATGGGGAACGAAAAACCTAGGAAATGACGGCTACGTTTACATGAGTGTTCCTTATTTGAGATTAAAAGCAATTTCTGTCTTATTGCACAAAGATGCCCTTCAGAAAAAAACTAAAAAAGATTTAGGAGTCTAATACTTCTATCTTAAAAGAAGGATTCGGGATTTTTCAATCCCGAATTTTTTTGTTTTATATATTTTCCTAAATTTAAGACATGAAAAAATTTAATACCGACTATCATATTCCTACAGTTTCGCTTTTATGGCTTGTGGTAGCCTTCCTAATTGCTCTCCCTTTTATGACGCCTAACGACATTGAAGGAACTGTTTTTATTCCGATTATCATTTGTGCTGTTTGTGCTGCATTGCTTATCTGGATTTTAGTAGATACAAATTATCGCCTAGAAGGTTCTTATTTAAAATACAAATCTGGACCAATCAGAGGAAAGATTGATATTTACAGAATCCATACGATCGAACATCAAAGGGGCTGGATGATTCAGTCGAACCTAAAACCGGGTTTGGGTTCGAAAGGACTCATCATAAAATACAACAAATATGATGACATCTACATTTCTCCAAAAAAGAAGCAAGCCTTCATCGATGCGTTACTAGAAATCAATTCCCATATTGAAATAAAATAGAAAAACTGTTAAATTTTGCCTTCCAGAAATTGAGCAATCCCTAATTTTGAAAAGCATCTTTTGCTTAATGTTCAGTGAATGTTTTTAATTTTTCTTCTTTCCGTAAATCAGCCCAAAATTTAGGCTATTTATCAACATCGGTTGATAAGTCGTACTGCAAGCTTTGGAACTTTTTTTGATAACTTTACTCTAGAAAAGCTTTAAAAATGAGCTATTTAGAATACTAATTTTCAAAAAAGAATTATGGAAAACATTAATTTTCTGGCATTTGCGATGCCGGCCTTTTTCCTCTTCGTATATTTAGAATACAAATTGGCACAACGTAGGAAACGTCCTGAAATATTCAATTATGAAAGCTCGGTTTCCAATATCAGCATCGGATTGGCAGAACGGCTCATCAATCTTTTTATCGCGGCAAGCTTCTACCAGCTTTTTTATCATATTTACGAACATTACAAAATCTTTGATATCCCGAGCACTTTTTTGATTTGGGTAGGATTAATCCTCGCTACTGATTTTGTTTGGTATTGGTATCATAGGCTTGGGCATGAAGTAAACTTTTTTTGGGCCGCCCATATTGTCCATCATCATAGCGAAGAATTTAACTTTACAGCCGCCGCAAGGATTACCACTTTTCAAGCAATTATCAGAACCGGGTTTTGGTGCATTCTTCCTTTCTTAGGATTCCATCCAAAAATGGTCATCACGATGCTGATCGTTCATGGAGCATATTCGTTTTTTACGCACACGCAAGTCATCGGCCGCATCAAATGGCTCGAATATGTTTTCGTGACGCCTTCTGTACACGGCGTACACCATGCTTCTGATGAAAAATACTTGGACAAAAATTATGGAGACATGTTTACTTTTTGGGACAGGATCTTCGGCACATTTCAGGAGGAAGAAGAAAAACCTAAGTACGGACTAACGCATCCGCTGAAAAGCTACAGTTTCTTATGGCAACATTTTCACTATTATTTTGAAATTTATGAACTATGGAAACGCTCCAAAGGATTTCAAACGCGCTGGAATGCGGTATTTGGAAGTCCAGCTGCAATGGACCAAGATATTCGGCCGATGTTGGAGAAAAAATTCCTTCAGGACAAAACCGACAGGAGCCATCGCCTTAAATTCAGGAATTACCTTTACATACAATTGGCTATCAGCACTATCGTCCTGACTGGTTTTACGTATTACTTTGGGAATTTAAGCTTTTATGACAAAATATTTGGGCTTTCCTTTATCATGATTACGCTGATCAACTGCGGCGCTCTGCTAGAACAGCGAAAATGGATTTACTATCTTGAATATTCAAGATTGTTCATCCTTACAACCTACCTGCTCTACATAGAAAATCTAACTGAGTATTTCCTAATTCCGGTAATTATTATGGTTGCTGCAGAAAAAATGTTTTCTTTAAGTCGAAAATATCAAAATCTAGTCCTTCAGTTGGAAACAACCGAAAGATAATCAGCCTATTTTCACGGAAGTCATGTTTAATGAGCCTCCAACCAGCTTATCGTTAAAAAAAGTCGTATTTTCTTGATTGTCCTGCAAAGCAAGCGAATACAGCAGCGGATAGTAATGATCTGGCGTCGGGATTGCTAATTTCGACGCTTTGTTGAGGTTTTCATAGTCTATCAATGCCTTGTGGTCGCGGTTTTCGATTTTCTCTTTAAAAACCTGATTCATTTCTATAGCCCAATCAAAGCCGTATTCTGGTTCCTGTAATTTATTCCAAGCCACCATACGAAGGTTGTGTACCATATTACCGCTTCCTATGATGAGCACGCCTTTTTTTCGCAATGAGGCAATCTGTTTTGCCAAATCGTAATGGTATTGTGCCGGTTTTCCATAATCAATGCTCAATTGGAGTACCGGAATATCAGCATCGGGATACATATGTCGTACGACGGTCCATGTTCCGTGGTCCAATCCCCAATCATGGTCTAATCCAACATCGGTAGAATGGATCAGCTTTGCCGTTGCTTCGGCCAATTCTGGATTTCCTTTTGCTGGATATTGTACGTCAAAAAGAGCTTGCGGAAATCCTCCAAAATCATGGATGGTTTTCGGATTATCCATTGCAGTAATGTGCGTTCCTCGCGTCAGCCAATGTGCCGAAATTACCAGAACGGCTTTTGGTTTTGGAATCTCCTTCCCCATCTTCGCCCAATTCTGTGAAAACTCATTGTCTTCGATCCCGTTCATTGGCGATCCGTGACCGATGAACAATACGGGATGTTTAATATCTTCTTCGCTTAACTCTTGTGTCCAATTATAAAAAGGCTGTAATGATGCCATAGCTATTCCTCCTGTTACTGTTTTAATAAAATCCGAACGTTTCAAATCTTACAATATTTGTATATACAAATGTATAAAATAGTTTTTATATAAACCTTAATTTGAAGTTAATAGCTTGGAAACGAAAAATAAAAAAACGCTCCCTTAGAAAAGAAAGCGTTACTATAGTTTATATTGAAGCTTCAATTACTCTTTTACCAAGTAGATTCCATCTTCTTTAATCTCAATCTGTTTCTGTTTATACAGCACGCCAATAGCCTTCTTGAAGGTTTTCTTGCTCATTTTTAAGACAGTCTTGATATCTTCAGGATGGCTGGCATCGTTCAAGCGAAGAAAGCCTCTGTTGGCACGAAGCTCATCTAAAATCTTTTCTGTATTAGGCTCAACGGCTTCAAAACCTTGCTTTTGCAAAGCAACATCAATCTTATTATCTGGACGGATTGCCTTGACGTATCCGCGAAGCCTATCGCCTGTACGGATAGCATCATCGTAAACTTCATCTTTATAAATCAAGCCTTTGTGCTGCTCGTTGATAATAACGTTGATTCCTAATTCTGTAATGTGAGAAACGATCAGATCGACTTCCTCGCCTACTTCAACAGTAAGATTATCGTTATTCAAGAATTGGTTTGTCTTGCTCGAAGCGACCAAGCGGTTCGTTTTCTCATCCATATAAAGATAGACAAGATAACGCTTTCCTTTCTCCATCGGACGAGCTTGTTCCTTAAATGGAACGAGAATGTCTTTTTCCATTCCCCAGTCCATAAAAGCACCGATTTGGTTGGTGTAATTCACTCTCAAAAGTCCAAATTCATTCAGCAGTATGTAAGGTTCTAGAGTTGTAGCCACAGGTCTTTCTTCGTGGTCAAGATATACAAAAACAGTAATCTCTTCGCCTATTTCGAATACTTTTGGCACATATTTGTTTGGCAGTAAAACATCTTCTTTTCCATCCGTCAAAAACAAACCGACTTGTGTATCTCGGTCAATTGTCAACGTATTATATTTTCCTATTTCAATCATTTTTTAAAGTTGCAAAGTTTCTAAGTTGCAGAGGGCAAAGGTACAAATGTTACCCATAAATTGGGCTACTTCTTTAAAATTAAGAAACAAGACTTTGCATTTCTTATATTTACTGCTCATTTCAAATACAACATGAGTAAGTTGACATTCTCTTTTAGAAAATTTATTATAGGCCTGAGCATTATTGCGATTGATATTATCGTATATATGATTTTTGGACTATTGCTGATGGGATATGATGATTTTTATGATGAAAGCAAAGGCGAATATTGGAGTTTTGAAAGCATGACTTTACTTCAAAAAATCTCTGCAATCGGCATTAACATTTGGAACGTAATTAATATTCTTGCGATACTTTATATTGTTTATCGATTTTTCAAAAACTTAAATGCGATTAAAACCTCTAATTAAACTCTAGACCAATTCCTTAAAATACTGCAATAAAATCTTGTCATTTTCTAATGTCGGCGTAAAAACTTCAAGAATTGAAGGTCTTTCGCTTGCATAAAATTCTCCTAGACTGTTTTCTAGACTACTTTCATCACTAGCCGTAAAATAATCAAATTGATACATTTTAGCCAAATGTTCTCCAGTCAGGCAATGAGAAGTTTCAAAATAGGTATTAAAAACCGGCGTTTCTTGATGTCCTGGAAGAATTCTAAAAATGCCTCCGCCTCCATTATTAAGCAAGATTATCTTAAAGTTTTTCGGAATATAAGTATTCCATAATGCATTGCTGTCATACAAAAAGCTTATATCTCCTGTAATTAAGATGGTTTCTTGTCTGCTTGCCAACGCTGCTCCTATTGCTGTTGAGGTACTTCCGTCGATACCGCTTGTTCCTCGATTGCAAAATACAGCAATTGTCGGATCGATATCAATCAATTGGGCGTAGCGAATCGCAGAACTATTGCTGATCTGTAGCTGGCTGTTTTTTGGAAGGCTCGGAATTACTTTTTCAAAAACAGTAAAATCTGAAAATGGAATTTTAGAAAGGTATAAATCATGCTTTTCTTTCCTAAACTTCTTTAAATCCTGTGCCTTTTGGTTATAGTCGGAAATTACAGTAGAATTTGATAGAAATTGTTTCAGAAATTCGTTAGGTTCTGATACAAAATGTTTACTCAACGTACCAAAAGTATCATACGCTCTCAGCGTATCGATATGCCAATGTGCTTTAGGCCTATATTTCCTCAAAAAAGCTTTAATTCTTTTCGATACGACCATTCCACCAAAAGTCAGTAAAATTTCTGGCTGGAACTCTTTAAAATCATCATCTGTGAAAGGCGTAATGATAGTGTCGATATTGTTTATAAAATTCGGATGGTGCAAATTAGAAGTTGTTTCGGTCATAACAACTACCGACGGATCATTGGCGAGATGGTGTATGATTTCTTCGTCAATAGCATTAGGATCATTGACTCCAACCAAAACTAATTTCTTTTTAGAAGTATTCCATTGTGAAATAAATGAGCTTATATCTTCCTCAGAATTTGGGCCTTCAAAAGTAGTCTCTGAAATAACCGGATTTATCGAAAGCTCAGAAACCGTTTCATACAAAGGTTCTTCAAAGGGAGCATTAATATGAACTGGCCCTTTTTTGACAGTTGCCAAAGTTATGGCGTCTGCAATTTTAAGGTCGTTTTCCTGCGTCGCTTCTTCAGTTAAATTGGCATTGTAAAGGATATGATTCGCGTATACATTTTCTTGGCGAATGGTTTGTCCGTCTCCAATATCGATTTTATCATGAGGCCTGTCGGCTGAAATCACCACCAAAGGAATCTGACTGTAAAAAGCTTCTGCGATTGCAGGATAATAATTCAGCAACGCAGAACCTGAAGTACAAACGATTGCCACCGGCTTTTTCGTCTGCTGTGCCATTCCCAAAGCAAAAAAAGCAGCACATCTTTCATCAGCTATGCTGTAGCATTTGAAGTCGGGATTGTTAGCAAAACCAATAGTTAATGGGGCATTTCTGGAACCTGGAGATATTACGATATCGGTAAGTCCTTTGGCCTTGCAGATTTCGAGTATGCTTTGTGCCAGAGGTATTTTTGGATAGATCATTCTGTAGTATTTCAATACATCAAAGGTACAAATTACAAAGGCTTTCCGTACATTCTTGGCAAGTTTTTCTATCTTTGGAAGTGAAAAAAATCAAGACATGGAAAGCCGCATCAGACCTGCAAGAATTGAAGATATAGAAGGCATTTTAGAAATTGTAAATGATGCTATCCTAAACACAACGGCCATCTATGATTACGATGTCCGAACTTTGAACGAACAGCTGATTTGGTTTGAAGAAAAACAGGCTCACGGTTTTCCAATTCTGGTTGCTGTTGATGAAAAAGCGAACGTTCTAGGGTTTGGGACATATGGCGATTTCCGTGTGAAAATCGGCTATAAATTCACGGTTGAGCATTCTGTTTATGTAAAAGATGGACTCTCTGGCAAAGGAATAGGAAAACAAATTTTATCTGAACTGATTGATACAGCCAAAAAGCAAAAATTGCATACAATGATCGGACTGATTGATGCAGAAAACGTCGGAAGTATTGCTTTTCATGAAAAATTCGGCTTTGAAAAATCAGGTGTTTTGCGAGAAGCCGGATATAAATTTGAAAAATGGCTGGACGTACAACTGATGCAGCTGATCTTAAAATAAAAAAGCTTCCAGAGTTTTGAATTCTGAAAGCCTTAGTATATAAAATTTTGAAAGTCTTTATGCTTTAACCCAGTTTACAATTTCTGGATCTGTCGGCAATGTTTTTGGAGAAATCACTTTTACCAATTCTCCTTTTTCATTGATAAGGTATTTTTGGAAGTTCCACTCTACTTCTGAATCTTGCAATCCATTTTTAGATTTCTGCGTTAGGAATTTGTAAACTTCGTTCATATCATCGCCTTTCACGGAAATTTTCTCCATCATCGGAAAGGTCACGCCGTAATTTCTTTGACAGAAAGCACCAATTTCTTCATTCGTTCCTGGTTCTTGAGAAGCAAAATTGTTAGCTGGAAAACCTACAATTACAAAGTTTTTGTCTTTATACTGATCATAAATCGCCTGCAAATCTTTGTATTGCGGCGTTAATCCGCATTTTGAAGCGGTATTGACAATCAGTATTTTCTTTCCCTTCAAAGAAGCGAAATCGAAATCCTTTCCTTCTAGGTCTTTTACCTTAAACTGGTAGATATTTTCTTTGGCCATTGTTTTATTTTTTTGCGTTGGTGCTTTTGCTTTTTTCTCTTGTGCCTGGTTCTGCTGGCAGGCAAAACAGCTTATGAGTGCAAAGGCGAAGGCTATTTTTCTCATTGTTTTATTTTTTATAAAATTAGATAATTAGGAAATTCCTTCCGTCTAAACTTTTGTTAAATAAAAAGCCCATAATCAAATTATGGGCTTTTCTATAGTAAGTATTTAACTTCTTAAATATTTTTTCTGCTTGAAGTACGCCAAAATCGAAATCAAGGTTACAATACCAATTGATACGAAAACAAAATTAGGCGTAACTACTTTATCTCCGCTCGCATACGAATGCAATCCTGTCAAGTAGAAATTCACTCCAAAATACGTCATCATGATCGAATAAAAGGCAAAAACACTGAACACGTTGAAAATCCATGTCCCTTTTAATGCTGGTACTAATCTAGCATGGATAACAAATGCGTAAATCATAATACTGATCAATGCCCAAGTTTCTTTCGGATCCCAGCCCCAATAACGTCCCCAGCTTTCATTGGCCCATTGTCCGCCTAAAAAGTTTCCGATGGTCAACATGACCAAACCAACGGTTAGTGATAATTCTGTGATATAAGTTATTTCTTTTATGCTAAGTTCTAGTTTCTTGCTGTTCTTTTCGTTAGCAAAAAACATAAGCAATAACGACACTAATCCGAGTATCATTCCTAATGTAAATGGTCCGTAGCTTGCTACAATTACGGCTACGTGAATCATCAACCAATATGAATTCAATACTGGCTGTAAGTTAGCGATAGCCGGATCCATCCAGTTCCAATGTGCAATCATCAAAATCATCGAGGCAACGAAAGCAGTTGAAGCTACGGTCAGTTCTGATTTTCTTCCGAAAGCTAATCCGAAGAACATCGTCGCCCAGCCTACATAAATCATCGATTCATAGGCATCACTCCAAGGAGCATGTCCAGAAATGTACCATCTCATGATCAATCCGGCCGTATGCAGGACGAACAACAATCCGATCAAGATATGAAAAGCTTTTACGATTATGCGAATCGCTTTTCTGCTGTTGAAAATCTTTACGATCGTGAACAATAGCATGAAAACACCCGCCATCATATACAAATAATACAATTTCTTGAAGATGTCATACTTGTTATATAGGATTTCAGAGTTGATTTTGTCATCGCTCGGACGAACAGCTTTTCCATATTTCTTTTGAAAAAGCGTAATACTTTCTAAAATTTCGTCAGCTTGCTTGTAACCGCCCGTTTTTCTTGCTTCATCCAAAACATTCATGTAGGCTGGAAGGACATTTTTCGTGTAAGTCGAATCAATGCCTGTAATTCCTGTCTCATTAAGTTCTAGATAAGAAACCCATTTGTTTCCTTTGTCATAAGGAATCGGGAAAATTTTCAAGATTTTTCCGCTTAGAGCTGCATTCAACAAGACTATTTTTTTGTCGACATCAATAAAATCTTTTTGGAATTGATTCGGGATTGCGGCTTTGTAGGCTTCATCTAAATATGGCGACAGCTTATAGTTTCCTTGTTCGTCAAAGAAACTGATAAAAGGAACGTATTTTGCTTTTAGGTCAACACCTAAAATCTTGTGCAAGCTGTCGTTGTCTTTTTTCAAATACACAAAAGGCACGTTGAACCAAACTTCTGGATATTGCGACATCGACAGGAATACTTGATCTGAATTATAGCCTTTGTAATGGTCGCTTTTACTTACTTTTCGCAATAATTCTGAAGAGAACGTATTAATAGGCTTCATCCTTCCACCATCATCCTGAATTATGACTCTTCCGAATT
This sequence comes from Flavobacterium sp. N2550, assembly GCF_025947265.1. NCBI lineage: Bacteria > Pseudomonadati > Bacteroidota > Flavobacteriia > Flavobacteriales > Flavobacteriaceae > Flavobacterium > Flavobacterium sp. N2550. The sequence goes on along the minus strand of NZ_CP110007.1, from coordinate 2,434,108 downwards.
TTTCTGCATGTTCTGGTTTTATTTCAATAATTTTTAAAAGCGAATCAATCTGCTTTTCTGTCGGCATGGCTCTTTTTAGCGGCGCAGCATTTCCTTTTCCGTGATTATGCCCGGGCGCGTTATGATCGTGCTGTGCAAAGCTTCCTACGCTTACAAACAATAGCAAAATTGTAATCAATTTGGCTTTTTTAGCCTTAATCTTATCTAGTTTTTTCTTCACTATTCCGAATCTTGAATTTTTATCAAACAAAATCGCCATCAATCCTATGTATAGAAGGAAATATCCTATGTAGGTAATCCAAGTTCCCCAAAAATCGTGATTGGCAGAAAGTACCGTGATATTTGGCTCGTAAGCATCTCTCAAATGATTATCGGTATAATCATACGAAGCTTGGAAGAATCGATAACCACCATGATCCAAGACATTATTCATGAAGATTTCATAGTCATAAGGCTTTTTATCTTCGACGGTAATCTTGCTTCTGAACGCAGAAAAGCTTTTCAAAGTTCCAGGATATTTCTCTGCGATAAAGTCATTCAGCTTAATTTTAAAAGGCAACGTATAGACCTTACTTCCGAAGAATAATGTGAAGTCAAGGTTGCCTAATTTAAATGATTGCGGCTCGCCCATTTTTCCTTTAGAACCAATTAGAGTCACATCTTGAGTCTTTCCTCCAGATTTTATGGTCACGATCAAAGCATCGTCGCTTTTTTTGTCTTTATAATCGTTATTGGATTCATATCCTACTTTTCCTTTGATAGCTGCATCCGGGAATACAAACTGCGCGCCTCCTACATTATATAACGAACGGAACATCAAGTCTTGTACCGAATCTTTTACGACAGTGCCTTGCATCTTGTCTGCCATTCTCATAAATTGTCCGCCAAACGGAGCCTTGAACGTATATTTATCGCCTGTTTTAGTAACATTAACAGCGCCATCTGTAGGCTTATTGAAAGCAAAAAGCACATTATGTATGTTTTGGACTTCGCCTTCTTTCAGATAATGCTCATGGCGCGAACCATCGCCTGATTCTACCATTTTTAAGTATAAGGTGCCGGATGGGTCTTCTTTAATGACCTCATGAGCGTTCATGATGTAATCTTTGTATTCGATTTCATAAGGCGTATCAGAAAATTTGCCTTTCATCGAAAAATGATTGTCTGTAACTGGCGAAAGCAGTAATTCTTTTTCTTCAGCACGGCGTTTCATTTCGCCTTTATATTCACCGTCTACAAAAACATTTAGATAGGTTTTTTCAGAAAAAATCTGGTTTTCAGAAGTTCCTTCTGCAATCGACATCATCCCTTCATAGCTGATATAGCGGGTCACGAAGGCACCTATTAAAATAAAAATGAAGGAAAGATGAATCAGTAATGTGGTCCATTTTTCCTTCTTGTGCAATTGGTATTTCTTTATATTTCCGAGGAAGTTAATCAGAAAGAGCAACATGATTGCTTCAAACCACCAACTATTATAAATCAAAATTCGAGCGACATCGGTGTTATAGGCATCTTCAATAAAAGTTCCGATTCCCATAGCGGCCGCAAAAACAATAAACAAGACAGCCATTAAACGGGTGGAAAACAGGAAGGAAAAAATCTTATCCATGAGAGTGGAATTACGTAGTTTAAAAAGTGCCACAAAAGTAAGGAAAAATGTTTGATACAACCATTGTTCCTGCTCATGCGTTTTCGTAATTCCTTGTTAATTTTTTCTAAATAGAATTGAGTTTATGCGTTTGCATGAAATTTGCGACTTAATTATCTTGCTGTAATATCACTTACCATTTAAAACTGCAAACGGCGGCACATTTTCTACAAGCTTCGGCGCATTCTTTACAATGAGAATGGTGGCTGAATTTTTCACATTCCAACGCGCAGGCCGTACAAATCTTGGCGCACAACTTCATTAAACCGCTGGAAAAGGTGGAATTTCTCGAACAAAACTTAACGCACAATATACATATCTCTGCGCAATCACGGCATAAGGCAATACACCGCTGATGGTTCTTGTCGTTCATTTCGATGCAGAGCGCGGCACAGAGTTCGCAGGCACCAAAACAAGCCAGGCAGGCTTCGACAGCTAATTTAAACTTCTTCATACTCTTCTTCATTAATTGGCTGTTATAAATGTAGCGATTTAAACGCAAAGCCTTTCGTAAGAGTCTGTTAAACCTTTTTCGAAAACTTTCAAATAAAAACACTGCAATATATTTCATAACTAATCCCTAAATTAGCGCCATGATTAAAGCAACTGTAATCGGTTCCGGGAATGTGGCACAGCATCTTATCCAGGCTTTTCTAAAAAGCGATACGATTGCGCTGCAGCAGGTTTTTTCGAGACAGAAAGAAAGCGTCTCGCATTTGGTTGACGATTCCAAAATCGCTACTAACTGGCAACAACTTTTAGAATCAGACATTTATATTATTGCTGTTTCCGATAGCGCTATTGCTGAGGTATCGTCGAATCTTCCGTTTAAAAACCGATTCGTCGTACATACTTCTGGAGGTGTTCCTTTAGAAGAATTGGATTCCAAGAACCGCAGGGGTGTTTTTTATCCGCTGCAGACTTTTACAAAAGACAAAGAGGTGGATTTTTCTAAAATACCAATCTGCCTTGAAAGTGAAGTCGATGACGACTATACTACATTAGAAGATCTTGCCGAAGCGATCAATGCCAAACACTATCTTATCAGTTCTAATCAAAGGAAATCGCTTCATGTGGCCGCTGTTTTTGTGAATAATTTTACGAACCATCTGTATCAAATTGGCAAAGAAATTTGTGCGGAACACCAGCTTCCGTTTGAAATATTAAAACCTTTGATTGCAGAAACGGCCGAAAAGGTTCAACATCTCTCTCCTCTTGAAGCGCAGACGGGACCGGCAAAAAGAAACGACCAAAATACGATACAGGCACATTTGGCGTTACTGACCAACAACATGCAAAAAGAAATTTACAAAATACTAACCCAATCCATTCAACAATCCAATGTCAAAAAGCTATAAGGAAATCATGAACGACATCACGACTTTTATTTTTGATGTCGATGGAGTTCTGACCGACAGTTCTGTCCATATCACCCCAACAGGCGAAATGCTACGTGTAATGAATATCCGCGATGGCTATGCCATGAAAGCAGCTGTAGAAAGCGGCTACCATGTCTGCATTATTTCTGGCGGCAGCAACGAAGGCGTCCGAATCCGATTGCGAAATCTTGGAATTACGGATATCCATCTGGCTTGTCCGGACAAAGTGGAGACTTTTAAGGAATATATCGAATTATACAACATAAAGCCGGAGCAGGTTCTTTATATGGGCGATGACATTCCTGATTATCATGTCATGAAGCTTGTAGGTTTGCCTACCTGTCCGCTGGATTCGAGCCCAGAAATTAAAGAAATCTGTAACTATATTTCTCACAAAAACGGCGGCCGTGGTGCGGTTCGCGACGTTATTGAGCAAGTGATGCGCGTTCAAGGAAAGTGGATGCAATATTTTAACGGAAAACACGATTAATAAAAACAAAAACACATTCTAAATAAAGAAACCATGTCTTTTTTAAAACTGATACGTTATCAAAATCTTATCCTCCTTGCGCTGATGCAGCTGGTTTTCAGATATGGCTTTTTGGAGTCGCAATCTATTCCTTTGGCTTTAAATGACTGGCAGTTTGCGCTTTTGGTGTTTTCAACAGTATGTATCGCTGCTGGCGGTTATCTGATTAATAATATTTTTGACAGAGGAACAGACGAAATCAATAAACCACAAGATGTCGTAATAGGAAAACAGATTTCAGAATCTATGGGATGTAACATCTATATTGCATTAAATGTTGTAGGTGTAGGAATTGGCTTTTATCTGGCCAATGCCATCCACAAATCAAATTTTGCAGCCGTGTTTATTATCATAGCGGCCACGCTTTATGTGTATGCTAATGGCGTGAAGCAAACTTTGCTGATTGGCAATATCATCATTGCGCTATTGCTTTCTCTAAGCATTCTGATTATTGGAATTTTCGATCTGCTGCCAATGATTGTTCCTGAAAATCAAGCAAACATGGGCGTTATTTTTGGAATATTGATTGATTATGCTGTTTTCGCCTTTATTATCAATTTCATTCGGGAAATTGTCAAAGATTTAGAAGACGTGAATGGCGATTATAACCAAGGAATGAATACGCTTCCGATTGTGCTTGGCGTTGCTAGAACGGCAAAAGTAGTACTAGGATTGAGCTTTATTCCTTTGGGATTGATCATCTATTATATCAACGAACATTTATTTTCAAATAATTTATATTACGCTTCTGGATATGGTTTTGTGTTCATTCTGGCACCGCTGATCTATTTCACAGTAAAAATGTTCGGGGCAAAAAACCAAAAGGACTTTCATCATCTGAGCAAAGTATTAAAGCTTGTGATTTTCTTCGGAATTCTTTCTATTGCCGTTATCAATTTCAACATCAAATATGCTTAATTCTCACTTAAAAGAATATACCATCCTTTTAGCATCGGGCTCGCCAAGAAGGCAGCAGTTTTTCAAGGATATGCACCTCGATTTTGAAGTGCGCCTGAAAGAGGTGGAAGAAATCTATCCCGACCATCTTAAAGCTTCTGAAATCACGGATTTTTTAGCAATCCTAAAAGCTGAAGCTTTCCAAGATGAATTAGGGCCTAAAGATATTTTGGTCACCAGCGATACCATTGTCTGGCATAATGGAAAAGCATTGGGAAAACCAAAAGATTACGACGATGCATTTAATATACTAAGAGCTTTGTCGGATTCAACCCATGAGGTATATACTTCGGTCTGCTTCAAGCACAATGGCACAGTAGAGGTTATTAACGAAGTTACCAAAGTTACTTTTGGTACTCTTTCCGATGAGGCGATTGCTTATTATCTGGAGAATTTCAAGCCTTACGATAAAGCAGGCGCTTATGGCATCCAAGAGTGGATCGGCATTGTCGGAATTAGTAAAATAGAAGGTTCTTACTCGAATGTTGTCGGTCTTCCTGTCCATAAAGTTTATGAATATTTTACTAACTTTGGGAAAAACCGCTAGAGAATGTCCTTTTTTGAAGAAAACACGCCTAAAATCATAAGCACCATCATCTTACTGATCTGCGTAATGGTCATCCGTTTTATCATTACCACTTTGATAAAGCGTTACGCTAAGCATGCAGAAATCAATGAACACCGCGCGATACTGGTCAGCAAGTACATCAGCATCGTAATCATGGCGCTGACATTGGCTGGAATTTTTATCATTTGGGGCGTCCGTACGAGCGACATCTACTTGGCGTTTACTTCGGTTATTACCATTATTGGCGTTGCTTTTTTTGCGCAATGGTCTATACTGAGCAATATAACTGCCGGAATCATCCTTTTCTTCTCCTTTCCTTTTAAGATCGGCGATACGATCAGGATACACGATAAAGATTTTCCTTTTGAGGCAGAAATCGACGACATCAAGGCTTTCCACACTTATTTGAGAACCAAAGAAGGCGAGCTCGTCACTTATCCGAATAATCTGCTGCTGCAAAAAGGCGTTTCTATTGTAAATACGACGCGAGAGGAAAAAGAATTCACAGATTAGCTGTAATTGGCTTAAAAATTGATTCCTATTTTGTAACTTCACAAATCAAGGTAATCCCAAATTGTAAAATTGCCAATGCTCAGAAAATTAAAATTCTTTTTATTGCTATTGACAATCAGCTGCTGTCAAATGTCGCATGCGCAAGAAAAGCCGGCCAAAAAGGATTCTTTGCGAGGCTACCGCAACATTGAGCGCTATTCTAAAAAAAGAGGATTTACCAAGTTTCTCCACAAACTTATCTTTAAGCCAGTAGATTCTAAAAAACCTAAAAATAAGCCGAAAGACAAGGTCGTGCTTAAAAATTATAGCGAATACGAAGGAAAAATTATCCGAAACATACACATTACTACGCTCGATCCGTTTGGTTTTTCAGAAAAAGACTCGACCAAAAAAGCACGAAATGGTTTTGAACGATTCGGAAACAGAATTCATATAAGATCCAGCAGGCTTACTATAAAAAACCTGCTGCTTATCAAAAAAAATCGTCCATTGGATTCACTTTTGGTGAAAGAATCAGAACGTTTGATCAGAAGTCAGAGGTATATTCGAGCCGTGGACATCACTACAAAATTTGCAGGAGCAGGCTCGGATTCTGTCGATGTTTATATCAGGGCGCTCGATTCTTGGAGTTTGATTCCGAATGCTTCAGGCTCAACATCCAAAACTACTTTCGAGCTGACGGAACGCAATTTCTTAGGAACCGGACACGAACTAGACAATACATACAGGCAACGATTTGATAACGGAAGAAGCGCCATCAGTACGCGATATACTGTTCCCAATATATTAAATACTTATATCCGGACATCGCTTGCTTATAGCGTCGACGAACATAATAATTACTCGAAAAGCATTACGGTCGACCGACCTTTTTTCTCTGCTTTTGCAAAATGGGGAGCTGGAATTTATATCGCTCAAGATTTCAAGGTAGATTCGCTGCCTGATGCAACAGGCCGATATGGACCGCAGAATTTTAAAGTCGGTACGCAAGATGCCTGGGTCGGGAAATCGCTTCAAATTTTCAAAGGAAATTCCGAAGAAGACAGGACGACTAATTTTATCACCTCTTTCCGATTCTTGAGAAGAAATTATAGCGAATTCCCTACTCCTGCTTATGATAGCCTTAAGTTTTTTTCTGATGAGAACTTTTATCTTGCGGGTTTTGGTGTGACTTCGAGAAAATTTATCCAAGACAAATACCTCTTCAATTATGGCATTACGGAAGACGTTGCCATCGGAAAAGTTTATGCGCTGACGGTAGGGTATCAAAACAAAAATCATATCAACCGTTTGTATCTTGGCGGGCGTTTTTCATTCGGGCAATATTTCAGATGGGGCTATTTCAGCACCAATGTCGAGTATGGCACTTTTTTCAGAGGTCCGATTACCCAACAGACTGTTTTTTCGGTAGAAGCGAATTATTTCACCAACCTTATCGAATTAGGCGATTGGAGACTGAGGCAGTTCGTAAAACCAAAGCTCGTGATAGGGAATAATCGTTTTCCAACTATTGCAGATAGGGTAAATCTTAATGAAGAAAACGGTATTCCGGGATTTAACAGCTACAAGTTGCGTGGTACAAAAAAAGCTTCCCTTATGTTACAAACACAATCCTACTCGCCTTGGAATCTTGGAGGATTTCGTTTTAATCCTTTCCTGACCTATACAGTAGGAATCTTGAGCAATGAAAATAATAACTTGTACAAGGGAAAAGCATATTCACAAATAGGAATCGGAGTGCTCATCAGCAACGACTTCTTGGTATTTAACACCTTCCAATTTTCTTTCTCTTATTATCCTTCGGTACCACAAGACGGAAGCGGCAATATGCAGACCAACTCTCTTAAGACAACCGATTTCGGAATGCAGAATTTCGAGTTTGGAAAGCCCGAAACCGTTCCGTATGAATAGTTAAATATTTCTTAATAAAATCTGAGTGGCATAGTTGTTGAATTTCGGTCAATATAAGAACCTAAAAAAAATGCAGCTATGAAAACTCTAAAATTATTAATCGTAGGATTTGGCTTATTTGTGGCGAGTTCTCTTCAAGCCCAAGTATCAGTAAATGTAAGTATCGGAAGTCGTCCAGACTGGGGCCCTGTCGGATATACCGAAGCGAATTACTATTATCTTCCAGACATTGAAGCCTATTATGATGTAAGAGCTTCTAATTTTATCTACATCAGCAATGGAAACTGGATTAGAGGCAGATACTTACCAGCCAGATACAGAAATTATGATCTTTACAACGGCTATAAAGTTGTATTAACAGACTATCATGGTGCAAGGCCTTATGCACATTTTAATACGCATAGAGTAAAATATTACAGAGGCAACAGGCCACATACGGTAGTAGTAAGAGATGTCCACCATTATCACGACAATCACAAGCACTACAAAAAACACAAAGTAAAAAAACATCACAGACATCATCACGATGACTAGATAAATCGAGAGCCAAAGGCTCTCTTTTTTGTTAAAGTCGTAACTAGAAAAACACACAGGAAAATTAATTATTATATTTGAAGCTACTGAGTTCCATAAAATTAAAATGATACATAAAACTGCTTACCACACCCTACTTTTCTTCCTATTTTCATTCGGTATTCTGAATGCTCAACAGCCGCAGAAATTAAATTCTGGCGAAATCTACGAACAAGTACAAAAACTAAATTTTCTAGGTTCGGTTTTATACGTAGCCGCACATCCAGATGATGAAAACACCAAGCTTATTTCTTATTTTTCTAATGAAATTAAAGCCCGAACGGCCTATCTTTCTTTGACTCGAGGCGATGGCGGACAGAACTTAATAGGTGCCGAACTCCGAGAATTACTTGGCGTCTTAAGAACTCAAGAGCTATTGGCCGCCAGAAGAATTGATGGCGGGGAACAACTATTTTCTCGTGCCAATGATTTCGGATTTTCTAAAGAACCAAATGAAACTTTTTCGATCTGGGACAAAAATCAGGTCTTAAGCGATGTCGTTCTCGCTATCCGAAAATTCAGGCCCGATATTATTATCAATCGCTTTGACCATAGAAGTCCGGGAACCACGCACGGACATCATACCGCTTCTGCTATGCTCAGCATGGAGGCTTTTGATTTGGCCGCAAACAAGAAAAGCTATCCAGAACAGCTCACTTCATGGGAAACCTGGCAGCCAAAACGAATATTTTTTAATACTTCATGGTGGTTTTACGGCTCAGAAGAAAAATTTGAGCAGGCAGACAAAAGCAAGATGATTGCAATCAACGCAGGCGTCTATTTTGGAATAAAAGGTAAAAGCAATGGCGAAATTGCCGCCTTAAGCAGAAGCCAGCACAAATGCCAAGGCTTCGGTACTTTAGGAACTCGCGGCGACGAAATGGAATATATAGAATTTCTAAAAGGTGATTTTCCAAAAGACAAAAACAATTTATTTGATGGCATAAACACCACTTGGACAAGAGTCAAAGGTGGCGAAGCCATCGGAAAGATACTAAATGAAGTCCAAGCTAATTTCAACTTTAATGATCCTTCCGTACACCTTCCAAAATTGATTGAAGCGTACAATCTCATCAGCAAGTTAGAAGACGAGCATTGGAAAACCATCAAAAAACAAGAACTTGAAACTATTATCTTGGCTTCTGCAGGATTGTTCTTAGAAGGTACTGCTTCTGAACAAAGCACTAATCCAAATAATGAATTTATATTGAGGCTCGAGGCCGTAAATCGAAGCAGCCAAGATATCGAATTGATCGATGTCAGCTTTCTAAATAATCCTGAAAATGGTAAAATTTCAGGCAAAAAGCTTGATAAAAACAGTCTCTTCAAAGCCGAAAAGAAATTACGTACCGCGCTTGGAACACCTTATACCTCCCCTTATTGGCTAAATGAAAAAGGAACTTTAGGAATGTATTCCGTAAAAGACATGGCCTTGATTGGAAAACCGGATACTGAAAAGCTCAAATTAAAATGGAGCCTGAAAATTGCAGGACAGCCTTTTGATGTCTACAGAGAAATTATCTATAAATATTCAGATCCTGAAAAAGGCGAAGTATATCAGCCTTTTGAAGTCCTGCCCGAAGCAACAGCGCTCGTTTTGGATGATGTGACTATTTTCCCAGATTCTAGACAAAAGCCAATTTCTGTAAAGATAAAAGCAGGAAAAGCAAACTTAAAAGGCGGCATTAGCCTTCAAGTACCACAAGGCTGGAAGGTTTCTCCTGAAACTATCGATTTTGAAATCGCCATGAAAAATGACGAAAAGATTGTTATTTTCAACGTCACGCCTCCTGCTTCAGAAAACAAAGGAATCATTTCGCCTGTAATCACTTCTGAAGGAAAAAAATATGGACAGAAACTGACCACCATTCAGTACGATCATATTCCAAAACAATCTGTTTTAATGCCTTCCGAAGCTTCTGTCGTACGATTGGACATTAAAAGAGAAGGACAGACTATCGGTTATATTGAAGGTGCTGGAGATGAAATTCCGCAGAGTCTGAAACAAATCGGTTATGACGTACGAATCATAAAGCCGAATGAAATTACAGAAACTTCTTTGGCTGGATTTGACGCCATCGTAATGGGAATCCGTGCGTATAACGTAATTTCTGACCTGCAATTCAAACAGCGCTATCTTTTGGAATATGTAAAAAATGGCGGCAATCTGATCGTGCAATACAATACTTCTGGAAGACGCGGATTCAATGTACCGGATTTTTCTCCGTACGAACTGAATCTTTCGAGCGACAGGGTTACCGATGAAAATGCAAAAGTTTCGTTTCTGAACGCAACGCATTCCGTTTTAAATCATCCTAATAAGATAACAGAAACCGATTTCCAAGGCTGGGTTCAAGAAAGAGGATTATATTTCCCTGATAAATGGGCGCCTGAGTTCACGCCTATCCTTGGCATGAAAGATTTAGGCGAATCTGAAAAACAAGGCAGCCTTTTAATCGCGAATTACGGAAAAGGATATTATATTTACACAGGATTAAGCTTTTTTAGGGAATTGCCAGCCGGCGTTCCAGGTGCATTTAAGCTTTTTACCAATCTTATTTCCGTAGGAAAAAAGGAAAAATCATAAAATAATGGAAGAAAAGAAATTAAGAAGCTGGAAAAGAAATTACACTTTGGTGCTTGTAATGAACGCCCTGTACATTCTGATTTTTTACTTTATAATGCAATATTTTTCATAAATGCAGGTAATCGACTGGGTAGTTTTAATCATTACGCTTTTTTTCATTGTCTTTTATGGTGCCTGGAAAACTCGAGGCAGCAAAAACGTGCAGGATTATATCTTGGGGAACAATGAGACTCCTTGGTATACCGTAGGAATTTCTGTAATGGCAACCCAGGCCAGCGCTATTACCTTCCTTTCTACTCCAGGTCAGGCTTTTAATGACGGAATGGGCTTCGTGCAGTTTTACTTCGGGCTTCCGTTGGCGATGATTATCATCTGCATCACCTTTATTCCCATTTATCATAGGCTCAAAGTATATACCGTTTATGAGTTTTTAGAACAACGTTTTGACCTTAAGACTCGTTCGCTTGCAGCCATATTATTCCTGATACAAAGAGGCTTTTCTACTGGAATTACAATTTATGCGCCAGCAATCGTATTGTCGTCTATATTGGGATGGAACTTGAATCTGATGAATATTGTCATCGGTATTTTAATCATCATCTACACGATGACCGGCGGCACAAAAGCGGTCAACGTTACCCAGAAACAGCAGATGTTTATCATCATGTCGGGAATGTTCATTGCCTTTTTTATAATATTGAGCTTATTGCCAAAAGAAGTTTCTTTCAATAATGCCTTGCAGATTGCCGGCGTAAACGACAAGATGAATATTCTTGATTTTTCTTTAGATAAAGAAAAAAGATATACCGTTTGGACCGGATTGACAGGAGGCCTATTCTTGGCCCTCTCCTATTTCGGGACTGACCAATCTCAAGCACAACGTTATTTATCAGGAAAATCGGTCAGAGAAAGCCAAATGGGGCTTGTCTTTAATGCGCTTTTAAAAGTGCCGATGCAGTTCTTCATTCTTTTGGTCGGAATTATGGTCTATGTTTTTTTCCAGTTCCAGTCCGTGCCAATCAATTTCAATCCAAATAGCAAGGCGAGTATCGAAAAGTCTTTCTATGCCACCGACTATAAAAAGCTAGAAGGCGAATTGGTGGATATCGCTTCAGAGAAAAAAGAAGTAACATTGGCGTATGTCAATCAGCTAAATATTGAAACCGACAATAAAGTCTTAAAAAACAGAATTATCGCGTTAGGAGAAAAAGAAAAAACGCTTCGCGAGAATGCTAAAGTCTTGATCAGCAAAGCCAACAAGAAAAACAAGACTACAGATAGCGATTACGTATTTATTCATTTTATTATCCATTACCTTCCAAAAGGATTTATAGGACTTCTGCTTGCCGTAATTATCTGCGCGGCGATGTCGTCTACTGCTGCAGGAATCAATTCTTTGGCCTCGACAACTGTAATCGATATCTACAAAAGAAATATCAAAACCGAAAAGTCCGAAGCGCATTTTGTGAAAGCTTCCAAAGGATTTACATTGCTTTGGGGTATGATTGCTATCCTATTTGCTTGTTTTGGTACATTGTTTGAAAACTTGATCCAGTTCGTAAATATCATCGGTTCTATATTTTATGGTACTATTTTAGGGATTTTCTTGGTAGCTTTCTATATAAAATATGTAAAAGCACAAGCCATTTTCTGGGCCGCAGTTTTCAGCCAGATTGCGATATTTATAATTTATTATCTAGCCATCTACATCTTCCCTCCTGGAAAAGAAAAATTGAGCTACTTATGGCTGAACTTTATCGGAGTTATCATCACGATTATTGTTTCGGTAACGGTGCAATATTTCAGAAATTCTAATACCAAGCAACAATAAAAAAAGCTGATTGCAATGCAATCAGCTTTAATATAAATTATAACAGAACAGTTATTATTTCTTGCTCCATTCAGCAATACTGTCTTTGTTCATTTTTACATAATCAGCATTGTTTGCTTTTTCAGCAGCAGCCAGAGACAATTTAGCCGTTTCGATAGCGCCTTTTTTATCTCCCAATTTCGACTGGATCAACGATTTTTGTCTTAAATACCAAAATGGTGCATCACCTTTTGATTTTTCAATCGCAGCATTTACCCAAGTCAAAGCTTTATTCATGTCACCGTTAGATTGGTAGTAATATTGTGCAGAAGCAAAATAATCATCCCCAGAAGGTCCTGATAATGTAGACTCGATACTAGCCATCGCTGTCTTTTGCGTAGGAACATCAAACTTAACCGCTACAAGAGTTTTTTCCCAAGAAATTTCCAAGCTTCCTGAATCATTGCTGATATTGTTGACGGCAATCGTCAAAGTTTCCACATTTCTGTTTAGGTTTTCTGGTTTTGCAGTTGTTCTAAGAACTACTTTATTTTCGTTCCATTCTGCTGGCAAGCCCCAGTTGTTGGTGTCTTTATAAAAGATAACATCCCAAGAATCTGCTTTAGGAACTGTAAACAGGCTGTAGCTTCCTTTAGGTAAGTCTTTTCCGCCAATTTTTACATCTTCGCTGAAAGTGACTACCGTATTACCGTTAGCTCCAGTTCTCCAAGTTTTTCCAAAAGGAACCAAGTCTCCGAAAATAGTTCTTCCTTTGCTGCTTGGACGAGAATACTCAATGTGCACCTCAGTTAATCCGACCACTTGCGTTACATCAGATTTTGGACTTGGCTGTGGCGTTTTTACTTGTGCCTCAGCAGTTAAAGTAATTAGAAGCAATCCTGCAGCAATAATTATCTTTTTCATATAAATTATAGTTTTTGATTTAATGTCTGCGAATTTAATAATTCCAAATCACTTATTTGTTAAATAAAACCAAGAAAAAAGTATTATATTGTTTAACTATATTAGCTTTTAATTAAACAATATAATATTTTTGCAGTATGAAATTATATACGCTGCATACAAAACAAAAGCTGCCAATCACTGTCGATGAGGCTTGGAAATTTATTGCCGATCCAAAAAACCTAGAACTAATCACTCCAAAATCGATGGGGTTCAAGACGATTTCTGGCGATGAAAAAGCAATGTTTGCAGGCCAGATCATCCATTATACGATTACGCCCCTCTTTGGTATTCCAATGCAATGGGTTACCGAAATTACGCACGTCCATGATGGAAAATTCTTTGTCGACGAGCAGCGATTCGGGCCTTATGCGTTTTGGCATCATAAACATTTCCTGACTCCTATTCCTGGCGGCGTGGAGATGGAAGATATTGTCCATTATAAAGTACCCATGGGACTCTTAGGCCAGTTAGCGCATCCTTTTCTAGTAAAGCCAAAACTTGACGAAATTTTTGCCTTCAGACGAAACAAACTTGTAGAACTTTTTGGTGAATTTAAGCAATAAGCTATGAATATATTTTGGTTTAGGCGCGACTTGAGATTGGAAGACAATCGAGGATTGTGGGAAGCTTTGTCCGCCGACGAGACTCTTCCTATTTTTATATTCGACAAGAACATCCTGCCCGAACTTCCAGAAGATGATGCCCGGGTAACTTTTATTTCGCAATTGCTGGAAAAAATCCAAAATCAGCTCGAAAAAACAGGAAAATCACTGGCCATTTTTTATGATAAACCTGAAAATATTTTTACAAAGTTAATTTCTGAAAACCCTATAAAAGCGGTCTATACCAATCATGATTACGAACCGTATGCAAGAACTAGAGATTCCGAAATCAAAAACCTTTTGAAATCTAAAAACATTGCATTTCATACTTTTAAGGATCAGGTTATTTTTGAAAAAAGTGAAGTCGTGAAGGAAGATGGAACGCCGTATGTCGTTTATACTCCGTATTCTAAAAAGTGGAAAGAAAATCTTCGAGATAAACCAATAGACTCTTTTCCTTCAGAGAAAAAAATGCGACAAATAGTTCACCATTCTTATCCTTTTCTGACGTTGAAAGATATCGGATTTCTAAAATCTACTATTCCAGTTGAAGATTTTAATACTTCTGATACGGTTATTGAAAATTATAAAGAAACTCGTGATTTCCCAAGTATCGACGGCACTTCACATTTAAGTCCGCACTTACGATTTGGCGCTGTGAGCATCCGAAAAATTGTAAAAAAGGCATTACTGCATAAAAAAGATACTTTTTTGAATGAACTGATTTGGAGAGAATTTTTCATGCAGATTCTTTGGCATTTTCCCAATACGGTTACCGAAAGCTTCCGTCCCAAATACGACCATATCAAGTGGCGTAACAACGAAAATGAATTCAAAAAATGGTGCAAAGGAAACACCGGCTATCCTATTGTTGATGCCGGAATGCGCCAATTGAATGCTACCGGAAATATGCACAACCGCGTAAGGATGATTGTCGCCAGCTTTTTATGCAAGCATCTGTTGATTGACTGGCGCTGGGGCGAAGCCTATTTTGCAGAAAAACTGTTAGACTATGAACAATCTAGCAATATCGGGAATTGGCAATGGGCTGCTGGCTCTGGCGTTGATGCGGCACCTTATTTCAGGATTTTTAATCCGAGCGAGCAAGTCAAAAAATTTGATAAGGATTTCAAATACATCAAAAAGTGGGTACCTGAATTCCAAGAACTAACCTATGTACCGATTGTTGATCACAAAGAAGCCAGAGAAAGATGCCTGAAAGTTTATAAGGAAGCTGTCGGATAGCCTCCTTAATCATTGCGAATTTATATTTTTTATTTTTTCAAAACTCAGGTCGCTAAAATCAGTCACGATCATATCAGCTTTCGATTGGTCCTGTCCTACTGCAGTTTTGCCTTTATAGGCAATACAAAAAATACCTGCCGCTTTTGCTGCTGTAATGCCATTGGTACTGTCTTCAATAACAATACATTCGTTTATGGGCGCTTTCGAATACGAAGCCGCCTTTAAAAATATCGCGGGATTTGGCTTGGATTCTGGAAAATCTTCACCACTGACTTTGTGCGTAAAGTACGGATTCAGTCCAAAACGCTCGAAAACCTTTTTGATAATCGCCATTTCCGAAGAAGAAGCTACAATCAGCTGTACTCCATTTTCGTATAAGTCAATGATGAGGTCTTTGACGCCGGGCATCAGGTGCAAGTCTTCTTTATTGTCAAACGCTTCTAAAAACAGCTTATTTTTAGCTACAATCAGGTCTTCGACCTCGTGTGCCAGCTGGAATCTGTCTTTTATCTTCTGATAAATCATCTTGTTTGAATTCCCTGTGAACGTATGGTACATTTCATCGGGAACTTCTATATCTAAATCTTTGAATTGCAATAGGCTTACATCATAGTGAACTGGCTCAGTGTCGACTAACACACCGTCCATATCAAAAATCACGGTTTTAACCATTTTGTTTTACTTTAAATTCTTAATTTTTTCGGCGTTCAGCTCGTTAAAGTGATTGATAATCAGATCTGCTTTTGACAAATCCTGAAGTTTGGTATGTTCGCTGTTATAACCTACGCAAAAAATTCCGGCTGCTTTTGAAGCTTCAATACCGTTGGAACTGTCTTCAATAACAATACATTCTTCCTTTTTAGCTATGGATAACGAAGCGGCATGTTCGAAAATGGCCGGATGCGGTTTTGATTTCGGAAAATCTTCTCCACTAACGATATCGGAAAAATACTGATGCAGATGAAATCGGTTAAAAACGCGCTCAATCGTAACCTTTGAAGCCGACGATGCCACGATAAGCTGGATGCCGTTTTGGTAAAGGTCTTTAATTAAATCTTCAACTCCTTCTAAAAGGTGCAGGTCTTTTTTGGTATCAAAAGCGTCGTTGAAAATATTTCTTTTTCGCTGTATCAAATCTTCTACGTCATGGTCCAAACCGAAAGCGTGCTTTAATTTCTGGAAAACATTACGAGTAGAATTTCCTGTAAAAGTCGCAAACATATCGTCTGTTACGGAAATTTCTAGTTCGTCAAAATGCTGGAAATAGGCATATCTATGAACCGGTTCCGTATCAACGATAACGCCGTCCATGTCAAAAATTACTGTTTTTATCATTGTTGTGTTGTGTTGTGTGTTTTTGGTAGAAAATTTTAATTGTGTTCTTCTTTTTTCAATAAATAACGGATTACCGTTTCTGCGGCATGGAGTCCGAAAAGCCCAGGCATATAGCTGTTCGTTCCATAAAATGACTTTTTGAAGTTCTTGCCATCGGTCATTCTCAAGCTAGAAGCATCTTGAATTTCAGAAGAATATACGGCTTTTACGCCTTTGTCAATCTTTACTTCTTTCAATCTTCTTTTTATGGCTTTGGCCAGATAGCAGTTTTTGGTCTTGCTGATATCCGAAACTTTTACTTTAGCAGCTTCCATCTTCCCGCCTGCGCCCATACTGCTGATAATTTTTATCTTTTTTCTTTTAGAAGCAATGATAAGATTGAGTTTTGGCGTCACGCTGTCGATGCAATCCATGACATAATCAAAATCATTGCTCACGATTTCAAATGCTCTTTCAGGGGAAAGGAATTCTTTTATTTTCGTAAGCTGTAATTCTGGATTGATATCCATCAAACGATCGCCAACTACATCTATTTTTGATACGCCAACTGTAGAATGCAATGCTGGTAATTGTCGGTTGATGTTTGTAATATCTACGACATCGCCATCAACTATGGTCATTTTTCCAACGCCTGCCCTTGCGATAAATTCGGCCGCAAAAGAGCCTACGCCACCTACTCCGACAATCAATACATTTGAATTTTTTAATTTTTCAAGACCTTCTTTTTTGAATAGCAATTCAGCCCTTTCTGTCCACTGCGCCATTTTTTCTAAATTTATTATAACTGTATTTTAAAAACTTTTTCAAAATTTAATCGGATGATTTCCTGCAATTCATCAGAACTTTTGCTTTTATATCGCGAAGCTATCGCATACACCTCTTCAATGGTTTCATCTAGGGTATCGGTTTCCAAAAAAAACTGATTGTCAGGAATATTTTTAAAGACCGATTCCAACTCTGGATTTCTCAACAAATACTTTCCGAAAGAAAGATAAAATCCGTTGCTTAGTAGCTGTTTTGCCAGCTGCTCGTTTTTTGAAAATCCGTGGATAATCATCGGAACCGTTATTCCCAAATCATTTTTAATTGCAATTAATTCCTGAAAAGAAGCTACGCAATGAATCACAACTGGCTTTTGGTATTTTTCTGCCAAAAGCAATTGTTTCCTGAATACTTCTTCTTGCAAATCAAACGGAACTTCAATCCTTTTGTCCAAGCCACATTCTCCTACTGCCAAGCAATTTGCAGATTGCAGTTTTTCTTCAATAATCCCCAAATCTTCTTCTATCCTATCTTCTACAATATACCAAGGATGGATTCCTATCGAATAAAACGGAATGGTTTCATCAAATTCCTGCGGATACTGATTCACCAATTCAAGACAATCGGGATGGTTTGAGAATTTGTGCGTATGGAGATTGTATAGCAAAACTTATTTTTTAAATTTTTTCACGCCAGCCTTGATTTCAATTTTAAGGTCATTTTCTTGTGGCGGAATCGGACAAGAATATTTGTGATTGTAAGCGCAATACGGGTTGTATGCTGTATTAAAATCAATCGCAATCGTATCGCCTTCAGGAATTTTCAGATCGACATATCTTCCACCGCCATAGCTTTCCACGCCCGAAGTCAAATCTGTGAAAGGCAAGAAAAGTGCGTCTTTGTATTTGTCAATTTTCTTCAAATCTTGGCTTTGGTAGATATTCAGCTTGAAATGCTTGCCGTCGATCGAAAAATGCGCTTCTCCATATTTTACATAGATTGGCTTTCGAGATGTTGTCGTCGGCATTTCAAAAGGTTTTTCATCGGGAGTCCTTACAAATTTTGCGTTTACAAAAAACTTTTCGCTGATCGGATAAAAATCCAACGACTTGAATTCCTTCCAATCTTTTTTGAGCAATGGACTTTTTACAGAATCAGCATATTCTGTATTGATTTCTTTTTGAAAAGCAATAACAGAATCTTTTACAAAACTTTTTTGCGCGGATGAAACCACAGCTGCCAGCAAAAACAAAAGGTTTAGAAAGCTTTTCACGGTTTTAAATTTTAGGCAAAAATAAGCAAAATAATCGATTACAGATTCTAAAAAAAGGAATCCAAACTTTGTAACTTTGTGTCAAATTCACAATTCAATGCTCCAAAAAGCTTTCAAACGCTACATCGATTCTTTTAGAGGCTTTACAAAAGAAATCTGGATACTTACACTGATTACTTTTATCAACAGGGCAGGAACTATGGTGCTGCCTTTTCTTTCGAAATATTTAAACGAAGATCTGCATTTTTCATATAACGATATTGGATGGGTTATTGCCTGTTTTGGATGTGGTTCCATGATTGGTTCATGGTTAGGTGGAAAACTTTCGGACAAGATAGGATTTTACAGAATAATGATTTTCAGTCTTCTGACAAGCGGATTGTTATTGATTTCTGTACAGTTCGTGACTTCTTTTGAAGGTTTGTGTTTTTCTATGTTTGGGATTATGATTATTGCTGACATGTTTCGACCTGCTATGTATGTTTCTTTGGGAGCTTACGCCAAACCCGAAAATAGAACGCGCGCTTTTACGCTGGTACGCTTGGCCGTGAATTTAGGATTTGCAGCAGGACCAGCATTAGGCGGCTTGATTATTATGGGAATCGGCTACAAAGGATTGTTTTGGATTGACGGTGCTTCTTGTATCATTTCAATAGTACTTTTTGCATTATTAGTCAAGGAGAAGAAGAAATCACCTTATGAAGATCATAAAAATTTTGAAGAAGCTATTGTAGATTCCGTTTTCAAAGATGCTCCATTTTGGCTTTTTCTTTTCAGCAGCTATATAACTGCAATGGTTTTCTTTCAGCTGTTCACTACTTTACCTCTGTATCATTCTAAATGGTATCACATTACAGAATTCCAAACTGGACTGCTGATGTCTTTAAACGGACTTTTGATTTTCTTTTTGGAAATGCCCACAGTCACTTTTTTGGAAAGAAAACAAGTAAGTCGATTAAAAATTATCTTGTGGGGAACTTTTCTATTCGGTTTAAGCTTTTTTGTGTTGCTTTTCAATAATTGGGTTGGGATATTGATTGTCAGCATGATTCTTATCACCTTTGGCGAAATGCTAAATTTTCCTTTCTCGAATGCTTTTGCAATGAGTCGCGCTCCAAAAGGGCATGAAGGGCGCTATATGGCTTTGTTTACGATGAGTTTTAGCTTGGCGCATATCACAAGTGCTAAATTAGGCTTTGCAATAATCAATCGTTATGGTTTCCATGCCAACTGGATCGTTATGGGAGCTTTGGGTCTTCTTTCCTGCGCCAGCATTCTTTACTTGAAACGAATGCTCTTAAAAAACAAATAGCCTATTTTTTAGATAACAAAGTTGTTTTTCTAAATTCCTTTACTTTCTGTATTACATTTTTGATTAATTTAGCCTGTATCTTTAATTTTTATTACACACTAAATATCAACTATTTACAAATAAAAAGAATATAAAAAACTAAAAAAACAGTTCAATAACTAAAAAAATAGTTTGCAAACTAAAAATTTAGTTGTAAGTTTGTCCTGTTAAAGAGTTAGATTGGTATTTCTCTTGGACGTTCTCTCTTGGAACGTTCGGGAGACTTCCAAAAAAATAAAAAAGAAAGATGCAAAAATTAACAAACAAAGAAGAAGAAGTAATGCACATTTTATGGAGACTTGAAAAAGCTTTCGTAAAAGAGATAATGGCCGAAATCAAAGAAGACCAGCCACATTACAACACACTCTCAACCATTGTGAGAATATTGGAAGAAAAGGGTTTCGTATCGCATACAGCTTTCGGAAACTCGCACCAGTATTATCCTATCGTAGCCATTGAAGACTATAGAAAACGTTTTATGACTACAGCAATTGACAATTATTTTGACAGCTCTTATAAAAACCTAGTCTCCTTTTTTGCCGAAGAAGAAAAGATTTCTGCCGACGAATTACGTGAGATTTTAGACATGATCGAAAAAAAGAAATAAGCATGGAAAACTTCATCCTCTATTTTGCAAAAGCATCTGCCCTATTGGCCGTGTTCTTTCTAGCCTACTATTTCCTGTTGCGAAAAGAGACATTCTTTACGTCTAACAGATGGTTCCTCTTGGCTGGGATACTAACCTCATTGGCTTTGCCGCTTGTTATTTTCAAAAAAATAGTGTGGACAGAACCTGTCGTAAGGCACTATGTACCCGTAGAAACAGGGGCATATCCTATGACTTACGTTAGTGATTTTCAAAAAACCGAAATACCACCAATAATTCAAGAGCCTTCGTTTGAGATTAACTGGCTGTATGTTGTAGCCGGAATCTACCTTATCGGGATGCTTTTCTTCTTAGGAAAATTTATTCGAGACTTTTGGGCACTGAAAAAAATATTTAAAAACCAGACGATTGAAACTTGCGGCAGTTTTAAGCTTGTGGATACGGATAGAATACAGTCGCCTTTTTCATTTTTTAATTATATCGTCTATAATTCAAACCGTTTCAAGCAAGAAGAATTAGATAACATTTTAGAACACGAGAAAGTCCATAGCTCGCAAATGCATTCGGCCGACATGATCATAAGCCAACTATTCTGCATTGCCTTTTGGTTTAATCCTTTTGCTTGGTTGCATAAAAAAGCTATTGTCCAAAACCTAGAATTTATTGCCGATTCGACAGCCTTAAAAATGGTTTCGGACCGAATCATATACCAAAAAACATTATTAAAAGTAAGTGCACCTCATCACTGCATTCCAATTACTAATCATTTTTTTCAATCATTAATCAAAAAGCGAATCGTTATGTTAAACACAGATCAATCAAAAAAGAGAAATTCATGGAAGTATGCAATCGTATTGCCATTACTGACAGTTTTCATGCTTCAGTTTCAAGTGGAAACCGTAGCACAGGAGAAATCTTCAAAAAAAGCAATCCAGGAAACAAATCCTTATGAATTCAAGGTCGATAAAAATTCTACGGATGACTACTTAAAACTGCAATCAGAGATTTTTAAGAAGAATAATGGGATCGACGTGAAGTTTTCAAAAGTCAAAAGAAATGCTGACAAGGAAATCGTGGCTATCAAGACAACTTACAAAGACAAGGATGGCAATTCAGGAAATTCATACCTAAAAAGCGACGAACCGATCCAGCCTTTTGTGTTGAAAAAAGAAGATGATAAAGTCGTTATTTCTAGCCCTAAAAACACATTCTACGGCAGAACTACAAACGGATCTTCTGTAGTAGTATCAGCCGACAAGCTTGAAATGCCAACACCTCCTATTCCGCCAACACCGCCAGTAATGCCTGCAATGCC
Organism: Flavobacterium sp. N2550; assembly: GCF_025947265.1. Taxonomy (NCBI): domain Bacteria; kingdom Pseudomonadati; phylum Bacteroidota; class Flavobacteriia; order Flavobacteriales; family Flavobacteriaceae; genus Flavobacterium; species Flavobacterium sp. N2550. The sequence continues at coordinate 2,412,174 of NZ_CP110007.1, read as the reverse complement.
AGCAATGCCAAATACGCCGCCGGTTCCGCAATTCCCAACACCTCCAACGCCTCCAACTGTTGCTTATAACGAAGACAGCAAAGAATGGAAAGAATTTGAGAAAAAGATGAAGGAATTTGAAACTAAGATGGAAGCTAAAGACGGCGAAATGGCAAAATTCGAAAAAGCCATGGAAAAATATGGTGAAGAAATGGAAGCCGCCTTCTCAAAAGACTTCGAAAAACAAATGGAAGAGTTTGAAAAGAAAATGGAAATCTTCGAAGAGCAGATGGAAGCCTATGCAAAACAGATGGAAGAACAAATGGAGAAAAACTTAAGATAAGACAAAACAAGAAAGCAAAAGGCTGTCCTAAAAAGACAGCCTTTTTTTGTATCTTTAAATAAAAAGAAAAGTCATGTTCAAACTATTAGCAAAACTAAACAAGTGGCTGCTGCCCAACTACACCAAGAAAGGCTTAGACTTAGCCAAGGCAACCAAATGGCAAAAAGCAATCATTGCCTGGAAATATTATGTCACAATCCATGCGTTAGATTAATATTTCAAGGGAGAAAAGATATCATACTGCTTGATTTTCTCTCTGCCGTTGAGAAACGTAAGCTCCATCAAGAAATTACACTGTACGATTTCCCCGCCTAGCCTTTCAACCAATTCGCACATCGCTTTTGCCGTTCCGCCAGTAGCCAAAACATCATCATGGATTAATACTCTGTCGCCTTTTTTTATAGCATCGGTATGCATTTCTAAGGTATCGGTGCCATATTCCAGTTCATACGTCGCTGCAATGGTCGTAAACGGAAGCTTCTTCGGCTTTCTCACCGGAACAAACCCCGCTCCCAATCGATACGCCAAAAGCGTAGCAAAAAAGAAGCCGCGGCTCTCTGCCCCTACAACTTTATCAATCTTTTTATCTTTTAAGCCATTGATTAGCAGTTCCAAACACGCTTTTGAAGCCTCTGAATCAGCCAAAAGAGGCGTTATATCTTTAAAAACAATTCCAGGTTTCGGAAAATCCTGAATATCACGGATGTACTTTTCTATTGACATTTTTATTACATTTAATTTCAAAATTGATTTGCAAGATAAACATAATTTCCTATATTTGCACCCGCATTAAGGCCTCGTGGCGCAACTGAATAGCGCATCTGATTACGGCTCAGAAGGTTACTGGTTTGAATCCAGTCGAGGTCACTAAAGGGACAAAAGATAAATTATCTTTTGTCCCTTTTTATTTTACCCAGCTACTAGAAAACAAAGACATAATTTGCAATACTTCCGTGTCTGTGCAAACTTTTTACCATTTGATAAATCCTGTAAAGATCCTATTTACTAATTTTCCGTCATGAAAGAACTCACAGACTTCTTATTGCAATTCGGAAACCTGAACACACAGCAGATTGACCTCATCGGCAGCAAAACTGAGGAACTCTTACTTAAGAAAGAGGCATATTTCTCAGAAGCAGGAAAAATTCCAAACCAGGTCGGCTTTATTTTAGAAGGGATTCTGCGGGTCTGCTATTACGACAACAAGGGCGAAGAAGTTACCAAATATTTCGGCGACGAAAATCACCTCATTGTTGACTGGCACCATTTCGAGGCAAAAATTCCTGCTTCAGAATACGTCCAAGCTGTTACCGAATGTAAACTGCTCGTATTTTCCCGAAAAGACTGGGAAGAACTGTCCAATACTATTATCGGATGGGACACTATTGTCAATAAAATTATCCAAAAGGCACTCATAGAAAAACTAGACCGAAGAAGTCCGCTGGTTTCAGAAGATGCCACGACACGATACCTGACATTCTTAGAAAAATTTCCCTCTATCGCCAATCGCGTTCCACTTTCTTATATCGCTTCCTATTTAGGCGTCACGCAGCAGTCGCTGAGCCGAATCAGGAAGAACATCCGTTGATCCTGATTTGCATGCACAGAGTCGGATTGGACTGAAAATCGCTTTTTACCAAATGGTAAATGGTTTTATTCTTTTCAGGGCCAACTTTGCATTGTTAATCTTAAATCAGCAAAAATGAAAAAAGCACTTATTACAGGAGCTAATAAAGGTATTGGCTTTGAGGCCGCGAGACAATTATTGCAAAAAGGCTTTTATGTCTATCTGGGAAGTAGAAATTTGGAAAGCGGACTGCAAGCAGTCGACAAATTAAAATCGGAAGGATTGTCTAATGCAGAAGCTATCCAGATGGATGTCGCCAGCGACGAATCCGTAAAAGAAGCCCGTTTGGCAATCGGTAGAAAGACAGATGTTCTGGACGTTCTCATCAACAATGCCGGAATTACAGGAGTAAAACTACAAGAAGACGGAAACTTTATCCCGCAGACCGCAACCGATACTAGCGTTGACATCTTTAAGGAAGTATACGAAACCAACGTCTATGGCGTAATAAGAGTGACGCAGGCCTTTCTGGATCTGCTAAAAAAATCAGACGAGCCGAGGATTGTAATGTTAAGCTCCAGCCAAGGTTCTATTACATTGCACAGCGATCCATCCTACAAATATTACAACCATAAAGGAGCGGTCTATCTATCCTCTAAATCCGCCCTAAATATGTACACCGTAAACTTGTCTTACGAATTGGGCGATACCAATTTCAAGATCAATGCCGTAAGTCCTGGTTTTACAAAAACCGATCTAAACTATAACAGAGGCACAGGCACGGTGGAAGATGCTGGAAAACGAATAGTAAAATACGCCCTGATAGGCAACGATGGCGTAACAGGAAAATTTTTCTGCGAAGAAACCAATCCTGAAACAGGAGAAATTCCGTGGTAGAATTTTATTTTACAAAACTTAAAAAGGCGACCAATGGTCGCCTTTTTACTGTCATTAATCTTCTGTCTTTAAAAACCATAGACGCCTCCGCCAACGGTGATTTTCTCTCCGGTAATCCATGCCGCCTCATCAGAAGCAAGAAACACGGCAACTTTTGCTATATCATCTGGTTGTCCCGTACGGCCCAGCGGTGTTTTAGAAACAAAATTTGCTTCCGCCTCGCTGCCGATAAATCCTGCGCTATGAGAACCTTCAGTCTCTACAATACCCGGCAAAATAGAATTGATACGGATATTTCTTCCTGCAAATTCTTTAGATAACGAAATGGTAATAGCATCTAACGCTGTTTTTGTAGCCGAATAAACCGACCCGGTAGGCAAAGGCGAGTTGCTCGCTCCCGAACTGATATTAATAATGTTACCTCCCTTATCGCCAAAAAGCTTCAAAGACTCCTGTATGGCAAGTATGGACCCCAAGACATTGATATTAAAAGAACGATGGAACGTTTCTGCCGATACTTGTTCAATAGGCTCATACAAATAAATACCTGCATTGTTTACCAGAATATCCAACGTGCCGAAAGCCTTTTTGGTTTCTTCATGCAATCTAGCCACATCAGCTTCTTTTGATACATCGCCCTGCACTGCAATGGCTATTCCTCCCTGATCGGTTATTGCGCTGACTACTTTTTCGGCGTCTTCTTTGCTCGAAGCATAATTCACTACAACCTTTGCCCCTTCTGCGGCAAAATATTTTGCAATCGAAGCGCCTATTCCTTTTGATGCCCCTGTAACTATGGCTACCTTATCTTTTAATCTGTTCATTTTTATTTTATTTAAAGTGAGATGCAAAGCTATAGACATTACATTTATTTAAGTAACTTTGTTACCAAAAGTAATAGTAACCAACAGGTAACAAAGTAACACCGTATGGAATTGGAATGTAAACCTCGTGTAGAACAACAGCACAAAAAAGAAATGATGGCTGTCCAGGATTCAATGGATGTGCTGAGTGGCAAGTGGAAAATCTCCATCCTCTCCTCTATTTGCTACTACAACAAAAGGAGATTTTCGGATATACTCAATGATGTCGTAGGCATTTCCAACAAAATGCTGAGCAAAGAGCTAAAAGAATTAGAAATAAACAAACTAATCAAGCGAACGGTTTTAGACACGCAACCCATAACAGTACAGTACGAACTTACGGATCATGGCCTAACCCTAAGAACGATAATTAATTATCTGACAGAATGGGGAATAGAACACCGTAAAAGAATTATCGAACAATAGTTGCATGTACTCTTTATAAAAGCCTGTTATTGGAAGTGAAAAAAGTAGAAGACAAACCAACCAACTGGACCATCTGCCAGGAATGTCAAGGACGCGGCAAAAAAAGCCGAAGGCTGAGCAAGAAAGTCCGGCTGCAATACCAAATAGCCTCCGATCTATTTGAAAAAAATAATGGCGAAGGAACAGCCCCTGTCCGCCCTAAAGCCCCTCTATATTCTTGCCTGAATTGTTCCGGATCTGGATTGATTCCAGCTGCCTTTCCTCCTGTGGCAGATAAAGAAAACTACCCGCACATCGCTATTATTGGTGCCGGCATTGGAGGCGTGGCATTAGCAGTAGCCTGCCTGCACCGCGGAATTCCTTTTACGCTTTTCGAACGCGACGACAACTTTGCCGCCCGTTCCCAAGGCTACGGACTCACATTACAGCAAGCCAGCAAAGCCATTGAAGGATTCGGCATTTTCTCGTTAGAAGAAGGCGTAATCTCTACCAGGCATCTGGTTCATACTACAGAAGGAAAAGTAATCGGCGAATGGGGAATCAGAAAATGGCTGTCCTCCGAAGCAAAGACATCACAAAAACGCACCAACATCCATATCGCAAGGCAATCGTTGCGTCTGGCACTATTAGAGCAGCTCGGCGGACAGGATGCCGTACAATGGGGACATCAATTAATCGATTTTAAGCAAGATAAAGATCAAGGCGTTACGCTAAACTTCCAAGTTGATGGAGAAATAAAAAGCTCCAAGGCAGACCTTTTAGTCGGAGCCGATGGTATCCGCAGTTCGGTGCGGAAACTGCTGCTTGGCGAAGATATCGCCCCTTTGCGTTATCTGGACTGCATTGTGATATTGGGTATCTGTCCTTTACAAGCTCTCAAAGACCCGACGAGTTCCCTGCTCGACTCCGCCACGGTATTTCAAACCGCCAATGGCAACGAGCGCATCTACATCATGCCGTATACTTCAGACTCCGTAATGTGGCAGCTAAGCTTCCCAATGTCCGAAGAAGAAGCCAAGGCATTAAGCGCACAAGGACCTCAAGCCCTCAAGGAAGAAGCTTGTCGCAGGACGCAATGGCACGATCCCATCCCGCAAATTGTAGCGGCAACATTGGAAGCCCAGATTTCTGGCTATCCCGTATACGACCGTGAATTATTAGAGTCAGAATTACTAGAGAAAAAAGGTGCCGTGACCCTGATTGGAGACGCAGCACACCCGATGAGTCCGTTCAAAGGACAAGGAGCCAACCAAGCCCTGCTGGACGCGCTTACCTTAGCACGGGGAATCGCAAAAGGATGCAAGCCCTTATCGCAATGGAGAAAAGCAGGAATAAGAAAAAGCGTATTGACAGAATTTGAATCCGAAATGCTAGAACGCAGCGCTGTCAAGGTAAAAGATTCGGCAGATGCCGCACAGTTCCTGCATTCCGAAATTGTGCTTCATGAAGGCGACGAGCCAAGAGGACGGTGCCTAAAGAAAAAAGACACCCAACAAAATAATTAAAGTCTATAGAATAAAAACTCTTTGCGGTCCTGCGCCTACGTAATCTTCGTTCGGATCTCGGCCATGTCTTTTTGCAGCTTCCTTACGACAGCTTCCAGCGGTTCGCCGCCCTCGTTCATCAGCTTGGCGTCATTGCGTCCGATATGCGCCACATATTCCCAGATCTCTATAATATCAGACAGCTTGACCTCATACGGATTATAAATCACATTGTCCGGCTCTACCGTAAGCGAATCCTCATTCTTGCTGTTGAGCCTTTTGTACGTCATGCCTTCGCTGCGCGTAATCAGAATATAGGTCTTGTTTTTCTTTATCTCGCCAAGATTCTCCACATACTTCCCGATAATAAAACTCTTATCATCGTGCGGAGGCATCGAATCGCCGCCTACCGGAAACGCGCGGTGCTTGCCCGGCCCTAAAAAAGGCATCGTTATCTGCGGCAAGGCTTCAATAAATTCAGGATCGGCATAACCCGTCAGATACCCGGCGCGGGCTTTATAAGGCACTATTTCAATCAGGTCTTCACCATTAGCATCTACCATAATAGGCAATATGATACGGTTATCATCCAGCTTGAGCAGGTCGTCGATACGGTACTTCCGTACGTCAACCGACAGCATCAGGTCGATACTGACGCCAAAATACCTTGCAATTTTTTTTAGTATCTCATACGGCGGCTCTACCTTCCCGCTTTCATACGGTTCGTACCTTCCGCGCTTGATATCAAGGCTTTCGGCCGTTTCTCTCTGGCTTTCTTTCCGGCTTTCTCGTAAGAATCTAAGATTATCTGAAAATAGCGACATTGTTAATGTTGTAAGTTACTACAGCAAAAATATATAATTTTGTAGAATATAACAACAATATACGCGCCATTCGACAAAGTTTTTAAAATGCTGGAAGTTGCCACAAAAAGAAAGCAATCCCAAAAACGAAAACACAATGATCAATGCTAGACGCTATATGAAAAACACGCAGTATGCCATAGTCGATATCGAAACCACTGGCGGCAACGCTGGCGGCAGCCGTATTACCGAAATCGCTATCATAATCCATGACGGTACGAGCGTCATTGACCGCTTTGAAACGCTCGTCAATCCGCAAAAAGAGATACCGCTTCCGATCTTTGCCCTGACCGGAATTACAAATGACATGGTGTCCGGCGCTCCTATTTTCGATGACATTGCCGAAAGAGTAGCCGAACTGCTTACCGACCGCATCTTTGTAGCCCACAACGTCAACTTCGACTATTCCTTCGTAAGGCACCAGCTGGAAGAAGCAGGAATCAAATGGACAGCCCGAAAGCTTTGCACCGTGCGTGCCGCAAGAAAGATCCGGCCCGGATTGGCTTCCTATAGCCTCGGAAACCTCTGCCAGTCGCTAGACATCCCTGTAGAAAACAGGCACCGTGCCGGCGGCGATGCAGATGCTACCGCGATCTTGTTTTCCCGACTGCTGGAATGGGACAGCGAAGGCGATATAACAAAGATGGTAAAGAAAACCGCGCAAGACCAGCGCCTGCCTCCTAATTTGCCTCCTGCAGACTTTGAGCAATTGCCCGAAAAGCCAGGCGTCTATTATTTTTACAACCAAGCCAAAAAAGTAATCTATATAGGAAAGGCGGTCAACTTAAAAAAACGCGTCGCTTCCCATTTTAGCGGCCATAAGATTACGCCGCAGCGCCAGCATTTCTTGCGGGATATCCATAGCATTTCCTTTGAGGTTTGCGGTACCGAACTGATGGCCCTGCTTTTAGAATGCAACGAAATCAAGACGCAATGGCCTGCCTACAACAGAGCCTTAAAACGATTCGAGCCCAAATACGGGCTGTATCAATACGAGGCCCGCAACGGCTTTACGTATCTGGCCATCGGAAAGCTGAGCCGATTCCAAGCCTGCATTGAGTCGTTCAATACGCTGCATGACGGCATACAGTTGCTCCGCAGCCTTGCCGAGCAATTTGGCATCGATCCCCGATTCTGCAAATATGGCGTGGAAGCCGACGGCATCAGAAAGGCAGACCTTACGAACCTGCCCGATGTCATGAGCCACAACAGCCAGATCGAAAAGGCCGTCGCCTTTTTCTTAGACAGCAGGCGAAGCTTTGGGATCATCGATAAAGGAAGGACTCCGGAAGAACATAGCTGTATATGGGTCGAAAATGGACATTTTTACGGCATGGGGTATATGGCCTCGGATACCACGCTGGCCGAACCTTCTGAAATAAAAGACTATGTGACCCATTACCGGAGCAATCAATATAGCATGCATATGATTTATGCCTATGCCGAAAAGTATCCTGGCAAAGTCTTTCCCAAACAAAAGTGGGCTGAAAAAGTTTTAGAAGAACATCACTTGGATGGCGTTCATGAATGATCAAATCGTACACAACAAATGGACAATTATAACCTAACGCGTTTCCTCGACGCACAAAATCAAGTATACCTGAAAGCGCTTTCAGAAATCAAGAACGGACAGAAAGAATCGCATTGGATGTGGTTCATCTTTCCGCAGCTAAAAAGCCTCGGCCGCAGCGAAACTTCAAAATTCTACGGCATTAATGATATCGATGAAGCCGCAGCGTATTTAGCCCACCCGATTCTAGGCCTGCATCTGGTGCAGATAGCCACGGCCTTCTTGGAAATCGACGGAAAGACGGCGCAAGAGATTCTCGGCAGCCCAGACGACCTAAAGGTGCGTTCCAGCATGACCCTTTTTGCGAATGTGCCGGATGCGCCTCCGGTATTTGAAAAGGTCATCGAAAAGTATTTCAACGGATTTCAGGACGAACTGACGCTACAGGTATTCCTCAAAAACAAATTTCATGATGACCTTATTTGAAGATACTGAACTCTTTATGTCTGGAAACCGCGGAACCAAAACATTTGACCTGCCCGATGCCGATGTCATGCTGATCGATACCTTTTTCACCAAAGAAGAGTCCGATTACTACTATACTACGCTGCTGGAACAGACGCGCTGGCATACTTACGAAATGCCGATGTATGAAAAAGTCGTAGCCGCTCCCCGACTGGTCTCTTGGTTTGAAGATAGTGTCCAAAAAAAGGACAAAGCGCCGACAATTTCCTTGACTCCAGACTTATGCGCGATCCGCCAGCGGGTAGAAACTGAAACCCAGATTAAATTCAATGCGGTCTTATTAAACTTGTATCGCGATGGCAATGACGGCGTATCCTGGCACAGCGACAAAACGGCTTCGGTCAACAAGAACATGATTATTGCTTCCGTCACCTTTGGCGAGACCCGCATGTTCCGCCTGCGCCATAAATTCAGGAAAGAGCTGCAGCAAGTCGAAATTCCGCTGTATCACGGCTCCTTTTTGCTGATGGCGGGAACTACAAATAGCTTTTGGGAACACCAAGTACCAAAGACGGCTAGAAAAGTACTGCCGAGAATCAACCTAACGTTCCGGCAGGTGCATCGAGAATAATAGCTAGAATGTTATATTGAACTTAACATAAGCTTCTAGCAATAAAACGTAACTTTAGGAGAACAAATCAAATAGATAGCAACCTTTAAAGCATAGCACACCCATGAACTTAAGCAACAAAGCCATACTCGAAAAAGCAAATGAAGCAGTCTCCAAAGGCGATAATGAAGGATTTTTATCATTCTGCACAGAAGATACCGAATGGACATTTGTAGGCGATCGTGTCCTGCGCGGTAAAGAAGCCGTCCGTCAGTATATGGCTGTCGAGTATCTGGAACCGCCGCAGTTTATGGTCGAAAGCCTCATTGCCGAAGGCGATTTCGTTATTGCCATCGGAAAAATCAACAGCAAAGATGAAAACGGCAAAATAGCCGCGTACGATTACTGCGATGTGTGGAGATTTGAAAACGGCAAGATGGCAGCATTAAAAGCTTTTGTGATAAAGACATAATTCTATGGTAAAAATCTTTTCGGATCCGAGCGGAATTCCTCCTACCTTAATCCTAAAAAAATAAAAAACCGCCTAAAATCACTTAGGCGGTTTTTAGTTTCCAGCGTTTTACTGCAAGTGGAAACGACAAAAGGCAGCCTCTTGCAGCTGCCCGTTTTTATTATTTCAGCGCATAGTTGATAAAACCTCCATCAACCAACAACTCCGCTCCTGTAATAAAGCTTGCCCCATCCGAAGCCAAGAACAGCACGGTGCTGGCCACCTCATCAGGATGTCCTAATCGCTGCAATGCTGTAGCTGATGCCAGATGTCCTTTTGCTTCTTCAGGCACGGCCTTGTCTAGTCCAGGCGTTGCGATCGGTCCGGGGCTTACCATATTCACGCGTATTTTTCGTTCTGCCAATTCGTTTGCGGCAATTTGCGCAATTTTGTTGATCGCTCCTTTCGTAGCCGAATACGCGCTGGTTCCTAATCCGGCTGCCGTTGCTACGGTTGACGAAGTAAACAGCACAGAAGCTCCTTCTGCCAAATGCGGAAGCAATTTTTGCAGCGTAAAGAAATGCCCTTTCACGTTGGTATTGAATTGGGCATCAAAATCAGCCTCGGTAACTTGCTCGATGGGTGCAAATACGGCAATGCCTGCATTCAAGAAAAGAACATCTAGCTTGTTTCCGGTTGCGGCAATCACTTTCTCTAAGGCGGCAATGCCTTCCAAATTAGAAGTGTCAGAAACTACGGTCTTCAAGTTCGGACTGTTGATTTCTTCGGCAGATTTTTGCAGGTTCTCTGCATTCCTGCTTGTAATCCAAACGTTGGCTCCTGCCTTGATAAATGCTTTTGCTGTTGCTAATCCTATGCCTGTGCTGCCGCCTGTAATGACGACGTTTTTATTTGTAAAATCCATTGTAAAAAATTTAAATATTAGGGCACAAAGGTAGCGCAGCTAAATGTATTTCCGTAACTTTGTAACGAAAAGTAACAGTAACATTAAAGTAACCAAGTAACTTATGCCGGAAAACGTTTGCTCTATAGAACATAAAAAAGAAATCATGGCGGTTCACGATGCAATGGACGTGCTCCACGGAAAATGGAAGATATCCATCATCTCTTCCGTCTGCTATTACAACAAAAGAAGATTCTCTGACATCTTAAACGACGTAAAGGGGATATCCAACAGAATGCTAAGCAAAGAATTAAAGGAACTGGAGATGAATAAGCTCCTAACACGCGAGGTTTTAGATACGCAGCCGATAACCGTTCAGTACCAACTAACCGAATACGGCAAGACCTTGCAGACTATCATCGACCATCTTGCTGAGTGGGGATTGGAACACCGAAAAGTAATTATCGGTAAATAAAAAGCAGTCAAGAAAAGCAGCCATACTGCTAGAAAAGGCAGTAAATACGACAACAAACTATCGGTTCTCTATAGAAAATAGATCTTTCTGGATAGCATTTACTGCAACTCTACATAACATCAGTTACGTTCTGCACAGCATTAGTAACATTCTGTATAACATCGGTTAGGAGTCTGTATAGAAAAAGAAGACTTCTGTATTATATCACCCCCTGTTCTGCATTACTTCAGTTGCATTCTGCATTACATCAATAGTGTTCTGCATAGCGTCTGTCAGATTCCGCCATAAAAAAAAGTTTTCTATACAGCAATTATAAAATTCTTATCAGAAAAAACCTTATGCAATACAGCACCGCTCGAATGTGATACAGACCACTACGGATGCAGGTCAGAACGGGACAGAAGCAGACACGCATTTCACACGTGCTACCCTATAGCAATCTTTTCCAGTTCTAGCTGCCTGGTTTTTACAAAAGCAGCATTGGCGGTTCCCCACGCATCTATCTGGGCCAGCAGCGGAATAATAGTTTTTCCGAATGGCGTGACTTCGTATTCTGATTTTTTGGGATACACTTCTTCCGCACATTTTTCGACTACTCCGTACGATAGCAGTTCTGCCAGCTGCATTTCAATGACGCGTCGTGACGCAATCCGAATGTCTTTTTGGATGTCGGTCGGTCGGGTAATGCCTCGGTTGATGGCATCGAGAATGCAGAGCTTCCACTTGCCGCCGAATATCTTAAAGGCAACACGGATGCCGCAGTCTAAATCTTCTTCAATCTTATTGATATACATCGTTCTTTTTTTACTGCAAAATACGCCAAATAAATCAAAAATCCGCGACGTCCTGCCTACCGAATCTTTTTTCGGTTATTGCACAGGAGCTAGATTGTCAGGAATTTTGTACTGTAAAACAGCATTTAGTGTAACCCTTACGACATACGATAGAATCATGGCAACTACCAAACTTTTAAAATTAGAAAAAACAGATCTCGGACCGTTATTTATATGGGTCCTTATTATCTTCTTGACCTGGCTCTTTATGCATGGCGCCGATCACTTTCTTTTGCTGACACCCGAAGCGCTCGGAAAGTACTTTAAGCTGAAATGGGTGCTTATCGCCCACATCACGGCGGGCGGCGGCGCGCTTGTATTGGGATTCGTTCAGTTTTGGCCCAAGCTCCGGAATTTTAGCTGGAAACTGCACCGTATCATCGGGTTCTTATACCTGCTGGCAATTCTCTTGAGCAGCAGCTGTGCGGTCATCTTGGCATTTACGACTGCTTATGAGGTGAACTGGGCGTATGCTTTTTCGCTGCAGGTTTGGGTAAGCGTCTGGATAAGCGCTACGGCCATCGCCTATTATGCGATCATCAAAAGAAACGTCAACCTTCACAAAGAATGGATGGTCAGGAGCTATATCGTGACCCTTGCCTTTATCATTTCGGGATTGGCGATAAAAATACCCTATGTGCAGAACCTGGGCAGCTTTGCAGACATTTCGCCTTCATTTTTTTGGATGGGATGGTCGGTACCTCTGTACGTCTACCAAATCGTGCTTAGCAGCAAAAAGAAGAAATAAGCAGTTCCGTACAGCAAAAAATAAAGAGGCCCAGTGCCTCTTTTCTTTTGTCTCCTTCTTCCTGTTGAATCAAATATTTCTTACTAAAAACAAAATTGTTGGATAAAAAAATTTACCTTTAGCACTCCTAGACAACCGTCTTGACCTATTGCACCACCATTAAAACTTAACGATCATGAATGCTTCAACTTCAGGAAATTCTAGAAAACAAACTCCCCTAGAACCCTTACAGATTTCTCAAATCAATTTTGAAAGCCTTGCTATAATAGGCATTACTAAGCCTTCTGAGCTTCTGACTCCGTTGGTATCTTCTGAGACTGAATTTAATGACAGCCGTGCGGTACGCCTTACTATCCGTATTGCGATTTTCATCCCTAAAACGCTATTAGGAAAAGCGCCTATCGAGCTGTACCAAGATTCAAATACAGAGGAAGCGAACGAACTCAAGCTGGTCGTAAAATACGACAGTGCCGAAGAAGAACCGAAAGAATACCATGCATGGTATGTCAGCTATACCCATGACATCAAGGATGGTGAAGAAGCAATAAAACAGATCCGGACTGTTGTCGAGAATCTCCATTTTAAAGATGCCAATCCAAAAACGTCCAGAGGTACTGTAACTCACGTATTGCAAAGCTAAAGAACATAGATAAAAACATCTGCAGATGTTTTTGTCGCCAACAGCAACACCCCAATGGTATCCAGAATTAAATTTGCCGCTTTTTCGCTCTTCTTTTTTCTTGCTTTTCCTCTTTTCGCGCAAGAAGCGCCCAACAGCGCCCTAGATTCGGCCATTAAGAAAAAGGCGCTTGACAATAAGAACAAGACTGCTTTTTATAAGGCGCAGGCTTTTTTCTTAGAGAAAAACTGGGATTCTACTTTGGTGTATTCCATGAAACAGCTGGCTGCAGAAAAGAATCCTGAGATTATCGATTATTGCCATTATTTCAGGGCTTTCAGCTTTAAAAGCAAGCGGCTGCTACAGGAAGCACGCAAAGAATTCGCCCAAATTTCCAAAAACTTTCAATTTTATTATAAGGTCAGGCTCTATCTGGGCGAGATTGCTCTGGAAGAAAATGACTATGAAGGCGCCGTACGCTATTTTAAGGAAATCGAAAAGCTTCCCGAAACAGGAACGTATGATTTCAAACGGGGCGTAGTCTATCATAACCTTGGGCTCTGCTACCTGCACCTGAAAAAGTTTGAAGAAGCCGATGCCTACCTGTCAAAAGGCTTCAAGGTACTGCAGGCCGAAAAAGATACGGTATCGCTTATCGGGTCGTATATGAACATTGCCAACTTGTATTATGAGCAGTATAAAGACGACCTGGCTATTCCGTATTTTGAAAAGGCGTATCACTTATCCAAGAAGATAAAGGACGTGGAACTAAAGCAGAACACGGCGCTCAATATGGCCGTGGTAGCAGAAAACAGCAAAAACTTTCCGCAGGCCTTGGTCTACCGGAAAGAGTACGAAAGCTGGCGGGATTCGCTGAACGACCAGAACAAAGTATGGGCAATAGCCGAATTGGAAAAGAAATTTACCGTGAGGCAAAAGGAAAAGGAAATCAACATATTGGAAGCGGAGAACAAGCTGAAGATTGCGGAAAGAAACGGATTTTTCTATTCGTCGGTACTGCTGCTTGTGCTGTTTGGCACGGGAATCTATTTCTACAGGCAGAAAATCAAAAATAGTAAGATCATTCTTTCGCAGAAAATGAAGCTGGACGAGCTGAATGCGGCAAAAGACCAGCTTTTCTCTATTGTCAGCCATGACCTGCGCTCGTCGGTAAACGCATTGAAGACCAGCAATGCAAAGCTGCTGGAAAGCCTTGAAAACAAAAACTTCTCAGAACTCGACACCCTGCTGCAAAACAATAGCGCCATTGCCAACGGCTCGTATAACCTGCTGGACAATCTGCTGCATTGGGCACTGTTGCAGACCAAACAATTGTATTTCCATACGGAATCGGTACATTTGTTTTCGATCGTGCAGCAGATGGAATTGAATTACAGGCCGCTGATGCAGGACAAAGGCATCCGGTTTGAAAATCTGGTTCCGAAAGGACTGTATGCGCAGGCAGATCTGAATTCGCTAAAAATAATCCTGAGAAACTTGATGGATAATGCAATCAAGTTTTCGAATGAAAACGGACAGATTGTTATTCATGGCAGTGCTTCGGAAGCCTATTGTATCTTTACCGTAGAAGATTTTGGTCTGGGAATGAGCCCAGAAATACAGCAGGAATTGCTTGACGACAGCAGCCTGGTTGCTAAAAAGGGCCACACGGAAAAAATCGGTACCGGACTCGGAATGCAATTGTGCAAATCGATGATACAGAAAAACGGCGGGAAACTGCGGATTGAAAGCATCGAAAATCAAGGAACCAAAATAAGTATCGAATTGTTAAAGACCCAAAGAAATGAATAAGGTAAGCGTGCTGATCATTGAGGATACTCCCGCAGAAAGCGAGGCGCTCGTAAAAGTGCTTACGGAAAACAACTATGCTATTGCCGGCGTTGCGACTACGTTTAGCGAAGCCTTGGCGTTGTTTTATAAGGAAACGGTCGACATCGTGATTATTGACGTCTTCTTGAACGGCTCGCCCGACGGGATTACTTTTGCGGAAACCATCAGCATTACTCCCGATATCTCCCGGCCTTTTGTTTTCTTGACGAGTTCTAACGACCGACAGGTTTTTGAGAGAGCCAAGCTTACCCGTCCGTTCAGCTTCTTGCTCAAGCCTTTCAACGAGCTAGAAATCTTGTATGCGGTTGAAATGGCAGTCGAAAAGTTTTATGAGCAGACCAATGTATTCCTTAGCGAAGACCAGGATACGGTGCTGAGCGTCGATTCGCTGTTCATCAAAAAGAAGAATTCCCTCAAGAAAGTGCTGATTGACGATATCGTTTATATTGAGGTGGAAGAACGGTACTGCAATATCATCACAGAGCATGAAAAGTTCGTCATCATGATTTCGCTGACTAAGATCAGCGAGCTTTTGGAAAAGAACAAATTTGTCAAGACCCACCGGAATTATATCGTGAACGCGAGCAAGATCGAAGAAATCGTGCTGCACGACAATCTCGTCATCTTAAAAGGCAACCACAAGGTCACCCTGGGCGAAAAGCACAAAGATTTTATCAAGAAATTAAACATATTAAAATAAGGCACTGCCTTCTTCTCTCCCGACTCTTTCATTACCATGAAAGAGTTTTTTTATTCCTGCTATTTTCATGCATGGTTTTTTGTTTGCCCATGTCAATTTTTTTCGCACTCGTGTCATTTCTTCCCAAATGGCCTGCCTAGCCCAGTAATTTTAGTTCAGAATACAAAAGAAAGCTAGCATCATTTGTTTCTGGGCTTATTTAAAGATCCCCCTTCCTATCAACCTACATGTGTTTACATGATTTACTCCACCGATATAGGACTTTATTTAGGTAAGCCATCATTGCACAGGGCGGAAGCCGAAAAACCCTAAAAATGAGTAGGCAACCAATAAACTATAACATGGCAAAATTAGCAAACGTAGAAGAAGGTGCCGTATACGAAGGATACGACAACTTATTCGCATCAGAATGGTGTACGCCATCCTTTTTAGGGTGTAGCGTATGTGTAGCGGCCAGCGCCGTTAAAGGTCAGGTAACGCTGACTATCGGATTAAAGACTCCTTTTGGAAATGTAAGCAAAAGCTTCAGCTTCAACACAAACGTAAGCTATACGTGGCAGCCTTTTAGCAGATTCAAAATTACCGTGAGCATCACTAACTTTAACGAAGCTGGTGGTGTTTTTAGTTTTGACCTAGGGCTAAATCCATGTGTCGATATTCCTTTTGTAGGATGGAAATGTTTCAACTACAGCCATCACTTTAGCGTGCCGTTGGCGCTTAATGGTATCGAGAACAATATCGACGATACGCAGTTTGCAAGCATCATAGCATTGCATGCTGGAAATGCGTTCGATTCTTCTTGTGGTTGTGATGAAAAAGGGTCTTCTTTATTGCAAGGCGACATCTACAACAACTTCTTAAGAAGCCAAGGAGCAGCAGGTTTCCCTACTATTCCAATCACGCAGTGCTTGCCGATTCCTACAGTGCAGTGTATCCCTACGATTACCTCTTGCGTAACAGGGATTTCGCCAATCTGCAGCTCACAGCAAGACGCTAGCAACTTAGGAGCTGGATTCCCGACAATTCCAATCACGCAATGTCTGCCGATTCCTACTGTTCAGTGTATCCCAACCGTTACATCTTGCGTAACAGGGATTTCGCCAATCTGCAGCGCTCAGCAAGAGGCTAACGTTGGTGCTGGATTTCCGACAATTCCAATTACACAGTGTTTTCCGATTCCTACTGTAAAATGTATCCCAACCGTTACATCTTGCGTTACAGGAGTATCGCCTATCTGTCTTACTCAGCAAGATGCTAACGCAGGCGCTGGATTTCCGACAATTCCGATTACGCAGTGTCTTCCGATTCCTACTGTAAAATGTATTCCAACCATTACATCTTGCGTAACAGGGATATCGCCTATCTGTCTTGCTCAGCAAGAAGGTAACGTAGGCGCTGGATTTCCGACAATTCCGATCACGCAGTGTCTTCCGATTCCTACTGTAAAATGTATTCCAACCATTACATCTTGCGTAACAGGAATATCGCCTATCTGTCTTGCTCAGCAAGGAGGTAATAATGTAGGCGCAGGATTTCCGACAATTCCGGTAACACAGTGTTTTCCAATTCCTACTGTAAAATGTATTCCTACTATTACATCTTGCATGACAGGAATATCGCCAATCTGTAGCGCACAGCAAGGAGGAAACAACTTAGGAGCTGGTATCATCCCTACGGAAACACCATTCCTATGTCCTCCAACATTGCCAGTATCATGTGCTCCAACGTTGCCGACATCTTGTTTTCCGACATTGACACCAACTTGTTTCCCTCGTCCTACCCAGCCTGTTCTATGTCCTCCGACAATTGTAGGTGCGTGTAACACAAACCCGGTGATCTGTCGTCATACAAACCAAGGCGGTTCTGAAGGCGTAAATGCAGCAGCGGTTCCGACCTTGCCTGTAGACCAATGTGTACCTACGGTATCATGTATTCCAACTATATCTTGTATTCCAACTGTTTCTTGTACAGGAATACCATTTATCTGTTAAGAATGTTCTTTTTTATAGCCCGCAAGCGTAAATCTTGCGGGTTATTCTTATCAACCCTTAAAAAATGCCTACCATGCAATTAGTTCCAGAAAACGTATACCATTACCTGCGCAAACGGCAGCTCATTGATGAAGCCGCCGCTGTCAAAGGTCATTTTATGATACATCCTGTAGCGACCCGAAATACCATCTTGAAGGTAATCGTAGAACCTCATAATTCGCTTTTTGTCAAACAGACAGGGAATGATACTGTTGCCAAGAGCCTCTTCTTGAGAGAAGTGAGTGCCTACCAATTGTTTAAGAATGCCATAGAATTTGCGCCTGTCGCTACTATTGCCGCACCGCTCCTAGATTATGATGATGAGAACAACATCATGGTTTCTGCACTGCTATATAATGCAAGAAACCTTTCTGAGCACTATATGCTCACCCAAAACTTCGACGTATCTCTTGCCCAAGGGCAAGCTATTATATTGGCCAACTGCCATATCATGCCCAATGCCGGAACCGACGTATCTGCTTTTCCGAAACTGCTGCCGTGGGTACTACAGCTCGACCGCCACAATGCCGATGCTTTTTTTGCAAACAGCGAGGCCAGCGCATCCGTCATACAGCTCATCAAAGACAACACCCTGCTGTTAAATGCTTTGAAAGAACTGGCTTCTTCATGGCAGTGTACGCACCTCATCCATGGCGATATCAAATGGATTAATTTCCTTGCGGTAGAAGACGAAAACGGATTGAGCCAAAGGCTGATCGATTGGGAACTAGCCGATATCGGCGACCCGATGTGGGACGTTGCCGGTCTTGTGCAATCGTATGTCACAGCTTGGCTTCTGGGATTTGACAATGGCAATCCGCACAGCACGGAATTGCCAGAATACATGAAGCTTTATGAAATCAAGAACATGCAACCTTCTGCCCGCGCTTTTATCTATCAATACCTAGAATCGAAGGGCTATCCCGAATCAGAGCATGCTGCTTTTTTTACAAGGCTGATGCAGTTTACCGCTGCCCGAATCATACAGACCAGCGTAGAAGGCATTACTTTCAACAGCAAGGTCGAAGCCAATAACATGCGCTGCATACAGCTTGCCTTTAATATCATGAAAGATCCGTTGGCAGCGTTGGACGAATTGTTTAACATAAAACTGTACCACTATGTTTGAGGATAAGGCTGTTCTTAAAGAACTCGTCAGGCTTGCCAGCCAATTAGAAATCTATGCTACGCATCTTGTATTCAAAGGGAAGCGCTATGAAACGGCACCTCAGGCTGCTGCGCCGCTGCTCACCAGCTTATTGTATTCTGAATGTTATGCCTTAAAAGAGCGCTATCAGATAGGAATGGCTGCCATGCCGCAACATTTTGCTGAGGATACGACGCATTTTATCAATCTGCTTTCACAGAACAACCATAGCAAAGACAGGATAGAACCAGGCTGGACCATCAAAAACAATTATTCAAATGGACATGTCGAGGTTACAAGGCATACCGAAAGCCATATTGTTCCTTATAGTGCTTTGAGAGATTTGCCTTCCGGAACTTCGGCAAGCATCGGGCAGACCGTTTCGGTGTTTTTTCCGAAAGAAGACCGGAACCGTCAGCCTACCTTTTATTACATCTTTAGCAATACAGGAATGGACATTTCCCAAAACCTGACCCGTATTTATTGGAACTGTACCAGCGAAGGCGCTCCGGTATTGATTGATGCAATTACGAAAAAGCTGAATTACTACGGCATTCCGTTTCTTTTCAAATGCCTTAATCATCCCACCCTCTATTTCCGCCGCGATGCCGCGGTGTTGTATGTGGAGGATATACTGATGCCGTTGCTCCAGCTGCTGTTGCCTGACATCTGCGAGACGATGGCGCCGTATTTGGAAGAGGACGTGCCTCTTTTCTCGTATGCTTATCGAAAAGGAGTCGGCATAGCCGAAAGTCCGAATACGCAGGAAAGCTTTGGCATGAACCGGATAGCCATCGTAGCGGATGTACTGCTGCAGGCGTTTCCAAAAAACCTGACTCCAGAAGAAACCGTTCAAGAAATTGCCGCGGCTTTTCTCCAGAAAGGAATCAGCCCTAAGGCGACTTTCTTAAACAAAGGATCGAGAATCACATTTAACTAAAAGACAGCACACATGAACCCAATCGATAAAAATACTTTTCTTGATACTGCCTGGAACATCGGCTGCCAGCTTATCAAGACCAGCATATGGCATGGCGACTCTTGCAACTGGCAAGGCTATTCCATCGAGGCTTTAAACGGACAATACCAAGGCGTCTGGAAAGCTTTTGGCTCCGACATTTATTCCGGAACGGCCGGCATCGCACTTTTCTTGACCGCTTTATATAAAGAAAAAAAGGATACTATCTTACTCAAGACCATTGGAGGCGCTGTCGAACAGATGAAGTCGACCATGTACCAAGCGCCTGAGCATGGCTTTTATGCCGGAAAACCGGGCATAGCCGCAGCATTGATTAAAATCGGAACAGAACTGGACCGCAAGGATTGGATCGAGGACGGCATCGCTCTTTTACAGACCGTATCTTCTTCTTCGCTCCAATCGTATGAGATTGATGTCATAAGCGGCGCAGCAGGAACGATACCAGTGCTTTTAGAAGCGCATGAAGAATTCCAAAAGAAAGAATTTCTAGACAAGGCGGTGGCATTAGGGCATCTATTGTGCGATGCTGCCGTACAAAACGGCGAAGCTTGGTCTTGGGCCACGGTTCCGTCACAAAAAAACCTGACGGGCTTCTCGCACGGTTCGTCGGGTATAGCGCTGGCCTTGCTGCAGCTGTATGAAGCTACAAAAGAGAAACGGTTTTTGGCAGGTGCCGAAGGAGGCTTTACTTACGAAAGGCACTCTTTTGATGCTTCGCAGCAGAACTGGCCTGATTTCAGGGACGGGGTATCGACGCCTACAGCAAAGGTCTGCGGCTTGGCTTGGTGCCACGGAGCGCCCGGCATTGCTCTTTCTAGGCTAAAGGCGAATCAGGTAAAAGCGGATGCTGTCTTTACGCAAGAAATGGAAGCGGCCTTGACAACCACTACGTCTAGCGTCTACCGCGTGCTTACCGACAACTTAAACAATACGAATTATTCTTTATGCCACGGAATCGCGGGCAATGCGGAAATTTTGCTGGATTGCGGCGGTACGGAATACCACCAGCTTGCGGAAGCTGTTGGAACTGCGGGCATCCAGAAATACCAAAACAACAGGATTTCATGGCCTACGGGCTTGAATACCGGACAGTATACACCGGGACTGATGATGGGAATCGCGGGAACGGGTTACTTTTACCTTCGACTGTTTAATAAAAACCGACATCCATCTTTATTGCTTCCGGGGTTGTATAATTGATTAACAGCCTCTTTTTTCCCCCAAGCTTTAAGCAGCAATGCCTCTCGATGGAGAGGCATTGTTTTTTTATAATTTCTTGATGTAGCTTCCGTACAGGTCGTTGAACTGGTAGCCTTTGATGATTCGGTCCTTGCTGAGCTTGTTGTATTCGACCAAGCCCCAGAGCACGAATTCTTTCATGAAATAGGTATCTTCGGGCGCCACATCGGGCTGGTATTTGGCAATCAAGGCTCTAAGTGGGATGATGGAATCCAATTGCTGTTTGTATTCGGCATCGGGCGCATCGTCTAGCAGCTCAAAGCCGCTTTCGTTGAAGAACCAGTCTATTATTTCTTTGTAAGGGCTTTTGTCTTCTTGTCTTTCTAGCTTTTCTATCTTAGGGAAATAAAGCGGGAAAAACGTCTTGATGGCATCGCCTATCAGATGTTGTGCTACTACTCCTGCTCCTTCTTGCTCGCCTTCGTAGACCAATTCTACTTTTCCGGTAATTGCAGGTATGATGCCCATAAAGTCGGCCAAGCGCAGCGTTGTTTTTTCTGCTCCTGCTTTAAGAGCGCGTCGTTCGGCAGTACTTAACAGGTTTTCAAAGGCAGTAATGCTCAAACGGGCACTGACACCGCTTTTGTTATCAATAAATTCGCTTTCACGTGCTTCAAAGCTGATCTGCTCTAGCAAGTCTTTGGCTATTGACGGAACGTGGATGAGATCGCTCTGGCGGCTGTCAAGATTGGATTCTTGTTCGGTAATCGTTCTCGCAATCTCGATGGTTTCTGGATAGTGCGTAAGTATCTGCGAGCCGATCCTATCTTTCAAAGGCGTCACGATGCTGCCTCTGTTGGTATAGTCTTCTGGGTTGGCCGTAAACACAAACTGCATGTCGAGGGCAAGACGTAATTTGAATCCGCGAATCTGGATATCGCCTTCTTGCAGGATATTGAACAGTGCTACTTGGATTCGGGCTTGCAAATCGGGCAATTCGTTGATGACAAAGATGCAGCGGTTGGCTCTTGGTATCATTCCGAAATGGATTACTCGGTCATCGGCATACGAAAGTTTTAGGTTGGCGGCTTTGATCGGGTCTACATCGCCAATCAGGTCGGCAACGGTAACGTCTGGCGTGGCCAGCTTTTCAAAAAAGCGTTCGTCTCTGTGGATCCATGCAATCGGAGTATTATCTCCTTCTGCTGCAATCAGGTCTTTGGCAAATCGTGAAATAGGCTTCAGCGGATCGTCGTTGATTTCTGAGCCTGCCACAATAGGCATCCATTCGTCGAGCAGCGTGATCATCAGGCGCGCCAGTCGGGTCTTGGCTTGACCGCGCAATCCTAAAAGGTTGATGTTGTGTCGGGAAAGTATGGCTCTTTCGAGTTCGGGTATTACGGAATCTTCGTAACCGTGTACGCCATGGAAAACGGTTTCTCCTTTGCTTATTTTCTGGCGAAGGTTGTCGCGCAGTTCGTCTTTGATGCTTTTGGATTCATAGCCGGATTTTTTTAATTCTCCGAGGGTTTTTATAGTTGCTGCTTTCATTGTATCCTGTATTGTTTGCTTAAAAGCGGGCCTCCTTTGGCCTGCTTATTTTATTCTTTTTTTTCTGTTGGTTTCGTAATCTTCAAAAATCATTTCTCCTAATCCTTTCAGTCCGGTGTAGAACGCCTTTCCTTGGTTCGCTTCGGTAAAGTGATTGACAAACTGCTGCAGATAGGGATCGTTCGCAATCATAAATGTAGTGATCGGAATGTGAAGTTTTCGGGCCTGCTGCGCCATCGTATAGCATTTGTCTACGATATATTCGTCGAGTCCGTTGCTGTTCATGTAATACGAGCCATCGCGTTCGCGAACGCAGCTCGGCTTTCCGTCCGTAATCATAAAGATCTGCTTGTTGGTATTGCGCTTTCGGCGTAACAAGTCCATGGCCAGCTCTAATCCGGCTACCGTATTGGTATGGTACGGTCCGACCTTGAGGTAAGGCAAGTCTTTGATGGCAATCGGCCAGGCATCGTTTCCGAACACCAAGATATCCAACGTGTCTTTCGGATAGCGTGTCGTAATCAGTTCTGCTAATGCCATAGCTACTTTTTTAGCGGGCGTGATACGGTCTTCGCCATACAGCACCATGCTATGGCTGATATCGATCATCAGTACCGTGCTCATCTGTGCCTTGAATTGGGAATCTTCTACTACCAAATCATCTTCGGTCAGCTTAAAGCTGTCGATGCCGTTGTTGATCTGGGCATTTTTAAGACTTTCGGTCAGC
The DNA here is from genome assembly GCF_025947265.1 of Flavobacterium sp. N2550. Taxonomy (NCBI): domain Bacteria; kingdom Pseudomonadati; phylum Bacteroidota; class Flavobacteriia; order Flavobacteriales; family Flavobacteriaceae; genus Flavobacterium; species Flavobacterium sp. N2550. Next base: position 2,388,973 of record NZ_CP110007.1, on the reverse strand, counting down.
GAAATGCGTTCGAGGCTATCGCCAAAGTGGAATTCCCGGAATTCTCCCGTATGTTCGTCGCCGCTTCCGGAATATTTAGTCTTGTGGTTGCCCGAACCGCTTCGCTTAAGATTGCCGAAAATCTGGTCAAGGGCTTGCTGGCGTATGGCTCTTTCTGTTTTTGCCGTGATGGCAAGTCCGCCAGAACCGTCGTCTTTAATTTCTTCTCGTATAAATCCTTTCTTTTTTAAGTCTTCGATGAAATCATCGATAGTGTAGTTTGAATCGGTCAGTTTGTATTCTTTGTCTAGTTCGCGAAGCCAGTCTATGGCCTCGTCCAAATCGCCTGAAGTGTGCGTAATCAATTCTTTGAAAATCTCGAAGAGCTTATCAAACGGAGACAAATTTGGAGCTTCGTATTGCTTGAATAGAAAGCCTTTTCTTTTGTTAGTTTCCATAGAGGATAAAATTAATGCTTAATGGAATGTGTTGGCTTGAAACAGGTATTAATTTTTAGTTAAAATGAAACTGTGGGGAATTTCGAATTTCTTATTGGTTACAGTATTTGGTTGTGCTTATTGTTAATTGAATTACTCTTATTGTTTGTGTATTGGTTTGTAAAGTTAGCTGCCTAGTTTGGATTGTCAGTTGCATAATTCAAACTATTGAAATCGATCTTGCCTTTTTAAAGCGTTGCTGTTTGAGAATGTTGAGAAGTATTTTGCGTAAATTTTTATTCCAGTAGGATTTGGAATAGATTTGTGGCAAATTTTATAGCGTATGACAGATTATTTTCACGACCAAGCCTATTCTAATGAGGTCTATACGGAAGATGCTTTTAACTTGAGAGAATTTGAGGCGTGTACTTTTACGGGTTGTGATTTTACTCGCTGCAACTTTATCGGCGTGGCGTTTACCGATTGTACTTTTATCAACTGCGATTTTAGCGGTGCCCGAATCAACCATGTGGCTTTTCGAGGCGTGAGTTTTATCGACTGCCAGGTATTGGACGTGAATTTTTCGATGTGCGACAAGCTGATCTTTGAGATTCATTTCAAGGATTGCATTCTTGATTTTGCCAAGTTTTATGACCTCAAGATGAAAGGCACTACGTTCACGAACTGCAGCATGATTGCGCTTGACTTTATGAATACGGATTTGACGAATGTACTGTTTGACAACTGCAACCTGCACAAGTCGGTTTTTAATAATACGACGGCTATCAAGGCTGATTTTACGACGAGTTATAATTTCTCTATCGATCCGGAGAAAAACAAAATCAAAAAAGCCAGCTTTTCATTAGCTGGCTTGAAAGGTTTATTGGATAAGCACGAATTGGTCATTCGCGGCTGATTATCCGTGTATGGTTTCGCTTTTTCCGTAATTTTCAATGATGGAGGCTTCAAACTCAAGCCATTCTCTCCAGCGTTTCTCGACATCGATTCCGTGGCCGTATTTTCGGGCATAGGTAATAAATGTGGTGTAGTGTCCGGCTTCGCTTTCCATCAGCTCCCAATAGAATTTGGATAGTTCTTCGTCTTTGATGTTTTCTGAAAGGACTTTAAAACGTTCACAGCTTCTGGCTTCAATCATGGCAGAGAAGAGCATTCTTTCTACGAATCCTGAGACACGGCTTCCAGTATTGCTGCGTTTCATGTATTGTGCCAGCTCTCCTACGTATTCGTCTTTGCGCTCGCGGCCTAACGTGAGTCCTCTTTTTTTGATGATGTTATGTACCATTTCAAAATGCTCTATTTCTTCTTTTGCCAACGCCAGCATATCAGTTACCAAGTCAGGGTATTCTGAATTGATGGTAATAATCGTGATCGCATTGGAAGCAGCTTTCTGTTCACACCACGCATGGTCTGTCAGGATTTCTTCAATGTTTTTCTCAACAATATTTACCCATCTTGGGTCGGTCGGCAATTTTAGGCGCAGCATAGACATAGTGACTGTTTTAGGCTACAAATTTAGGGATTTGTTTTGAATTGCGCTATAAGGTTCTGAGGCGCTAAGGTGTTGAGTTACTAAGATTGCTTCTGATTATAAACGCTAAAAGGAGCTTCGGCTTGGCCTTGCTCCTTTTAACTACTGAACTCAAATTGCTAATTCTTGACTCTGTTCTGCTCGCTTTCTGAGCCTGTGCTTTCGTGTTCTTCTCTGGCTTTGAAAGATTTCCCAAAGCTATAGGTGAAAGTCAGGGCCGCAAAACGGGTATCGCCTTTGTTTTTATAGGTGGCATCGGTGAGCTTGAGGTTGTTGATGGTTCCTGTGTTGATGTTGGTATAAAAAATATCATTGACAGCGAATTTTAGGTTGCCTTTTCCTTGTAGTATCTTTTTTTGGACGCCTAAGTTTACGGCTCCTCGTGCTCCTACCGTGAATTGTGCAGATTCAATTTTTGAGGTGTACCTGCCGCTTATTTCTCCCGACCATCCGTCTTTAAACTTCAAGCGATTCAGTACAGAAACAAACCAGAAAACTCCTTGCGTATCAAGATTTTCTGTATAGAGCTGGCTCTTATAGCTGGTATGTACCAATTCTGAATAGAGGTTTGTAGACAGCCAGTCGTTTATAGCCAGGTCTGAATTGACGTTGATGCTGAGCGCTTGGCTCTTGCCAATATTTCCAGGACGGCTGTAATAGATTCCGTCATTAATTTCGATCGTCTCATTGATTTCGTCTTCAGAATTCATGTAAGTAAGCGTGGTCGAAAACAGGCTTTTATAATTATACGAGAGCTCAACATTGTGCGAAAACGAAGGATTCAGATAGGGGTTTCCGGAATAGTAGGTAAACTTATCCAACGGACTCAGGAACGGATTGAGGTCTTGAAAATAGGGACGGTTGATTCTTTTGCCGTAAGAAACTACCATCTGGTTGTTGCCCACCGAATCTAATTTATACGACACAAAGAGCGTCGGAAAAAGATTGGTATAGTCTTTCTTGAATCGCGATGCAGGCTTGACGATGTTGCCCAGCTGATTTCCTTTTGAGATTGTAGTCTCGAGCCTCCATCCTGTCTGGAACGAAAAGCGCTTGAAGTTTTGACTGTAATTAATATAGAGGGCATTGATTGTTTCGTCGTATTTGAAATGGTTACTGCTGTCGTAATTAGGAACAGGAATATTATCCATGACATCGGCATAGTCGGCGATATTGTCGGTTTTTGAGTAGCTGATCTTGTATCCGGCTTCAAGCTTGCCTTGTTTTTTAAAAGGATGCGTATAATCGGACTTAAAAGTATAGATGCTAATATTCGACGGCAAATGGCCTCTCAACTCGTCTTGTTCTGAAAGCGTATTGTCGGGCTGATAGATGTAATTCTTAAAATTCTGGTCGATCTCGTTTTCATATTTTATATAATCGGCATCCATCGTGATTTTCCTTCCAATAGTATCAAATTCATGACGGAAATTTAGGTTGACTCCTGCATTTTTGAATTTGTTGTCTTCTCTATTGTCGGCAATAATAGTAGAATCTAAAACACCAAAGGCATTCGTAAGGCTGCTTTTGCCAGATTTTTTTTCTTTGCCGGATTTGAGCAGCCCGATGAGGCTCATTCCGAAAGTCGATTTTTCAGAAGCATAATAATCCATCCCAATCTTAGCATTACCCGTAGTGACCTTATTTCTCATAATAGTATTCTGGTCGAAAAGGCTTTTGGTACTTCCGTCTTCATTTTTATATCTTCTAAAAATATCGAGATCGTTGACAAATTTTTGATTGGCATAGTTTACATTCCCGAAAAGACGGATCTTATTGTCGGTGTAATTAAGATTCAGTCCATCTCGATAATGGGTTCTTTTTCCTTGGGAAATTCGAGAGGTCACGCTTCCGTTAAAACCTCTGGCCTTGCTTTTTTTGGTCTTGATATTGATTACGCCAGCGCTTCCTGCGGCATCATACTGCGCAGGAGGATTGGTCATGATTTCGATCTGATCTAGCGTACTGGCAGGGAGTGATTTTAGGTAGACTTCCAAATCGGCCCCGGATAAATAAGTCGGCTTATCGTCTATAAAAACCATAACGCCGGATTTTCCTTTAAGCTTGATGGTTCCGTTTTCTTCCACGATAATTCCGGGCGATTTTTCAAGGACTTCCATCGCATCTGCTCCTGCGTTTGAGATCATGGCATCGACATTAACCACCGTACGGTCTATCTTTCTTTCGACAAAGTTTTTTTGTTTTTGGATGACGACTTCGTTGAGGTTATTGACTTCCGAAGGCTGCAGGTTGATTTCTCCTAGAGAAACGGATTCTTGGGCGACTGCAATTGACTGGCTTTCGTATTTGGTATAGCCAAGATATTCAATGGAAATTTTATAGTTGTTTTCTTTGAGGCTGGAAAACTCAAAGCTTCCGTCTTGGTCAGAGAATTGTGTCTTGATCAGCGAGTTGTCTTCTGCCAAAAGAAGCGACACTACTGTCGCTTCAAGTGGGCTATGACCCGTTCCTGTAATTTTTCCAATGATTTTCCCAGACGATTGGGCTCCGGCAATTCCGGAATAGAGCAGCAAGAGGCTGGCCAGTTTTTTTAGCATTTTGATTGATTGATTTGATGATGATTGAAACTCTGCTTGATTAGGGCATTTTATTTTTTCTAAGCTTTACATTTTGCTACAAGGTCTTGCGCGGTTACGTCATAATTATAATAAACAGCACTAATGTTTGGCTTTAGGTATTTTTTTAATTGGTTATGAACTGTTCCTGTAATGGCTTTTCCGTTTACGATGATACTATCGTGCGAAAGTTTATAGGATAGGTTGTCTGTGCTCGCGATGGCTTTTTCTTTGGCCAAGACTTGGATAATCTGTCTGCTCAAATTGTCTGTATCGTTTGGAATGACGATGTTGCCTGTCCTTTTATCTTTGGCTTCTCTATTATAGTTTCTGTAAAGGCTGTCTTGGTTGTATTTTATTTTTTGCAAGTTGTATTTTTCCTGTGTAGCACGTTTGATTTCAAACATTTTAGCTCTTTCCAATTGAAGTTTGGCTTTTTGGTTTACCAGCCACATTTCTTTCTTACTGTTCGATATCTCGTCTTTTTTAGACTGAATGGCTGCTATGCGTTTTTCGCTTGCTTTTATTTTGCGTTCGGCACGTTCGTTGTTCGCTTGAATCCTGCTGTTCATGGCATCTTGTCTGCTTATCACGTAATTCTGTCCTGTTGCAATAGGCTCTGCTTTGGCTAGAGGAGCAACGTTCGTGTTCGGCATAACACACACACCTGATGCTTGTGCTTGCTCAAAAGTCATCGGCCTTATGGGCTGAAAAGTAGCTCCTGTAGTTGTTCTGTATTTATCCGCTTCTACTCTTGCTTTTTCGGCTTCTTTTCGGGCTTTTTCAGATTCTTTTCTTGCCTTCTCAGACTCTTTTCTGGCTTTCTCAGATTCTTTCCTTGCTATTTCGCTTTCTTTTCTAGCTTTTTCATGTTCTTTTCTGGCTACTTCGTGTTCTCTCCTAGCCTTATCATTTTCTTTTCGGGCCAGCTCGTGTTCTTTTCGGGCTTTTTCAGCATCAAGTTGTGCTTGTATTGCTTCTGCGTGGTATTGCTTGACTTCTTCTTCAGAAATTGTTCCTTCTTTTAAAGCTTTTTGCGCTTCATCTGCGGCAGCGACTGCTTCTATTCTAAATGCCTCAGCTTCTACTTTTGCGATGGCAGCTTCTTTTTGTGCTGCCTGTGCTTCCATTTTTACTTGTTGGATTTCTTCTTCCGTCAGCAGGTTATCTTTCGTCAGGTTTTTCAAGTAGGCTATCTCTGTATTACTTTCTTTTTCGGCTGTTTTTGCCGCTGTCGCCTTAGTATTTGAACAAGCAAAAGAGAAGGTTATTATCACGATAATGCAGATCGAAAGAAACGTTTTTTCTATCGTGTTTAATGACTTGTTGTTGTCTTGAACGATACGTTTGGCTCTTTCTAAAAGCTGGTTTTTATTTTTCCCGAAGCCAAGTGCCAATTGGTTTTGTTTCATATTGTATTCTTGGAAAGAAACCAAGGCATGGATGAAATTGGATTTGCTTTTGGTAATTCCGACAGCGATATCATCGCAACAATTTTCTCTTTCTTCTTTTATCAACGAGGATATCCATAGAAGTCCAGGGTTGAAAAAGAACAAGATTTCAGCAAAGCTCTGAAGCAAGTTGATAAAATAGTCTTTGCGGCGGATGTGTGCCAATTCGTGTAATAATATCGCTTCAATCTGGTCTTGCGGCAGATTGGAAAGCAGTCCTACAGGAATGAGGATAATCGGCTTGAAGAAACCGGTAACAGAGGGAACCTTAACGAGTTGAGACTCTAAAAGGACGATGTGTTTCTTGATATTCAGCTTTTCGCTTAATTCTGCTACTCTTCTGTTCCAATAGTCTGGAGCATCTTGAGTCCTGTAGTTTCTTATTCTGTAGATATTGCTCAAGCTTCTGAAAATACCAAAGCATTTTACAGAAAAAATCAAAAACCAAACGACCACGATTGTAGCGGCATATTCATTAAGATAACCGACTACTGCCTGAAAATAATTTGGCGTGTTTGCCACAGCCAAGGTTTCTGCATCTAAGGCTCCGGCAGTAATTATAGCACCGCCAGAAACGGCTGTTTCTTGCTGATATTCGTAACTAAACGTAAATCCAACGCTAATCATAAAGGCAAGGAATAGTCCTGATAGCCAGTTATAGCGTAAGGTTGCTTTGGATTTTTTCGTAAATACTATCACCAATCCGGCAAAAACTGCCAGAACCAATCCTTGCCACACAGAATGTACCAGTGTCCAAGAAATCGCTTTCAATAAATTTTCATTTGGCATTATCATAGTCGAAAATTTTAAGTTGCTACTCGTTTTCTAATTTGTCTAATAAGTTTCGAATTTCTTCGATTTCTTCTTTTGAAGTTTTTTTGTTTCCTAACAGTTGCATCATCAGACTGCTGCTGGAACCATTGTACATCGCGTCTACAAATTTTTCGAGAAGAAAGCCTTTTGTTTTTTTCTCTTCTATCGCCGGACTGTAGACGTGTTTCATCTGGGTCTTATCGCTAACAAGCATTCCTTTTTCGGTCATGATCTGCATCAATTTCAGGGTTGAGGTATATTGTACAGATCGTTTCTGCTCGTTGAGCTGGTCGTTTACAAATCGTACTGTTGCTGGCCCTGATTGCCATAATACTTGCAAGATTTCTAATTCTGATTTTGTGGGTTCTGACTGCATATCCTTTTCTATTTAATTTTTATTGCTTCTTTTCGTACCGACAGCTGTGGCTGTGTGACGATGTATTTGGCGATCTTATTGTTGTCTGCGACAAATTCGTAGAAAACTTCGGGCTGGTAGCCGTCTGCCAAAAACTTGTTTTCGGCAATCGGAATAAGCTCTATTTTAGATTCGGGATTCAGCCTTACATAGAGCTTGCCTTGGTCTAAAAACAATTCTCTTTCGTCTCCTTTTTCGTTTTTATAGGTGCCGGCCACTTTTTCTACTTTCTTACGGTCTGCTTTGTAAAGAGTTCCGAACAGGATGTTTTTGACTTGCTTCTGCGGAATTTTTGTTTTTCTTGACGATACATTCTGCAACAAAATTATCGTATAGTCGCGATCGAGATAGCGGGCAATGTACGTTACATATCCAGACCAGCCTCCGCTGTGCGATACGACCTTTCCGTAAATTTCGCTGGATGATATACCCCATCCGAAACCATAATTGGTAGGCAGCTTGTCTTTGGTCGTATAGGAACTGAATATCAATTCTTTGTCTTTTTCATTGACCAGCTTGTTTGTATATAAAGCTCTGTCCCATAACAACAAGTCTGATGCTGTAGAATTGACCATACCATCGCCTACAATTCCGTCAAGATAAACGGTATAGTACTTTTTGCCCATATCATCTGGAAAAATGAATTGCTTAAGGCTATCGGAATAGATGTGCCCGTGGGTGATATTCTGTATTTTCTCCGGCTTATACCATCTTCTGTAGACTCTCGTGTCTTTCATCTTTAATGGCTTGAAGATGTTTTCTTGCAGGTATTCGCCTAAACTTTGCTTAGATGCTCTTTCAATAATCGTAGCCAGTAACGCATAACCGGTATTGCTGTACTCGTGTTTTTCGTCTGGCTTGAATAAGACTGCTGGTTTCAGCTTGACAAATAAATCGATAATAGTCTGGTTGGTAGCGAAATCGTCGTTATTTTCTTCTTGGCTCATCAGTTCCATATAATCAGGAAGCCCTCCTGTATGTATTAGCAGGTTTTTTATTGTAATATCATTATACATCGATAATTCTGGCAGGTATTTGCTGATCGGATCGTCATAAGAAAGCTTTCCTTGTTTTTGTAAAAGAACGATTCCCATGGCAGTAAATTGTTTGGTGACAGAAGCTAATTCAAAAACGGAATTACTTTTCAGCTTTTCTTTGGTCTTGAAATCGGCATATCCCACTGATCTTTCATAGATGACTTTGCCTTTTTCTGCAATCAAGACATTCCCATTAAAAGAGCTATCTTTTTCAACCGCCATGAAAAGGCTGTCCAATTTTTCAGCTTTTGTCTGCGCGATGGCCGCTTGGACTAAAAATAAGGCGGAAAGTGTAACTAATTTTATCATTTGTTTTTTGATTGATTGATTTGATTGATGGTTCCCTTTAGAACATAAATTATTCTTGAACAAACCAAAGGTAGGAAATTTTTCGTACGAACAAATTATTAGGTAAGTTTTTTTTGAAAAAAATTTCAGGCAATAAAAAAACCCATACAATTTGTATGGGCTTTTAAAAGACTATTCTAGATGATTTAGTATACGAAAATTGGCCTTTCACTCATCATTTCGTTTACTTCGTCAGCTATCTGCTCTAAAAGTTCTTCATTGGTATGATCTTGGATTACTCTGTCAATCAAGTCAACGATTGTTTCCATATCCGCTTCTACTAAACCGCGAGTCGTGATCGCAGCAGTTCCTACACGGATACCTGAAGTAACGAATGGTGACTTGTCGTCAAACGGTACCATATTTTTATTTACGGTAATTTCGGCTTTTACTAAAGCATTTTCAGCTTCTTTGCCTGAAATGTTTTTGTTTCTCAAATCAATCAGCATCATGTGATTGTCAGTTCCGCCAGAAATGATATTGTAGCCTCTTTTTACGAAAGCTTCTGCCATAGCATTGGCATTCTTCTGCAATTGTCTTGCATACGTAAAGAATTCGTCAGACAAAGCTTCTCCAAAAGCAACCGCTTTAGCCGCAATGATGTGCTCTAACGGACCGCCTTGGTTTCCAGGAAAAACAGCACCATCAATTAAAGACGACATCATTCTGATTTCTCCTTTTGGCGTCTTGATTCCGAATGGATTTTCAAAGTCCTTCCCGATCAAAATCATCCCGCCGCGAGGTCCTCTTAATGTCTTGTGTGTTGTAGTCGTTACGATATGGCAATGTGGAATCGGATCATTCATCAAGCCTTTAGCAATAAGCCCAGCCGGATGCGAAATATCCGCCATCAAGATTGCGCCAACGCTGTCAGCAATTTCTCTGAAACGAGCAAAATCCATATCACGTGAATAAGCAGAAGCTCCTGCGATAATCAATTTTGGTTGTTCTTTTGTAGCAATTTCTTGGATTTTGTCGTAGTTCAAACGGCCTGTCTCCTGCTCTACTCCGTAAAATACAGGATTGTATAATCTTCCGGAAAAGTTTACTGGCGATCCGTGTGTCAAATGTCCTCCATGAGACAAATCAAAACCAAGAATTTTATCGCCAGGCTTTAGGCAAGCATGGTAAACAGCTGTGTTCGCTTGAGAGCCAGAATGCGGCTGTACATTTGCATATTCAGCACCGAACAATGCTTTTGCTCTGTCGATTGCTATCTGCTCGATTACGTCAACTACTTCGCAGCCTCCATAATATCTTTTGCCAGGATAGCCTTCGGCATATTTATTTGTCAGGATAGATCCTGCCGCTTCAAGTACTTGGTCGCTTACAAAGTTCTCTGAAGCAATCAGTTCCAAACCGTGAATTTGTCTGTCTTGTTCTTCTAATATTAAGTCAAAAATTTGTTCGTCGCGTTGCATTTGATAATTTTTTGTTAATTTGAGGACAAAAATACGAAAAGCGTTTGTTAAAATGCCATATAACGATATATTTGATACTTGATTTATAAACAAATAAACTAACAACAATAATGCCTATAACAGCTAACGACCCAACCAGAAAATCTTGGCTAGAAGTCCCAACAGACAGCGATTTTCCGATACAGAATATACCTTTTGGAGTTTTTCTAACCAAAGATGATGTTGTCACAATCGGAACTAGGATTGGCGATTTCGCCATTGATTTGGGTGCCTTGCAGCAATTAAACTATTTTGAAGGAATTGACCTGACGGACGATATGTTCATGCAGGACACTTTAAATGATTTTATATCCGACGGAAAAAAGACATGGCGATTGGTGAGAAACCGAATTGCTGATATTTTTGATGCAACTAATGCCGAATTGAGAGACAATGAAAAGCACAGGGAAACCGTGATTTTTAAAATTGAAGAGGTCGAAATGCAGCTTCCTGTCTTGATCGGAGATTATACCGATTTTTATTCGAGCAGAGAACATGCTACCAATGTTGGTAAAATGTTCCGTGATCCAGAAAATGCTTTATTGCCGAACTGGCTTCATATTCCAGTAGGCTACCATGGCAGAAGCTCGACGATTGTTCCTTCGGGAATTCCGGTGCACCGTCCAATGGGACAGACTTTGCCTAACGGCGAAACGACTCCTGTTTTTGGTCCATCGAGATTAGTTGATTTTGAATTGGAAACTGCTTTTATCACGACGGATGCTAATATCATGGGCGAAAATATTCCAGTACATGAGGCTGAGGATTATATTTTCGGAATGGTGCTTTTAAACGACTGGAGCGCTAGAGATATCCAAAAGTGGGAATATGTGCCGCTAGGACCTTTCTTAGCAAAAAACTTTGCTTCATCAATCTCACCTTGGATTGTGACTATGGATGCTCTAGAGCCTTTCAGAACCAAAGGCCCTCAACAAGAGCCAATGCCGTTGCCTTATCTGCAAGAGAAAGGCAAAAAAACATTCGATATCAATCTAGAAGTTTCTTTACAGCCTGAAAACGCTAAGCCGACAGTTATTTCCAAATCGAATTTTAAATATATGTATTGGAGCATGAGCCAGCAATTGGCACATCATACTTCAAACGGATGCCGTGTGAATTCTGGCGACATGATGGGTTCTGGAACTATTTCGGGACCTACTCCTGACAGTTTCGGTTCGATGCTGGAACTTACTTGGGGCGGAAAAAATCCTATCACCTTGAGCGACGGCACAGAACGCAAATTCATCAATGACGGCGATACCGTAATCATGAAAGGCTTTTGTACAAAAGAAAATGTAAGGATCGGTTTTGGTGAGGTTTCAAGCAAGCTTCTGCCTCCATTCTTTAGAAAATAATAGCAACTACATACTTCTTAAAAGCTCCGGTAATTCGGGGCTTTTTTGTTTTGGACATAAAAGCTAAAACAGCTTCAAAAAAAGATATATATTTGCTTAAAATTTTACCTTTTATGAAGAAAATTACTACCCTGTTTTTGATTCTAGTTTTAGCTTCTTGCGGCGTGAAGCAGACCACAAACATGCTCACCAGCGGCGATTATGATGGAGCAATCGATAATGCCGTAGGCAGCCTCCGATCTAACAAGGACAAAAAAGGAAAACAGGATTATGTTTACTTATTAGAAGAAGCTTTTGCCAAAGCAAAAGAACGCGACCTGCGTGATATCCAATTCTTAGCAAAAGATGCCAATCCGCGAAATCTGGAACGCATTTATACGACTTACGTGCAATTAAACAACCGCCAGGAAAAAATACGTCCGCTGTTACCTTTGCGACTGATGAAAGAAAACAGAAATGCTATTTTTCCTTTTGATGATTATTCAGACCAGATTGTTAGCAGCAAGAATGCGCTTTCGAAATATCTTTATGACAATGCAAAAGCGTTGTTGTTGACAAAAGACAAGATGACTATTCGCCGTGCCTATGATGATTTAGCTTATCTTGACCAGATTAACCCTAATTTTAAAGATGTGCGAAAGCTGATGGACGATGCCTTGTCTAAAGGTACCGATTATGTGAATGTTTATATGAAAAATGAAACCAATATGGTCATTCCTACGCGCTTGCAAAATGATCTTTTGGACTTTAGCACCAATGGCATGAACGACAAATGGACCGTATACCACAGCAGCAAGCAAAAGGGAATCGATTATGATTTTGGAGTCGTGGTAAACTTCCGCCAGATTACTATTTCTCCAGAACAAGTAAAAGAAAAGCAATTTATCAAAGAGAAGCAGATAAAAGACGGTGTTAAAAACCTGACAGATTCTCGTGGAAATGTCGTAAAAGACAGCCTTGGAAATCCGATCAAAGTTGATAAATTCAAAACCATCAAGATTGATATTTATGAATTCACGCAATTCAAAGCGGCTCAGGTTACTGCCAAAGTTGATTATGTAGATTATAAAACAAGCCAATTGTTGCAGACTTTCCCGCTATCCAGCGAATTTGTTTTTGAGAATATTTACTCGAATTATAGAGGCGATAGAAGAGCTGCTGACGAATCCTATTATACCTACTTTAATCAAAAAGCAGTGCCTTTCCCTTCAAACGAACAGATGATTTACGATACGGGTGAAGACTTGAAAGTAAAATTGAAGGATATTATTTCTAGAAACAGAATCAGGAGATAATCCTTAAAAAATAGCCGTAAAAGCAAAGCTTTTGCTTCGATAACGAATTACATTACAATAAATTAACATAATTAGTATTTATTTATAAGATTTTATAGGTTAATTTTATAACAACCTAAATTTATCAATTATGAATAAAACTACTATGCTATGCTCATTCCTCATGAGCTTGTCGATTTATGCACAAAAAATCGATAGTTTCGATCGTATCGAAGTGGATGGCTTTTACACCAATCCCCTATTTTCTCCCACGGGAGAATTTGTCTTACTTACTGGAGAGCATTTAAAAGGTGTCTATCTCCTAGACCTAAAAACAAATAGTGTCAAACCTATTTCTGACAAGCCTGGCAGCGGTTATTCGTATGTCTGGGACAAATCGGGCAATTCTTTTTATTACAAGGAAAAATCCGAAAAAGAATATTTTTCCAATGCCAAGGTAATCAACTACAACATCCGCGACCAGTATTCTAAAAAGGTTGAAAACATCGACCATAATTACCTGCCTTCTTATAAAGGAGCACCTTCTAAAAAAGGCGACCAGCAAGTAGTTATCTATACCAATCTGGCCAGCTTAAAGATTGAAGCTAAAGATTTGGCTACATCGAAACAATGGACCGTGACCAAAGACGAAGGGCAATTTTATAACGCCCTGCTTTCTAACGATGGCAAAAAAGTGGCCGTTCATAATGGAGCCGACATTTATATTTATGACTTGGATGGAAATTCCAAAGGCCGAAAAATAGGTACTGGAATAGCAACAGCATGGTCTGACGACGACAGTTATCTTATCGGATTTTTAGACGAGAGCGAAAACGGACATACCGTAAGCAATTCAGAATTGTATCTTTTTGATGTTAAAAATGCCAAGACCAAAAAGATTACCAATACAGAAGTAATTTCTGAAATGTTTCCAACAATCCACAAGGACAAAGTCATTTTTTCAGATGACAAGACCGGAAGACTCTTTATCGCAACTCTAAAAATGAATTAAGATGAAAAAAATAACTTTTATACTCAGTTTATTGCTATTGTCTTTAGGAGTAAACGCACAGATAATTGTCCTTGATCCTGGGCATGGTTATGGAACTAGCACAAGTGACAATCCAGATGGTAGAACAGCTACCGAAATTGAAACCGCTTTGGCTGTCGGACAAAAAACAAAAGCTTTGATTGACAACAGCTGTACTTGGACAGCACATCTTACAAGAACGACCAATGTCAACGGCTGGATTTCTGTCAACCAAAGAGCCTTAATGTCGAACAACTGGAATGCCGACCGTCTTTTGAGCATCCATTGCAACGCGGGTGGCGGAACTGGAACCGAAACGTTTTATTGTACAGCCGACGATACTAGCACGGCACCTGATATTGCTTTTGCGCAAAAAATTCAAGCCGATATGGTGACGCACGGTTCATGGACTAACAGACGTTGTGTAGAAGACAATAGCTTTTTAGCGTATCATTTGGGCGTCTTGCGTTATTCTTCTGCAACGGCCTGCTTAAATGAAATCGGTTTTGTCGATTTTACTTCTGATGCTACAAAACTAAACAGCAATACGTGGAGAGACAGTTTTGCTTTGGCCTATTTCAATGCATTGAAGTCGAATTTAAACCTTACTTGCAGCGCTGTGGCCGCACCGGGAACTTTTTCTCTGACTCTTACTCCGGAATGCAGCGGTACTTCAACTCAAAACCGATTAAATTGGACTGCTTCTAGTAATGCAACTGGCTATGATATCTATAGAAACGGCGCGCTGTATGCCAGTAATATTTCTGGAACACAATACATCAATACGCTTGTAACTGGAGGAACTACATACACGTATTATGTTATTGCAAAAAACAGTTCTGGAACAAGAACCAATTCTAACGGAACGCTTTCTGCCGCAACCCTAGTGTGCAACGCAACACCTGGAAGCTTTACCATTACTGCGACTGCGACTTGTAGCGGGACACAAAGCGCAATTAACGTAACATGGACAACATCCAGCAATGCAACTTCGTATGATATTTACAGAAACGGAAATCTTTATGCTCCAGATGTAACTGGAAATTCCTTCTTAAATACCTACCTGATTGTAGCTGGAACAAGCTATTCGTATTATGTAAAAGCCAAAAATGCTAACGGCTCGGTCAACAATTCTAACGGAACGCTTTCAAGAACAGCCATCAGCTGTACGTCAGGAAGAGAAGGAAATTCTATCGGAAAATCTGAATTGGATGTGAAAATCTATCCAAATCCAAATGATGGGCATTTTGTTATTGCAGTCGACAAAGCCTCTGTAGGCGAAATCAGCTATTCGATATATGACATCACAGGGAAACAAGTAGAAATGAGAAGCTTGGACAGCGATAGACAATCTGAAACAGCAATCGATATTTCTAAATTCCCTTCCGGAACTTATATAGTCAACGTAAAAGCTGACAACCAAGAATTTACAAAAAAAATTATCAAAAATTAGCAATCGCATTTTGCATTAGCAATACTTATAGAAAATCTGAAGCAGGTCAATCAGCTTCAGATTTTTTTATATGCTTTTATAAACAATTTGTTAAAAAACATCAAAGCCATAATTTTTTATTTTTTTTGCCTACATTTGCAGCGATGAATAATTACAAGTTACATACAACTTCACGGACAATCTCAACCCAAACTTCACGGGTTGTGCGGTCATAATTTGTACCGCCAAGCTACATCGAGTCCGAATTAGTTTATTCATTTTTCATTTTTCTTAGTTTTGAAACTTTCAACTTTATCCTTGGGATTTTACTATCCTGACTTTACCGTATTATTTTTAGATTTTTCAGCTTTGGCTTTTTTCCGGCCATAGGTCTGCTTATATTTTTATGAAATAGGTCCGCCCTATTTTTTCCATCCGTCACGATTTTACTATCCTATTTTTTAATCCAATCATACATTTAAAAATGAATGTATCCATCTGTATTGCTCAAGAAGAGCATTATAAATTTGCGCAGGAAATATGCGACACTATGGAAGCTTCGGCACTTTTGAGAGGTACAGGAATCGCCAAAAGATCACCTGAATACATCCAAAAGAAAATGCAAAACAACGATGCCATTATCGCTTTAGAAAACGGAAAATTTGCCGGATTCTGCTACATCGAAAGCTGGGAACATGGCCAATTTGTTGCCAATTCTGGACTCATTGTTCATCCTGACTACCGTCATTTGGGGCTTGCCAAACAAATCAAGAAAAAGGTTTTTGAGTATTCCCAAGAAAAATATCCAGGAGCTAAAATTTTTGGAATTACGACAGGTTTAGCAGTCATGAAAATCAATTCTGATTTAGGCTATAAACCAGTTCCTTTTTCAGAGTTGACGACAGATCCTACGTTTTGGGCAGGCTGTAAAGGCTGTACCAACTATGACATCTTAGAAAGGAAAGAATTCAAGATGTGCCTATGTACAGGAATGCTTTATGACCCAAACAACAAAAAACCGGAAGAAATCAAATTCAATAAAAAAGTGCTGACCCGATTGAGACAAATCAAGCAGACATTTTTAAAAAAATAATACCATGAAAAAAGTAGTTTTAGCATATAGCGGCGGTCTGGACACTTCCTTCTGCCTGAAATATTTAAAGAACGAAAAGCAGTTAGAAGTCCATACTGTACTGATAAACACAGGCGGTTTTGATGCAGAAGAATTAGACGCTATCGAAAAAAGAGCTTATGAATTAGGAAGTGCACAGCATATCAATTTAGATATCATCGACCACTATTACGAAAAGGCAATCAAGTTTTTGGTATTTGGCAACGTATTGAAAAACAACACATATCCGCTTTCTGTAAGTGCTGAAAGAGTTTTTCAAGCAATTGAAGCCGTCAAATATGCCAAAAAAATTGGCGCTTCTGCAATTGCTCACGGAAGCACGGGTGCTGGCAACGACCAGATTCGTTTTGACTTGATTTTCCAGACAATTGCTCCAGAAATGGAAATCATTACGCCAATCAGAGATTTGAAATTGTCAAGACAAGAAGAAGTCGATTACCTGCAAAAAAATGGCGTAGACTATTCTTGGGAAAAGGCACAATATTCTATCAATAAAGGAATTTGGGGAACAAGCGTTGGCGGTAAAGAAACGCTGACCTCTAATTTGCCGTTGCCAGACAGCGCTTATCCATCTCAGCTTCAAAAAACAGAAGCAGAAAAAGTAACCTTGCATTTTGAAAAAGGAGAAATCGCGGGTATCAACAACGTATTTGACAAGCCTTCAGCAAATATCCTAACCCTTGAAAAATTGGCAAGTGCTTTTGCTATTGGGAGAGATATTCATGTTGGCGACACTATTATCGGCATTAAAGGAAGAGTTGGTTTTCAAGCTGCAGCCCCATTGATTATCTTAAAAGCACACCATCTTTTAGAAAAACATACGCTTGGAAAATGGCAGCAATACTGGAAGGAACAGCTCGGAAATTGGTACGGAATGCTTTTTCATGAAGGCCAATTTTTAGATCCTGTGATGAGAAACATCGAGGCTTTTCTAGAAGATACTCAAAAAAATGTAACCGGAACTGTAACCGTAAGCTTAAAGCCCTATCATTTTTCTTTAGACGGAATTAAATCTGACCACGATCTGATGAATACCAAATTTGGACAATATGGCGAAATGAACAATGCTTGGACTGCCGATGACGCTAAAGGTTTTATCAAAGTCCTTGGAAATGCGCAGTCGATTTATTCACAAGTAAATACCGTTGATTATGATTAAGGCAGGAATTATTGGAGGCGCCGGCTACACGTCTGGCGAATTGCTAAGAGTTTTGGCAAACCATCCTAATGTAGAAATCGATTTTGTTTTTAGTACTTCTCAAGCAGGAAAACCTTTGACTATTGCACACCCTGACTTGATTGGAGAAGTAGATTTATTATTCACAGATAAAATAAATCCTGAAGTAAATATCGTATTTCTTTGTTTGGGACACGGAAAATCAAAAACATTTTTGGAGAATAACCATTTTGCATCGCATACAAGAATTATCGACTTGAGCAATGATTTCCGTTTAAGTAATGATGCTGGTTTTCAATCAGAGTCCTTTATTTATGGCTTGCCGGAATTGAACAAAGACAAAATTACCACAGCAAAATATATTGCAAATCCAGGTTGTTTTGCTACAGCGATTCAATTGGCGCTTTTGCCTTTGGCTTCAGCAAATATATTGCAAGACGATATCCACATCAATGCCTTGACAGGAAGTACAGGTGCTGGAGTTCAGCCGACAGAAACAACACACCATAGCTGGAGAAATTCAAATATTTCACACTACAAAGCCTTTGAACATCAGCATTTAGCGGAAATTCAGCAAAGCTTATATCAACTACAAAGTGATTTTAAAAACGAACTATTGTTCATTCCAAATCGAGGCGAATTTACCAGAGGAATTTTTGCAACGCTTTATACAAAAACAGACAAAAGCATCGAAGAAATGACCAATTTATATCATAATTTCTATAAAAACCATCCTTTTACGCTGGTTACGAATCAAAGTATCAGCATGAAAATGGCGGTGCAGACAAACAAATGTATCATCAGTTTGGAGAAAAAGGGCGGTTATCTTTTGATCACTTCAGTAATCGATAATTTATTGAAAGGTGCTTCAGGACAAGCCGTCCAAAATATGAACTTGATGTTTGGGCTTGATGAAACCACCGGGCTCCAACTAAAACCAAGCGGATTTTAAACAAAAAAGAAAAAGAAAAATGAGCTTATTCAACGTATATCCAATATATAACATCACTCCCATCAAAGCTTTGGGAGCTAAAGTCTGGGACGACAAGAATCAGGAATATCTTGATTTTTATGGCGGTCATGGCGTAATTTCTGTCGGACATTCCCATCCAAAATATGTGGAAGCGATCAAGTCACAAATTGAAAAAATTGGGTTTTATTCCAATTCCATCCAAAATCCGTTACAAGAAACTTTGGCAAAAAAACTAACTGCAATTTCAGGCTATCCAGATTACAGCTTGTTTTTATGCAATTCAGGTGCTGAGGCTAACGAAAATGCCTTAAAACTCGCTTCTTTCCATAATAAAAAGTCAAAAGTAGTTGCCTTTCAAAAAAGCTTTCATGGAAGAACTTCAGCTTCGGTTGCCGTGACTGACAATCCATCGATCATAGCGCCGATTAACGCGAATCATTCTGTAATTTTCTTGCCTTTGAATGATATCAAACTCGTCAAAAAAGCCATTTCAGAACATGAAATTACGGCCGTAATCATCGAAGGAATTCAAGGCGTTGGCGGTTTAGATGAAGGAACGACAGCATTTTTTAAAGAACTAGAAAAAGTCTGCAATGACAATAATGTCATCTTGATTTTAGACGAAATACAAAGCGGATACGGACGTTCCGGAAAGTTTTTTGCACATCAGTATCACGATATCAAGCCTGATATTATTACGATGGCAAAAGGCATGGGCAATGGTTTTCCAATCGGCGGATTGTTAATCAGCGACAAATTTCAGGCTTCTTATGGCCTACTCGGAACTACTTTCGGTGGTAATCATCTGGCTTGCGCCGCGGCTTTGTCTGTTTTGGAGATCATTGAAGAAGAAGGAATTTTAGAAAATGTAAAAAAACAGTCGGATTATTTTATCAAAGCGATTTCTGGCCTATCCCAAATTAAAAAGATAAAAGGAAAAGGCTTGATGCTAGGCTTGGAATTTGATTTCGACGTAACAGAACTGCGTAAAAAATTAATCTACGACCAGTTTATTTTTACGGGAAATGCTTCCCAGAAAAATCTTTTAAGAATCCTTCCGCCGCTTACTATTTCTGAAAATGAGATTGACCAATTTGCTGTCGGATTGAAAAATGCATTACAATCTTTAAATTAAAACATGAAAAAGTTCACTACTGTAGATGATATTAATGATTTGGACGAACTGATTTTAACAGCCAAAAAAATCAAGTCAGATCCTTTTGGAAACCCCGAATTGGGTAAAAATAAAGTGCTAGGGCTGCTATTTTTTAATCCAAGCCTAAGAACTCGATTGAGCACTCAAAAAGCATCTCTAAATTTAGGAATGGATTGCATTGTGATGAATCTCAACACCGAAGGCTGGTCGCTTGAATTCGAAGACGGCACGGTCATGGACGACACCAAAGCAGAACATATCAAAGAAGCGGCACAAGTAATCTCGCAATATTGCGACATTGTTGGCGTGAGAAGCTTCCCCACTCTGACCGATAAAGAAAAAGATGAAGCAGAACAGGTAATTAATTCATTTGTAAAATATTCATCGATTCCGGTTATCAGTCTGGAAGGCGCGACTGAACATCCGCTTCAGGCTGTTGCCGATGCGTTGACTATCCAAGAATATAAGACCAAAAGAAAGCCAAAAGTCGTATTGACATGGGCGCCGCATCCAAAAGCGTTGCCACATGCGGTTCCCAATTCTTTTGCTAAAATTATGAAGCTTTCCGAATATGATTTAGTCATCGCACATCCGAAAGGCTATGAGTTGAATCCAGAAATTACAAAAGGAACGACGATCACGGACAATCAAGACGAAGCTTTCAAAAATGCTGATTTTATCTATGCTAAAAATTGGAGCTCTTATAACGATTATGGAAAAATCCTTTCCAACGATACTAATTGGACAGTTACAAAAGAGAAAATGGCGCTGACAAACAATGCAAAATTTATGCATTGCCTTCCGGTGAGAAGAAATATGATTGTTTCGGATGAAGTTTTAGATAGCGAAGATTCTATCGTAATACCGCAAGCCAACAACAGGACTTTCGCCGTACAAGCCATATTGACAAAAATTCTGGAAAATGGAAAATAAGCCTAAAATCAGCATCGTGAAAATTGGAGGCAATGTGATTGACAACGAACAATTATTGAACACATTTCTTCAAGATTTTTCTGAATTGGAAGGATACAAAATCCTAGTGCATGGCGGCGGTAAAAAAGCCAGCGAAATTGCCGAAAAAATAGGATTACAACCTTCTTTTGTCGAAGGAAGAAGAATTACCGACAAATCAATGCTCGAAGTTGCTGTAATGACCTATTCGGGTTTAATAAACAAGCAGATTGTGGCCAAATTGCAGCAATTAAAAACCAACAGCATGGGGTTTTCAGGAGCCGATGGCAATCTGATTTTATCTGAAAAAAGAAATAATACAGCAATAGACTTTGGATTTGTAGGCGATGTCATAAACGTAAACAACAACTTACTTTCTGCTTTGCTTTCGCAAAATATCATACCTGTTTTTTCAGCCATTACGCACGACGGAAATGGACAGTTGCTGAATACCAATGCCGATACGATTGCCTCAGAAATTGCCATTTCCTTATCTAAAGAGTATGATATTGAGTTGATATATAGTTTTGAGAAAAAAGGTGTACTTCTCAATTCAGAAGATGAAAATTCTATAATTGAAATACTTGATTTTGAAAAATTCCAACTCTTGAAAGAAGAAAAAGTCATTCACTCCGGAATGCTTCCGAAGCTTGAAAATTGTTTCAAGTCGCTTGCAAATGGTGTTCAGAGTATTATCATCGGAAATCAAAATGCATTGAAAAGCAAAGTAGCGACTAAAATAAAATTATAATTATGAGTCTTAAAACCATAACACAACTAACCAACGAAGCAATTGATTTATTAAAGAAATTGATCGAAACACCTTCTTTTTCTTCTGAAGAAGCACAGACTGCATTACTGCTGGAACATTGGTTTAGCAATAACAAAATTCCATTCAAAAGAGAAAATAACAACATCTGGGCAAGCAATCTTCATTTTGACGCGTCAAAACCGAATCTTTTGCTGAATTCTCATCACGATACGGTGAAACCAAACGAAGGCTATACCTTGAATCCGTTTAAAGCTGTCGAAGAAGATGGGAAATTGTATGGACTTGGAAGCAACGATGCAGGCGGCTGTTTGGTGTCTTTACTAGCTACATTCACATATTTTTATGCTGATGAAAATCTTCCTCACAATCTCATCTTTGCCGGAACTGCAGAAGAAGAAAGCAGCGGACCAAATGGATTGAACAGTCTGTTGAAAAACCTTCCTGAAATTGAATGCGCCATTGTGGGTGAGCCTACAGAAATGCATTTGGCCATTGCTGAAAAAGGTCTTTTGGTTCTTGATATTGTCGTTCCTGGAACAGCGAGCCATGCTGCGCATCAAAATTTAGACAACCCTATTTATAATGCGTTGCCTATTATCGACTGGTTCAAGACCTATGAATTTGAAAAAAAATCAGAAATTCTAGGGCCTGTAAAAATGACGGTTACGCAAATAAACGCTGGAAAGCAGCACAATGTCGTTCCGTCAGAATGCAGTTTGGTAGTTGATATTCGTGTAAACGATTGCTATACCAATGCCGAAATTTTGGAAATCGTACAGCAACACGTATCTGCGAAAATAACGCCGCGATCCATGCATTTGAATGCTTCTTCGATTGACAAAAATCATGCTTTGGTCCAAGCAGGAATCCGTTTAGGACGAAATACGTATGGCTCTCCTACTCTTTCTGATCAATCGGTATTAAGTTGCCAATCGATGAAATTAGGTCCCGGCAATTCGCTTCGTTCACATACCGCAAATGAATTTATTTATCTGGATGAAATTAAAGAAGGCATCGATTTGTACATCAAAATTTTATCTAATTTTTTTAACTCTAAACACTAAACCATGAAACTTTGGGAAAAAGGAATACCGACAGACCAGAAAATCGATATTTTCACAGTCGGAAATGACAGAGAATTGGACTTGGTTCTAGCAAAATATGATGTTTTGGGCTCTATTGCTCACGCTAAAATGCTACATAAAATAAACATCCTTACAAAAAAAGAAGCGACTGATTTGGTACTGACTTTAGAAGATATCTTAGTTCAAATCCAACTAGGAAACTTTACGATTGAAGACAGTTTTGAAGATGTACATTCAAAAATCGAATACCTCTTGACCGAAAAACTAGGCGACACTGGAAAGAAAATCCATACGGCACGTTCCAGAAACGATCAGGTTTTGGTTGATATTCATCTCTATCTGAAAGATGAAATTTCTGAAATCAAAAAACTAGCAAAAGCACTTTTCGACCTCTTAATTTTATTAAGCAGAAAATACGAAAATATCATACTTCCTGGATACACACACATGCAAATCGCCATGCCTTCTTCCTTTGGAATGTGGCTTTCTGCTTATGCCGAAATAGTAATCGACGATATGATCTTGCTGAATGCGGCACAAAAAATCGTTGATCAAAATCCGTTGGGTTCAGCCGCAGGTTATGGAAGTTCTTTTCCTATTGACAGAAGTTTTACGACTCAAGAATTAGAATTTGCTACATTAAAATACAATTCAGTTGCCGCACAGATGAGTCGCGGAAAATCAGAAAAAACAGTAGCATTTGCAATGGCTGGTTTGGCATCGACTTTATCTAAATTAGCCATGGATATTTGTTTGTATATGAGCCAGAATTTCAATTTTATCAGCCTTCCAAACCATTTGACGACAGGTTCCAGTATCATGCCGCATAAGAAGAATCCTGATGTTTTTGAATTGATTCGAGCAAAATGTAATAAGATACAAGCATTGCCATATGAAATTACACTATTGACAAACAACTTGCCAAGCGGCTATCACAGGGATTTCCAATTGTTGAAAGAAGGGCTTTTTCCGGCGATACAAAGCTTGAAATCATGCTTGGAAATTGCTTGTTTTTCGATAAAAGACATTCAAGTCAATGAAACTATTCTGGACGATAAAAAATACGATTACCTGTTTACAGTCGACAGCCTGAACGAATTAGTAAAGCAAGGAATTCCGTTTAGAGATGGTTATAAAATTATTGCAGAACAGATTGAAAACGGAAACTACAAACCTTCAAAAGAAACTTTGCATACGCACGAAGGAAGCATCAACAATTTATGTTTGGACAAGATTGTCTCAAAAATGGCCGAATTGGCCTAAATTCAAGCCACAGAATAAACTTACTCTGTGGCTTTTTTATTTTAGATCTTGCTTTTCAAAGCTTCAGCATCAATTTCACTATGGGAAACATCATAAACAGACTGTCCGTTTTTAATCAACAACAGCTGTGGCGATTGATGGATTACGTGAAAACGTTGTGCAATTTCGTTTGAAACATCTCTATGATTTAATAAATCAAGGAAATAAAGCGAAGCACTATTTTCATCCGAGTATTCCCTTTCAAAATTTTTCAATGCCATCCTGCTGATACTGCAGCGCGTGCTGTGCTTAAAAATCACAATCGGCTTTTCTTCCGATTCTTCCACGATCGAGTCCAACTGTTTTAATTCTGTTAAAGCATTCCAGTTTAAGCTATTTTGATTCGTATCTTTAGATTCCGATTCATCAGAATTACCAAAAAGGTTAGTAAAAAAACTCATATCGTCAGGTTTTAAGACTTTTTGTCTTATTTAATTTGTAAAAAATTATCTTTTTAAGCCATTTTGTCAGATTTACCCTATTGGAATATAAATTGAAATGACTTTATCAAATTTAAAAATTTAATCTATGAACTTTAATAATTTTACCATAAAATCTCAAGAAGCTATCCAAAGAGCACAACAAATTGCTCAAAACTCTAGACATCAGCAGATTGAAAACGAGCATATCGTAAAAGCAATTTTTGAAGTTGATGAAAATGTAACGCCGTTTCTGCTTAAAAAGCTGAATGTAAATATTGGGCTTCTGCAGCAGATTTTGGACAGTACGTTGCAATCCTTTCCAAAAGTCTCAGGTGGCGACATCATGTTGTCCAGAGAAGCTTCGAATACTTTAAATGCCGCTACTACTATTGCAAAAAAGATGAATGATGAATTCGTTTCGATCGAACATCTTCTTCTTGCCGTCTTTAATTCAAAAAGTAAGATTGCCCAAATTTTAAAAGATCAAGGCGTTACTGAAAAAGGATTAAAATCGGCTATTGACGAACTCCGCAAAGGAGAAAGAGTAACTTCGGCTTCTGCTGAAGAAACCTATAATTCATTAAACAAATACGCCAAAAATCTAAACGAACTGGCTAGTAACGGAAAACTCGATCCTGTAATTGGAAGAGACGAAGAAATCCGCCGTGTTTTGCAGATATTAACGAGAAGAACAAAAAACAACCCGATGCTTGTCGGCGAACCTGGTGTTGGTAAAACTGCAATTGCAGAAGGTTTAGCGCACCGAATTGTAGATGGCGACGTTCCGGAAAATCTAAAAGATAAAATCGTTTATTCATTGGATATGGGAGCCTTGATTGCCGGAGCAAAATACAAAGGAGAATTTGAGGAAAGGCTGAAATCTGTCGTAAAAGAAGTCACTTCCGCAGAAGGCGATATCGTCTTATTTATCGATGAAATCCATACTTTGGTTGGAGCTGGAGGCGGTGAAGGCGCGATGGATGCGGCTAATATTTTGAAACCTGCTTTGGCTCGTGGAGAATTAAGAGCGATTGGGGCCACGACTTTAGATGAGTATCAAAAATATTTTGAAAAAGATAAAGCGTTAGAAAGACGTTTCCAAAAGGTCATGGTGGATGAACCTGATACCGAAAGTGCGATTTCTATCCTACGTGGTATCAAAGAAAAATACGAAACACATCATCAGGTACGCATCAAAGACGAGGCTATTATTGCTGCTGTAGAATTATCACAACGCTATATTACCAATCGTTTTTTGCCGGATAAAGCCATCGACTTGATGGATGAAGCGGCTTCAAAACTTCGTATGGAAATCAACTCGAAACCAGAAGAATTGGATGTCTTGGACAGAAAAATCATGCAGCTCGAAATCGAAATGGAAGCCATCAAACGTGAAAATGACGATAACAAACTGAAAAGTCTCGGTTTAGAATTGGCAAATTTAAAAGAAGAACGCAACGAGATTTTTGCCAAATGGAAAAGCGAGAAAGATATCGTAGACAACGTTCAAGCTACAAAAACAGAAATAGAAAACTTTAAGCTGGAAGCCGAAAAAGCAGAACGCGAAGGCGATTATGGAAAAGTAGCCGAATTACGCTACGGAAAAATAAAAGAAGCACAGGAAAGATTGGATGTTTTCCAAAAACAATTGCAGGAAAATGAAGGACATTCTTTAATAAAAGAAGAAGTCACTCGCGAAGATATTGCTGAGGTTGTAGCCAAATGGACTGGAATTCCAGTAATGAAAATGCTTCAAGGAGAAAGAGAAAAATTGCTTCATCTAGAAGAAGAACTTCATAAAAGAGTTGTAGGTCAAGAAGAAGCGATTGAAGCCGTAAGCGATGCCGTTAGAAGAAGCCGTGCCGGACTTCAAGATGTCAAAAAACCAATCGGTTCGTTTTTATTCTTAGGAACAACTGGTGTCGGAAAAACAGAATTAGCAAAAGCACTTGCTTCTTACCTATTCGATGATGAAAATGCCATGACTCGAATCGACATGAGCGAATATCAAGAAAGGCATAGCGTGAGCCGTTTAGTCGGTGCGCCTCCAGGATATGTCGGTTATGATGAAGGCGGCCAATTAACAGAAGCCGTTCGAAGAAAACCCTATTCTGTAGTATTGCTTGATGAGATTGAAAAAGCGCATCCAGATACTTTCAATATTTTGCTTCAGGTCTTGGATGAGGGACGATTGACAGATAATAAAGGCCGTTTGGCGGATTTCAAAAATACGATCATCATCATGACTTCCAACATGGGGAGCTCGATTATCCAAGAGAAATTCGAGAATCTCAAAGGAAATGTGGAAAGCGCAATCGAAGCCGCAAAAGTAGAAGTCTTAGGTTTATTGAAACAGACTGTACGTCCTGAATTCATCAATAGGATTGACGATATCGTGATGTTTACGCCTTTGAACGAAAGCAATATCAAAGAGATTGTAGGACTTCAGTTGAAATCGGTTACTAAAATGCTGGCTCTACAGAATATCACGCTTGATGCGACACCAGAAGCAATTGATTATCTTTCTAAAAAAGGATACGATCCGCAATTTGGTGCAAGGCCTGTAAAAAGAGTCGTGCAAAAAGAAGTCTTAAACGAACTTTCGAAAGAGATACTTTCAGGAAGAATCACGACAGACAGCATTATTCTTTTGGACAGCTTTGACGGAAAGCTAGTATTCAGAAACCAAACCGAATTGGTAAACGAATAATCTTAAAATAGTTTAAATGAAAAAGCCTAATCAATAATATTGATTAGGCTTTTTTGCTGAGAAGAACTTTCGTTATTAGCGAATGCTTCTCTGCGGATAATACTGCCTTATTGTTCTGGTACCGTAAAGTCTTTTTCTTCCAAAACTTCTTTTTCTTTTGAAATAACTTATAATACAGTATCCATTTACAATGAAAGAACAAACAAATAGCAATATAAAACCTCCTTTGAGCGATAGGCTGACCATATCAGTCGAGTCATCGGCAAATCTTCCAGGAAGTGCGTATCCTGAAATTAGAAGTCCAACTGTCGAGATGGCAAAGGTTATGCGTTTCATATTAAATGCGGTTAAATTAAGTTTGAGGCAATCCTAATTCGAATTAAACAGCAGCTCTTAAATACTCATATTCAAATTCTTCGTGGTGGTCATAGGCCACTTCAAGAATATCGATTTCATTGTAGGCTACTTCACCGTCAGTGTCCTCTATGATAGAGATACCCAAAACCTCGAAAGGTCTTTCAATTTGCATATTATTACTAACGATATATTCCATCGCCAGTTCGTCAAAATTTTTAGGATGTAATACAAGCATTACACTATCAGTTAATTCATTTTCAATGATAAATTCTTTGATGCTTAATAAAGTGATTAGATTTTTCATAATGCTACATTTGGTTAGATTAGTAATTATTCTTGGTTGGTTTCTTACAAATTTGGCTTTTTAAATTTACAAATACCATTACTAAGTATTAAATTTTACGCAATAAATTATTAAAATAGTGTTAAAAACATCAAAAAAACCTTGCTTTTTATACTATAAAATTTATGTTTATACAATTACCATTTTTAACAATTCTGGCAAGGGAAGTTTTAGAAAAAAAAGCGATAAAATCAGGCTTTAAAATTCTTATAAAAAAGATCTTTTTAGTAAAAAATTATTTGAACCTTTGACTACAAGAAAAATGTTAAAATATTGCGATCCAATTTTCTGATAGTATTCTAGTTTTCAATTGGAAAGAAAAAGATTGCAAAAGAAATGATGTTAAATAGAAAACTTTAAAAGCAACCTTTTCGATTTTATTCATCTTTAAGAAAAACAATTTAAAAAATTTTATCTATGAAAAAGTTTGCATTAAAAACAATGGCTTTAGTTTTATTCGTTTCAACAGCTTTTACATCATGTAGCAGCGATGACGATTCAGGAAGCTCACAAACCACAGAAAAAGAATTTGTTACGGCCGTAACCGGACCTACAACAGGAACTGTTAATCAAGAAGTGACTCTAAATGTAACTTTCGCGGTTAACAATTCATGTGGCGAATTCAACAAATTTATTGTAGCTACAAGCGGCAACACTAAAACAATTGAGGTTGAAGCGAAATACACTGGAAATAACTGTGGAACTACTCCGTCAACTAAAACGCAGCCGTACAAATTTACTGTTAACCAAGCAGGAACTTACATATTCAAGTTCAAGAAAAGCACTACAGAATTTATTACCCAGACAGTGGTTATATCATAATTCGCTTTATTAAAGCTTTATCAAACACCAGCTCTATGCTGGTGTTTTTGTTTATTTTTGTTTTAAATTATACAAAATGAATATTACCCTTACAAACGATACACTAACTGCGACAATCAATACCAAAGGAGCTGAATTAATTTCGCTGAAAAAAGACAGCAAGGAATTTATTTGGGAAGGAAATCCTGAGTTTTGGGGAAAGCACTCTCCTATTCTCTTTCCAATTGTTGGGACTCTTAAGAACAATAGCTACAATTATAATGGCAAGCAATACCATCTTTCGAGGCATGGGTTTGCTAGAGATAATGATTTTATTGTAAGCGAGGTTACTGAAAATAAGGCGGTATTTTCTTTATCATCTTCGAAAGAAACACTAGAAAACTATCCTTTTGATTTTGAACTGAGAGTAATTTATATCCTTGATAACGATTCGTTGATACTACGATATGAGGTTTTAAATAAAGGAGAATCAAAAATGCCTTTTTCTATCGGCGGCCATCCAGCTTTTGCGCTTCCGTATAACTTTGAAAACTATTCTTTGCATTTTGAAAATGACGAATCAATCATAAGCTACTCATTAAAAGAAGATTTGCTCTCGGAGGAAACAACTACTTTTGAGCTGGCTGAAAATCAGCTTCCGCTTACCTATTCTTTATTTGAAAACGATGCTTTGATTATCAAGAAACTTGCTTCGGAAAAAATCCAAATCCTTGAAAATAATGTTCCGAAAGTAGAAATACAGTTAGGGAAATTTCCAAATCTTGGGCTATGGACAAAGGACAAAGCTCCTTTTTTATGTATCGAGCCTTGGTATGGTTATTCCGACACTATTGCAAGCACGGGTGACTTATTCAAAAAAGAAGGAATTATCATCCTCAATGAAAAAGAGGCCTTTGAAACTTCTTTCGGAATCAAAATCTTTTAATGCTTTGCAGTCAAATTAAATTTAGTTAACAAAGTCGTACAAATCATTATCATCGTTACATTTGCAAAAAAATTCCGATTTACAGTAAAATGAAAAAATACCTGTCCCTCTTCTTCCTGCTAAGTGTTTCCCTTTCATACAGCCAGACTTACGTCAAATTTAATGGAGCTACAGCTTTAGCGCTAATCCCGAATATTGGTGTTGAAACAAGCATTGGCAAAAAAATGACCCTGCAGGTGGATGCTACTGCTTCTTTTTGGGAATCTGTAAACGGAGCTCCGTTCAAAGCCTTCATACTAACTCCTGAAGTGAGGTATCATTTTAATGAAAAAAATAACGGATTGTATGTTGGGGGTAATATTAGCGGAGGGGTATTCGAGTTACAAAAATATGGTTACAAGGATACCGATTTTTACCAAAAAGGTTTAAACTATATGTTGGGAGTCACTATTGGCTATCAATGGAAAGTGAGCGATAAATGGGCACTAGATTTATTTGTAGGTGGCGGGCATCAAGAGGCATTTTATAAAGGTTATTTACTGTCTACTGGAGAACGTTATGATACTTGGGTTCATGATTACAACAAAAGCGGCGAATGGATTTTATATCGAGGTGGCCTTATGATTGCGTATAAAATAAACTAATATACTATTTGAAAGATTATTCTGTTATATTTGATATACAATAGACAGATATATCATGACAGAATTTGAGAAACAGTTTCAGGAAATCAAAAGTTTCTTGGATTTTGAAGATTATTCACTGCTCACCAAAAGAATAATCGACCTAACGCTGGATACCGAAAATATTTCCTTTTATCGAAAGACCAATGATTTATTAGATTGGTTGGATCAGAATGAAAATAATATTGAGGCAAAGAAACAGCGTTTTATCTTACTGCTTGACGAGCTCCACCAATATTTAAGTAGCAAGCCAATACCTGAAAAACAACTTCTTGTTTCTGCAAAAAACATCAAAAAGTCATATAATACTGCAAGTTTTTCCCTTGGTCCTATTAATTTGGATTTAAGCCAAGGAGAAATTCTCGGCTTGGTTGGTGAAAATGGTAACGGAAAAACAACCCTCCTGCGTCTTCTTTGTGGCGAATTATTTGCTACATATGGAGAATTAAACTATACGTTTCACTTCAAAGACTTATTCGAACTAAGAACCCAGCTAGTTTATATCCCGCAAAGAACTGCTACTTGGTACGGTTCGATGTTTGAAAACCTTCAATTTACGGCATCAAGCTATAGCTATAAACCTGAAGAAAACAAGCTTGTTGTAGAATTAATTATAGCGAGGCTAAATCTGAGGAAATTCAGAAATCATCGCTGGAAAGACCTATCCTCTGGATATAAAATGCGTTTTGAATTGGCAAGAATGCTTTTGAGGAAACCAAAAATATTGCTCATTGATGAGCCCTTGGCCAATCTCGACATACTTGCCCAGCAAACCGTTTTAGAGGATTTTAAAGCTATTGCAAAATCGCCATTCCGTCCAATTGGAATTGTACTGAGCTCTCAGCAGCTGTATGAAGTAGAAAAAACTTCCGATCAGGTGATTTTCTTAAAAAATGGGGAACAGAAAAACCTTCACGCTAAATCTTCGGCTGAAAATGAAGAAAAAACTGAAGAACACCTTATCATTGAGTTCGAAAGCGAATGGTCACAGAACCAATTGAACGAGGCATTTTCTGGAAAATTAATTTCTCTTAAATTTAATGGAGGTACTTTTATAGCAACGTTTTCTTCTGAAATGAGCTCGTATGACTTCTTAAGAATAATTACAGAAAAACAGATTCCGCTCCAGTATTTCAGAAATATTTCAAAATCAACTCGAAGATTTTTCGTTTCCTAAACTTATCACTATGTTTAAAAATATACAACAAAAATTGCTGCTCAATCATCCGTTACTTTGGAACAGCAAGGTTATAGTTTTCGCTATATTGGCGCTATTTTTTCATATCATATTTTTTCTTTTGGGATATTCAAAAGGAGAAATCGATTTTACAGATTCTAACGATTATTATAGCTACGGAACTGACAGCTTCACTACAATATCTGTAAGCGTCTTGATAACCATACTTATGTTTATCATCTGGCTTGTCTATTATTCCCGTAACAATGCGTTCAAGTCTTTTTATCCTAAAAATAAACTGTCGCTATTTAAGGAATGGCTCTTGATACTTTTGTTTTGTACCTTGAATGCAACGTATGCTGTTTCGTTTTTTTATGCAAAAGACCTCAGAGCCAGAAATTATTATTCGGAAGAAGAAATCAGCAAACGTTTAGAAACCATAACACTTTCTTCGCTGTTTGTTGAAGGCGCCTTTGAAGAAAGTAACTTTACAATAGAAGAAATAAATGGCAAAAGCGTTCGTATAGAGAGAGATTCTTTTAAATATGCCAATAGAAATTATTCTTTAAAATCGCTTCTGAATAAGCAGATGAGGAGCTTTAATTACTTTACAGGCCTAAAAGATTCATTGATAGAACTCAAAGCCAAACGATGGCTTGTAGAAAACAAAAAAGATTCCGTACAATGGCTTTTCGGAGAGTTTTTCAAGTTATCGAAAGAACATAACCTTACTTCAAATATTACTCCTGAAAAGTGGACGGAACTGATTTATGATTATCCTGAATTCACAAAGTATATTACTGTAGGGAGAACACATACCGAAAACGATCCGATTTACAATTATTATGATGGCGTAGACAACAACTATGATTATGCTGTAGAAACTGTCGATTCTCCTGAAAATGCAGCTATTGATACCTTATCAAAGACTATAAAAATTGTTAACGGACAAGAATTTGTATATTCAAAATATTATGTCCCGTATAACGCATTGGCAAAATCTTATGGCAAGATTTCAAATGCTTATGAAAACCCTGATGTTGATTTTGACTTTATCTTGAGCTTCATTTATCTTTCCATCGGCTTGTCCTTGGCTGTTTTTTCCTTTAAGGTTACTTCTGGAAAAAATTGGCTGATTGCTTTTGTTTCGCTTGGGGTAGTCGGAATCATTACTGGTATATTTTCTGTAATCATAGGCGGTTCTTTTACTTTTCCTATCATTTGTATGCTAGTATTTTTATCGCTGCTGCTCCATTTTGTCCTTATTCTAAAAATAAAAGAAAGCAAAGGAATATCCGGAATAACCTTGAATCAAATTTTATGGATCATGCCAGGATTTATACCCTTGTTGTATTTCCTTGTATTTGAGATTATCAAGGAAACAAGCGGATATAATGATTATGTATACATATACAACTCAAAAGCGAAACAATTTCCACAAGTAGAATGGATGGAGCAACATTTTCATGATGCCATCACTTTAAATATTCTTTTTGTCTTTATCTTTTTGCTGATAATCTCGATTCAGATAAAAAAGTGGAAAGGAATTGCAGAAGCTTAAACTATTTCGGAAATTTTGGAAGGGTCTTGATATACAAATTTTCAACTTTAGTCCTGGCCCAATCGGTCTTTCTTAAAAAGGTAAGACTTGACTTAATGCTCGGATTTTCAGTAAAGCATTTGATTTTTATCAATTCGCCCAAAGTATCGAATCCGTAGAAAGCTACTAGCTGCTCCAGCATCTTCTGAAGCGTAATTCCGTGAAGCGGATTGTTTTGTTGTTTATTTTCCATACTGCAAAAATAAGCAATTGGAAAATTAGTTTAATTTTATATGAAAAATGATGAAAAAATTCTGCCTTATAGCAATCCTGACGATCATGCAACAGCTTTCAGCTCAAAATAACGAAACTACTGTCTTCTTGATCAGGCATGCTGAAAAGGCAGACAATTCGAGCAATCCTGAACTTTCTCAAGCTGGAATAGAACGTGCCTTAAATTGGGCGAAATACTTTGAAAAAACACCTATTGACGTTTTTTATACGACTATGTATCGAAGAACACAGCAAACATGTTCTGCTATTGCCACAACAAAACAAAAAGACATTATTTTTTATAAACCTGAAGCAATGGATTTAAAAAAGATAATTTCAGAAAACGAAAGCAAGACAATTGTAATAGTGGGGCACAGCAATACAATTCCAAACTATATTAACAAGCTCCTAGGAGAACAAAAATATTCCGATATACCTGAATCAGATTTTGGAAATCTTTATGTCATTAAAGCCAATAACACTAAAATAACCTCAGAATTGATATTTCCTTTAAATTAATCCAAATGCTACAATTTGATTTCTCTCTTTTTCCTGTTTTGGAAACCGAAAACCTTATATTAAGAAAAATCCGTCTAGAAGATGCGCTTGAGGTTTTAGATATACGATCTAATCCAGAAACCATGAAATACATCCCTAGACCTTTAGCAAAAACTATTGAGGATGCTGAAAAATTTATAAACGAAACCAATCAGGCAATTGACAATAAAGAGCTCATAAATTGGGCAATTGCTTTGAAAGAAGACGATAAGCTTATCGGAATGATTGGTTTTTTTAGGATGCAACCTGAAAACTTCAGAGGTGAGATCGGCTATATATTACACCCTAATTCACATGGAAAAGGAATTATGAAAGAAGCACTTATAGAAGCACTAAAGTACGGTTTTGAAAAAATGAAATTACATTCTATTGAAGCAGTAATTGATCCAAGAAATATAGGTTCTGAAAAATTATTGCAGAAAACCGGCTTTTTAAAAGAAGCGCACTTTCGAGAAAACTTTTATTATGATGGAGAATTCCAAGATACTGTAATTTATTCTCTTTTGGAAAAATAAGAATCCTCTTTAGTAAATTCTCGGATTATTTTACATAACAATTTCTTAAGCTTAATTGTGGTTTCCTCCAAATGTTGCTACATTTGCATTCCTATGTTGAAAACAATTAATATACTGAACAAAAGAGCCCGTTTCGATTATGAAATAATTGAAAAATATACTGCGGGAATCGTCTTGACCGGAACAGAAATCAAATCTATCCGCTTGGGAAAGGCTAATATTACCGAAAGCTTCTGTGAGTTTAACAATGATGAGCTTTTTGCTATAAATATGTATATCGAAGAATATGCGTTCGGTAACCAGTTTAATCATAAAGCACGAAGCGAAAGAAAATTACTTCTCAATAAAAGAGAACTGAAAACACTCGCAAAAAACGTACAAGCAAAAGGATTAACCATAGTACCTTTAAAACTGTTTACAAACGAAAAAGGAATGGCAAAACTCGATATTGGACTAGCACGAGGGAAAAAAACCTATGATAAAAGAGAATCTCTCAAAGAACAAGACACTAAAAGAGATTTGGACAGAATAAAAAAATCATTTCGATAAATGATTTTTTTTATTTAAGAATAAATGACTAAATTTGTCAAGACAAAATATTTCAAAATGAAAACACTTCTTAAAAAAGCACGAGAAACAAAGAACCTGAAAGTCCGGGAAGTGTCACAGCAAACAGGAA
Organism: Flavobacterium sp. N2550; assembly: GCF_025947265.1. Lineage (NCBI taxonomy): Bacteria > Pseudomonadati > Bacteroidota > Flavobacteriia > Flavobacteriales > Flavobacteriaceae > Flavobacterium > Flavobacterium sp. N2550. The sequence continues at coordinate 2,354,265 of NZ_CP110007.1, read as the reverse complement.
TTGATCAGGCTCTTATAAGCAAATTTGAAACAGGAACCAGAAAACCCACGCGAGATCAAATACTAAAACTAGCCAATGTTTTAGAAATTGATTTAGAAACACTAATGGTCGCCTGGCTGAAAGAAAAAATCCTTTATGAGATTGGAAATGATGAATTTGCCTTAAAAGCCATGAAAGTTGCAGAAGAAGAGATCCGTTATCAGGTAAAGTCAACACAAAAGATTTCAAGCTCGCTCCAAAAGATTCTTGCAGAAATAGATGCCTTAAAATCAAAATTAGATACTTTTCGAGAATTTGACAGTTATAGAATAACACAGGCTCTTGAACTTGAATATACTTTTGAGAGCAATAGAATCGAAGGAAACACATTAACCTTAAGAGAAACAGATCTCGTTATAAACGAAGGATTAACCGTTTCAGGAAAAAGCATGCGCGAACATCTTGAAGCCATCAACCATCAAGAAGCTATTGCCTACATAAAACAATTGATGGAAAAAAATGCCCTTTTAAACGAAAGGGAAATTTTAAGTATTCACAACCTAATCTTGAGAGGAATACATCCAGAAGATGCAGGGCGCTATAGAAAAGTTCAAGTGATGATAAAAGGCAGCACGCATATGCCGCCACAACCTTATATGGTAGCAAAACAGATGGAAGACTATTTCATCTGGTATGAAACCAATAAAAATGCGCTTCATCCGGTTATTTTAGCAGGAGAAATGCATGAACGGCTCGTTACCATTCATCCTTTTATAGATGGAAACGGAAGAACTTCTCGTTTAGTTATGAATCTAATCTTGCTTTCGCATGGTTATATAATTGCCAATATCAAAGGAGATTATGATAGCAGGATGCAATATTACCAAGCTCTTGAAAAGGCGCAGACAACTTCTAACAAAGAAGATTTTCTCCTTTTTATTGCCCAAATTGAGAGAGAAAGCCTAGAACGATACTTAAGTATTATTGGGCAATAGCATCAATTTTTATTTTCTAACAGAGGCACGAATCGGAATTCCCCGAATTCGTGCTTTTCAAATTGGGTTTCGTTTTTTCGGATTAGCATGGTCATAATTTGATGCTCTTCACCCAAAGGAATGACAAGTTTCCCTCCTATTTTTAATTGTGCCATAAGTGGTTTTGGAATAATCGGAGCGCCAGCCGTTACTATGATACTGTCAAACGGTGCATAATTCGGAAGTCCTTTATAGCCATCTCCAAAAGACAAATGCTTTGGACGGATGCCTAATTTCGGCAATAACAATGAAGTCGTCTTGAACAATTCATTTTGTCTTTCTACACTATACACTTTAGCCCCCATAGTGCACAAAACCGCTGTCTGATAGCCCGAACCTGTTCCGATTTCTAAAATTTTATGATCTTTCTGCACTTCTAGTAATTGTGACTGAAAAGCAACCGTATACGGCTGTGAAATCGTCTGCCCAGCACCAATAGGAAAAGCTTTGTCTTGATACGCATAATCTTCAAAACTCGAATTCAAAAACAAATGTCTTGGAATTTTTTTAATCGCTTCCAAAACGTTTTTATCTGTAATGCCTTTCTGCTGCAGAACAGTTACTAATTGATTTCGAAGTCCTTGATGTTTGGCTGTATCTTTCAAAATTTGGAGGAATTATTTTCGGTAAAAATAAGAAAGTAAAATCTATTTTAATAGCCTTCTTCATGAATGTTTTCTGAACAAAAGCTTTACTGAAAATAGCATGCAAACTAATCGTTTACCGCTTAAATGGTTTATAAACCGTTCGTCATTTTTCTAAATATTTTACTTCGAAACACTATTATTTTTGAAGTATCAATCACTAAAAAATAAAAAAATGGACACTAAAACAAAAGGTACAGTAAAAATTTTGGGAGCATTAGTATTTGGTTTTGCAGTCGGATTTACCATTGTAAAGTACTTTATACTAAACTAACCATCAATCATCAATCATCAATCATCAAAAACGAACTTTAACCAACAATCACCAACCATGAAAACAACCACCTTAAAACAAATCGCCATCCTGACAATCGGATTTGCCTTTTCAACAAATTCTTTTGGTCAAAACAAACCAGCTAAAGCTCCTTCTGTTCCCGTAACAGAGGATTATTTCGGAATTAAAATTGAAGACAAATATCGTAATCTGGAAGACCTAAAAAATGAGCAGACACTTTCTTGGATGAAAGGCCAAGCCGATTATACGAATTCTATCCTGAATTCTATTCCAGGGAAACAAAAAATCATCGATGAACTGGCTTCGATTGATAATCGTACAACCGAAAGTATTTCGACTTTGCAGATTATGGACGATGGGACATATTTCTACCTCAAAACAACTCCAAAAGATCAAGTTGCAAAGCTTTATAAAAGAAATGGCCTAAAAGGAAAAGAAGCACTGATTTTTGACCCAGAAGGCTATCAAAAGAACGGCAAAGATATTTTTAATGTCAGCACTTTTTCCCCTAACAAAAGCGGAAAATTAATTGCCATAAATATTTCCAAAAATGGAGGCGAAATGAGCGAGATGATTCTTATGAATACAGCCGACAATACAATCTTACCAGACAAAATTGACAAATTAAGATTCGGAGGTGCTAACTGGCTGAAAGACGACAAATCGTTTCTTTATATTCAATCGCCTACAGATGATATCCATGATATGAAGGCGCAAATGGACGTAAGAACAAAAGTTCATAGTATAGGGACAGATGTTTCAAAAGACAAACTTGTTTTCTCAAAAGCCATGTATCCTGAATTGAATATTGCAGAAGAAGAAATTCCTTTTGTAGGCTACGATGTTGATAGTGATCTGCTTTTCTTCTCGCCTTATTCGGTAGACACAAATCAAAAAGTATTTCTAGCACAAGGCGCTGATCTAAACAAGCCAAAAATAAGCTGGAAATTATTGACCGATAGGAAAGACGAGGTCAAAGGTTTTGCTTTCAGCGACAAAGATATTTACATGTATACGACTTTAAATGCACCAAAATTTAAGGTTGTAAAAACAAGCATCGCTAATCCGAATTTGGCTAGTGCTACGCTTGTAATTCCTGAAAATAACGATTCGAACCTAAACTCTATGGTGCTTTCTAAAGATGGCATCTTTTACACCAGAACCCGAAACGGAATTGAAAGCAAGCTTTATTTTACTGATTTTGAAGGTAAAAAACATAGAGAAATTACAACACCAAAAAAATCTGCATCAATATTTGTAAGCACCAGAGGAAATAAATTTTCTGATGTCTGGGTAACAACGACGGGATGGACAAACAAAGGAGAAAGATATAGATATGATTTAAAGGCGAATACTTTCAAAAGAGAACAGCTTTCTACGATCATCGAATATCCTGAATTTGAAAACTTTGAAGTCGAAGAACTCATGGTAAAATCACATGACGGTGTTGAAGTTCCTTTATCTATCATCTACAAAAAGGACATCAAAAAAGACAAAAACAATCCAGTTTTATTTTACGGTTATGGAGCGTATGGAATGTCAATCACACCTTCCTTCAATCCAGAATTGCTTTTATGGGTAGAACGTGGCGGCATCTTGGCAGTGGCTCATGTTAGAGGCGGTGGAGAATTAGGCGAAAAATGGCATTTGGCCGGACAAAAAACGACCAAACAAAATACATGGAAAGACGTTATTGCCTGTACAGAATATATGATTAACCAAGGCTATACTAATCCGACAAAAACAGCCATCTACAGCAGAAGCGCGGGAGGAATTTTCGTTGGAAGAGCAATAACAGAAAGACCAGACTTATATGCAGTTGCTATTCCTGGTGTTGGAAGCATGAACACGGTTCGAGGAGAAAATACGCCAAACGGACCAGCCAACATGCCAGAATTTGGAACCATGAAAGTTAAAGAAGAAGCAAAAGCGCTTATCGAAATGGACTCTTACCTGCAATTAAAAGACGGCGTGAAATATCCAGCAACACTAACAACGGCAGGATTTAATGATCCAAGAATCATCGTGTGGTCGCCTGCAAAATTTGCGGCCCGATTATTAGAAGCCAATGCTTCAGACAAGCCTACCTTATTGAAAGTAGATTATGAAGCAGGGCACTTTGGAGGTGCTTCCAAGTTAAAATCATACGAAGAAATTGCAGATGTCTTGAGCTTTGCATTCTGGCAAGTCGGACATCCGGATTTCCAACCAACAAAATAATTTTTAATCTAGTACCTTTGGCGGAGCAACGCTTTGCCAAAGGTATATAATACCTAAAAAAGATGATTTCAATACTATTATACTTAGCGGGCGCGGCACTAGAATGCTTAATGTAACGAACTAATTGATGAAACTAATAAAAAGCAGCAAATACAACCTATTGAACTTTTTAGGCTGGCAATTGTATATTTTCAGCACGTTGACTATTAATAAGATTTCTTATCGGGATTTTTCATTTATGAATAAATTTAAGCCTAAAGAATTAAATCTTATATACTACACGTTTCTCGAAGGTTTTATATGTGCAATGTTAGGATTTGTATTATCCTATATCATACTAGTATTTCTTGAAACTAGATTCAATTTGTCTAATCTAAAAAAAAGAGATTGGTGGAATTTATTTCTAGTTTTTGCGCTAGCACAGACCATTTATCACATAGCATTGTGGCCATTATTAGACATACCTGCCACCTATTATTTCGGATCAAACAACAACGGCCTCATGACATTGTTTATGAAATTGACAAATGTTCCTCCGTTCACCGTTGCCTTTTTAGTATGGCTATCCATCATATTAGCAATCAAAGTGTACGAATACATAAACGAAGTCAAATTCACCAAAATAGAATTAGAATCATCCCTAAAAGAATCACAGTTGAATTCCCTAAAAGGACAAATTAATCCGCATTTTATGTTTAACAGCTTAAATAATATCCGCGGCTTGATTCTTGAAAACCCTATAAAATCTAGGGAAATGATTACCCGGTTATCTGAAATGCTTCGGTATTCCCTGACCAAAAACGACATCAATACGATTGCATTAGAAGAAGAAATCGAAATGGTAGAAAATTTCATCGAGATTTCTAGAATACAGCTTGAAGACCGCCTAAAATTTACTTCGAAAGTCGATACCGGATTACTAAAATTAGAAATTCCGCCCATGATCATACAAATGCTGGTCGAAAACGCAGTAAAACACGGAATATCAAAATTAAAAGAGGGCGGAGAAATTGTATTAGATATCAAACACGAGAACAAAACGCTAGTAATTATAGTAGCCAACACAGGTACATTAACCATCGAAAAAGAATCCACCCAATTAGGGATAAAAAATATAGAAAAAAGGCTGCAGTTGATTTATGGAGAAAACGCTAATTTTAAATTACAGGAAATAGAAAATCAAGTAGTTGCAGAAATCAGGATTCCAATTTTTTAAACATGAAAAAGATAAAAGCCGTCATAGTAGAAGATTCCCGTTTAGCCAGAAATGAGTTAAAAGAGTTGATTAAAAATCATCCCGAAATTGAAATTATCGGAGAAGCAGAAAACGTTGATTCAGGCTTCCAGCTTATAAATAGCGTGCAGCCAGATCTGCTTTTTTTAGACATCAATATGCCCGAAAAAGATGGCTTCGAACTGTTAGAAATGCTCGACAGAGTTCCCATCACCGTATTCACGACTGCTTTTGACGAATATGCAATCAAATCCTTTGAATACAACGCTTTAGACTATCTCTTAAAACCAATCAATCCGAAAAGATTTGCTCGAGCTATCGAAAAAGTAAGCGCCAATCTAATCGAAAAAGAAGAAAAGAACAGCAAGAAGCTTACGCTAAACAACCAGATTTTTTTGAGAGACGGAGAAAAATGCTGGCTCGTAAAAATAGCAGATATCTATCTGTTTGAAGTTGATGGAAATTATACCAAAATCTTTTTCCAAGACGAAAAAGCAATAATTAGCAAGTCCTTAAACCAGATCGAAGAAAAACTCCCAGAAGATTACTTCTTCCGTGCCAACAGAAATCAAATCATCAACATGGAATATATCGGCAAGATCGACCCTTGGTTTAGCGGCAATCTGCTCGTGCACATGCCCAAAGAAACAAAAGTGGAAATCTCTAGGAGGCAAACCAATAACTTCAAAGAGAAAATGAGCTTGTAATCCACATTAAACTACTTCAAATATTTTATGCGTTTGTAGCTACTTAAACTTTAATCTTTAAACAATTAATGTTATTTTTGTGGAAAATACATTTATATGCTAAAAGTTGGAGTATTAGGTGCTGGCCATCTAGGAAAAATTCATTTGCGTTTATTACAACAATCTGAAAAATACGAATTAGTAGGCTTTTATGATCCCAATCAAGAAAATGCCGAAAAAGTAGCCAAAGAATTTGGCTATACAAAATTCGATACTATTGCAAAACTCATCCATGCTGTAGATGTTGTCGACATTGTAACTCCTACCCTTTCCCATTATAAATGTGCCAAGGTTGCGATAAAATCAGGCAAGCACGTTTTTCTTGAAAAGCCTATTTCCAATACGGTTGAAGAAGCCGAAGAAATCATCGCTTTAGCCAAAGAATTTAACGTAAAAGGCCAAGTTGGGCACGTAGAAAGATTCAATCCCGCGTTTAAAGCAACAAAGGAAATGATCGAAAACCCGATGTTTATCGAGACGCACCGTCTAGCGGAATTTAATCCTCGTGGCACCGATGTTCCCGTTGTCTTAGACTTGATGATTCATGATATCGATGCTATCTTGAGCGTCGTGAAATCAAAAGTCAAAAATATAAATGCCAGCGGCGTTTCCGTAATTTCTGACACTCCAGATATTGCCAATGCCCGAATCGAATTCGAGAACGGCTGTGTTGCTAACTTGACTTCGAGCCGTATTTCCCTGAAAAATATGCGCAAATCGCGCTTCTTCCAAAAAGACGCCTACATCTCGGTAGATTTTCTTGAAAAGAAATGCGAAGTCGTAAAGATGAAAGACGCGCCAGAAATTCCAGGCGATTTCGATATGATCCTACAAAATGCCGAAGGCGTAAAAAAACAAATCTATTTTGACAATCCTGATGTAGAAGGAAACAATGCCATTCTCGACGAATTGGAAACTTTTGCCGACGCGATCAACAATAACACGACGCCAATTGTTACTTTGGAAGACGGAACTGAAGCCTTAAGAGTAGCCTATCAAATCATCGACTGCTTCAAAAAATAATATCCAACTAAATTTCAAACCTTTACATAAAAATGAAAAACATAGCCGTAATCGGAGCCGGAACCATGGGTAACGGAATCGCTCACACTTTTGCACAAAGCGGATTTACAGTTAAACTGATAGATGTTTCTGAAAAATCTTTAGACAAAGGAATGGCCACAATCGCCGGAAATTTGGACCGAATGGTTGCAAAAGGCACCATTACTGAAGACGATAAGATGAAAACCATCGGCAATATAATTACCTATACGGATATCAAAGACGGTGTCGTTGGAGTAGATTTAGTGGTTGAAGCCGCTACGGAAAACGTAGAATTGAAACTGAATATTTTCAAGCAATTAAACGATGCTTGCTCACATAATACTATTTTAGCAACAAACACGTCTTCGATTTCTATTACGCAAATCGGTGCGGTTGTTGCACACCCAGAAAGAGTTATCGGAATGCACTTCATGAATCCTGTGCCGATTATGAAACTGGTTGAAATTATTCGTGGCTACAATACTTCGGATGAGGTAACTAAAACCATCATGGATTTGTCCGTAAAACTAGGAAAGGTTCCAGTTAAAGTTAACGACTACCCAGGTTTTGTGGCTAACCGAATCTTGATGCCGATGATTAATGAATCTATCGAAACTCTATACAACGGTGTTGCCGGCGTTTATGAAATCGACACCGTGATGAAATTGGGAATGGCGCATCCAATGGGTCCTTTGCAATTAGCCGATTTTATTGGTCTTGACGTTTGTCTTGCTATCTTAAACGTAATGTATGACGGTTTCAAGAATCCAAAATATGCTCCATGTCCGTTATTAGTAAATATGGTTCGTGCTGGAAAATTAGGCGTAAAATCTGGAGAAGGTTTCTATGACTATTCAGAAAGCAAGAAAGCTGAAAAAGTAGCAAAGCAATTTATATAATAGCATAAGGTTTGAAAGTCTTAAAGTCAAAAGTGTCATGCTTTCGACTTTAAGACTTTCGACTTTAAGACTTTTTGACTCAATATGGCAAAAATAATTCCTTTTAAAGCAGTTCGGCCAACACGCGACAAAGTGAGTTTGGTGACGTCACGTTCTTACGATGAATATTCCCCAGCTGAACTGGCCTCGCAATTGGATTTTAATCCGTTTTCGTTTCTCCATGTCCTAAATCCGGCTTATGTAAACCAGCAGAAAATCGGACTTGAAAAAAGGTTCAAGCTTGTTGCCCAGAAATATAATGATTTTAAGGAAGAAGTTGTCTTGATTAAAGAAGAAAATCCAGTCTTTTTCATTTATGAAATCGAAACAAAAACACAGACTTTCACAGGAATAATTGCCGGAACCAGTATTGAAGATTATCAAAACAATGTCATCAAAAAACATGAAGATACGCTACAATATCGCGTAGAATTATTCAAAGATTATCTTCACAGGACAGGATTTAATACAGAACCCGTTTTGATTACGTATCCTGACAATTCCGAATTAACCAATTGGATTGCAGAAAAAAAACAAAGCGATTCGCTCTATGAGTTTTCAACAACAAAAAGAGAAAAGCACATTCTCTGGAAAATAGACAACCCAGACGAAATGGTTTGGCTGCAGAAAAAATTTCAAGAAATTGGCGACTTGTATATCGCCGATGGGCATCACCGCTCGGCTTCTGCCGAATTATTATACGAAGAAGACAAAGCTTCTGGTAACGAAAACCTCAATTATTTCATGAGTTTTCTGATAGCCGAAAGCAATGTAAAAATATACGAATACAATCGAATCATACGTGACTTAAACGGACATTCAAAAGAAGAATTTCTTGCCAAATTGTCCAACGACTTCTGGATTAAAAATAAAGAACAGGAATTGTGGAAACCGACCAAAAAGTTTGAATTCGGAATGTATCTTGATGGAGAATTCTATTCCCTTATTTTAAAAGATGAGCACAGTTTTTCTTCTGTGTTGGAAAGCCTCGATGCACAAATTTTATATGAAAAGGTGCTTAACCCAATATTGGGTATTGAAGATCTTAGAAATGATGAACGAATTGATTATATCCCTGGAAAACAATCCATTGTTACCATAAAAGAAGTCATTGATGAAGGCGAATTTGAATTAGGCTTTATGCTTTTCCCCACAGATATTTCAGAAATAAAAGAATTGGCAGATAACAATTTGATCATGCCTCCAAAAAGTACGTATATCGATCCGAAGTTTCGAAGTGGATTGGTGGTTTATGAAATATAAATTGCATGAAAAAGCTATTCTTAATTGTATTATACTCAACACTTTCTTTCGGTCAAAAAGTTAATCAAAATAATTTTTCTATTGCCCAAATAGATAGCATTGCAAGTATAAATGGTAATTATGGAAATTCAGATGGCAGAATTGAAATTAAAAATCAAAACGGAAAAATTATTGGATATGGAGGCTTTTCAATCACTACTTATCTTTTCCTCCCTAACAAATTCGATTTTGACAAATTATCTAAACAAGAAAAAAGAAAGGTTAGTAAGTACAAGGATGCCAAACTAATTAAAGGAAATTATAATCAAGCTATTCATTATAAAGACTATACGATAGAAATTTATATACAAAATTATTACAATGCAACAGAGTTAATCTATACTAAGTTTAAAATTTCTAGGAAGGAAATTAATAAGAAAGAAGAAACGTTAGAATATAATTTAGATTCATCTGAACTCAATAGCGGCAAAGAGATTAAAAATGAATTTTTAATAGAGATTAAAAAATTTATAAAGGAAAAGAATGAGGAAATTCTCAAATTCCACAAAATATAATTATGTCAATAAAAAATAATCTTCTCGAAATAAAATCTTCTCTTCCCGAAAATGTAACGCTTGTTGCTGTTTCAAAAACAAAACCAGTTTCCGACCTCATGGAAGCCTACGAAGCAGGACAGCGTATTTTTGGAGAAAACAAGATCCAAGAAATGGTGGAAAAGTTTGAACAAATGCCAAAAGACATCGAATGGCACATGATTGGCCACGTTCAAACCAACAAAGTCAAATTTATGGCATCATTTGTGAGGTTAGTGCATGGCGTTGACAGCTTAAAGTTACTAGAAGAAATCAACAAACAGGCTCTAAAAAACGATAGAGTTATTGATTGCCTATTACAGGTTCATATTGCCGAAGAAGAAACAAAATTCGGATTAAACGAAACAGAACTAAATGATTTGTTACAATCGGAAGTTTTTAAAAAGTTACAAAATATAAAAATTACAGGATTGATGGGCATGGCAACATTCACAGACAATCAAGAACAAATCAAGAAAGAATTTCTGCATTTGAAATCGATTTTTAATAGCCTGGCTCCAACTCAAAAATCAGAAAACTGCAATCTAAAAACACTTTCCATGGGAATGTCTGGCGATTATCAGCTGGCAATCGACTGCGGAAGCACGATGGTTCGGATTGGAAGTAGTATCTTTGGAACACGCTAATTTAAATGGCTTGCACGATTGCGAGCTGTCATAATAAACTTAAATCAGAATTTGTACGCAATATTAGACATAGAAACAACTGGAGGCCAGTATAATGAAGAAGGAATTACCGAAATTGCTATCTATAAATTTGACGGACACGAAATTGTAGACCAATTCATCAGCCTTGTCAATCCTGAAAAAACAATTCAGCCTTTTGTAGTGAAATTGACAGGTATTAACAATGCCATGCTTCACAGCGCTCCAAAGTTTTATGAGGTTGCCAAACGAATTATAGAAATAACAGAAGACTGTGTGATTGTAGCCCACAATGCACAATTTGACTACCGAATTCTTCGCACAGAATTTTCACGCCTTGGCTATGATTTTCAGCGTAAAAATCTATGTACGGTAGAATTATCCAAAAAACTAATTCCTGAACAGCCTTCCTACAGCTTAGGAAAATTAGTGCGTGCGCTCGGGATTCCTATGGCCGACAGGCACCGTGCTTCTGGCGATGCTTTAGCAACCGTAAAGCTTTTCAAAATGCTATTGGCTAAAGATCTTGAAAAAGAAATCGTCAAAAGCTTTATCAAAACAGAAGTCGAAAAAGGACTGGCGCCCAAACTTCTAGATATCGTATCAGGACTTCCTTCTACAACAGGAATTTATTATGTCCATAAAGAAAATGGCGACCTGATTTATATCGGAAAAAGCAGAAATATCAAAAAACGCGTCAACCAGCATTTTACGAACGGCTCCACAAAATCAAAAAAAATACAGCTTGAGGTTTTTGACGTCACTTACGAAGAAACCGGAAGCGAATTGATTGCACTTTTAAAAGAAGCCGAAGAAATTAAAGTCAATAAGCCAAAATACAATCGATCGCTGAAAAAAACTGTTTTTCCATGGTCGTTGTATCTTGAAAAAGGTACAGAAGGCTACCTCTCTTTAAAAATGCAAAAGACCGATGCCCGAAAGAAAGAGCTGGCTTCGTTTGCGAGCCATGCCGAAGCACAGAGCGCTTTGTTTAAAATTACTGATAACTATAGACTCTGTCAGAAGATTAACAGTCTTGAGGCCGTAAAAACACATTGTTTTCCTTTCGAGCTTAATCAATGCAACGGTGCCTGCATCGGAAAAGAATCTCCTGAAGAATACAACCGTCGTGTTGAAGATTTTTTCGAAAATAACGAATACCAGAATCAGAATATGATTATCATCGATCGAGGAAGAAATATCCAAGAAAGAAGCGCCGTATTGATTGAAAATGGTACTTTCAAGGGTTATGCTTTCTTCGATTTGAACTATCAGGTGAATAATATCGAAATTTTGAAAAACATCATCATCCCGATGGACAGTAATCGCGATTCTAAAAATATAATTTTAAGTTATCTCCGAAAAAAGAAAGTCTTTAAAACCCTATCTTTTTAAGACTTTTAGTAAATTTGATATAATCCGATAAAAACCTAATTTGGAAATCACTAGAATAGAAAGAATTAGAAAAAAACTTCATGAAATTATTTATGAGGCCGACACTCCTTTTGGAAAACTCTTCGATGTCATTCTGCTTCTACTTATTATAGTAAGTATTATTTCTGTAATGCTTGAAAGCGTGGCTTCGATACGATTTTTATACGGAACCGAACTCGCAATCATTGAGTGGATTATTACGGGTTTCTTCACCTTGGAATACATCGGAAGGATAATTGCAGTCAAGCGTCCGCTCAAATATATCTTCAGTTTCTATGGAATCATAGACCTTCTGGCGACCTTGCCTGCTTATATTGACCTGCTTTTCCCTGGATGGCATTTCTTAGTTTCACTTAGGGCAGTAAGACTATTGCGTGTCTTCCGAATCCTAAAGCTTGGCCACTTTGTCGGCGCATCCAACCAATTAGTTGTTGCCCTAAAGAAAAGCCGGCTGAAAATTGCCGTTTTTCTGTTCAGTGTAATCGTATTGTGTATCATCTTAGGAACGATTATGTATATGATTGAAGGCCCTGAACATGGATTTACAAGTATTCCAATGAGTATTTACTGGACTATCGTTACACTTACGACTGTTGGTTTTGGAGATATAACTCCTGTAACACCTTTTGGCCAATTTGTTTCGATGATTATTATGATTTTGGGTTACGGAATTATTGCCGTTCCTACAGGATTGGTTACCGCAGAATTTATGTCCAAGGACAGAAAAGTACACGAAAACACTCAGGTCTGCCCTAACTGCAGCGCCGACCACCATAGGGACGATGCAAAATTTTGCTATCATTGCGGACATACTTTATGAAATATCTAATTACCATCATCGGACCCACAGCAATCGGCAAAACGGCTTTGAGCATCAAACTCGCAAAACAATTCAATTGCGAAATCATTTCGTGCGATTCACGACAGTTTTTCAAAGAAATGACAATTGGTACTGCCGTTCCTTCAAAAGAAGAACTAGACTCAGCTCCGCATCATTTCATACAGAATAAATCGATTTTTGAAAACTATACGGTAGGCGATTTCGAACGAGAGGCCATTGACAAACTAGAAAAGCTATATAAGACAAACGACTGTGCAATTTTGGTCGGCGGATCTGGCTTGTATGTGGATGCTATACTGAAAGGTTTTGACAGTTTCCCTGAAATTGACCCAACTGTCCGAGAAGAGATTATTTCGAGCTATGAAAAGCTAGGCATCGGTTATCTGCAACAAGAACTGGAAAGACTTGACAAAGCCTATTTCGATACGATTTCGAATGAAAATCCGCAGACATTGCAAAATCCACAAAGGATGATGCGTTTTGTCGAAGTCTGCATCGGAACTGGAAAACCGTATTCTTCCTTTTTGAACCGCAAAAAGAACAACCGAAATTTCACTCCAATCATCATCGGACTGGAAGCGGAAAGGCACGAAATTTACGAGCGTATCAACCTTCGCGTAGACTTGATGATACAGGCCGGATTGGTACAAGAAGCCAAAAAACTCTACCCGAACAAAAACTTGAATGCCTTACAAACGGTAGGCTATAGGGAACTATTCAGTTATTTTGACGGAGATTTTAGTCTTGATTTTGCTATCGAGGAAATCAAAAAAAATACTCGCAGATTTGCAAAACGCCAGATGACGTGGTTCAAAAGAACAGAAAACGCAAAATGGTTTGATTACAAAACGGATTTTGAAGATATCTTAAACTATATAAAGAATTCTATTTCTTGATAATAATACCCAATTAAAATGCCAATAGCTTCGAATTTCACTTCTATTTTCAGCAAAGACTGGGAACTCAATTTTACGCAATGTACTCCAAACGGTTATTTAAAATATACCGACTTGTGCAACATATTGCAATTGACAGCTGGAGATCATGCTGAAATTGGAGGCATCAGTTTTACGGACATGCAGGAATTTCATCAAGCTTGGGTCTTGAGCCGAATGAAGCTTGAAATCGAGTCGTTGCCTAAATGGAAAGATGTCGTAACCGTAAAAACTTGGATCATTTCTTTAGAAAATTCACGCTCGGTTAGAGCTTTAGAAATGTATGTTGGTGGAAAGAAAATTATAGGGTGCGAAACGTATTGGGCTGTTTTCAATACAAAGTTGCGCAGGCCTGAACCTTTAGCGCTTCCGCACGAGCATTTCGAAAAATACGCTACAAAATTTTCAACAGAAGAAAGAGTTAAAAAAATAGACCTTCCAAAAGACATGAAAAATGCCAGCGAAAGAAAAGTAGTTCTTTCTGATTTGGATATCGTCAATCATGTCAATAATGTAAAATATTTAGAATGGTGCCTGGATTTGGTCAATTTTAAATCCATATTGAAGCAGGACTTAAAAAGTTTCGACATGAACTTCATGAAGGAACTGGTTCTTGGTGATGAGGTCTCAATCGAAGAAGCTTCATTAGACAATAAATCTATTTATTCGATAGCAAAAGAAGGCAAAACTTGCTTTGCTTTAGAATTAAACTGGAAATAAAAAGTCAAAAAAAAAGCTCCAATTTCTTGAAGCTCTCTCTCTTATTCTGAAACTTTATTTTTGACTACAAGTCTAAAACCTTCACCGTGAATGTTTAAGATTTCAACATCTTCGTCAGATTTCAAGTATTTTCTTAGTTTGGCGATATAAACATCCATACTTCTTGAAGTAAAATAGTTGTCATCTCTCCAGATTTTTGTCAGCGCCAATTCTCTTGGCATTAAGTCGTTTTCATGAACAGCAAGCATTTTAAGCAATTCATTCTCTTTTGGGGAAAGTTTGATTGGCTCTTCATCTTTGAATGTCAAGAAACGTAGTTTTGAATTCAGGTGGAAGTTTCCAATCTGGAACTCAAATTTAGTATTATCTGTTTTGCTGTCAGACGCTTTTCTTTGGATAATCGCCTTGATTTTCATCAACAATACTTCTGAATCAAAAGGCTTATTCAAATAATCATCAGCTCCAACTTTATATCCTTTCAATACATCTTCTTTCATTGACTTTGCCGTCAAGAAGATTAACGGAATATCTTTATTTTTTTCTCTGATTTCTTTAGCCAAAGTATATCCGTCTTTGTAAGGCATCATTACGTCAAGAATGCACAAATCGAAAGTATCTTTTTTAAATTTCTCGAAACCTTCCATCCCATTCTTAGCCAAGGTAACCTCGAAATCATTCAGATTCAAATAGTCTTTCAAAATAGAACCGAAGTTTGGATCGTCTTCGACTAGGAGGATTTTCTTGTTTACATTTTCCATAGCTTAATTAATTAGTGGTAATTTTATAATGAAGGTACTGCCCTTCCCTTTTTCGCTTTCAACAAATATTTGACCGTTGTGGTCGTCTATAATTCTTTTTACGTAGGCCAATCCTAAACCGTGGCCTTTTACGTTGTGTAAATCTCCAGTATGTTCTCTATAGAACTTCTCGAAGATTCTTTTTTGCGCCACCTTGCTCATCCCCTGTCCTTGGTCTTTTACTTTGATTAGGATAAAATCTTTGACATTTTCGGTATAAACATCAATAATCGGGGCTTCTGGCGAATATTTTATTGCGTTGTCTAAAATGTTGACGATTACGTTTGTAAAGTGAACATCGTTGACCAATGTTGTTGTTCTTGTCGCATTAAAATGCGTATTTATGATTCCTTGCCTGTCTTCAATAATCAGATTCACGTGTTCTACAGCATCTTCCACTATAGTTTGGACATCAATCGGGTCCTTATTAATTTCAAGTTCTTTCTTTTCTAGCTTAGAAATTCTAAGAACGTTTTCGACTTGGGCGTGCATTCGTTTATTTTCGTCTCGAATCATCTGCAGATAGCGGTGGACTTTTTCTTTGTCCTCAATTATCTTAGGATTCTTGATAGCATCCAGAGCCAAATTTATGGTTGCGATAGGCGTCTTAAATTCGTGCGTCATGTTGTTGATAAAATCGGTCTTGATTTCAGAAATCTGGCGCTGTTTTATCAATTGGTTTAAGGCGCTGGCATAAGCAATAATAATAATCAGGGTAAATGTTATCGACAAAATGGTAATACCAACCAAATCTGTGAATAAGAATTTCTTTTTCTCCGGAAAGCTAACCAGCAATTGGTACTTGCTTTTCCCATCATTATCAGTCAGAATCGGCGTTTGAAAAGTTGAATTCTTATCAAATTTAAAATTGTCTGACCTTATTTTTGTCGCAAGGCCATCGCTGTAAATACCAAACTCGAAAGGTGTTTTTACTTCATATTGCTTTAATTCTTGCTGCAACATCTTTTGCAGTTTTTCTTTAGAAACCCTGTCTTTTAAAGGTTTTGTTTCAGCAATATCTTTATAAAACATATCAAATTGTGCTCTTTCAAGCATTTCGATATTTCCAGATTTTTCTATTGTTATATCGGGAGTCGTATTTTTTTGGATTCCTGAATTGTCAATCGGTTTGCCTGAATATATTTCAGTCCGACGCTTAGAAATATAGCTTTGGGCTTTTACTGAATCTTTTTTCTTATCAAAGAACGTCAGATTGATATTATAATCTTCTGCAATAATGTTGTTTGAATAAATAATGGTCTCGTTCGTTACCTTATTTTTCTGTACAAGAACAAAATCTAGCAATTGGCTTGGATTTGGGTCTTTCCCAATGCTATCTCTTAATATATTATACTGATTAACAATAGTATATGTTTCCTGCTGCTTTAATTTCTCTGAAACATTTCCTATTACTTGTTGTACATGATATTTAAATTGCTCTTCGTTATTCTTGAAAGATGTATTAATCAAATATAACTGAACCAAAATAATTCCTATCAAAGATAGGCTCATCAACACAACCAGTAAGCGAAACAATGTCTTATTCATCGAAACAAAATTAACATTTTAACATTTAATCAATAAATACATTAACCAAACATTAACATCTAATTCATAAATTATTGATTTCTTAATACGGAAATTATGTTTTCTGCAGATTCTTTAGCTTTCGCCAAATCGATGTTTTCAATTACAAAATCGCTAAGGGCTTTTTTCTTTTCATCGTCCCATTGATGTGCCATTCGCTGTTCGACAGCTTCTCTTGAAACGCCATCTCTTTTCATAACTCTCTTGATTCTAGTCTCTTTTGGAGCTGTGACTAAAATAATCTTGTCGCAATCTTTATAGCTTCCGCTTTCAAAAAGTATTGCGGCTTCTTTTACGACTAAAGGAAGGTTTTCGTACTGTTTTACCCAGTTTTGGAAATGCAGGAAGACTTCGGGATGAATGATGTTGTTGTATTTTCTAAGTTTTTCGGGGTCTTGAAAAACCAATGCTGCGATCTTTTTTTTATCTATTTTTTCTTTATCTAGTATGTCCTCTCCAAATAAGGCAACAACTTTGGCAATTACTGCATCGGTCTCGAGTATTTTTTTCGCCTCGATATCAGCAATATAAACTGGAACTCCCAGCGATTCTATATGCTGGGCGATGGAGCTTTTTCCACTCCCGATTCCTCCAGTCAAGCCAATAATTTTTGTCATAATCTTTTAATTTTTAAAGAACAGTTCCGGAAATACATGTTGCGGTTTTTTCTTAAGCAAAATAATGTTCCAGAAAGATTTCAGGAAGCCTATTCCGTAACCGTAAAATTGCGTAGCTACGGCAAAAAGTGAAAAGAATCCAATTTTTAAGCTTTTGCTTTCAAATGTCGAAACAACCAGTATGGCTATAAAATAAAGAGCATATAGTATCAAGAAGATCGATATCCCGAAAAGCAAGAAGAGAAGTGAAACAACAAATCCTAGAAAAAAAAGCGTTGGGAAGAAAAAAGTGAGCTTGTTGTATTCAGGATACCAGCTATTTAAGATTGGCCTGGCTTTTCCGAATTTATTAACCTGCTTGTAAAATTTTGACCAATCGATTCTTCTTTTGTGATAGACATAAGCGTTCGGGAATAGTCTCGTCTCAAAGCCCATTTTCCAAAGTCGGATAGAAAGGTCAGGGTCTTCACCGGGATGGATATTTCCAAAACCTTGGCTGGCTTCAAAGGCTTTTTTAGACAATCCCATATTGAAGCTTCTAGGCTGAAATTTTCCTATTTTCTCCGAACCGCCACGAATTCCTCCTGTTGTCAAAAAAGACGTCATGGAAAAATTTATGGCTTTTTGTATATCCGAAAAACTATCTAATGCCTTATCAGGGCCACCGAAACAATCTACATAATCGGTTTCAAGAGCTTTCTGCACTTCGGATAAATATTCGGGCGGGAGGATACAATCAGAGTCTAATATCAAAAAATAATCTCCTTTTGCGTTCTTCATTCCGAAATTCCTTGAATCGCCTGGCCCGGAATTTTCTTTAAAGTAATACGAAATATTCAGCTTGTCTTGATAGTTATCTGTAATCTCTTTACAAGGCACGGTCGATCCGTCTTCAATTACCACAACTTCAAAATCTTGGGCATAATCTTGCAAAGTCAGGCTATGCAAAAGTTCGTCAATTTCGTCTGGACGATTGTAAACAGGAATTATAAAAGAAAATTTCATAACGGTTTTTAAACTGTAACAAAGATAACTTTTATAAACAAAAAAACCATCCTTGATTGAGGATGGCTCTTTTGTTATTTTAGCATGATCTACTTCTTGACGATTTTTACATTTTTTACCAGCTCGCCTATTTTGGTTCTCAAAATATAAGTTCCTTTGGATAGCGATGAAAAATCTACTTCGCCTTCCATTGCATTGAATGTTGCATAAAAGACTTTCTGTCCTAAAAAGTTATAAATTTCTACCGACTCAATATTTTCTGAAGATATAAGGTTCAACGTATTTTCTACTGGATTCGGGTAGTATTTAAAAGCGATGGATTCGAAATCTTCTCTCTGCAAATTGATGCCACCTGTAACCGCCAGCTTGGTACTGCTTTCACAGCCATTTACGGTTTGAGAAGCATAATAAGTGACACCGCTGACAATCAATGTAGACAGCGGAAGAATGTTTCCGCCAATCTCAGCATCATACCAGATGATATCCGTTCCGTTGACTACAAAATCTGCCAATGTCTGCCCAGTCACGAAATCTTGGATGGCAGTGCCCGTCGGCGCCAACACGGTTCCTGTACAGATTATCTGCCCGTGTGAAAAATACCCTGTGAAATCAGCAGCCATAATTGGGGAATAGGTTGTCAAGCTTCCAGATGATGGTATTGAAACTGGTGAGAAAACAGCATATTCGCCAGTAGCTGTAGCAGATTTCAACATTTTGCTGTTCGAAGCGATACTTGCATCGGTAATCCTCACATTTGCATTTAAGAAATTGCTATTTCCTGAAATAACTGATGCTTCCCAACGATTGTTAGAAAGTACCGAAACATTTGCAGGAAACGTTCCTGAATTAGTGGTAAATACTTCGCCTTTTATTTGCAATGCACCATTTGAAGTTGATGGATCCACATAAAATGGCAAGTAGCTACTATTTTTTCCGACAGGGTATAGCGTCGCACCTGTATATGTTCCTAATGAAGCCCTGTTAGAAGCAAATGTTCTTACTAACGGGCCATTGATAAAGGCTGTTTCAGAGCCTCCTGCAATGTCTCCAGCCGCCGTAATTGTTCCGACGGTAAGCAGATTTGTATTTGAAGTATTTAGTTTTCCTTCATTCAAGCTTAACGTACCACTTAAAGACAAAGGCGAATTTAGAGTTACTCCAGAGGCGTTTCCGTTAGTCACTACGACATTTGAAAAATTCGCTGTCGGAGGTGCTGCTAGATTTCTGATCGTTCCGTTGTTCGTGATTTGCTGCGGATTAAGGCTTGGGTTGAAAGATACCGTAGAATCATTAATAAATCGCGTATTTACAAAGAAGAATCCAGTCGTAGAAGTAAGAATCCCTCCAGGATTGATTACAGCATTACCATTCAAATAGATTGTAGGAATACGGCATTCGGCACCATCATTAATCGTCAGGTTGCCGTACACAGGAAATTGATACGTACTCGTCAAATGGCGGTTTACTCCTGCAGGACCTTCAACAATTACGTTTCCTAAAGGCAATCCTGTGACTGTAGCCCAGCCATTCACCCTAAAACCATTCGTTGCGTTACCACCAGCCTGTGTTGAGACTCCATTTCCAAATCGAATAGTGTGTCCCGCCGTAACGTTTACAGAACCTTCAAAAGCACCGTCGACCCTTAAGACATCGTTGGCTGTTGTTGAGGCATGAGGATCCACAATCGTTAACGTTCCTCCTGTCCAATTTAAGCTTTCTGAATCTTCTGGGATAATATTGATGATTCGCGTACCATTCGGAACACTTGTCGCTACCGTACCTGAATTTCCATCAACGTTGATGTTACCTCCGCTTTGCGAAAATACAGAACCGTATGATGTGGCAATGTTTCCATTGACATTCACAGTTCCAGCCGTTACATTGAAAACGCCCAGAATATTTAAAGAATTATTATTATCTGTACAGCCAACGACCAAATCTCCTCCAGAAACGGATAGAGTTCCTCCTAACGACACGGTAAGGTTTTTACATACATTCCCGGCAGAATTTAGAGTTATAGTATGTCCTGAAGCAATACTGACAGCTTCTGTACAGTTCGGAACGTTTCCTTTGCTCCAAATCGAAGCATTGTTCCAGTTTCCACTAGCAATAGAGAAGTTTGGAGTATCGGCAAAAGAAACTCCTAAATACAAAGGTGCTTGGGTTAGTTGAGCAAGCGTAAGTCCTGTACGCTGTCCGACAGGCAGGCTTGTACCGTTTAGATGTGTACCCTCCAATGCTGAAGCAGCTCTTACAATTCTACTGTTTCCATTTGAAGCTAGATAAGCATTTTGTCCGATGAGCGCAATGTTGTAGGTTGCCGAAACAGGAACAGTTCCCGGAGTTGAGAACGTCCAACTTCCATCATATCTTGAATCAAGGGTATAGCCTGCATCTGAAATTGACGAAGCAGAAGTTGCCGGAGCATCTACATAACGGCAAGCAATTTGTCCACCCACAGTAGGCGTTACGCGCTGAACATAGGCTGCCCTATTAATTCCCGAATTACTAATAAAAGGATATCGGCCTAAAGCAGCCGTCGGCTGGGTTCCGGCAGTCAATGCTGTACCTGTAGCCGTATTCGCCCACCATCTAGAAAAGGTTCCAGATACAAATCCGCCAGAAGTATAAACGAGTGCTCCGATACCATTGTTCCCTGTTCCTTGAGTCACACCTGTGCCAAGAATCAGCGTATTAGTTCCTAAAGCGACTTTTCCTTTGGTGAAAGTAAGATTACCTCCAACCCTGATATCATTAAAATTCCAAGTAATAACACCTGATGATGAATTGTTAAAGGTAAGATTTCGGATGACATTATTTGTAAATGTCCCTGTTCCTCCTACCGTCTGCGCAATGATACCGTCGAACGTCAAGATATTTGTAAGTACTGTTCCTTTTGAAAGGTCAATATTTCCATTATTTGTAAAATTCCTTGAAACTACAAGGCTTTTGCCTACCGTACCGGCAAAGGCATCTAGATTTCCTCCAGTATTCACCAGCAAGTTCCCTTTTACGGCAAACGTTACCGCTGCCGCCGCATAATTTAGAGTACCGTTAACCGTAAGATCATTTATCGCTAAATTATTCGCGTTCAGCGTTACCGTAGTACCTGTAGCAATAATTGCATTGTCTGCACTAGTCGGAACCGCGTTTGCATCCCACGTAGCCGGAACGTTCCAGTTTCCTGAAGCTATAGATGTAAAATTGCCAGGCGGATTCGAGATCATCGAAACTTGATCGATAGCAGCTGGCGGATTTACGACATCAAGGATATCGGATTTCCAGCTAAATACCAACTTATAAGATGTGCCAGGCACAATGGCTAAAGCAATAGTGGCTGTGTTCCAATTTGTTGAACTCAGCTTGTACAAGGTACCTACTTGATACGTTGGCGGTATTGGAACTCCTGCAACAGGATTGTAAGAAGCTGGAACCAAAAAGGCTTTCATATTGTCCCAATCATTAGCTCCCGTTCCTTCGCCTCCAGCCTTCCATCGGAAAGAAAGTGCAATTTTAGGCTCGTTAGCAGGAATGGTTATTTCTTTATATAAGTGAATGACTGAACTGGTCTGTGAATACTGCCAAGTAGCTCCACCTGTAGCGGAAACAAAAGCGCAGTTAGTTCCTGCACCTGCCACGGGAACGTTTCCAACATTCCAACTGTCGGTCGAAGCATTGATGGCGCTCCATCCGTTAGAAGCGAAGGTATTTCCATTTTCAAATCCGCCGTCAGAATTCGGATTAATCAATACGGTCTGGGAAAAGGAGTTTATGGAAATGAAGAACAATACAATTTTTAGAAAGCCTAAAGTCTTTGTTCTTTGATAGATGGAATCAAAGTAGTGTTTTTCCATGTGTTACTTATTTGGGGATAATACTTTACGAAAGTATAAAAAAAGCCACCAAAATTGGTGGCTTTTAAAAATATTTTTGATAATCAGGTTATTATTGCTTAACCACTTTTAGTGTTTTCACTTGATTGCCTACATATACTTTTACCAAATAAGTACCGCTAGTCAAAGTCGACATATCGATTTGGCTTTCAGTAGCATTGACTTTTTTAGAAAGGACTTGCTGGCCAAGAAGATTAAATACGGTAATATCCGACATGTTTTCAGTATATGACAGATTCAGCAAATTCTTTACAGGGTTTGGATAGGCTTTAAAGCTTGCATTGTCAAAAGAGTTAGTGCTTAATGAAGTATCGTATGCTGAAATACCAAAAGTTCCGGTACCATCATTTGAATATTCGTAAACTCTCAAATACAATGTCGAACCTGGTGTCTGTCCAGTCAAAGTAACTAAAGAATAAGCTTCTGTTGCTGCTCCGTCGTCATCACAACCTACTTGAACTAATGAACCACAGGCTCCTGAATACACAGTAACTACAGTATCTAAAGGAGGCGCACTAGTACTAGAAGCTCCTGTTTCAATTGTCAAGTTACCGCTAGGAGGCACGACAACAGAGAACCATACGTCGCCACCAGAATATCCATTACATGTTGTAGGTACCGTTTCTGTAGAACTCGCAGTAGCACCCAAATTTGTTCCGTCAGTAACACTTCCGAAAGATCCAGTAGGAGTTATTGCTACAGCATTAGCGCAATTATCATTCACAGGAGGACAAGCTGCTTGAGTTTGAGCTGTACTTGTTACTACACAGCTTGCATCTTGATTATTTGTTACGGTAAGGACAACAGATGTTCCGTTAGCATAAGGTCCAAACTGAACATTTCCTGTAGCTGTTACTTGCTGAGATGGACTAGATTGATTGTCAGTAACTGTCACAGAAGTTGCAGATCCTAAGCTAGATATATTAGCATTTACAAAGAATCCTGGCGAAACAGCACAATTTGATGTTCTAGTAAATGCTACAGTTGGAGAAATACAAGTATTTACTGTAATATTCATCGTATACGCAAAACTTTGCGGTGATGGCCAAGTTGAAAGAACAATATAGTATGTAGTACCAGCTGTTACAGAAAACTGATTGATTTCTCTATTTCCAGAACCGCTTCCAGCAGCACAAGCAACAGCTCCTGTTCCTATTGCGCTACAATCTGTGTAAACGAAAACTGCAGACCAAGCTGGAGCATTCGGGATTCTGATATTGATCGACTGGTTTGCTGTTGGTGTATAAGCATACACAACATCATCACCATTCAAATAATAATTTGATGTACCGGCACAACCTGATTCGCCTCCATTAGGAAAATCATAATCATCACCATAAAGGTTGGTGTTATCGGTAGTAGTGTATGGCAAGCTGGCAATAACAATTGGATTTTCACAAACCGCTCCAATTGGTGGCACTCCAACACAAATATTAAATGTTGTTGTAGCTCCTGTATCTGACGAATTACTAAAGACTCTTACATAATACGTGTTTCCTACAGTCAATCCTCCTACTGTACTCATGTCTGCATCACTAACGTTTATACTGGTCAAACCACCTCCGCAAGTTCCTTCTAATAACTCATGAACAAGATCTGTTGGTGTTCCTCCCACATTTAGAAGTGAAATTCTATGCTCTGTTTGAGCTGCTACAAATTTATACCAAACATCATCGTTAGGTGTTCCTGTACCATTATCTCCTTCACCAGAATCTGTTGCAGAAGTTAAGTTTCCAGGCGTAACGATAGCACAATTTGCATCCGTATTTGCAGTAAGCATAATAGCTCCTGCACAGCTGTCATTAGCTGGCGGCGGCGGGAATGTGCCTATACATAAATCAAAATCAGTCGTAGGGTTGTTTGCAGAGCCGTAACTGAATACTCTTACGTAATATGTAGTTCCGACTGTCAAGCCACTTACTGTACTTATATTAGGATCGCTTATGCTTAAGCTGATTAATCCCCCACCGCAAGTTCCTTCTAGTACTTCATGAACTAAATCGGTTACATTTCCTGTTACGTTAGAAAGCTCTATTCTATGTGTAGTTCCTGTAGCGACAAACTTATACCATACGTCATCGTCTGGCGTACCAGTACCTCCGTTTGGCTCACCCGAATCCGTTGCAGATTCAAGAGTTCCTGATGTTTTTACAGTACACAATAAATTTGCATTTACGGTCAACGTTATAGCTCCTGAGCAGCTGTCGTTAGCAGGGCTAGTTGTAAACGAAACTGTTCTCCACGGACTTTGTGAAGTAGCACAGATGGTTCTTAAGTGAAAATAATGCGTTGTCCCTGCAGGCAATCCGGTTGGAGACAAAGTAGTTGCTGTTGTCGGTGTTCCAGCTCCAGTTGGATCGCCACTTGTTGTATTTAAAACATATTCAAATCCTGTTACCCCCAAAGTAGGATCCCAAGCAAGAGTGGCACCACCAGCACTAACTCCTGAAACCGCAAGTCCGGTTGGAGCTCCACAAGCTATGGAACGTATTGTTGGAGAGCTGAAACAGAAGCCATAATTCCAATCACTAGTTGCAATATCATCATCGTAAAATATGCGGTATTTAAACCCTGTCAATTGTGCTGGCGTAAAAGTAGAAATATTAAGCCCCTCAGTTAGATAAGTTGTTTTTGTAATCGAACAAAAATTATCTGTCACTATTGTATTATTTCCAGGAATACTGCTTGTCCCCCAAGGAACCCACGCAGATGTCGCTGCATTCCAATATTCAAATCTTAAGACATCATTAGCCAAATAATAGTAGCCGTATTGCACCGTTATTTCTAATGTGGTTTCTCCTGCCGTAAAAGCAGGTGTCAAATCAATAACCGGAGATTCTGCCGCAATGCTATCATCGTGCGGATTTCCGGCATCGTCGTCGTCATACGCAAAGCTTGCAGTTGTTCTTGGATCGGATTCAAAAGCGGCGGCAGCCGAATTGTAACTCCCAGTAATCGTCCAGGCTGGGTTTGGCCAGCCTGCCGATTGATTGAGCGTTTGCGAATTAACTTGCCAGCAAAGCATGACAAGCAATAAGTAAAGTTTCTTCATACTGTTTAATAGTTTAGTTAATACACTGCAATATAATTAATTATTTTAATATATTTTTAAGATTTAATAAATAAAACAAAAAGCCTCTAAATGACGCTTTTTTATATAAAAAACATTTTTACGCAGTGCCTACTTCCCTTTATTTACGGCATTTTATATAATTTTTGCCTTTTAAACTTTGCCATATCTGGATTGCTCGAATAACAAAAAATAGGTTCAAATATTTCGGATAAAGCAAAAAAAATCCCGACTACAAATGCAGTCGGGATTTTCTATTTTAAAAAGGTTATGTCAATTATTTTTTGATCACCTTAATTGTCTTAACTTGATTATCGACAGCCACTTTTACTAAATAAGTTCCGCCAGCTAAGTTTGACATATCAACAGAAGCATCGGTAGCTCCAATTGTTTTTGTAAGTACTTGTTGTCCTAATAAATTGAACACAGACACGTTTGAAATTTCTTGTGTGTATGACAAGTTCAATACATCTACAACAGGGTTAGGATAAGCTCTGAAGTCTGTATCATCAAATGAAGGAGCACTTAATGAAGCATCGTAAGCAGAAATTTTAAAGGTTCCGAACGTATCGTTGCCATATTCCCAAACACTTGCATACAATACTTCTCCAGGAGTTCTTCCGCTTAAAACAATTTTAGAGAAATTCCCGTCAGTACTATCATCATCATCACATTCAACTAAAGTCAAAGCAGCGCAAGTTCCACTATACACAGCTAAACCAGTATCTGCGATCACGCCTCCAGTATTGCTATTTGTTTCGATAGTTATACTTCCTGAAGCCGGAACAGTAATTTGGTACCAAACATCACCGCCTGAAAAACTAGCACAGCCAGGAGCAGGAGGATTTGAATTTGTTGCTGATACATTTGTTCCAATTACCGGATTCGTTGCGAACAATTCACCTGGAGTCAATACCACAGCACTAGCACAGTTATCGTTAGCAGGTGGCGGTGCTGGCGTTCCAACACAAACTGTAAACGATGTTGTTGTAGTCAAAGCATAAGAATAAATTCTAAAGAAATAGGTATTTCCAACTGTCAGTCCTGTTAAGTTTACTGGCGAGTTTGGAGAATCTTGGCAAACTATTGAAGTCCCTCCACAAGAATCAAATACTTGTGTAACAATATCAGCAGTACCACTTCCTGTTACATTTGCAGTTATGATGCTGTGAGCTGTTCCAGTGGCAACAAATTTATACCAAACATCATCATCTGGGTTACCAAAACAAGTACCTACACTTTGGCTTTGTGTTGCGCCAACTGTAGTTCCACTAACTGGTGATGTACAAGTTAGAGTAGCACCCGGAGTTAACAATACTGCATTAGCACAGTCATCATTTGCAGGTGGCGCAGGCGGAGTTCCAACACATAAAGTGAAAGCAGAAGTCGCAATTGGACTTGCTGAACTTGTGAAAACTCTAGCATAATAAAGCGTACCAACTGTCAAGTTTGCAAAGTTTTGAACATTTCCTTCTTGACAAGATCCTGTTACTTCAACAAGAGCTCCAGGAGTTCCAGTGTATAATGCAGTTGCCATTACAGCACCAGTTGCAGTTCCAGTAAATGTAAATCTAGCACGAACATCAGTTGCAGTAAATGTATACCACACATCGTCATTAAATCCAGTAGCATTACAAGCCGGAGCTGGCACAGCCGAAGCGGTTGCAGAAATCGTAGTTCCTGCTTGTGTCGCCGTACATGTTAAAGCTGGGTTAACCGTCAAGTTAACTGCTCCTGTAGGCTCATTATTTGCTGGAGCAGCAGCAGCAGCTGAACTACCGATACAAACATCGAAAGTAGTTGAAGCATCAGTTGCTGTTCCATAACTAAAGATTCTTACATAGTAAGTTGTACCAGGCGTTAATCCTGTATATGTAGAACTATTAGGGTCGCTAACATTCAAGCTTACTAAACCATTGCAAGTTCCAACCATAAGCTCGTGTACCAAATCTGTCGGAGTTCCGCCAACATTTGACAAAGCGATAGTATGTGATCCTGTAGTCGCTACGAAAGAGTACCATACGTCATCATTTGGAAGACCTGCTCCATTATCTGGCACACCAGAATCTGTAGCAGACTGTAAAGTACCTGAAGTTTTTACGCCGCAAGCCAAATCAGCATTAACTGTCAAAGCAATAGCTCCGCTACAGTTATCATTTGCTGGAGGTCCAGGGAAAGTACCAACGCAAAGGTCAAAAGTTGTAGTGTTTGTCATTGCTGCCGCAGCAACACTGAAAACTCTTACATAATATGTACTTCCAGGAATTAATCCAGTTACTGTGCTTGTGTTAGGATCGCTGACAACTAAAGAAATCAGACCGCCGCCACAAGTTCCATCTAGTACTTCATGTACTATATCAGTTGGAGTTCCTGCCACATTCGAGATAGCAATTCTATGAGACGTTGCAGTTGCAACAAATTTATACCAAACATCATCATCAGGAATACCAGCGCCATTGTCGCCTTCACCTGAATTTGTAGCGGATTGCAAAGTACCTGAAGTTTTTACGCCACAAGCTAAATCAGCATTTACAGTCAATGTAACTGCCGCGAAACAATCATCATTTGCAGGAGCTGGAGGGAAAGTTCCAACACAAAGGTCAAATGTTGTTGTAGCTCCAGTTGCAGCTGCAAGACTAAATACTCTTACATAATAAGTATTTCCTGGTGTTAGACCCGTTACAGTACTTGTATTTGGATCGCTAATGTTTAGGCTAAACAAACCGCCCCCGCAAGTTCCTTCCAATACTTCATGTACTAAATCTGTCGGAGTTCCTGCAACATTAGAAATTGTAAATTGGTGCGCTGTTGCTGTAGCAACAAACTTATACCAAACATCATCATTAGGCACACCTGCACCGTTATCACCTTCACCAGAATCCGTAGCTCCTAGTAATGTACCTGAAGTTTTAACACCACACAATAAATTAGGATTTACAGTCAAGACAACAGCATTTGTACAATCGTCATTAGCTGGTGGGTTTGGAAGTGTTTTAAAGCTTTTTGTCGTCCAAAGGCTGAACTCTGAACCGCAATTATTTCTAACGTGGAAATAATAAGTAGTATTTCCATTTAAAGAAGCAGCATTATATGGCGCTGCAGCAATCGTAGTCCCTGCACCTGTAGGGCTAGTCGCCACTTGGTCAAGAACATATTCATATCCTGTAGAGCCTGTAACAGCATCCCAAGTAATAGTTGCTGCTGCATTTGTTATGCCAGAAGCCACTACGTTAACAGGAGCTTCACAGCTTGGAATAGCTTCAACCAAGAAGTTATCTACATAAAAATTATAATCAGGAGTATCATCAAGAGGCCCATCTGTTGCATAAAATGCAAATTTAGTAGTAGGACTCACATAAGTAGCAAGATTTGCAGTATATACAGTTCCTAGATTTGAAGGAGAGTTAGTAGAATCCCAAGTATTCAGTATGGTCCAAGTTGTTCCATTATCTTGAGATACCAAGAAAACAACTTTATCATCTGATACAATTTCTGCTGGTCCTGAACCTGTAAAGGCTGTTACACCAACATCAAACTTCACTCTATATCCTCCAGCACTCATATTGATAGGAGGAGAAATCAACCATCCTTTTCTGTTAAGGCTATATAAGTTAACTCTAGCAGCACCAGTTGTTCCGTTATTTAAGAATCCGTCTGCTACCCAGATACCCGCTGCTGTACCAATCGGTCCTGTTGTAGGATCCCCATCGCCAGCTGTACTCCAACATGTCGGAACGAAAGTCGTAAAATCTTGAAGGTACGAAGGAACATTTGTACCACATGCTGTCGTAAATGTAGTTGCAACCCATGTACTCTTGTCGCCAGTTCCGCAGTTTGATCTTACCCAAACATAATGTTGCGTAGCTGAAGGCAATCCTGTAAAGCTTTTAGTAGTAACACCTGCAAGTACAGAACCTGTTGGTGTTGCCGAAGGTAACGGCGTAGTAGCAGAAGTACTCAAATAGTACTCATAACCTTCTGCAGGAGCTATCGTAGGAGCAGTCCAGTTTATAGTGGCTCCGCTTGTTGTAACAGCAGTTGGGGTCAAGGCTGTCGGCACATTACATGAAACATTGTAATCAAAACCAATAAGCGGTCTTCTATAATCAGAAGATCCTAAACTTGCTGGCAATGTACCCGAAGTATTGTTAGAATATTTCGTGGTATTTGAATTACCCGTATTAATACATGGGCTTTGGAATTCATAACTCCATGTAATTGTCGTACTTGCCGTTGAATTTGTATATTCCATCAAAACGGCTAGGTTTTGCGCCCCTGTGTATGTAAAGTTATTGGTAAAAACAAAACTTTTCCAGCCAGCAGACGAACCACTAGCTGTAGCAGGGTTAGAATCATAAACCAAAGTAGCTCCGGTGATAGCTGTCGCCCAGTCTAATGCTCCAGTTCCCCAGTCTGTGCTGGAAGTTTCTTTCAAATAGATTTTGAAATTCGGAGTCCCAGCCATAGTTCCAGTACCAGTAACTCTCTCAAAATAGGCAGAGTTAAGAACCTGACCCGCAATTCCAGTCAATTGAGAAGCTGGATAGATTACGGCAGTACGGTTCGTGGAATTCACCGCAGACGTACTGTTCATGGGCCCATAAGTATTGGACCCGAGATCTAGACATGATGCTACCGACCAGACCTGTCCATAGGACAGAAAGCCGACAAATAGCATCAGCAATAACGTAATTTTTTTCATAAAAAAGTATAAATTGATTAACAGACCGCTAAAATACTAATTTTAATAAACTAAAAAGTTAAAATTGGAAAGTTAGACATAAAAAGCAGGAATTTAAACATAACGTTAAGCCTATATTATGCAAAAAGCCCGCATCTACGCGGGCTTAACATTTTCTTCCTTATTTATTAGAAAGTTATAAACAGCTATAAAACTATGATTTTATGCTATCAATACCTACCATTTCGTTTGCATCTGCTGCATAATCAACTCCTTGTACTTCGAAGCCGAAAAGGTGATAGAAATCTTTTCTATATCCTTCCAAATCTCCAATCTCAGCAAGGTTTTCTGTTGTAGCTTTTGTCCATAATGCAGCTACTTTTTCTTGAATATCATCACGCATTTCCCAATCGTCAATTCGGATTCTTCCTTTTTCATCAGTCGGGATTTCTCCTCCTGAGTACAATCTTTCTTGGTATAATCTTTGAATTTGCTCGATAGTTCCTTCATGTACTCCTTCTTCTTTCATTACTTTGTAAAGCAACGAAATATATAATGGAATAACAGGAATAGCGGAGCTTGCTTGCGTAACCAAAGCTTTGTTTACAGAAACATAGGCTTTTCCTCCAATATCTTTCAGGCTGTCTGTAATCGAAAATGCTGTCGCTTCTAGGTGGTCTTTTGCGCGCCCGATAGTTCCTTTTCTGTATACGGCTTCTGTCAACGATGGCCCGATATAAGAATAGGCAACTGTCATCGCTCCTGGAGCCAAAACATTTGCTTTTTTCAAGGCATCAATCCACATAGACCAATCTTCACCGCCCATTACGGCAACTGTATTTTCAATATCGTCTTCTTTGCTTGGCTCTATCGAAATTTCTGAAACTTTTCCTGTATGGAAGTCTACTGTTTTATTTGAAAAAGTATTCCCTATTGGCTTTAAAACCGAACGGTGCGTGATTCCTGTAACCGGATTAGTTCTTACCGGTGAAGCTAGACTGTAGATTACCAAGTCTACTTGGCCTAAATCTGCTTTTATCAAATCTATGGTTTGGTCTTTCACTTCATTCGAGAAAGCATCTCCATTTATGCTTTTTGCATAAAGACCCGCTTTGTGCGCTTCTGCTTCAAAAGCAGCCGAATTATACCAGCCTGGAGAAGCTGTTTTTCCTTCTAATGGTGGTTTTTCAAAGAAAATTCCAATAGTAGCAGCATCAGAACCAAAGGCGCTCGTAATCCTAGAAGCCAAACCAAATCCTGTAGAAGCACCAATCACTAGGACTTTTTTGGCACCCTCAATTTTTCCTTTTGACTTTACGTATTCAATCTGATTTTTAACATTTTGCTCGGCACCTTTTGGATGTGCAGTCAAGCAAATAAATCCTCTCATTCTTGGTTCTATGATCATAAAATGGTATTTATATATTCGATTAAAAATTATAAAACTAGCTTCCGCAATGGCAAATATACCTTTGTTTTTTTAGTTCAGCAAGGCCTTGGCGTGATTTATGGCGGAGTCGGAAATGTCTTTTCCCGAAAGCATTTGCGCAATCTCGACAATCCTTTCTTCGCTTGAAAGCAGTTTAAGTTCGGATTGCGTCTGCTCCCCTACTGTCGACTTGAATACTTTGAAATGCGAGTTCCCTTTGGCGGCAATCTGCGGCAAATGCGTAATCGCAAAAACTTGCATCGTCTTGCTCATTTCTTTCATGATTTCTCCCATCTTATGGGCTATTTCTCCTGAAACCCCTGTATCAATTTCATCAAAAATGATGGTCGGCAGCTTCTGATACTGTGCCAAAATTGATTTTACGGCCAGCATAATTCTGGACAATTCTCCTCCTGAAGCTGTTTTTTTCAACAAGCCAAAGTCGGAACCTTTATTTGCGGCAAACAAAAATTGCAGATTGTCTTTTCCATTAGCATGATAGCTTTCTGATAAAGTAGCTTCAATCTGGAAGCGAACGTTGGGCATTCCCAAAAGCTCTAAAATAGCAATCAGTTTTTCGGTAAGCACCGGAATTGCTTTTTGTCTTTTTTCGTTTATAGTTTTAGCGATAGCATCCAATTGAGCTTCGCTTTCCGTAATTTCTTTTTCTGTTGTTTCGATTTCTGCTTGCAGGCTATCTACAGAAATAACTTTTTCATCAAGGCTGTTCTGGATTTCCAGCAATTCGTCAATTGTCTTGACTTGGTGTTTTTGCTGCAGGTTGTAAATGGTCTGCAGTTTTTGATTGACCAAATCCAATTGTTCTGGATCATTCATCAAAGATTCGGCAATTTGGTTCAATTCGGAAACAATATCGTCAAATTCGATGGAAACGCTGGCTACTCTTTCAGACAAGGAGTTATAATCTGGTGAAAAGGTGGCTATTTTTTGAAGAGCTGCTTTTATTTCTTTCAGGTTATGAAGTACGCCGAACTGCTCTTCTTCTGCGATTGAAAGCGAGCGATCTAGATTTTCCTTGATCAATTCGACATTGTTCAACTGCTCAAAAGTACTTTCTAGCTCTTCTTGCTCTCCTGATTTTAATTTAGCAGCAAGCAATTCTTCTAAAAGAAAAGAATTATAATCTTGTTCTTTTGAAGCATCTTGCAGCTTGGATTTTAGTGCCGACAGGTTACTTTTTAAGTTTTTGTATTTTTTTAATAGCGCTTTATATTCGGCTATTTCTTTTGCATTTCCGGCAATGGAATCAATAATATCGAACTGGAAGTTTTCTTCGGAAAGTTCTTGTGTCTGATGCTGCGAATGGATATCGATCAGAAATTCGCCCAACTCTTGAAGTTCTTGAAGGTTTACAGGACTGTCATTGACAAAGGCTCTTGATTTTCCGGAAGGAAGTATTTCTCTTCTGATGATGGTTTGTTTTTCAAAATCCAAGTCGTTGGCTTCAAAAAAAGGTTCGAGATTGTAGCGTGCTATTTCAAATTGCGCTTCGATGACGCATTTTTCTTCTTTATTTTTTAGGGAGCTCAAGTCCGCTCTTTTTCCCAAAACTAAGCCTAAAGCACCTAATAAGATCGATTTTCCGGCTCCTGTCTCTCCTGTAATGATAGAGAAATTCTCAGAAAAGTCAATATCAAGCTTTTCGATAAGGGCAAAATTCTTTATGGATAGTGATGTCAGCAATGCCTTTAAATTTAGAGATGATGTTAAAAATTTGCACCGTTGCCCTAGCCCAGATAGAAGTGGAAATCCTTTTTAGCAAAAGGTACCTTTGCTAAAAAGATTGGAACGGATAGCTGGTTAAAGCTTCAAAAAATTAAAATCGGATTCCGCCCCACTTGCTTGAATTTAGAGGAGAAATCCTGTTGAGGTTTTCAACTAAATCTGCTATCCCTATGGAAGGCCCACCTGTATAAATCGAAACAATTTCATCTGATTTTGCATCAAAAAATACGCGAGTCAGTAATGCATTTGGTCGAAGCTCATAAATTTGAGCTAGTGTTTTTATAGAATTTTTGATATTTTCTTTTCCTTTTTTTAGGTCGTCACTCATCACGTCAATTCCGGTTGAATGGTATTGGTAAAGCGCTTCTCTGTAAGGAGCAAATGTATTGGACATCAGGTCGTTGATCAAAAAGTATCTTGAGATATTACCGTCTGATTGGTTCCATCCTTTTGAGCCGCCTTGCTGTGCCAAGATTGCAACATTTTGTGCCAGTTCAAAATACGGAGTTCCGCCTTTTGGCGAAAAAGAATCCGCATCCAGCCCCATGATGATATAGCTGTAAAAGGCAATAACCGACACTAAGTTAGAATCATAGCTATTTGGATTGAAAATAAGATTTTCAAACTCTACATACCTGAAATTAAAATCTTTGTCGTTAAAGTTGAAAATCGGAGAAGAATACGTAGAATTAAATGCAGGACGTGATGACTGCACCTGAATAGATGCCGAAAATTGGTCTGAACTATAGGCAGAAACGTTGATGAACATGGTCGATTCGATACGTTCGTTTTCTCCAAAAGTCTGGTTTGTCCATCTTGTCTTGTTTACAAATTCGGTCAAGGAACGCTCCAGAGTTTTAAAAATCTGCGTATTGGCATTCGTAATCCTGTCGAAATTTATTTTTACGGTACAGTTCAATTCTTGAGCCTGAACAGATCCGGCAACGAGCAACAAAAGAAATAATATCTTACGCATAAAAATGTTGTATTACTTTATTTAAAATATCTTCAGCCACGGCTTCTTTTGATTTAAGAGGCATCGGCTCGATGTTGAAATTCTTGTCTATAAAGGTAACTTTATTTGTCGATTTTCCAAAACCAGCTCCTTCATCCTGCAATGAATTGAGAACAATCAAATCTAGGTTTTTTTTCTGGATTTTCTGCTTCGCATTTTCAATTTCATTTTCTGTTTCTAAAGCAAATCCTACCAGAAATTGTTTTTTCTTCAGCTTTCCTAAAGAAGCGAGAATATCTTGTGTTTTTTCTAACTCGATTGTAAAAGCGTCTTCCGTCTTTTTTATTTTTTGTGATGCAGGAAATTTAGGCCTATAATCCGCAACTGCCGCTGCCGCTATGGCCGCATCAACAGCATCGAAATAATCATGCGAAACATCATACATCTGCTGTGCCGAAGTCACGCTGATCTGCTGAATCTTGGAACTTTTAGGCTTCAAGTGCGTCGGTCCAGAAATCAAAATAACTTCTGCTCCTAAGCTGGCTGCTTGTTCTGCAATATCAAATCCCATCTTTCCAGAGGAATGGTTGCCTATAAAACGCACGGGGTCTATGGCTTCGTATGTAGGTCCGGCAGTAATTAGTATTTTTTTTCCTTTTAAAGGCAATTTGCTTTCGAGATCAGCTTCAAGAAAGGCAATAATATTTTCAGGTTCAGCCATTCTTCCTTCGCCTGAAAGTCCGCTTGCCAATTCGCCTGACTCGGCAGGAATAATTGTATTCCCGAATTGTTCTAATAATCTGAAACTCGCTAAAGTTGAAGGATGCTTATACATATCCAAATCCATTGCAGGCGCAAAATAAACCGGACATTTAGCAGAAAGGTAAGTCGCAATCAAAAGGTTGTCACAGACACCATTAGCCATCTTAGACAACGTATTTGCCGTAGCGGGAGCAATAAGCATCAAATCGGCCCAAAGACCTAATTCGACATGATTGTTCCAGACAGCATTTTCGTCCTCTTCGTTGTAAAAAGTAGAATGTACCGGATTTTTAGAAAGCGTGGAAAGCGTGAGCGGTGTCACAAAATCCTTAGAAGCAGGCGTCATGACCACTTGGACATCGGCGCCTGCTTTTATGAATAATCTTACTAGCGAAGCTGTTTTATATGCGGCAATCCCACCGGAAACTCCCAGCACTATTTTTTTACCACTTAAAACAGACATCGTAATTATTTAGTAGTATCTCTGTAATAGATTTTATCTTCTAGCCATTCCTGTACCGCTAAAGCGTGTGGTTTTGGCAATTTTTCGTAGAATTTCGAAACTTCGATTTGCTCTTTGTTTTCAAAAATTTCTTCTAAGCTGTCATTATAGGTAGCAAACTCTTCTAATTTCTCTGTTAATTCTTTTTTGATCTCAGAGTTAATTTGATTTGCTCTTTTAGCCATAATCGTAATCGCTTCATACACATTACCTGTCGGTTCCTCAATCACACTCTTATTATAAGTAATTGTGTTTACTGGAGCATTAGTCTTTTTTAAATCCATGACTTTTATTTAATTAGAAAATTGTTGTAATTCTTTTTCGATTCTTGCAAGCTTTTCATCGACTTCTTTTTTGTATTGTGTCGACTCATTAAATTTTATCAGATTGGCATACGAAGCTTTCGCTAAGTTCAATCGTTCTTGCTTTTTGCTTTCTACACTATTGATGGCCAAAATATAAGCCGAATCAAATCTGTAATATAGAGCATCTTCTTTGAAAGGCGTTCCTGGATAGTCTGCAATAAAATTGTCTAACGCCTTTATAGCTGCAGAATAATCACGTGTATAACCGCCAATCGTATGGTATTGTTTTGCGTTTTCAAAAGCTTTTTTCTCTAGCTTCTCTCTTAATGTCTTTACGATCTCGTTCGCTCTTGGCAGGTATTCAGAATTTGGATACAGATTGATAAACGCTTGTAACTTATCGATTGCTTTATCCGTATCCGTTTGATCTAAAGTATATCTCGGAGATAGTTTTGAATAGCTTTCAGCACTCAAGAAAGCAGCTTCTTCGGCCTTTTCGCTTTTTGGGTAGCTTGATGTAAAGCTTTCAAACTGATAGCCGGCAAGATAATGCTGTTTTGTCTTATAATACGACTGCGCAAACATATAGAACATTTTTTCTGCCGCAGGTTTTCCTCTGTAAGAAGGCGCAATCTGCTCAAAAAGTCGAATTGCTTTTGTATATTTTCCAGCGTCATACATTTTTGAAGCGATGTCATATTTTACAGCGATATCCTCTGATTTTAAGGCTTTTTGATAAGGACTGCAAGAACCAAGGGCTATTGCGATTAAAAGTATGTAAAATATTCTGTTCATTTTCAAGATTGTATTTACTGATTTCAAGCTTTTTGAGGCTGTATAAAAATCAACCGCAAATTTAGTTATTAATTATAGATTAAAAAAACATTTTTTTAAGGCTCCAAAAAGACTTAAAAATAAAAAAGATGCCAAATAAAATGACACCTTTCTAACGATTAAATTCTGTATTTATTTTCCAGTCGCAATCGGACTCGTAAAGTTTTTCATTTCGTTATCAAAAAGATACAAACCTCCTTTGTCGTCACCGATCAAATTGATTTTATCTAGGATATATCTAGCATTTGCTTCTTCCTCGATCTGCTCGGCAACATACCATTGCAAGAAATTGTGAGTCGCATAGTCTCTTTCATCTAACGCAATACCAACCAAGTCGTTGATGCTTTCGGAAACTTTAATTTCATGCTGCAATAATTGCTTGAAAAGCACTTTATAGCTTGACAAATCAAGTACAGGCTCAACAGTAGCAGATATTTTAGCCTGGCCGCCTCTTTGGTTGATGTATTTTACCAATTTCAGCATGTGCATTCTTTCTTCTTCAGACTGCGCAAACATAAAAGTTGATATTCCTTCAAAACCTTGAACTTCAGCCCAAGAAGCCATCGCAAGATAAATCTGAGAAGAATCTCCTTCTACTTTTATTTGTTTGTTTAGCGCGTCTTGTATGGTTTGTGACAACATAATCTTTATTTTTTGAAACTAATTTACTGTTTTTTTAACAAACTGGTCAATTCTGCCTGCTAAATCTTCGTTAACATTAACTAATGGCAAACGTACTGTATTTTCTGACAATCCCAAAGATTTAAAGATTTCTTTAACACCGGCTGGGTTTCCTTGCTCAAAAATCATGTCGATAGAATCGGCAAGTTGGTAATGCAACTGGTAAGCCTCGTCCACTTTTCTTTCCAATCCCAAACGCACCATTTCCGAAAATTGCTTTGGAAAACCTTCTGCAATTACCGAAATCACTCCTGCTCCACCCGCCAAAACCATCGGCAGTGTTACCATATCATCGCCAGAAATTACCAAGAAATCTTTTGGCTTGTCTTGAATCAATTTCATAGCCTGAACGATATCTCCTGCAGCTTCTTTAATTCCCACTACATTTTTGAAATCATTCGCCAAGCGAAGTACCGTCGACGGCAAGACATTGCTAGCTGTTCTTCCCGGAACATTGTACAAGATTACCGGAAGCGGCGAAGCTTCTGCAATCGCTTTAAAATGCTGATAGATTCCTTCTTGCGTAGGCTTGTTATAGTAAGGCGAAACAGAAAGAACTGCTGAAAATCCTGTAAAATCTCTGGTTTTTAGCTCCTCCACAACTTCTGCAGTATTATTGCCACCAACACCCAAAACCAACGGCAATCTTCCGTTATTGGTTTCGATTACGGTTTTTATGACCAATTCTTTTTCTTCTTTCTTTAATGTAGCCGGCTCGCCTGTCGTTCCTAAAACAACAAGGTAGTTGATTCCGTTATCGATCTGATAATTTACGATTCTTTTTAAGGCCTCGACATCAACAGAAAAATCTTTTTTGAATGGTGTGACAAGCGCAACGCCTGTTCCAATAAGTGACTGCATAATTATATTTTATTTAGTATTTTTAGATATTTGAATAATTCAGAAACAAAAACCTTATAATTTTCGGCATTGGTATTGATCATAAAATGATTCAATCTTTTGTCGATGGTTGAAAATCCCACTTTAAAATTCGCTTTCGACTTGAAAGTCGTAATCATCAAGGGCGCTTTCTCAGTATCGTAATAGCTGATGAGCATATCAAATTCCTTCTCGGCAAAGTCCCTTACATTCTTATTTTCCAGCGTTCCTTTCCAGCTCAAATCTTTGTGGCTGAAACTCGGATAATTAATAACTTCTTTTTTCTTGAAACGGTCTTTATAAAGCAAAATTTGTATGTCTTCTCTCTTGATTCCGTTAGCCAAAAGCTCTTCTATCAAATTGACTTTGTCTTCAAAATAGGTCTTATCAATGAGCAGTCCGACTGTTTTTATCGTTTCGGTCGAAGGGTTTCCCTTTACATGCAGGGAACTATTTTTTAATGTTCTTTTTGCAGAAAAATTCTTGAAAAATTTTAAAAACATAGTACTTTTACTTGTGATTACAAATTTAATTAAATAAGCCGTATTTCAGATGCTAAAACTAAAAAACTATAACGCCGCTGCAAGACAATTTGTTTTAATTCTAACATTATTTCTTGCACTTTCTTGCTCGAA
Source organism: Flavobacterium sp. N2550 (assembly GCF_025947265.1). Lineage (NCBI taxonomy): Bacteria > Pseudomonadati > Bacteroidota > Flavobacteriia > Flavobacteriales > Flavobacteriaceae > Flavobacterium > Flavobacterium sp. N2550. Next base: position 2,315,323 of record NZ_CP110007.1, on the reverse strand, counting down.
TCAAAAAGCATATGTTTCTAAAATCGAAGGAAAGCAAATCGGCGTCACCAATACAAACCCGGAAACTCCTGCTATCGAGGAATTTATAAAACCTTATCGCGAAAATATCGACAAAGACATGAATCAGGTTTTGGCCTATGCACCGGAAACTTTAGACAAGAGCAAAGGTGAATGGCAGACCAGTATTGGAAGCCTTCAGGCCGATATAACACTTGACGCAGCCAATAAAATTTTTCAAAAGCGCGAAAACAAATCTGTCGATATCTGCCTGTTGAACCATGGCGGCATACGAAGCATGATTTCAAAAGGAAACGTAACGACACGTACCGCCTTTGAATTAATGCCTTTTGAAAACGAATTGGTAGTGGTTGCCTTAAAAGGCGAGCAGATTGTAGAAATGGTCAATTATCTGATTGCTGAGAAAAAACCGCATCCGCTTTCGGGAATGGAAATTATCTTGAATAAAGATGCTTCAGCCTACAAAAGCATTACGGTACAAGGAAAACCTTTAGATCTAAACAAAATCTATTACGTAGCCACGAATGACTATCTGTACAACGGCGGCGACAGCATGAATTTCTTTAAAAAAGGAACCGTAACTTCTTTAGATTACAAACTTCGAAACGTCTGGGTCGATTATTTCAAAGAAACCGACACCATTCCTGTTTTGACGAACAAGAGAATTATTGTTGAGTAGTTCCCAATTCTAAAGAAGCCAAAAAGACACAAAAATGAAAAGAAGAGATTTTATACAAAAAACAGTAGCCGGTTCCGCATTATTGACTGTTGGCGGATTGTCATTGAGCAGCTTTGCGCCGATTGATAAAAAACACATTACCATTCTGCACACAAATGACGTGCACAGTCATATCGATCCGTTTCCGGCAACAGACGCCAAAAACCCAAATATGGGCGGTGTTTCAAGAAGAGCCAGCTTGATTGAAAGCATCCGTAAAGAAAATCCAAACGTGTTGCTTTTAGATGCGGGTGACATTTTTCAAGGCACGCCTTATTTCAATTATTACGGCGGCGAATTGGAATTTAAGCTAATGAGCATGCTAAAATACGATCTGGCTACAATGGGAAATCACGATTTCGACAACAGAATTGACGGTTTTTATTCGCAATTGCACAATGCCAAATTTGACTTCGTCAGTGCTAACTATGATTTTAAAAATACGGTATTGGACGGAATCGTCAAGCCCTATAAGATTTTTGTGAAAGACGGCATCAAGATTGGCGTTTTTGGATTGGGCGTTGAATTGGACGGCTTGGTAGATAAGAAAAACTACAAAGAAACTGTTTATAACGACCCCATTTCCGTATCGCAAGAAATGACGCGAATCTTAAAAACACAGGAGAAATGCGACCTGATTATTTGCCTTTCTCACATCGGATACGCTTACAAAAACGACCCGAACAAAGTTTCTGATTTAAAATTAGCCGCTGCTACAAGAGATATCGATTTGATTATTGGCGGGCATACGCATACTTTCCTTGACAAGCCGACCATCGTAAAAAACCTTGACGGAATTGATACTTTAGTAAACCAAGTAGGCTGCTACGGAATCAACCTTGGACGTATTGATTTTTATTTTGATACAGACAAAAACAAATCGCATTCCGGAAGGACTATAGTGGTCTAACGGCAACAATATCCAAAATAAAAAAGGCTCGTATATCACGAGCCTTTTTTAGTAGTTACTTTCAATATTACTGCAACATTGCGATAAAATCATCTTCCGAAATTATCGGTACGTTTAGTTTATTTGCTTTTTCCAGTTTTGCTGGTCCCATATTATCGCCTGCGACTACATAATCGGTCTTGGCAGAAATAGAACTTCCTACCTTTCCGCCGTTATCTTCTATGGATTTCTTTAGGTCATCACGTGAGAATTTCTCAAATACTCCCGAAACTACAAAGGTCTTGCCTGCTAGTTTATCGGTCGCATCTGGATTAAAGACTGTTTTTGCTTCCAATTGTACGCCGTAATCTTTTAATCTCTGGATGATTATCTGGTTCTCTGGATTTTCAAAGAATTCTACAACACTTTGCGCAATTCGTTCTCCGATTTCATCTACCAGTATCAAGTCCATTAAGCTGGCGTTGCCCAAATTGTCGATTGTCTGGTAATGCTTGGCAAGTTTTTTTGCTACGGTCTCTCCTACATAACGGATCCCCAATGCAAATAACACTCTCTCAAACGGAACTTCTTTGGATTTCTCGATTCCATTGACCAAGTTTTCTGCCGATTTCTGCGCCATTCTTTCTAACGGAATCACTTGATCTACCGTAAGGTCATACAAATCGGCATAATTCTGCACAAGGTGATTATTAAACAGCAAAGCAACTGTCTCTCCTCCTAATCCTTCAATATCCATCGCCTTTCGGGAAATATAGTGCTGGATTCGTCCGATAATCTGCGGCGGACAGCCGTAAAAGTTCGGACAATAATGCTGGGCTTCGCCTTCTTTTCGGATTAGTTCGGTCTGGCATTCTGGACAATTGGTTATGTAAACTGTCGGCAGCAGCTCTAAAGAACGCTTGGTAAAGTCTACACCGATAATCTTTGGGATAATCTCGCCTCCTTTTTCTACAAAAACTTCATCGCCAACGCGAATATCGAGTTTTTCAATCTGGTCTGCGTTATGCAAGGAAGCACGCTTCACGATCGTACCCGCCAATTGTACCGGCTCTAGATTTGCTACCGGCGTAATCGCTCCTGTGCGTCCCACCTGATACGAAATAGAATTTAATTTGGTTGAAACTTGTTCTGCTTTGAATTTATAGGCAATCGCCCAACGCGGCGCTTTTGAGGTATAGCCTAATTCATCTTGATAGTGCAGATTGTTTACTTTCACAACCACGCCGTCTGTTTCATACGGCAGTTCATGGCGATGGATGTTCCAGTAATCGATAAATTCGAAAATCTCATCCACATTTTTTACCAATTTGGCTTCTTTGGGCACTTTAAATCCAAAGCTTCTTGCTTTTTCAAGGCTTTCAAAATGTGTCGCAAATTTGACATCATTACCAATAAAAGTATACAATAAGCAATCTAATGGACGTTTGGCTACTTCTGTACTGTCTTGCAGTTTCAAGCTGCCAGAGGCGGTATTTCTAGGATTAGAATAAGGCGTTTCGCCTATTTCAATCAACTCCTGGTTCATCTTGGCAAAACCTTCCAATGGCAGGATAATCTCTCCGCGTATTTCAAAACTGTCTGGAAAATCGCCTTTCAGCTGCAACGGAACGGATTTGATAGTCTTGATGTTATTCGTTACTTCATCGCCTTGAAAACCATCGCCGCGCGTTACCGCGCGTTTTAGCTTTCCGTGTTCGTAGGTCATGGAAATAGAAGCGCCGTCGTATTTTAGCTCACAGGTATATTCTAAAGGCACATCGCCTAAAATCTTCTGGATTCTTTTTTCCCAATCCAATACATCTTCTTTGGAATAGGAATTATCTAAGGAATACATCCTGTTTTTATGGGTAATTGTTGCGAAGTTCTTGGTAATCATACCGCCCACTCGCTGCGTCGGGGAATTTTCATCAAAAAACTCAGGATGCTTGCTTTCAAGATCTTGCAGCTCTTTTAGCTTTTGGTCGAAATCATAATCGGATATCGTGGGCGTATCCAAGACATAGTAATTATGATTGTGCAGGTTGAGCTCTTCGCGTAATGATTGGATGGTATTCTGAATGTCCATAAAAAAGAAATTGGCTAGTTTAGTTTTCTGAAAACAGAGCACTAAAATAACCAATTTCTACTAAATATTTGTATTTATGAAGCCTGAATTATGCCATTAATTTGCAGGTATAATTGGCCGTCGCTCAAGATAGCGCCTTGCTGGATCAGGTTGAAGATCGAGCTGTTTCTTTCTTCTTCATAGTCCTTTTGGCCTAGCTTGATTTCTACGGTTTCGGTAAACATATTGTCGCTCAGCCACTGTAAGCCTTCTCTAGTCATAAAATCGACTTCTTGTACCAATGATTTCAAAACGATAGACTTCACTACTTTTTCCTGGCAGTGAAAAAGAAAGATATAATTTTTAGAAAAGTGCTCTAAGTAGTGTGCTCCTGTCAGTACGCCTTCCCAGATCAGGTCTGAAAACACATCTAGTTCTTGTTCGGCTACTTCAGGCTTTTCTGCCTTGATCGTATCCCATTCTTTTTTATCGATTGATTGCGTAGCCAAGAAATTCGCAAATTCTTGATGAAGCGCTTCGAATTGCTCTTTTGTTAGTCTTCTGTATTTCATTATGTATGCTTTAAAGCTGTAAGCAATAGGCTTTAGGCTCTAAGCATTCACTCCGTAATGCTTATAGCTTTCTGCTTAAAGCTATTTTAATTTAAAAAAAAATCCCGACTTGCATCGGGACTTTTGTATTTCAGTACTTGAAAATATTATTTCTCAGCTACGATTTCGTAAGGCAACTCAACGATAACATCTCTGTGCAATCTAACACTAGCAGTATATTTACCAGTACGTTTAACGATTCCAGAAGTGATGTATTTTCTGTCGATTGATTGACCTTGTTTCTCTAAAGCTTCAGCAATATCGATGTTAGTGATAGAACCGAAAAGTTTCTCACCACCTGCTTTAGCAGCAATTTTGATTTCAAGAGCTTTTAGTGCTTCAGCCAATTTCTTAGCATCGTCAACAATTTTAGCTTCTTTATGAGCTTTTTGCTTTAGGTTTTCAGCTAATACTTTTTTAGCAGAAGGAGTTGCCATTTGAGCAAAACCTTGTGGGATCAAAAAGTTACGACCGTATCCGTTTTTCACAGTTACTACATCGTCTTTAAAACCTAAATTTTGTACGTCTTTTTTTAATATAAGTTCCATGTTGTTGTCCTTATTAAGAGAAGTTAGGTTCCGTTTGACGAGAAACCAACAACTTTGTTTTTATTATTTTAGTAAATCGGCCACGTATGGCATTAAAGCTAAATGTCTTGCTCTTTTCACAGCTACAGACACTTTTCTTTGGTATTTCAATGAAGTTCCAGTTAAACGACGTGGAAGGATTTTCCCTTGCTCGTTAACGAATTTCAATAAGAAATCTGCATCTTTATAATCGATATATTTGATTCCAGATTTTTTGAAACGACAATACTTTTTAGTTTTGTTAGTTTCTATGTTCAAAGGCGTTAGATATCTGATATCTCCGTCTTTTTTTCCTTTTGCTGATTGTTCGATCGTTGACATAATAATTACGCTTTAGCTGCTTTTAATTTTGCTCTTCTTCTTTCTGCCCAAGAAATTGCATGTTTATCAAGACTTACAGTCAAGAAACGCATAACTCTTTCGTCACGTCTGAATTCAGTTTCGAAAGCGATTAATACTTCAGGAGCTACTTTGAACTCAAATAAATGGTAAAAACCACTTTTTTTGTGTTGGATTTCGTACGCCATTTTTTTTAGGCCCCAATCCTCTTTTGATACCATCTCTGCTCCTCTGGAAGTAAGAAAATCTTCGAATTTGCTTACTGTTTCCTTTACCTGTACTTCAGATAAAACGGGATTCAAGATGAAAACAGTCTCATAATGATTCATAATAATATATTTTATTTGTTATAAAATTGGGTGCAAAAGTAACTATTTATTTTTAATCTGCAAGCGAAAAATGACTATATTCGACGAAGTACAAAAAAACGGGCAAAAGATTGTTTTTTTATAAAAAAATTATCCTACATTTATCGTACCCAATCTATAAATTCCGATTATTATGAAATTGAATTGTGTCGTAGTGGATGACAGTGCCATTCAGAGAATGACGGTAACCAAGCTGGTTGCCAATCATCCGAACCTGAATTTGGTGGGCGATTTTTCAAATGCCATAGAAACAAAGAATTGTCTTACCAATAAAGAGGTAGACCTTATTTTTCTCGATATCGAAATGCCCGTCATTAACGGTTTTGATTTGCTTGACGGTTTAAAAGTAAAACCGCAGATTATCTTTATTACTTCTAAAGCAGAATATGCCGTGAAGGCGTTTGATTATGATGCTACCGATTATCTCCAAAAGCCTATTTCGCCGCAGCGCTTTAATGCTGCCGTAAAAAGAGCTATGGACTTATATTTGTTGCGTAAGGAAAATATCGATGAAGACAGCGAGCATATCTTTATCAAGAGCAATCTTAAGAAACTGAAGATTTTTACGTCTAAAATCAAATGGATTGAAGCGTATGGCGACTATGTAAAGGTGGTTACCGAAGACGAGAACCATCTGGTATTGTCGACCATGAAATCTTTTGAGAACGATTTGTCTAAAGAACGTTTTATACGCGTACACAAGTCCTTTATTATCAATATTGACAAGGTAGACAAATTCAACAGCAAGTTTGCAGAGATCGGCGTGACTAAAATCCCATTGAGCAGAAACAAAAAAGAAGATTTGGTGAAAGCCCTAGCTTCGGCCTAATAAAAATCGACATTAACAGCCGTCTTTATCGGCCTATATTGCGGTACCGCTTCAAAACTATTCAGCATTTTCTGGATAGTTTTTTTTATGCCTCCTAATGGCTGGTTTTGCGGAATCTTGATCATGATCGTGCGGATGTATTCGTTTCGTATGCGACTTATGGCAGGTTCTTCCGGACCTAAAACAGGCATGTCCAGATTTTGGCTCATGACTTGGTACAGCCACATGGCTCCTTCTTTCAGCTTGTCGAAATCACGGTGCTTGAGCGTAATCTTGATCAGCCTATAATAAGGAGGGTATTTAAAGATATGGCGGTCGTATAATTGTTCCTTATACATGCCGATATAATCGTTGTTGGTAACCTGCTGGATGGTATTGTGGTTCGGATTGTAGGTCTGGATGACGACCTTGCCTCTTTTTTCGGAGCGTCCTGCCCTTCCCGATACCTGCGTCATCATCTGGTAGCTTCTTTCAAAGGCACGAAAATCAGGATGGTAGAGCATATTGTCGGCATTCATGATTCCGACTAAGGACACATTGTCGAAGTCCAATCCTTTTGCTAACATCTGGGTTCCGACCAAGATATCTATTTCGCGGTTCTTGAAGCTGTCGATGATCTTTTCGTAGCCGTATTTGCCGCGGGTGGTATCTTGGTCCATGCGTCCAGTTTTCTTTTCTGGAAACAGCGAAGCGAGTTCCATCTCAATCTGTTCGGTTCCGAAACCTTTGGTTGTCAGGTCTACGCTGGAGCAGTTGTGGCAGTTGGTCGGCTTGGCCATAGAGTAGCCGCAATAATGGCAACGGAGCTGGTTTTTGTTTTTATGATAGGTCAGGCTGACGTCACATTGGGGACATTCGGGCACGTGGCCGCAGGTGATACATTCCAATACAGGCGAATAGCCGCGTCGGTTTTGGAAGAGGATAATCTGCTCTCCCAAAGCCAGGGCTTCTGCCATGTTTTCTAAAAGGGTATCGCTAAAATGGCCTTTCATCCTTTTGCGGAAGTATTTGTCTTTGAGGTCTACCAGTTCGATTTCGGGCATCATGACGTTGCCGAAGCGTTCGGTAATTTCTACAAGGCCGTATTTGCTACTTGCTGCATTAAAATAGGTTTCCAGGCTTGGCGTGGCAGAACCTAAAAGCACTTTTGATTTGTGGGAATTCGCCAAAACGATAGCGGCATCGCGGGCATGGTATCTCGGAGCGGGATCGTATTGCTTGAACGTCTGCTCGTGTTCTTCGTCTATAATAATGAGTCCTAACTCTTGGAACGGCAGAAATAGCGCCGACCTTGCTCCTATCACGATCTTGGCTTTTGGCGAATCTTCCAGCACTTGTCTCCAGACCTCTACGCGTTCATTGTTGGTGTATTTGGAATGGAAGACGGCTACTTGGTTTCCGAAATAAGACGTAAGCCTGCCGACCAATTGGGTCGTAAGGGCAATTTCGGGCAGAAGATAGAGCACTTGTTTTCCGGCTGCCAGATAGTCTTCGATAAGCTGTATGTAAATTTCGGTCTTGCCGCTGGAGGTTACGCCATGCAGGAGGCATACGTCTTTTTCGGTAAAGGCGGCGGCGATTCCGTCAAAGGCTTGCTGCTGTGCGGTGCTTAGCTGCAGGTTCTTTTCTTTTTGGTTTTTATCGAAAGAAACGCGGTCTTCTTGCAGGTGGTATTCTTCAAAAATGTTTTTGTCTACCAATGCTTTTACGACAGTGGACGAGACTTTTGAATTTTCTACCAATTGCTTTACGGAAATGGGCTTCTTCTGCGCCGCATTGAGCTGAAAATAACTGAGCAGGATGTCTTTCTGCTTCTTGGCGTTTTTCAGATTGTCTAAGAGCGCTACCAGATTTTCTTCGGCGGCATAGTCTTGGTGCAGGCGGATGTAGCGCGTGAGCTTGGGCTTGTAGAGTTCTATGACTTCTTCTTGGAGTACCAAGATATTGCGGTCAATCAGTTTTTGGATAATGGGAAAGACGTTCTTCTTGCCTACTATACCCATTATGTCTTGTACTTTAAGCGAGCTTTGGTGCTGCAGTGCATCATAAATCAGGAATTCTTCGTCGGTAAGCTGCAGCTCGTCGACTACGGCATCTTGCTTTTGCGAAATGATGGTTTCGCTTTCGAGCAGGAAGGCCGACGGCATGGCACCGCGGTACACATCGCCGATGGCACACATATAATAGGAGGCGATCCATTGCCAATGGGCAATCTGTATTTCGGTCACTAAAGGCGACTCGTCTAATATCTGGTGGATTTCTTTGGCTTCGTAGAGCGTGGGCTCGTTTTGATGGAGCTCGATTGCCAGCGCCGTATAGATCTTGCTCTTGCCGAAAGGGACTGCAATGCGCATTCCTTTTTTGATGTAGTTGTATTCTGCTTCTGAAACTTTATAGGTAAAAGTTTTGGACAGTGACAGGGGAAGAATGACTTCTACAAAATACATTTAATGGCTTTTTGGTTTATACAAAGATAGGATTTTGGGTTGAATTTGGATTTATTACGGACACATGTTTCAAAAAAGTATGTCATTTTTTACTTCTCTGACAATCTTTAAATCAGCAGTAAGACATTTTGTACTCACACTAAATTAAGCTCTCTGTCTTTAAACTTCTTATGTTTTTATTTCATAAAGAATAGCTTGAATCATATTTTAAAATCCAAAATGAATGCAAAAACAAAACCTTCACAATTTAGCATCTTTATCACATTTTTTTTGTTTTAAGGGAAACCGTAAAACGAGCGCCATGTTAAGGTCTAATTTTGAATTTCAATAAGTTAGATTAATAACAAATATGTACCAAAATATTTGTCATAGATAAATAGATAATGGCTTAAGGCAAACTATCAAATCATAGTAGTCGAATAAAGTAAAGTTTCTTTAGACTGAACACTAACTTAAGAGAAAATATGAATTTAATAATTATATAAGACAAGATTGTTTTCAATAAAACAATTCAAAAGCATTCTAAAGTCAAAATTTAAACTAAATATCAATTTTAACATTTTATAAATTTTAATTTAAAAAACATGGACACCAATTTCTTACAAGATACGTTGACCGATAATAAGGAGATTTTTATACGAATTAAAGACGAATTGAATAATGCTCAACAGGAGATTCTTGTCGCAATGGCTTGGTTTACCGATCCGGAACTATATAAAATATTAGAAGAAAAACTTTACAATGGCGTAAAGATTTCTATAATAATTGCTGATCAACCAGATAATGAAAAACTTGATTTTTCAAGTTTGGAAGCTAGCGGTGCTGATATCATAAAAATAAAAAATATCGGTTATGGCATGATGAATCAAAAATTTTGTATAATAGACAATAGTATTGCTATTTCAGGATCATACAACTGGACAGTAAATGCCCGAAACAACAACCATGAAACCGTTATCATTACATCTCATGAAAAGACTGTAAATGAATTAATTGACACATTTCATAAGATAAAGATTAGAACCTTGAGACTTAACAAAGGTGAAACTTTAGACCATATCATAAAATCGGAAAAAACTGTAGAAACTTTAGTAGGTATTTTACCTCCAGTAGTAGAAATTTCAAAACCAAGAAGCATTCAGGAGGAAAGTATCGAAGAATTTAAAAATGTTCTTGATAGTATCATTGCGGCAGAAGTCGGCAATTTTGATAAAGAGCTATTACGGAATACAGGATATCGTCGTTCTCAAGAAAACAATGGTGATCATCAAGTTTTACCGCAAGCTATGGACAGTGTATATTCAAGCTTTATCAATAATATTGAAGTAATTGAAGAACGAAAAAGGAAGCTCAGCAGTAAAATTGAGGAACAACAAAAATTATCAACTGGAAGTCTTGAGAGCAAAATCGCTTTCGAAGAAAATCGCCTTAAAGAAGAAAATCGGTTTTCAATTGAAAACTGCAAAAAACATATTGTTGACTTAGAAGGGCAAAAAGACGCTCTTGAGCTTGAATTAAAAGCTAATAATAAAACTAGAATTCAGTTTATTAGAGACAAAATTGAAGATCTTAATCAAAAAATTAGAAATGCTTCAGGTGAGTTTGTAAAACCATCTTTCAATTGGCCAGTAACTATAACATCTATAATTTTTACGTTAATACTTGCTAGCTATGTATTTATATTCTACAGTTCTGTAGCATACATTTTTATATTTGCAAAACAAGACGCTAATGAACTTATTTTAAAAGGATTAAACATCACGGTTCCTGAAATTTTTGACCCAAATGTTTTTGAAAAAATATCATTGAAAGGGATTGGAGGTTTTCTATTCATTCTTTTCTTTGTAAGCATTCCTTATGGTTTAGGCTTATTTCATTTATTCGGAGTTAACGATAATGAAACATCCATTCATAAGAGCAGAATAAAAAAACTTATATCGTCTATAACTTCCAATCAAAATTTAATACTAATATTTATAATAGATTCTTTTATTGCTTTTAAAGTCTCTAAAAATATTAATCACATTGAATACCAAACAAACTCTGTTGATTTTAAACTTACTTTTTGGCAAGTTTTTACTTCTGATAATTTTTGGCTAGTCTTCATATTAGGTGCTTTAGGAATATATCTTTTTAGTGTTGTAACAAAAAAACTCTTTTCAATATTTGAAGAACGAAATCCTACATCTGCTGAAAAGAAAAACAATTTGGTTATCAAACATTTAAAAGAAGAGATTATTCTTAAACAAGAAGAGATTCATCAGTTGGAAATAGGAAATGACCAACTAGAATATAAAATTACTTCAGAGGAAAAAGAAATTGAAAAACAAAATTTAATTCTTGATAACCTTCCTTCAAAATTCAATGATGCAATTACTTTACTCCATCAAGAATTGGAACAAGGAAAAGAACGATTGATAAATCTTTCCAATATTTATAAAAGCCATATCGAAAATGATAAACTGCCTATTTCAATAACTGCGCTGGATGACCGAATCAATGTGTTTATGGAAGGTTGGAGTAAACTTTTACACGACAAATATTCATTAATCATTGCAGAGAAAAAAACATCTGAGGCAATAGATGAAATTTTAAATTGGCGAATGGGAAAAATTACTAACAATAATCTGAAAACTGAAAATGTATAAATCTCTAATCTTACTAGTTAGCTTCATTGCATTATCCTGCAACAATGACAAAAATATTGATAAAAAAGTTAATGATGAGATTGTTAAAGTCAGTAATTTTAATATAATAATTGCTCCTGATTTATCAAATCGCATAGATCCAAAAATTCATCCAAAACCTGTTCATGATACTATAATTATAAATAATATATTTGAGCAAATTCCCGATATCCTAAAATTTGGAGGTCGGAGTGCTCATCAAAAAGATATCTTTACTTTCGATTTCATAAATGCTGGAATATTAAATTCTTCTAATTTTGAAGCTAGTAATTTTCAAATTAATTTTAGCCAATTTGAAAATAACCAACTTGAAAGGTCTGATTATATTCGTAATAATCTTAAAAAAGATATTTTAACTGCAAAACAAAATATCAAGGCCGTTTATGATAAGTCCATAAAAGATTTACATGGATCAGATATTTATAATTATTTAAATTCAACCGTGAATAATATTTTAGTTTCTGAAGAGCCTACTATTATTAACCTTGATAATCTCAATGTTGAAATTTCAACAAAAAATATAATTGTTCTTTTTACGGATGGCTATATTGAAAATGCCACTGAAGATTCAGGTTATCAATTTAGTGAGGCAACAGTCAATAAAATAAGAAAGCAATTTATTAGCCAACAATCTAAAGATTTAAATTCTTTTATTACCGATAACCCTCAATTCCAAATCAATAGACTGACAAATAAAAACTTAAAAGACTGTAGAATAATTGTCGTTGAAATGGTAGATCGTTCACTTGACAGTAATGGAGTAGCTAGAAAACTACCAACTGATTTTGATATAATGCGGGCTGTTTGGGAAAATTGGTTTAAGCAATCAAACATTGCTGAGTATGAAATTGTCAAATCACAAAACACATACAATCAAGTTATTTCGCAAATAACTAAATTTATTAATAAACAAGCTAGCAAAAAGTCAAATACACTTCATGAGGAAATCAATTAAACAGATTCTTCCTTTTTAATCGATTAATAGCACCATTTAGCTCAAAACCGAGCAATAGAATCATGCAGTTGAGCCAGATATAAATCATCAGAATCAACAGCGTTCCGATAGAGCCATAAAGTTCGTTATATTTTGCGAAACGCACGACATAAATACCAAAGACAAACGAAGTCAGGACAATCAATACCGTAGTAAAGATGGAGCCGATACTAAAAAAGGAGTTGCGGCGGGTCTGCTTGGTTCCGAACTTAAAGAGTATGGAGGTGGCGGTGAGGATCATAAGTCCGACAAAGACGAAACGTCCGATGCTGACGAGGTTGATGCTGTCAAAGACGCCTTGGCTTTTCATGCGCTGTATGATGTATTCGAAAATAACGATGGCGGAAACGGTCACGATCAACAGGGTCGACAATATGATCGCAATGCCTAGGGCTACGGCGTATTGGCGGAAAAAGCCTCGGGTGACGGTGATGTGTCTTGATATCTCGAAGCCTCCGAGTATGGCATTGACACCGTTGGCCATCAAAAAGATGGACAGCAGGAAACCGGAAGAAAGGAGTCCTTTGTAGCTGTTGTTGAGGATGTCGTTGATGATTTTATAGATGGCTTCGTAGGTATTGGGCGGTACGCTTTCTTCGACGAATTTCAGGAAATCGGCTTGGAAGCCTTCAATCGGGATGTAGGGAATCAGGTTCAGGATAAACAGGGCAAACGGAAAGAGGGCCATAAAGAAGCTGAAGGCAATGGCACTGGCGCGGTAGGAAAAGGCGCCTTTGGCAATACCGATAAAGTAGAGCTCTAGGAGGTCGTAGAACGAGAGTCCTTCGAGCCACGGGAGCTTGATGCGCTGCGTGAGGTGCATCAGCGGGCGTATTACGGGAATCTTTTCGAGCTTGTCTTCGATTATCTTGGTCACTTGGTCTTGTTTTAGATGGCTTTCAGGCTAAGGTCCATATTATAGACGGAATGCGTGAGGGCTCCTGAGGAGATATAGTTCACGCCGCATTCGGCATAGCTTCGGATGGTCTTTTCGTTGATGTTTCCGGAGGATTCGGTCTGGCATTGGGTGCCGATAAGGGCTACTGCGGTACGCGTGGTGTCGTAGTCGAAATTGTCGAGCAGGATTCTGTGGACGTTTTGGGATTCTAGGATTTCGCGTACCTCGTCTAGGTTTCTGGCTTCGACGATGATCTTGAGGTCGAGGCTGTTTGCCTTGAGGTAGTCGTTGGTTTTTTGGATGGCTTTGGTGATGCCTCCCGCAAAATCGATGTGGTTGTCTTTGAGCATGACCATATCGTAGAGGGCAAATCGGTGGTTCTCTCCTCCTCCTATCTTTACGGCCCATTTTTCGATGGCTCGGATGCCGGGCGTGGTTTTTCGGGTGTCGAGTACTTTGGTGCCGGTGCCTTCTAAAAGGTCGGCAAAGGCTTTGGTTTTGGTGGCAATGGCCGACATGCGCTGCATGGCGTTGAGCACGAGGCGTTCTGATTTGAGTATGGACTGGGAGCTTCCGGCTACGTGAAAGACGACATCGCCGTAGTTAACGGGTGTTCCGTCTTGGATAAAGGTTTCTACTTTTAGGTCTTTGTCGACGTAGTTGAAGATCATCTTGGCAAATTCGACTCCGGCTATGATGCCTTGGTCTTTGACCAATAGCTTGGCTTTTCCTTGTGCGGTTGCGGGAATGCAGGCTAGTGAGCTGTGGTCGCCGTCGCCTACGTCTTCACGGATTCCGTTTTGTATGATGAGTTGTAATTCGTTCTGAAACTGGGCTTCTGAAATCATGGTATTGTTTTAATGGAAGCTAAAATAATAAATTCTTTTAGACTTGTACAGGGTTTGTTGTTTTTAATTGCTTGTGTTTTGGCGGTTTCTATTTTTTGAATTCTTGATGGGATAGCGTTATCTTTGCTGTGTGATCGTAGTGGCTTAGCGCCTATAATCTTAGCTTCTTTAAAATGAATATCAAACTTATCGCCATCGGCAAAACGGATAATAAGTCGCTTCAGGCTTTGATTGATGATTATCAGAAACGATTATCGTTTTATATCAAGTTCGACTTGGAGATTATTCCGGATATCAAGAACGTAAAGAATCTTTCGGAAGCACAGCAGAAGGAAAAGGAAGGTGAATTGATTCTTTCTAAGCTATCGCCTACGGATCAACTTATCTTGTTGGACGAGAATGGCAAGAGTTTTTCGAGCGTCGGTTTTTCGGAGGAGCTGCAAAAGAAAATGAACTCGGGCATCAAGACGTTGGTGTTTGTCATCGGCGGGCCGTATGGTTTTTCGGAAACGGTGTATGCTAAGGCTCAAGGGAAGGTTTCGCTGTCGCTAATGACTTTTTCGCATCAGATGGTGCGGTTGTTTTTTATTGAGCAGTTGTATAGGGGGTTTAGTATTTTGAGGGGGGAGCCGTATCATCATCAATAGTTGATAGTGGATAGTTTTTAGTTTATAGTTATTTGGGATTTTTGATGGTTGGAAAGTTAGAAAGTGGAAAGTCTTAAAGAATAAACAAATTTATTTATCAAGCAATCCAAAATCTAAAATCCTAAACCATAAATAATCCTTCGCCTTTCCACTTTATACCTTTCCACTTTATGACTTTCCACTTTATGACTTTCGACTTTCAACTATCAACTATCCACTACAAACTATCCACTAATCTAATTGCTTCTACGGCTTCTTTCACATCGTGTACTCTTAATATCTTGGCGCCTTTGAGCAGAGAAATCGTATTGAGTACGGTGGTTCCGTTTAAGGATTCTTGGGGCGTGATGCCCAGGGTTTTGTAGATCATGGATTTTCGGGAGATGCCGGACAGGATCGGGAGCTCGAGGATCTGGAAGAGTTCGAGCTTGTTCATTACTTGGAAATTTTGCTGGGTTGTTTTTGCGAATCCGAAGCCGGGGTCGATGATAATATCATTAATTCCTAAGCTTCTAGCTTGGCTTACTTTTTCAGAGAAATAAAACAGCATGTCTTTGACGATATCGTCGTATTCAGTGAGGCTTTGCATGGTCTGCGGATTGCCGCGCATGTGCATCATGATGTAGGGCGTGTTGTATTTGGCAACGGTTTCCATCATTTTTGGGTCTAGTCCGCCTGCGGCTATGTCGTTGATGATGGAGGCTCCGTGCTGGATGGCGGCTTCTGCGACTTGGTTGCGGAAGGTATCTACGGAAATGATGATTTCTGGGAAGACTTTTGTCAAAAGGTCGATTACGGGAAGCAACCTTGCGAGTTCTTCTGCTTCGGAAACGAATTCGGCATTGGGTTTTGAGGAATAGGCTCCGATATCGATAAAGGTAGCGCCTTCGTCTAGCATCTGTTTTACTTTGTCGATGATGGCTTGGTCGCTGTCGTTTTTTCCGCCGTCGTAGAAAGAGTCTGGCGTAATGTTGAGGATTCCCATTACTTTGGGCGTTGACAGGTCGATAAGGGTTCCGTTGCAGTTCATTGGATAGGTATTTTTTTGGCTTGTGTTTATTTCAGGAAGAAGCTTGCCATTATTTTTTGCATGTCTTTATAATGGGCGGAAAACATGTCGGTTTTAATCGAGCCCGTAAGTTGGTAGAGATTTTCCTTTTCTATATAAAGATACTTTACAAACGTATAGCCGTCATCTTCATAGATGAGTTCGTCAAATGCCGATTGGGAATGTTCGTTCCAGCTTTTGGTTACTGTTTTTCCGCGTTCTGTAACTTTTATAACTTCCTTAATTCCTATGCCCGAGCAGTCTAATTTAGACAATGAGATTCCAGAAAAATCGGCTATGGCATTGCTGCCAAAATCATAGAGGGAAAAGAGGGATTTGAACAGGTCTTTTTCTTCGTTTTTATAGGTTCTCAATTCGGATTTCGCGGGATAGGTAATCGAATAGGCAGCGGTTTCATGGGTGGTGGTTGCACCTTGCGCTTGCGCGATACAACTGCTTGTAAAGGCTAAAAAGAGGAATACAAAATGTAGCTGTATTGTTTTCATTGCATCATGCTTTAATTGGACTGCTGGTTTCGAATGCTTTTCGGCTATCGTATTCTTGTTCCTGTTATTTCGAAGGGTTGCGATGGATAGCCTTGGAGTACTATTTTTTCTTGGTCAATGGTCTTGATCGGCAAAAGGAGTTCTCTTTGGCTGTTATTTAAAAAGCACAGGAAAAGGGTGTCTCCTAATTGTTCTACCACTAGTTTTCGTCCTTCCCTATTGTTCTTCTTGTTGATTTCTTGGATAATTTCTGAATCTAGCGTGGTATTGAATCGTATCTGCAGCTTTTCTTTATTCCATTGTGCAAGATAGCTGTTATTTTGGATTTCTTCTTTGGTGAGGGAAGTTTCAGTAGGTTCCAGCCGCAGGTATTCTTCGGCTAGTTCGGTTTCTTCGGTGGTATTTTGGCTTTCATCCTCGTAAACGAAATAGTGGATTGTTTTGGTAAAGAACCGCAGGCGGTCGGGAGTGATAAATTCGTGTCTTATGGCGGTCATTTCTTCTACAATTCCGTTTTCTTTTAATTGAAGAGTACCGTCTTTTTCTGTTTCGATATCGAATCGTACAGCTTTATCGTTATCAAAAATAATGTATCGCGGTTCTCCATAATAATCGTTGTCTTTTACGTACATCCAGATACCGTCAAAATTATTTGCTGCCATTTTTATGCTTGCTTGTGTTATGAGCGGCTTTTATGATTTACCTTTCGCCTTAACTCTTTTTTCACTATTTTTGGACAAATTTCATACAAATATACACCAATAATGGATACTACCTCTCAGGAATTTGACAGCGTTATCGGCACTTGCCGTACTTTATTCATCAACAAGATGCAGGATTATGGCAGCGCTTGGCGCATCCTTCGCCTGCCTTCGCTAACCGACCAGATTTTTATCAAGGCGCAGCGCATCCGAAGCTTGCAGGAAAACGAGGTACGCAAGGTGGATGAGGACGAGACGGGAGAATTCATAGGGATCATCAATTATTCGATCATGGCGCTGATCCAATTGGATTTGGGCGTTGTGGAGCAGCCGGATCTGGGCGTGGCAAAGGCAACAGAGCTTTATGATGAAAAGGTGGCCTTGACGAAAGCGCTTATGGAAGCGAAAAACCATGATTATGGCGAGGCTTGGCGCGATATGAGGGTAAGCTCGTTGACGGATTTGATCTTGCAGAAATTGCTTCGCGTAAAGCAGATAGAGGATAATAAAGGGAAAACGATTGTTTCTGAAGGGATTGACGCCAACTACCAAGACATGATCAACTACTCGGTTTTTGCCTTGATCTTGATGGGTTTTGCCAAATAACAACTCATTAACAAATTGAATTTATCATAAGCTTTATTTTTGAGAAAACTTACATCATGGAAAACCTAAAAAAATACCTCCCTTGGGCCTTACGGATCTTGATTTCTTTTTTGTTCTTGATTTCGGCTATCGCAAAAATGTATCCTTCTCCTTATTTTGCTATTTCTACTTTTGAAGTGAAACAGCTGTATCCGATGGGTTTTTCGGAAGATTTTGCTGTATTCTTTTCTAGAATCTTGATCGGGATTGAGTTTGCATTGGGGCTTTTGTTATTACAGCCGCATTTTTTAAAGCGAATCGTTATTCCGGCTACCTTGCTGATGCTGATTGTTTTTACGACCCATTTGACGATCGATACGATACAAAACGGCGGCAATTCGGGCAACTGCGGTTGTTTCGGGAGCTTGCTTCCTATGACGCCGATTGAGGCGATTATCAAAAACGTGATTGCGGGAGTACTTTTGGTCTATCTTTTATATTTGCTTCCCAAGAATGCCGATAAAAAGAATTTCTGGGTCTTGACGACCGTGACTTTTGCTTCGATATTAATGATTTTTATGCTGGCACCGATACAGCCTAAAGCGGTAGAAGACACGGCTGATGCTGCTACGCTACTTCCTATAGAAAGTTTAGAGGCCTTCCCTGCCCAGCCTGCCGATTCTTCAGCAGTTCCTGCTACGGAAGCCAAAACGACTGAGACAACTGCTGTTGAGGCTGCAAAACCGGCAACCGACGAGCCGGCACAGCAAAAATCGGGCTATGCGCAGTATTTCAGCAAGGCCGACCAAGGCAAGAAGATTATCTGTCTTTTTGTTCCGGGCTGCGATCATTGCCGTGACGTGGCGAAAGAGCTGACTGAAATGAGGGCGAAAAATAAAAACTTCCCTGAAGTGTCTGTGTTGTTTATGAACGAGGAACCTGAAAAGATTCCGGAGTTCTTCAAATTTGCGGGAGCGGATTATCCGTATAAGGTCTTGGAAGTGATTCCGTTTTGGAAGCTTTTAGGCACGAGCAAGGATACTCCTGGCGTTATCTATCTTTGGAATGGCAACAAGATCAAGGAATGGGACGGCATCAACGAAAAGAAATTTGTGGGTTCTGAACTGCAGAACGTCTTGAAAAAAAATTATTCTGAGCTAAAAAAATAAGCTTCTTTGATCAAATACCTTTTACATAAAATAGGATATGCCCTGCTGACGCTTTTTGGAGTGGTCACGGTCATATTCTTTTTGTTTAACGTGCTGCCGGGCGACCCGGCACGTATGATGCTCGACCAGAATGAAAACTCGGAACAGCTGGCGATTGTCAAGAAGAAGTATGGTTTTGACAAGCCGATTTCGACGCAGTATCTGTATTATCTGAACGACCTCTCGCCTATTTCTGTCCACAGCAAGAATGCGGAGGATTATACGTTTCTATCGGAAGGCAAATACAATGCGGTTCCGCTTTTTGCTATCGGCAATGATGAGGTGGTTTTAAAAACGCCTTACCTGCGCGAAAGCTTTCAGAAAAGCGGCAAGAAAGTGTCGGATGTCATCGGGAATACCTTGCCGAATACCTTTCTGTTGGCATTGTTTGCTATCGTGATTGCTATCGTGATAGGCATCCTGCTTGGGATTGTTTCTGCTCTTTATAAGGATACTTGGATCGACAGGGTGATTGCTTTGTTGAGTACGTTAGGCATGAGCATTCCGTCTTTTTTTAGCGCTATTTTATTTGCATGGCTTTTTGGCTTTGTGCTGCATGAGTATACGGGACTGAACATGACGGGCAGTTTGTATGAGGTGGATGATTTTGGCGAAGGACAATACATCCAGTGGAGAAATATACTGCTTCCAGCGATTGTTTTGGGCATCCGTCCGCTAGGCGTCGTGATACAGTTGATGCGGAACTCGCTGCTTGAGACTTTCGGGCAGGATTATATCCGTACGGCACGTGCGAAAGGGCTGTCGGAGTTTCAGATTATCAGAAAGCATGCGGTCAAAAATTCTTTGAATCCGGTAGTGACGGCTATTTCGGGCTGGTTTGCTTCGATGCTGGCTGGTGCTGTTTTTGTGGAATATATCTTTGGCTGGAACGGCCTCGGGAAAGAAATCGTAGAGGCTTTGAATAATTTAGACCTGCCTGTGATTATGGGCTCGGTTATCGTGATTGCTACTACTTTTGTGGTGATTAATATTTTGGTGGATCTGGTGTATGCGTATTTGGATCCGAAGATTCGTTTAGGATAACCCTGACAGGGTTTGGAACCCTGTCAGGGTTGTTGTATTCAAAAACTTAATAGTATATTTGCTTATCTCAAAAAAGAACAACTCAATGAAAAAAATACTCTTATCTCTTTTGGTGGTCTTGGGAACCGTATCTTGCTCTCAGGCTCAAAAGACAGAATTCGCTGCAGAAGCCTTGGCTGAAAAACTGCAGACTTTAGACGGAAAAGAAATCTCTTTTAAAGAAATACTAAACAAGCATAAAGGAAAGACTGTCGTGATCGACATCTGGGCTTCGTGGTGCAGCGACTGCGTGAAGGCCATGCCGAAAGTAAAAGACATGCAGGAAAAAAGCCCGAAGACGGACTACGTTTTTATTTCGATGGACAAGACTGCCGAGAAATGGAAAGCTGGAATCGAAAAGCACAGCCTGACTGGCGAGCATTATCTGGCGCCTGACGGAATGAAAGGCAAATTCGGGAAAGCTATCGACTTGGACTGGATTCCGCGCTATATTGTTATCGACAAGAAAGGAAAGATTGCCATCTACAGAGCCATCGAAACCGATTTTGATAAAATAAATGCTACTTTAAAAAAACTTAACTAATGAGACAAAAGATTGTTGCGGGCAACTGGAAAATGCACAAAAACGCGGAAGAAACGGAAGATTTACTAAACGACCTTATTGATAAATTGCCGAACGATGTAGAAGCACATATTATTGTAGCGCCTACTTTCGTAAACCTGGCTTCTGCCGTAGACCACTTAGAATTTACCAATATCGGCGTTGCCGCACAAAATATGCACCAGGCCGAAAGCGGTGCTTTTACTGGAGAGATTTCTGCGGATATGCTAAAAAGCATCGGCGTAGGCATTGTTATCCTTGGACATTCTGAAAGAAGAGCGTATTTCCATGAAACGGATGCTCTCTTGGCTGAAAAAGTAAACACGGCCTTGAAGCATGAATTGCAGGTAATCTTCTGCTTTGGTGAAGAATTAAAAGACAGACAGTCGGGCAATCATTTCAATATTGTAGAAAACCAATTGAAAGACGGATTGTTCCACCTGGAAGCCAAAGACTGGGAAAGCATCGTCTTGGCGTATGAGCCGGTATGGGCTATCGGGACAGGCGAAACGGCTTCTCCGGAACAGGCTCAGGAAATGCACAAATTCATCAGAGAAACGATTACGTCTAAATACAATGCGACTTTGGCTGAAGATGTTTCTATCCTTTACGGAGGCAGCGTAAAACCAGACAATGCGAAAGAGATTTTCTCTAAACCGGATGTAGACGGCGGATTGATTGGCGGTGCTGCATTAAAAGCGACCGACTTTGCAGCGATAGTGGCAGCGATATAAGCAATTCTTGTACTTTATACTATAGCCCAGAACTTGTATTCTGGGCTTTTTTATTATGCCTATATTAAGCCATCGTTACGGCTTAACGTTTATAAAACATTCGGAAAGCCTCTCTTAAACTTTCGTTTATCTGGCAGTAATGGCTGGTTAATAACTCTTTGTGACTTTTGCGGGAATTAATCAACCTAAATACTTTATGTCACACAACTACGCTTCAAAAATCGAGAAAGCACTACTGTTGCTCATCCTCTTTTTTGTGGCCCAATTTTCTTATGGGCAGACCCTTATCCATTATTGGAATTTTAACAACAATGCTTCCGAAGCGGCTATCACGACTCCTACATCGACACTTGTCACTGGAGCTTCGCTGACTGCTATTGCTGGAGGAATCAGCGTTATCGACTTTGCCGGAGGAACCGGACAGGCTTTTGATTTGCAAAACCTGAATGCCAGAAATGGCGATGGTCCTGGAACGCACTTGCGTTTTAACGACCCTATCGGTGGTGCTTTGCAATTTGCATTGCCTACGACTGGTTTTGAAAACGTGATCGTCAAATTTGCTTCGCGCCGCTCGGGCTCAGGAGCCGGAAACCAAAAATGGTCGTATTCTGTAGACGGAACTACTTTTGTTCCTTTTACGACAATCGCACCAAACAACGGCAATCCTGCATTAGAAACCTTAGATTTTAGTGCCATTGCTGCCACAGACAACAATCCGAATTTTAAATTAAAAGTAGAATTCGAAGTCGGAGCTGGCGGAACGGTAGGAAACAATCGTTTTGACAACTTCACTGTAGAAGGAACTTCTGCCGGCGGTGGCGATACTACTGCACCGACTGTGGTATATGCTCCTGCTAATTCTAGCACCAATATAGCGGTAGCTACAGACATTACTATCACTTTCAACGAAGCTGTGCGATTGGCTAACGATGCCGCTATCGACAATACAAATGTAGATGCTTTGGTAACATTACGCCTAAACAACGCGACAGGAGCTGTGGTTCCGTTTGACGCGACGATTTCAGGAAATACAATCACCATCAATCCAACTTCAAATCTAGCCAACAACCAAGCCTATTATGTAGCCTTGCTTCCGAATACGGTGGAAGACTTGAGCGGCAATGCGGTTACTGCTGCCACTTCAAGCACGTTTACTACCATTGCGGTACAGACACAATTCCAAGCGGGAGATTTGGCTTTTGTAGCCTATAGAATGAATGCTTCTGGAACAGAAGACGAAGTAGCTTTTGTAACGTTTGTAGATATCCTTCCGGGTACTTTCTTGACGTTTACCGATTCAAAATATACGACTAACACGCCAGCACAATGTCCGAACGGAATTGTATGGACGGTTGGCGCTAACGAATGTATCCCTGCAGGTTCTGTTGTCAGAATCCAGACTTCGGCTTTGATTGCCAACAAAGGAACCGTTACGGGCTCTGGCTTTGGACTAAGCTCAAGCGGCGACCAAGTAATCGTTTACACTGGAACGAATACCGCTCCAAACTATATCACGGCTTTAAGCTCTAACGGATGGGCAACTGCAAACACCGCTTGCGGCGGCAGCATCTCAATGCTTCCAGCGGGATTGGTTGACGGAACTAGCGCGTTAAATACGTCTACTGCTCCTGGAAACGATGCTGGAAATGCAGTCAATGCTTTTTATAGCGGCGTACAAACTGGAACTCCTGCTGTCTTAAAAGCGGCTATCCTAAACCCTGCCAACTGGACGGGTGTTGCAGGCGGAACAGCTCCTCAAACATGGCCAACTTGGAATTTCCCAAGTTCATTGCAAGTACAAAGTGCTTCGGTATTGAACAACACTACAATTCAGATTACGTTCAATGCTAACTTAAATACAGCTTCGGCTTCTAATGTTGCTAATTATACTGGCGTAGCCAACTTAGCCTCTGTTACGGTAGCGAACAATGTAGCTACTTTGACTTTCTCTACTCCTTTTGCCCCTGCTACAAATTATGCTTTGGTCATCAGCAACATCCAAGATGCTGCGGGATCGACTATGGCTTGTCCTTATACTTACAACTTCAGCTTTAATGCGACCTTGTCTTTGGCTTCTAACTTTGTAACGGTTAATGAAGATGCAGGGACTTTGAATTTTGTTGTCAATCTTGCGGCTGCAGCTACAGGTTCTGTAGACTTGGTCTTAAAACCGGCTTCATTCAACACTGCTGACTCGAATGACTTTACATTTGCTACACGCACGCTGAACTTCACTTCTGCAAGCTTATTGACACAAACGATACAGATTCCGATTATCGACGATACGGCTTTAGAGCAACAAGCGGAATATTTCGTATTGAGCTTAGAAAATCCTGTAGGCTATTCGATTACAGGAAATCCGATGGCTACTATCTATATTAAAGACAACGATAGGATGGCAAAAGTTCCGAACAACGATATCCAATTGAACTATATCGGAAGCTTTGATCCGTCGGGAACAAACAACAGTACGTGCGAAATTGTAGTACACGACCCCGTTTCACAACGTTTATTCACGACAAGCGCTATTGCTGGTTTTCTTGACATCGTAGACTTCTCGAATCCTGCTGCCCTATCTGTAGTACAGTCGATTGACATGAATCCTTACGGCGGCGTGACGAGTGTTGCGGTTAAAAACGGAATTGTTGCCGTGGCTTCTCCAAATGCAAACGAAGCGTTGAACGGTTCTGTCGTATTCTTCACTACTAACGGTGTGTTCCAAAAACAAGTTACCGTTGGTGCTCTTCCAGACATGATTACGTTTACGCCAGACGGCACTAAAGTATTGACTGCTAACGAAGGACAGCCAAATGCAGACTATACTGTTGATCCAGAAGGCTCTGTAAGCGTGATTGATATTTCGGGAGGCATTGCTTCTCTTACGCAAGCTAACGTAACGACTATGTTGTTCACGCAATACAACACCCAAGAAACGGCACTTATTGCCAGCGGCGTTAGAAAATTGAAATCGACAAGCACCATGTCTCAAGATTTTGAGCCAGAATACATCACGATCAGCGCTGATTCTCAAAAAGCGTGGGTTGCTTTGCAGGAAAACAACGCGATTGCAGAAATCAACCTGACTAACAATACCTATACAGCTCTTTGGGCTTTAGGTACAAAAGACATGAGCGTTGTGGGTAACGGAGCGGATATCTCAGACAACAACGGACAGATCTTGATTGCCAACTGGCCTATAAAATCATTCTACCAGCCTGACGGAATTGCCAATTATACTGCAGGCGGTACTAATTTTATCGTAACAGCTAACGAAGGCGATGAAAAAGAATATACTGGCTTTGTAGAAAGAATTACGATTGGAGATAATAGCTACGGATTAGATGCTGTTGCCTATCCAAATGCTTCTATGCTAAAACAAAGCTACAATGCTGGAAGATTCAGAGTTTCTGCTTTCTCAGGAAATACAGATGCTGACGCTGAAAAAGAACAGATTTATGCGCTTGGCGGACGTTCGTTCTCGATTTTCAATACGGATACAAAACAGTTGGTGTTTGACAGCGGTGACGATTTTGAAATGTACACAGCCATGACACCATCTATCAATCCGATCTTTAATGCGGATCACGAGGATAACGGAATCAAAGTAAGAAGCCGTGCTAAAGGTCCAGAACCAGAAGGCGTTACGCTTGCTGAAATTGCAGGAAAAACATTTGCTTTTATCAGCCTAGAAAGAGTCGGTGGTGTTATGGTCTATGATGTGACCAACCCGAACGATGTGAAATTTGTAGATTACAAAAATAGCCGTAGCGTTTCTGCTTACGCAGGAGACCACGGTCCAGAAGGAATCACCTATATCAAAGCGGCAGACAGCCCGACAAACAAAGATTATATCGTAGTAGCGAATGAAATCAGCGGTACTTTGACATTGTTTGAAGTAAATACTGAAAATCTTTCGACTCCAGGTTTTGAAAACGAGCCTAAAACGTTCGTATTGTTCCCGAACCCAGCGGTTGACGGCATCGTATACTTTAACAGAATAGCCGATATCGAAGTTTTCGACTATACCGGAAAACTAATCCATACAGCCAAACAAGCCTTGACCATCGACACTTCTTCAATGGCAACCGGAATCTACCTGGTTAAGACCGCTGAAGGAATCACGAAAAAGCTCGTGGTCAAATAATCCCCTTCTTTCTTCCCTTTACAAAAAACCAGTTTCGTTCTGAAACTGGTTTTTTTTTGCTATCACCAGATTGGCTGAGGTTTGACATACAGCAATAAAAAAGGCCTTATCAAACATAAGGCCTCTATGGGAAATTTTAAAACAGGCAACAAACAACCTCTTAAATCCCTATTTCTACTTGAAATCTCAAATACCAGTTCTGCTTAGAGCTTCCGTCAAAGTAATTCAAATCGTCAAGCGTAAGCTCCCCCTGAAGTTTGAAGGCATGCTCCCAGATGTATTTGGTAACGCCTATGCTGTACTGCTTGGTATCCGGCGCTAATTCTTGGATGTCTTCATTGACTTTTTGTGTGGAGAACCTTCCGATGATTTCATAGTTTGAAGGAAAAAGGTAGCTCAATTGGTAGTCCATTCCGCTTCCGGTAAAGACATATTGTATATCCGTAGCATCTTCCGGATTTACCGTAATCGGGTTGTCACAATCCCTAGACATATAGGCCGACATGAATGCCCAACCGTTGTATTTTAGCATGGCATCGAGCAGTACCGATTTCATTGTTTTTTGCTCAAACAAATCTTCTCCCAACTGTCCTTGCGTTCTTCTTGCATGATTATTTTGCTGGAAAGCGCCCGACAGCATTAATTTTGGAGTTGCTTCTCTAGCAATATCGCCTTCAAAAGAAGTTCCATCTTTTTTGAAAGAACCAAAAGGAAACAGCTCCAGCTTTCCGGTCAAGGCCACGCCGTTGTCGTTGCTCTTTGTCCAGTTTCGTCCTTCGCCGGTTGAAACTGCCGTCTTGATGTTATAAGAAAACTTTTCTAGGTTTTCGTGGAGGTAATGCGCTTGGAAACCAAAATCACGGTCTACCGTAAACTTGGCATTATTGATGGTCCTGTCTGTCAGCTGCAGACCTCCCGAAGAGTTGACCCTCTGGCGGTTCCCTGGCAATTTTGTCTGTCCGAAGCTAAAGTTCCAGTTTTTATTCGGTCGGTAGAATACCACCGCATCACGGATGATGTTGAGGTTCTCTCCTTCTTCGATTTCGCCCACATCGCCAGGAGCGAAAGAAAGCTGGATGGCATATAAAAACCTAGGATCTCCTACATATCCGTCAAAACGCAGACGCAGTCTTCGAATCTGTCCGTCATAAGCCGATTCTTCACCTTCATTCTCAATATATGTAACCCTATTCTGCATCCTGAAACGGATATTCAGCTGAAAAAGACTATCAGGAGATGTCAGCCCCAAGCCTTTACCATAGCTGTAGTACGGCAGCGCAGATAATTTTAAATCGTTATCTTTGGTAGTAACCTTAATGTCCTGAGCAGTAGAAACGCTAATTACAAATAGCGATGCCAGCGTTAAGATTTTCTTCATAATGGCGTTGTGTTAATTTGATGCAAACTTAATATTAATTTTACCTAGCGTATGTTATGAGAATATTACCTTTGCAAAAAATTAATGTTATGGCAAATACCTACCTGGGATATCATTTTAAAGTAGAACCAAAAGAGCTGGGCTCAGAAATTCTTGTGGCCGAATTAGGCGAAAAACCTTTTGAAAGCTTCATCGAAACTGAATTTGGAGTTACGGCCTACATTCAAAAGGTACTTTGGACTGAGGATGTCTTAGAGGATATTTTTATATTGACCTCGCCTGAATTTACCGTGAGCTATACGGTAGAAGAAATCGAGCAGGTGAACTGGAATGAAGAATGGGAAAAGAACTTTGAAGCCATCGACGTTGACGGAATCTGCCATGTAAGAGCTCCTTTTCATGAAAAGACCGATGCAAAATACGATATCGTAATCGAGCCGAAAATGTCTTTCGGTACCGGCCACCACGAAACGACGCACATGATGATCCAGCATCTTTTGGAAACGGATGTTGCAGGAAAGAAAACGTTGGACATGGGCTGCGGTACCGCTATTTTAGCGATACTAGCAGAAATGAAAGGCGCCCAACCGATTGATGCCATCGATATCGACAATTGGTGCTATTTGAATTCGATTGAAAACGCAGAACGCAACAACTGCAGCCATATTACCGTTTATGAAGGCGATGCGGCTTTGTTAGCTGGTAAAAATTATGATGTGATTATCGCCAATATCAACCGAAACATCTTGCTAGACGACATGCAGCAATATGTAGATTGCCTGAATCCGGGTGGCACATTATTCTTGAGCGGTTTTTATGAAGAAGACATCCCGGTAATCAATGCTTCCTGCACTGAGAAAGGGCTGACCTATGTTAAAAAACATCAAAAAAACAATTGGGTCGCCTTGAAATATGTAAATTAGATTAAATTTTTGATTATGAGTACTAAAGAAAAAATTCAAGAAGAAGTCTTAGTCGAAGAACTGACTTCCTTAAACAATGAAATTATTCTTTATAATGACGATGTGAATACTTTTGACCATGTTATCGAAACCTTGATACGGGTCTGCAATCATACTTCCGAGCAAGCCGAGCAATGTTCTATCATTGTTCATTATAAAGGAAAGTGTACCGTGAAAACGGGTTCATTGGACGAACTGAAGCCGCAATGTACCCAGCTGCTAGAGGCTGGATTAAGCGCAGAAATAGTTTAAAAAGAAAGGCTCCCAATGGGAGCCTTTTTATTTGGACAGCAAAATCGAATTATGGCAACTTATCACGAAACTTGCTTTAGCATTTTCTTGAAATACCTTGACTTGTATCTAATAAGACCTTGCTCTCTACCTAAGTATACTTTGCTTTACCTCATGGATAACCTTGATCTATATTTAGGCATACTTTGCCCTGCCCCTAGGATAACCTGGCTCACTACGTAGGCATACTTTGATCTACCCCTTGGATGACTTTGCCCAACATATAGGTATACTTTGACTTGCTTCTAGCATAGCCTTGCCTAGCAACTTGGTACGCTTACAAGCTTACTCATAGTATAGCTACACCGCATAAAAGCGCACAAAAAAAACCTGAAGTCGTACTTCAGGTTTTTTAATGCATAACTAGAACGGCCAAATCTCAAGCTCGTTATCCAGTTTTTTAGTTTTTTGTAAAGACTTTAACTACCTTAACAGGAACGCCTTCGAGATTGACCGTATTTTCATACCGCAATTCTGAGCCGTTCAGCTTGGTTACCTCATAGGTATCGGCGCCTATCGTAAGCGTTGCGCCATTCTTTGTCCAATTCGATTGGGTGGCATCTTCCACGCAGTTATTGTTTTGGTCTTTGTTTAGCAGTACATTCCTAAAAACACCGCCTTCAACAAATTCTACATGGTCTTTTTCACAGCCGTTTTCATGACCCGTATAGCTTTGGTCTACCGGAGTGCCTCCTTGAGCTGTGACGATTGTCTTGTTGTAGTTCCATTTGCCGACAATCGTTCTTTCAAACTCATCATCGCTAGAACTGCAAGAAGCCAATGATAAGCTTGCCATAGCCAGCACACCCATCAAAATTTTAATCTTTCTCATAGTATATTCTTTGGGATTATAACTAAAAATTAGCGTAAAAATTGTGATAAACCCGCAATACATTGAAATCTGCCTTGCAAAGTTTTCATTTCAAATCGTATATTCGTAGCACTTAAGAACCTAATCCCTACCCGACCTTGTCTAAAAAAATACTCATACTATTGCTATTTTGCTGTTTTTTAGGATTTTCGCAAGAACTGCCTCCTATCCTAAAATACGGTTCCAACAGTTATGGAGCCGGCAACCAAAACTGGATGATTACCCAAGACAACAGCCAGTTTGTTTATTTTGCCAACAATGAAGGGCTTTTAGAATTTAACGGAGCCGACTGGAAGCTCTATCCGTCGCCAAACGAGACCATCATCCGTTCGGCAAAATTCATCAATGACAGGATCTATACGGGCTGTTATATGGAGTTCGGCTATTGGAAAAGACAAAAGGATGGTCTTTTGAAATATACGTCGCTGAGCAAGCCTATCATTGACAAGATGTTGGACGACGAGCAGATCTGGAACATCATCGATTACGATCAATGGGTCATTTTTCAATCGCTAAACCAGATTTTTTTATACGATACCAAGACTTCAAAGTTTAAGATCATTACTCCAAAAGGTGCTATCTCAAGGGCTTTTAAGGCCAACGATGCTATTTATTACCAAACCTATACCGAAGGGCTGTTTGAGATTGAAAACGGCGAAGGCAAGCTGATTTCTAACGATCCTATCATCCTAAAGAACAAAATTGTAAATATCTTTTCAAGAAACGGCGGATTGTTGTTGCAGACACAATTCAACGGCTTTTATACCTTCTTCAACAACACGCCAGTCAAATGGCATACAGAAGCAGACGCGGACTTATCTACGAGCAGTATCTACAGCAGCCAGATTTTATCTGACGGCAGTTTTGCTCTAGGCAGCGTTTCTAACGGCATCTTTATCATTTCCAAAGAAGGAAAGATGCTCTATCATATTACCCAAAACAAAGGCTTGAGCAACAATACAGCCTTGTCGATTTTTGAAGATTATGACAAAAACCTTTGGATCGGCCTTGATAACGGCATCAACTGCATCAACCTAAATTCTCCCGTACGTTCCTTTTCGGACGATACTGGAATTCTGGGCACTGTTTATACATCGATTCTCCATGACGGCAAATTGTTTGTGGGTACTAACCAAGGATTGTTTTATAAAACCTACGAATCGCCTGAAGATTTCAAGTTCATAAACGGCACCAAAGGACAGGTCTGGACGCTCTATTCACACAAAGGGACCTTGTTCTGCGGCCATGATTCGGGTACGTTTATTGTCAACGGCAATACCGTCAGTTCTCTTTTTACTATTTCAGGAACCTGGAAATTCGAGACTGTTCCCGGCCGCGAAGATTTGTTATTGCAAGGAAATTATTATGGCGTTTCGGTTTTAGAAAATAAAAATGGGCAATGGGCTTTCCGTAATAAAATCTCTGGTTTCGACTATTCTTCGAAATACTTTGAGATTACAAAGAACTTAGAAGTCTACGTAAGCCATGAATACAAAGGCGTTTTCCGCTTTCAGCTGGATTCCGACTTGCGAAAGACAGACAAGTTCATCACGTATAAATATCCGACAAAAGGAAAAAATGCCGGACTCACGAAATTCAACGGCAGCATCTATTATTCTTATAAATACGGCATCTTTAAGCTAGACCCAAAGACCAAGCAGTTTGAAAAAGATACGACCTTAAGCCGTGTTTTTGAGAAAGACAGCTATACGTCAGGGAAGCTGATGGTCGATAACTCAAACAGACTATGGTTTTTTACCAAAAACTACATCAATTATTTCTCGTATGGAAAATTAAGCTCACAGCTCAAGCACAATATCATCCCGATTCCGTCATCGCTTACCAATTCGATGCTGGGGTATGAAAATATTACGCAGATATCCAATTCCATCTACTTGATCGGGACAACAGACGGTTATTATACCATCAACATCGACGATCTTAAATTCAACAAGTACAAGATTTCGATGTCGAGCATTTCAGTCAACAAATCCAATGAGAGCCTTCGCTATGCAGCAATCGCGGGGCATTCTGATTTTAAATTTGCCGACAACAACATTACTTTTTCGTATACTGTACCGGAATTCAACAAATACATCAATGCCGAATACCAATACCTTCTTGAAAATTATCAGGAAACCTGGAGCGAATGGAGCAACAAGCCTACCGTAAACTTTAAAAACCTTCCGCCAGGCGACTATACATTTAAAGTCCGTGCTAAAATCGGAAATGCGCTTTCAGAAAATACGATTTCCTATACATTCACCATCCTAAAGCCTTGGTACCGAACGACGATGGCAGTTATCATCTACATCATCATTTTCTTGGTAATGGCGTATTTTATCAACAGAGCCTATAAAAATTACTACCACCAGCAAAAAGAAAAGCTGATTGAAGAAAACAACCGTCTGCTCGAGATCAAAGAACTGGAAACAGAACAGGAACTGATGAAAATCAAAAACCAGCAATTGGAACAAGACTTCGAAAGCAAGAACCGTGAGCTGGCGGCATCGACCATGAGTCTTATCAAAAAGAACGAATTGTTGAGCATGATCAAGGAAGATTTGAAGAAAAATTCTGAAGAAGGAAATAGAAACATCAAGTCAGTCATCACGACCATCAACAAGAATATCAGCGAAGAAGACACGTGGAATATTTTCAAGGACGCTTTTAACAATGCTGACAAGGATTTTCTTAAAAAAGTGAAGAATCTGCATCCGTCGTTAACACCTAATGACTTGAGGCTTTGTGCCTATTTGCGATTGAATCTTTCTTCCAAAGAAATTGCTCCTCTGCTTAACATTTCTGTACGAAGTGTAGAGATAAAACGATATCGTTTGCGTAAAAAAATGGATTTATCCCACGAAGAAGGCCTTGTCGAGTACATACTTTCGATATAACAAACCACAACATTAAGCAAATCTACCTATACAACACCACAACAACAACGTTGTAATTGGATTTCTTGAGCTTACTTAGAGAGTGTTAGCAAAACTTTAAAAATCTCTTAAATTACTGTTAATGCTCGCTTTTTTTATGAATAATAAAATTTAAGCCATTTTTTTTTGAATTGTATATTTTTTGTTGTGGTTGTATTTCTCATATTCTCAAACAAGACTTCTAATTTTAGATATCACAAAAAACAAATTATATGAAGTCAAACTTTTTCCTCATTGCTTTCATCCTGATTTCTTCTTTCTGCTATGCGCAGGAATATGAAATTGGCGGTAAAGTAACTGAAGCTCAAACAGGCCTGCCATTGCCTGGAGCGACTGTTTCCGTAAAAAACGGAACATTACAAACAATAGCAGATCTAGATGGAAATTTTAAGATCTCAGGCGTTCCATCGGGTGCTACTTTAGTATTTAGTTACGTTGGATTCTCTAATTATGAATTTAAGGTAACTAAGAACGAAACCATCTCTATAGGATTGAGTCCTGATGCCGAATCGCTAGAAGAAGTTGTAGTGATCGGATACGGAAGCCAAACCAAAAGAGAAGTAACCGGAGCCGTAGGGATCGTAAGCAGCAAGAATCTAGAACAGCTTCGTCCTATAAAAATCGAGCAGGCGCTGCAAGGAACCGTTTCTGGAGTCAATGTAACGACTCAGTCTGGTAGACCAGGCGGTAATCTTGACGTAAGAATCAGAGGTATCGCTACCAACGGTGAAAACAGGCCTACCTTTATAGTAGACGGCAATATCATAAAAGATATAGGATTGCTGAATCCGAATGATATCGAAAGCCTTACCGTATTAAAAGACGCGCAAGCGGCTATCTACGGAACCATTGGTGCCAACGGTGTGATCTTGATTACGACAAAAACAGGAAAGAAAAACTCAAAAACAAGAATTTCCTATAATACGTACATCGGTTCGCAAGAAACAAGCAGAAAGTTACCGTTGTTAAATGCTACGGAATATGCGCTGTTATTGAACGAAAGCTATGCTAATGCAGGAAATGCGCTTCCGTTCCCAAATGTAGCCGGACTAGGCAAAGGAACCGACTGGCAAGATGAGGTTTTCGATACTGGCGTGCCGATCGTAAGCCATGACCTTTCTGCAAGCGGCGGTTCGGATAAAGTGACCTATACCATCAGCGGATCACATTTAGACCAAGGCGGTATCATTGGCGGCTATAAATCAAATTTCTTGAGAAATACGGCACGTTTGAACTTAAATGCTGACTTGACAGACAAATTAAGAGCCAAAGCAAACGTGATGTATTTATATACAAGCTCAAGGACTTTTAACGAAAATGCTTTAGGATCGGTATTGTTTAATGCCATCAACACACCTTCTATATTCAAACCTTATGACCAAAACGGAAACTATACCGTTTTGCCAAGCGGTGATGTGAATACTCCAGGTAGCAACATCGGTTTTGAAATCATCAACCCGCTAGAGCAGATTGCCAACACCTTCAACACCTATAACCTTAAGCGATTAAGCGGTTCCTTTGCGTTGGAATATGATGTCATCAAAGACTTGACAGTAACCGGACGTATTGGTTTTGAAACCTCTAACAGCGAAGGAAAAACGTTTAACAAGCTGGTGTATTACGGCGAAGGAAAAGTATTCAACAACCCGAGAAGCAGCGTAGACCAAAACGCCATCAACGACAACAGCTACACGTTCGACTTGTTTGCGACCTACAAAAAAACGCTGGCAGAAGACCACAACTTTGCTGTAACAGCAGGTACGACCGTATTCAAAGAATATGGTAACGGACTGAATGCAACTGGTTTTGACGTTCCGAACAACTCATGGGAATTTGCCGACATTTCATTAACTACAGGATATGTAGACCGAAAAGCAGCAGGATCTTACGCTTATGATGAAAGAAGATTATCACATTTCGGAAGATTACAGTACGATTATAAAGGAAGATACCTGTTGTCTGCCATGATCAGACGCGATATGTCAACTAAATTCGGACCTTCCAACCGCGTGGCCTACTTCCCTTCCTTCACAGCGGGATGGGTAATATCAGACGAAAGCTTCTTTGGAGAATCTAAATTCATCAATTTCCTAAAATTAAGAGGAAGCTACGGAAGCCTTGGAAACGACCAAATTAAATCAAATGCCTATATCTCCTTGCTAGGAGGTGAAGCTACCTATATCTTTAACGGACAGCTTGTCAATGGAAATGCAATCGGATTATTAGCCAACCCAGATGTAAAATGGGAAGAAGCTAAAAAATTCGACGTAGGTTTGGATTTCAGACTGTTCAACGACAAAGTTGAAATCGCTACCGATTATTTTATCGATACCCGAAAAGACCTTTTGATCGTAGACGTTCCGATTAGTGCTATCACTGGAATTGCTGCTCCTGGAGGCTCTTCGCCAGTAGTCAATGCAGGAAGCGTTAGAAACAAAGGTTTTGAATTTGCCATCAACTATAAAGAACAACTGTCTGACAACTTTTCATTCAACGTAAACTATAACGTTACGACATTGAAAAACGAAGTGATCGAAGTTAATAACGGTACCGGATTTATCGAAGGCGGTTTATTCGGAACAAGCACGATTACTTCTAGAATGCAGGTCGGACATGAAATGGGCTATTTCTTCGGATACAAAACCAACGGAATTTTCCAAAACCAAGCCGAAGTCGATGCACATCCTTCGCAATCCGCTTTAGGCGCTGAAGCAAAACCAGGCGACCTGCGCTTTGTAGATGTCAATGGAGACAACAAAATCGATACTAGCGATAGAACTGACATCGGAAGTCCTATTCCAGATGTAACCATGGGATTGAACATCAACCTGAACTACAAAGGATTTGATTTCACAGCCTATGCCTTCGCTTCTATCGGAAACGACATGGTAAGAGCCTATGAAAGAACTCAAAACGACGTTAACAGATCCAACTACATGTTAGGCAGATGGACAGGCGAAGGTACTTCCAACAGTGTTCCTAGAGTTACGACAGCAGCTACGGCCAACAACATATTCTCAGATTATTTCGTAGAAGATGCTTCGTACCTAAGAATCCAAAACGTACAATTAGGCTATACGCTAAACCCTTCTTTCACAGAAAAAGCAGGAATTACCAAAGTGAGAATCTACACAGGAGTAAACAATCTTTACACTTTCACAAAATATAAAGGCTATGACCCAGGAGCATCCAATGGAAATCCTATTGGCGGCGGTGTGGATAACGGATTCTATCCGATTCCGAGAACCTATATGTTTGGCGTAAATGTTAATTTTTAATTCAAGACAAAAATGAAAAAGAATATAATCACAGCCTTCATGGCACTGACGCTCTTGACAACCGTTTCCTGCGGAGACGATTTCATCGATAGGGAAGTTCCTTATTCGATCGGAGCAGACAATTACTTTAACAACGAACAAGAGTACTATAATGCCTTGGTCGCTGCCTATGATATCCTGCAATCTACCTATGTCAACGTATTGTTAGGCGAAATCGCTTCAGACAATACCTTATCAGGTGGAGAAAGCGCCAATGACGTTATCGGTTTCCAGCAAGTAGACGAAATGATCCACACGCCGGTAAACGCCAACGTAAAAAACGTTTGGGACTGGATGTTTGCCGGAGTCAACAGAGCCAGCTACATCATGGAGTTCAAAGACAAGACCAATTTCGCTAACAAACCACAAATCATTGCCGAAGCCCGTTTCTTAAGAGCCTATTTCCAATTTGAATTAGTAAAATGGTTCGGTGGTATTCCGATGAAACAAGATGCCCGATTCAAATTAGGCGACGAAAAAACGATTCCTAGATCTTCTAAAGCCGAAGTATACGCATCTATCGAAAATGATCTGATCTTAGCTATTGCCGACTTAAGTCCTAACGCTCCACAAGTAGGACGTGTTACTAAAGGTGCAGCGCAAGCATTGCTTGGAAAAGTATACCTATACCAAGACAAATTTGACTTGGCGGCACAAACTCTAGAAAACCTGATTACCGTAACTGGAGGCTATTCATTAGTTACAAATTACGACACTCTTTTTGAAGTTGCTGAAGAAAACGGCGTAGAATCGGTACTTGAAGTACAATACACCGATATCGAAGGTGCTGGATTCGGATGTCTTCAATGCAGCGAAGGAAACGTTGCCGTAGGATTCAACGGACCTAGAAACTATTCTGGACCAAGATTTTCTTCAGGATACAGCTTTAACGTTCCGACTCAAGAAGCAGTAGACATCTACGAAGCAGGCGATCTTAGAAAAGATGTTGCCATCCTAGATATCGCGGCTTGGGCTACAGCAACTGGCGCTACCTATGGCGTAGGCTACAAGCATACTGGCTTTTTCAACAAAAAATATATTCCAAGAACAAGAAGTGCGAACGCTGCAGGTG
Source organism: Flavobacterium sp. N2550 (assembly GCF_025947265.1). NCBI lineage: Bacteria > Pseudomonadati > Bacteroidota > Flavobacteriia > Flavobacteriales > Flavobacteriaceae > Flavobacterium > Flavobacterium sp. N2550. The sequence goes on along the minus strand of NZ_CP110007.1, from coordinate 2,278,977 downwards.
ACTTGAACTTGACGAATCCGAACAACTACAGGGCGATCCGCTATGCAGACGTATTATTGATGGCTGCCGAAGCCTTCAACAGAGGCGGTATCGATGACACTAAAGCTAGATTCTACCTAAACCAAGTAAGAAGACGTGCTTTTGGAGATACCAACCACGACATCAACGGAACTGGAGCCACCCTTACCTCTTTGATCTGGGAAGAAAGAAGAAGAGAACTTCTAGGAGAAGGACACCGTTTCTTTGACTTGGTACGAACCGGAAGAGCCGCTATTGAAATCGACGGCTTTACTGCTGATAAAAACGAACTATTCCCTATTCCGATTGAAGAAATTCAGTTTTCAGCTGGAAATTGGCAACAAAACCCTGGATATTAAAATTTAAGATATATGAAAAAAATACAATCAATAATCAGCTTATTCCTGCTGGCTTTCCTCATAGGATGTTCCAGCGACGATACAAGCCTTGATTCGGTTACGAATGCCCCTGCTCCTTCCAACCTGTCTGCATTGTTTACCATCACGCAAGACAACTCTGGTCGGGTAACAATAGCCCCTAGAGGCGAAGGACTAGTAAAATACGACGTCTATTTTGGCGATGCTACGGCAGAACCTGCAGAAGTAGCCGTTGGAAGAACCGTAGAGCACATCTACGCCGAAGGCCAATACGATGTAAAAATTGTAGCCACCGCAATCAACGGATTGACTAGCGAAGTCGTGCTTCCACTGACTGTTGCTTTCAGGGCTCCAGAAAACTTGGCTGTAACAATCAGTCCTGTTGTTGGAGATTCTTTCTCTATCAACGTGACCGCTTCGGCAGACTTCGAAACATTCTTTGAAGTGACGTTTGGAGAAGATCCGGCGCAAGAACCGATACCATTTATGCAAGGTGGCACTCCTGTCGCGCATACCTACGCCAACACTGGAACGTATGTCGTAACAGTTGTAGCGTATAGCGGAGGTGCGGCAACGACCACCTATACTCAAAACGTTGTAATCTCTAACCCGATCTTAATGCCGCTGACGTTTGAAAATGCAGCATTAAACTATTCGTTTTCCGATTTCGGAAATGTAAGCACAAGTAAGGTTAATAATCCTGATATTTCTGGAATCAACCTAAGTTCAAAAGTGGGAAGATTGGTAAAAAACAACGGAGCCGAAACTTGGGGCGGAACTATCATGGTTCTTGACAGTCCGATTGACTTTTCGACCTTAAACAAAATCAGAATCAAGGTATGGTCGCCGCAAATCGGAACTGTCGTAAAGCTAAAACTTGAAAACCTTACCGATGCCGGAATAAATGCCGAAGTAGACCAAACAACAACGGTCGCTAACGCATGGCAATACCTTACGTATGATTTCTCAGGAGCCAACTTATCACAGTCCTATTCAAAAGTCGTTCTTTTCTTCGATTTTGGAAACCCAGGAAATGGTGCTACGTACTACTTCGACGATATCTACCTGACTAATGGCGACGAGCCTAAAACCTTGCCGCTGACATTCGAATCAGCATCCATCAATTACGGCTTTGGTGACTTTGGAGGCGCATTTGCTTCAAAAGTAGCCAATCCTGATGCCACAGGAATCAATACGACAGCCAATGTAGCCAGAGTAGTAAAGAATTCCGGTTCAGAAGTTTGGGCAGGAACTGCTATCACGCTTACGGAACCGATCGACTTCTCTGTCTATCATAAAATAAAAATCAAAGTATGGTCGCCACAAGCCGGAATACCAGTACTTCTAAAACTAGAAAATTCAGCCAATACAGGTATCAACAGAGAAATCTCTGTAACCACTACCGTCGCGAACGGATGGGAAGAACTGACTTATGACTTTACAGGAATAAACAACAACAATGCGTATCAGAACGTAGTCCTCTTCTTTGATTTCGGAACCAACGGAACCGGAGCAAGCTACTATTTCGATGACGTCAAACTTTCAAATTAAAAGTGATGAAAAACATACTAAAAAACTTCGGAAAACTAGCCCTGCTCCTATTCATGGTCAGCAGCTGCCAAGAAGACGATAAGACCTTTGGCAATCTCGATGCCCCAAAGAACATCCAATTGGAATATGAAATTGTCGGCAAAGATGCAGAACATCCCGACGGCGACGGTTCAGGAAAAGTGATATTGAAAGCAACTGCCGAAAATGCAGTAAACTTCAAATACCTGTTCAGCGATGCCACTTCCCAAAATGCACCAGGAGGCGTGTATACAAAAACCTTTACCAAAAATGGCGTAAACACCTATATCGTAACCGTCATTGCGTTTGGAAAAGGCGGAACAGCCAGCAACACTTCATTTGAAGTAACCGTTTTCAGTAACTTCTCCGATCCAGAAGCCATAACACTGCTTACCAACGGAAGCTCCAAAACATGGTACTGGGCTGCAGCACAGCCAGGCCATTTAGGCGTAGGACAAAACGACGGCGACGTCACCAAAAACTTCTACCCTAACTACTATGCAGCAACTCCATTCGAAAAAGCAGGATCGCCAGACAGCAGCTGTCTTTACGACAACGAACTGAAATTTTTCATAGAAAACGGCGTATTGAAATTTGAATTAGACAATGGAGGAAAAACATTCTTCAATTCAGCATTCTTAGGTGTAGGCGGCGGTTCAGGAAGCTCTGACCTTTGCTTGAACTACAATACTAGCGGCGTTAAGACAGTTGCCTTGAGCCCTAGCGAATCCTTAGTACCAGCAGACAAAAAACGTGGTACCGCTATGACCTTTTCAGACAATGGCTTTATGGGCTACTATATCGGACAAAGCACTTACGAAATTTTAGAACTTACAGACAGCAAGCTGGTAGTAAGAGCTGTAATGGGTGGCAATCCTGCCTTGGCATGGTACCATACCTTCAGCAACCAGCCGCCTGTTCAAGGAGGCAATGAGCCTGACTATACCAACATGATATGGAATGATGAATTTGAAGTAGACGGCGCTCCAGATCCTACAAAATGGTCGTACAACCTTGGCGCTGGCGGATGGGGCAACAGCGAGTTGCAACACTATACCGACAGAGCCGACAATGCGATTGTTCAAAACGGCGTATTAAAAATCATTGCAAAAGCAGAAAGCTTCTCTGGTTCCAACTATACCTCTGCCCGTTTGGTTACAGAAAACAAATTCGAATTCAAATACGGCAAGATTGAAGTAAAAGCCAAGCTGCCATCTGGCGGCGGAACATGGCCTGCGATATGGGCATTAGGAGAAAACTATGCCACAAACCCTTGGCCAGCCTGCGGAGAAATTGATATCATGGAACACAAAGGCAACGAACCAAATACCATTCACGGAACGCTCCACTATCCTGGCCGTTCAGGCGGAAATGCAGACAGCGGAACCACGACAGCCAGCAATGTCTCGTCAGAATTCCATGTCTACAAAGCCATTTGGAGCCCTACATCGATCAAGTTTTATATAGACGACCAGCCTGCTTTCCATTCCTATGTAAACTCCCCTTCCACACCATACAATAGCAATTTCTTCTTGATATTGAATGTGGCCATGGGCGGAACGTTCGGAGGAACAGTAGCACCTGGATTCACGCAGTCCGCAATGGAAATTGATTACGTAAGAGTCTACCAATAAATCCAACTCTTTCGCTTCTAATTAAGGAGGCTAGCCTGGCTAGCCTTCTTGATTATTGGCTTTTTATAAAATTTCGAAACAGCAAGAATGAAATATACTACGATACGATACGGAGTTGCCGCCGCGTTGGTTTTTGCCATCGGATGCAGCAGTTCCAGACAAAGCAATTTCGCAGGAAAAGACAAGCTTCCCATAGACCGAAAAGTAGATTCCGTATTAAAACTGATGACCCTAGAAGAAAAAGTGGGTCAGATGAACCAATACAACGGCTTTTGGGATGTCACCGGTCCCGTTCCTAAAGACGGACAAGCTGCAAAAAAATACGAAAACCTAAAAAAAGGATTAGTAGGCTCCATGCTGAATGTCCGCGGTGTCAAAGACGTACGAGCACTGCAAAAAATTGCCGTAGAAGAAACCCGACTAGGAATTCCGCTTATCTTCGGATTCGATGTCGTTCACGGCTATAAGACAGTCAGCCCTATCCCCTTGGCAGAAGCCGCTTCATGGGATCTCGAAGCCATAAAAAAATCAGCAGAAATTGCCGCAGCCGAAGCTGCCGTCTCCGGATTGAACTGGACGTTTGCCCCAATGGTAGATATCTCCAGAGATGCCCGCTGGGGACGCGTGATGGAAGGCGCTGGTGAAGATCCCTACCTAGGAAGCCAAATCGCTATCGCAAGAGTCAAAGGATTTCAAGGCGACAAGCTCGATGAATTTCACATCGCAGCCTGCACCAAACACTTTGCAGGATACGGTTTTGCAGAATCCGGACGCGATTACAACACAGTCGATATCAGCGACAACACCTTGCACAATATCATCCTTCCTCCTTTCAAAGCTACAGTCGATGCAGGCGTGCTTACTTTCATGAACTCTTTTAACGAATTAGAAGGAATTCCTGCTACTGGAAACGCCTACCTTCAAAGAAACCTGCTCAAAGGCGAATGGAAATTCGACGGCTTCGTCGTTTCCGATTGGGGCTCTATGGGCGAAATGATTGCACACGGCTATGCCAAAGATATGAAGGATGCCGCCATGAAAGCCGCAAACGCAGGCTCTGACATGGACATGGAATCCTACGGCTACCTAAACCACCTTGTAACATTAGTAAAAGAAGGCAAAGTTTCCGAAGACAAAATCAATGATGCCGTCCGAAGAATCCTAAAAGTAAAATTTGAATTAGGTCTTTTTGACAATCCCTATAAATACTGCGACGAAAACCGCGAAAAACAAAACATCGGGAAAAAAGAATTTCAAGACGGTGTTTTAGATATGGCAAAAAAATCTATCGTACTTCTGAAAAACGAAAACAAGCTCCTGCCGCTTAAAAAATCAGGACAGAAAATCGCCGTAATCGGAGCCCTAGCCAACGACAAGACCAGCCCGTTAGGAAGCTGGAGAATTGGTGCCGACGACAATACCGCTATTTCTTTTTTAGAAGGTATGGCAGCGTACAAAGGAAACCAAATTACCTATGAAAAAGGTGCCGATGTAGCTCTAGGAGAACCTAGATTTATGGTAGAAACAAAAATAAATACGACCGACAAAAGCAGTTTTGACAAAGCCATCGCGGCCGCAAAACAAGCCGATGTAGTCATTATGGTACTAGGCGAACACGGACTGCAGACCGGCGAAGGAAGAAGCCGAAGCGACATTACGCTCCCTGGCGTACAACAAGAACTCCTTGAAGCCGTATACAAAGCCAATCCAAATATAGTGCTCGTCTTGCAAAACGGACGTCCATTAGCCATTCCGTGGGCAGCAAAAAACATTCCTGCCATTGTTGAAGCCTGGCATTTAGGAACCCAAAGCGGACACGCCATTGCACAAGTACTATACGGAGATTACAACCCTAGCGGCAAGCTGCCGATGACTTTCCCTAGAAATGTAGGACAAGTGCCAATCTACTACAACTACAAGAATACAGGAAGACCTTCGACAGACAATCCAGAAAGCGTTTTCTGGTCGCATTATACCGACATCGAAAATACGCCCCTATACCCTTTCGGACATGGACTGAGTTATTCAACTTTTGAATATTCCAACCTAAAGCTCGATACCAAATCATTACAGAAAAACGGAAAAATTAAAGTCACTGTAGATGTAAAAAACACCAGCAGTGTCGACGGAAAAGAAGTCGTGCAATTATACATCCGAGATTTGGTCGCTAGCGTAACGCGCCCAGTAAGAGAATTAAAAGGCTTTGAACTGGCCGAAATAAAAGCCGGACAGACAAAAACCGTTTCCTTTACAATCGACGAAAAAACCATCGAATTCTATTCTGCCAACAAGATCTGGGAAGCAGAAGCCGGAGATTTCCAGCTATTTGTCGGTGGCAGTTCTACAGCAACCCTTCAGGCAGACTTTAACTATTCCAACTAAAAAAAGACGTATGAAAAAAACTGCAATCCTACTACTGCTTACAAGCTGTTCCGTTTTCGGCCAGGTCAAAAAAGGAAAGCTCCTTTGGGAAGAAAGCTTCGACGGCAATAAACTAAACGAAAAAACGTGGAATTATGAGCTCGGCGACGGCTGCCCGAACATCTGCGGCTGGGGAAACAACGAACGCCAGATCTATACCACTGAAAACCATAAGTTGGTCGATGGCAAACTGGTCATTACCGTAAAAAAAGACGATAGTAAATACACCTCTACCCGCATCACAACGGCCGGAAAAAAAGAATTCAAATACGGCTATATGGAAACACGCGCCAAGCTTCCGGTTGGACAAGGAATCTGGCCAGCATTTTGGATGTTAGGCTCCAATATCAAACAAGTCGGATGGCCAAAAAGCGGCGAGATTGATATCCTAGAATACATCGGAAAAGAACCCGATATGGTGTTCACGACACTCCATACCCAAGCCAATCACGGCGACAAAGCCAGTTCGCACAAGACCAAATTCGAGAATATCGAAGAAGGCTTCCATACCTACGGCGTAGATTGGACCAAAGAAAAAATGGATTTTTATGTAGACGGCACCCTCGTCTTTACTTTCAATCCAAAAGACAAGACCGAAGACGTTTGGCCGTTCAACCAACCTTTCTATTTCATCCTAAATGTAGCCGTTGGAGGAAACTTTGGCGGTCCAGAAGTAGACGATTCCATTTTTCCACAAGAATTTATCATCGATTATGTTCGAGTATATTCGAACAAATAATTTTTTGTTCAGGTTTTGAGTTAGTAGCAATCGCAGGGAATTCGTTTCCTGCGATTGTTTTTTTATATAGAAATTCTATACCCTTTATAGTTCCATAAGAAAATTTGATGATGCATTTGGTTCGTATTATAAAAAAGCTGTAATTTTGCTTAACGGTGTTAAACAATTTAATACTATACAAAAAATGGCAAGCAAAGATCGAATTTTAAGACAAAAAGAAGAGACCAGGCATAACATCCTGGATGCTGCCTATTATATTGTGAAAGAAGAAGGATGGCAAGGTTTGAGCATGCGAAAAATCGCAGACCGCATCGAATATACCGCCCCAATCATTTACGAATACTTTTCAAACAAAGAAGCCATACTACATGAACTCACCAAAAAAGGGTTCGTGTGCCTGTCAACAAATCTTGAAAAAGCAAAAACCATATCAGCAGATCCGGCCGAACAGCTGGAAGAAATGTGGATGGCGTATTGGAATTTTGCTTTCGAAGACAAAGAACTCTATCAGGTAATGTTTGGTGTCGAAATGACCTGCTGTATGCAGCGCGTTCCAGAAGCAGAAGTCCCTTTCAAACTATTTACGGAAGCAATTGCCGAATTGATGAAAGGACAAAAGCCGACAGACGATGTCATAAAACAAAAGTATTTCACTTTTTTCTCAGTAATCCACGGACTGATTTCAATCAATATTGTAGGCAATGGGCTGGCATCAAGTATCAATAACCAGATACTTAAGGATGCAATCGGAGGAATCATTAAATCAATTCAAGTGGTAGAAGCCTAATTTTTTTGACTTTTACTTAACGCTGATAAATGATTTAATAACAATAATATAAAGTATCACCTTTTTTTTAACCCGATACTTAACAGTGATAAATAATTTAATGCTAATCTATAACAAATAGATAAGCCAGCAAATCTATACATTTTTTCGTCTTATTACTTAACGATGTTAGATAATTTAATAAGGTTTAATTATAATTTTTTACAATGATTAAGAACAAACTAATACTTATGACAATGTAGCGGGTTCGTAGTCGTGATCCTGTTTCCCAGAAGAAACACTTCACAAAATGATATAAAATGGTTTATAAAACAAAAAGAAAGTAAAAACACCAGCTTTTAAAATAGCCGGTCCTATTTAAATCACTTACAAAAATGTATCGCAACAAAAACCAAGAATCAATCAAAATGTTCAACAAATTCAAAAGTCAAAAAAAAATGAAAAATATAATTCTAACCAGCCTAGTACTCGCTGTTGTACTAATAGGATGCTCCGATAAAGCCGCGCAACAAGCCGCAGCTCCTGCTCCAACATTGCCAGTATACGCCATCCAAAGCGAAAATGCAACCACAGATTCAGAATATCCAGCTTCTATCCAAGGAACCGTTGACGTAGAAATCCGTCCACAAGTAAGCGGCAACCTAGAAAAGATATTCGTAGACGAAGGTGCTTTCGTTTCTAAAGGACAGCCCCTATTCAAAATAAACGAGCAGCCATATCGCGAGCAACTAAACAACGCCCTTGCTAGCCTTCACGGAGCCGAAGCCGCTTTGATCAATGCCCAATTAGAAATTGACAAACTAACACCATTAGTTCAAAACAAAGTCGTTTCAGAATACCAATTAAAAACAGCTAAAGCATCACACAGAATCGCTTCAGCCAATTTAGACCAAGCAAAAGCAATGGTAGGTTCAGCAAAAATCAACTTAGGCTATACTACAATCACTGCCCCAGTTAGCGGTTACATTGGAAGACTTCCAAAAAAACAAGGAAGCCTAGTTTCGCCAGCCGATATCGAGCCTTTGACAAAACTTTCTGACGTACACGAAGTCTATGCCTATTTCTCACTTGGAGAAACAGATTTCATCAACTTCAAAGCACAATACTCAGGAAACACAATCAATGATAAGATCAAAACTCTGCCACCAGTTTCCCTAATATTAGCAGACAACAACGCCTATGCTCAAACCGGAAAAATTGATATGGTAGACGGCCAATTCGACAAAAACACAGGAGCTATCACGCTTCGTGCTACCTTCCCTAATGCAAACGGAACCTTGCGTTCTGGAAACACAGGAAGAGTCCGTTTAGGAATCAAACACAACGATGCCATTCTAGTCCCACAGTCCGCAACCATTGAAATGCAAGACAAAGTTTTCGTGTTTACCGTAAACAAAGAAAACAAAGTAACCAAAGCACCAATTACAATCATAGGCAAAAGCGGTACAAACTATCTTATCAAAGACGGCGTAAAATCAGGCGATCAAATTGTATTAAGCGGTATCGACAAACTTCAAGAAGGCCAGGCAATCCAACCTGAAAAATCCACTAAGATTGCTCAAGTAATTAACAAAAAATAATTTCACGAAAAATGTTCAAAATATTCATACAGAGACCTGTATTAGCCACAGTTATATCCATTTTATTGGTGATATTAGGCGTACTAGGACTTACAAAATTGCCCCTACAACAGTTTCCAGACATTGCGCCCCCATCCGTATTGGTAACCGCAGTCTATCCTGGAGCCAATGCCGAAACCGTTTTGCGTTCGGTAGCACCATCGCTAGAAGAATCCATCAACGGTGTCGAAAACATGACATACATGAGCTCGACTGCCAGTAACGACGGTACCCTAGCCATTACCGTTTTCTTTAAACTAGGTACCGATGCCGACCAAGCAGCCGTTAACGTGCAGAACAGAGTAGCACAAGCCACGAGCCAGCTGCCAGCAGAAGTAGTACAACAAGGCGTTATTACCGCAAAACAACAAAACAGTTTTATCATGGCCATCGGTATGTATACCGAAGACGAAGCCAAATACGACCAAACCTTTGTTGCCAACTATGCGCAAATCAACATCATTCCAGAAATCAAGCGTATTCCTGGAGTCGGTTCCGCTTCCATCTTTGGAGGTACAAAAGACTATTCCATGCGTGTTTGGTTAAACCCAACACAAATGGCAACCTACAACGTAACGCCAACCGAAGTAATGGCTGCGATTCAAGACAAAAGCTTAGAAGCCGCGCCAGGTAAATTTGGAGAACGAAGCAAAGAAGTTTTCGAATACGTTATCAAATACAAAGGAAAGCTAACCAAGCCAGAAGACTACCAAAACATTGCCATCCGTTCCAATGCCGACGGTTCTATCCTTCGCCTAAAAGACGTAGCCAGAGTGGAACTTGGTGCTTATTCTTACAACAGTTTAACGCGTTTAAATGGTAATAAAGGAGTCGTAATCGGTATCATCCAATTAGCAGGTTCCAACTCAAACGATATTCAGGTAGCCATCAACAAATTGATGGTCAAAGCATCCAAAGATTTCCCAAAAGAAATAAAACACAACATATTTTACAGTACAAAAGTATCATTAGACCAATCAATTGAACAAGTTGAACACACCCTATTAGAAGCATTTATACTCGTATTTATTGTAGTTTTCCTTTTCCTTCAAGACTTTAGATCGACCCTGATTCCAGCAATTGCAGTACCAGTAGCCATTCTAGGAACATTCTTCTTCATGCAGCTATTTGGATTCTCCATCAACCTATTGACACTTTTCGCCTTGATCCTAGCGATCGGTATCGTGGTCGATGATGCCATTGTCGTCGTCGAGGCCGTGCATGCCAAAATGGAACACAAACACCTGTCTCCAAAAGTAGCAACACACGAAGCCATGCACGAAATTACAGGCGCTATTATCTCGATTACCCTAGTAATGGCCGCCGTATTCCTACCCGTAGGTTTCATGGAAGGTTCCACAGGAGTATTCTACCGTCAGTTTGCCTTTACAATGGCAATCGCCATCGTAATCTCGGCAATAAACGCCTTGACATTAAGCCCTGCCCTTGCTGCCCTATTCTTAAAAGAAAACCATACAGCACACGACGGAGAAGAACCATACACAAAACCAGGATTCAAGCAAAAATTCTTCAACGCATTCAATACCAGCTTTAACTCTTTAACCAATCGTTATGTAGGCGGACTTAAATTCCTAATCCGTCACAAATGGGTAAGTTTAGGCGGTTTAGCATTGATTACCGTTGCAACAGTCATTATGGTCAACAGAACTCCAACAGGATTTATCCCGACAGAAGACCAAGGATTTATCGCCATTGCAGTAAACACCCCTTCAGGAACATCCCTTGACGGAACCCAAAAAGTAATGACAGAAGCCGAAAACATGCTAAAAGGCTTAGAATCATCACGATTTGTAACCGCGATCTCAGGTTTCAACCTATTGACAAACTCTACAAGCCCCTCTTCAGCAGTTGTTTTCGTATTGCTAAAACCAAATGAAGAACGTGGAGACGTTAAAAATATAGACGAAATAATGGGTCAGGTTCAAGGCAAATTAGGCGCCATTTCAGGAGGAAGTTTCTTCGTATTCAGTTTCCCAACCGTACCCGGATTCAGTAACGTAGAAGCCCTAGATGTAGTATTGCAAGACAAAACAGGCGGCAAGCTCGATAAATTTAGCGGCATCTCGCAAAACTTCATCGGAGAACTAATGAAACGCCCAGAAATTGCAGTAGCCTTCACCTCTTTTAAAGCCGATTATCCACAATTGCAATTAGACATCAACGATGAAAAAGCAGACCAATTAGGCGTAAAAGTAAAAGACATATTGCAAACCATGCAAGCCTATTTTGGTAGTGCCCAAGCCTCCGATTTCAACAGATTCGGAAAATACTACCGAGTAGTAGTACAAGCAGATATCGCCGACAGAGCAGACCCATCGACCATTGATCGCGTATTCGTAAAAAACAAAAATGGCGAAATGGTTCCGATAAATACCCTGGTGAAACTAACCCGTATTTACGGTTCCGAAACCGCTTCACGATACAACCTGTTCAACTCCATTTCAATCAACGCCATTCCAAAACCAGGTTTTAGTTCTGGAGATGCTATTAAAGCAATTGAAGAAGTAGCGGCACAGCAATTGCCAGCTGGTTATAGTTATGAATTTTCAGGACAAACCCGTGAAGAAATTTCTTCTGGAGGACAATCAACAACGATTTTCCTACTCTGTCTGATATTCATCTATTTCCTACTTGCAGCACAGTACGAAAGCTACATCCTGCCGTTAGCAGTAATCCTTTCCATCCCAACCGGAATCTTTGGAGTATTTGCAGCCATCGGTTTGACAGGCATCCAAAATAACATTTACGTACAAGTAGCGCTCGTCATGCTTATCGGACTGCTCGCCAAGAATGCCATCCTGATCGTAGAATTTGCAGTACAAAAACGAAGATCCGGCCAAGCGCTAGGCAAGGCATCCATCGACGCCGCCAAGCTACGTCTGCGACCAATTATCATGACCTCGCTAGCCTTCGTCGTAGGACTGATTCCGATGATGAGTGCCACAGGGCCATCTGCCCAAGGTAACCATTCCATCAGTATTGGTGCTGCAGGAGGTATGCTTTCAGGAGTAATCCTAGGACTGTTTATAATCCCGGTATTATTCATAATATTCCAATATTTACAAGAAAAAGTTAGTGGAAAACCAATTGCCGTAATCCATAACGAAGAAAAATAAAAAATGAAAAAGTACATCAATAAATATGTCGCTGTCTTGGTACTGCTTACCACCCTTACAGCATGTAAAGTCTCGAAAGACGTCGAGACTCCAAAAGACGCCCTGCCAGAAAACTTTAGAAATACCACTTCTACAGACACCACGAGCATTGCCGACCAAAGCTGGAAAGAATTCTTCACAGAACCCTCCCTGCAAAAACTGATCGACAGCGCCATCGTGAGGAACAACGACCTGCTGGTAGCCCAAAAAAATATCGAAGCCGCGCAATGGCAATTGACACAGTCCAAATGGGGCAACGTACCCAAAGTAAACTTCCAAGCCACTGCCACATCCACCCGTCTGTCTGACAACAGCCTGAACGGATTAAGCACCAGCACTTTCCTGAGAAGAAAGCACGTCGAAGACTACAATGCCGCGTTGAACCTATCATGGGAAGCCGACATCTGGGGCAAGATCCGCAACCAAAAACGAAGCGCCTTGGCAGAATACCTACAGTCCGCAGAAGCCAAAAAAGCCCTGCAGACCACCATCGTAGCCAATGTTTCCAAAGGATTTTACAACCTTCTGATGCTCGACGCCCAATTAGAAATTGCCAAAAAGAACCTCACCCTGAACGACAGTACCCTGTTTGTCATCAACCTGCAGTACGAATCCGGGCAAGTAACCTCATTGGCAAAACAACAAGCAGAAGCACAACAATCAGTAGCCGCACAGCTAATTCCTGAACTAGAGCAAAACATCGCCATTCAAGAAAACGCCCTGAGCACGATCACCGGAACCTTCCCGAGTGCCAAAGAAAGAAAAACCACGCTAGGCGCCATTGCCCTAAAAGAAAATGCAGCCGCAGGTATTCCCTCCTCTTTAGTAAGCAGAAGACCCGACGTTAAGAATGCCGAGCTGGCCCTAAAAGCCGCCAACGCAAAAGTAGGAATCGCAAAAGCCAGCCTCTATCCTACCCTGAACATTACCGCCTCCGGAGGACTCACCTCTTTCGAAGCCAGCAACTGGTTCAACACCCCAGCCTCCCTTTTCGGGACTGTGGCCGGAAGCCTTGCACAGCCCCTGCTGAACGGAAAAAGACTAAAAGCCCAATACGAAATCTCTAAAATAGAAAGAGAAAAAGCCGTAATCAACTTTAGACAATCCGTACTCGTAGCCGTAGGCGAAGTCTCAGACGCGCTCGTAAAAGTCGAAAAACTAAAAGAACAACAAGCCATAGTTGCCGGCCGTGTAGCCACGCTGCAAAAAGCCGTGAAAAACGCCGACATGCTGTTCAAAAACGGCATGGCGACCTACCTAGAAGTTATCGTAGCACAAGGCAATCTGCTGCAAAGCGAATTAGACCTCGCATCCATAAAACGCTCTAGCCTTGAGGCAGACGTTGAACTTTACCGCTCCCTAGGCGGCGGCTGGAAATAACAGCCCATTCATAATTCCCTAAATCAATTGCCTGATATTTACCCGTCAGGCAGTTGATTTTTTTATTTCTAAAAACCAATACCTTTTTTAAAATAGCTTAATTTTATAAAGTAAATCAATTATATGCAGGACACTTTCTTCTTTCAAGCAATGATCTATCTGGCAGGAGCCGTCATCATGGTTCCCATTGCCAAAAGACTCGGCCTCGGTTCCGTTTTAGGATACCTGCTTGCCGGAGTGATCATAGGACCCGCCTTTTTAGGCCTCATCGGTACCGAAGGCCAAGACATCATGCACTTTGCCGAATTCGGCGTTGTCATGATGCTCTTCGTCATAGGCCTAGAACTAGAACCCGACCGCCTCTGGAGAATGCGAAAAAAAATAGCAGGAATGGGCGGCATCCAAGTCGCAGGAACCACAATAACACTCACCGCTATCGCCCTGGCCTTCGGATTCGACTGGAAAACAGCCCTCGTGCTCGGAATGATTATCTCCATGTCATCAACAGCCATCGTAATGCAGACCCTCGACGAAAAAGGCTGGATGAAAACCGTAGCCGGACGAAGCTCTTTTGCCGTATTGCTCTTCCAAGACATCGCCATCATTCCCATGCTTGCCCTATTGCCACTCCTGGCCAATAAAGCCCTACAGAACAATACCGTGGCCGCCCATGTCACACTAATGGACTCTTTCCCGAAATGGATACAAGCCCTTTTGGTACTCTCCTCCGTAACCCTCGTGGTCCTATCCGGAAAATACCTGCTTCGTCCCATCTTCCACGCCATGGCAAAGACAAAAATGCACGAAATGTTTACCGCAATGGCGCTCCTTGTCGTAGTAGGCATTGCCGTACTGATGACCTCCGTCGGACTCAGCCCCGCCCTAGGAGCCTTTTTAGCAGGTGTCATGCTCGCCAACAGCGAATACCGCCACCAGCTCGAAATTGCCATCGACCCTTTCAAAGGACTCCTCTTAGGACTCTTCTTCATATCCGTAGGAAGCTCCATCGACTTTGAACTCCTCCTCTCCAAACCCTTTCAGATTATAGGATTAGTAGCCAGTATCATGGCCATCAAGATTACCGTGCTCTATTCCCTAGGCAAATTTTTCAAGGTCGGATACTCCCAGAACTTTATTTTCAGTTTCGGACTCAGCCAGATTGGCGAATTCGCCTTCGTGCTGTTAAGCTTCTCCCTCCAAGAAAATATACTCAGCAAAGAAATAACAGACCTGATGATGGCGGTAACAGCCCTTAGCATGGCCTTTACGCCCCTGCTGATGATGTTCAATGAAAAAGTACTGATGAAATCCAAATGCTCCATGACCGGAAGCGAAGAAGAAGACGAAAGCGATGTAGACCATGAAAGCAACCCCGTCATCATTGCAGGCTACGGACATTTCGGAAACACGATCGGACGTTTCCTTCGCGCCAACAACATCCAAGCCACCGTACTCGACAACAACAGCGACAATGTCAACCTCCTCCGAAAATTAGGCTTCAAGGTCTATTACGGAGACGCCTCCCGCCACGACCTCCTTCAGATTGCCGGAGCCGGAAGAGCCCAAGTCATCGTCATTGCCATAGGAAACCGCGAAAAAAGAATGGAGATGATCGAGATGGTCAAAAAACACTTCCCGAACCTCTACATCCTCGTACGCTCCGAAAACCGCGACGACGCCTACGACCAGATGAATGCCGGAATCATGCACATCTACAGAGAAACCCTTGATACCAGTCTGCGTGTCGGCATCGACGTGCTAAAGCTATTAGGACACAGCAGCTATGAAGCCACCCGTTCCGCAAAAACCTTCTTTACCCACGACGAAAAAACGCTCAAGTACCTCGCCAGCATACGCAACCAAGACGAATACATCAGCGCCGTCCGCGAAAAGATAGAAGAACTCGAACGCGTCATCCTAGCCGACCGAGAAGCCATGTCGCTAGAAAACGCAGAAAAAACAATGCTCACATAAAAAAAGCCCCAAGAAACCTTGGGGCTTTTTTATATAAGTAAATTAGAAATTCATTCATGTCTTTAGAAACTCTTTTCACGCCTTTAGAAATTCATTTCATGTCTTTAGAAACTCTTTTCGCGCCTTTAGAAATTCATTTCACGTCTTTAGAAACTCTTTTCATGCCTTTAGAAATAAATTTTGTCTCTAAAATCGATGTACAGCCGCAAAAATTAATGAGGCAGCTTGTCTTTTAACAAGCCATAAAGAAATGTTCCGATCAAGGCACCCAAAAGAACAATCCCTATTCCGTAAAAGCCAGCCCCGATTAAGATAAAGATAGGTCCCGGGCAAGTACCGATCATTCCCCAGCCCAATCCGAAGATAGTGCCCCCGATGATATAATTCTTAAAGCCCTTTTCCTTATCCGCAATCTGTATCGGCTTGCCGTCAAGCCCGATAACACCATTCCTCTTATATATCTGGATGCCAATAACACCCACCACAATAGCCGTCATAATAATTCCGAACATATGGAACGACTGGAATTGGAACATCTCATAAATACGGTACCAAGAAACCGCCTCCGATTTAGTCAAGACAATCCCAAACAAGATACCAACAAGCAAATATTTTATAAATTTCATCGTACAGATATAATAGTATTATTTTCTTTTCCCCTTCACCTCCCGCTCTGACCCTGACAGGGTTTGGAACCCTGTCAGGGTCAAAGATCAAAATATAATTAAACTTAAAAAATCAAAGGCAATAAAAAATGCGCCGCTATCAAGCCGCCCACAAAAAAACCAATAACCGCTATCAAAGAAGGCAATTGCAAGTTGCTCATCCCCGTAATCGCATGACCCGAAGTACATCCCCCCGCATATCGAGAACCAAAGCCTACCAAAAGCCCTCCGAAAAGCAAAAACCCAAAGATTTTTGGTGTAAAGATCGTCTCGCTAGAAGTAAAAAGCTCCGGAAGCAAATTGCCATGAGGCGCATCAATATTCATCCCATTCAATTGCGTTACAGTAGCCGGATTCAAGTTGACTCCAGAACCATCGCTCAAATAATGCACGGCGATAAAGCCCCCGATCATCGCACCAAGCACGACAACCAGATTCCAGCGCTGCGCTTTCCAGTCAAACCTAAAAAAATCAGAAAACTTTCCCGCTCCAGAAATAGAACAAAGCGTACGAAGATTAGAAGACATACCAAACGTCTTACCGAAATAAATCAAAAGAAGCATCACAGCCCCAATCAAAAATCCCGAAATATACCAAGGCCAAGTGCCATAAAAACTATACATAGCTGAAAATATTTACGCAAAAATAACAATTCGCTCCCACTCTTCCGTAATATTCCGCCTTAAAATAGAACCCAATTAAAATAAACATTTAATTTTGGTGCAGAATTACACCCTACATACAATGAAAAAATTTGCGATCGAAATCAAATGGGGCATCCGATACACTTTCTGTTATCTGGCATGGGCCATCCTTGAAAAATCTTTAGGTATTTATGGAGAAAACATGAGCTTTTATATGCTCTCTTCCCTACTATTTTACCTTTTTGCAGCGCTCATCTATACCCTGGCCCTAAAAGAAAAAAAGACCCATTATTTCAATGGCAGCATGGACTGGAAACAAGGCTGTGCCACCGGACTCTACATGACCATTGTAATCGCCCTGCTCATGCCGCTGACACAAGCTTCACTGCATGAATTAATTGCTCCTGAATTTTTCGAGAACATGATAAAAGCCTCAAAAGACAAAGCCAGCGCGGCAACCTATTTTAATTTGAAAAGCTATATCATACAAAGCATCTTTTTTGCGTTATCTATAGGCATGGTAATTTCGGCTATCGTAGCCTATTTTGTCCAAACTAAAAAAACAAAATAAATGAAAACCAAATCTTTCATACTAGCACTATTCGTCGGAATCCTTGCAGTTTCCTGCGTAAGTACCCGCTCGACAATCAAAAACATCGACGACAACGCTCCAGAACCTATCCTGACCAAAGACGGCTGGTTCCTTTTAACCGAATTCAGCAAGGACAAAAAATACGGCTACGACAAAGACTACCCGATCAACGTATTCTACAAAAGCGTTGCCGACGAAGACATCAATCCGAAGCGCTTTCTAGATGCCCTCACAGGTCCCAAAGGCGAAACGATAAGCTATAAAAAAATAGAAAGCTGCTGTCCCTTCCCTTCCAAAAGAAACGAAATGGGCGCCGGACTCTTAGACATTTATGAAATCACATGGCCCGGACTAGCAAAGCCCATCCGCCTCTACTTTAACATCTACGAAAAAGGCTATCTCTTTGTCCCAAAAGGATTTGGGCTCAAGAAAAACCAATAACAAACCAACACGAACACGCTGCTCAAAGTACGTTCGTGTTTTTTTATGCCTCAAAAATTCTATTTCAAAACCCTATAATACAACAGAAAGTCTAAAAAAATTCAATTTAGAAAACAACAAAACAAATTACCTATAAATCCCTGTCTTTTTGCTTCTTAAACTTTTAACAGAATTTATCTTTCGATTAATATTATTTGTAAATTTGCGCTTTCAAAAACAACACTTATGAATCTACAAGATATCCCAAAAATAAAGCACCTAGACAGCAATAACTTTTTTCTTTTAGCAGGACCTTGTGCCATCGAAGGCGAAGAAATGGCCCTTCGAATTGCCGAAAGATTAGTTGAAGTCACAAACAAATTAGAAATCCCTTACGTATTTAAAGGCTCCTTCAAAAAAGCAAACCGTTCCAGAATAGACAGTTTCTCTGGAATCGGCGATGAAAAAGCCCTAAAAATTCTAAGAAAAGTTTCCGAGACTTTTGACGTTCCGACAGTTACAGACATCCACACTAACGAAGACGCCGCCATGGCAGCAGAATTTGTAGATGTGCTTCAGATTCCTGCCTTTTTAGTACGCCAAACCGATTTAGTCGTTGCCGCCGCTAATACAGGAAAAACCGTAAACCTTAAAAAAGGACAATTCATGAGCCCTGAAAGCATGAAACATGCCGTACAGAAAGTATTGGATTGCAACAACCAAAAAGTAATGGTAACCGACAGAGGAACCATGTTTGGCTACCAAGACATGATTGTAGACTACCGCGGTATCCCGACCATGCAGCAATACGCTACGACAGTATTGGACGTAACCCATTCGCTACAGCAGCCAAACCAATCAGCAGGTGTGACCGGAGGAAGACCAGACATGATCGAAACCGTTGCAAAAGCTGGAATTGCCGTAGGCGTTGACGGAATCTTTATCGAAACCCATTTCGATCCAGCAAACGCAAAAAGCGATGGCGCTAACATGCTAGACCTGAAATATTTTGAAGGACTCATGACAAAATTAGTAGCCATCAGAAAAACCGTAAATAATTTTTAATATTAATATCCCTCATTTTGAAACATCCATTCCTAATGGGTGTACTAACTTTTTTTTGTGCTTTTTCACAGTACACCTTTGCCCAAGAACTGGCAACAAGTCCTGAAAAATACACTGCTCACAACAAAGGAAAATTCTTTATCTCTTGGGGTGGCAACAGAGAATCTTACACAAAATCAGACATTACTTTTAAAGGCGATGGCTACAATTTCACAGTCAACGACGTGAAAGCACACGACAAGCCAAAAGGGTATCATCTTGATTATTTGAACCCTGCAAGAATGACCATTCCTCAAACCAACTTGAGAATTGGGTATTTTATCAGCGACCATTACAACGTTTCTATCGGTGTTGATCACATGAAATATGTAATGACACAAGGCCAAACTGCCAATGTAAATGGAGAAATCAACCTTCCCGAATCGGAAGCAGGATCAATCCACAACGGTATCTACGATAACAGACCGACCGTAATGTCAGAAGACTTTTTGAAATTCGAACATACAGACGGACTAAACTACGTGCACGCACAAATTAACCGTGTTGACGATATCTCAAGATTTTTCCACCTTCCAAACACAGACAAATTCCAGATTAATTTGACAGAAGGTGTCGGCGGCGGGTTTTTATACCCTAAAACCAACGCAACCCTGTTGAGTAAGCAGCGTCACGACGATTTCCATGTTTCTGGATACGGACTTTCTGCACAAGTAGGACTCAACTTGACATTCTTCAAGCACTTTTATATCCAAGGCGAACTAAAAGGAGGCTATATCGACATGCAAGACATCAAGACCACTTCTAGCAATGCTGACAGCGCATCGCAACATTTCGGATTCTTCCAAAGAATCATTACTGTAGGCGGTATTTTCAGGCTGTAAGCATTTTGAAAAAATAATTTAAGATCCCTCGAAAATTTCGAGGGATTTTTTTTGCTATTACATTTTATTTACTTTACTTTGTTACTCAAAGTACTTTATATGGAGACAAACAAATATCTTAATGACATTACAGAAATCAAGAACATGATGAATCGTTCTTCTCGATTTCTTTCGTTAAGCGGCTTATCAGGAATTTTAGCCGGAGTTTATTGTTTAATCGGAGCCTGGCTTGCCTATCAAACGATATACACCGATTCGAATAATGTAGGTTCCTATAAAAATTTAGTCCTTACAGAAGATGCCATGAAAAGGCTTTTTGCAATCGCATTTATCGTAATACTGTTCTCCCTGCTTACCGGAATTATGCTGAGCATCAAGAAAGCAAAAAAAGAAAACGAAAAAGTCTGGGATGCTTCCTCAAAAAGACTAATCATCAACTTTGCTATTCCGTTGGCGACTGGTGGTTTTTTTATATTATTCCTTATTGAAAAAGAAATCTATGGCTATGTAGCGCCATTAACGTTGATTTTTTACGGACTGGCTTGCGTAAATGCCAGCAAATACACTTTAGGCGATGTCCGCTATTTAGGAATTACGCTGATTATCATTGGCCTAGCTTCCTCTTATTTTATAGGTTATGGATTGTTTTTCTGGGCCTTAGGATTCGGTATTTGCCATATTTTTTACGGATCGATGATGTATTTCAAATACGAAAAAAATTAAAATTATATTTAAACTTTACAAATAGTATCTTTGGCCCGCCTCAGAAAAGCACAGAAATAGTTAAACTGCTCACAATTATAACTTGAAAAACATCATCCAAAATATCAACAAAGCTTTTGACCATAGGATCAGACTCGGAATTATGTCTATTCTTATGGTAAACGAATCTGCCGATTTCAATATGCTGAAAGAGCTTTTGGGTGTCACTGACGGTAATCTGGCGAGCCATACCAAAGCATTGGAATCTGAAAATTATATTTCCATAGAAAAACAATTCATCGGAAAAAAACCAAACACAAGATATATTGCTACCAAGGAGGGAAAAAAAGCCTTTAAGGAGCATATCGATGCTCTTGAAAAATTGATCCAAAAAAGCTGATGCTTTTTTTTATCTTTTCACTTTGAAAAACAAAGTACTTTAAAAAATACAAATACTGCGCTATGAGAGATTTATTTATCGAAAAGCTTTATGAAATAAGCAAAAAGCCTTACCAAAAGTTCTTTAAAAAAAGTGAACCTTGGACAATCAGCCAAAAGGAACTGCTGCAACTGCCTGAAGAATCTCTAGGATTTCATCTTGGCTGTTTTCTGTTGAAATACAATTTCGAAATCCAGCCGAAATTAGAAAATCATGACGTATTCCATGTACTGACCAATACGGGCGTTTCAGTTCCGGAAGAAATTGGCATGCAGTATTTTTTATACGGTAACGGCAAACGCAGCTTTTATTTGTATATGGTGCTAGTAACCGGAACCCTCTTCTACCCTGCCAAAATCAGCTACTTCAAAAGCCAATACCAAAGAGGAAAGAATGCCTTGATATTCCATAGTCTTGACTATTCCAAAATGCTAAATATTCCTTTAAATACAATACGTAACACATTTAAAATCATATAATCATGGATAACGAAATAACTAAAGAAAACTGGTGGAAGAGAAATTGGAAATGGTTTGTTTCCTTGCTCGCTTTTATTTTGGCAAGCCTGATTCTAGCGTATGCCATAACTCAGGGCAACTTTAAAGATATGGCACAAGCCTATAACGATACGACGCTTTACACCAATGCAATAGACCAAGCAAATAACAATGAAGAAGTCATCCAAATTCTTGGAGAAATCGGGCCTTTAGATAATCTGGCAATTTTAGAAGGAAGCACCAAATATTCCAATAACAACAAATCTGTTTTTGCCACCGTGCGGATAAGAGGAAAAAAGAAAAGAGGAAGGATGGATATTGCTGCCCAAAAAGTAAATTCAGAATGGGTTTACGAGATGATTAAAGTCCGAATTGAGAAATCAACTCAGATAATAATGGTCAAAGAGTAGTTAAAATAACTATTCCAACGACTGTAAGGTCAAAATAAACCAATGTCGCCGGAATAGTAATTAAGTATTTTACTTTTCTAATTCACGAACCGTAATATAATTATCGTCTTCCATTTTCCAAGAATCGCCTTTGACCTTGATGGTTTCGCCAATCTGGACAGAACGGTATTGTTTCGGGTCTTTTAGATTCGGTATGCTGATTGTGGCATAATAAATTTTGCCGTCATCAGTGGTCAGGATAGCCGTATAGCCGTCTTTTCCCTTGTTAATTTCGCCGACTTTTCCTTGAACAGCAACGGTTTCTACTTTTTCTTCTTCTTTTCCAGCTTCTGTAGCATCAGGAGTTCTGATTTTCACGACTTCGGTACCGTCTTCTTTTACAGCAGCTTTTTTATTTGAATTACAGGCCGCTACAGCTATAGCCGCTCCAAGCACAACTAATTTTACAAATGTTCTTTTCATGATACTTATTTTTTTATAAAGGTAGATATAGGTTTGCTAAAAAACGAACAAATCACCTACAAAAAAAGCCCCGATACTTCGAGGCCATTTTTTATTCTCCGTCAACAAACGGCTGTAGGTATTTGAATCTTTCGGTGAGTTTTCCGTTTTCCGTCATTTTGGCACGCTGTAATATTCCGTCCTTATCGCCATTGAAAAAAGCAGGAATAACATGCTCCATGAACATCTCTCCAAATCCTTCGCTAGCATCTTTAGGCAGTTCGCACGGCAGATTGTCAACCGACATGACTACGATAGCAGCCGGATGGAACACATCCACTTCTTTATGTTCGCTCGGAAGATAACCGAACAAAGGGTCTGCTATTGTAGAAGCTTTGATCGTTGCCGCAATAGGACCATCAACATCACAAGAAATATCGGCTATAACCTTAATTTTATTGTCTTTTGAATTGAGCATTTCTCGCGATAAGATTACGGGAGCGCCATTGCCATAAAAGTGGCCGGCCATGAAGATATCTGCTACTTGCGAAAAGCGTTCGAAATCGGAAGTATAGTCTTGCGGATTGGCATAAAAATCTTCTTTATCAAGAAGCTTACCGTCTATTCGTTTATTATAATCCAAAACATCTATTTGCGTATAGACCGGTCCAGAATAATTTTTAGACAGGAAATGTTCTGGGGTAACCTGTTTTATTTTCATCCCGTCAAGGATTTCTTTAGCGCCCATACCTACTTTTCCGTGACCTGTCAGCACAATCTTGATGGGCGGCAGCGTCTGTCTTCTCAATCGAGCAATCAAGTCATCTTTGCTCGATAATGTTTCCGCTTTCGGAAGATTAAACAATTCGAATTTGATTCCAAACGCTCTCATTCCGTTGTAAGCTCCTACGATTCCGGCATATCTTCCAAAACCAATAAGCCTTTTATAATTGGCATCTACTATGGTCTCGTGATCGTATAAATCGATTTTTTTTTCTAGGATTGCCTGCAAAAGTTTTCTGTTATGAGGCTGTTTTTTGATGGTATGCGAAAAGAAAAAATATTTTTTGTTTGGAATCAGCCACTCTACAGGAACTTCTTTTACTCCAAAAAGCACGTCGCAATCAGAGATATCCTCTGTAACCTCTAGTCCCAGTGATTTGTATTCTTCGTCCGTAAATACCCTGATATCAGAGCTTTCGACTTTTAGCTGTGCTTCTGGATGTTCCTTAAGCAATCTTGATGCTTCTTCTGGTGTAAATACAACCCTCCTGTCAGGCGGGTTTTTTCTTTCCTTAATAATTCCGAATTTCATATTAGTTTTTAAAAAAGTAAAGGGTGGTCTTTAATTTTATCGCGAGATGATTAAAAGTATCGCAATATTTTAACAAAATCATAGCATTGAACGATTTGTTATAACTACAACGATATAATTTGTTCCAAATATAACATTAACTCAAAAGCCCTGCAAGACATTTACGTAGAAATAATGCTGCATTTTTTTAGTTTTTCTTCCTAAAATGTTAAAGGAGGGATACCGTACAATAACTTTTATTTTATTTTGTTAAAGTAGAAACATAGTTTGTCGCTTTTTCTATATTTGCTATTCAACCACCGAATTAAAATGACTTTTTCAAAATATATATACTCCTTCCTTGTTTCGGCTTTACTTTTAACGTCATGCCAAGAAAAGGAAAAACAGATTGCTTCTAATGACCTTACCGAAAATACTACAGATGCACTTTCACCTTATACCATAAAATCTAAAAAACTCCTGCCTAGTTATGTATCTTCAAAACAGGAGAGCTTAGAGAAATTTTACGAAAAGAACTGGCCCAATAATTCTATGAACGGCGGCTTTCTCGTTGCTAAAAACGGACAGGTGATTTTCGAAAAGTACGAAGGCAAGTCTAATTTTTCAAAAGGAGAAAGCATTGATGCCAACACCCCGCTCCATATTGCTTCAGTATCAAAGGTCCTCACGGCAACTGCCATCTTGAGACTTATCGACAGGGAAAAACTAAATCTTGAAGACAAAGTCAATAGCATATTGCCTACATTTCCTTATGATGAAATTACCATCAAGATGCTTTTGAACCACAGAAGCGGCTTGCCGAACTATGCTTATTTTGCAGACTATACTAAAATCTGGAATCGTTCAAAGATGCTTCACAACCAAGACATTCTGGATCTATTGGCGCAGCATAAATTTGGATTGTACTTTAAGCCGGACAGAAAGTTTGGCTATTGCAATACCAATTATGCCATCTTGGCGCTGGTCATTGAAAAGGTAACAGGCAAGAATTACCGCAATGCCATGCAGGAAATGATTTTTGAGCCGCTGGGCATGAAAAATACCTATGTCTACGATTATGCTAAAGATAAGGAAACCTCAAGCCTTTCCTATAAAGGCAATAAAGTCTTATACGAGATGAACCATCTGGATGATGTCTATGGCGATAAGAATATCTATTCCACCCCAAGAGACCTGCTAAAATTTGACATGGCAACTTATTCCGATAAATTTCTTAATTCAGTTTTGGTCAGCGAGGCCTTTAAAGGATACAGCTATGAGCATAGGGGAACCAAAAACTACGGCCTCGGCATTCGCATGCTGGAATGGGAAACGGGAGAGCAGCTTTTTTACCATAACGGATGGTGGCACGGAAATACTTCATCGTATGTAAAGCTCAAAAAAGATACCGTGGCCATGTTTGCCATTTCAAACAAATACACATTAAAGACCTACAAAATCTGGAAGCTGGCGCCTCTTTTCGGCACCTACCCTATCAAGCTTGACAAAGACGACGTCGCAAATTAGCCTGTCCATTGCAAATTCGATTTATTTGGACTACTTTTGCGGTATAGTTTTTGCTTTATAGCAGAGTTCTTAAACATATTGGGGTCGACTGGTTTTGACAGCAAGTCGAATTGAAAAGTAAGCACGTCGAGAACTGGGACAATTCTCGTTACTAAATGGTCCTAACACTTTTACACGGCGAAAATAATTACGCTTTAGCTGCTTAATCCGAATTATAGTACGATTTGCCTAGTTCCTGCAAGGCAGGAAAGCTAGATTCTCCTTGAAAGCCTTGGTTTGTGGCGTTCTTAAAAGGAGAACCGTAAAAATAAACCTAGAAACAGTCAAGCTTCGGGGCTGTTTTGACAACTAAGAAGATAAGCATTGTGTGGCTGTTCCTGGCCTTGCTCAATGACGAAAATCCAATCAGGGAATAAACGTGTAGAAAGCCTTTTGGTTGCTTGTTTGGACGGGAGT
This sequence comes from Flavobacterium sp. N2550, assembly GCF_025947265.1. Lineage (NCBI taxonomy): Bacteria > Pseudomonadati > Bacteroidota > Flavobacteriia > Flavobacteriales > Flavobacteriaceae > Flavobacterium > Flavobacterium sp. N2550. The sequence continues at coordinate 2,253,250 of NZ_CP110007.1, read as the reverse complement.
TCGACTCTCCCCGACTCCACTTTGTACTTTAAATCAAATGACGAAGTCGTTTGGTTTTAGTAAAAAACTTCTTTAAATACCCATGAAGCCTGCAATTCTTACAGTTGCGGGCTTCGTCGTTTTTAATCGGCAACAAACAGAATTTATAAAAGTGCACAAAAAGTTTGTGGCACATTCATGGCACAGCAATACTGGAGTTGCTACCTAATTTGCCACAAAAAGCTAAGGCAAAAATCTTTTAACAAGAGTCCATCACAATAAAAAAGAATGATCTGCTATCCTAAGTCTATAGTAAATAACATTTCTAAAATCTTTAAGAAATGGAAAAGATCAGGAAAAATACACCGCCGAATATAAAATCTTTGTTGTCTGGAAAAACAAATTTGATTAATCCCTCTCCGCCAATCGCGATGTACTTCATAAGCATTTGGTTATCAAAAGATAATGCGGACAAGCATTTTTTTTACGAATGAGGGTCAAAGAGTTATGGTTTTTTCAGCAGAAGGCTAGCTTATTTGTCGTAGTCAAAAGGTATGTAGATTAACTTTTTGTTCTAATGTTCATGAACAGATCAGGTATTCCTAAGTTGCACAGATTTACAGATTTGTTATGGCGCAGGGAGCTTTTGATTAAAATCAATACAAAACACAAAAGATTTGAACGTATGATTAACGCATTTATCATTAAATTCTTAATAGCTGCGTATTTTATATTGTTGATTTGTATATATATCTTATTTAATTTTACATTCAGAAAAAGTTTAATAAGAATAAAGAACTATGAATAAAATATTTTTAGTCATTCTGACTGCAATGGTAGTTTTTACTACAAACGCACAAGACAATGTAAGAATAGTAATTAAAACGCCACAAAACGGACATAGTATTCATGGGTACAAAGGACCTAATGACAAAGTTTCGCTCGCTTATATTGACGATGAAAAGACTCCTTTTACGGGTAAATTTATAGAAAAGGGTTGGGATGATGAGTTATTGAGCGAACGAAATTATTTGAAAGGACTTTTAAATGGTGATTTTATTGAGTGGACCAAAAGAGGCGAAACGGAATACATTAAAACAAAAGGCACCTACAAAAACGACAAGCTATTTGGAGACTATACAGAATATTGGCGACCAAATCATAAAAAGAAAGAGTGTTTCTATGACGCAAAAGGAGAACTTCACGGAAAAATAGTTCACTATGAAGGTTTTTCAGTAGAAGAACCAACAACAATTCAATTTTACAATCATGGTGTTCGTGATAGCACATGGACTTGGTTTTATAGCGGTGGAAAAATAAAAAGCGTTGAAAACTATAAAAACGGAAAAGAACATGGTGATAGACTTGAATACTATGAAAATGGCAAAAAGAAATATGAAGCAAAGTATGTAAATGATAAAAAAGTGGACTTGTTATCGGAATGGTACGAAGACGGACAATTAAGATATACTTGCGAATATGCTGATGGTAAAAAAAATGGTAAAGAGATCTTCTATTATCAAAATGGAAAAATTGAAAAGGAAGGAACTTTTGTAAACGGAAGTAAAAAAGGGCTTTTTGTTTGGTATAAAGAAGACGGAACAATATCTGAAGAAACAACTTTTTAATAAAATGGAGTTGCTACCATATTTGCTACAAAAAGTTAAGGTATTAGCTCCCCTCCCCATAAAGGCAAAAGCTGCAGAATTGTCTGATCGGCATTACCTAAATTTTTATTTCAAAATCTGATTTAAACCTGTAAAAATTGAATTAAGAGTTCAAAGCAATTCTCATCCTCCCTAGCTTGAGAAGTTTCTCTCTTTATAAGAGAAAGAAAAAATCTCTCTTGTAACAATATTTAAAGACACTGAAGTTGAGTTAAATAGTCGAATTGGTCAGGGTATTCTGGATCGTCCTCCCACTAATTATTCATTTTCCTTTTGCCAGCTTATATGTGAATGCCGTCTTTTTATCCGCTAGGTCCCACCTTGAAATTTCGTCAAGCACTTCATCTTTATGCTTTTTGCCGATATCCCGTAGGGCGTTGCCCACCGATTTACGAAGGTATTCGCTCTCGTCTGATTTATTTTTACTTATAAGCTGAATGGCGGCTACTGGATTTTCCTTAAAATAAGGTCGGCTTGTCCAAATACGAAGCCCTTCCGTAACAGCTCTCCTTATATTTGGGTTTTCGTCTGCGATCCACCTCCTTATTGTGGCCAGACACTTTTCGTAGCCAATCGAATTGCAATAGTAGTCAAAAGCTTTGGCCAGCATTTCTTGCACGCGCCAGTTTTTGTCGTCTGCAACTTTTGTTTCAAGAAGCTCGAGAGCTTGGGAATTGTCGGTTGAAAGCTTTCCCAAGAGATAAGTTGCCAGCATCCTTACCTGATAGCTCTCGTCAGATAGAAATTTTATCGCAAGATCAAAATGCTTTTCTTCCTTGTCGGCCAATATGATATCACCGCATTTGACGATATGCTTGAATCCGTGTTCAATTTCTTTTATTTCTTCGATAAGTTCTTTCATCATTTATGTTGTTGAGCTTTTGGCCTTGGCGTTCTATGGAATCTACAGAATAATAGGTATCAGAAACTGCAGGATGTCGCAGTCTCATGTTTTTGCGGGAGGGCTAGCAGCCCTTCTCTCGCAACTTTTTTCGATGATTCAGTCCCCAGTCACCCATAGCATTGGCTACCTCCTTCACGCTTAGCGCATATTCCGTGATTCTGTACTCTACAAGTATAGGAGACGAGTCATGGACCTTTCGCGTGATCAGTTTATTAGCCTCGAGCGTTTTTAATTCTGCAGAAAGCACCCTGTTTGTAATCTTTGGCACAAAATCCTTAATGTCCTTAAAGCGATGGTTTCCGTGCTTGATGGCGATGATTATCGGCAGCCTCCACTTCCCCCCTATTACATAGAGCGTATCCTGTACATGCAAGATGAGTTCCTTTATCTGTAATGCGACTTCTTCGGTCATATCGGTATCCTTTAGTATATCGGTTACAAATGTATACTAAAAACAGATAGCTTTGCAATAGTGATAATTAATAATAGAAAAAATGAAAACAGTGTTCATTACGGGAGCTAACAAAGGAATCGGCCTTGAGACTGCGAAACAATTTTTACAGAAAGGCTACAAGGTATTAATAGGCAGCCGCAATAGGGCAAAGGGTATCGAGGCAGTCGGCAAGCTGGTCTCCGACGGATTTGCAAATGTAGAATTTATTCAGATCGATGTAACTGATACCGAATCAGTAGAAAGGGCCCGCATAGCATTAGGTGAGAAAATAGATGCATTGGATGTGCTGATAAATAATTCGGGAATCAATGGTATCGAGTTCGATGGCGATACGCCTATCATGCATACTGCAACGAATACGGACATAAACAAATTCAAGGAAGTTTTTGAGGTAAATGTATTTGGTGCTATCAGGGTAACACAGGCATTACTGGATCTGCTCAAGAAATCGAAAGATCCCAGGATAGTAAACGTTAGCTCCAGCCAAGGTTCTATTACCCTTCACAGCGACCCTGATTTCATACATTATAGGCATAAGGGAGCCGTCTATCAATCATCAAAAGCAGCACTGAACATGTATACGGTTGTGTTGGCATATGAGCTAAGGGACCTCCCGTTCAAGGTCAATGCAGTAAGTCCGGGTTCGACAAAGACAGATTTCAACCGTCAGCTCGGACAGGGTTCCGTAGAAGATGCTGCCAGAAGAATTATAAAATATGCTACGATAGGCAGTGATGGTCCGACAGGCAAGTTTTTTTCCGAAGACATGAATCCGGAAACTGGAGAAATTCCTTGGTAAAATAGGCAATATTTAACCGTTTCAAGATAAGGGCTCTTAAACGCTTCTCATGCTCATCTCCCCAGCCTCCAATTGCTGCAATTAAGGGAATCAGCGTCTTTCCGAAATCCGTCAGGCTACATTCTACTTTGGGAAGTACTCCAGGATAGATCACCTTTGAAACCAATTCATGGTCTTCCAGTTTTTTCAGCTGAATTCTCCATATCCTTCTTGAGGCATCAGGAATTTTACGCTGAAGCTCGCTGGGACGCTTATGTCCCTGTTGATAAACCACAGCAAACGCATTTGCTCGGTCAGCGGCAGCTAAGCCAGATCATGTCCCTATTATTTCACTGCTTAGAGAACTATGGCTACAACATTGCGACTTTCAGCTACAGTGCTCCATATGCAATAACAGAACTTTGTACCATCAAAATGTTATTACTATGGATTTAAAGAACAGTACTATCCTCATTACAGGAGGAACCAGCGGCATAGGCCTGGAACTTGTAAGGCAGCTGACCGAAAAGGGAGCTAAAATAATAGTCACGGGGCGCAGGCTTGAGGCGCTGAATGAAACGAAGAAGCAATTTAGAGACATCCACACTTTTCAGAGCGATGCGGGCAGTCCGGAAGATACAAGACGGCTTTTTGAAGAAGTTACCCGACAATTTCCAGACCTTAACATCATTATCAATAATGCTGGCGAAATGCGGCTGATTGATATGCTGGACTCTTCCAAAAGCCTAGAAAACCTGATGCGTGAAATTGACATCAATCTTTCAGGGACAATCCGGATGGTACACCAGTTCCTGCCCCATCTGGTCAAAAAGCAATCTGCTGCCATTGTCAATGTCTCCTCTGCCATTGCATTTATGGCCTACTCTTCGGCACCTGTCTATAGCGCATCAAAGGCCGGAGTCCACGCCTTCACCATGGCTTTGCGCCTGCAATTGAAGGGAACGAATGTAAAAGTGCTTGAATTTATCCCCCCGGGAGTCAATACCAATCTGCAAAATGAATGGATACTGCAACCGAATCCACGCCAGATGATGGACGCGGACAAAGTAGTACAGGTGGCGATCAAAGGACTACAAAATGATACGCCTGAAATAATGCCTGCTCTGGTAAAGATCATCAAGTTTCTGGGGCACATCATCCCTAAAGCACTGATGAACTTCGGCCATAGGGAATTTCAAAGATTCAGACAGCTTAATAATCAATTTAAAAAAACATAAAAATGAAAAAAAATGTTTTTGCAGTGATACTGCTACTTCTATCGATCGGGTCTTTTGCCCAGACATTGCCTGCTGATAAGATCGTAGGCGTCTGGCAGTGCGAAGATTATAAAATAGAAGTATTCAAATCGGGCAATACCTACTCGGCAAAGCTCTTGTGGTCCAAGGACATGTTCGAGACCGATGGCAAGACGCCCAAGAAAGACAGTAAAAACCCTGACGCAAAATTGAAAACCCGTCCGGTGCAGGGCCTCACCCATATTACGGGATTGGTATATGAAGATGGCGGATACGTAGACGGAAAGCTCTACAGCGTGCAGGATGGCAATACTTACAGCCTCAAAGGCAGGCTCAAGGCCGCCGACGAGCTTGAGACCCGGGGCTATAAGGGCGTGCCGATGCTTGGCAAAACTTTTAGATGGAAACGAATAAAATAAGTAAGATGGAAACAAAAGGTAACGACACGCTTTCAAGGTTCTGGCATATAGCTTCAAACGCAGTTCCCCCGATAGGCTTTTTTCTATTTTTCAGGTATAGGAACCGCTATCCGAACAAGGCACGCAGGGCATTGGCAAGCGCCATAATCGGAGTGCCGATCGCAATCGCGATGGGCTACATAATGAATGCCTATATCCTTAAATAATACAATATGGCTAAAAATATTATCTCATTGCTGCTGCTGGTCATATCAGCAGCACTTAATGCCAGGCATGCCTGGGATACGTTCAATTACAGGAGCAATCCTGAGTCTGCCAAAGCAATGGCCGATCTTGGGATCGGCGAATCTGCCATGCCTTTCCTTGGGTTACTTGCAATCCTGATTATGGCGCTCTTATTGATTCCACAGACATTTTTCCTGGGAAACCTGCTCAATGCTCTTGCAATTGTCCTTATAATGGCGTTGGCATTACGGACCGGCAACTACAAGATGGCAGTGTTTGAGATCCCGTTTCTGGCAATGCCATTAATTATGATCTGGCTGGGGTACCCTTTCAAGAAATAACTTAACTTGCGTTATGGCAAATTCCACACCCTACAAGATACAATCAGTATCGGAAATACACCGTTTGATGGGGCTTCCAAGCCCTCATCATCCGCTTATCAGTATTGTCGACCTTAAAGGCCTTAGAAATGATACCGGTATTGACGCCGTTGTCTTCGATCTCTACGTAATCTCTATGAAAAGGGGCTGCGACGGCCTGCACTACGGGCAGCAGAAGTATGATTTTGACGAAGGGCTTATGGCTTTTTTATCACCAGGGCAGATCTTGCGGGGTGAGGACAGCGGCGTGCCCCCCAATCTTGAGGGCTGGATGCTTTTTGTACATCCTGATTTCCTATGGAATACCTCGCTCGCCAAAAAGATAAAGAAGTATGAATACTTCGGGTATTCGACCAGCGAAGCCCTGTTCCTCTCCGATAAAGAAGAGACGGTTATAAATGATATCATAAAGAATATCAGGGATGAATACTATTCCAACATCGACAAATTCAGCCAGGACATCATTATTTCCAACCTTGAAACGCTGCTGAATTATTCGGAGCGTTTTTACGAACGGCAGTTCATTACGCGTAAGGTCACAAACCATAAACTGCTGGAAGATGTTGAAAATCTTCTGGAAAATTACTTTGGCAGGAACGACCAAGTACTGCACGGCATTCCGTCTGTTGATTTCCTTGCCCGAAATCTTGCGATATCTCCAAAATACCTCAGCAGTATGCTAAAGCAACTCACCGGGCTTACTGCCCAGCAGCACATACAGATGAAGATACTTGAACAGGCCAAAGAAAAGCTTTCAACATCTGGGCTTACCGTAAGCGAGATAGCGTTCGGCCTTGGGTTTGAGCATTCGCAGTCCTTCAGCAAGTTTTTTAAGAGCAAGACGAAGCTCTCCCCCTTGGAATTCAGAAAGTCATTCAATTAAACAGATATGAAACCAGGTGCCAAGAATAATGGTGAGCGACAAAATATACTTTAGTGTTTACTTGGCAGTAGAAAAGAAAACCTGATCTTGTTTTCTTTTCGATCGATGAGAAACGTACCGCCATTGTTTTTGATGTATTCTTTGCACAATAGAAGGCCAAGTCCCACGCCCTGTTCGTTTCTTGTGCCAGGGGTAGCAATCGCCATTTTATTCCCATTCATCCTATCCATGTCTATATCAAGATGGCCCTCAGCCTCATTTTCCACGGAAAAGCGCACCCCTTCGGAGATAGCTTGCAGGGTAAACCAAATCCTTCCATCCGACGGGGTGAACTTGATGGCATTATCGATCAGATTTCGCAGCACAAGGCTTATCTGATTGCGATCGGCAGTAATTACGCCATTGTCCGTGACAAGCTGTTCAAGGTGAATGCCTTTCTGTTTAATCAGCGGAAGATAGAGCAGCAACAGTTCATCAAGTACGGGCTTTAACTCAAAACTATCCTTTCTAGTTACCAGGCCGTCCATCTGGCTTTGCGCCCAATACAGAAGGTTATCTAGGGTATTATTGACCGATTTGATCGTTTTTTTATTCTCTTCGAGCAGCTCCTGCAACTCCTGAGGAGTCAATAGCTGCATGTCGCTCAGCGACAATATACCTAGCAGACTGTTCAATGGGCTTCTGAGATCATGCGCAATGATTGAAAACAACCTGTTCTTGACGGCATTGGAACTCTCCAGCTGCTTGATGGTGCTGTTCAGCTGCAATGTACGTTCGTCCACCTTTTCTTCCAACCGCTGGTTCTGCGTTCTTACCAAAAACAGGTTCTCGTCCCTCACCTTCTGTTCAGCCCTGATGATCGTCTTGTACCGATCGCCCAGTGCGAAGGAGAGCAATAGCAGTTCGAGTGTAGAGCCGATGGGTACCAGTTGGATGGTGAATTCGCTTGACGGGATTACCCCGCCCAAGCTTAATGTTACGATCGCTACGGTCACCCAGATAAAGAACCAAGCCAGGATATAATATTTTGCAGGACGGTGTCCGTTCCTATAGGCTATTACCCCTGCAATCCATGCCACTACTGCAACCGTGACAGTCAGCATCTGAGCAATTACCGTTGCTGTATGCTTGAATCCCAAAGCACTGACAAAAAAAAGAATTATTCCCGCACCGCCGATTACATAGAAGATTCCGAGCATCTTAGGTGCCCTCCGCTTCAGGTGGAGGAACTTGTTGCAGAACACCAAGGAGGCTATTACCGAAAAGCTCAAGAGCACATGTGGATACTGGTTTAAAAAGATCCTCAGTTCATCACCGAAGATAAATCCATAGCCTCTGATGTAGATCAGCAGGTAGCTCGATAGCGTCAGCACATATAATACGTAATAAAGATAGGTGATGTCCCTAACGCTGACAAACAGGAAAAGGTTGAACAGCAAGAGCCCTATCAGCAGGCCGATATAGATATATTCGATGCCGTGCTTGAACTCCTGTCCGTTTATCACGCTTTCTGCGGTGGCAAGCTTTATCGGTGCCAGCAAGATATTGTTTGTCTTTAACCTTAAATAGATAGTTTTGTTCTCAATTTTTGAGTCGACCGGAAGATCTATCATAAAGTTGTTTCGGACAAACACATTGGGCTGCCTAGTCCTGAGGCATCCCGTTTTGAAAATGACCGCACGACCTTTGTTGTCGGTTGCATATGCGTCAATGTATTCGATATTGGGCGCATCAATGATGAGATATAGGGGCAGGTCCTGTTGGGCAGTGTAACTGATCTTTATCCACCAAGCTGAAGTAGTATTGCCGAAATTCAGGATATCATGGCTGCCTCGTGTAAATGAGGTATCAGAAAGATTTTTCACATCGTCCAGCGACATCGTCGCAGTTTTATCCTCCAGATAATGAAGTTCTTTACCGATGTTTTGATAGCTGAAATCATTGGCCGACTGCCCTCTGCAGCATACGGCTAAAAATAGCAAGAATAAGGTTGTCACAATAGTGAAAAGGATGTTTGGCCTGAAGCTAATTCTATTCGGTAAACAGCATATCAGAAAATCTCGTTGCAACATAATCGTGAAAAACTAAAATTAGCAGATAACAAAAATAGTACTAAAAACTCTATTTGAACTGCAGATTATTTTAAAACTAGCCACTAAAGGTAATTAGTATAGCCAAGGAACATTTTTTTTTACAAAAGGTAGTCAATCAGTGAAGTGGCCTTTGAATCTGGCTTTAAATATTCGCACTGCTTTACGAAGCTACTTGCTTAGAATTTACATCATTTTTTTTAGCCGTTCAAAAAAGGACAAAGTGATATAAGGGGTTTATCTGAGCTCCCTTCCACTCCACCGAACCCTCAAAAACATTAGTTTTTCAGGGTACTTGTATACTTAAAATATTCAGCGCTTTATAAATTAGCAGCCCATATATAGATATCAACCTTTTCGCTAATATTATACTTTCTTCTAATCCTATATTTTTTTCCTTCAATGCTTCTAACGCTAGAGTTTGTGAACTTAGCTATTTCCTTTGTTGTAAAGCCTAATTTTATATAGGCACAAAATTCCTGTTCGCTTGCCACAACATTAGGTTGTATCTCAACCAACCTTTCGCAAAAGTAAGGGTACAGTTTTTTAAATTTTGGAAAAAAATGACTGTTGTTTTGTACGGCCATATCGATAACTTCCTTTAATTTATCCACATCAATCTCTGCTTCCCTTACCCACATTTCAGCCTTCTTTTTATAAAATTTAATCGATATCGCTTGCTTTCTTATTATAAAATAGACAAGCCAAAATGTAAGTGCAAGTGACCCTAATAATGATTCCAGAAAAATCATGTCCTTCTTCGGATGCTCAAAGTAATTTGTTGTCACATCTAAAAGCACCACAAAAAAAAGAAAAAAGCCTATTAATGCTATTGTCTTTTTATTTGTACTGACCTTAAAAAAATAAGGCAAAGAAAAAATCAAGGGAATGTAATAGAAATGAATTCCTGAACCTAGCCCTGAATGAGAGGATATGTAGAAAAAAATAAAACTTAATAATAGATAGGCAAAAGTCTGTGCAAGGGCATTAAATTTTAAATCTGTGAATATGACATAAAAGAAAAGAATTGACAGAAGGAAGAAGCAATACGAGATTAAAGAGGATATCCAGATAAAATCACATACAGCAATAGCAAAAAATAAAAACGAAAGCGAAAGAAAGCTTTTATTCCATAGCTTAATATGCTCAGCTTCCATTTTATGTGTATACTTTTCAGTCCCGTCTTCAATTAATTTGCAATAAAAATCTGAAATGTTTTTTAAAACCATAGTAATTTGTGATTAACAAAGAATGCATGAAATTCGATGCAATTTTAAGCCAAAAAACTACGCAAGTAAATGCATGTATGTAATCATTTCGGAATATATCACACTAAAAAAACACAAATAAATTACTGATTTTAAAACAATTAAACCCTAAAAAATAAAATTAAGGGTCTTAAACATATACCTTTTGAATAAATGATAAAAACAGCCATAACAGTAAGACGTATACTACAAATACTTAAATTTGTAATACCCTATTTAAAAAAATTATGAAAAGAATATTTTCAGTTTTAATCCTTCTCTGTTCGTTTACTACCCTACTCAGTGCCCAATCAAATAAAAAAGATATAGACAAATTAGTACAGGATGGCAAGCACTATTTAAAATTTACGAGTGATACCGTAAAAGGTTTTAAGCTCTTGTCTGAGGCAAAAGAAGCTTCTAAACGTATCGGGTACAAAGAAGGAATTGTAGCGAGTGAAATAGCATTAAGCTTTTTTCATGTAGGCAGAGGTAATTATGGTAAAGTAATTGAGATTGGCTACAAAATAGAGCCTCTGGCATTAGAAACTGAAAATTATACGTTACTATCTGATCTTTATAGGCTTAGAGCTTTCTCGCATGCGCGATTGGGGATAAGCGAAAAAAGCTATAAAGAATTTCAAACTTCTTTAAAGTATGCAAAAAAAATACCGGAAAAAAACCTTCGCCATCACAGAACAGCTTTTGTTTATGAAAACATGACGCTCTATTTTCAGCGGACAAACAAATCCCAGGACAGCATTTTATATTACTATGAGAAAAGTTTGGAAGAAGCAAAAAAAATAGAGGACAATAACCCTGATATTACATTAGACGCTAAATATGATATCATTGCTAACACAAACGGAAGTCTTGGCCGGCTATATATGTTTTATCCGGACGGGCCAAGAATGGATCTTGCAGAAAAATATTTTCTGGATGCCCTAGAAATACACAAAAACGAAAAATACAAGATTCCCGTCCAAAGCAAAATGCTGTTATTGGTTTATTTAAGCAACTTTTATAATCACAATGGCAATCAGGATAAAACAATAGAATATGCGACTAATGTCCTAGAATTAGAAAAAAAGGTGAATTCGCCTTATGATAGGGTGGATGCTTATGACCTATTGTCGGCAGCTTATGTAGAAAAAGGCGATAAGAAGCTTGCATCAAAATATTTACAACTATATGATCAACTGAATGATAGTATTCGCTTAGCAGAAATAACAAGCATTGATGCGCCTGTAAATCATATCATTACACAGGAGAAAAACAAACATACTAGCAGGATAGCAATAATTGCCGGAGGCATTCTCGTTGTTATAGCCTTTGCTGTAATACTATTCTGGAAAAGAAAGAACAGGATTTTACACAAAAACTATGAACACTTAATTGAAAAACTAAAGACGGAAAAAAAGTCCCTTACTGAAGAAGAAAGCTATAGTAAGCCTTCACTAGATAAGCCGTTGAATATTACAGAGGAAACAACTGATGCGCTGCTCTTTAAACTGGAGAAGTTTGAAAGAGCTAAAAACGTCACTAAAAAGGAAGTCAGCCTCACTTGGCTGGCCAATCACCTGAATACCAACACACGATATCTTTCTGAAGTTATAAAAAAACATAAAGGAAAATCATTTACTAACTACATCAATGGCTTACGGATAAACTATATCGTAGAATTGCTTTATGAAGAACCCAAACACAGAGAATATAAAATAAGCTATCTTGCCGAGTTATGCGGTTTTTCCTCGAGAGAAGTATTTACAACTATCTTTAAAAAAGAAACAGGCATATCCCCTTCCTATTTCATTGATCATTTAAAAAGCGACATCAACATCCATCACGACCAGGAAGCAGATAAAGTTGTTTAGAATAATACGATGCTTGTCCTTTCTAATGATTAAGCCACAATCTTTGAAAGGGATCGGGATGGAACACCATAACTGAAAATGGTACCGCCTGTATTGCGGTTTTCAGCCCAAATCCGTCCGCCAAGTTGTACGATAAAATCTTTACTAAACGAAAGCGCGATACCTGCGCCTTGATGTGTTGGACCTCCTTTATTGCTTATAGAAAATAGTTTTTTTATTTGATTGTCCGATAACCCTGGTCCTTCATCTTTTACAGAAATGATAATCTCCTTCCCTGTCTTGAAGGCATCTATAGCAATAGTTTTGCCTTTTGGAGAAAATTTTAAGGCATTCGACAACAGGTTTCTGTTGACGAATTGCAGCATTTCTCTGTCAGATGTAGCTACAATGCCATCGGGTATGTTATTAATAACCGTAATCCCTTTTTCATTGAGTTGCGTATTGTAGCCGCTAATAGCTTCGTCAAGCAGCGAACGGATGTTTACGGTTTCCAAATTGATTTTGAATTCTCCAAGTTGGCGTTTGATCCATTGCAGGGTAGCATCAAAATTTTCTAATGTTACTGAAATATCGTTGCTTATGTTTAGGTAAAACGATTCTCTTTCTGATTGCGTAAGCAGTTCCGTATTGCGTTCTAGCAATCGCATCATATAAAGCGTTGAAATAAGAGGCGAACGGAAATCATGTGCCAGTATAGAAACCAGGTTCGATTTAATTGCATCCGCTTTCGATAAGGAAATATTTTTAGTTTCGATGCTCTCATATAATGCCGCTTTCTTTTTATAATCACTTCTGATTTTTCTATACGCACGAAACAGAAGCACTAGCAGGACACAACAGATTACCGAAAACGAGATCAATATGATAATGACCTGTCCTGATGCTTTCTGCGATTGTTCGAGATTTCTATTGTTTTCCTGTAACTGGTTATAATGTACGTAATCATCGGGTTCGGCATCCGAAATAGTCGCTATGTCAAATACCGATAGGCTGTTAGCTGTTATGGCTATTGTACTGGCAAGAGGCACCTCCAGCTGAGTAAAGCCATCAAACATTCCTTTTGCAGTCACAGCCTGTCCATAAGCTCCTATAACAAATAATAAGATTAGAAATTTGCTGTTCATCTTTTTTAGGTTAAGTTGGTTCGATTTGATACCGAGGATTATTCTACTGAATCCTATATCCACGGAGTAGTACAACAGTCAAGGATGAGATTATCTAATTTCAAATTATAAAAAGAGCATCTCAAACAAAACATGATAAGGCTGATGGGGTAAGTATAAAGTAAGAGGCGTACCAAAAAATAAAGACCTGGGGGAACAGGAATTAAATAGTAGTTGTCCAAAAAGCTCTAAGTTTCATTAGCGCATCCTCAATTTGTAACATTTCTGCAGTTGTGTGCCCAATCTTGCGGCAGGCAGCAACCGCTTTAAGTTCCAATATCGTTATAGGCGAAATATTGATATATATGGCACGTGAATTAGTCTCAAGGTAAGGTCTTTCTGCTCGTGCAGTCTGTTTAGGTTCCGCTACAGAAAGCGTATAACCATACTCTTCGAATATTTTGAATACATCCGTAACGCTAGCCTTAAAATCAAAACAAGTAGCGAATACGCTATTAAGCAATCTAGTCATGCAAGTAAGCTCAATGGCGTGATCTTGAATCAAACGGTCGTTTTTTTCGACTAGGAATTGTTTTATGAAGCTCTTCAATATCCTATGTTCATGTGCTGTTAGATTATGTGCCATATACAAATTGATTCATTAATTTATTAGCTACATATACAGTTCTCATTAGGCAAACTCTGTCAACTTCCTGCTGGTTTTCTACAAATTCTAAATAGATGTGTTTTGACGCAAGGCATACTAAGTATTACCACACAAAGAAAGAAAACAAGAAGAATAAAAAACAAAAACAACAAACGCAGATATACACGTGTATTGTCTTTTTTCTATAGAAAACTGACTATAAAGCTTTTAAATAAAACCATATAGGCAGAAAAACTATTCAAACCAACTGCTATTCAGAAGTAAAAAACCTTTTTTAAGTAGGCACGTGTAGCTTAAAATCTACTTTTTAATTCTAGTTGGGCAAATGAGCAAAAAAGCAGACAGGATAATGCATCAGAAGTAGCAACCATACATTATCGGTAGTGCTTCTATTCAACCGATAGCCAACTTTATCGTTTTTTTGCCGTGTGGGTCGAATTTTATCGCTACTTTAGTAAAGGAAACAAAGGGGAATACAATAATCGTATTGATGATGTTTCCTTTTTGTTACAGGCTAGTGCGTGGTCGCACAAAATTTTAGCCTATTCTCTTCAATATCCCGTAATCTTTTATTCTTAAGATCGTATAAAATCCAGGACATTGCATTGCTATAATTTATAAAAATAAAGACTATGAATGTCAAACGTGTATTCGGCGCAGTACTTACCTTATTAGGTATCGGGAGTTTAATTTATACAGCATATCAGCTAATCAATAAAAGTACAGCCTATACGACTGTAATTGTCATAGGCGTTATCGGACTGATCTTTTTCTTCTCTGGCATAGGCTTGGTAAAAAACACAAAAGATGAGGCTTAAAGATTTAAGCAACCTCTAGGTTCTTCTGCTAATCGTAGCTATTTCGTTCCAAAAGCACTTCCCGTTTTTTTGTAATAAGAAACGTATGTACTCCTTCTGGTAGTGAGGAGGTCTTATCTATAAAAAGTATTGCTAGACCGCGAGGGAAATGCCTATGAGCTTTTTCTCCGTAGATTAATCCTTGTTTCGCTGCATTCGACATTTCCTTCTCAAAGTGCGAATAAGCAACTATTAATCACTACCTTGCAGTGAATACTTTCCGTCAGCACATACTTTCTGTATTTATCTTTTCCCCGTTTTCCACTGACCCAAACATTCTTTGCCAGCAACTACCCATCTGTAACTAGCTGGATAAAAATATTTTCATATATGGAACAATACACTAACAATATAAGCAGGCGCCAGATCCGTCACACTCTTGATTCGTTAATGGAAGGAATACAGGTTATAGATTTTAACTGGCGATACCTGTATGTGAATACTGTGATGGCACAGGCAATTGGCCCGGAGGATAATTTTAGGATATTGACCATGATGGATAAATATCCAGGCATAGAAAACACCGATATCTTCAAAGTTCTTCAAGACTGCATGATTAATCGAACGCCAGATCGGCTAGAAATCGAGTTTGTATATCTGGATCATTCCGTCCGTTGGTTTGACCTTAGCATTATTGCCGTTGAAGAAGGCATATGCATCATGTCACTAGATATCACCGCCCACAAACTGGCAGAAGAAAAAAGCGAAAAGGCCGCCCGCCTCTATGCTTTCATCAGCCAAGTAAATCAGCATATCGTCAGAGTAAAGGATGAGGCCGCACTCTTCCATAACTCGTGCCATATAGCCGTCGAATTCGGCAAGTTTAAGATGGCATGGATAGGACTCTTCAACCATTCTGAGAAAAACATCAGCATCGTTGACCATAGCGGAATCCCTGACGAAAACCTCAGCATATTTACCAATCTTCCGTACCTGTTAGATGATTCGCAACACATCGTACTGAAAACAGGCACCCATTATATCTGTAATGATATCGAAACAGCACCTTGCCTGCCAGCATGGAAGTCCTTTGCCAAAGAAATGGCTATCGAGTCTTATGTGGTGCTGCCGGTAAAGAAATTAGGAACTATCATCGGCACATTCAACCTGTATTCGACAGTACCGAACTTTTTTAACAGCGACGAGCTGCGGCTGCTGACCGAAATGATGGACGACATTTCATTCGCACTTGATGCATTTGAGAAAGCAAAAAGGCATGACATCGCAGAAGAACTGATCATCAAAAATGAAAAGCGGTTTCGGGCCTTAATTGAGAAAAGCACCGACATCAAAACTTTATCCACAATCGAAGGAAAGATCATTTACGCCAGCCCATCGATAAAAAAAATACTTGGATACACTTCTAAAGAATTTATAAGCTTGCCATTTCTGGCCATCTTCCATCCAGAAGATACCAAAGCTATTATAAATTTGAGAGAACGGCTGCTAAAGTCTCGAGGAAAATCGTTCAGCAAGCAGCTCAGGCTGCTGCACAAGAACGGACACTGGATCTGGTGCAACGGCACCATTACCAATATGCTCCATGAAGAAGGCATTGGAGCGCTGGTTTCAAATTTTTCGGATATATCCGAAAAAAAATCAGCAGCAGGACAGCGCGAATTTGATCGCAATAACTTGCATGCGTTGATAAACAACACAAACGACCTGATGTGGAGCGTAGATACGAATTATAAGCTGATTACCTCCAATCAGCCTTTCGATAACTTAGTACGCCAAGCTTCTGGAAAACAGGCCGTAAAAGAAACCAGTACGCTTCATCTGGAAGGCTTTCCAGAAGAGCAATTGCTCCGCTTCAAAAAATTTTATGACCGTGCGCTAAAAGGCGAGACTTTTACAGAAATAGAATACGACAGCTCGCCTGTCGAGATCTGGTCCGAATTTTCATTCTATCCCATCCGAAAAAATAAAGAGATCATCGGTACCGCCTGCTATTCTCATGATATTACCAACAGGATTATTGCCGAACTGAAATTAGAAAGGCAGAACAGGGAATTGACCAAGACAAATCATGAGCTCGACCGCTTTGTATATAGCGTTTCGCACGACCTACGTTCGCCTCTGACTTCAATCCTCGGGCTGATATCTTTTATAGAGGAAGACAGCATGGAGAAAGAAACCCTAGAGCATATAAAACTGATCCGGAATAATATAGAAAGGCTGGACGGTTCCATAAAGAATATCCTAAGCTATTCCCAGAATAACCGCTCGGGCCTCGAGATCCAAAGAATAGACGTAAAAAAAACGATTACCCAAGTTATAGACCTGCTCAGTAACGGAAAGAACTCCAGAGATATCGATTTTCAGGTAGAAATTCAGCAAGAAATCGATTTTTATTCCGATTTCCGAAGGTTTACGATCATCCTTGAAAACCTGATTTCCAACGCTATAAAACATCACTCCGATGCCAGCTCAGAAAGGTTCATAAAAGTTTCGTGCTGTTCTAGCGAAAACACACTTGAACTAATCGTCGAAGACAACGGTATCGGCATAGCCGATGATAACCACGAAAAGATATTTGAAATGTTTTTTCGCATTTCAGGAAATACCGATGGCTCAGGAATAGGCCTTTACATCCTAAAGGAAGCAGTCGAAAAATTACAGGGTTCCGTCAAGCTGATATCAAAAGAAGGCATCGGAACCACATTTATTGTCACACTAAAAAATCTAACCCCATGATTGAAGCTTCCCCAGTTTTTGAAAATATGATGATTATCGATGATAACAACATAGACCTTTATATAACTACCCAGACTATTAAACGAAATAATATCGGAAAAACGGTAATGCCATACAGTATAGCCGAAGATGCTCTAAAGTTCTTGCAGCTCAACGCTCTTGACCTGTCTGCTCTGCCAAGAATAATTTTAGTAGACATCTATATGCCCGTAATGTCGGGCTTTGAATTTATGGAAGCCTATGACAAGCTTCCTGCTGTCCTGAAAGAATTCTGCAAAGTATTCATCGTTTCTTCCTCAATTGACAGCGTAGATCTAGACAGGGCCAACAAAGACCCGAATGTCACCGCTTTTCGTGAAAAGCCAATATCGGTGGAGTTTTTGCAAGAAATATCCAAATTGTATCCTACAGAGAAGTAGCCACATATCCAAGCAAGAGCTTTGAAATTTGATACATCCTGATTTAGAAAACCATCATACATACCCGCTCCCATCCGTCTTGCTTAATCTTGAAAAGGTAAGGCTGGATAGTATCGTGAATATAGAAAGCACTATAAACGTATAATGGAAAGGCTGCGTACGGTTCATATCAAAAGCATCCGACTGGAAAAAGGAAAGCACCAGACTGGCTACCGAAACTCCAAAGCTTACCGACAGCTGCTGCATGATGACCAGCATCGTATTGCCTCCGCTTTTGGTATTCTCATCCAGATCGACAAGCGTGATGGTATTCATGGCCGACATCTGTATGGAGGTAAAGAAGCCGTAGAACACCATCAGCAGTATGTAATACCCTAACGGAGTATCTCGTTCTACAAACCCCAAGATTACCAGCACTACTCCCAATAAGATCGTATTGCTTATTAGTACGGTTCGGTATCCCAGCGCCTTGATGATACGCACCATAAAAGGCTTTATGGCTACGTTGGCCAATGCCGAAGGCAGCAGCAGCAGTCCCGCCGTTGAAGCAGAATAGCCGAAACCCGTCTGGAGCATGAGCGGCAACAATAGCGGAAGTCCGCCGATGCCGAGCCGGGTAATCAGGCTGCCCGTAAGCCCTATCCTTAACGTCTTTATATTTAAAAGCCTGAGGTCGATAATCGGCTTTTCAGTCCTCTTGTAATGGATGTAGTAGAACACCGCCAGCAAGTTGAATAGCAGCAAGCCGCCCAAGATATACATCCAATGCGTCAGTCCCGTACTTATGATTTCCAGAACCATCGTGATTGCGATAAGCGCCAGACTAAAATACATCAGCCCCCTGAAGTCAAATCGTCCTACTGCCTTTTTAAAGTTCGGCATCGTACGTTTGGCCATAAAAATACCGAGAATCCCTATCGGTACATTGACAAGGAAAATCCAATGCCAGCTGAAGTTATCCGAGATAAAGCCGCCAAGGCTCGGACCAACCACCATGCCCAACAGGCCGAATACGGTAATAAAGTTCATGGTTTTTAAAAGCCTGCTCTTGGGGTATTGGTACAGTATGGCAAGACGCGCTACAGGTACCATCATCGAGGCACCAATCGCCTGCAATACCCTAGAAAGGTTAAACGTAAGCAGGCTAACAGAAAGCGCACAGCACAACGATCCGGCAACAAACAGCCCGACGGCGATCCTGAACATGGTTCTCGTGCCAAACTTATCGGCCAGCCAGCCCGAAAGCGGAATAAACAAGGCCAGCGTCAAGGCATAGGTGACGATGACCGAATGCATTTGTGTCGGAGAGTACTGCATGTCGCGCGCTATGACAGGCAGCGACGTGTTTAGGATGGTACCGTCGAGCGACTGTATAAACATAGCCACAGCCGTTACCCAAGGCAGCAGATGCGTGGCGATGCGTTCTTTCTTTCTCTTTCTTATTTTTTCTTCTTGCTTGGCGGTAACCATAGTGCTGTGCTTAGTATCGTAATGCTTATAAACAAGTCTTTTACAAAATTAGTGATTTCCTATGGCATGGAAGCCCCTTTTCTCCTTCCCGACAGAAAAATACGCACCTATAGCACTAAATCCCCTATTGAAAACATCTTTTTTATTTTCCATTCAATCAAAACGTAGCTTTATATAGCGCAAAGTTGTTGTCGACATAGTGAATCTGTTCGCATTCAGGAAATAATGCGAGGTACAACCCGAAATGCCTCAATAGTAGGGACTAACAACTTAAAATAAAACAATATGGCTTTTTATACAATTGAATTTGATTATACGGGCAATGCTCCTACGGCATCTAAAACCTATAATTTTTGTATTGATGACTTAGGCTATGATGCCGAAAATGTGCAGCAGGTAGGTCCTATCAAGGTTAAGATTGACGGCTCTTCAAAGGCCAACATCGTAAATGCAATTAATGCTGATTTGCCTAAAACACGTTCTGGAACTACGTATACAGAAGCATCATAAGGCTTGCCTGCCTTATAATGAGTTCTTCTAGCTCCGCAAAAACCTGCAACTGTTACTAGTGGCAGGTTTTTTTATGCCGCTGCGAACCGCTCTTTTCCCCACATTTTTTTTTTTAATGACCTAAAAGACATTTTCTTATCTTTGAAATAAAGAAGTATAACACTGCCTGGTAAACGGCACTCTCTTAATACTATCTAACTATGAATAACTATTATGAATCTTCTTACCTGACTTGGGAACTAACGTCAAATAAAAACCTGGAATTTATTACAGCGGTTTTTGAACATTTAGAATATCTCGAAGAGAATGAGGTCAATACATGGAAGCACGCTGAAACAAGCGACTACTATTTTCAGCAGCGCCCAATCGGCGGCGACAGGCCTTTTCCTATTTTGGATGCCACTCTTTTAGCTACCGACTTGCAAGCCATACTGTCTAGCCACGACCTAGCTCCTGAAGGAGAAATTGTATTTGTAAAAGACCAGCAGCTGGATAACTACCGGCACCAGATTCAAGAGGCCAGCTGTTTCAGCAATCCATCCTATGCTATTTTCTTTAGTTCAGAAAACAACATAGTAAAACAGATCTGGTTTGATTATGATGAAGGGCATTCCGTAGAAAGCAACAGGTTGGCTATGGCTGGGCTATTGCATCATCTAGGCGAAAAGTACGCGCTTGTTTTGGTAGATTGGTATGAAAAACGGGCGATTGACTTATCCAACAAAGAAGCGACGCTTCAGTACCTAAAAGATACTTCGCCCAAAATGGTATAGCATCGCTGGTTTGTAGATTGCGAAAGAACTTCATCGTATGCCACTGCAGTTGGTCTAAAAGCACCCTAATAATGTCCCGATTGCACCTCCCGCGGGAGTAACTATCTCGCTACCTTTGGATTGTAATCAACTAATACAGACAACGATGAGAAAGATCCGAATTTTTGAACACATCTCGCTAGATGGGGTCATAGAACATGATGGAGATTATGCGTATGGTGCCTGGACGACGCCGTATCGGAGTCCTGCCGGAGCGGCAATGCTCTTTGAAGCCTACGGCCCAAACTTTGACCTGCTGCTCGGACGCCATACCTACGATATATTTAGCGGCTTTTGGCCAAATGCTGGAGATTTCCCTATGGCAAATGCCATAAACGCGGCAACCAAATACGTTGCCACGCATAGGCCCGACGGCTTAGAATGGGCCCCTGTGAAGAGTCTAGGCGAAAACCTTGTAGGAGCCATTCGCGACCTCAAGGCAACGAGCGGTCCCGACTTTATTGTCGTAGGAAGCTCGACGCTTACGTCGATGCTGCTTGACAACGGACTGGCAGACGAGGTGGTGCTTATTACCTACCCTGTCTTGCTTGGCAACGGCAAACGCTTGCTGTCCGACAGCATTAATGCCCAAGAACTTGCTTTTGTAGACTCAAAGGCGACCCCTACAGGCTTGCTTATCAATACCTACAAGCATCTGGGGCCGTTAAAAAAATAATCTTCTGCCAGACCCAAAAAGCACTGCCCTATCGATTGCAAAAGCAACTTTGATTGATAGTGATGTAGAAATGATGTAAACTATATTGCCTAAAATATAAAGACAACCCGTACCGAATCCCCTAATTTTGTTTCACCGGATGGGGGTCCGGGGATGAGGGAGAATTGTTTTAAAGTTAAAAAAGGATAGCGTCTTGCTATCCTTTTTTTTATTGGTGTCGTAACAAGCCTGCCTAAAAATCAAAAAAATACATCTTTACATTCCCTTTTTCGTCCTTTTTTTGCCCCTTTTGAGCCAAGGCAAAAAAACAGTTACACCGTAAAACTGACCAGTTACGCCCGTATTTGACCACTTATTACTTTTCGGTTGCGTTTTTACCATCGAACTTTTAGTATTGTATCCAGAAAACAGAAGCTTCTAGCTGCTGCTTTGCTGTCGAAAGACCGTATAGAAAACTTTCGGTATAATGAGCAGGAGGTTTGGCCCTATAGCCCGTCGGTTTAGGGCTGCATCGGTCGGATGCAGGAACGCATCAGGCGCTTGTGGTACAACATCGGTCAGATGCTATACTATATCCCGCCCGTTCCAGACGGTATCTGATGGAATGCTGTACAGCATCGAGCCGATTTCATACCGCATCGAGCTCCTATCAGACAGTATCTGCCACAAGGCGATACAGCACCGGGCAGATAGGATAGCGCACCGAGCAGATGCAGGATAGGTTTCTGGCAAATGCAGACAGCATCTTTAGGGATGCTATAGCACTCCGGGCGGCTGCAATAAAGCATTTCTGTAGGATTCTTATGGAGTTTCAGGCTTTTATGCCTACCTCAATAATGTCTAATTTTAAATTTAATCTTTATGTCAAGAATCAAGATTATTACCTCGTTCGGCAGGTATAATGATGCCAACCTGGAGCAAAAAGCAGAGCTTATTGCAGACAGCATGACCAACAATCCTCATTTTGAAGATCCGGTGCCGGCTATTGCCGACCTTAAGGAAGCGACTATTGCTTTTGATGAAGCCATCATCAAGGCGAAAGAAGGCGGAAAGAGAGAACAGCTCAGGCGAGACGACAAACGAAAAGAATTGATCGTTCTGCTCGACAAGCTGGCGCTGTATGTGCACATGAAAGCCGACGGAGACAAGTCGGCTTTGGCAAGCTCGGGCTTTACGCTCAGCAAGATACCCGAAGCAATAGGCATCTTATCGAAGCCGCAAAACTTTATGGTGCGTGCCGAAAACGCCGGTTCTATAAAACTGAGCATCAAGACCATTCGCGGTGCCAAAAGCTACCAGTATGAATACCGCAAAAAAGGAGAAACAATCTGGCAAATCTGGGTACATACCAAAACCACGCTCCTGCTTACAAACCTCGAAAGCGGCCAGCAGTACGAATTTAGGATAGCCGCCATAGGAGCCGCAATGCAGCGGGTTTATAGTGATGTGATAAGCAGCTATGTACTGTAGTTAGTTGATAGTGGATAGTTTATAGTTGATAGTTGATAGTTTATAGTTTATAGTGGAAAGTTATTAGTTTTTAGTGGAAAATGGATAGTTGTATTTGGGATTTTTGATTTTAGATTTTTGTTTGATGATGGAAAGTTGTAAAGTTAGAAAGTGGAAAAGTGGAAAGCTTTAAATAAACAAATTTATTTATCCGCAGTCACAACTCATAAATCCAAAATCATAAATCCAAAATCATAAATCTAAAATCATACATCATAACTCATAAATCTAAAATCAAAAATCCTAAATATCAAATCCCAAATCCAACTATCCACTAAAAACCATCAACTATAAACCATCAACTATAAACCATCAACTATAAACTATAAACTATAAACTATAAACTATCAACTATAAACTATAAACTATCCACTATAAACTATCCCCTATAAACTATTTTCCCTCTTCCACACACGATGATTACCCATCGCTTCAATAAAGTCCTGCGGCAGATTGCTTTTTGGCACTTCGTTCGTGAATACGCCGTTTTCTTTGCTGTTTTCGTCGGACAGCTTTAGTATAAAATTGGTGTGGTTTAGAAGCGTTATCCCTTCCTTATCGGCAGCTATGGCCTTGCAGTGCTTGTAGGCGTCGTTTAGGAATTCGATGGCTTTTTCTTCTTTGCCCAGTGCCTCTGCGCTTCCTTTTCCGGCCGGTATGAATACGGCATCAAACAATACGGATGAGACAGTGAGCAGGTTATGGTCTACTTTTATCTTTTTAGTATCGCTGCCTGCGATGGCTGTTGCATTGGTGCCTATGATTTTAACGACTGCTTTTTCTTTTGCTAAGGCGGCTTTCATGGCGTTTATCGATTGCGAATCGACACCGTCGGAACATAAAAAGGCTACCACGCGCGACTCGATTGTTTTGGAGTTGGTCTTGTTGTTAATCATGCTCAGGGCATCAGACTTTTGGACAGATGATTTTACGGCTTTAGGCTCGTGCTTGTTTTGGTCGGCATCGGCGCCGATACCTTTGTTCATTGGTTTTTCTGGCTTGTCTGGAACGGCAATCCCTAGACTTGCTGCCACTTTTTGCGCCAGCCCTTTATCTACCTGCGAAAGCAACCCAAGCATTCGGGTACGAATTTCTGGGGTTTCTACCTTGCTCAGCTCAAAGCGAAAGGCATTGATGATATGCTGCTGTTCTACCTCGGTCTGGCTCTCAAAAAACAGCTTCGCCTGGCTGAAATGATCGGAAAAGCTCTCGCTCCTCTCTCTTACCTTGCGGGCATCGATCCTTTCGTTAAAGCTTGCAAAGCCGCCTTCGGCAATCTTGGCTTGATAGGGACAGCCTCCTCCTAGCGAGTTTGGAAAATAACTTACCCTGCCCGTATTGATTTCTTGTCGCATGTGTCCGTCGCGCTGGTTGTTGTGCATCGGAGCAATCGTCCTGTTGATAGGAATCTCGTGGAAGTTAGGGCTTCCTAGTCTGGACAGCTGCGTATCGGTATACGAAAACAGCCTGCCCTGAAGCAAAGGATCGTTAGTGAAATCAATTCCGGGAACCACGTGCCCTGGATGGAAAGCCACCTGTTCGGTTTCTGCAAAGAAATTATCAGGGTTCCTGTTGAGTACCATTTTTCCGATAATGGTAACCGGAACCAGTTCTTCTGGAACCAGTTTGGTAGGGTCTAACAAATCAAAATCATACTTGTGCTCGTCGGCTTCAGGTATTACCTGCACCCCCAGCTCCCATTCCGGAAAGCTTCCGTTTTCGATAGCTTCCCATAGGTCGCGGCGGTGAAAGTCAGGATCATTGCCTGAAATCTTTACGGCCTCATCCCAGACAACGGCATGCGTTCCTAATTTCGGCTTCCAATGGAACTTGACGAAATTCGATTTGTTGTTCTTATCGATCAATCGGAAGGTATGGACCCCGAAGCCTTCCATCATTCGATAGCTTCTCGGAATCGCCCTGTCTGACATTGCCCACATGACCATATGCATTGACTCTGGCATAAGCGAGATAAAATCCCAAAAGGTATCGTGTGCAGACGCGGCCTGCGGAATTTCGTTATGAGGTTCTGGCTTTACGGCATGGATAAGGTCTGGAAACTTTGAGGCGTCTTGAATAAAAAAGACGGGTATGTTGTTTCCGACCAAATCGAAATTGCCTTCTTCGGTATAAAACTTGACGGCAAAGCCTCTTACGTCTCTTGCCAAATCTGTAGAGCCGCGAAAGCCGGCTACTGTCGAAAAGCGCACAAAAACAGGCGTGATGGCATTGGGGTCTTGCAGGAATCCTGCTTTAGAATAGGTACTGGCATCTGCATTGGGCTGAAAGTAGCCGTGTGCGGCAGAACCCCTGGCGTGAACGATACGTTCTGGTATGCGCTCATGGTCAAAATGCGTGATTTTTTCCCTAAGGATAAAATCTTCCAAGAGCGAAGGTCCGCGCTCCCCTGCTTTAAGGCTGTTGTTGTCGTCGTTGATCTTGACTCCCTGGTCTGTGGTCATGAATTGATCGGTGCCATCTGATTTATTTCTGGCTAAATCGTGCTGCTTCTTATTTTCGGCACCGTCCGAATTGGCGTCATTTTTTTTCATAATCCTGGTTTATTTAGTTTTGTTTGCTCTTACTATAAAGTTGGGGTTTTTAACTGTCTCTTTCTTTATAGCATTCTCGACAAAAATTGCAGGATTTGGTAGCTATTGCAATCGCTTCATTTCTAATGCATTTAGTATTCCGGCCGAACTCGCCGTATTATTAAAATAAACAAAGAAGGTTTCGACACCGCTCTTCTTGATTTCATCATGCACTTTCTCGAGTTCTTCTTTGCTGTAGCTGGAATAAAACAATTTCTGGCTGCCGTGGAATCGCAGGTATCCGACACTCGAAGTCTTGATAATACCTTCCGGCAGTTTCGGATAGCGAACGTTACAAAAGACGGCCTTGCTTTTTGAAAAGGCATCGAAGACTTGGCTGTTCCACCAGCTTTCGTTGCGAAACTCTATTACGTTCTTGAATTCGGGTTTTAGGTATCCTAAAATCAGTTGAAGCCTTTCTTCGGTATAGGCGAAACTTGGCGGCAGTTGGAACAATACGCATCCTAATTTGTCTTTTAATCCAGCGTTGCAGACGGCATAGAAATCTTTAATGAGTGCTTCGCAGTCGGCAAACTTTTGGATGTGGGTAATCTGTTTGGGAGCCTTTACGGAGAATGTGAATTCTTCTGGACTCTTTTCGTACCACGATTGGAGGCTCTTGACGGTCGGAAACCTATAAAATGTAGCATTGAGCTCATAGGTAGAGAAATGCTGGCAGTAGAATTGAAACCATTTGCTTTTGGGCAGGTCTTCTGGATAGAATAGGCCTTTCCATTCTGCCGTGTTGTAGCTTGAACAGCCGATCAGTATCGTTTCTTTTTTCATTGGTGCAGTATCTGACAGTTCTCGCAGAAAAAGCTCCTGCGCTTTTTGACTCCGGTATGTTTCTTCAGTATCGGAAGGTCGCACCGTAGGCATTGGGTTTTGGTATGTGCCAGCCAATGCTTCTTGAGCTCGTAGTTTTTTTTCCAGTCTAGGAATTGAAAGCTATAGTTGCGGGCTTCCTCAACAAGCTCATTGATTTTTTTCTTGGGAATCTTTCCCACCAGCGATTCGGGATGGATGCGGACTCTATATAAGACTTCATTCTTGATTATGTTTCCCACGCCCGCAAAAATGTCTTGTTCCAGCAGGGCATCACAGATTAGCTTATTGGGGATTTCTTTCAGTTTTTCTTTCGCTTTTTTCGGATTCCAGCTTTCATTCATCACATCGGCGCTCCAATCGTAATGTGAATTGATGTCGCCCTCCAGAAATTTTATCGAACAGGAATACAAATTGATCTCGCCGTTCGGGAAGGTAAGATTCAACCGTACGGGCGACTCTTTGGCTTCATTGATGCGGTAGGTTCCGAATAGCAGGAAATGGATGCGCAGCGTAAAGTCTTCGAAGCAGACCAGAAAATGTTTTCCCCAGCTCCGAAAAGAGATTACTTTTTGGTGCAGCAGCCGGGATTGGTCGATTTTGCTGTTTCCAAAAACAGCAATGATCTCTTTCCCCTCAAACTGCTGGACTTCTTCTTTTAGAATGACTATGCTTGGACCTTCTGGCATTATTTCTCGGTATTGCTTTAATGACGTACGCTACTTAAAAGTAAGCCCCTTCCCACAATATACTCTTATATGATTTTATCATTTGTTTGTATGTTGTATGAGGTGGACAAGAAACGGCAATCATGAAACATTTTGAAGGATAAGTATAAGCCCAATCGTTTTTTTAGGCAGAAATTAGCTTGCGCCTAATGCACAACACTATGGAAACAACATCAATCATCGGGATATTGGCGGCCTTCTTTACCACAATCGCGAATTTCCCGCAGGCTTATAAGATTATTAAGGAGAAAACAAGCAAGGGCGTGTCGGCAAATACGTATCTCGTATTGCTGACGGGTACTTCTTTATGGGTGATTTATGGAATACTGCAATCGGACTGGCCGTTGATCATTGCAAATGCCATATCGTCTCTGATAAGCATGATCATACTCTTCTTGTCTTGGATTTCAGACAAAAAAATAAAGGGTATTCATAAGGCTTTAAAAGTAGATGATAAATAGGGCTAAAGTTTCAGCAGTTCAAAACGGTTGAGCTGCAAGGAGTTTGTGCTGCCATCTGCTTTCTGGAATTCTACGGTTACAGACTCTTTGTCTTTGGTCATGCCTAGAAATTCGCACCAAAGTTCTGGGGTCATTGCCGTCATGTTTACCTCATTGACTTTTAGAATGACGTCGTTTATTGCCATTCCTTTATTTTTAGCTTCAGAACCTTCCCAAATTTCTACCACAACCAATTTGCCGTCTTCTATGAATGGCGTAAATCCAAACGCAAATTCTTTTTCAAGCGGCAGCGTCTGTTTTGGAACGTAGATTTTCGATTTGTCCCAAGAAATGATGATTTCTTTAAATTGCTTCAGGAATTTGTTTCCTATAAGAATCTGGGAGCTTGGGCTGACACCTAGCCGCTGGTTTGTCAGCGCTATTTCCCCAAAGTAAAGCGAATCTGCCAAGACAGCTATTTCTTCTTGGTTGTTATTGCCGCTCAGTGAAAAAGAGGCCCTGCCATGGCTCTTTCTTGAAATAGCGGTTTTTGGCAATCTTGACTGCTTGTATACGGTATCTGGAAGATCGATATACTTATTATTTCCGGTGTCAATCAAGGCAGGAAACCGGATGCCTCCTGTAATAAGATGTACTATAGGGCTGCCGGAAAAATTGGGCTCGAAGTCTACTGTATTATGCTCAAAGCCTGGCTTTATCTTATCGGTAGAAAAATCGATGGTATGGCTGTCGTAGTTAATCTTCCAGTTGCCAAGCCTCATCATGTTGGTGCCAAAAACGCCATGTATCTTGCTGCAAAATACGGTAGAAAAGGAATCAAGGCTCATTGAGGCACACCCCACCTTTGAAAACGTAACGCCCGATACGCTTAGATTGTCAAGCATAAAAATCGGTGCTTCTGTTTGCACTCCAGCAGCATCAATTAACTTATTTGAGGTCACAGGCTTTAATCCCAACTCTGCGACAAGCTCGGGAGACAGAATGGTTACGGCACCGGTATCGAAAAGAAAATTGTACGTCTTTCCGTTTATCGTAACTGGAATCAGCAATTCGTCATACACGTAATCAAACTTGACAGTAGCATTGAATTTTTTCGGATTGGCTTCGACTGTAAAAAGGTATTTGTCGCGTCTTATCTTTCCTTCTTTGATTTCTTGCTTGGATTGGGCAAAAGCAATTGTGGTAAACAGAAATAATGCTAATCGTTTCATCATCTTAAAAGTGAGTTTACACAAAAATAGGAATCGAAAATTGATTATGAGGGATTCAAGAAGAAATATTTAGGATAGTTGGTAGTGGATAGTTTATAGTTGACAGTTGTTAGTGGATAGTTGGTAGTTGGGTTTGGAGATGTTTTCGGTTTTATCGGAATGCTTGCCTTTGCTTGTAGGTTGCTGCCCTACTCCTCCTACTTTCAACTTTAAGACTTTACGACTTTACAACTTTATGACTTTCAACTATAAACTATAAACTATCCACTATAAACTACATATCATATAAATGCTTAAATTAGCAAGTGCTTCGGGCATTCCCATCTACCAAACATCAATCTAGAATAAACTTTTAGGCTATGGAAAAAAGACTACTGTTTTTCTGTCTGTTGCTACTATCGTGCTATTTAGGCTGGGGACAATCCTCTGAGCTAAAAAACATCCAGGCCTCTCTTCCTAAAATCAAGGACAGCCTGCGTTATGTAGATGCGCTCAACCGAATGGCCACGCTGCTGTATGAAAAGAATGCAGACAGTACTTTTTATTATACCCGAATGGCTCGCGACATTGCCGAGCGGCACCATTACGAACGCGGCAAGGCCGATGCGATGAACAACCTGGGTATCTTTTTTGATATCAAGGGCAACTTTCAGCTGGCTTTAAAGTATTATAACGAAGGATATACGGGCTATAAGAAAATGGTAGATTCCGTCAATTCGGTTCAAGCCTTAATGAACATTGCCATGGTCTATCAAGAAATGGGCAAAGACGATAAGGCAATCCAGCGCTACGATCAGGCGTTTAGGCAGGCAAGACAGCTCCGCACAGACTCCATCCGGTCTTTGGTTATTTATAACTATTTGCTGTCGTATCCTGCCCGTTTCAGTAGAGATTCGACCCGATATTATATTACTATCGCCAAACAAATTGCTGCAAAATACAAAGACAAGCGAACGTTGGTAGCTATAGATCAGCTCATAGCCGATGACCTTATCAGCCATGGCAAGCGCGCCGAAGGCTTGGCGTTGCTAGAGCAAACTATTGCGACAGCCATCGATCAAAAGTTATACTATGTGTCAATGGACATGCACATAGATATAGCACAGCAATTAGAAAAGACCGATCCAGAAAAAAGCGTAACCTATTACAGTCAAGCCTTAGCCATTGCCGAGCACAACGATTACTTATTCTATAGCGAGATCTTGACCCGCAAGCTGTTTGAGTTCTACGACACCCGCGGAGATCATGCCATGGCAGGAAACTACAGCAAAAAGCTCATCGACATTCACGACAAAGAGGCAAAACTAAACAACCAATCGGGTATCGATTATATCGACTATGCGCTCAAAGACGAACAGGTGAAGGCTTTAGAAGGCCGCTATATGTATCAAGTGGCCTTGACTATATTATCCTGCATTGCTTTTTTGCTGGCTGTTTTTATGATTATTTCCATCCGCAAGCATTTACGTCGCAGCAAACAGCAAAACAACCAGATGAAGGAAGCATTGTCTGCACTCGAGCAAAGCCAAGCCGACAATACGCGCATGTTGCGCATTGTAGCACACGACCTCCGCAATCCTATGGGAGGCATCTATTCTGTCACTTCTATGATGCTGGAGGAAAACGACAGGCCCGAGGAAGACCAAATCCTGCTTGACTTGATCAAGACATCGAGCCAGCATTCGCTTGAGCTGGTGGATAATCTTTTGCAATTGCAGTTTAGCAGCGAAGAACTAAAGAAAGAACCGGTAGATATAGCCGAAATGCTAAAATACTGCGTGTCGCTCTTAAACAGCAAGGCAGCAGCCAAAGAACAGCAGCTTAGTTTAGAAGTTATTCCCGCAGTAGTTGCGGCAAGCCGCGAAAAGCTCTGGCGGGTCATCAGCAATCTCATTGCAAATGCCATCAAGTTTAGTCCTAGCGGCACCAGAATCAACATCAAAATGATGCAGAAAGAACACGACATCCGCATATTAGTAAAAGACGAAGGCATTGGCATACCGCCCGAGATGAGCGAAAAGATATTTGATCTTTTTACCGAAGCCAAAAGACCCGGCACTGCAGGCGAGCAGCCTTTTGGTATGGGACTCGCGATTTCAAAGCAGATCGTTGAAGCCCACAAAGGCAGAATTTGGTTTGAAAATAACGAAGCCCGCGGTACTACCTTTATTGTGGATTTGCCTTTCTCTTAAAAAAGAGAAATAGTATACAATTATGAAGGCAATTCTAAGAAACATACTATAAACAGCTAAATATTCGCATTTTGTCCATGAATATATAATAAAACACCTTTATTCTATAACATACGCCCTGTACTTCTGACGTAAATTAGTAACAAGGCTACCCGCCAGTCTCCCCAGACTACCGTTTCAACTTTTAAATACTAATGTATGGCAAAAGATCAATCCCCCTATAAGATCCTACTCATTCAGGATAACGCCGAAGATTTTCAAATCATGCAAAAAATGCTGCATAAGCGAATCTCTTCCCCGATAATTGTCCATGCAACAGATTTTGAGCAGGCCAAAAACGAATTAGCCCATTCCTCTTTCGATATCACATTTCTCGACTTAGACCTACAAGAAAACAAAGAGCAAGACCTAATCTCAGAAATAGGAAAGGTTATCGACCTCTGCAAAGTCATCGTTCTTTTAGATGAAAAATATAGAGATTATGCCCATGAACTCTTGTCGCTGAATATCTCCGACTACATCATAAAAGGAGAGATGAATTCATGGCTCGTCTACAAAAGTATCGTGCATGCCATAGAAAAAAACAAGATACTCCTCACTTTAAAAGAATCGCGGAAACGATATACCGACCTCTTCCAGCTAAGTCCTATGCCTATGTGGATTTATAATGTAGAGACACTAAAATTCCGTACCGTCAATAATGCCGCAATACGGAAATATGGCTATTCTAAAGAAGAATTCGAAGAGATGACGTTAAAAGACATTCGGCCGGCAGAAGATGTACAAAAACTTGATGAAGCCATCGAATTTTTAAGAAACCACGACAAGCTATTTTCAAGCGGCCTCTACCGCCATCAGAAAAAAGATGGAGAAATCATCTATGTCGAATTAGTCAGCAACATCATCTATATAAGCCATG
The DNA here is from genome assembly GCF_025947265.1 of Flavobacterium sp. N2550. Taxonomy (NCBI): domain Bacteria; kingdom Pseudomonadati; phylum Bacteroidota; class Flavobacteriia; order Flavobacteriales; family Flavobacteriaceae; genus Flavobacterium; species Flavobacterium sp. N2550. The sequence goes on along the minus strand of NZ_CP110007.1, from coordinate 2,221,447 downwards.
AAAAACATGTGCTTGTAGCCGCTAATGATATTACAGAACGCGTCCGCTATATCCAAGACATTGAAGAAAAAAACAAAAAGTTGCAAGACATTGCCTTCACCCAGTCGCATATTGTCAGGGCGCCGCTTGCCAATATGATGGGCATACTGCATCTCGCCAAGGATATCGATATGAAGTCTCCAGAAGGGACGCAGCTGCTCGAGCATTTCATAACCTGCGGCAACCAGCTCGACAAAAGCATACGCGAAATTGTAGAAAAAGCCAACCAATAGCAAATTGCTAAGTCGATTGATTGTACCTCCGCATTGCAAAATTTTGTATCTTTCGTCTGCCTCGCTCAGGCCTATCAAAATACAGTATCATGCCTTGGAATCCGGAAACATACAATAAATTCAAAGACATACGCTACCGACCTTTCTTTGACCTTGCCGACCTCATAGAACCACTTGAAGCAATGAACGCGATTGATATCGGCTGCGGCACAGGCGAACAGACTTCTTTGCTCGCAGAACGATTTAAAAATTCTAATTTTCTTGGAGTAGATTCATCAGCCGAAATGCTTTCAAAATCAAGTCAATATAAGACCGATCGGCTTCATTTCTGCCTTGCTACCATAGAAGAAACCGCAGAGCTAGATAAAAGATGGGACCTGCTCTTCAGCAATGCTGCCCTGCAATGGTCAGACAACCATCACCAGCTATTCCCGAAACTAATTGCAATGCTCAATCCAGGCGGACAGATTGCAATCCAAATGCCCGTACAAAAAGAAAACGTGCTCAATCAGATACTGCTCGATCTTGTCGACCAAGAACCTTTTAGAACAGCACTCGACGGATGGAAAAGGATATCGCCTCTAGTAAGTATAGACGATTACGCACAACTATTCTTTGAAGGCGGCCTGACGAATATCAACATTATGCAAAAAGTATATCCGATCGTTACAGAAAACCATGATACGCTCTATGATTTTATTTCAGGTTCCGCTCTGATTCCGTACCTCGAACGTCTAGAAGGCGCCGACCAAGAACTTTTTATCGAAACCTTTAAAAAGAAAATTGTAGCGCATTTTCAAAAACTGCCGGCTCTTTATGCCTTTAAGAGAATCCTTCTTTACGGCAAGAAACCCTTATAAATACAAATTATCTTCAAAAAAGTTTTTTTATTGAACACCGTTCATTATATTTGCAATCATAAAAACAGATCATGGGAATCAAAGAGAGAAAAGAAAGAGAAAAGCTTGAAATGAAGGAGATTATCTTGAAAGCCGCCACTGAAATGTTTCTGACACAAGGCTATGAAAAGACATCCATCAGGGCCATTGCCAGCAAAATAGAATACAGCGTAGGAACCATATACCTTTATTTTCAAGACAAGACCGAGATACTGCACTATATCATGCAGCAAGGTTTTGCCCAGATGAACAAGGATTTTGAAAAGCTGGATACCAATGACGATATTATCGTCTATCTAAAAAGGCTTGGACACATCTATATCGAATTTGCTTTTGACAATCAAGAGTATTATGACCTAATGTTCATTATCAAGAAGCCATTAGAGCTTATCAACAGAAAAAAAGAACAATGGGGAAGCGGATTGATTGCTTATGATTTCCTGCTGTCTGTAATGAAAAGATGCGTCGAACAAAAAAGAATACGATACGAAGACCCAGAACTCGCTTCACTCGCTATATGGGGCTACCTGCACGGAATAATAGCCTTGCATATTAGAGACCGTTGCAAAATGTTTGAAGAAGTCAACATGAAAGACTTTTTTATACGATCTTTCGACACCTTCGTAGACAGTATTGCAACATAATTTTTAAACAGCCACAATATGCAATAATTTTCTGCGTTAAAATCATGCCGTACCAACGGTATTTTTTTGGCATCATCAATAAACACTGTTCATTTAATAACATGAGTATACTAATAATTATCATAGTCGCTCGTTGTCTAAAAAAATTTAGACACAAACTAAACACCGCTCATAAAATAAAACCACTTCAATGAAAGCAACTACCACCATCCTAGCCGTAGCGATTTTGGCCATAAGTCCTACCTATGCCCAAAACAATACCGTTGACAGCTACATCCAAAAAGGGCTGAAGGAAAACCTCGCCCTCAAGCAGCAAAATTTCGACCTGCAAAAAGCGTCCTATGCACTAAAAGAAGCCCGCGGACTCTTCTATCCTACGCTCTCTTTCAGGAGCGACTACTTCTATTCCAGCGGAGGGCGTACCGTTGACTTGCCTCTTGGAGATTTAATGAATCCGGTTTACAGCACTTTAAATCAGCTGACCGGAACCAACAATTTCCAAAACATCGCCAACCAGAAATTCAACCTCAATGCCAACGATTTCTACGACCATAGGTTATCGGTAACTCTTCCTTTGGTCAATGCCGAAATCTACATCAGCAACAAAATCAGGAAAGAAGCCATCAACCAAAAACAAGCTGAAGTCATGGTCTATAAAAGAAGCCTTGTAAAAGACATCAAGACTGCCTATTATAACAGCATTATGGCAACCAACCAGATCGAAATATTTAAAAACGCAGCAAAACTGTTGCAGGAAAACTATAAGCTGACCGAATCAAGAGTCAAAAACGGTAAGGCTTTAAAAGGCAATGCGTTGAGAATTCTTTCCGATATCAACGACAATCAGGCAAAATTAGCCGAGGCTGAAAACAACCTGAAAACAGCCAATGCCTATCTTAATTTTTTGACAAATACCGCCCTTACCGACAAAGTAGCCATAGACACGACAGGCTTCCGCTTTTCGAAAACACAAATGAAAACGCCATCTTTTGAAACATCTGGCAGGGAAGAAATAACTGTCTTAAAAAGCGCCCTTACGCAAGCAGAATACAATATCAGTCTAGAAAAAGCCTCCTATTTTCCCACTATAAATACGTCCCTAAATCTAGGATACCAAAACAACTACCTCAAGTTCGACCCAGACGACCGCTACCTGACGGGAATCGTTTCACTCAAATGGGATCTCTTCACCGGCTTCCAGACCCGTAACAGAGTGAAAATTGCCAAAACAGAAGCCACATCGCTAAACACCCAGCTTGATGAAACCGAAAAACAATTCCAATTCCAGCTTACTACCGCCACAAACGAACTCGATACTGCCGAAGCACAATTTAAGAGCGCGAAAGAAAACCTGCAATCCCTCGAAGAATACTACCGCGAAACCAAGGCAAGATACGACCAAGGGCTTGTGCTGTTGGTCGAACTGAACGATGCCTTCACGCAGCTCATCAACGGACAACTGGCATTTGAGCAGTCCAACACCAACGTACTCATCAAACTGGCAGAAGTAGAACGCACCGCTGCCTCTTATCAATTTTAAAACTCAAAAAATAAAAATATGAAACGATACAAACTTATCCCGTTCATGGCATTTGCCCTAATCGTTGCCTGTGGCAAAAAAGAAACAGCGGCCGTTCAAGACGATGCCATCACAATCAAGACGGCAAAAATCATTACAGAAGAATACGCCCGTCCAATTATTTCAAGCGGCATCATCACGTCCGATGTCGAAGCCAACCTTTCCTTCAAAGTAGGTGGTATTATAGAAAAGCTATATGTGCAAGAAGGAGACAGAGTCGCAAAAGGACAATTAATCGCCACCCTCAACACGACCGAAATTGCCGCACAGCTACAACAGTCCAAAAACGACTTCGAAAAAGCACAGCGAAACTATAAGAGAATGGAGAATCTCTACAAAGACAATGCGGCTACAACCGAAGAATTTGAAAACAGCAATACCGCGCTCAGCACCGCAATGCAAGCCTACCAGATTGCAAAATTCAACAAGCAGCATGCTGCCATCTATGCCAACCAATCCGGAAGCGTCATCAAAAAACTGATGAACGAAGGCGAAATTGCCAACGCAGGAACAGCCGTCTATACTATCAATTCCACCAACAACAACGATTGGGTAATCCGACTAGGATTGTCTGACAAAGACTGGGTAAAGCTAAAAAAAGGAGACAAAGCCACCATTACCGCCGATGCTTATGGCGAAAAGGAATTTGAAGCCATAGTTTCAGAAATAGGCGTAGGTGCCAATCCAGAAACCGGAACCTTCTCTGTCAAGCTGAAAATCAATCCGCAAGGCGCTAAATTCGCCAACGGATTAGCAGCAAAAGTCAAGATTCATCCCTCAAATAAAGAACTCCTGCAATTTATTCCAAGTGCGGCCATAGTTGAAGCGAACGAAAATTCAGGAACGGTCTACTCCCTTGAGCCCGACGGCAAGACCATAAAACAGCACAAGATAAAAATTGCCTTCACAGAAAATGACCGCGTAGCCGTGAGCTCCGGATTAGAAAACACAACCACTGTCATTACCGACGGTTCTGCCTATCTCCTGCCCGACTCCAAAATCAAGCTCTCAGGAACCAAATAATACGACACCCCTAAACCCGATACAATGAAAATAGTAAACTTTTCAGTCAAGAATTACCAATTTACAATAGTGGTGTTTCTGCTCGCGCTCGCGCTTGGGCTCAATTCCTTTTTGAACATGCCGAGAGGCGAAGACCCAGTCGTTCATGCGCCTAATTTTCCGATTGTAGCCGTCTATCCCGGAACCAGTCCTGAGGACATGGAAAAACTTATCGTAAAGCCGATAGAAGACAAAATTAACGAACTCAATGATGTCAAAAGAATAAAAACCGAAATCAACGACGGCGTTTCTGTCACTACCGTAGAATTCGACTATGGCGTCAACGTAGATGACAAACACAACGAGGTCGTACGCGAAATCAACAGCCTAAGAGGCATATTGCCCAGCAACCTCCAAAGCCTTGAAGTCGAGCAGATCGATCCCTCCGACGTAAATACTTACCAGATTGCTCTGTTGAGCAACACCGCAACGTACAAACAACTTTATGACAGTGCCGACGAACTAAAAAAACAAATCGAAAAAGTAGGAGCTGTCAAAAAAGTAGAAATCCTCGCCTATCCTGCACAGCAGATTAAGGTCAATGTAGACCTCGAAAAAATCGCCAACAACCACATCGCTCTCGATGCTATAATGAACACCATCCAGGGAGAAGCCGAAAACATTCCGGCCGGAAGCGTAGATGCAGGCGACAAAAAATACAATGTCAAGACCAGCGGCGATTACAAAGACCTCGAAGAAATAAGAAATACAGTCATCAAGACCTCAGGAGAAAGTATCGTTTACCTCAAAGACGTTGCCGATGTCACCATGAGCTACGAAGACGAAACCTACATAGCCCGCTACAACGGAAAACGTGCTATTTTCATAGCCGTAAGCGAGAAAAAAGAAACCAACATTATCAAGAACAATGAAAACATCGCCCCAATAATTGAAAAATTCTCGCACAAGCTTCCTGCCAACATTAAACTAGAAAACACTTTTATCCAAGCCGAAGATGTGGGCCACAGGCTTAACCATTTCTTCAGGGATTTCGGCATAGCCATACTGCTCGTTATTTTCACCCTCACCCCGCTCGGGCTTCGTGCGGCAACCGTCGTGATGATTTCCATTCCGCTTTCCATCGCCATCGGATTGTTCCTCTTAGATTCTATGGGCTATACCATCAACCAGCTTACCATTGTCGGACTCGTGGTAGCATTAGGACTTTTAGTGGATGACAGTATCGTAGTCATCGAAAACATTGAGCGCTACCTCCGAAACGGACATTCTCCCTATCGAGCCGCCATCGATGCCACGCACCAGATTGGTGTCGCTATTATCGGCTGTACCGCCATCCTGATTGTGTCCTTTCTGCCGATAGTATTCCTACCCGAAGTGTCAGGAGATTTTATCCGAAGCATGCCGATGGCCGTAATCACGACTGTATTGGCTTCCCTATTAGTTTCCCTAACCGTCGTTCCATTTTTAGCGAGCCTTATCCTAAAAAGACACAGCCACGAAGAAGGAAACATCGTATTGCGAAAATTACAAAAAGGAATCAACAAAGTCTATAAACCCGTATTGCACCAAGCCTTGGCGAGACCCTATCTTACGATCGGAATCGCCGTTGCCCTGTTCATCGGAAGCATTGCCCTGACAAACGTCGTAGGCTTCAGTCTTTTCCCTAGGTCCGAAAAGCCGATGTTTTTAGTCAATATCGAAACCCCTTTGGGAACCAATCTTTATAAGACTAATGAGATTGCCCGATATGTCGAAAAGACAATCATGCAAGACAAAAGAGCCAAAGCCGTCTATACGAATGTCGGACAAGGAAATCCCCGTATCTACTATAATGTCAATCCGCACAAAGATGCCGCGAATTATGCACAGATCTTCATACGACTGCATGAAATGGATATCGAAGAATTAGAGGGGATCATAGAAAAATTCCGAGCCAAGTTTGAGAACTATTCCGGAGCAAAAATCGAAGTAAAACAGTTCGAGCAAGGACCGCCTATCGAAGCACCCATCGCCATAAGAGTCTTTGGAGACAACCTCGATACCCTGCGCTCTTTGGCCGCAAAAGTAGAAACCGAAATTAAAAACATCGAGGGCGTTATCTATCCTAACAACCTGTTGCAGACTTACAAAACAGACATAAAAGTAAATATCAACAAAGACAGGGCTGCATTAATCGGATTGCCCTCAAGCACTATCGACCAGACCATCCGCATGGGCATCAGCGGCCTGAATGTTGCCGATTATAAAGACGAAAAGGGAGACAATTATAAAATAAACGTATCCGTTAGTCGAGACAAGCACCCAAAGCCCGAAATATTCCAAAAGCTATACATCACGTCGCAAAACGGCAATCTAATTCCGATACAGCAAGTCGCCGACCTGAAATATGAAACCTCAGTACCGCTCATCAAGCACTATGACAAAAACAGATATGCCCTGATTACAAGCGATGTAAAAAACGGATACAATACCCAAGAAACCACCCAGAAGATTCTAGAAAAAATAAATAAGATTCAGTTCCCCGAAGGCTATTCCTATGTAGCCGCTGGAGAACTCGAAAGCAGCCAGGAAAGCTTCGGCGGGCTCGGAACCATTATCCTCATCACTGTTTTCGGATTTATGGCCATCCTGTTGTTAGAGTTCAGGACATTCAAGAGCTCGCTGATCGTCCTGTCTGTTATCCCATTGGGAATTGTAGGTGCCGTGGTCATCTTGTTCTTGACAGGAAACACGCTATCCTTTATGGCAAGCATCGGTATCATTGCCCTGGCAGGAATAGAAGTCAAAAATTCCATTCTTCTCGTCGATTTCACCAATCAGCTCCGCGAAGAAGGTATGGACATTGACCAAGCCATTGAAGTAGCTGGAGAAACCCGTTTCTTGCCCATCATCCTCACTTCTATGACCGCAATTCTGGGATTGGTGCCGTTAGTGCTCGAAAACTCCCCATTCTATTCACCATTGGCATGGGTAATCATTGGCGGACTCATAAGTTCCACCGTCTTGACAAGGTTGGTGACCCCAGTAGTCTACAAGCTGATAGCGCCAAGCATTGCCGTAAAATCATCAGAAGAAACAATGCCGTTCACAAACCACCCTCCCGCAAAATAAACAATCTGTAACATTAACCCCTAAAATTATAAACTATGAAAAATGTTTTTGTGCTTCTCCTCTTGCCCGTCATGTCTGTTTCGGCGCAAACCCAATCCGATTCTATCAAGAAAAGAGCCGGCAAGGCAATTACCAACAAGTTTCCCACCACGCGGTTCCTCGACCTTCAGTACGAGCTGTTTTCAGAAACGGACTATGATTCTGAATACAAAAGAAAAGACCTCGAAGAAGGCACCATCAAAAGCCAAAGAAGATTCAAGGCCGCAATGAACGTACAGCTGATTAAAAAACCAACCTGGTCGATAACCGCATCGGCAAGATACAAGCTGGAATCATTCGACATAGAAAAAGTCAGGAATGTATCAGAAGACTTCCAAGATTTTCCGCTGACCAAAAGTGAAGACTACCACTTTTTCTCTACCTCGCTCAGCTATACCAAGTTCTCGATGCTCTTTAAGAAGCCCGTGATGTTCAATGCCACGGTCACTGCAGACGGCTCAGACGAAGGCTATGAACGAATTACAGGTATGATTCTCACCACCCTCATCCTAAAGAAAAACGAAAGAACTACCATCGGGGCAGGTTTTGTCGCCTTTGTCGATCCCGCTTCTCAATTTCCGGCCCTCCCTGTTTTCACTTACGAACACAAGTTTGCAGGATCCGCTTGGACGCTTGACCTCATCGTTCCACGATATATCTACATGAGAAGGCCGCTGCTCGAAAACGGCAGGCTGTCGTTAGGAAGCGCTTTCGAAAGCGAAGGTTTTTACACCTACACGAGCCAATCTGGTTTTGCCAACGTAAACAGCTTTAGCCGAAACGAAGTCAAGACAGGCTTTATTTATGAATACCACCTCAACAAAAGCCTGATCGCAACCTTTAGAGGCGGCGTTGCCAACATCTTTGGAGGTCAGTTATCTGAACGAGGCGAAAGACGCGACAAAGACAATCTTGAAGTAAAGCAAGATATGAACGGCTATTTCAATATTGGTTTTTCGTATAATCCATTTTAGGACTGTTTGCTTACTATAGTTGAAAAAGCCACTCAAAAGAGTGGCTTTTTCTTTTACTAACGTAGACAAAGAAAAGTGAGATTTGAAAACAGAAGCACGTTTAGTTCAGAATAACTTTTTACCTTCATCCGTTAGAAATGTCTCCGAGGTTGCGATACCTTTGTGTCGATAGGAGTTCTTGACCCTTCCGATGGGAATTTTATATCAACTATCCCCTATTTACGAAACAATAAATGAATTGATTTTGAAGCTACAACTCTCCTATTATCTCAATCAAGATGTAATCTTTTTAGCCAAAGACCTTTTGGGAAAAGTGCTTTTTACCCAAATTGATGGTAAAGTAACCGCAGGCGTAATCGTAGAAACCGAAGCCTATTTTGGCGTGCAAGACAAGGCATCGCATGCCTATGGTGGCCGGCGTACTAATCGGACAGAGACACTCTATAGCGAAGGCGGCGTTTCCTATGTCTATCTGTGTTACGGCATACACCATCTCTTCAATGTCGTGAGTTCTGGTCTGGGAGAGCCCCATGCGGTACTGATAAGAGCTATAGAACCACTCATCGGCATAGAAACCATGGAACTCAGACGGACGATGCCCGCGACAAAAGCCGCTATTTCCTCCGGCCCTGGCTCTGCCGCTAAAGCTTTGGGTATTGATCATTCCTTTAATAAAAAAGAATTAACTGGAGAAGAAATCTGGATTGAAGACCATGGTATTCGCTATACGGCCGATGAAATTGCAGCAGTACCTCGTGTAGGCGTTGCCTATGCACAAGAGCACGCGCTTTTGCCTTGGCGGTTTTTTGTGATAGGCAATAAATATGTGAGCAAGCCGAACAAAGTTCTTTAAACAAGCGCTGTACTCTTAGCTTTATACAAACCCTTATACTAAAAAAGCCCATCTATAATGGGCTTTTTGGCTTGCGGAAAACAGAAAGGTTATCCTTCTACTTGAATAGTGTCGTCCTGATTCGGAAACCTCATGATATAGCCGATTTCTTCTCTTTTCCTACTCGTTGGCCCATAACTAAATTGGATGTTGACGAAACTACCTACTGGCGTGACGTCTAACCTTATATGGCCTAGCGGATTGCCGCCTACACCGACCACCGTAAACTGCATATTGGGTTCTGGCGGCGATACTGTAGTATCTGGTGGTATCGGAATAGCATACCATACAGCCGATTTAGTCAGTTGCAAGGAACTCGATACCCCATTCGGATTGTAGGTGTAGTCTACTACCTCCAAGTCTACAGAAACTAATTTTCTTGCAGTCGGCGGATTGGTTTTTTCGCTATAATTTGCTGTTGCCACAATTTTCAGTCCATTATAAGGGGCTTGGGTATTATTGCCATCAGGTCGCCAGTCGCCCGTATACCAAGTGTTTTCTTCTACATTTTCCATTGTATGTATTTTTAAGTTCGTTAGTAATTGTGTATCGGTTATGATTGTATCGAAATTATTTGTTGATATTTTCCAATGTAAAGCTAAATGCCGGAGACGATTTGCCAGGACCGCCTCCTGTCATTACGATATCCGCACTCGTGATGCCGAACAAGTTGATTTCCGAGTTGATTTGGGAAATAATAGCCGAATTCATCACCTCACCTTCTCGAATCTGAGAAACAACTCCTATATAAATCCTAGGTTGGAATTCAAACACTGCTTTTTGTCCTGGCGCCAAACTTGTTTTGGTAGCCAGCAATTTGCCGTCTTTGTAGCAGTTGGCATTAATAGCGCCTTGTATCAACTGGTTTCTTACTTCAACTTCTGTCGGACTTGTCGCAGGAGTCGAAGACAGTTGGAGGATATCTCCTGAAGTGCTTTTTATCATATCAAAAGCCTGTCCATCATAAGCCGTAAGCAGCGGCGTATAATTTCCATAAGAATCGCTTGCCGATACGCTGAAAAGTAACGGGAAGACAAAAGGATGGTTGTCAAGCCGTCCGCAATTTTCGATTACTTTCCACGCTATGGCAAGTTCTCCGAAATCTTCTGCCACATTTTGTTGAAAAATCACGACACTGCTATTATTGGTATCATTTGATCTGTTGATAAAGTTTAATCTAATTCTGTCCATGTGATTATATTTTACGGATTAAAAAATAGTTGCAAGATTGTTTGTTCTGTTTCGTTTTCATTTTTTTTGTTTTGAAGAAAAGATATTTGGGCATGCTGGATCCTATTCTGTAACGCAATACTACTCTCAAAAATAAAGCAAGAAGAATAGAATGTAACAAAATGCCTATTCTTTGCTATAAGGCCTGCCAAACACAGCATGAATAGCAGGCGCTTTTACAAAATGATTGCCTTCTGCCAAAATACTTTCAATAGATGCCTTCCATCATTTTGCTGTTTTGGGTAATTGAATTATAATTTTGGTTCCTATATTCTCTTGGCTTTCTATCAACAACAGCCCGTTATTTTTCTTCACCATTTCCTTGCACAGCTGCAGCCCTAATCCCGTGCCTACAATCTCGTTTTGCCCTTTTTTCTTGTTGAGCAGTATTGACTCCCGTAGCAGTTCTTCTCGGGTTTCTTCCGGCATGCCTACTCCCAAATCTTCTACGACCAGATGACAAGAATCTGCTGCCCCAGCCTCGCAATATACTTTTATTATGCCCTTTTCTTTAGAAAACTTGATAGCATTGTCTAACAAATTCCTCAAGATAATCTTGACCGAATCCAGATCAGCCTGCACATACATACCCTTCGGAATAGCATATTCAAACGCAATGTTTTTATAGGCCATCAACGGCTTATAATTATATGCTACCTGCTGTACGACCGATGGCAGGTGTATAGCTTCTATATTAAAATACAGCTGCTTGGTCTGCAGCATCGACCAGTTCAGCAAGTTATCCAGCAAATTATAGATGCTATTGGTAATCGAGCTGTTGCTTTGCAGCAGTTTATCCAGTTGGGCCCAGCTCTTCGCTTCCAATTGCTCAAACAACTGCTTATTGCTGGTTTTCAGGGCATTTACAGACGACCTCAAATCGTGGCTCACGATCGAAAATAACTTATCCTTCGTCAGGTTCAACTGATCAAGATCTTTCTTCTGCGATAGTATGATTCGGTTGCTTTTTATCTTTTGCCTAAAGAAATAAGTTCCCGCACCAAACAGCACCATCAAGAAAACAGACGAAAGCAGCAAGGCATTGCGCTCGGCAATCTTCAGTTTGTTCTCCGTTCTCAGCACCTTGATTTCCTTTTCCTTTTCGGTTACCGCATACTCCTTTTCCAGTTCCGCCAGCGCCCATATTTTGTTCTGGTTGTTTAGCGAATCCCTCCAGCTCTCATACTCCTTGCGGTATTCCAATGACCTAGAAAACTGCTTCCGGTTCTCCTCCATCACTGCCATATTTAAGGCCGAGTTCTGTTTTAGCTCAAAGTCTTTGGTTTTTTTAGACAGTTGGTAGGCCTTCTCAAAATACGGTATTGCCTCATTGTCCTTATACTGCGCATAATACAAATTCGCAATGTCCATATACGAACTGACCATCCTAACAGTGTCTTTATCCCTTTCCTGCAGTTCCAAGCTACGGAAGAGGTATTTCTCTGCTTCGGCATACTGCTCGATATGGAAATAAGAAATTCCCAAGTTATGATACAGCGCGCTTGCCTTGAAATCATAACGCTCCTTGTTTGGCAATTCCTCTACTTCCTTGAAATAGTCAATTGCCTTAGAATAGTTTTCCTGTTCCAGAAAGATTTCTCCCAGATGCGTCTTGACTTTATAGTAGAACGGAAAGGATTTCGAGATCAGATAGAACTCTTTCTTGGCTCCGTCAAAAAGCTTTTTTTTTTAAAACTCACGCCCCTGAAGAAATGGCAATAATCATCCAATTCGGCCACAGGTGCAGCATCCAGCTGTTTCATAGAATAAAACAAGGTCGAGTCCCATTCTTTCGTAAGAAAAAAAAATTGCGCTTTTCTAAAATTAATCGCGTCCTTATAGACTTGCGATTTCTTTTTCATCTCTCCGACAAACGTCTTCATTTCCGATTCTTCTTGGGACAGCATAGAAGAACAGAACAGCATAAAAAAGAAGCAGTAAAAAATAGTAGGTTTTAGCATGGGTAGGTTGTTTTTTTCAAAAACCTTAGGCTTCCTGCACGGTCGTCACAGTACCCCTTGATGTTTTTGGGTCAATGTTTCTAAGACGGGTAAGGATATAATCTACAGAAGTCATACCCCTCAGGCTGTATTCTACAACAATACTCCACAGCGTAAATTGCTGTTCGGGCGTGCTCGTAGAATCATCATACTCTATAATAAAGCTGCGAGCCGAGACCGTCTGCCCTCCGGCAATGCTCACCTTGACCGGATTGCCGTCCTCCTCTACCAAAAAGGTAGGCGGCAACGTGATATCAGAAGGAATACAAGCAATAATCCGCAACCGGAAAGTGTCTTGCTCTGCCGTATTTTCGGCAAATACCAACGGCGCGATAGGATAGTCAGAATCTCTAAGGTCAATTTCAAAAGGAACCGTATTCGTTTGGCTCAAGGCCAGTTTCGATATAATAATGCCCATAGTGTATGTTGTTTAGATTTGGTATACCAAATGTAACATTTTTTACATAAAAATCTTACTTAATTATGTTAAAACAACATCATCAAAAAAGGCTATACAAAATAATATCAACAAGTTAGCTACAAAACAACAAAAACACCTATCTTTATACTTCTTTCCTATACAATTGCCTTCCTACTTGAGGCCAATTCCAACTCCTGTATTACCCCGTCATATACCTCGGCTATTCCGCAGCTAAAGCGTAGCCATACCATAGCTATACCGTATCCATACCGTATGTTCTGGCAGTTATCTCCCAGTTTTCTCCCAGTCTCCTTCCGATCCTCTTTTGGTTTATATGCCAAAAACAGGGCAAAACCCGAACAAGAGTGCAACGAAACTGCTACATAGCTACTACTTACTAAAACGCTAGGACATATACTACTCGGCTTTCATCCCAAAAACAGGCCGGGTTGGTAGAGAAAATTATAAGGTTGGTATAGAAACTACAAACAAGCCTGCTTTTTTAGTTCCTTTACAAAAAAATAGACTGATGGCAAAAGAACTATCCTCCCAGCCGAGCCCGATGGTTAATTTTTTAATAGAAAAGCGCTACCGCATCTACAGACACCTGGTGATATGGCTGTATCTTATCCTAACCGAATTCAGCCAACCCATGGGACCTATAGAGCTTACGGGCAATTATGCCTTTTATCTCAGGGTAGCAAATACATTGTCGTTTGCACTGCTGGTCTACCTGAACATGTACGTACTGGTACCCAGGCTCCTCTTTAAAGAAAAATACCTACAGTACCTACTGGTACTCATTTTTATGATTATACTGTTTTATGTAGGCATCGAAGGCACCTTGCAGTACAAGTTCGAAGGATACAGAAGTTTCAAAGAACAGGAAAATTCAAGCCTGTTTATGGCTATCATAGACCATACAAACCTGTGGATTATTGTCATGCTAGCTTCCACCAGCATAAAGCTGTTCCAGCGTGGCCGCAGGGATGCCGTGCGCATGAGCGACTTGAAAAAAAGCTCGCTAGAGGCAGAACTGGGCGAGCTAAAAAACCAGCTCAATCCGCACTTCCTATTCAACATGCTCAATAACGTAAATACGCTTGTTTTTACGGAGCCTAAAATTGCTTCGGTAATCATCATGAAGCTATCCGGATTCCTGCGTTATCTGCTCTATGACAACAATAAGAATACGGTATCCTTGCAATCGGAGATCAAGTTCCTTACGAATTTCTTGGAACTGGAAAACATCCGAAGAGACGATTTCAGCTTTTCGATTGAAAACCATTCACCCGAAGAAACCGCCTTGCTGTCGATTCCGCCTAACCTCTTCCTTATTTTTGTAGAAAATGCGGCCAAGCACAGCAAGACAGCGAATGCCCCTTCGAATGTCAGCCTATCGTTTAAATCGAGCAAGGACAAGCTGGTCTTTACTTGCCAGAATACCAAATCCAAAGTCATCTCGCCTCGGCCGGAAGAAGGCGGGCTGGGATTAGCCAACATCCGAAGAAGGCTCGACCTTTTGTACGAAGGCAGGCATGACCTGGAATTATATGAAACCGAAGAATTGTATAAAGTCACCTTAACCATACCGTTATGAAATGCATCATAGTAGATGATGAGCCTTTGGCACGCAGGGGCCTCCTGTTCCACTTGCAAACCATTGGAGGCATCGAGATAAGCGAAGTATTCAACAGTGCCGACAAGGCATTGGAATACTTGACAGGCAACCACACCGATCTCATTTTCCTTGACATCGAAATGCCGGGACTGACGGGCTTGGAGTTTGCCGTAAAAGTTCCAAAAGAGACATTGATTATTTTCACGACGGCCTTTCCGCAGTATGCTTTCGACAGTTATTCCGTAGATGCTATCGATTACCTGCTGAAGCCGATATCTCAAGAACGCCTGGAAAAAGCGTTGCAGAAAGCGACTGCCTATCACCAATTTCTCAACGGCAGCCAGCCGGCTCCCGAAAAGATGGAAAAGGAGTTTATGATTATCAAGGCAGACCGACGCTACCATAAGATTACCTATAAGAATATACTGTACCTCGAGGGACTCAAAGATTTTGCCGTGATCCATCTCGAAAACAACAAGATTATTGCCGGAATGAACCTCAAGACCGTGCACGAGCTGATTGCTTCCGACCATTTTATGAGGGTCAGCAAATCGTTTGTGGTCAATACTGAGCACATTACTTCTTTTGATGCCCATACCATCTATATCAATACTATTGAAATACCGATAGGCGAAGTCTACAAAAAGGATTTTGTCGAGTCGTATCTGGGCAAGAACCTTCCGCCTATTTAACGAGCAAGCATGGCTTTCAATGGCAGTCTTATGGGCTGCCTAAAAAAAGAAGAACGGATCTATACAGGCCCGTTCTTCTTTTTTGGATTTATAAGGCAAGACTCCCGAAGCCTTGCGTTAGCTTTCTTATTTTTTTACTTCTTTTGATGCCTTGATGATGACATCAGCAACGGCCTGCGGCTGCGACATAAACACGACGTGGCTGCCTTTTATTTCGGTGATTTTGGCATTCGATCTTTTATACATAGTACGCTGTATTTCTGGCAATATGCTTTTATCTTGAGTAGCTACTATTCCGTAAGAAGGTTTTGTTTTCCATGCGGCGTCGGTTATCTTGGCAGCAATCGCTTGAGCAAAGAACCTTCCTTGTGAAGCATACATAAAATCGGCTTTCTCTTTAGGAATGTCGGCACAAAAGCCAGCATGGTATTTTGCTTTGTCATAATAAAGCACGCCTTTTTCATCTGGAGGCAAGATTCCGTTTTCTGGTGCAGGCGGCAGTTTTTGTGCCCAATCCAACGCAGACTCTCCGTTATCCGGCTGAAAGGCGGCGATATAAACCAATGCGGCTACATTTTTATGAGAACCCGCTTGCGTGATGACCGAGCCACCATAAGAGTGCCCTGCCAAGATCGTTGGTCCGTCTTGTCTGTCTAATGCAGCAAGCGTAGCCTCAACATCGGCAGCCAGCGAGCTTAGCGGATTTTGCACGACCGTAACGTTATATCCTCTTTTCGTAAGAATATCATACAGCGCATTATAGCCTGAACCGTCTGCAAAAGCCCCATGGACCAATACGACATTTTTAACCGTTTGTCCTGTCTGTGCCATTGCTTTTGGAGCATAGCCGAACAAGCTCATCATGACAGCCGTAAAAAATACAGCTTTGATTTTTTGGAAGGAAAGTCTTGTTTTCATTTTTTTAAAGATTTAAGATAGATACATTTATTTGTTTGTATTTGAAATACAGGGCAAAATTACCTGCTATCTGCTCATAAGTCAAATTAATAATATTTTACAGTTATAAAAATTATTAATAATTAAGGCTTATTCCTCTTAAAAATACGAAAAAAAACAGCTCGATGCGAATGCCTTTATTCCTTCACAAATGCAAATTCTCCGCCGCCTTGTTTTAGCACCATGGCCTTTTCTCCTGGTTTGAATTCCAAAATGATTCCTGCTTTTTCAAAAGCAAACTTGTCCTTTTCAATGCCTTCTAGCTGTAACGGAGCTTGTCCAGGAGCCTGTGCTACAAGCGTCTTGCCTTCTTTTGATACAGTTAATTTGAACGGGAGCTGACTCGACGCATAGGTCCCGACATATTTTTCAAGGTCTTCAGGATTGTTTTGGAAGGTCTTGAATTCCGGAATATCAAACGGCTTTTCATAGACTGCGCTCAGCACGACAACAGGAATTTCATTACCGTTGTAGTTTGATCCGTTCGAGGTCAGGGCAAAGGAGAGCTTTTTATCGGAAGAATACGAAAAGACAGAAGTAAATTTATCAATCCCTCCACGATGTCCGTAAGCTATGTCTTCATAAAACGGAAGCTGCAAAAGCCCCATGCCATAAGTATCCTTGATGGTCTTCATCAGTTCCAAGGTTTCCTTTTTTAGCAATTTCCCAGTAAAAAGCGCATCGCTGAAGTGTACGAGGTCGCTGGGCGTAGAAACGATTCCTCCAGAGCCTAAAGGTATCGAGCTATCCGTTTCCGATTCCAGCTTCCAGCCATCGGCAAACGCATACGATGCGGCTTCATTGTTCTTCGTATTGATCTTCCCTCCAAAATAGGTATTTTTCAGTCCGGCTGGCTTTGCAATATAGGTTTTCAGCAATTCAGAATACGGCTTTTTGTAGGTCTTCTCCAAAAGATACGTCAGCAATACATAATTTGAATTGCTGTAGGCAGCTTGTGTATCCGGCTCAAAATCGCTTCCTCCTTTTGCGATAATCGCTACCATTTCTTTTTCGGTCTTGGCTTGCGTTTTCCATATCTTAAACTCTTCATCATCCGTAAAATTATAGATACCGCTTCGGTGCCTAAGCAGCTGCCGTATGGTAATCTTGTTGGCGTTTTTGATGGTCGGAAAAAACGTTTCTATCGTGGTATCCAAGTCCAGCTTTTTATCTTCAAAGGCCTTCAAGACCAAAACCGACGTAAAGGTCTTCGAGATAGAACCGATCCTGTATTTGGTAGCCGTATTGGCTTTCGTATTGTTTTCAAGATCAGAAAAACCGATGGCCTTGGCATAGATGATCTTGCCATCTTGCGAAACGGCAACGCTGCCCATAAATTTGTTGTTTTCTTCCAACGCGTTAAAATAACGGTCGAGTTGCTGCGTGTCTATCTTTTGCGCAGATGCAAGGCATGAGATAAAGCAGCACAATAGTCCTGCTATGTTTTTTTTAGTCATTGTATATTATTTCAAGGTTCTTTTTAATCGTAGTAGTAGCGTGATAAGCAGGTAAAAGAAGACAGCGAGCGCTAGCATCAAGGGTATAAACCAATTGCCTAGCTGTTCGTAGGCAGTATAGCTGATTCCGTTTTTGCTATAATAGCCGAGAATAAAAACTTGGTTCGGACGGTAAAACAGTCCTACGTTTTGCGGATCGGCAATCTTAGCTATAATCAGGAAAAGAAAACCAAACAGTAACAGATAGAGCACCGCAAAGACGGCATACGAAATACCATTTCCGATATTCAACGCCAGTGCTTTGACAATCTTGACGGGATTAAAGGTTTTTGTGGCTTCGTCTAATTTCTTCTCTGCCACCAAAGGCTTTAGGAAAACCTCTGGCTGCCCTAGCTTGTCAAGGCTATCCAGCAATCTTTCAACCTCCCCTTTTCCGTTTTCGGGATAATCGCTAAGGCTTTCATAAATATGGCTGTTGATTTCCAACAGTACTTCCTGCTGGTTTTCTTTGTTCAGCACTTTTGTGGCGTGCTGGACTCTTGACACATAATCGAGGTAGATTCTTTTTGCGCTTTGGTCCTTAAATTCTATTTCTTTGAATTTCATATCAGATTAATTGTTGCATTGAGGTTGTCCCAATAATTTTTCATTTCGGTAACGGTAGCCAGTCCCAGCGGAGTAATCTTATAATATTTCCGGGGAATGCCAGACTCCTGCTCGACCCATTGAGAGGCTACCAGATCTTCCTTTTTTAGTCGGTTCATCAAGGGATAAAGCGTGCCTTCGGCAATGTCGATGCTCGTTTTCTTTTTTATCTCATTGATGAGGTCGTATCCGTAGTATTCCTTCTCGTCTTTCAAAATACTAAGCACCAAGAAGGACAGAGTACCTTTCTTGAGCTGCGATATCCATTTGGTTGTAAAGTTTTCTTCCATGAGACAAACATACAACCAAATACATTGCTATACAATGTATTTGGTTTAAAATTTAAAAACTTTACGCAAACACCCCAAAATCAACCCTCTAAAATCAAAAATTTCCCAAGGCAAGTAGATATAACACCATAATCTTCCATCCAGATGACATTCTAAACAAACTAAATTGACTTTTAAAACAAAGTCATGAGGCTGTTCCGTGTCTAATTTTGCCTCATAACAGTAATACAATTAAAAATGAGACACGACAATTATCAAGGAGCATTGCAGCAGCCGATAGGTTCTGGCTACAATGCAGCATCGACGACAACTGATGTTATTAAAGGCATCGACCTTACAGGAAAAATCGCAATTGTGACAGGAGGAAACACGGGCATTGGCCTGGAAACCACAAAAACGCTGGCTGCTGCCGGAGCCACGGTAATCGTGCCGGCAAGGGATATCGAAAAAGCCAAAAGAAACTTGCTAGGTATTAACAATGTAGAAGTCGAAGCGCTCGATGTCATAAACCCTGCTTCTATCGATGCCTTTGCTGCAAAATTCTTGGCGTCGGGCAGGCCCTTGCATCTGCTGATCAACAATGCGGGCATCATGTGGGTGCCGCTTCGCAGGGACAGCCGCGGCTTCGAGTCGCAATTGGCTACTAATTATCTAGGTACTTTCCACCTTACGGCAAGACTGTTTCCTGCCCTAAAAAAAGCAAACGGAGCAAGAGTAGTCAATGTATCGTCTTTGGGCCACCACATAGCGCCTTTTGATTTTGACGACCCTAATTTCCTTTATAGGGAATACGAAACGCTGCAGGCGTACGGACAGTCAAAAACAGCAACCAACTTGTTTTCTCTTGAATTAGACAGCCGAGCGCAAAAATTCGGCATACGAGCGTATTCATTACATCCCGGCTCCATAGGCGGAACGGAATTAGGAAGGGAAGCGCCTTTAGAGCTATTCCAAAAGATGGGCTTTTGTGATGCCGATGGCAATATCTTTCCAGAAGTAGCGGCAAGCCTGAAAACTATTCCGCAGGGCGCAGCTACGACAGTATGGTGCGCGACAAGTCCGTTACTTGAGTCTATCGGAGGCGTTTATTGCGAAGATGTGGAAGTTGCCGAATTGCTTGACGATAGTGCCGCTGCAGGAGCTTCAAGCGGCGTGCGTTTGTATTCGCTCGATAAAAGCAACGCTGCAAGATTGTGGGAAGCAAGTGAGGAAATGACGGGAGTATCTTTTAAAATCGACTAATAGAGGAACGTATTCTTATCGCCAATCCATCGGATTAATTTTTGGGTTTAGTATCTTTGGGTTGGCGAAATTCCTGAACTTGCTTATTTATGAATCCTATATCTAAATACCTGACGCGCGATATCAAGCTCTCCAGCTATGAGGACAGGCTTTTTAAATCGGATCTGATTTTTGAGGATCACATGCTCATTTGGTTTATTTCGGGAGAAACTAAAATCATACAGGCGGATGCGGTTTTCCACTTTAAGGAAGGCGACATTTTCCTGATTCCGAGAAACGTATTGGCTACGGTCATCAATTATCCAAAAAACGGACAGCCGCATAAGACAGTGGTCATGCACCTTTCGACAGAACGATTAAAGAAGTTCTATGAAAAGGTCGAGATCGACAGCAGGATAAAGCCTTCGCAGAAAATATATAGCTTTAAGAACCATCCGCTGCTGGAAAGCTGCCTTGCTTCTGTGATTCCTTATTTTGATATGGAAGGAGCGTTTCCTGAAAACATTGCATCCCTAAAAATTACGGAAGCCATCAGTATCTTAAGAGCGATTGATAGCGACGTAGACAGCGTACTCGCTAATTTTGACGAGCCTGGCAAAATTGACTTGGTCGATTTTATGCAGCGCCATTTCATGTTCAACATGCCTATGGAGAAACTAGGCTACCTGACCGGACGGAGCTTGTCTACTTTCAACAGGGATTTTAAAAAACATTTCAAGGCAACGCCTCAAAAGTGGCTGACGGAAAAAAGGCTCGAGCTGGCCTATTATCAGCTGGTCGAAAAAAAGAAAAAACCGACCGAAGTCTATCTCGAAGTCGGTTTTGAAGACTTATCGCATTTTTCTTTCGCTTTTAAAAAGAAATATGGCGTATCGCCTGCCCGAGTACCCACGCACTTTAGCTAGGCCGTGCTTATAGCATACAACAAAATAGCCTGTAATTGCTTACAGGCTATTTCCATCACAAAAAAATAACTATAATAAAAACGGTTATTTTAGATTAAATCGGCCCGTTTTGACGTCTTGGCTGTTGGTGCCAATCATGACTTCAAATTCTCCCGGCTCTGCTACATATTCGATATTGGAATTGTAGAATTTTAATAATTCGGCGTTTATGGTAAAGCTGACAGTTTTTGACTCGCCTGCTTTCAGCTTGATTTTTTCAAATCCTTTTAATTCTTTTAGGGGTCTTGAAATACTGCCGACCAAGTCTCTTATATACAGCTGCACGACTTCGGCACCTTCTGTCTTTCCTGTATTCTTTACCGTAACGGTTGCAGTTATCGTTCCGCTCGCATCCAGGTCTGTTTTATTGAGCTTGATGTCGCCGTATTCAAATTGCGTGTAGCTTAATCCGAATCCGAACGGATACAGCGGCCCATTTTTCTCGTCCATATAATTGCTTCGGAATTTCTCAAACCCTTTATCAGAGGCTGGCCTTCCTGTATTCAGATGGTTGTAGTACAATGGAATCTGCGCCACGCTTCTTGGGAAAGTAGAAACCAATTTGCCGCTCGGATTGGTATTTCCAAATACGACATCGCCAATAGCCTGTGCTGCTTCGGTTCCGCCAAACCATACGTTCAGGATGGCCGGAACGTTTTCTTGTTCCCAGACCAAAGTCATCGGACGTCCGGCAAAAAGGACCAAGACAACGGGCTTGCCTGTTTCTAATAATTTGGCCAGCAATCTTTTCTGTACCTCCGGAATACCAATATCGGTACGGCTGCTGGATTCGCCGCTCATTTCAGAAGCTTCTCCCATAGCCGCAATGATAACATCGGCTTTTGCGGCAATGGCCAACGCTTCTTTCGTCAGCTCTTCTTCTGTTCGGTTATCGCGCGGTATGTCGCGTCCGAACATCGTGGCATCTTGCTGCATCTTAGGGTCGCTAAGCAGGTTCGAGCCTTTGGCATAGAGGATGGTCGTACGGCTGCCTCCTACTTCTTTTAATCCTTCGATTAATGAAGACGGCTTGTCTAGCTTGGCGGCAACGCTCCAGGTTCCGACCATATTCGATCGGCTGTCGGCCAGCGGACCGATTACTGCTATCGTCTTGTTTTTCGCCAATGGAAGGATATTTTTATCGTTCTTGAGCAATACGAAGCTTTCTGAAGCGATCCTGCGGGCTATGCTTCTATGTTCTTTGGTAAAAATCTGTTTTTTGGCACGAGAGGCATCGCAGAACTTATATGGGTCTTTAAACAATCCTAGCTTGTACTTGGCTTCCAATATGCGACGGCAAGCAGTATCAATCTGTGCTTCGGTAATTTTGCCTTCGTCTAATGATTTTTTAAGTGTTGTAAGAAAGCCTTCGCTTACCATGTCCATATCCAAGCCGGCGGCAAGCGCTAACGAAGATGCGGTCTGCAAATCGCCCAATCCATGAGCAACGACTTCGCTCACGCCGCCATAATCGGCAACCGTAAAGCCGTCAAAGTTCCACTGCTTGCGCAATACATCCGTCAATAGCCATTTGTTGGCGTGTGCAGGCACAGCATCAACAACATTGAAGGAAGCCATCACGCTGCCGACACCTTGTTCTACTGCTGCTTTATACGGATAGAAATAGTCGTTGTACATTCGAACATGGCTCATGTCTACGGTATTGTAGTCTCTTCCTGCCTCGCCTGCTCCGTACAGGGCAAAGTGCTTCACACACGCCATGATGTTGGTATTCGACGAAAAGCTGTTGTCTTTTCCTTGAAATCCTCGTACCATCGCTTTGGCAATCTGTCCGCCCAGAAAAGGGTCTTCACCGCTTCCTTCAGAGGCACGTCCCCAACGCGGGTCGCGAGCAATATCCACCATAGGCGCAAAGGTCCAATTGATACCGTCGGCACTGGCTTCTGTTGCGCCAATTCGGGCTGATTCTTCGATAGCATTCATGTCCCAAGAACACGCCAGTCCTAACGGAATCGGAAATACAGTTTCATAACCGTGCACTACATCCATCCCAAAAAGCATCGGGATTTTCAAGCGGCTTTCTTCTACTGCAATGCGCTGGATTTCTCTGATCTTATCAACACCTTTTATATTAAACAGGCCTCCTACTTGGCCTTTTCTGATCTTGGCGCCAATGTTGTCGTTAGTGCCCAGTCCGGTAATGATGTCGCCTTGGCTCGGAAGGTTTAACTGCCCCAGCTTTTCTTCTACCGTCATTTTTTTCATCAGGTCGTTGATGAAGGCATTCATTTTAGGGTCTTTTGATTGCTGTGCCTGTGATACGATTCCCAAGCAGCAGGTCAAAAATGTGATTATACTTTTTTTCATAACAAATAAAACTAAGTGTGGTTTTATGGAGGTTTTACATTTGAATCTTGGTTTGAAATCCGGATTCGAATGTAAAACTATAACGTTATAGTTGCGTTTGGGAAGACGCGAGTAAAAAAGTAGTGATTCAAAAAGGTAACACCTTGATAATACAGGGGATTACATCAAAAAGAGGTCTTCAAAAAGTAGTCCCAATAGAAAGTTTAAAATGGATTTTGACACCCCTACATTAGCTATACAGTTGTACAATAATTGCTTTTCTACTGTGCAGCAGTATTGAATTTCCTGCGAGGTAGCAGATTATTGTTTTGCTTGTATCACGCCTATTTTAGAGACCATGACTTCAAACTCTTCACGGGAAACGGCGGCCTTGTTTCTGGCTTTCGTGCGGTAATTATAAATCGTGCTTAAGGAATAGCGCAAGAAGGCGGCTATCTTGACACTGTCGGTAATGCCCAAGCGTATCAGGGCGAAAATCCTTAATTCGGTATTCAGGATTTCGTTGGCTTTTGGCGTGACCTGTTCTTCTGGCAATAGCAGGGCATTGAATTCTTTAACAAACGAAGGATAGAGGCTGATAAATATCGTATCGAAGCTCTTGTACAGTTCTTCCAGCTCGTTGTCGACAATATCGGTTGATTTCAGCAATTTGAACAGTTCGTCGTGCTGTTTGTTAAGGGCTTTGCGGTTCAGCATTTTCCGATAGTCCTCCATCTTGTTGATATAGGCAGAACAGATATCGAAAAAATAGGCGATATATTCTTCTTTGATACGGTTGGATTCGTAGAGCTGCCCGTTCGTGTCTTTTAGGTTTTCGTTGGCCGACAGTATTTCTTTGTTCAGTTCAGCCAGTTTCTGGCTGGTTTTTGAAAGTTCTTCTTTGACGCGCGACACTTTTTTCATCTGTCGGTACACATACACGATGGCCAGCACCAGGAATACGGTCAGCACGCTGATAAGAATCAGGTAGTTTTTAAGCTCGCTTTTGTTTTTCGCTTCCTTGTCGAGATAGGCCGTATTGATAATCGAATACAGCTCGGACATGCGCAGGGTGCGGAATTTGACGTTGCAGAATATGGCATCTTCGATAGCCGATTGGGCACAGCTATACGCCCTATCGATATTGCCCAAATCATAATAAATAACCGCCAAGTTCTGTATGGCCGCGTTGTCTTTAATGGCGTTTTCGATATCAGTTATCGCGGCGCGGCTGTAGTACATCCGCTGGTCGTCCCAACGTTTCTGGAGTCCAGAAATATCTCCTAATAAATAGACGAACATGGCGTAATTCTCGTCCTTTGCTTTTGACGTGCGCATCAAATACAGCAGGTCTTTTTTGGCAACGTCCAATCTGTTTTTATAGATGTTCTGCTGGGCCAGGTTGATCTTATATTTGATCGAGTTCGGATCTAGAACATGCAACAGCGAATCACGATATACCTCAATCTGTTCGATATAGAACTTGCTGTAATTGTTGGTCGCATAATGCTCGAAAAACTGGCTGTAGAATTCATAATACAGCACCTGAATCGGCTTTGCCAGCTTCTTGCTGTCGATGCTTTTGAGTATAGCTTCTGATTCTCTGTATTTTCCCGACGACGAATAAAGGTTCGCCAATTGAATCTGCGAAGCCACCCCTAAATCGTTATTCTGCAGCTGTGCTGCCAGTTCTGTATTTTGGTTGACATAGTAAATAGCCGAATCGATCTTAAACTTTCGGTATTCCTTATACAGGCTTTCGTTTATCTTATACTGTTCTTCTGGAGAATTTTCGCCAGCCAGCAATTTCTTATAGACCGAAATGCGCTTGTCTTTTTCTTGTGTATAGGCTCGCTTGTTCTTTACGGCATGGCTGAGCTGTGCAAACAGGGAGTCTTTCGCAGCACCAAAAGCCGCATGCTGGGCGATACAAAACACAAGTATAAAAAGAAAGGCTCTCAATTAGGCAACAGCTTTAGTTACGGGTATCGCAAATATACCAAATGCATTTTTAATGAAGAATAGCTTCAAGCCGGCAACTGATAAAACTTAAAATGCAAAACGGCGGGTATATATCATAGCCCGCCGTCGCAATCAAAAAATGTTGTAGTATTCTTGGTTTTAGCTGTCTGCTTATGGATTATTTTTTAACCAGTTTTGATTTAAAAATCTTTCCATCCATAGCTATAACCGTAACAAGATAGATGCCTTCTTTATAATCGTTAACGGCAACCTCATAACTTTCAGTTCCTCTGACTTCCTTGTCAAGCATCGTCCTTCCGTCCATAGATACAATAGAAATGCGCTGTATCAATGACTGCGTTAATGCAATGGTTACGTTAGTACTGGAAGGATTTGGAAACAGGCTGATTTTCTCTTCTTCATTGATATCTTTAGTCAGCACAGAATTAGCTTCCCTGCCCACAAAATCACTCGGGCATTCTTGTATATAGGCTCTGAATCGGGAACCATTCATACTATGGAATCCTGGTTCGAGCACAATCGTATTCCCAGCATGATAGACCCCGACACCCGGACTACTAACGGTGCCAAAAATGCTATTTGATGCAGTTATTGAATTCGATGCTTGGCGATTATCTTGAATCCCGATATTTACGTCATGAGTTGGAGACACAAGAACGAGATTGGGCACGCAATTTTCAACTGCAACAGAGCAGATATCTTCTGTTGTGTTATCAATTTCAGTTGCTGTCAAGCTAAAAGTTGTCTTATAAAGCAAGAATCGCGGGGTTATGCCTGGTCCATCGGGGTCAGCAGGATATGATTCTACTATTCCTGTATAAGAGCCCCCTCCGCTCGCTATCGCTGCACCAGCATATTTTGCTGCTAGGTCCAAAGAACCGAAACCTGTAGAAACCATCGTCAAGATAAAAGTGGCATTTCTTGTCGTCTTAAAAGTAGTATAATTTTGGAAAGCAGCATTTGTTCCAACACCTGAAGCAGCAGCATTAACCAAATACGACCCTGCACCATCTCTAGCAGCATCCGTAAAAAAATAAATTACTAGAGAGTTGCCTGGCGTTCGATTCAATACGGTTGTAGGGCTTATTATGCCTGCGTTGGGTATACCATCAAGCGCATTTCCGATCAATCCAAGCGATTCATGAGCAAAATCACTATTTCCAAGAACACCAGCAGTACCTCCCCTATTTGCAAAAGCAGTAGCCACATTGGTAAAAGGAGTCTCAATCCAGATTTTGGCACCTGCAGCTCCTCCGGTTGATCCGTATTGCACTACGGCAATTCTGTTGTCAGGATTACAGGCTATTACTTTTTCCATTATGGCTTGGATAGATCCAGCCATCTGATTGTATTCATCGGGGTCGATAGAACCACTATTGTCTACCCAGAATATCACGTCGCTTCCTTGCGAATAGCCTTTAAAGGCAAACAGCAGCAAGCATAAGTAAGTTAAATATACGTTTTTCATGTTGTCTATTTTTGATGTTAAACGTATAGTTAATTTCTCTCCGATAAAATTTTCACCTGTTTCGTAAGTTCTTCAATTTTTTTGTTCTGTTCGATCAAATAAAGTGTCAGTTCTTCAATTTTTTCTTGTTGTACTTTAGCTATTTCGCCTAATTCAAGACCCTCTTCTGCTACTTTTGCTGCAGAAGGAACATTTGGTAAATGGCCGTTTTCTTTAATAAAAGTTTCCACCTCAGCCAATGGCTTTAATTGATAGTCTGGCGCAAAGACATAATCTGCCCAAGCCGACATAAGGTTGACACGTACTTCTTCTGTCAGTATGCCTCCTTTAACAAAAAGCTTATAATTAGCCAAGCTTACAGCTCCTGCCGTTGTAGGAAATGTATCTGCTGTCGCATAGGTATTGATACCTCCAATACCTACTTTGCCGGTTGAAAAGTCGCCATAGATAAGGGTTGTCGCAGAATTATTTGCGATATAGAGCTTATTGCTTCCTAATTCATTATATCCAGCAGAATCACCGAGAAACACATTACGAGAACCAGTCTTGTTATTAAATCCTGCATTTGAGCCGAAATAAGCATTTCCTTCACCTGTAGAATTCCAAAATCCAGTTCCAGAACCTACAAAAGCATTGGATGAGGCAGTTGTATAAAATCCTGCTACAAAACCGACAAAAACGTTGTTAACTCCTATAGCATTTTTATACCCTGAACTGGCACCGACAGATACATTTTGATTACCTGCAGTATTACCATAGCCAGCATTAAAGCCAAGGAAACTATTTTGATTTCCTGTTGTGGTTAAACGGCCTGAATCATAGCCATAAAAACTGTTAGATTCACCTGTTGTATTGCTATATCCTGAATTATTCCCTGTAAAAGTATTAGCAAATCCTGTTGTGTTTGAGCGCCCTGAGTCATAGCCATAAAAACTGTTGTTCCAGCCTCCACTATTAGAGTATCCTGAATTGGCTCCTGTAAAGGTATTAGCGCCTCCTGTGGTGTTACTATATCCTGCATTCATTCCAGAAAAAACATTCCCAATCCCTGTCGTATTATTCAACCCGGAATAGGCTCCGTAAAAAGTATTTCCATCCGCTAAGTTAAAATAACCTGACCTATAACCACTAAATACATTATGTTCTCCCTTAATGTTAGAATATCCGGCAGACCAGCCCGTAAAAACATTATTGCTTGCTTTGGAAGAATTAAAACCTGTGTAGGCACCTGTAAATACATTATAGTTTCCTGACGAATTTTTATTCCCCGACGAATAGCCCGTAAAGACATTTTCACCACCTGAAATATTACTTGCTCCCCCTAGCGCGCCCAAGAAAGTGTTCTTTCCACCACCTGCATTGGACATTCCGGCCTGATAGCCAAAAAAGGAATTGGAGCCTCCCGTGTTTGCTGCCCCTCCAATAAGAGACCCGACAACGGTGTTCTGTGTAGAAGGGGGATTCACATTTCCGGTTCCAGAAACTCCTGTTCCTACTACTGTGTTTTGTGCCTGTGCACAAAATGCGCCTGAAAATAACAACAGCGCTGCTAACCTGATTTTTGCATTCATAATATATTAAATTAAGTTAAATGTTTAAAAATCACTGCGTATCAAATTGATACTTTATATATGAGATTGAGATGTATTCATTGCTGTTTACACCAGAACTCATTGTCGAATTACCACCAATACTCTGATAGTAATTTCTTAGGTCAACTATCTCAAATAGAATAGTTTTTAAATTGATTGAAAAGTAAGGTTTTTATCACAATATTAAAAGCGAGAAGTAATAACTGGTCATATACGGGCGTAAGTGGTAAGAAATTGGGTGTAACTGTTTTTTGTGGTCTCAAAATGAGGCAGAAATATTTGTAATTTTTTAACTTATAGGCACTCCTCATTAACATATCGGCATCCCTTTTTAACTTATAGGCTCTCCTTATTAACTTATACGCACTCGCTTTTAACTTATAGGCTCTTCTCATTAACATATTGGCACTCCTCATTAACTTATAGGCATTCCCTTTTAACTTATACGCACTCCTCATTAACATATCGGCATCCCTTTTTAACTTATAGGCTCTTCTCATTAACTTATTGGCTCTCCCTTTTAACTTATTGGCTCTCCTCATTAACATATCAGCACTTCTCATTAAACTTAGCTTAAACTTTGCCGGCAAAAAGCCATCATTCTTTAACCCTAACTTAATCTTTATCTAATTCTTTAAAAGCACGGCCGTCCTAATTTTGCGGTGTCTAAAAACAAATACCAACACAATTATGAAAAAGTTTTACATCGTATTATTCCTGCTCGCGGGCTGGATGGCGAAAAGCCAGACTCTATCGCCCTACTTGCAGGCGCCTACTACCAGTTCTATCTATGTCAACTGGAAAACAGAAAGCAACCCTGAATCTATCGTGGAATACGGCAGTACTCCTGATGCGCTGACCAACTCGACTACGGGTACCAATAGGATTTTTACCGATACCGGGTATCCTAGCAACTATTTTTACCACAACGTGAAACTCACGGGACTGACTCCAAACACCAAGTACTACTACCGTGTTAAGACCGGAACAAACACGTCGCAGGTAATGTCTTTCAAGACGCTTCCATTGCCAGGCCAGGCTGCAACGGCCGACGGGCATCTTCGCTTTTTGGTTTTAGGAGACAACCAGATGCGTAATGTGCCGCGTTTCGACACCTTAGTTGCCCAAGCCAAAAGAAAGATTGCTCAAAAATGGGGCATCGCTGCTGATCCGGCAGACAATATTGCGCTGACCGTAATGGTCGGCGACCAAGTAGATGTCGGAACCTTAGACCATTACGAAAACGTGCATTTCAAAAAGAACAAAGCGCTTTCTGGCTACCTGCCGATACAGACGTTGGTCGGTAACCACGAAACTTACGGAACATTAGCCATGCAGGCGTATTATGACCATTATGTGCTTGATGAAATGTCGTACAGAGGCATCTCTTCCGGAACCGAAAACTATTATGCCAACCAAGTCGGAAACGTGCTTTTTATTGCCATGGATACAGAACATACGGGCATACCGCAGTTGAACTGGCTGACACAAGTAGTGCAAGCTGCTGATGCTGATCCTACGGTAGACTGGATCGTTTCTTTAGGCCACAGGCCGTATCAAGCGGAGCAATATGTAGGTGATATTTCTACCTGGATTCGCAACTCGGCCATGCCGATTTTGGTAACTTCTCAAAAACACATCTTGCACATCGGTGCCCACCATCATTTATACCACAGGGGACAATTAAAGAATACGCCAACGTACCAGATTATTTCTGGAGGCGTAGCTTGGGACCAGTATTGGGGAATGGCGGCCGAACAAGATTTTGACGACGTGCAAAAGACCATCTCTAACTGGATGTACCAGATTATTGATGTAGACGTCAACAACGATACTTTTGAAGTAGAGTCGTATTCTATCGGAAGCGCCTATACTTGGAAAGACAACGAACTGATGGATACCTTCCACCATTATAAAGGATTAGATGCCCCGACACAGCCTACGATTCTTAATGACTTTACAGCAAATGACGGAGACGTTGAGCTTCCTCTTCTTATTTCAAGCTCGAACTATGCTACTACTTCCAACCAATTGCTGAATTCTACAGAATTCTTGATCGGAAAAACAGCTGATTTCGAAATCATTGAAAAAGACATCTACAGAGACTACGAAGATTTATACGGAGCCTTAAACGGACAGGTCGATGTATCCAGAGACGTGAACGCCGGAGTGGATATCACGAAGGTAACCATCGCTGCTAACGAAATCCCAAATGGCGAATACTTTGTAAAAGTGCGCCACAGGGATAGAAACTTAAACTGGTCGCCATGGAGCGCCGTGAAATCGTTTAACGTGACGAATAGCGGCTTTGCTAATACGCAGATTCAATTGGATACTATTGCTTACCGACCAAACACACCGATAAACGTTTCGTATACAGACGGACCGGGGAACCAAAGAGACTGGATTGCCTTGTATAAAATTAGCCAGACTCCGGGTGCCAGCAGTCCATCGCAAGCTTGGGCGTATGTAAACGGACAAAGAAGCGGAACGGCAACGTTTAGCGGATTGACCCAGCCAGGAAGGTATTATGCTACATTTATGGAAAACGACGGCTATACGGAATTAGCCGACCGAAAAGAATTTTATGTAGGACCATTGGTTACTCTTGCGGCTAACGCACAGACGTATACTTCGGGAAGCCCTGTTACCTTGACTTTTGCCAACGGACCGCAATTGGCAAACGACTGGATTGGAATTTACAAAGTCGGACAGACTCCAGGCGGACCTGCTTCAACACAATGGCGCTACGTGACTACGGCTTCGGGAAGCTTTACGTTCAATAACCTAGCCGACGGCTACTATTTTGCAGAGTATTTTCTTCAAGACGGCTACAACAGCATCGGGAATAAAGTATTTTTCCAAGTTGGAAACCAAATTACGCAGTTGAATATCAACAAGACGATTTATAACCTGAACGAAAACATCATCGCTACTTGGACTAACGCTCCGGGCATCGTGAAAGACTGGCTTGGAATCTACCATGCTGGCGACGATCCGAACGTAGACGAATTAGTAAGCTTTACGTATTTTGACGGACTTCCGGAAGGCACGAAAGTGATCCAAGACGACAAGCTTCCGACCGAAGCAGGTGATTATTTTATCGTGATGTTTACAAACGATTCCTATAACGAAGTATCCAACCGAATCTCTTTTGTGGTAGAAGAAGCTTTAGGAACGGGCGAGTTTTCGTCTCAAAACGGCGTAAAAGTATATCCGAACCCGATAAAAGCAGGCGAAAGGACGTATATCAAGTCCAAATACCCTATCGACCAGATCGATATGTTTGACATGACTGGAAACTTATTCTACTCTTCAAAAAACATCGACGATTACAACTTTTCGATTATCAACCAAAGCTTGCCAACCGGCACTTATATTCTTAAAATCCACTCTAATAAAGTTTACACTGTCAAGGTAGTCGTAAATTAAGTAGACCGCATCTAATAGCTAGAAAGCCTCCTGTAATGGGAGGCTTTTTTATTTTTAAGGCACTCGCCTCTTTTAAGATTTTCTTAGGTGTATCCAAAAAAACTTTTTTGTACATTCAACTAACTTATGAAAAAGCGACCATGAAAGACATTGCCCGCCGTTTTCCCGAAAATCCGTTGCTCAAGCCTAGCGACCTGCTGCCCAGTAGTATAGGACTGCAAGTCATCTGCCTGCTCAATCCGGGTGTCTTTGTATTTGAAGATAAAACTTGGCTGTTGGTAAGAGTCGCTGAAAACATTCCTCAGAAAGAGGGCGTTATCTTCTTCCCCATCGCCAATGCGTTGGGCCAAATAGAGATTATCGAAATCCATCTGGACGACCCTGACCTTATTGCCGATGATGCCCGTGTCATTACTTATAAAGGACAGGATTACCTGACCACGCTTTCGCACCTTCGCCTGTTGTGCAGTGACGACGGCGTTCGTTTTTATGAACCGAATGATTATCCGTTATTGTCAGGAATCGGGTATCTGGAACAATTCGGCATTGAAGACTGTCGCGTCAGCAAAATTGACAACATCTATCATCTGACCTACACGGCCGTTTCCAACAGCGGCGTGGGCGTCGGCTTGAGAACCACTACAGACTGGAAAACCTTTGAACAGAAAGGAATGATTTTTCCGCCACACAATAAAGATTGTGCCATTTTTGAAGAACGCATAAACGGCAAGTACTATGCCTTGCACCGTCCCAGCAGCAAAGAGATAGGCGGCAATTATATCTGGATTGCCGAATCGCCCGACGGCCTGCATTGGGGAAATCACCAATGCATCGTCAAGACCAGAGAGCATCATTGGGACAGCGCCAGAGTCGGTGCCGGAGCCGCTCCTATCAAAACAGAACTGGGATGGCTTGAAATCTATCACGGTGCGAATGCCGAAAACTTCTATTGCCTCGGCGCTTTTTTGATGGACTTGGATCATCCTACTAAAGTAATTTCGCGTACCGTAAAACCCATTATGATACCCACAGAATCTTATGAAACCAGCGGTTTCTTTGGCGGTGTCGTTTTTACGAATGGACATGTTGTTGATGGCGACCAGCTTACCATCTATTACGGCGCTGCCGATGAGTTTGTCTGCGGCGCTCATTTTTCTATTAAAGAAATCCTGTCGCTATTAGAATAAGCAAGCTTTTCTTTTAATCACTTAAAATGCCTCCTTCAGCAGCCATTGTGTCCGCTTGACTATTTTTTCACTTCCGATGCCCTGTTTATCACGCTACTTTTGAAAGAAATTAACCGTGATAAATATAACTATTATGACAAGAAATGATAAAATAGCCGCTGTAGTAGTCAGTTTTCTGATTACCCTAATTTTATATTACTTCCTTATCCCGAACAGAAATTGGCTCGGAAAACCTTATCTGGAAACCGCACAAAATGACGGATTTGCCGTAGTAGAGCTTTTTACTTCCGAAGGATGCTCTAGCTGTCCTCCTGCTGACAAGCTTTTGGAAAAAATCCAGAAAGAATCGAATGGAAAGAAAATCTATTTTCTCGCTTTCCATGTTGATTACTGGGATCATCTTAACTGGAAAGACAGCTTCAGTTCTGAACAATCAACCAGCAGACAGCAGCAGTATTCTAGTTGGATGAACCGAACTCTCATCTATACCCCGCAATTTATCGTGAATGGCATTTCCGAATTCGGTGGCGACGATGCGCGAAAATTATACAGCATGGTGGCTGATGCTTTAGAAACAAAACCTGCCGCAGCCCTAATCCTCGAAGCGCATGCCAATAAAGAACAGCTCGAACTGAATTATGAGACTAATGGGATTGAGAAAAATACCAGCCTATTTGTTGCCTTAGTGCAAAAGCAAGCAACTACCGAGGTGAAACGCGGCGAAAATGAAGGCCGTCTCTTGCATCACGTACAGATCGTAAGACAAGCCCATACACTATCTCTTGAAGAAAAACAAGGCGGACTGGTGCTGCCCATGCCTAAAAACTTCAACACTACAGACTGGGAAATCATCGGGTTCCTGCAAGACGACACCACTGGTGCCATCAATGCGGCCACAAAAGCAACTTTTAATTAATCTAAAACTTTTTTTATGAAAAACATGCTCCTTACATTCATGGCAGCGGTGATAGTCGTTACCTGTACTTTAGAAAAAACAAGGCCCAGACTTAATGTTAATAGCACTGCTAACAAGCAAGACACTTCCAAAGTACGATCTCAAGCTAGGCCGGATTTCTGGCCTGCCGACCCTAGTTTTGAAATCTTGCCGTAATAAAAAAGCCTTGCTATAGTTAGCAAGGCTTTTTTATTATCTGTTTTCCAGCCAGCCCAAAAAGGCGGTCGCTTTTTCCTTTCCGACCAACAGCTTTTCTTCTGTAGGAACCGTCAGCTTGAGGAGCAGCTTGCGCGAAAAATAGTGCTCTGCTTCTCTGATTGCAGAAAAATTCACCAGGTATTGCCTGTTGATCCTAAAAAACTGACTCGGCGACAACAATTTATGCACCTCATCCAGAGACTGCGTTATCAGATACTCTCCTTTGTCAAACGTCATAATCGTAGGCGTTTCATTCTTTATAAAAAAATAAGCGATGTTTTCTGTCTGAACCGTCAGGTACTTATTATTTTTAAACACCAAAAAACTGCTCTTCCCTGCATTCTCTCCGCTTCTAGTCAGCAAATACTCAAAATCAGGTAGGTTCTTTTTATTTCTCTGGAAAAAGTTTTTAAGCTCAGCGGCCTTTTTGATAGCGGCAGCAATACTTTCCCTTGAAAAAGGCTTCAATACATAATCGATACCATTTGCCTTGAAAGCCTCAATGGCATAATTGTCAAAAGCAGTACAGAAAATCACGGGAGACACTACTTCAACGCTCTTGAAAATTTCAAAGCACAGTCCGTCTGCCAGCTGTATGTCCATAAAAATAAGATCCGGCTGGTCATTTTCTGTAAGGTAGCTCACCGCACCATCTACACTTTGGATATACGAGAGTATCTGTACATCAGGCCTGATGCTCATGATAAGCTGTCCTAGAGCTTTGGCTGTTTTAACTTCGTCTTCAATTATTATGATGGTCATAAATCAGGGGTATTTTTACTTTAAACGTAGTTTCATCTTTGTCAATTACAATCTCTTTGTGGATAAGATGCATAAAGCGCTGGTTGATATTGTCGAGCCCTACACCTGTTGACAAGGCGCCTTTTTTTAGCTGTATCGGATTTTCGATTACCAGAAAATCACTTTCAACATATAATCGAATTTGCAGAGGCCTGTCTAGCGATACCACATTGTGCTTGATACAATTCTCAATCAGCAGCTGCAAGGTAAATGGTGGGATTGACGAATCATAATGCCTGGCATCGATCTCGTCTACCAAGACAAATCCATCTTCAAAACGAGCTTTCAACAAATACGTATACGCCTCTAGGATCTGGAGTTCTTCCCGTAGCGGAATCAAATCAAGCTTCCTGCTTTCGAGCGTAAAACGATAGAAGTCTGAAAGCTTCAGGATAAAATCAGAACTTTGCGGATCCTGCATGTCCACCATAGATTTGAGCGTATTCAAGCTGTTGAACAAAAAGTGTGGATTCACCTGCTGCTTTAACAATTCATATTGGGCACCAAGATGTCCCGACTTCGTCTTTTCCAGTTCCAGCCCTATCTGCTGCGTCTGGTAATTCTGGAAAAGCAAGTGCAGGAACATATAAACAATCAGGTTGATCAAGACGCCTCGTAGCTCAAACATGATGGGCGCATCCATCTTCGTGACCTGAAAAAGCTCCTGATGTGCGATAACCAAAACCACCATCATCACGATACCCATAACAACACTTAATAGCAGTTTTCCATTTATCAGACTATTGGCAGTGCGACGTGACGTAAATTTTGGAAGGCTGTAGATATTATAATACCAGATAAAAAGCGAAAACAAAAACGTAATCGATGAGTTGATAATGATATCGCCCAGCATCGAATCGTGGTCAAATAATTTAGGGATTGATGCAAGAATGGCCAGTGCTATGGAACTTCCCCATATCACCTTTCGGGAAACCTGAAACCGTTTTTTCTCTTTTTCCATATGCTGTAGTAGTAATTGAATCCCTGCCTGTCAAAGATAGGATTTTTAAATATTTAAAAAGCCGGAAGAAACTTCCAGCTTGAATCATTATATAAGTGAGTATTGCTATTTTAAAAAGTCGCTTTTGTGGCTCCTAGAATGGCACCGCTGCTGCTGTCTTGCACAAAACCGATGATTTCAAAACCCTTTGTAGTAAAACCTTTAGGCAGCGTCAAGGTTGTAGTTCCTTTTTCGTTTCCAGCCAAAGCTGTACTATGCAAATGATGCACAATCTGGAAATGCGACAGGATTCGGTTTGCATTCTCGCCTCGCTTTACGTTACTCTGCGCCGTCTTTTGCACGATGGCCAAAAGCAGTCGGCTGTTTTTTGAAGCGCCATTTACAGAATGACTTACCGTAATCTTGTTGCCAGACTGTACTGCTTTCAAAGTCACGTCAGCGGTAGCGGCCATCGACAGGGCTTTCTTAGTAGCATTTCTCACTGCGGTTTCCTCAGAACCTATAAGCCCGACCTTTCCATTGATGATAAGCTGCGGTGTATAAACCGAACTGCCAAGCCATTTTGAATACTCATACTGCCTTTTGGTATAGTCTGCATCGCTAAAGACGTCCTTCCAGCCCTGTTTGTCCCAATAATCCACATGGTAGGAAAGTACATAGACTTCGCTGTCCATATATTCTTTTTGGATTTTGCCCATAAGCTCATCTGCAGGCGGACAGCTGGAACAGCCTTCGGAAGTAAACAATTCCAATACAGCAAAACCTTTTTTAGTGGCCTTGTTCTGTCCAAAAACATTCGTTCCTGCTACAAGTGCAAGAATCAAAACAGGCAATAGTTTTATTTTTTTCATAGTTTGATAGTAATTAGGATTTTTGATTTAGGATTTTTGATCTGGGGTTTCTGACTTAAATAGAAAAGCCCTATTTGCGGGCTATTCTATTTTAGGCTTTGCTTATATTAGATTAATCGTCACTCCGATATTGCCTCTCGTCGCTTTAGAATACGGACAAGTCTGGTGTGCGGCATCGGTAATCGCACGGGCTGTTTCCGTATCCAAGCCAGGAAGGCTTACATTCAGGCGGGCTTGTAAAAAATAAGCTCCGTCGGTCATGCCTAAATCTACTTCTGCATCGACAGCTGTTTCTGCCGGAAGCTTGATTTTCATCTGCGCTGCCGCAATTCCCATGGCTCCGATAAAGCAAGCCGACCAGCCTGCCGCGAAAAGTTGCTCTGGATTCGTTCCGCTGCCAGCAGAACCTGGAGACGAAAGCTTGATATCAAGACGGTTGTCAGAACTTTGTGATGCACCTTCGCGGCCTCCGGTCGTGTGCGTTTTTCCTGTATACAATACTTTTTCTGGTTGAAGGATGTTGTTTTTCATTGTCGTAAATTTTTAAAATGTTGTTTTTATTTTGTTTGAATTATAGGCCAAAAGTAGGCCGGTCTAGTACCTCATCCAATGGCTAAATGGCTCAAATGGACAAAGTAGATTGTGAATCGGACATTGCTGAGCCTGATTATTTTGTATAGCCATCAACTTCAATGATAGCATCGGCAAAAGCTCGTGGATCTTCCTGCGGTACGTTATGTCCGATCCCGTTTAACATCTTGTGCGAATACTTTTCTGTGAATTTGTTCGCATAGGATTTCCCGTCTGCCGCTGTCCCGTCAAAATCACTGCCGATAGTTATGGCCGGTACTGTAATTGACGGACGTGCTGCTAAGCGTTTTTCTAAATCATCATATTTCGATTCGCCTTTGGCAAGAGACAATCTCCAGCGGTAATTGTGGATGACGATCGCAACATGGTCTGGATTGTTGAAAGACTGCGCTGTCCTGTCGAAAGTAGCCGTATCAAAGTCCCATTTCGGAGAAGCCAGCTTCCAAATCTGTTTGTTGAAATCATAGGTATTTTTAGCATAGCCCAGCTCACCGCGTTCTGTCGAAAAATAATATTGGTACCACCATCCCAATTCAGCTGCAGGCGGCAGAGGCTGTTTGTTTGTTTCGAGATTCACAATCAGGTAGCCGCTCACAGAAACAAGTCCTTTTACGCGTTCCGGCCAAAGTGCCGCCATGATAACGGCTGTTCTTGCACCCCAATCGAAACCTCCAACAATAGCTTTGTCTATTTTTAGCGCATCCATAAAAGCAATGATGTCTGATGCGATGGCCGATTGCTGTCCGTTTCTAGGAGTAGCTTCTGAAAGAAAATAAGTAGTCCCAGAGCCTCTTAGATAAGGAGCAATAACTCTGTAGCCTTTAGAAACCAGCATCGGAACCACCTCTTCAAAACTGTGGATGTCATAAGGCCAGCCATGCAATAGAATTACTGGAGTGCCGTTTGCAGGACCTGCTTCTGTGTAACCGACATTCAATACGCCCGCATTGATTTGTTTTAAAGTCCCTAGCGAATTTGCTGTTTTGACAGGATTGACATTTTGGGCATTTGTCTTTTTTGTTTGGGCAGTAGCCGATACGTAGCTAAAAATGACCAGCGCGAATATTGCTATCGTATTGCTAAACTTATATTTTGCTATCTTAAACATGATTTCAGTTGTTAAGGTTTATGTTTTTTTTTACTAATTAGCGAAGCGATTTGAATGCCGCGCGAAGTTCTTCAGCAAAAAGCTGTGGCTCTTCCCAAGAAGCAAAGTGTCCGCCTTTTTTTACTTCGTTGAAATAAATCAGGTTTTTATAGCTGCGTTCTGTCCAGCTTTTAGGCGCTTGGTAGATTTCTCCAGGAAATACGGTCACGGCCACTGGAATCTTGATTTCTGCTGTCCTTTGTTCTCCTGCATTGAAATTGTTTGTATTGTTCTCCCAGTACAATTGTGCCGATGAAGCCGCCGTATTGGTCAGCCAGTACAATGAAATATCGTCAAGCATCTCGTCTTTTGTAAGCGACTTTTCTGCATTACCCCCGCTATAGGTCCATTCATTAAACTTGTCTAAGAAAAAAGAAGCAAGCGCTACAGGCGAATCTGTAAGTCCATAGCCTAGAGTCTGCGGACGGGTAACCATCATTCCGGCATAACCGCCGCCTTTTGTATATAATTTATTAAGTGATGCATACGCCGCTTTCTCTTTGGCTGTTAATCCTGCTGGCGCTGGTGCTCCATTTTTTAATGCTTGTGCAATTTCTGCCGGAACTGTCGCTGGCATATTTACGTGGATACCCAACAATCCTTCTGGAGCTTGTCTTGCCATTGCATCTGCAATTACCGAACCCCAATCGCCACCTTGCGATACATATTTTTTGTAGCCCAAACGTTTCATCAGCACATCCCAAGCCTTTCCGATACGGTCTGGTCCCCAGCCTGTACCTTTAGGTTTTTCAGAAAACCCATAACCCGGCATAGAAGGCAATACAAGATCGAAAGCATCTTCAGCACGACCTCCATAAGCTGTCGGATCGGTAAGCGGGCCAACTACTTTCAAAAGCTCAAAGACAGATCCCGGCCAGCCGTGAGTGATAATTAGCGGCATGGCATTTTTATGCTTTGAACGGATGTGTATGAATTGGATATCCAACCCGTCGATGTTGGTAACAAACTGAGGCAGCGAATTTAGTTTTGATTCTGCTTTGCGCCAGTCGTAATCAGTTCCCCAATAGGCAGCAAGTTTTTGGATCTGCTCCAATTTTACGCCTTGTGATTGGTCGCCTACGGTTTCTTTGTCTGGCCATCTGGTCGCATTGATGCGTTGGCGAAGCTCGGTCAGTGCTTCTTGCGAAACGCTGATGTGATACGGACGAACCGCTTCTGAATCTTTTGTGCTTTTTGCTGGATTTTTCTGTGCGAAACCAGCTGTCCCGATCAAGATAAGAGTCCCAGCCAAAAATCTGCCGGCAAGACTACGCTTGTTTGTTTTGATTGTTTTCATTTTGCTTTTGATTATTAAATTATGTGATTATTGTTTTAATTTCTTGGTCAAAAGTATTTCGATAGCAAGCGCTACACAATGAAGAAATAGCCTAAACGGACGAAGTGAAGAGTGAAACGGACATTCGTAAGCTTGAAAATTTTATCGGAATCGTATAGCGTAAATTCATCTTTGCAAACTAAGAACTATAAGGAGATATCATTACTGGAACGATTGAGGTATCTATTAATTTAAGTGTAAATACAGTAACTATGCAGTCTTGAAACAGGAAGATTTGTTATATATTTGATTAATTATAAAGAGAAAATTAGTTTATCCTTGCATGAAAAAGCTTCAAATAATTTTATTATTCCTGCTATCAACAGCAGTATATAGCCAAAAGAATCCTTTTCTTGGACTTAAATATGATACGATCGTGATGTATGATTTTTCGGGTGGTAAAGAATCTGACATCAGTATTATTACGGATAAAGGCAAACTATCCGAAACTGTAACCAAACAGATTATCCTTGATGAAAAGACAAGCAAGCAATTGAGCCTAAAATTAGGAAGCAAGCTATCTTATGGTGCAGGAACGGCATCTTGCTTTGACCCACATTTAGGATTCGTATATTACCTGAAAGGGAAAGTCGTTGCTCATGTTTCGGTTTGTCTTCAATGCAACAGACTAAGGTCTAGTATTACTATTCCCGCGCAAAAACAAGGAAAAACTGGCAATGGTGATGAAGCCTATTATCTCTTAGATGGTATGAGTAACTCTTTCAAGCAGTATTTAAATAATCTGGTGATAAAGTATAAATTTTCACATCCTCTATAAAGAACATAAAACAGTTATGGGCACTGCTCCTATCTTCAAAACTAAACAATGACAAGTTCTAAAAAATACGCCTTCCTTCTACTCTTGCTGTTTCTAAATGCAAGCGCCTACGCCCAAAAAGAAATCTCGATTACGATTGACGATCCCAATACAGCTCTGACTCCAAAACTCGAATGGCAGGAAAGAAACGACGCCCTCTTAAAAACACTCAAAAAACACCGCATCAAGGCAGCATTGTTTGTCTGCGGCATGAGAGTAGCCGATTCAAACGGAAAGACACTCTTGGAACAATGGGACGACCAAGGCCATCTGATCTGCAATCATTCGTACTCGCATCTGTATTTTAATGGTAAATCGACCACCTTTAAAAAATTCAGCAATGACTTTTTTAAAGGCGACAGCATCATCACTACTTACAAGCATTATACAAAGTATTTTAGATTCCCGTATCTGAAAGAAGGCAACACCGCCGAAAAAAGAGATTCGATGCGCGTATTTTTATCCCAGAACGGCTATAAAAATGGCGCGGTTACGATAGATGCTTCCGACTGGTATATTGATGCTGAAATAGCAAAGGCCATAAAGCAGGATATCAATGCCGACCTTACGCCCTATAAAAACTATTACATCCAGCATATCTTAGACCGAGCTTCCTATTATGATTCGCTGGCTGTTTCGGTATTCCACAGGCCCGTCAAGCATACGCTGCTGATACATCATTCTCTATTGAATGCCTTGTTCCTCGACGATCTGCTGATTGCCTTAAAGAAAAACGGCTGGAAATTGATTGACGCCAAAACTGCTTTCAAAGATTCTGTTTTTGAGGAAGCGCCTCAAATTGTGCCTTGCGGCGAAAGCATTATCTGGCAGTGCGCCAAAAGAATAGAAGCTATTGCTTCAACGCTGCGCTATCCTGGCGAAGATGGCGAATACGAGAAAATACCGCTGGAAGAAATGGTCAAGGCCTATTCTAAGAAACCGTAAGGTATTCGCTTCCAAATCATACTTCTGTCAAGACTTCATAAAAAATCGCCTGAAGATTACTTCAGGCGATTTTAGCAATTGATATAATGTGTGCTTATTTCTTAACAGCCCTAAACACTTTAGAGAATTCTCCAGCAACAACCTTCACGATATACGTTCCGGAAGGCAGGTCAGAAAAATTCAATTGGCAGCTAGTTCCATTGGCTTTTTTTGCCATTACCTGCTGTCCTAGCATGTTAAACACTGTAGCAGTATCGATGGTTTCTGTATAATCGATAGTCAGCACATCTTGAACCGGATTTGGATAATGCTTAAAATTATCACTTTCAAAAGCAGGAGTCCCTAACTCCGTTCCGGCAATGACCTTCAATCGTACGATGCTCTCTCCACAGCTAGAAGCTACGGTCTGCGAAGCATAATAGACGCTTCCGGCAACAATTGGGTCTGTCGGGGACAGCAAATTTCCTCCCGTCGGTGCATCATACCATAGTATATTTTCGCCCGTTACTTCGAAATCAGCCAGCGTTTCGCCTGTAACAAAATCTTGCGTTTCTTGCCCCGTTGGAGCCGGAGTCTGGTTTTTTACGGTTATCGATAAAGTCTGTGCTATCGCACAAGCTCCTTCTTCTGGAGTAAATACATAATCCGCTGTACCCGGCTGTGCCGTATCGATTGTTGCTGGCGACCAGGTTCCTGCAACGCCATTTGGAGAAACCAAGGCCAAAGCAGGAGCCACAGTTCCTTGGCATACGT
Organism: Flavobacterium sp. N2550; assembly: GCF_025947265.1. Lineage (NCBI taxonomy): Bacteria > Pseudomonadati > Bacteroidota > Flavobacteriia > Flavobacteriales > Flavobacteriaceae > Flavobacterium > Flavobacterium sp. N2550. The sequence goes on along the minus strand of NZ_CP110007.1, from coordinate 2,179,191 downwards.
CAGCAACAGGTGCAAAATCAGGCGTCGCTTTTGGAATTACGACAACCGATAGTGTCTGCGGTACCAAGCAAAGTACTCCCGTTACTTCTGTTGGCGTAAATACGTAGTCAAACGTACCTGTCTGTGCTGTCGAAATTTCAGCCGGACTCCAGGTTCCTGCGATTCCGTTTGGAGCTACCAGTGCTAAAGTCGGAGCAGCAGCATCTTTGCAGATTGGTGCCAGGGTTTCAAAATTTGGAATCGCTTGCGGCGTTATCGTTACTAAAACTTGTACTCTCCTGCTCTCGCAACCGTCAACGGTTTGCGATACATAATAAGAGCCTGTTGTCAGCGGATAGGTATTGGCTAAAACTTCTCCAAAAGTACCTCCGGCATACCATTGTACCAAAGCATCTTGGATTGTCGTGGCGCGTAAATCTTCTACTGTAGCTCCTTCGCAAAAAGTCTGCGGAGTAACAACCGGATCTGGCGTATTGATGACTACGGCAACTTCAGTTCTTGGCCCTTCACAGTCACCATTTTTCTGAGATACAAAGTAAGACTGGGTTGCTAAGTTTGTAGTGCTTTCTAATGCTTCTGTCGCCGTGGCGCTTGCATACCATATCATCGATGCCGACGGTGCTGGAACTAGAGAAGCTGCAGTCGTAGTACCGCAAAACGTCTGTGCCGCCGCTGTAGGAGCCGCTGGCAATTCGGTAATGGTTATAACTACAGGTATCCTTGTACTTTCGCAACTGCCAATAGCTTGTGACACATAATAGGTCTGTGTTTGCAGTGCAGCGGTATCCACCAAAGCTTCAGTAGCATCGGCAGTAGCGTACCAATGGGCAGTAGCTTCGGCAATTATAGTAGCCGTTAGTTCTGCAACGGTAGCCGAGGCACAAAAAGTCTGCGGCAAGGCTGTTGGAGGATTCGGTACGGCACAGTTCAGCTCATATGCTCCCATGTCTGGAGTACCATCATAAAATCGATCGTTTCCGAGGATATCAGTAACAATAGCGGCTATATTAGGCGTACTTCCTGGTGCATAATAGTTGTTGCTTCCTGCATCTACGGCAGGACTCCCTTGTTGAAGTTTATAATTGCCATTGGCAGCATCAGTAAACAACGGATCGGTAGTACCGTCTATATTCCCATTGGCATCATTTGTGGTAGCACCTTGGACAAGGCTATGCGTATATTGTGGTAATGCTTGCGCATTTGTATAATAAACTCCAGTAAGGTTATCATAAACAATACTGTTTCGAATTTTTAGAGAGGAGCTTGTGTTGTATATAGCACCTCCATTCACAACGGCACTATTTCTTGCGACAGTAACATTTGTCAATATGGGTGACTTAGCAATGCCATAACGTTCTATATAAAATCCGCCGCCTAGGCCTTCTGCCGTATTATCGCTGATAACGCAGTTGGTAACAACATCATCGGTATCGGTGCTATAAAACCCGCCGCCATCTTTAGCAGAATTGCCTTTGATAACCACGTTAGTCAGTATGGTCGTGCCGGTATTGTTCTTTATCCCGCCTCCTAATTTCGTCGTATGGTTTTCGCTGATTTCTACATCGATAAGCGTTGGCGTTGCCGCAAAATTATTAATTCCTCCGCCGCCTTCAGATGTTCCTCCTCTAGCCGAGTTCCCATTGACGATTCCGTTAGACAGATAGGGCTTGGATTGGCTCTTATCATTTTGCATTCCAGCTCCTTGTTCTGAGATATTCTTGCTTATAGTAAAATTGGTAATCGTTGGGGAAGATGTGTCGTTATACATTCCACCGCCTCTTATGCCGGCTACATTTCCAATAATGATAATATTTGAAATGGTAGGCGACGAAAAGTAATTATACATTCCTCCAGCAACATTATTGGGTACAAATTTGTTCGATCCAATAATTTTTATTGTTCCTGCCATATTAGCGTTTCCTCCACGGATCGTAAACCCGTCTAAGACAGTCGTATTTGTTATTGCGTTGGCTGCACTTACTCCAACACCCATAACTACGTGATAGGCATTTTCGTCATTGTTTGTTATGGTAAGCGTACTTCCAATACCCGATATTACATCATTATTGCTGTAATCTCCGCTCAAAACAGAAGCATTTGCTGTCAAAGCCAAGTCTCTTTGTGTCAATTGTGTTTCGGTGCCCGCAAAGCCGCCATACATCTTGACATTATTGACCAAAACAAAAGCATTGTTTCTATCGGTCGGATTGGTCCCGCTAAGGTTATCAACACGGTATAATGGATAGTACGTCCCGCCCGCTACCCAAATCTGGGTTATGGTTCCTGCTGTCAGTTCTCTTGCGGCCTTAACGGCATCGGCGGCTTCGCCCAAGGCATTGGTCCAGCTGCTGCCGTTTCCTGTCGCTCCTTTTTTAACATAGAGTATACCATTGGCATCTGGAACGGCTTGCGCCCACATTGAGTCTGCTGCAACTAGCAGTACCAAAAGCACGGCAAAATGCCTTGCTTTTTCTTGTAATTTTTTGTTCATAAATACATTGTTATTTTAAGGTTTGTTTATTCTTGTCTACGCTTGTTTCAAACGGCAACAAACATATACCTCTTGTATTACCCTAAGATTTCAAAATGAACAAATAAAAATTACGATTTTGTTAACCAGATAGTTACATCGTTAAGAGACTTCAGACCCAAACTAAAACGCATAAAAAAAGCTCCTCGATTTAGGAGCTTTCTACTTATGAAATCAGTTGCAATGAATGGACGGACAGTCCTCGATTAAGCTTTCGTTTTAGCCGCTTCTTCTTTTTTAGCCTTTGCTTCGGTTTTTTTCATTTCCTTGTTTTCTGCTTTTTTAGCATGTTTTACTTCTTTTTTGACTTCTGCTTTTGATTCTTTTTGTTGTGCATTCATCATAGCACTAGTTCCTAAAACAAAAACGGCTAACATCATTAATTTTTTCATGATTTCTATTTTTTTAAATTAAACAAGATTGTTTGTTTCTTAATTATAGGTCAAAGTTAGGACCGCTAGATGAAGAACAAATGAAGATAGGCTGCTGTTAATTTGTTTAACTTTTAATTAACTTTTCGGGAAATAAAGCGTAAAGGTCGTTCCGATACCAACCTCGGAGACTACCTGAATTTCTATCTTGTGGAGGCTGGCAATGCTTGACACGATGGCGAGGCCCAATCCTTGTCCCTCATCTTCCAGATTAATTTTCATGAATCGGTTAAAAATCTGAGACAGCTGTGCTTCGGTCATTCCTTTTCCGGTATCCGAAATAGCTATGGCATAGCGGTCATTCTGGAAAGAATCTGAAATGGATACGCTTCCGCCGTCTGGCGTAAACTTGATGGCATTGAATAGGATGTTATAAAACAAGATGTGCAGCAAGGTCTTGTTACCTTCAAACAGAAAATGATGCTGGATAGTGCTAGACACCTGAAGCTGTTTTATTTCAATCCGATCTTCTAGATCCCTAAGCAGGTCTGAAATCAGTATAGGGAAATCTATCGCTTCAAAATTAGAGTACTGGTTGTTTTCTATACGCGAAATAAGCAATAGGTTATTGATGATGCGTTTTAAGGTATCTAGGTTTCGGAGCGAGACAGCAATCTTGTCAATCCCTTCGTCATTGATCGATTCGTTATTCAGCAGGTTTTCCAATCGGTTCTGGAGGATCGAGATTGGCGTGAGCAGTTCGTGGGAAACGTTTGCAATAAACTGTTTTTCTTTTTTAAACTGTTCCTGGATGCGGTTCATCATTTCATTCAGTCCATTGTCCAGCAATATAAAATCCGAAGTAGTCGTATGCACTTTAGAATGGTCGAACAATTCAGGCTCATTGATCAGATTGATCTTCTTGTCGATAATCTTCTGGAAAGGTCGCAACAGATAATCGATAAAGAACGATTGGGCAAAATGCGAAAGGATAAGCGTTACCGTAAGCAGCAGCAAGATTACCAGATGAAACTTTTCTAACAGTTCGTTTACCTCGCTCAGCCGCTCTCCTATTTCAAGGACATAATCGGTATTCTTATACGTAAAATGATGGTACAGTACGCGATACTCGTTCTGTTCTTTTTCTACGACTCGAGGCTCATCTACAAAATAGTCTTTTTGTTTTTCGGCTTTAGCTTTAGAACGGTACAATTGCAGAAACTCGCTGTGGAGGTTCGAAAAGCTTACATACAGCTCCGTACTGTCGTTGCGTTCTATAAAAGCATTGATTTCGGAAGTATTCAGGTTCTTGACAAACTTGTCCCGTTTTTCGATCATCGAGCTTTCGATGTTCTTGTAGGCTACTTTCTTGATCACAAAAGACAAGGTGAACCACATGATCGCCAGCAGAAGCAGGCGGATGACAGCGCTAAAGATCGATATTTTATGTTTTAGCTTCATGCGTTAGCTTATAATTCGATAGCCCACATTCCGCACCGTTTCAAACCACTCTATCGAAGCATGCTTGTCGAGCTTCTTGCGGAGGTTGCGCACATGCACGTCTATAAAATTAGAATCGGAACTGACTTCCAGCACATCGCCCCAGACATGTTCCGTGAGCTGCAAGCGTGTAATGACCCTGTTTTTGTTGAGAACTAAGTATTGAAAGATATCAAATTCTTTTTTGGTCAATGCAATCGGATTTTCCTTAAAGCTTACCTTATAATCCTGCAATTGAATCTTGAATCCGTGCACGTCCAACTCATTCACGGCAAACCCATGAATGCGGCGGATAACGGCATACAAACGCGCGCCCAGCTCGGTCAACGCAAAAGGCTTGGTAAGATAGTCGTCGGCACCCAGTTCCAACCCGTTGATTTTATCGTCGAGTTCGCCCCGTGCCGTAATGACAATCACGGCCATCTTAGATTTTGCTTTCCGCACGCTTTTCAATACGTCGAATCCGCTTCCGTCGGGCAAGCCCAAGTCCAGCAGCATGGCATCGTATTGGTTGACTTCTGCTTCTTCCAGAGCGCTTTCGCAGGTAGCGGCCCATTTACAGATATAGCCGCTCTTGGAAAGATAATCGATCAGCTCAACGGCTAGTTCTTTCGTATCTTCAACAATCAGGATATTCATAGGAAAGTGTTTGACAGTTTAAAAATAGTGTTTCTGAGGCTATCAAAAAAGAAAAACTTCTCCTAAACTATAGTGTTTTGTGTTTAGGAGAAGCTGCAATCAAAAAAACATAGCCAATCAACGATCTTTTTCCACCAGCTGCAGGAAGTCGCCAGCACCATCAAAAACAGCATCATAAAATCGGGAACTGTTTTCAAGTCCCACTTCATAAGTATATTCGTTTTTATCGTTTCGCACTTTAACGGCTTCAGCAATCTTATAAGCTGGATAGTTTTTTTTCAGGTAGCTTATAGTGGCAAGCGGCAATTGGTTGGGCGCTATACCATGCTTAAGCACCTGCATTTCTCCTCTTAAGTTATAATAGGCCGATACTTTAGCGCCCTGCATCGTAAACTCGGCTACAAAAAGTTCTTCATCATCGTCTCCGTCTCCATATTCGTTTCTCCATTCTGGAACCGACTTCGGAAATTCTTTTTCAAAAGCAATTCTAGCCTCGATTGGAGGAACATATTTTTGGCTTTTGGTATCGGCTTGCCCATAAAAGCTGATTGAGGCAAGCAATAGCGCTGATAGAATTATTTTTTTCATGGTTTTGCTTTTTAATAAATACAGAACGAAGTTACAATCTGAAAATGAAGAGCAAATGAAGAATCAAAAAAGTTGCTATTTATTTGGCCAGATTTAACTTCTCAAAAAACAAACCTGCTATTTGAAGTCGTATTTTAGCAGAACAGCCTTATTACTTACTTATCACATGAAAAACTATCTTTTTTTGCTGCTCGCTATTGTCTTTGAAACGATAGCCACTTCTTCTCTCAAAGCTTCGGAACAATTCACGAAGCTGGTTCCGAGCCTTATCACGATTATCGGCTATATTGCCGCATTTTATCTCTTGAGCCTTACGCTGAGGTCGATTCCGGTAGGCATTGCTTATGCGATCTGGTCGGGCATTGGGATTGTTCTCGTAACGTTGGTGGGTATTGTTATGTTCAAGCAGGTTCCGGACCTACCTGCTATAATCGGACTGCTGCTGATCATAGCCGGTGTGGTGGTCATCAATGTTTTTTCTAAGACATCGGCGCATTAGACTGCGGCATTGCGAGCATAGCCCCAATTATTTCCTATCAAGACACCATTGGCGAGGCTAATTCCACCAGTTAACGGATGTCCAACAGGCGCGCGTGACGTTCTATCACCCGCCGATGGCGTTCTGGACGTCAAAATTGGCGTTCGAAGCGCCAATTTTGACGTTGGTAGACGCCATTTTTCACGTTTGGAACGCCAAATTTGGCGTTCGGAACCCCGTTCATGGCGTTGCGAACGTCACGCGCGGGGTTCGGAACGCCATCGGCGGGTGATAGAACGTCATTTGTGAGTGTTTCAAGGAAACTTTAAGCAGCAATAGTAAGTTATGAATCAATCTTTTTTAAATCAATATCTATTATTATCATATTCCGATAAAAAATAATATCCTTCTCTAGAGTTTTCTCTTCTATATACCTTAAATAAATGCGTGTTTTTTTGTTTTACAATAGAATCGCCTAGTTTCAAATCAAATTCTGCTAAACTGCTAGAATCAATTTTTAAACCATTTGACAAATAAAATGCTGTAGCCCTCACTTGCCAATTATTTCGTTCTACTATTAAGGAATTGACTTTTGACTTATAAAATTTCTCATTATTCTTTTTACCAACCAAATGGAAGTAAATAAATATCCCAAATATTACTATCACAGGATAAAATCGTAGTAGTTTCTTTATTGTCATCTTAGAATATCATTTTTTGTATACAATCTTCCACTCAGCTTTTTCCAAATCTTGTTTAGTCAAAAGATATTTTTTATCATAAACCCTATTCTTTAGTTTTACTATTGTTGCCCACCCATACTTATCTACGCTATCTTTTGAAATAATAAATAACCTTGCCTTTTTATCCTTGGAAGAAGCAAAGAAACTGTCCCAATACACAGGCCTGTCTTTATTTTTTTGCTCTTTATCTGGTGCTATTTCCATTATATTAAAAGCCGAAACTGTTTTATCATATCTATAACTAGCAAAATAATCAGAATCTGATATCTTATCAGAATTAGATAGGATGCTATAAATTTCGCTATCAGTACCATTATAAACAATTAATCCTTCTTTGTCTGTATAATCCATGCAGCTAATCATAAACAGGCAAAATAAAACCGTCACAATAAACCCTATTTTTTTCATTCTTTATCTTTAACTACTCCAAATTTAATTAAGAAGTAGATTCTTTCAGCAATAAAATTCTTTTTAAACCTAATTTGCTGAAATAAGTGATTCTTGAAAAGTTCCATAAACACAAAACAACCTCTTTTCGCTACATTTTCTATTACGAAATACGTATCTTGGCATCGTTTTATGATAGAAATAAACTACAAAATATGGCATATCGATTCCTCTTTTTATGGCTTTGTTTTTTTACAGCCGCAGCATTTGCTCAAAAGCCTGTGTTCAACATCCGATTCTCAGAACAATTGGCTGTTTTTGTGTTTGTACAGGAGATTCATCCCGACCGTCGCGACAACCCGTTTAAGACCGAGTTCTCAAAATCCAAGTACAATACCGAAAAATACCAAAAGCTGATTGCTGAGATGGACACGTTAGCCATCGATTATACCTACCATTTTTCGGAATATCCATACGGTTCAAAAATACCAGGCATGACAACGGAATTCCTGAAAAAGAACCTGATTGCGACAGACAACCTAAAAGAATTCAAAAATCGCTCTGCCGGACTCGTCACCAACAAGCCGTTGATTCGGCTGGCAGACATCATTTCAGAATTTACGCCTATCTATCGAGAGCTGATCTACGAACCCAATAAGAAGGAATTCGAGAAACAGCTGGCCGACATACAAGAATACAGCCGTGCCCACAACATCAGCAGTTATTTTGAGACGGGACTTGCCTTTTACGGTTCGAGCTGGGACAGTTCTATTCCTTTTGAGGTGGCTTTTTATCCGCTGCCAAATTCAGAAGGCTTTACCGCACAGGCTTTTTATAACAATTTTGTCAGTGCCGTGCAGACCGATCTCACCGACCATGTGTCGCTATTCAGCGTGATGCTGCACGAAATCTACCATATCGTTTATGACGAGCAGCCGCTAGCGCTTAAAAAACAACTGTATGCTTCTTTCAAACAGAACCCTTCCAAAAACAGCGCCTATGCTTATATGCTGTTGAATGAGGTACTGGCAACAGCTTTAGGCAATGGTTATGTAATGGAAAAACTAAACGGTACGCTGGACGAAGGAAAATGGTACAACTGGAAATATATCAACGAGATGGCCAAAAAGAGCTATCCACTGGTCTTAAAGTATATAACCGAGAAAAAGGCAATGGACAAGGAGTTTGTAGATGCCTATATCCAACTCTATGACGATAATTTCCCAAATTGGAGCAATGAGATGGACAACATCATGTGCTTTAGGTATATGATTTCCGATAACAAAGAAGACTTTAGGACCATCAGGCAGCAATACAAGCGCCGTTCTATGACCGAAGAAGAAGATCAGGTGACAGAAAACAGCATCGAAAAGATGAAAGCCGTGCCGATGACCAAAATAATCATCGTCTCAAAAGACCACGCCGCCAAGCTGGAACTCATAAAGCGCAAATTTCCGGAACTCAAAAACTGGAAGTACAAAAAAGACAAAGAGTTTACCTATAACATCCAGCTAGAAGACAAGACACAGCTCTTTATTATCAATCAGATAAACACGCCGACGGAAAAGCTTATCGAAAAATTGGCGGTGCAAAAACAATAAGACAGAACGCTATGGCGAAAGCCCCTTCACCCTCTTTAGAAAGCACTTTTAAAGACCTGGCTGTAGCTAGAGAGCTCGTGTATGACAACATCGGATTAGTCCTTTCTGCCCTAAAAGCCGATGCTGAAAGTGCCGAATACGCAGCCTGTACATTTACGTTAGGCGGAAAGCCTGTCCTGTACAGAAGCTCCAAGATTACGCCCAAGAAAATCGGGCAGTTTGTTACATTATGGAAAAGAAACTCAAAAGAAATAACCGAGCCCTTTAGCAGTTCAGACCCTTTTGATTTCATTATCATATCAGCGAGAAGCGGCGGTAATTTCGGACAGTTTATCTTTCCAAAATCAATACTCTTAGAAAAAGGGATTGTCTCTTCCGGCACTAAAGAAGGAAAACGCGGCATCCGTGTCTATCCGCCATGGGACAAACCCACGAGCAAACAGGCCGAAAAGACACAGCAATGGCAAGTGTTTTATTTCTTGGAAATTAAGGAAGACGGCACAACAGACCTCGAACGGGCATCCGAATTAATTACGTTGCTGACAGTTTAGTTATTTTCGAGTATAAATACGGAAAGAATGATACTCGTTGTCTTTTGTAGCCACCCACGCGCTATAAATTCCTTCTGCTACAGAATAGATGCCATAACGATATACATCGCCCTTAACGCTAAAGTTTTTCCGCTTGTTATTATTGCTCTCAAGAAATTCCAATTCGAATTCACCGTTACCTTTGGGACGAATCAGTAAGTTTGAAGTTGTACCATCCTCAAAAGTTTCAATCCAATGGCTAGAAGACAGTGCTACGTTCACGATGCTTCCATCGTATTCTTTATAGTAAAAGCTTTTCCCCGAAAAGAAAACATCACTTTCTTTTTTTGAAAGTTTAGACTTCGGTTTTTCCGCCAGCTTGCCCCAGTCACTTTTATTCTCCTCCATGCCAGCCAAGATATCAAGGAAAGCTTGGCAATTCCGCTGAAGCCTGAAATAAACCCGATTTACTAAAGAATCCGCTTGCGCCTGAGAGGTTACTTTTGCCTTTTCATAAAAAGCGGGCAGATGTTTCTCGAACACCATCATGATCTTGGTTTCATCTTTGACCTCCTTTAGTTCTTTAAATGACTCGCACATTTTTGAAGCCAAAGAATCTACTTGCTGTATGGTTTGGCTGTTCATAGTAGCATACGAAAGCACTAAAAGAATAAGGGCATATTTTTTCATTCCTAATGATTTTTTTTTAGGAAGCTAATATAAGAAAGTCCTGATAAATAGTACTACGCTAGCGTATTCATGCCCCCTTTTTACTCTCATCCCGCATGGCATCAACACTGTAAGGACCTGCTCCAAAATACGCCAGCATCAGCGCAGCACCTATAATAGAGATATTTTTCATAAACGTGAGCAGTACCAGCTCGTGGAGCATCGGGTCTTCCACAGTCCAAAAATCATGCATGATAAACGTGACCGGAAGCAGGAAGATGATAATAAGCCAAGCGCCCCATTTCGCCATAAAGCCAAACAAGATGCTGAGTCCTGCCGCCATTTCAAAGATGCCGACCAGCGGAATCAGTATATAAGACAGCGGAATGCCCTTGGCTGCAGCCTCATAGACAAAGGTGTCAGAGAATTTGGCAATAGAAGAATACATAAAGATGATGCTAAAAAGGAACCTGCCGATTAAGGGTATATATTTCATGATACTTGAGTTTTAAGCTGTATTAAATGTACGCCTTAAACAACGATAGCCCTTCGTGCCATTCCGTCCAAAATTGGTCTGAAACCCGCCTTTTTGATTTGCCTGCCCTATCGTCGATTGGCAGAAAATAGCTAACTTTACGAATCTAAAAACAATCCAGTTGGAAAAGGCAGGCATCAGAAAGCTCTCGATCAGCGATATCCTTGAAATATTGGGCGACGTGCCCCAATCCGAAGGACTGCATGTCTATATGGGCAGCGCGATAACCGAAATTCCCTTTCCCTACCCTTATCGGTCCGACAACTATTCGATACTGCTCATCCTTTCGGGAACGGTGAAAATGCAGCTCGACCTGATTCCATATGTAGCAGTTCCTGGTGACCTGCTTATTATCTCGCCCAGAACCATCAACCATACTCTCGAAATCGACGGCAACGTCGAGCTAATCGCCATAAGCTTTACACTAGACTTCGCACTCCAGTCCAACCGAAGCAAGAACGAGATCGAAGCCTTTGAGTTTTTTGCTTCCAAAGCCATTCCCAAGCTTTCGCTGGACGCCGAAGAGCGCGACAATTTTGTCTTTCTGTCCCGACTGCTGCAGCAAAAAAACAAGGAAAGAGGACGAGAGCCGTTCAGCAGCGAAATCATACAGCATACCTTCAGCCTGCTCATGTACCTCGTGGCCGTGCGCTATAAAAAAGAAAACACAGGATTGAATCCCGATATCTCAAGACAGCAAGAACTCACGCTCAACTTCCTGAAACTGCTCGATGCCCATTTCAAGCAGCAGCGCAGCGTACAGTTTTATGCCGAGTCGCTCTGCGTAACCAGCGGCCACCTGACCAAGATACTAAAAGAAGTATCCGGCAAGACCGCAGGCGAGCTTATCGAAGAATCCGTCATGATAGAGGCCCGTGTGCTGCTCGCCGACCCTGCCCTGACGATTGCCCAGATTGCCGAAGAATTGCAGTTCAGCGACCAATCCGCATTTGGGAAGTCCTTTAAGAAAAATACGGGACTTTCTCCTTCAGATTACCGCAGGAGAAACAGCGGCAACTAGCTTTAAAGTGTGCGGCATAAGCCCTTATTCGTCCTGCCCTTTTTACCGCATCAAAATATTTATATCTTTGGATTCCATTTCAATACCTAAAAAACAACCATGAAGTACAGTCGGCAGCTCTTGGTCCTGCTTTTACTGCTCCTTTCGATAGGCAGCAGGGCACAGCCCTCTTCTCAGAATACTCTGATGCAGAAGGGCTGGGAAGCGCTCGTAAAAGACCATGACGACGAAGCTTTTCGGTATTTCTTCCTTTCCTACGAAAAAGCAAAAAAAGACAAGAACGAGATCGATACGGCCGAATCCCTGCTTTACCTCGGCATCTGCTCTTTCGGTTCCAGCTATGAAAAAGGACTCGACTATGCTTTTCAGTCGCTCAAGATTTATACCCGCTTAGAAAAAAGCAATCCCGACTTGGGCCAGATCGGACGCAGCAAATGCCTGCAGCTCATCAGTACCATTTACAGTCGACAGAAAAAATACGCACAGGCCAAGCCCATCAGCCGCGAGGTAATCAGTATACTAGAAAGCCACGAAGACAAGAGCGGCACCCTCGGCCTTGCCTATTCCAGCCTCGGCTCTTTATACGAACAGCAGCAGTTGCAGGATTCGGCTACCTATTTTTATGCGCTGGCGCTAAAAGACTTTGAGAAATCAGGCAACCAAGCCTATTTGCCCAACGCCTATATCAACATCGGTAGAAGCGAGCTCGAAAGACACAACGACCAAAACGGACTCGATTATTTCCAGAAGGCACTCGCCATTGCCAACACTACCGAAAACAAGCAAGCTCAGGTTTCTGCCCTGCTCGCTATAGGAAAATGGCACTTGGCCCATAAAAGCAAGAATGAAGCCTTACAGCAGTTCCAAAAGGCCAACCAGATAGCCGCCGCGCTGTCGGACAAGCTGTTTGAAATCATGACCGTCGAGACGCTTATCAGCTATTATGAAAAAGAAAAAAACTACTTTGAGACGTCGCGCCTGCAGACCCGACTGATTTTCCTCAAAGACCAATTGCATTCGCTCGAAAGAGAAAAGATTGTCAAAAGCCTCGAAGTACAATTTGAAGTAGCCGAGAAAAACAGAAAGCTGGCCCTTGTCTCCAAAGAAAAGGAAGTCGCCCGACTCACCAACTACCTGCTGGCCGTGTGCATCATCGTGCTCCTCACGGCACTCGTGACCGGATACTTCTACCTCAAGAACAGAAACAAGCGCGACAGGAACCTGCTCAAGACCAAAGAAGCCCTGCTGGAAGCCCTTGAAAAACAAAGAGAACTCGAAGAAATACGCTTTCAGAACGACCTCGATCATAAAGAAAGCCAGCTCAGTGCCGTCACCCTGCAGATGCTGCAGAAAAACGAGCTCCTCAGCGACATCAAGACTGCCATAGAAAAACAGCAGCCGCTGTCGGAACAGCAGCTTGTCAAGATGGTTAACCGCCATTTTGAACAGAACAACAGCTGGGATGACTTCAATCTGTATTTCGAAAGCATCAACAAAAATTTCTATACGAGGCTCAAACAGCTGTATCCAGAAATCAGTGCCAACGACCTAAAAGTATGTGCGCTTATCAAGCTCAATCTGTCCATCAAAGAGATGGCTTCCATACTCAACATTTCACCCGACAGTGTCAAGACCGCCCGCTACCGACTGCGTAAAAAATTACAGCTTGCAGCCGACGAAAACCTGACCAGCTTTATACTTTCAGTATAAAACAAGGCCCTTGTCTACCATCTATCTACTGCATTATCACTGCTTGTCTACCTTTTGTCTACCTGCTTTTTTCGGGGCTTATGCTCGTATCTGCTAATTTTGAGTATGAAATTTTGGACTTCCAGATAAACTCCGGAATTACCCAAAAGCGCACACAAAATCATGAACAGAAAAAAAGTACAATGGACAGCCGCAATAGCCTTATTGCTTTTTTGCGGAGCTGCCTATCTCTACAACGGCGTCCTATATAAGGAAGCCCGAAACATCGAAAAAGAAGAAGCGGCGCACCGCCTTGCCGCCTCACAGCTTCTTGATGCCTACAAACGTGACCTTTCGGCTTCTGACCAAAGCTATCTGAACAAGACCATCGAGGTCAGCGGCAAAGTCACGCAGGTTTCCGACTCGCTCCTCACCCTCGACTCCGGCATAACCTGCACTTTCGGCAAGATGCTGAGCGAAAATATCGTAGGCGCAAAAGTGACACTTAAAGGAAGATGCATCGGCTTTGACGAGCTGATGGAAGAAGTAAAACTAGACCAATGCACTCTAATACAATAATACCACCCATGAAAAAGATCCTATTGCAGTTGGCCTGTTTCTTTCTATTTGCCGCTTCTGCAAGCGCGCAAGAAGACCTGCTGTCTCAACTCGATTCCACACAAGTGCAAGATACCTATGCAACGGCCGCCTTCAAAGGATTACAGGTTATCACAATGCAGTCTACCAAGATGCCCGCCAAGAAAGAATTCTACTTTGTCGTGTCGCACCGATTCGGAACCGTAAAAGGCGGTATTTCCGAGTTTTTCGGATTTGACGATGCTACTACCAAAATCGGCGGTATTTACGGCTTGACCGACTGGCTTTCCGTCAGCGGCTCAAGACATACGCTTTCCAAAGTATACGAAGCTTCGGTAAAATACAGGTTGGCAAGGCAGAGCGATGCCTTTCCGTTTGAAATTGTAGGCTACAATACGCTCGATATCAACAGCCAGCTCAAAAAAGACGACTATCCTAAGATCGAATTTTCAGACAGGCTGACCTATGTTTCCCAGCTGATTGTTTCCCGAAAGCTGTCTGAAAGGCTTTCGCTGGAACTCGTGCCTTCTTTCATCCACAAGAACCTCTACAATCCTGCCATAGAAAACGACAACCAGTTTGCCATGGGCTACGGCGGCAGGATGAAGCTCACCAAAAGGCTTTCCGTTAACCTCGAATATGCCTATAATTTCGACAAGCCGAGCTTTTACAACAATCCGCTGTCGGTAGGACTCGATGTAGAAACAGGCGGCCATATCTTCCAGCTGCTGTTCACGAACTCGCAGTCGATGACCGAAAGCGGCTATCTAACAGGTGCCGCTGGCGATTGGGGAAAGGGCGACTTTTTCTTCGGATTTAACTTATACCGTGTTTTTTAATATGCCACTCATGAAAAAAATACTAGCACTATTCCTTTTTGCCCTGATATGCAGCAGCTGTGACTCCGGTACCTATGAAGAACTGGAAGAACCGACCGTAATCGACGGGCCTGTCACCTATGCCAACACTGCAAAAGCCATCGTCGACGCCAACTGCATCCGCTGTCATTCCGCTGGAGGAGCGGCTTCTTTCCGACCGCTTACGACCTATTTGGAAGTCAAGGATGCCGTACAGAACACCAACCTGCTCGACAGGATACAGCGGCAGAATGGAGAACCTGGCCAGATGCCGCAGACCGGAAGGATGCCGCAAGACAAGATCAACCTGCTCCTGCAATGGAGAGCCGACGGACTGTTAGAAAACTAATCGATAAAAAAGAAAATTATGATACTGCAAAAAACAAGACTGCTGTTATGGATACCGCTCCTTTTGGGAGCCCTGTCTGCAAACGCGCAGAAATACATTACGAAGACGGGAAGCGTAAAATTCGAAGCTTCAGTTCCTTCATTTGAAGAAGTAGCCGCAGAAAACAAAAGTACCTCGGCCGTTTTAGAAACTGCCACAGGAGACTTTGCCGCGCTTACGCTCATGAAAGGCTTCCGCTTCAAGCTGGCCTTGATGGAAGAACATTTTAATGAAAACTATGTCGAGTCCGATAAATACCCGAAAGCTTCGTTTAAAGGAAAAATAGAAGGCTTTG
Organism: Flavobacterium sp. N2550; assembly: GCF_025947265.1. Lineage (NCBI taxonomy): Bacteria > Pseudomonadati > Bacteroidota > Flavobacteriia > Flavobacteriales > Flavobacteriaceae > Flavobacterium > Flavobacterium sp. N2550. The sequence goes on along the minus strand of NZ_CP110007.1, from coordinate 2,163,773 downwards.
ACGCTTCCAAAGTTACGACAGCAGAAAAAGCTTTCACCATCACGGGAGAACTCACATTACATGGCAAGACCAAAAAAGTATCGAGCACGGCCAAGATTTCGAAATCCGGAGCCAGCTATAAGATTACAGGCAGCTTTATGGTAAAACCCGAAGATTTTGCGATCGAGATACCCAAAATCGTCAGCAAGAAAGTGGCAAATGACATTGCCGTAGACTATAATTTCGTACTCAACAAGCAATAAGACATGAAAAAGACACTCCTACTCTTGCTGTTCGTAGCCACAACAGCTATCGCACAGAACAAAGGCCCGAAAGACGTTTTTGATACGGCCCGTTACGGCACCGTTGAAGAAATGAAAGCCCTGGTATCCAAAAACCCAGACACCATCAACAAAAACAATACTATGGGCTTTACGCCGCTGATATTGGCCTGCTACAGAGGCAACTTGCCCGTAGCCGAATATTTGGTCGAAAATGCCAAGAACATCAATTACAGCAGCTCCAGCGGCACGGCCTTAGCGGCAGTAGTCGTAAAAGGAAACATCAAGCTGGCCGAAGCGCTATTGAAAAAGAATGCCGACCCCAACATTGCCGATGCAGGCGGAATGACGCCCCTGCTCTATGCGATACAATTCAAAAACAAGGAACTCATCGAGCTGCTGCTGCGCCATAAGGCCGACAAAACACAGAAAGACAAACAGGGAAAGGCACCCTTCGAATATGCCGTAGACACAAGGAACCAAGACATTATTAACCTTTTCAAAAACTAAGAAACTATGAAAAAAAGATTACTCTTATTATCGCTGGGACTTTTCGCCTTCGCCGCACAAGCCCAGACAAAAACAACGGGAACGGTCAACCTGCTTTCGGGAATGACGGCCAAGCTCGACCTGAACAGCACGAACTCTACAGCAACCTTAACGCTAACTGGCCCATCGGATCGCTGGTTTGCATTGCAGTTTGGTTCTTTTGCTGAAGGACAAGGAATGGAATCCGGACAGGATGTAGTGTATTACAACGGAACAACGCTTGTAGATGCTGTCCATAACGGTGTGGGTACTGCTCCATCAGCAGACACAAACAACTGGACGGTAACGTCTAACACAGTTGCTACAGGAACACGCACGATCGTAGCTACAAGAGCTTTCGACACGGCAAGTTCTAGCGACTATGCTTTTGTATATGCCAATTCGTCTATCGACTTTGCCTTTGCCAAAATGGGAACTGCTAGCTTTTCGCTGGCCTACCATGGCGCAGGCAACAGAGGTTACCAGACGGATGTGCCGTTGAGCCCTGCTTTGGGTGTCGGTGAAGTAGAAGCTGCTAAAAAAATAGCAATCTATCCGAATCCTTCCTCAAGCCAGTTCTCCATCCGAACAGAAGACGACATCAAGTCGGTCGTGATTTATGATGCCACTGGAAAACTAGCGGCACGTTTCGCAAACCGCAAAGAAATGCTTGACATTTCCTCATTGCAGTCTGGACTGTATTTTGTGGAAATCGAGACCTCTAACAATGAAATCACTATCGAAAGACTCGTGAAAAAGTAAATTTGCTTTTTGTTTAGGTTCATGACGGAAAGAGCGGCTATTGGTTATAGCCGCTCTTTTTATTTTAGATATCAGGACAAATGATTTTTGATAATATTCAACAAAAACACATCTTCTCTTGTTTTTCGAGAATTATAGCTGTCATTTTTATTCTTTTTCTATGGCTGTTTATTTCGTCAAATTTAGTGTATTTCATTGCTAATGGAGTGACAAGGGAAATGCATAAAATCAAAAGTCCGAAAAACCTATCCAAGAATCTTGCTTTTTTATTTACTAATGGAGAAGTGCCCCCAACTTCAATCAGAATAGGGCGCTTATAAAGACTAAAAATAATAGTATTGAAAAAATAGAATGATAGTATAAAAAGAATCGGCGAAAAATAATAGGTTTCCAAAGTTAAGCTATCTAAACGAAAAGCTCCTAAAACTGAAAATAGTAAAGCGATAATAAAATGCTTATTCCTTTTGTCTTTCGTAAGCAATTCGTTATACCTGTATGTCAGCGGATTTCGATTTCTCCCATAAAGCATAAAGAACACATATGAAAAACCAAAAAATAGGGAAAAAAGAGTTAGGATTGAATCTGCATCCATGAATGAATTTATTATTTGCCGAATATACAAATTACCGACAAAACAAAATAATCCTAGGAGCATCAAAAAAACTGCTAATTTTTAACCTCTTTCTGTAAGAGATTTGAGATAAAATTTGCATTTTTGTCTTATGCATGCGGCGCAGAAGCGCTGTCCCCCCTTGCCCGATAGAAACCAAGGCGTTGCCGATGGCACGTCAAAACACATAACAGATACGATCCATGAAAGCATTCCGATTGGCCCTTTTATTATTGGTTATTTCCAGCAGCCGCGTGCTCGCACAAGTTCCCGTAACCGATCTCGATTTTGCCATACTCCGCTGTACCAAGGCTTTTGAAGCCGGAACCGAAGACGAAATCAAGGCCTGTTTCCCGCTGTCCGAACAGCAAGAACTCCTTTTAGATATAAGCAAGAGCAAGACAAAGGTAATCCGCAAGTCAGGCCCCACAAAGATTCTCGAAAGCGACAAAAAAAGTGCGCTCGTATTGATGACCGGTACCCTGATCATGGGCAATTCTGGAGACGATACCTATTACTCCGGACTCTACTCCGGCATCTACCGTTTCAAATACAGCGAAGGCAAATGGACCATAGCCGAAAAGCTGCCGATAGACCGCAAGAACCGGTTATATTCTCATGTACTGGGCGCTTCCATCGATCCAGCATCCAGCAGCCTTACCGTAAGCGATACGCTGCGTATCCTTACCCAAGAATCCTTCGGTTTTCTGGTGGCTCTAAACCATAAAGCCAAGATAACGGCACTACAGCTTGACGGCAAAGACGCCGACTATCTGTTTGGCGGCGGTATTCTGTGGATCAACACTAAAAGCAGTGCCGAACAGCGGCTTACGCTCACTTATTCTCTTACCGTAGACAAGCTTGAAAAAGACAAGGAATCTGGCTATTTCGACGACACTTATGGCCATGTGAGGAACCAATTCTACTGGCATCCTTTCTTTAGCTTCTCGAGCCCGAACGACCAAGCCAGTTTCTCAATACGCCTGCAGATTCCATCGGCCTATCAGCTGGCCTCTAGCCTGCCGCAGCAGGAAACCATAACAGGCGACAACAAAATCATTACGGCCAAGACGGCCAGCCCTACATTTGCCCTTTCGCTCTATTACGACAAGAAATGGAAAGCGTACCGCTACAAAAAGAACGACTACCAGATGGAAATCTTCTGCGATGCCGATTTCAAGCCGTTGCCGGACAATCTGCACAAGAATTTCCTAGAAGTCTACGACCTGCTGTCTGAAAAATTCGGAAGTCCGAGAGGCCGCTACCTATCTATAGTACAAGACCGTTCCAACGCTTCCAATGGCTGGCTCAACCGAAGCAACGACATGATCGTGGCCGCCAAGCAAGGCAGCGACCTTATCAAAGACAAGCCTTCTCCCCGCGCTCCGTTTGCCCATGAAGTAGCCCATGCCTGGACGACGCCCATAGGCCCCGCCACTAATTTCCTTTCCGAAGGCTGGGCATCCTATGCCGAACGCTATTTCCTTGAAAAACAATACGGCGATGCCATCTTTGCTGCCTACTTAGCAAGCTATAAAAACCAATATTTTTCTGGTGACTATGATACCAAAGCCTCGCTTTGGGAAGATACCGCCAACAGCGGCGTCTCTTATTACAAGGGCACTTGGGTATTCTATATGCTCGAGCAGCTGATTGGTAAAGAAGATTTTGAAAAAGGATTGAAATCTTTCATGCAGTCCGACGAGCCCATGACCATACAGCATTTTATGGACAAGCTGACGAAGACGACTGGCAAAAAAGTACAGCCGTTCCTAGAGCCTTGGCTCAAGAGCAAGCAGGTACCTCATGTAAAATATGCCCTAAAAGACGGAGCGCTGATCATCAGTCAAGAAGGCGACGTATTGCCGTTCCTGCTCGAAGTAGAATTTACGTTGGGTGACGGTACCAAGACGCTCGGTTCCTTCCCAATCAAAGACAAGCAGCACCGTTTCAAGCTGTCGGGTGCCAAGTTCGGAGGTGCCAAGCAGGCGCAGCTAGACCCCAACAACAAACTCCTCATCAAGATTATAGAATAAGTATTTCCTTTCTGCTCATCGCACGATCAGCAAGGGCAGCAGTATACGGCAGGCATAAACAATAGTGTTTATCGCCTGCCGTATTCGTATTCTCCCCTAGCGTGCAGCAGCGTTGAAACGGCTCCTCACGATAGGAATTTGTGCCAATACAGACAGCAATAAGGCCACGGCTGCATACATGGTCGTTTTGGAGAATTGCAAGGTCGAAGCCATATCATCCAAGGCAGAGCCATACAGCGCTTTCAAGCCGGTACCTTCGGATACGGGTGTTGCGGCGCCTTCTGTAAAATAAGCATACCCTAGCAGTCCTGCTAACGCCACGGCCAGCAGCAGCCAAAAATAGCCCGGCAGCAGCGGAACATACACAGGCGCCGCCTTTTTCGGAATCGCGGCAGTCTGGGCCATTACGCGGGCCGTAAAATCAAAAGAAGGCGTTTCCAGCGGCAGGCCTTGCATGGCCTTGTCCGCCAGCCTTTCCAATTCGTTATTTTCGTTCTCTTTCATAAACGCTAATCATTTCGGGTTCGAGCTTCATTCTTATTATGTCTCCCAGCCTTTTGCGGCAGCGGAAGAGTTTTACTTTTACGTTGTTCGCCTTGATGCCAAGCACTTGAGCGATTTCTTCCAGCGACTGTTCTTCAAAATAATACAAGGTCAGCAAAAAAGCCTCGTCGCCGGGCAGCAGTTTCAGACATTCCTGTATGGCACGGTGCCGCTGCTGTTCGTCGAGCCTATCCAGTATATTTTCGGTCACCGCCAGTTGTCGCGTACCATAATCGTCTATAGGTACTGCATAGGGCGCTGCCTTTTGTTTTTTCAGCCGGTCCAGGCAGGTATTATACGTAATCTTATACATCCAAGTCGAAAACTTAGACTCGCCCTTAAACTTGTCCAATGACCGGAATACCTTTATAAAAGTATCTTGCGCGGCTTCTTCTGCTTCTTCTGTATTTTTGATCAGTCGCAAGGCCAGCGTATAGACAAGGTTCTTGTAGCGGTCCACCAGCAAGGCAAAAGCCTGGGTGTCGCCTGCAAGAGCTCGGTCAATAAAATGTCGGTCGTCGGGTTGTGCCATATCAACATAAGACGATGTTAGTGGACGATGGGTTACAGCTAAAGTAAAAAATATTTTTTTTGCAAAAGGTGTAACCTGCCACCAAAAGTTGTCGTCATAAGGTGCAGATACAAATTAGTAAAACTTTAAAATCATCAATCATGGAAAAAATCATAATCCCGGTAAGCTTGTTTGCAATGATCTTCGGAATCGTCTACCTGCACTTATCCACCCGCAACCGCGAGCGCCTCGCCCTGATCGAAAAAGGTGTCGACGCCAGCCTGTTTAAAAGCGCGCCCAGCAATATTCCTGTCTGGAAGTTGCTGCTGCTCAACCTGTCGCTCCTGCTGATGGGCATCGGCATCGGCCTGCTGATTATCTCGATATTGCAGGCGTATACCGCGCTTGACAGCGATGCGGCAAATACGGCTATTATCTTTATCATGGCCGGATTAAGCTTGTATATCGGCTTTACCCTATCCAAAAAGCTAGAACAATAGAAAGTTAGATTTTTGTTTATATTGGAGAGCGCAGGATTAAATCCTGCGCTTTTTTGTTTAGGCACAAGCTTGCTTAAAAGAAAAAAGGCCGCACAATGTGCGGCCTTTCTAACTATCAAAGTGATAGGCTTATTTTTCTGGATTAAGAACTCCGATAAAGCTATTTTTTCCGTCAAAAAACGTATTGGCTGCTTTCTTAATGTCTTGAACCGAAATCTTGTTAATTTCGTTTTCAAAAGCCAGGAACCTGTCGGTGCTATATCCCGAAAATTCCAATTGCTGTAGTTTAGAAAGCCAATATTGGTTTGTCTTTATCTCTTCTTTTCTTTTTTCGATAATGGCAATTCGTACTTTGTCAAGGTCTTTCTGCTCTGGACCCTCTTTTTTAAGCTTGGCGATTTCAGCTTCGGTCTGCTTCAGGATCGGATCCACATTCTCCGGACCTGTCGGAAGCTGTGTCTCGATACTGTAATGCGAATACGGCTCTTTTTCTAACGAGCCGCTAAAGCCGCCGCTGTAGATCGATCCCATCTCCTCGCGTAGTTTTTCAATAACGCGTATCGTAAGAATATCACCTATCATATTGGCTTTTAATGCCATGTCTTCGCTATAAGGCACTTCTCCAAAGTATTGCGCTACGACAAGACTTTGAGGCTCTGTTCCTTTTTTGAATACAAACTTGTTGTTTCCTGATTTTAGTCGCAGTCCGTTGTCTACAAACTTAGGTGCTGTGCCAGCGGCAGGCAGCGAAGCCAGATACTGCTCCAATAGCGGTTTCAGCGTAGCTTCGTCTACATTGCCGACCAAAAAGAAATGATAGCCGTCTGCCGATGTAAACTCTTTTTTGTAAATGTCGATAGCACGCTGTGCGTTTAACGATTTCATCTCTGCTTCCGAAGGGATTACTACAGGGCGCAGCGGACTGTTGTTGTACATTACGGTTACCAAGCTATCTACAAAAGCCGCCTGAGGATTCGATTTGATAAACTTAAGCTGCATCTGCATCTTGCTGACAAAACCGTTGAATAAGTTCTGGTCAAGACGAGGCGCTGTCAGTTCCAGATAGTTCAGCTGTAAAAGGCTCTCGATATTTTTGATGTCAGAACGGCCTTCCACTTCATTCGTAGTCTCGTCCATAGCATGCTGCAGGGCGATATTCTTTCCGGCCAAGGCTTTACTAAGGTCGGTAGGCGTAAATTTGCCATACCCCATCGTTTCGATTAGGCTGCCCAGCATCGATGCCGTGATTTTGTCTGCCACGCCATAGCTATTTGTTCCTCCTTTTTTGACTCCTTTGAAAAGGATTTCATCGCTCTTGAATGTCGTTGGCTTTACAGTGACTTTGATACCGTTGCCCAACGTATACGTAGTGGTCTGCAGCTTGGCATTCTTTTCTACTTTAGCAATTGTCCCTTTTGCAGGCATCTTGTCTAAAAGCGTCGTGCTTACCACAACTTCTGCTTTTTTCTCTACTTTTTGCGCGAATGATTTTTGTATCGCAGCCAGCAAGGTAGCCTCATTATGTATGGCAGCGTCTTTTGTTTCTGGACTTAGCACAAAAGCAAAGAATTTCTCCTTGTCTTCTTTTGAAAACAGCTTGTTGAAAGCCGCCGTCACTTCTTCGGCCGTAATGCCTGGCAGCAATGTTCTGTATAATTCCACTTCTTTCTCGATACCAGGAAAAGCCTCTCCGACTAAAAAGTTTTGCTCGTATTCTTCGAGATACGCCGCTGAATTGGTGGTAGTACGTTCGTTATACTGTTTTTCTATATAGCTAAGGACGTTCTTTTTCACCAATTCCAGTTCTTCTTTGCCAAATCCATACTCTTGGATGCTGACCAATTCTCCAACGGCAGCATTCAAAGCCGTAGTCAGGTCGCTTACCGGCAGTACCGTTACGCTAAGCGCTTGGTAGTTCCTGATGTAGCTCGAATTGCTGGTCTGTGCCGCTGTAAATGGCGGTACAGCCGCAGACGCAAGGTCGCGATAACGGCGGTTGATAGCGCTAAAGGCTAACTGCTCCACCAAGGTATTCCTGTAATCGCCAACCGTTTTGTCGGCTTCTGTTTTTCGCGGCGAGAAGTTGATCGATAATCGTGTCGACGGCTGCTCAGGATCCGTCAGGAACATCACTTCTTGTTTTGTATATGGATTCGCGCCATACGCAATGCGTGCTCTCGATTGAGTCGGATTCACAAGCGTGCTGAAATACTTTTTCACCAAGGCCTCTCCCTTTTCAGCCGTAATATCGCCTACCACCACCACAGCCATCAGATCCGGACGGTACCAGTCTTTATAGAATCGTCGTAACACATCAGGCTTAAAGCTTCGCAGCAGGTCATCTTTCCCTATCGGAAGCCTTTCGCTATATCTCGAATTCAACAGTCGAGGCAGAAACTTTTTTTGGAGCCTGTCGCTAGCACCCAAATCGGCTCTTGCCTCTTCCAACACTACGTTTCGTTCCTCGTTAATGTCCTTATCGGTCATCAAAGCGCCTTGCGCCCAGTCTTGCAAGATCTGGAAACCGGTCTCTAGATTTTTAGGGTTATCGGTAGGAATAGGCAGCATATAGACCGTCTCGTCAAAGCCAGTCTGCGCATTCAGGTCGGCCCCAAACTGCACGCCCATAGACTGCAGGTTGTCGACCAGTTTATTCTTCGGGAAATTCTTCGTCCCGTTAAACAGCATATGCTCCGTAAAGTGGGCAAGTCCCTGCTGATCGTCGTCCTCCATAAGCGACCCGGTATTGATGACCAAGCGAAGTTCTACTTTATTCTCTGGCTTGCTGTTCGGACGGATATAATACTTCATTCCGTTCTTTAATACGCCTGTAGTCGTTTTCGGATCGGTAGTCAGCTTCTCGCTTAGGTTCTGCGCCGTCGCGTTTTCCGAAGCCATCAGGCAGACCGCTCCATAGAACCCGACAGCGGCAATGATTTTAAATAATTTGTTTGTCATTTGGTTTTAGTTTTAAGCTTACTAGATCAGCAACAGCCTACTTACGAGACTATTGCAATTATACATTTGTCATGCACACTTATTTTTTGTTACATGTTTTATACGATGCTTTTTATTAAAAATAAGAATGTCTTTAAAGAAGGACTTTTTCCAAATAAAAAAAGCAGGGAGTTCCCCGCTTTTCTTTGGTTGATTGGTTGGTTAGGTGCCGTTAGAGGCTAATCTTTTTAGGACTGGTTAGTCTGAAAAGCCAAACTTATTGATAATGAATCGTGTTTCCTTACGGGTTTCCTCAAAGTATGAAAATTTAAGACACCTATTATACTTTGTTATTTCAAAATATGTTCTTCTTTAAGACCGCTCTGCAGATTGTTATTTCTACTCAAAAGAAGCTTCATAGGAATGTACGAATTTGCAAGCCCTAAACACCTTTACCTCTGCGATAGATCTTAATTACTGTGAACTATTCTCAATTTGTGTTGATAGACTCTCAACTAAATATTCTGTTCAATTTAATTGCTTTTCTTCTCTAATTCCTCTAATCTCTCATGAAGTTTTTGAAAATCTTTTTTCGAGACACTATCAGATTTCAATGCAATAGCCATAATTGCTACAATTAATGATAAAATTGGCACCACAATGCTGGCTACGTCTTTGATATTATCAATTATAGATTTTCGATAAGCTTTTAAATATTTATTTGTTGTACAAGCATGCATACCTAGAGTAGAAATTGTAAATAGATCTTCTTTTAATTTTACAATTTCTCCGGTATCTATAAGAGTTCTTAAAAGTAAGACAGTATGAACTTTTGAAATTCGTAGTATCCCTTTTAATTCATCAAGATTGAAACTAGCAAATGTGGTATTATCTCCAACATCAGGATAATCACCATTGGAATAAATAATTTCGAGCAATTCGTGTCGTTTTTTATTGTAGTTCATTTTTGTCTAAAATTATTATTCTAAACATATATCTTACTAATATTAAATCTTATTTAAAGTAGTTATATTGTTGATAAATATCTTCAAGAATAGCATTTCTTACTACGCCATACTTATCCGTATTTAGAACTTTAGTTAAGATCTTATCCAAATCTACATTATCTACTTTTTTCAACTCATTAATATCTGTTTTCTTTATCTTTTTAAGACAATCTACTAAATAAGGTAAAATGTCTTGAATTGACACAAAATTTTTAGCTTTTCGATAATAGTCAATTGCTGTACCATAACTCAAAGTAGCTTGGTAGTATTTTTTATCATCCATTTGATTGTTTGCTTGAATGAAATAAAGCCCTCCTTCAGAATTGTTATAAAGTATTTTAGATTTACGCTTTAAAGAATTCTTAGATTTTTTAAACTTTTCATTGACTAATGCTTCTATTTCTTCTTTTAGTTGAATTTTAGAACTTTCAATTTCTTTTCTAAGAACTTCACGTAAATGTTCTTCACTTAGTTTTAACGTGCGTTTTTGATACCATTGCATCATTATAGGAGCTATAATACCAACTATTGTCAGAGCAATTGTTCCCACGACTAAAAGTTTTTCCCAAGCAGAATTGTAAAACTCGTTTACTTGATTTAGAATGTCAATTTCTTTCATATATTATTTTACTAATAACTAGAGATTTCAAAAATAGTTGATAATGTAAGGCTAAAAAACAAAGTACCTCCTACTGAAACGAAAATACGATTTAAAACGATAGTCTTACCAAAAACACCAATCTTGCCAAAAAGTCGTTATACGATAGTTTTTATTTTCTAATTTGTAATAATACTATCTATCGGCAAAAGCCATCATTATGGTTGTAATCAGCAATATATTTTAACATCTATGCCTTTCAAATTTTAACATAGTTGTTCCTATTCAAACTTCCATCCCTACAACCCCCAAACTATTCCTCCAATCCCTTCTCCAAAACAACTCTCCATGGTCTTCACCACAAAACCCAGCATACAATAACCCAATCAACATACCTTCACCTTCCGGCAAAGCCGACTGCAATACAATATCCTTACGTTCCGAATCCAACGGCATAAAAACCATCTCACTCAACGCTACCGCCACGGCAGGCGTTTCCGTATCCAAGCGCAAGAGCACTAATTGCAATCCAAGATGTTTTGCCCCTCTTGGCGAAACCGCCCGCGACACGTCAAACTGTGGCAGAGACAGCCTGCCTTCGTCAAGAGAAAACCGAGCAGAAATCATCAAGGCAGGAGTCATATCCCTTTTACGGTTAAACGAAAAATCCCTTAACAGCAACTGCCCTTTTTGCGTCGCCAGCCCTCGGGCTACCGTCTTTTCGCCTTTAGGCGACTGCTCGTCGCATTCCTTGATGGCACAGATACGCCCTTGGATATGCCCATACACATACGTATCCGGAATCGTCTTTAAATGCCAGCCCAGGCTCTTATACAACACCGACGAAATCTTCGCGCAGCGGCTGAACTCGCTGTTCAGCTGGCGCGTCTTGATGTAGCGGTCTTCGGTCTTGATGCGTTCGCCCTTAAAACCTCCGGGCGTCTGGAGGATATTGCCAAATGAAGTACTGCGGCCAGAGATGTCGCCCAATTTTCCCGTAAACTGGATAGGGCCTATATTTTTTGCCATGGTGTCGAATTTTAGTTACGATATAAACGATAAGTGCCCTAAAATTAGTATATTAGCATCAAATATACAACACCGCTGCTTTTGTCCTAAAAGCACACGAAAAATCCAAAAAACAAGCTTTTTTACAGCAAGCCATACTGGGCCTATACGGCACCCATACCGTATCCATACCGTATCCATACCGTATGTTCTCCCAGTTATCTCCCAGTTATCTCCCAGTCACCTCCCAATCCCCTTGCGGAAACCCTTCACTTTTAATCGCCCCTATACCTCAAAAAACAAGCAAAACCCGAACGAAACCCGAACAAAACTGGAAGATAAGGGCCATCACAGCACTCCCAAACAAAAAAGGGCCCGCCAGGCTCCCAGTCAGGAGCCCGGCGGGCGGTAAAAATCAACTATTAAACTTACGATCTGATCCTAAATGGCGGTTATCTCCTGCTATAATTCGAGTATTCCGAAATGGTCTGCACCTCAGTTCCCTGTCCTAGGAATTTCACGAGCATGTTCAGGTTTTCGCGTACAGTGAAGTAGCGTTTTGCCTGCTCGTTCCAAGCGTATCGTATCACCATGTCAAACTTTTCGGCATTGACGATCTTGATCTTCAACGGCTTTTCATTGAGCACTTGTACCTGCTCTAGCCTTTTGGTCTTGAGGTTTATTGTCATATATAGGCGGCAGTCTTTCATAAAAGCCCCGTCCTTGTCGCCGGCAGCAGGATTCTGCTTATAGCTGATAATCAATTGGGCTGGCGTTTCCTTTTCGATCTTATAGGTAGCATCATCGGTCTGGGCCGTACCCGCCTGCTTGTTCTGGTTTTTTCGGAACGAATTGATATCCGATTTATACGGCGACTTGCCGTCTATAGAAACTACCGTCCACTGCTCTTCTTTTGGCTTAGACGGGTCAAACTGTGCCACGGTAACCTTTTCGCTGCCCGCTGTTATCGTAGTCTGCGTCAGCTCATACGAATGATCTTTAGGCATCTGGAGGCTCTCGGGATTCAATAGTGCAGCATCAATTCCATGTCTGGAAAAAGCATCCAGCACTGCCGATTTTTGGGCGAACGCCGTCACCGTAGATAGGGCCAGCAGAAGCACCACCAGTAGTAGCTTCATTCTATTCTCTTGTACTCTTACTATTGCTTTTCCTTGAGCAGCAGCTCCCCCTGCCATGACATTTCTTTTTTTCATAATTCTTCTATTGTTTAGTATTTCGATGGGGCAAAATTACAGGCAGCAGTCGGGCCTTTGGGCGCTTTATTGAGCGAAACGGCTAAACTGCCGAGTGAACTGTCAATCAGGGAGAGTGAAGCGATACAGATGTTTTTTTCCAGCAAGGTTTCGCTGCAAAGGCAGTACCCGCAAAGGACAAAGCTATTCCGTATAGCGTAGTGCTTTCGCCTCGGCAGGAGTGGCTACTTTTTGCGTAAAACAACAAAGGAGGCAATACTGCCTCCTTTGTTGTAAGTAAATCCTGTTACTTGAACCTCAGATTGATGCTGATAATATCGGAATCGAGATTGTTAGATCGGACATAATGTCCATAGCGTATTTCGAGCATGTTTAGGCGTTTGATGCCAAAAACTCCATTGACAGGCGTCAGCCGCAGTCCAAGGCCGAAGAAACTGCTGTCAAATTTTGAAAGATCGTAATTGCTGGTGTAAAAATCGCTTTGCGGACCATGCATCTCATAGCCTTTGAAATACTTTGCCGCCGTCTGGGTATAATACCTATAGAAGGGAGATACCGAGACAAATGACGAGATTTTTACCGGAATCTCGATATCTGCCGTATGCGACTGGATGCCCCAGTCATCGGTATAGAAACGGTAATAGCCGCGTAGGACCATATTATCTCCTAAAAAGTAGCTTGCCCTTGCTGCCAGAGGTATCTTGAGTCGGCTGTCCGGAAGCTTCTCTTGGTGTACGGATCCGTCCGTAAAATAGACCCTATGGAAGGGCAGGGAAAGATAGCCCTGCTGCGATACCAGATCGGCTTGGAACATTACTTGGAAGTTTTTGCTTACTATCTGCGAATACGTCAGGGATCCCACAAACGTATTTCTGGAGGCATTGCCGGAATCATCAACATTGGGCAGACCTCTCAGCTCTATAGGGGCAAGCATCTTGACCTGATCAAGATAAGCTTGGAATTTTGCCCCAAATTCCCCGTTTCGATCTTTAGTCTTTTGTGAAAAGCTTATGTTTCCTCCAAAAGACTGGTAGTCGTATTCCGAAGAAGACGAAATGCCGATGCCCATAGCGCGTCCTTTCTCTTCGTTTTCCCTGATATAGTTTAGAGAAGGATAGACCCTCATATCAGAAGACGATGCAGAAGAATTGGCACTAAGGTCTATCTTGTCGGAAGAAGCAGACGAATAATGGTCTACGCCCACCTCGAAGTCAAAGGTATGCTTGATATTGTTTTCGCCATATTTTACCACCCTCAGGTCTATAGCGTTAGAAATATCGGTCAGCTTCTCTGTCCCTTCTCCGCCTGTCACAGCCGAATTATTTCCGTCCTGCCTATAATAGCTGGATACAAGATTGATTTCCTCGATCTTAAGCTTTTTAGACTTATAAGAAGTTGAATCTGCAGGGTCATTTTGGGCATAGGCCTTGAATAACCCCAATAGGGCAAAGCCCGTTATAAATATTCTTTTCATTTTGTCTTTATGCTAGGGGTTAATTGCATCCGCATCCGCCGCCGCTTTTTCCTGCATTGGCACCCGACGAACCTTCTCTATAGGACTGGAAACTCAGTTCTGTCTTTTCTACTTTCCTGTTAGACAATACCATATCGGAATCGTTGATCTTGTTTTTTTGGTACTCCTTTACAGGCGAGCACCCAGAAGCCATGGCCATAAAGCCTGCCGCTATCCATAGGGGAAGATGTTTCATGTTGATGTGAGATTTATGTTTTTTGAAGTGTACAGCTTGTTATTATCATCGATTATGATGCAGTGCAGGTCGGGTATCTGGTCTACAAGATACAAGCCCGCCTTTATTCCCATCACTGCTATCGGAGTCGCCATGGCATCTGCAAATTCGGCATTGCCGCTGATTACCGTTACGCTTTTGATGCCGGATACGGGCAGCCCAGTCTTTGGGTCTATGGTATGCGAGTATTTCTTTCCGCCTATCATTACGTATTTTTCATAGTTGCCAGACGTCGCAACCGCTTTTCCGCTGATGTCCAGATAAGAGAAGATGTCTTCGGGGCGGTCAGGATTTGATATTCCTATCCTCCAGGGCTTGCCCGAGGGCTGCTGCCCCCACGCCGTTAGATCTCCGCTGGCATTTATGATGCCGCTCAGCACGCCTTTGCTCATGAGCAGCCTCTTTGCCATTTCTGCGGCATACCCTTTCCCGATACCCCCAAACCCTATCCGCATGCCCTCGTTCTTAAGAAATACGGTACCGTTCTCCGCATCGAGAATGATATTTCTGTAATCTATGAGGTGTACCATCTTTAGGGCCTGCTCCCGAGAAGGCAGCCGGGTCATGCTCCTGTCAAAATTCCAGAGCGTCTTGTCGATGCTCCCGTAGCTTATGTCAAAGGCGCCTTGGGTAATCTGTGAAATACTTAAGCTTCGCTGTACCAGATCAAATACTTCTGCATCGACTTTTACGGGTGCTATGCCGGCATTGCTATTAATAAGGCAGGTCTGGCTGCTCTCGTCGAAGGTGGTAAGCAGCCTTTCGATACGCCGTATTTCTTCTATAGCGGTATCGATATGGATTGCTGCCGCTGCCTTTGAGTCGCTTGCCACCGTAATGGTAAAACTATTTCCCATCAGCCTGAGCGTTTGTGAAAATTCTAGCATTGGGATTTGCTTATTTATGAGATTCGCAGAGGGACTTGATTTCTTTTACCCATTTATCGACAGGAACTTCAGGTCTTCCTGCCCATGACTTTATGACTTTCCCGTTGGAGTCCAGCAGCAGCGTAAGCGGAAAATTGCCCTCCTTGTTGTATTTTTCGGCAAGTGCCTCATTTTTCTGGGTCTGCTCTGGAGAAAGCTGGTTCTTCTTTTTTCTCGGAAAGTCAGCATTAACAAGCACGAGGTTGTCTTTGGCCATGGCGATAAAGGAGTCGTTTTCAAAGAAATCTCTTTTAGTCGCCACGCAGGGAGCGCACCAGTCCGATCCTGAGAAGTTGAGCAGGATCATCTGTTTTTTTTCCTTAGCGTCTTTTTTAGCAGATTCAAAATCAGTGCCCCATTTCAGGGGGATAAGTGCCAATAGCAGGCAGCAGGTCAAGAGCTTCATCACAGTACGTTTATTGTTATAGCTAAGTAACGCAGCGCCGAAGAAGAAAAGTATTATCGCATTCTTAAGATTTGCTTAAGATTGACAGGGTCATGGAGCCTGCACGCCGAAAACATATCCTACCAAGGCTGAGGCAGCCATGGCAACGGTGCCCCAAATGCAGATACGGACTACGGATTTGATCTTATTTGACCCGCCAGCCTTTGCGGCCAATGTTCCAGAAATGGCAAGAAAGAGAATCGCAAAACCATACTGCAGCGGTACCATATAGCGCATGGCGCCGAAGAGAGCCACCAGTAGCGGCAGGATGCCTCCACAGAGAAATGCCAAGGCAGAAGCAAGGGCGGCCTGCATAGGCTTGGCCTGTGTCATTTCATTGATTCCCAATTCATCCCTTGCATGGCTTTCGAGCGCATTGTGTGCTGTTAGCTGCAAGGCCACTTCTCTGGCGAGTTCTGGAGAAAGCCCTCTTAGGATATAAATCTGTGTCAGTTCTTCAAGTTCCGATTCGGGCATTTCTTTTAATTCTTCTATTTCCCGCTGAAGATCTGATTTTTCAATATCGCTTTGGGAACTTACGGATACATATTCTCCGGCGGCCATAGAAAGCGCCCCTGCAACTAATCCGGCCAAGGCGGCCAGCACTATAGGAGATCTCGTATCGGATGCAGCGGCTATACCGATGGCTAGGCTGGTGGTAGAAAGAATTCCGTCATTGGCTCCCAGTACGGCTGCTCTGAGCCAGCCGCTCCGATTTATGTAATGCGTCTCGTTTAGCATAGGGTTGAATTTAATGCTAAAGATACTAAGGTTTTCATTAAGAACACAATAGGCATCCCAATAGGCAGTAATTCTTTTTGCCCTTGGGTTGCAACGATCATTTTTTTGGCCTGCAAGAAGATTGGCATAAACTTGCGCTGCTTACCGAAACAAAAAAGCAGGCATTGGCCTACTTGTATATCTGTCTTTAAAAGAAGCGCTTAATAATCCATCCAGAGCTTAAACAAAGGCGCCTTTGTGCGGCTTACGATCACATCCTCGCCAGCGTTCTTGATCTTGAGTTTCAGCTTGCCGTTAAAAAAATTATGCACTTGTTCCACCGCATTGACCTGCACGATATACTGGCGGTTTATCCTAAAGAAGTTCTTGGGCTCCAGTTCTTGTTCCAGCGTTTCCAACGTCTGCGGCACTACGGCTTTTTCGCCATTAAAGAAGATGGCATAGCTGATATTGAGGTGCGAATAAAAAAAGGCGATGTCTTCTACATTGATCTTGCGGTAGGCATCGCGGTACGGCAGCAGAAAGCGTGTGCGGTACTCCTTCGGCTGCATCATGGCCAGCAGGTCTTCAATAGAGGGAGATAACGACGATGGCGGCTGTAGGGAGTTTTCAAATTTGACCAGTGCCGCTTCGAGTTCGTCTTGGTCTATCGGCTTGAGCAGGTAGTCCACGCTGTTGTATTTGAAAGCCTTGACGGCATATTCGTCATAGGCTGTCGTAAAGAGCACCGGACATCGAACATCCACCCGGTTAAAGACTTCAAAGCTCAGGCCGTCGGCCAACTGCACGTCCATCAAGATCAGGTCGGGACATTCGTTTGCAGAAAGCCAGTCCGCCGCCTTGGTCACGCTGCCGAGTATGCCGACGATCTCGACATCGGGCCTGATTTCGAGCAGCAGCCTTTTGATGCGCTCCGCATTGAGCTTTTCATCTTCTAAGATCAATATTTTTTGTACTAGCTTCATGAGATAAGAGGTACTTTTACGGTAAAGGTGTCATCCGTCTGCACTACAGAAGGCTTTCGGTCGCTCAGCAAGGCATAACGGTCGATGATGTTCTGCAGGCCGATGCCTGTAGACTCCATCTTTTTGACCAGCGGCAGCAGGGTGTTCGACACGACCAGCGCATCGTCGGCCGTAGAATAGATATGGATGGCCAGCGGATTTTCTTCTTCCGTACGGTTGTATTTCACGGCATTTTCGATAAACAGCTGCAGTGTCACGGGCGGCAGCATCATGCCGAGCTTGGAGTCATCGATGGCAATCGTAAAAACGCACCCACCTCCCATCCTATGGCGGATCAGGAACAGGTAGGCATCCAGAAATTTCAGTTCGTCAGCCAAAGAAATCAGCTTCTTTTTGGAGTTGACAAGCAGGTAGCGGTAGACTTTCGTAAAGTTCTCCGTATACTCATAGCCCAATTGCGGGTCTTTCAGCAACAGTTCCGAAAGTACGCTCAGGTTGTTAAAGACAAAGTGCGGATCGAGCTGCAGCTTCAGTGCCTGCAGTTCGATTTCAGACGCCAGCTGCTTGTGCTGTGCCGCCTTGATCTCATATTCTGCGGCCTTTAGGGTAGCGCTCTTCCAATTGTACAATAAAAAGTAGCCCGTATTGAGGGTGCTCACCATCAGCGCCCACAGTATAATAGAGATAACGACATAGAGCCCTTCGCGCAAGCCGACGGGCGAAGGCTGCGGATTGGCAACGTTGCCAAATACCAGATACAGGGACGACAGGCAGACGATCGCGAACAGGGCCCCAAGAATCTGGAACAGCATCTGCACCAGCAGGCGCCTAAACGGATGCGCCATCCACGACATTCTTTTGTTCAGCTTTCGGTCTATAAAGAGGCTCAGCTCCACGATACCCACGCAGAACAGCAGGTTGACCAGTACGTCTTCGACCAGCTTGGAAGTGGGCATGGCGAACAAACGATTCCAATACGAAGTGGGAAAGATGATAAAGACGGTCACATACGAAACAACAAACGTAAAAGCAACCAGCAGCAGGCTCTTGAGTCTGCTCTTTTTGATAAGGCTTGTTTTTTCTTGAATTTCCATACGATACATTTCAGGCGGGGCACGATATTGGGCTATTAGTGGGTCTTTTCTGGTTTTTGTTACAAAGGCCAAATGCGCAAACTAAAAATGCAATCGCTGCGGAACAGTAGCGTAGGGGGTGTAGCGTATCGTCGGGTATTATTCTGCTTCTCGTTTCAAGCCTTTGATATCTCTTAAGAAGATCTTCTTGCCTTTGAGCTCGATAAGCCCGCTCTTGTTAAAGTCAGACAGCAGGCGGATGCAGCTCTCGGTAGCGGTGCCGATAAGGCTGCCGATTTCTTCGCGCGTCAGCTGGGTCTTAAGGCTGCCGTCTTCCTGCGTGCCAAACGTATCTTGCAGGTGCAGCAGCGTTTCGGCCAGGCGTTGGCGTACCGTCTTCTGCGCCATGTCTACCACATGATCGTCGGCCTCCTTGAGGTCGCCGCAGATAGCGCGCATCACGTTCATCGAAAAGGCATTGTTCTGGTTAAAGAGCGGCATGATATCGCTTTTGGGTATAAAGCAGACTTCCATGTCTTCTAGCGCCACGGCGCTCAGGTTGGCCGGCTCGTCGCTGATCATGGAGCGCTGCCCGAGCAGCTCTCCTTTAGACACCAGCTTGATGATCTGGTCCTTGCCGTTTGCGCTCAGCTTAGACAGCTTGCACACTCCGTCCTTGACGCAGAAGATGCCGTTGACGTTCTCGCCTTCCTCAAAAATAGGCTCTCCTTTTTTGATGGTATACGACGATTTGCAGTCCGCTATCTTTAGCAGCTCCTCCTTGTTGAGGGCCTTTAGCGAACTGAATTCTCGAACGATGCATTGCTCACACTTGCTCATGGCGGAATGGGAATTAGTTTTGCAAAGATAGGCAAAAGCATGATAATTATCATAGTTTGCGCTTCAGGCATTTGCAACCTTTGCATCAGGTAAATGAGCAAATTATGGACACGCAAAGTTGTTTCCACTGCGGTCTGGAGGTTATACAAAAAGAAGAAATCGTTTTTGACGGCAAGTCGTTCTGCTGCAGGGGCTGCAAGACGGTCTATGAGATTTTCGCCAACAACGGGCTTTCTTCGTACTATGACTTTGAAAGGACGCCCGGCGCTACGCCGCAGGCCGTAAACGGAAGGTATGATTTTTTAGACAATGAAAAGATAGCCGAAAGGCTGCTGGAATTTCAAGAAGAAGGAACGAGCATCGTCTCCCTCTATATCCCCCACATCCACTGCAGTTCCTGCATCTGGATTCTCGAGAACCTGCACCGGCTCCACAAGGGCATCGGTACTTCGCAGGTCAATTTCTCCGAGAAAAAAGTACGCATTATTTTCAATCCGCAGGAAACCGGCCTCAAGGACATCGTATTGATGCTCTGCTCCATCGGCTACGAGCCTTACATATCGCTCGAAAATTACGAGAGCGGCAAGCAGGGTACCGACCGCAGCCTTATCTACAAGCTGGGCGTCGCCTTTTTCTGCTTCGGCAACATCATGCTGCTTTCGTTTCCCGAGTATTTTGAGACCGAAGAGTTCTGGCTCGACCAGTACCGCGGCTTTTTCCGCTGGCTCATCTTCGCGCTCTCGCTGCCCTCCTTTCTCTATTCGGCCAGCGGCTATTACGTTTCGGCCTATAAGAGCATCCGCAACGGCATGTTCAACATCGACATTCCGATTGCGCTGGGTATCATCGTCATGTTCGTAAGGAGTACCGTAGACATCGTCTTCGGCTACGGGCAGGGCTTTTTCGACAGCCTTACCGCCTTGGTCTTCTTTATGCTCGTGGGCAGGCTGTTCCAGCAGAAGACCTATAGCTTCCTTTCTTTTGAAAGGGATTTTAAATCGTATTTCCCGATAGCCGTCACGCAGGTAAATACGCAGCAGCAAGAAGTTTCTGTTCCTGTCTACGACATCCAGAAAGGCGACCGACTGCTGATCCGCAATCAGGAGCTTATTCCCGTAGATGGCATAGTGATCAGTAAGGGCTGCCAGATCGACTATAGTTTTGTGACCGGAGAGGCCGACCCGATCCGCAAGGAATCAGGCGACAAGATCTATGCCGGAGGCCGACTGCTCGGGCAGCCTATAGAAATGCAAGTGCTCAGCTCCGTCTCCCATAGCTACCTTACCCAGCTGTGGAGCAACGCTGTCTTTGAAAAGAAAAGCACCCAGCACCGCAGGAGCATCACCGATGCCATCAGCCGCTACTTCACGCCTGCCCTGCTGTTTATTGCCATTGCGGGATTCGGCTACTGGATTTTTAGGGATGCCAACACGGCTTTTAATGTATTCACTGCGGTGCTGATTGTCGCCTGTCCGTGTGCCTTGGCGCTGACCGCTCCCTTTACGATGGGCAATATCTTGCGTATCATGGGAAGGCAGAAGCTTTATTTGAAGAACGCGGGCGTCATCGAGCAGCTTGCCAAGACCGACATGATTGTCTTTGACAAGACGGGAACGATAACGACCAGCAAGGCATCGGATATTGCCTTTACGGGAGTGTTGCCATCGGCGACTGAACTGTCGTATATAAAAAATCTCCTCAGAGGCTCCAACCATCCGCTAAGCCGCAGGCTGTATGAGTTGTTGCCTGCCGCAACATTGCGTACCGTGCACGGCTTTGAGGAAAGTACGGGAAAGGGCATCGAGGGCATTATTGACGGAAACTGCATCAAGCTGGGAGCGGCTTCGTATGTCGGATGTACCGAAGCTGCAAACACGGCACAGACGGAAGTGCATATTGCCATCAACAATGATTACAAGGGAAGCTATACTTTCGACAACCAATACCGCAAGGGCCTTGAACAGCTGTTCGACAGCCTGAGCCAGCGCTACGAACTAAAAATCCTATCGGGCGATAACGACGGCGAGCGGGCACAGCTCGAAAAGATGCTGCTGCCGGGCACGGAACTGCTCTTTAACCAGAAGCCCGAACAGAAGCTGGAAGCCATCAAGAACTGGCAGGAACAGGGCCATAACGTAATGATGGTGGGCGACGGACTTAATGATGCAGGCGCGTTGGCGCAGAGCAGCGTAGGAATTTCCATCTCCGAAAACGTCAATGTGTTCTCTCCGGCCTGCGACGGCATACTTGATGCGACCGAGTTCACGCAGCTCGCCTATTTCCTGAAACTCTCTAAAAAAGCCTTGGCAACCATCAAGATGAGCTTTGCGCTGTCGCTGCTCTACAATGTCGTGGGACTGGGCTTTGCGGTGAGCGGCAGGCTGTCGCCTCTGGTAGCCGCCATCATCATGCCGCTGAGCACCGTGACCATCATCAGCTTTGTCACGCTGGCGAGCAATTATTACGCCCGAAAATTAAACCCTAAAAAAGGACGGGCATGATAAATATCATGTTTTTAGAACACCCGCCAAAGTAATTTTGTCACTATAAACTCAAGGTATGAGCGTCATCTATTTATTAATCTCCATCAGCATCGTCGTAGCCGTGTGCTTCTTTATCGCCTTTGTAAAAGCGGTACGCAACGGGCAGTACGACGACGACTATACGCCGTCGGTCCGGATGCTTTTTGACGATGAGATTGTCAAGAAAAAACAGGAAGAAAAAGAAAAGAAAAAGGACACGGAAAATCCCCTCCCCGATACGCCTATACCCTACAATACAAAATAGCAGCACAACAAATAACTAACCCTCTAATACTCTAATACATCTTAAATCACGCATGGAAGTACAACAGTTTTATTATGACAACAAGATCGTAAAGAAGTTTCTTTACGCGACCATCATCTGGGGTGCGGTAGGGATGCTCGTGGGGCTTTTGATTGCCTCCATGTACCTCTTCCCGAACCTGACAGAAGGCGTTTCGTGGCTGAGCTACGGAAGGCTCCGACCGCTGCATACCAATGCCGTTATCTTTGCTTTTGTAGGGAACGCTACGTTTGCGGGTATCTACTATTCGCTACAGCGCCTGCTCAAGGCTAGGATGTTCAGCGACCTGCTGAGCAGCATCAACTTTTGGGCCTGGCAGTTTATCATTGTGGCCGCCGCTATCACCCTGCCATTAGGCTATACCTCTTCTAAAGAATATGCCGAACTGGAATGGCCGATAGATATTGCTATTGCCGTAGTATGGGTGGTGTTCGGGATCAACATGATCGGGACAATTATCAAGAGAAGGGAACGCCATCTCTATGTAGCCATCTGGTTCTATCTGGCCACTTTTGTGACCGTAGCCGTGCTGCACATCTTTAACAGCCTTGCCCTGCCTGTAGGCGCGCTAAAAAGCTATTCGGTCTATGCCGGAGTGCAGGATGCGCTCGTACAGTGGTGGTACGGCCACAATGCCGTGGCTTTCTTCCTGACCACGCCGTTCTTGGGACTCATGTATTATTTTGTGCCCAAGGCCGCCAACCGCCCGGTCTATTCGTATAGGCTTTCTATCATCCACTTCTGGTCATTGATTTTTATCTATATCTGGGCGGGTCCGCATCACCTGCTCTATTCTGCCCTGCCCGACTGGGCACAGAACTTGGGCGTGGTATTCTCTATCATGCTGATTGCTCCGTCTTGGGGCGGTATGATCAACGGACTGCTGACCTTGAGAGGCGTATGGGACAAGGTGCGTACGGAACCGGTACTAAAATTCTTTGTCGTAGCGATTACGGGTTATGGTATGGCCACGTTTGAAGGACCGATGCTGTCGCTTAAAAATGTCAACGCCATTGCTCACTTTACAGACTGGATCGTGGCCCACGTACACGTTGGCGCCTTGGCTTGGAACGGATTCCTGACTTTCGGGATGATCTACTGGCTGATTCCGCGCATGGCAAAAACGTCCTTATATTCTAAAAAACTGGCCAACGTCCACTTTTGGATCGGTACGCTGGGCATCATCCTCTATACCCTGCCGATGTATGTGGCAGGATTTGCACAGGCTTCGATGTGGAAACAGTTCAATCCAGACGGTTCTTTGGTCTACGGCAACTTCTTGGAAACCGTAAAACAGATCATGCCGATGTACTGGATGAGAGCCATAGGCGGCACGCTATTTATCATCGGGCTTTTTGTGATGATCTACAACATCGTGAAGACCGTAAAACAAGGAAAGGCGATTGAAGACGAATTGGCCGAAGCGCCAGCCTTGCAGAAAATCACGAGCAAAAGGATGAAAGGCGAAAAGTTCCACCCATGGCTGGAAAGAAGACCGATACAGCTGACCATCCTGGCCACCATTGCCATCTTGATAGGCGGTGTCATACAGATCGTGCCGACCCTCATGGTCAAGTCCAACATCCCGACCATTGCTGCGGTCAAGCCGTATACGCCTTTGGAATTGGAAGGCCGCGACCTCTACATACGCGAAGGTTGCGTGGGCTGCCACTCGCAGATGATCCGTCCGTTCCGTTCCGAAGTCGAGCGTTATGGCGAGTATTCTAAGTCGGGCGAATACGTCTACGACCATCCGTTCCTGTGGGGCTCTAAGAGAACAGGACCCGACCTGATGCGTATCGGAGGCAAATATTCCGACAACTGGCACTTCAACCATATGTGGGACCCGAGGAGCACTTCGGCCGGATCGATCATGCCGTCGTACAAATGGCTGTTCGACAACAAGCCGATGGACTATTCGGACATCCAGAAAAAGATGGAAGTGATGGTGCAATTGGGTGTTCCGTATACCAAAGAGGAAATTGCCAACGCGCAGGCCGCCATCAACAAGCAGGCGCAGGCTATTGAAAAGAACTTGTATACCGATCCTGATTTCAGGAAAAGCTACGAGGAAAGCCGCAAGGCCGCTGCTGCCAAAGGCGATCCGTTTATCCCGATGTACCAGAGAGAAATCGTGCCGATGATTGCCTACCTGCAGCGCATGGGAACCGATATCAAAGTCAAAGAAGCAACAACCAAAAACTAACGCCATGCTAAAGTTTATCAAGCACAATATGGAAACCATCTCGGGCATCGAGATCTATCCGATCATTTCGCTGCTCATCTTCTTCTTGTTCTTCGTTGTCCTATATGCCTGGACCTACACCTACAAGAAAGAAAAAATTGCAGAATTGAGCCACATTCCTTTCGAGAGCGAGAACGAAATCGATAACCTCAAAAACGACACGCCATGAAAAAAATACTTCCGGTATACCTGAGGATACCGATCATCTTCTTTGCCGTATTCTTGGCAATGGAATATTTTATTGACTCTGGCGACCGGCCTGCTTTCTTGAAATATCCGATGATTTCTGTATTTCTGGCCGTCTTCCTGTTCCTGCTGATTGCCATTGAAATGGTCGTGGCCGCGGTAGACAACGTGACGTATCACCTGCTCACCGAGGAACAGCGCCGGCAGCTCGAAGAGGCTAAAGAAGTAAAGATTACGGACAGCAAGCTGTATAAAAAAATAAAAAAATGGCTGGTAAAAGACAGACCGATTGAAGAAGAGGGCGAGCTGCTGCTCAGCCATGATTATGACGGCATCAAGGAGCTTGACAACGACCTGCCGCCGTGGTGGACGAAATTGTTCTATGCCTGTATCGTCTTTGCGTTTATCTATCTGGCCAAGTACCACATCTTCGGGCACGACGACCAGACCAAAGAATTCGAGACCGAAATGGCCGAAGCCAAGCTGGCCGTAGAAGAATATAAAAAGACCGCCAAAGACCTCATCGATGCCGAAACGGTAACGCTGCTGACGGATGCGGGCGATATTGCCGCAGGAAAGACAGTATTCCAAACCAACTGCATAGCCTGCCACCGACCGGATGCCGGAGGCGCCATAGGCCCTAACCTGACAGACGACCATTGGATTCTGGGCGGCGGCATCAAGAACGTCTTCCATACGATTACCGAAGGAGGACGCGACGGCAAAGGAATGGTGGCTTGGAAAGGCACGCTAAAACCGTCTGAAATACAGCAGGTAGCGAGCTATGTATTGTCGTTGCAAGGCTCTAATCCCAAAGACCCTAAGCCTGCCGAGGGCGAGGTATGGGTAGACGAAAACGCGCCTAAAGAAGCCGGCGCTAAAACGGAAGAAGCTAAAACGGTAGCCCAAAACTAGGGTGCCGAAAAAATAAAGAGTTATGCCAAAAATGCCGGATGAGTCCTTTCGCGATGCGATAGGAACCGTAGATGATAAAGGAAAGAGAATCTGGGTATTCCCAAAAATCCCTTCAGGAAAACTGTACGACAGGCGCAAGATCGTCAGCTATTTTCTATTGCTGTTCTTGTTTGCGGCTCCTTTCGTGAAGGTAAACGGCAATCAGTTCTTGCTGTTCAATGTGACAGAACGCAAGTTCAACATCTTCGGGTTTCCGTTCTGGCCGCAGGATTTCTACCTGTTCGTGATTTCGATGCTGGTGGGCGTCGTATTCGTGGCACTGTTTACAGTGGCCTTCGGAAGAATATTCTGTGGCTGGATCTGCCCGCAGACCATCTTTATGGAAATGGTCTTCCGCAGGATCGAGTTCTGGATTGATGGCGACCGCGGGGCGCAGCTGCGATTGGACAAGCAGCGCTGGGATAGCGAAAAAATCCGCAAGCGGGTTTTGAAATGGACGGTCTTTTTCGTCATTTCTTTCGGCATCGCCAACGTGTTCCTCGCCTACCTTATCGGCAGCGACGAACTGTTCAGGCTGGTAAAAGAGCCCTTGGCCAACCACCTCAGTACTTTTATCGCCTTATTGATTTTTACAGGCGTCTTTTATTTTGTCTATGCCTGGTTCCGCGAGCAGGTCTGCATTATCGCCTGTCCTTACGGGAGGCTGCAGGGCGTGCTGTTGGACAACAAGTCAATTATCGTGGCCTATGACCATGTGCGAGGCGAAAAGGAAAAAGGCAGGGCCAAGATAGATAAAAGAGAAGATCGAACGCTTAGCGGCAAAGGCGACTGTATCGATTGCAGGCAGTGCGTAAACGTCTGCCCTACGGGTATCGACATCCGCAACGGAACGCAGCTGGAATGCATCAACTGTACGGCCTGTATCGACGAATGCGATGCCATTATGGAAAAGGTAAGCCTTCCGAAAGGACTCATCCGCTATGCGTCGGAAGACGAGATTACCAAAAACAAAACGTTTGAGTTTACGGCGCGCATGAAAGGCTATACGGCGGTACTGTTCATCCTCACAGGCATCTTTATCGGGCTGCTGTTCTTGAGAAACGATGTCGAGGCCACCATATTGCGGCTGCCTGGACAGTTGTTCGAGCATAAGGGCGAAAACATCAGCAATGTCTATACCTACAAGGTCGTGAACAAGACCGTAAACGATTTTGACGACATTCATTTTGAGCTGCTGCGTCCGAAAGGAACCATCACTACCGTAGGCAAGCCGCGGTTTAGCATTGCCAAGGAAGGCATGGCTCAGGGAACGCTGTTTGTGGAAATCAATCCGGCTTTTCTGGAAGGCGACAAGACGCCTATCGAGATCGGCGTGTATAAAGGAAACCAGCTGATCGAGACCGAACGAACTAATTTTCTAGGCCCAAGAAGCTTTAATTAATACAACCGCTGCCGCCTGTCCTAAAGCAGGCGGATGCATAAAAATAGGAATCATGAAGAAACTAAACTGGGGAACCGGAATCTTTATCGCTTTTGCACTGTTTATGTCGTTCATACTGTTCTTTGTCTTTCTGGTACAATCAGACCACAAATACGACAACGAGCTGGTCATCGAAGACTATTACAAATACGAAACCGGACTGCAGGCACAGCTCGACAAAGAAGACAATGCCGCAAGATTACAGCACAAGGTTGCCTTGGAAGCGGGAGAAAACGGCATTACCATACGTTTCCCTCAAGGCTTCGATTATAAGAATATTACAGGAAAAGTGTCCCTCTACAGGCCGTCCAGCCAGAAATTAGACTTTGCCATTCCGATCGCACTGTCTTCTTCTAATTTGCTCATACCTAAAAGTGATTTGGCTGGCGGCCGCTGGGACATTATTATCGACTGGAAGTATGAGGGCACCGGCTACCTCAACAAAGAACAGCTTACGCTAGACTAGACTCAAATGATATACTCTGCTTTTTTCTTCGGGCTTATTTCCAGCCTCCACTGCGTGGGAATGTGCGGTCCTATTGCCATGATGCTGCCGCTTGACCGCAGCAGCCAGGCTAGAAAGACGGCCCAGCTCCTGCTCTATCATTTGGGAAGGCTCACGGCCTACAGCAGCCTCGGGTTGGTTTTTGGGCTGCTGGGAAAAGGCTTTTACTTGGCTGGGATGCAGCAGCAGCTGTCGGTAATTGTTGGTGTTTTTATGATACTGATTGCTGTCATTCCAGAAAAAGTCTTTATGCGGTATAACTTTTCACGGCCCGTCTATAGCGTCATTTCTAAAGTAAAATCGGGACTGGGAAGGCAGTTCAAGAAAAAAAGCAGCAGCGCCTTGTTTTTGATCGGCCTGCTTAACGGGTTCCTGCCCTGCGGACTGGTCTATGCGGCCTTGTTCGGCGCGCTGGCCATGCAGCATGCTCCTTTGGGCATTGCCTATATGGCTTTGTATGGCTTGGGAACCATTCCTATGCTGAGTGTGGCGGCGTATGCAGGCCGCTTTTTAAGCACCAGCTTCAGGACAAAACTACAGAAGGTCATTCCGATTGCCACAATCCTTATCGGAACGTTGTTTATCCTCCGCGGTATGGGTTTGGATATTATGTATGTGTCTCCGGGAAATATGAGTTTGTTTGTGAAGGGGATGCCGGATTGTGGGTAGAGGTACTGAGGTGCTGAGGTACTAAGGTTTTTAGGAAGGTACTGAGGTTCTAAGGCGCTGAGGTTTGTTTTGTTCTTGCAATAATGAGAGGCTACTATAATTAGTTTTGTTTATTTCTTATTTCCACAAATGCTAATCGCCTACAACTGCCAAAACCTCAGCACCTCAGCACCTTAGCCTCTTAGCACCTTTCTCAAATAACCATCGAAAACAACTGCGTTTCTGGTACGCTGCGCTGCAATCGAACATCAAATGCCATGCAGGCATTTCTTAGGAAAGGCTTGCCAATTTCGGTAATGGTAAGTTTGCCTTCTTCAATCAGGAGCAGGCCATCGTCTTGCATTTCGGATAGTTTTTCAAGTACGGCTGGCAGTTCTGGAAAAGATTCTTCCGGACGGCTCCATGTTGTTTCAAAACGGCACATCAGGTTGAGTATGTGCTGTCGGATAATCAAGTCTTCTTTGGTAAGGATATGCCCGCGGTTGACGGGTACTTGGTTCCATTCTAGCAATTGGTAATAATCATCTAGGTCTTTTACGTTCTGGGCAAAGCCGTACCAGCTGTCGCTGATGGACGATACGCCCAATCCGATCATGAGCTGCGTCTTGGAATGGCTGTAGCCCATAAAATTGCGGTGGAGCTTTCCTGCTGCTGAAGCTTTATACAGCGAATCGGTCGCAAGAGCAAAATGGTCCATGCCAATTTCGTGGTAGCCGTTGGAATGCAAGAGCGCCTTGCCTATTTCGTAGAGCTTGCGTTTTTCGTCGTCTTTCGGAATGTCTTCGTCCTTATAGCCGCGCTGTCCGTTGCCTTTGATCCAAGGCGTATGGGCATAGCTGTAAAAGGCCAATCGGTCGGGCTTGAGGGAACGGGTCTTTTCGATGGTATCGACCACATCTTCAATCGTCTGGAACGGCAGTCCGAAGACCAAGTCGTGTCCTACAGAGGTATAGCCTATTTCCTTCGCCCACAGCGTTACCTTGGCAACATTCTGGAACGGCTGGATGCGGTGGATGGCTTTCTGGACGGTTTCGGAATAATCCTGAACGCCAAAGCTTACCCTGCGGAATCCGAGGTCGTAGAGTTTCTGGAGGTGCTCTTTGGTGGTATTGTTGGGATGTCCTTCAAAGCTGAATTCGAAATCCTTCGCCTTGGTGGCCGTCTTGAGTATGCCATTGATAAGGTCTTCCAGATGCTTTACGGCAAAAAAGGTAGGCGTGCCGCCGCCGAGGTGTATCTCTTTGATCACGGGCTTCTCCTCCATTTCATGGCAATAGAGCTGCCATTCTTTTAGGACGGCTTCGAGATACGGCTGTTCGACAGTATGGTTCTTGGTGATGCGTTTGGTACAGCCGCAGAACGTACAGAGGCTCTCGCAGAACGGCAAGTGGATATAGATGCTGATGCCTTCGGAAGCATTGCTTTCGCGGAAGGATTTCTTGAAGGATTGCATCCACGATTCATAACTAAAATTGCTGCTGTCCCAATAGGGCACGGTCGGATAGCTTGTGTACCTAGGACCAGGAACATTGTATTTTTGAACAAGGGAATGGCTTGGCATGATCGGTAATTTTATGCCAAAGCTACTTCCCTTATCATTTTTAAAGAATGATAATTGTCATGTTCGTTAATTTTAACAGCATGGTTCTGAATTCGATATCTTAATTCAGAAAGTTCTTCCGGTATTCGTTCGGGCTTATGCCGACTTCTTTCTTGAAAAGCCTCGAAAAATACGGGGGGTTGTCAAAACCAAGCGCATAGGCCGTTTCAGAAACCGAGTTTTCAGAGCCTTGCAGCAGGTTCTTGGCTTCGGAAATCAGGAAGATATGAATCAGTTCCATGGCTGTCTTGCCGGTTTCCTGTTTCAGCAAATCGCTGAGGTAGCGCGGCGAAAGGTTAAATAAGGCAGCGAGCGACTTTACGGTCGGCAGTCCTTTTTCGAGAAGCTTTCCGTTTTCCAGATACGAAGACAGGAAGTCATTAAACTTAGATACGGTCTTGCCAGACAGCTCTGTCCTGTTAATGAACTGTCTCTTGTAGAAGCGCTGCGAGTATTTTAAGATGGAATCGATATGCGCAATGATGATCTCGCGGCTGTATTCGTCTTGGTTGTTATAGTATTCTTGATCTATCTTGCTGTAAAGGTCCCAGATAATCTGCTCTTCGCGGGCCGAAAGATGCAACGCCTCGTTGGCTTCGTAATCAAAATAGCCGTATTTCTTTATTTCGGAATGAAGATGGAAACCGTTCAGGTAATCTTCGTGGATCCAGATGATAAAGCCTTTTTCTTCGAGTTCTACATTGTTGATTTCTATTACCTGTCGCGGCTTTACGAACATCATCGAGCCGTCGTCATGGTCGTATTTCGTCCTGCCATAGAGCACATAACCCGACTTGATCTTCTTGAAAGCGATCATGTAAAAATCGGTAGTAAATTCGCTCTGTCCTATAGAGCATTCCGCTAGTCTTTCGCACACGACCAAGCTCACCAGAGGATTTTCTGGAGGCGGATAGCCAACGGCGCGGTGCAGTTCGCTTATGGTTTTGTAATGTTTCATAAAAAAGGAGAAGAACCACGCTTTTGAAGGCGCAGTTCTTTTTAAAAATTAGGTACGTAAATATACTAAAAAAGCAGTTTATTTTCCATGTGCTTTTGCAGACACGTCTTTCCATTCTTCCCATTCTGAAAGGCGCTGTGCATATACTTCTTTTACCCAAGGCAAGGCTACCTTACCAAGGAACAAGCGCAATGGCGGATTGGCGGCATCGACCAGTTTTAGGATGGCTTCGGCAGTGGCTTCTGGATTACCGAAGGAATCCGTATCGGCCAATCCAGCATGGAAGGCAGCCCTCACATTGTCATAAGCCGCTATCGATTCTGATTGGATAGCAGAAGGACCAGCCCAGTCGGTAGAGAATCCGTTTGGCTCTACTAAAGTAACTTTAATGCCGAACTCCTTCACCTCTGTAGCAAGCGTTTCGCTTATCGCCTCAACGGCAAATTTGGAAGCATTGTAGATGCCTAAAGTCGGCAGGGTAGCAACGCCCAATACGCTAGACAGCTGGATGATATGCCCGTGGCCTTGTGCTCTCAAGATTGGAAGCGCCGCTTGGGTAATCCATAACAATCCAAATACGTTCGTTTCGATCTGGTCTCTGACTTCTTTTTCAGAGTTTTCTTCAATGGTTCCGAACAGCCCGTAACCTGCATTGTTGATAATGACATCCAGCTTTCCGAAATATTCTTTGGCTTGGTTGATTGCGGCAAAGCTCTGCTCGCGGTTGGTTACGTCCAATTGTATCGGCAGGATCGCTTCGCCGTATTGTGCTTTTAAATCGTTGAGCGAGTCTGTGTTTCTCGCTGTTGCAGCAACTTTGTCGCCGCGTTTTAGAAAGGCTTCTGCCCATATCTTCCCAAATCCGCGGGAAGCACCTGTAATAAATATGACTTTTGACATCAGTAAATGTATTAGATTAATAACAGGACAAAGTTAGGACAGCGATACTGGTAGGATTTATACAAAAAGCGGTAAAGCATATACATTTTGTCCTAGAGCTAACGGTGAGCCGTACAGCAAAGTGATATTGAGCCGCACAGCAAAACAGGGCGTATGGCTATAGCTGAACTTTGCGGTATCAATAATCAGATACATAATTTTAATACTATGAAAACAATTGACAGCATCTACATCAACGGCGAGTTTGTGAAACCGCAAGGAAACCAAGTCTTTGACCTTATTAGTCCGACAACCAATAAACAGATCGGACAGGTCGTTTTAGGAAACGAGCACGATGCCCGAACTGCCATTGCTGCAGCCAAGGAAGCTTTTAAGACTTTTTCTCAAACGACAAAAGCAGAACGTATCGAATACTTGAAACGAATGCGCGAAGCGGTATCCAGACGAAAAGACGAGCTTGTTGACGTGATGGTAGAAGAATATGGCGGGACTTTGCAGTTCTGCAGGATGAGCATGGAATTCACGCTCAGCGGATTTACTGCTGCTATAGCTACTTTAGAAAAATTCGACTTTACAAAGAAGATGGGCTTTTCGGAAGTGCAATTGACACCGCTAGGCGTCGTTGGCATCATCATTCCGTGGAATGCCAGCAATGGCTTTATTGCCGGAAAGCTGGCTACTGCTGTGGCAGCAGGCTGTACCGCTGTCATCAAGCCTAGCGAAATGAGCGCCTTGCAGACGCAGCTTATGGCCGAATGCCTGCACGAAGCTGGATTGCCTGCGGGCGTCTTTAATATCGTAAACGGACTGGGCGAAACCGTAGGTGCCGAAATCAGCACGCATCCTGACGTTGCCAAAATCTCGTTTACCGGATCGAGCACGGTAGGAAAGATTATTGCCCGCGAGGCTTCGGCTACACTGAAACGCTATACTTTGGAGCTCGGAGGCAAGTCGCCAAACATTCTTCTAGAAGATGCTGATTTTTCTAAGGCGATTCCAACCGCCATCGCAGCTGCCTTTATGAACAGCGGACAGGCTTGTGTTGCCGCAACGCGCCTTTTGGTTCCGGAAAGCCGACTCGAAGAGGCCAAAGAATTGATACAAACGATGCTTCCGCTGTTTCCTGTTGGCGATCCGAAAGAAGAAACAACAGCTATAGGGCCGATGGTTAGCCAAAAGCAGTACGAGAGAGTGCAGGGCTATATCAAATTAGGGATTGAAGAAGGTGCTTCTGTCCTTACCGGCGGGCTCGGACATCCGGAAGGCCTTGAAAACGGAAACTTTGTAAAGCCAACAGTTTTTTATAATGTAGACAACAAGATGCGTATTGCTCAGGAAGAAATCTTCGGTCCGGTACTTTCTATCATCACCTACAAAGACGAAGCGGAAGCTGTCGAGATTGCTAATGACACCATCTACGGATTGCAGGCGTATGTGAGTTCTGTCGATACAGAAAGAGCGCGACGCGTTGCCTCGAAAATCAATGCCGGACGTGTATTGGTTAACGGCTTAAACCATGATCCTGAAGCGCCCTTTGGAGGTTTTAAACAATCGGGTATCGGAAGGGAATTCGGCATCTACGGACTCGAAGCCTATCTGGAACCAAAAGCTTTGATCGGATAACTTGCATAACAGCAGCTTCGGAAATACGGTTAAAAAACAGCGGTATTTCTGAAGCTATTTTTTTAACTTTACCATCATGACAGCATCAAAAGACGATAAAACTCCGCAGGTATTGTATTCTTGTTACTACCAGCGTACAAGAGAAGGAGAACATTTTATTCCCGAGCACGTTTTCAGCTACCAGATATCGGGAACGATGACGGCATGGGATGCGAAGAATACGTATCATTCCAAAGAAGGTGATTTCCGATTGAGCGTACGCAACCGTTTGGCCAAATTCGCGAAACAGCCACCAGAAAATGGAGAATTTAAGGTTATTTCCTTGTTTCTGGATCAAGAGACATTACAGGAAATCAGCCGAGAAATCAACTATACGGCAAAAAAGACGAACCTAGATATAACGGCAATTCCTATTGCTTCGAATCCGCTGTATGTAAGTTTTATGGAGTCGCTCCTCGCCTACTTGCAATTGCCACAAGAAAACAATCAGGAACTCTTAAGGCTGAAAATAAAAGAGGCAGTTTATCTGCTTATCAAGATCAATCCAGAACTGAAAGACATCTTGTTTGATTTCAGCGAGCCTGGAAAGATCGACCTGGAGGCTTTTATGAACAAGAACTTTCACTTTAACGTGCATCTCAAACGGTTTGCTTACCTCACGGGGCGCAGCTTGGCTACATTCAAAAGGGATTTCCAGAAAATATTCCAAGATACGCCGAGCCACTGGCTGCAGCAACGACGGTTGCAGGAAGCGTATTACTTGATCAGCAATAAGGCCAAGACGCCGTCGGAAGTTTATATTGATGTCGGTTTTGAAGACTTGTCGCATTTTTCGTTTGCGTTTAAGAAGAAGTATGGGGTATCGCCTTCGAAGGTGTAGTGAATCACTATTCTTTTTTTCTTGATAAATTGCCTATTTTTATCAGAAATAAGCATGCCATGCTGGAAAAATTAAAAGAAGCTGTAGATTCCGTGCTGCGGTTTACAGCTGAAGAATGGGAAGCCTATACGCATAGGATCGAGATAAAACATTTCAAAAAAGGCGACGTATTGTGCGACGTGGGACAGGTGGAGAATTATATCTATTTTCTTAACTCGGGCGCAACACGCAACTTTTTCATCAAGGACGGAAAAGAACTGACCGTCGATTTTAGGCTGGAAGGAACATTTGTCGCCGCTTATTATTCCTTTCTTTCCCGAAAGCCCTCGCCTATTCGGATTGAGGCCATAACTGATATTGAAGCCTGCTGCATTCCGCACAGTTCCTTATACTTATTCTACAAAAAGCATAAGAACGGAGAAAAGCTCGGCCGACTGATGGCTGAAATCCAATATATGAAACGGCTTGAAAGGGAAATCGAAATTCTGTCGATGACCGCCGAAGAGCGTTATGCTTTGCTTCTGAAACAAAATCCAGCGCTCGTAAGCGCCATATCGGTCAAGCACTTGTCGTCGTATCTGGGTATCCATCCTGAAAGCTTGAGCCGTATCCGGAAACAGGTAGCTGCGAAACTGACATAGGTCATTTTTTTTGGTTCTTGCGATGGCTAGATTTGTAATCGCTTGGTATAAAAAACATCAGGCTATAGAGTATGGAAAAAACAACTGCAACCCTAGCGGCACGATTGACCGAACTCCTGCAACAGCAGCACTTTGTGGAAGCTTATGAAGAATTATTTGACGAGAATGCCGTAAGCATCGACCCGATGTATCAGCCGGACCTGAAAGGGCTTTCTGGTTTGATCGAAAGAGAAAAGTTATTTTTGTCAAGAGCCGAAATTAAAAAAATCCGTCTGTCTGAACCTATACTTGCTGGAAATTATTTCAGCGTTTCCCTTTCGATGGATTTCAGCGTTGCGGGGCAAGACAAGACGATTTCAGAATTGTGCGTGTACAAAGTAGCAAACAGTAAAATCATAAGCCAGCAATTCTTTATTTCGGGATTATAAATCCTACAATCTCAACCCTTCAATTATATGGAAAAAATACTAGCCTCAAAGGCAAAAATACGCTTTCAGGACTGCGATCCGTTCAACCACCTGAACAATTCAAAATACCTTGACTATTTTATCAATGCCCGCGAAGACCAAGTCAAGGAAAACTATAATCTTGACATATTTGAGATGATCAAGACCGAAAAGATCGGCTGGGTTGTGGCGACCAACCAGATTGCGTATCTGCAGCCTGCTTTTACGATGGAAACAGTAACTATCAAATCGCAGCTGATTCAGTTTTCGGAGAAATCGCTTTTGGTCGAAATGACGATGTGGGATGAATCTGCGGCCAAATTAAAAGCAGTGTCTTGGTCTAAGTTTATCCACGTAGATATCCGTACGCAGTCTTCGATGAAGCATTCTGAAAAGCTGATGGAATTGTTCCAATCGATTGTAGTTCCTTCGGGACAGCATTATTTTGAAGAACGATGCAAAGAGCTGATGGCAACGTTAAAGTAGCAGTATTTTATAAAAATAATCCGCTATACAACTAAAATACAAAAGATTAAAGATTTGCTAAAGTGATTGGATTGTCGTTTTTGTTGTGCTAAATTAGTGAGGACATAACCTTAAAACACACAACCATGAAAACGAAAATTGCTTTTGCCGCATTATTGCTAGGTTTGGCAGTATCGGCTAATGCCCAGAAAAAAATAGAAACGACAGAACTGCCAAAAGCAGCACAGGAATTCTTGCAAAAACATTTCAGCCATACATCGATTGAAGTCGCCAAGAAAGATGCAGAACACGGTGAAAAGGGCTATGAAGTCAAGCTTAAAGACGGTACAGAAGTAGAATTCTGGAAAGACGGTTCGTATCGCGAAGTCGATGGAGGGAAAAATCCGATTCCTACTGCATTTATTCCAGATTCAATAAAAGACTATGTGTCGAAAAACTATCCAAACGAAAAGATTACGCATATCGATTACGGCCATAAGGATTTGGATGTGGATCTGACGAATGGTATTGACTTGGAATTTACTAAAGAAGGAAAATTTTTGAAAGCGGATTAATTTAGATCCTGATACTTAAAAGCAAAAAAGCCTCTATCTATTTAGAGGCTTTTTTTTATAAAAACTAGATATTATTACCAATCAG
Source organism: Flavobacterium sp. N2550 (assembly GCF_025947265.1). Lineage (NCBI taxonomy): Bacteria > Pseudomonadati > Bacteroidota > Flavobacteriia > Flavobacteriales > Flavobacteriaceae > Flavobacterium > Flavobacterium sp. N2550. Next base: position 2,127,522 of record NZ_CP110007.1, on the reverse strand, counting down.
CCGTATAAGCTGAGGCCATTGGAGATAGTTTTCTTTTTGCATAGACTCTGACCGAATTAGGATCTTTCATCGATTTTTCAAACAGACTATCGCCTTTTATTTCAATAATACGAGTAATGATGTCGTAATTTGGTTTTAGTCCATAGCTTTTGATCGCAAACAAGTCTACTTTACGCGTACCTTCTTTTTGATACAAAACTCCCCTACTCCCATCGTATTCTGGATTGATATTTCTTTCCTGCTGAGCAGCATTGAAATCTTTTTCCAGTATAAAAAAATTCACGCAACCATTTTCATAAAATCTATAGTAGCCTACTTGCATCTGAGTATTGTAGTTTTTCTGCTTTCCTAAAGGAATGAAATTGTCTTTCTGAGACAGATAACCATAGATTTCTTCATAAATAACATCGGTTTCGATTCCTTTTAATATGTCGGAATTAAAAAGACCTCGGTTGCCGAAGACTTGATTGTCTGTCGGCACCCTTGTCTTATTATTATCCAAGTATCTTGTCTTTACATTACAGGAAAACAATCCTAACATTAAAAAAATGGATACTGTTATTTTTACCACGATGTAAAAGGATTTGTCGTCTGATACTGCAGATAAGGCTGAATTGAATTGCTTAATGTTTCAAATCCTGGCTGTTGTGTACTAAATATCTTGATTCCAAAAATCTTAATCAATGTATTGTGTGCAAAATGATCTTGAATTGGATGCCTTACATGCCTGTCAGAGTTGATTCCAATTCTGTAATTTCCGTATCGTAAAGACAATCCTCCAAATCTATATCTTGGATAATTTGTATCTTCAATAACATAACTGTTAGGCATTCTTTCATCGAATTTTCCTGGATTTCCTTTTCCTGTTCCAACCTTGGCTTCATCTCCTGTATAATCAGTTCTTCTTCCAGTAAACAGGTTGAATCCAGCAGAAAACTCACCAATGGCTACTGATGCTGCGGCAGTCCTGTAACTGTCGTTCCCATCGCCTGCAAAGCCCGAAAATGGCAATCCGTCATTTTCATAAGAGAATTTAAAATCGCCGCTCCTTATTCCGAGTACACCGGTCTGCTGCTTGAATTCGGCCATGTCATCATAACCGCCCCAGAAATTGGTACCCAGGCTGAATCCTGTGCTTCCATTATCATAAGCTGCTAGAAAAGATACGCGGGTTTCCATTCCACTTCTTCCCAGTCCTTGATAATTGCTATTCGACATGATGCCGACACCTGCAGAGAAACTAAACTCTCCATTAGTATAGGTTACCGAAAGGTTCATTCCTATTGCCATCGTATTTCCAAAGGCAATACTAGGTGAAATACTAAATCCAAAATTATTGGTAAGCTGCACGCCCATTGGCGGTATCGCAAAGTTGATAGCAGCGCTGACGGCGGAGGTGGCTATATAATTCCACATTCCGGTATTTCCTGCGACGCAACTATCCGTAAAGGTCGATGCCCCCATGGTATTGTAGCCGATCCAGCCCATAGCTGCGGATATCAATCCCGCTTGTACTGATTTCCAGCCCCATTCTCCGGTTGTCAATCCGCTAGATACATAGCCGATAATAAAACTTGCCCCGGCTACGATCAGGTCGTCCAACCCAAACCATTCACCCGAAGGGTCAGTATATTTAAAAGGATTATTGGCGACATAACCATATCGGTTATAACTCTGGGTGCTAAATGGCGACTGTATAAAATTATCGGGCTGTAAGAAACGGTGCAGCTTGGCATCATAAAGCCTGCCGTTCATATTGATCAGGCCAACACTCTGTAGATGTTCATGCCCTGTATAACCTCTGTCTAAAACCACCATTTGATTGAGGACATTTCCTTGTCCGTCGACTACTTTTATGAGATTACCCCAAGCATCAAAGAGGCGCTTTTCAAGTATGGTTCCTCCCGAAGTAGAAATGCCTAGTATAGTTCCTTGATAGTCTCTATGCAGATTAAGGAAGCCTTCCGTCTGGGTGCCACTTGCATCAACCTGACTCCTGAATACTACTGGAGCAGTATATCCGTCGCCGCCAACATAGGTAATAAACTCTACTTCTCCTGTCTGGATATTGTGTTTTATTTCCATACTGCCATCGGCTGAATAGGATTTACGAAGCGGACGCTGGTTTTTATCAACCTGTACGCCTCCATAGTACATCGTCGAGCGACTGTTGTTCATGTTGTATTCAAAACTGATCCTGTCGCTTCCCATTTCAATAATTTCAACAGGACTCTTGAAAGCGTTATAGGTAATATCTAATTTTCTCTGGGTATCTGATGTGATAACCGGGTTGCTTGTTTTTCTGATTTTCACATCATCAAACCAAACGATTCCTTGCCCATTATTATCTAGTCGGATATTGAGCCTTTTGATATTTGCCGGTACCGAAAAAGTCTTTTGGACGAAAACCCATTGTCCTGTTACGTTTGTTACTACTTGATCAACAGCCGTGAAGTACTCAGTTTCTCCTTCTTCTTTCATAAAGAGGAAGAGTTCTGCCTGAGGACCATTGCTATACACCCATGCGGAATAGGTATACTGCGTAGCCGTGGCATTATTTATCGGTACCCAAACATCAGAATGTACCACTTTTTCTGTAGTGTCAGGATTGTTTATTTTTAGGGAAACTGTTCCTGCACTATTTGTCGCAAAGGTATCATCATAGGTAATTATCGACGGTTCGTAGATAGTCCATCCTTTTTTGCTTTCCATCGTATCAAAGAAGATACCTTCTCTCAATTTATAGTAGGCCTCTCCTTCTGGCGTTAACTCTACCGACGTATTTTGGTATGCTTTTGCCGTGTTGGTATAATTGTACTGCCCTAGATTATTTTGAGTAATTCTTCCTCTGTCGTCATAGACTTGGGTTTCTTGCTGTCCTCTTGCATTTGTATATTCTTTCAAACGGTCAAGACTGTCGTATTGGAAAGTCTCGTTCCAGTTGAAGGTACTGTTGGTACGATTCTCGAGATTGCCTGTCTGCGGATTAAAAGTATACCCTACCGTCATATAATCTGTTGGCGGAGGAACGGGTTCACCGATAATGACCAATTCGCTTTTAGTATGCTTGATACTGCTAATAAATCCGTACTCGTCATAGGTTTTGTTGACGCTTACGGCATTCCTAAGGTTTCCAAATCGAGCGCCAGTAACCTGTCCTCTAGCGTTAGTCGTATTGATCTGCCACAGTACTTTATTTGTGCCATCGTCAATTACTTGGTATGGAAATCCGTTTTTATATGTATTTCTTATCCACTTGTCAGAACGCTTGTTTGTTGCCGTATTGACAGCGGTATAGAGTTCTTTTTCGGGTCTTCCGAAAGCATCATAGAATGTCGCTCTTTGGAAATAAGCTTTGAAACCGCTTTCATCATAGAAAGACAATCTCTTGAAATCATCGTATTGGTAATTGTACAGCGTATAGTATCCTGCCGTAAAATCATCGAACCTTGTATTGGTCAATAATTTTGTCGTCGGATCATAGGTAAATGTTGTTTTTGAATTGGTCGCATCACCATTTAGTCCAGTGATTGTCTTATAATTAACCACACCATAGTCGCCAATATTAAATAGAGTCTCGCTTTTTGGGGTTGTTTCTTTCGTCATTTCCCCAAAATGATTGTACTCATAGAGGTAGGTTCCTGCCGAAGGATCGACCAGCTTTGTCTTTCTTCCCCAGCCGTCTTGCTCCATGCTAATAACTACTCCGCCATAATTTGTCTGCTTTACGTTTCCATTGGCATAATACTGGTAATTAATCGTCCCGCCTGGAGAATCTGTCAGCGTAATGACGTTTCCGATCGCATTCTTGACAGAAGTTTTCGTTTTTACGCCATCATTTACGGTCGTAGTAAGGCCATTGTAGCCCGTGTTAATGGTCTTGCCCGTAAAAGATAATTTCTGACTTATCCTTCCGTAGTTATCATATTTAGTCTGGCTCCATTGTAGCGGACTGGTTCCGAAATACGGTTCGCTTGTTTTTATATTTCGGTCATAGATATCGTATTCATACGAAGTGTATGACCAATTCCCTGTAAGATCTTTGATCCCGGTTCTTATTTTTCGTCCTAGGTCATCAAATAATTCATCGTTGCTACTTCCGTCGTCTCCAGTTACAAGAACCTGAGTGTTTCCTGAAACGGGAGTATAAGCGTAAGTAACATTTTTTCCTAAATAGTCTGTAACCTTGATTTTTTTACCCCACGCATCGTAAGCATTGGTAGTGACCAAACCAAAAGGATTCGTTTCTTTAATCAGTAAGCCTGTGAAATCGTCATACGCAAACTGGGTAGACAACCCTTGGCTGGTAATTTTTTTCAGGAATCTTTTTGAATCATCGTACTCAAATTCCTGAATCCTTGGCGAAAGTCCAGGAGCTGTGATTGTTTTTTTAGTTATGTTTCCGTACGTATCATAAATGTTATCTTCAGTAATATATACTGTTCCATTGCCTTTCTTCTTGATTTGAGAGACTAAATTGTTATTATAAGCAAACAATTCTTCGGTAGTGGTAACATCTTGATTTGGCTGTCCTGGATAAATCGTAATAGTTTGGGTCTTGCTCTGCGGCCTTCCTATAATATAAGGCGTTGCCGTAGGCTGGTTTTGATATGTCATTACGTTGACAGATCGTTGCTCTATAGCGGTACCATTTTTCAACACAGTAGTGGACTGAGTCGGATTGTTATAAGTATCATACTGAATGGTCGTCTCTGTACTCGTCCCTTCTAATCCATTAAAATTCTGGTTTATCGTATTTTTAAGCTTAAAGACTTTATTCGACTGCACTATAGGCTCAAATGTCACATTATCGTAAGTATTATACGTATTAAGGCTCCTGCTGATGAATGGTCCCGAAGCAGGTACCGTATAGCTAGGATAACTCAATCCCAATACATTAAAACTTTCTACGCTTACGCCTCTCTTGCTGACATCATTCTTTGTGATGGTCGAAATGACTTGAGCGGTATCATCATGCCAGTTGGTCTTTAATGTAGCCCGGAATCCTAAAAACCCTAAGCCCTCCATATTGCTGACTGCACCATAATACGAAAACAGCTGTCTTTTATAAACCGATGCGCTCTGTTTTTCGATTTTAGAAACTACTTGGAAAGTAGGCGCTATCTCGATATCTAAATTCGGGTAATTTTCGGTATAGCTGGAAGGTGTATAAGCTGAATTGCAATTATAAGGGCAGCTTTCTCTTTCGAGCGTCTTATACGTTATGGTCTCTTTGACACCGTTTCCTGTAGTTATCGACCTTACGAGCCTATCTTTATTAAAATCTTTCTGCGACTGGAAATAATGGATCTTGTTACCGTTGATAAAAGCCATTTCCATCTTCCTGTTAGGCTGGCTCGAAGTATAAAAAATCGGGAGAGCATATTTGGTAATATCAGCCTGATTTCCTGAAGTAGCATAATAATAATTTCCTGACGTTTGCGCAAATGTTCCGTTTTTATTGACGACACAAGTAACTGATACAAATCCCCAAGTATTATCTTGGTTTCGGTTACAGCCCACGCGGATAATATCCGTCTTGCCATCATTATTAAAATCGGTTGGTATCCAGTGCGAAATCGTCAGCCCTAGACTTCCATCAGAATAATTGAAGCCATTATAAGTCTGCATCTGCTTTATGAATCCAGTTCCTGTAGAAGTATATTTATACCAATCAAAATATCCGGATCCTTTCGGGATGATAAAATCAGTCTTGCCGTCACCATTATAGTCACCGAGCAAAAGTGTTTTTGTTTCATCAACGATAATATTTGGATCTGTATAAGTCCATAACAAAACCAACTGATTGGAATTATTCAAAGTATATACATGGACTTTTCCGTTGGTAAACTGCAAGATATCGGTCTTTCCATCGCCATTAACATCTGCTGTCTCTGTCTTGGATCGGATCGTGTTATCAAAATCATTACCCAGAGCAATCGGATCGACCAAATCTCCGGCATAATTCATAAAACCTTCTGTCTTTCTCCTATCAAGATCGACGAAATAGGTCTTTTTCGAAAGATTGGTAGCACCAACACTGTTCCATTCCAATGCCATGATATCAGTTAATCCATCGCCATTGAAGTCTCCGCTAAGGTATTTCTTCAATCCGTTAGTAGGAAACAGTACATTTTTTTGATATTGAAGGAAAACGCCGTAGGAAGTCTGGCTCAAGACTTTAAAATTGACGTCTGAGTTATTTGTATTCAAATAGGGATTAGGATTATTAAGCACATGCTGGACTACGGTAACTCCTTGCATCGGCATTAACTTGTCATTGTGATTGAGCCACGTAGTCGGTAAAAGTTCTTCAAAAAAGCCTATAGGCACTTCCCAACCGAAGTTAAGGGATTGGCCTTGGATATCGTTGAACAGCCAAAATTTTCTTTTATAGTCTGGCCCATACGTAGGATATAGTAAAAAATCCAGCTTGCTGTCGCCATCAAAATCTCCCGATACGGTCGCCGCATTTTGCACGGAAATATTGCCAACACTTAAGCTCGCTGTTGTAGGAGAATAGGAAATTGTTTCGGCCGTTGTATCATAGCTAAAAACTGTAGGATTATAGCTTTTCGTACCGTCACCTGTTTTTTCGGTTATGCTTGTCAATCTTTCATAACCTAAGGTAGAAATGCTATGTGCGAGTTCATATCTTCTAAAGCCAGTACCGAATCCATGAACATAGATTGTGCTTAATATTTTGTCATCAATAATATTTACGCCGCCTATGTAGCCTTGTTCTGGTCTTTGTCTGTTTTTATAAGCAAAGCTTATCCAATTGGTAGGAAATTGGTTAGGACTGCCTACGCCTACATAATTTATTTCGCTAATTCTCAAATAATTGTTCGTATTGGTATAGACATAATTGATTCTAACGCCTTGTGGATTCTGCCAATAAGAAATAGCCCAAGTAGAGATGGAACGTGAATTGTTATCATTTCCATAAACTGCAATAGAGCCATCGGGATACTCAATCTTGAAAGTAGCCGTACTAACCGGACTGGCGGTCTGATTGTAGGCCGTTATCTTGAGGTTCGAGAAATTTTCCGTTTCATAAACTGTTGTATGCCCTCCATACGTCTGGTTGGCACTAGTGGTCTTTACGACAAGTCTTTGCCCGTCGAGTGCAAATCGATCGTAAACATCAAGATCGACACCGTCGATAATATTGTCATGGTATTTCGTAGAAGGGATTCTTGTAATTGCCGAGATCCCCGAAACATTCCATCCATAACCAGCCAGTCCGTTCCCAGACTGGCTATTATAAGCAAGACTCAATTGCGGAATCACGCCATTGATTCCCGGCGGTACAGCAATAGGAACATTATATGTTGCTGCTCCCGTTAATGAAACAGAAAGTTGTCCTTCGGTAATACCGACTTCTGTCGATGCGCCTGTTGCCGAGGTCATAGTTCTTACCAAAGCATCGTCTTCAACTCTTCTATTAGTTTCAGAAGCAGTACTTGAGCTGGTCCTTTTGATAGGGACTACCCCAAGAATCGGGGTACCCATTTGTTCTTGAGCAGAAGAGAATAGGCAAGAAAAAATAAGCGCTAGGGTATATATTACTTTTCTCATGCTTATTTTTTGATTATTGTTATCGATTTGCGATCGCCATTGTTATAGAATAAATTTACGGAATAAACACCTGTAGGGCAGTTTTGGAATGGTACCGCATAGGTTTGTTCCTTTTCCATATTTTTATAGGATTTGATCAACTGTCCACTCATAGAATACACTTCTATAGAAGAGACTTTGACTTCATCGACCAGTTCCCATTTTAGGTACAATTCTTCTCGTACCGGATTCGGATAATACGAAATCACGTCTTCGGGAAAAAACTTTTGGTAGTCTTCTTCTTTTAAATCAGAAATTTCTTTTGGAGGCTGGCTGCTCGTCCTTGAAGCACAAAAGGGACATAATTCCCTGACTATTTGGTTGCCGGCTACATCATATTCAAAATGAATTTTAGGAACCTGGCCATTTGCTGCCAAACACATCAGGAAAAAAATAAGTGGTATTACTTTTCTCATAGTTTAGGGGATTGTGGGTTAATTTTGATTGTAAAAATGCTATGGACGCCATAAAAAAACATACAGAACAGATTTCGGTACAATACTACTATTGAATTCGGGAATAGCCTTACGGAAATCCGTAATCTCATAAAATAACTTTGCTTTTTTTAAGACATTTCATACAAATATGTGTCTTATGTCATTGTTCCTCTTGAAAAGGCAGGGCTTAAGCTTTCAAATGCATTTATAAAACTTAAACATTAAATAAACTTCATAACTTTTAGGTTATGCTTTCTTAAAACAGTGCCGATAAAAGTAAAAGTTCTTTAACGAAATGGTAATCTAAACCTCAAGAGGCTTGGGGGTCAAACCTATAACTTTGAACCTCAAACTTTTAACTTTTATTAATGAAAACAATCTTACGAACAAATTACGCCAACGTACTAGGACTAGTAGTATTTGGGTTATTTTTCAGTACTGCTTGGGGGCAGGCTACATTGCCAGTAAACAGAACATCATGGGGAACTGAACCGACAGGTTGGACCAATTCAGGGTGTTCGCAACGAACTACAAGTTCCGCCTGTACGAATAACAGCGCGACAAGTTTTGACACGAACGGCGACAGCAGGCTACTTGTTTTTAATGCAGCACCTGGAACCTTGTCGATGACTTTAAAGAACCAATCCATGAGCGGGCAATCGTATCTATTGGTAGAACAGTCTGCAAACGGAACTGACTATACGGAAATTGGAAAGTATGGAACAGCGACAGGCGCAACAGCAATTACCAATGCACAATGCGTTGATTTTGACATACCGCTACTTTCTACGACACGTTATATCCGATGGACCTATACAAAAGCTAGCGGAAATTGCGACATGGACGACGTTATTGTTACGGCAGCGCCGGCAGCAGCTGAGTTCACTGTTAACCCTACTTCTATCTCAGGATTCGGGAACATCAGTGTAGGTGCTTTTTCAACCAGTACTTCTGTGACGATTGCGGGCACTAATCTTTCTGGGAATATCACAGCAACCGCGCCATCAACTAATTTTCAGGTAAGCACGAACAACTCTTCTTGGTCCAATTCAGTAAGCTTTGCACAATCAGGAGGTACCGTAACCAGCCGACCGCTATACATCCGCTTTTCGCCACAGACAGCCGGACTTAAGACAGGGAATGTTGCTATTGCTACTTCTGGAGCTACCACACAAAATATTGCAGTTTCAGGAACCGGAGTCATTACTTCTACTACATGGAATGGTTCTGCTTGGAGCAACGGAAATCCGACAGCAACGCTCGATGCTATCATCAGTGGAAATTATGATACAAATGCGGCCGCACCACAAGGACCTATAACAGCTAAAAGCGTATCGGTTACTTCAGGAGCCGTAATCATTGGCGTAGGCGGATTAGACGTAAAACAGACACTTGCAAAAAGTGGCGGAACTGTCGATGCTTCTGCTGGCGATGTTACTTTTTCAGGAACTACCGCACAGGCAATCCCTGCTAATTTCTTCACAAACAATACAATCTCAAAGCTGACTTTGAGCAATACGGCTGGACTTACCTTAAACAGTATTACGAATGTAACAGGAGTCCTTGACGTAACAGCCGGGACTTTAACGACAAACGGAAACCTAGTATTAAAATCAACTGCAACAGGTTCTGCTAGAATTGCTGCTGTTACGGGTTCTATTTCGGGAGAGGCAACTGTTGAGCGCTATATTCCGCAAGGAAAACGTGCTTTCCGTTTCCTGACTCCTGCCGTTACGACTACAAATTTCATAAGCAACAACTGGCAGGCTGGAACACATATTACAGGTTCTACAGCAGGCGAAAACGGATTTGACACGACATTAACAGGAAATCCATCGATGTATGTGTACAACAACAGCATCGCTTCGGGTTCAGGATGGAACGCTATTGCAAATACCGATGCTACTACCCTAACAGCCGGAAACGGATATAGAATCCTGGTCAGAGGAGACAGAAACGTTGACTTAAACCAGTCTTCTGCAGCCGACATGAATGCAGCCGTAACCTTGACCGCCAAAGGAACACTAAAAACAGGGCAAGTTGTTTTTGACGCCTCAAGTACTCCTGCGATCAATGCAACAGAAAATACTTCAACCAACGGATTCAGCTTAATTGGAAATCCGTATGTAAGCCCAGTAGACTGGCATTCGGTAACCAAAGCAGGAATCGAAGATGTATATTATGCTTGGGATCCAAATATGGGTACAGAAGCGCAAAGAGGCCGTTATGTAGCCTATAGCCAGACTATCGGAAGCAATAACCTAGCGGGTTCAGAAGTAAGACAATACATTCAGCCAGGACAGGCATTCTTCGTAAAAAACACGGTCTTGGGTACAGCTGGAACTCTAACTTTTGAGGAAAGCAACAAAGCATCACAGTTTACAGATGTTTTCAGAAACAATACTGCAGAAAAAGCAGTGTTCAATATCTCAGTATACGATGCCAACCAAGCAGCAGCTGGCTATCCAATTGACGGAACTCTTGCTGTTTTTGGAACTGCTTTCGACAATGCAATCGGGCTTGGCGATGTAGAAAAGCTTTACGGTTCAGGCGAGCATATAGGTTTAGGAAGAAGCAATAAAATCTTAGCTATCGAAGCATTGGCTCCTGTTACAACAGAAGATGAATTGCACGTAAAAACACTTCAGTTTTCAGCAGGCAAATCCTATACTTTTAAAATCAATACGGCTAATTTCCGTGAAAATGTAGAAGCGTATCTTCTTGATCATTATTTGACTACAGAAACTGCAATCAGCTTATCAGGAACTGGTTTGGTAAATTTCGCAACTACTTCTGATCCTGCTTCGTATGGAATCGATCGTTTCAGTATTGTTTTCCGTGCTGCGGCTTTAGGAAATGAAGAATGGAATACTAATTCTGTAAAGATTTATCCAAATCCGATCCACAACAACCAATTCAATATTGCTTTGCCAAGCAGTACAAGCGGGAAAGTGGATATCAAGCTGTACAACCTTGTAGGACAAGAAATCTACAAAACCAGCAGCGAAAGCTCAAGTATCATAACCGTAAACCCATCATTGCAATTAAGCAAAGGAATCTACATTGTAGAAATATCCAATGGCAAAACGTCGGTAAAACAAAAAATTGCAGTAAAATAAATCCTATCAAGATGAAAATAAAAATCAAGACACTATTGTTAATCCTTATGCTGACAGCCGGTTTTCAAAATGCCAGCGCGCAAGAAGATTTCGACGATGATACGCAAGATGTCCCATCAGCACCGATCAATGATTATATCGTTCCGATGCTTTTGGCCGGAGTATTCTTAGGCTATAAATTGATGAGAAGCAAGACTAAAGAAGCCTAAACCGCTTTATTTGCTATAGAGAACGGCTGTACGATGTACAGCCGTTTTTTTGTTTATTTAATGTACGTAACACAATCATAATTTTGATTTTACAGTAATAAAATATCTACATAAACTACAAGGAAAATATATTCCTAATCTTTGTATGTATCTGTAAATGAACGAATAAAATTCAGATACGCTCAAAAATTACAGACTTATGGATTCAACTTTACACAAAAAACTTTTCGGTTCATTTTTTCTTTTTGCACTTATTTTACTTTCCCCTACAGCTAATTTTGCCCAAATTATTGGCTGGAATGCTAACAGCACCGGTGGCGGATTCGGTACCAGTCCGTGGATACCTTCAACGTTAAACACTAACCTACAGACCTCTGGACTTATCAGAGGATCAAGCATTGCCACAAGCGGAACTCCGGCAGGAAATTGCTGGGGAGGTTCTGGAGGCTGGTCAACTGGCCAATCCGATGCCAACAGCTTCTATTTTACTTTTCAAGCAACAGCTGGCTATAAAGTAAGCTTAAGCTCTATTTCGACAGCAACTCGAAGATCAAATTCTGGTCCGACAGGCTGTATTGTTTATTATTCTGTAGGAGGCGCTCCTTTTGCCAGCGTTGCCAGCTGGACTACTTCATCAACAAGCGGAACCACCGGTACTGCTAACTCTGTATCCTTAGCAGGAATCAGCGCTTTGCAGAATATCGGTCCTGGAGTTGTCGTGAAATTCAGAATCATCCCGCAAGGCTCGACAGGTAACTATTACCTAACTGGCGGTACAAATTCATTAAAAATTGACGGAAGCGTTGTTGCAGCTGTCAATCCATTGATCACTCCTTCTACAACTTCCTTGGCTTCTTTTGGAGATGTTATGGTAGGCAGCAGTTCGGCATCAACTAGTTTTACTTTTGACGCCGTTGGCATGACAGAAGACGTAAGCATCGCTGCTCCAGCAGGATTTGAAATCAGCACAGACAATAGCAACTGGTATCCTGGAACGGACATCAGTCCGAATGCAGGAACATTAAACGATGAACAAATCTGGGTGCGTTTTAGCCCTACCGCGGTTGGAAATGCTTCTGGAGATATCGTTTTGTCCTCTGCAGGAGCGACAAACAAATTCGTTTCGGTTACTGGAAACGGTATTCCTGCAGTAAGTTATATTGTCGTAGACGATGAGCCTTATGGACCTTATTGCAACGGAATTGCCAATACTTTTGATTTAGACTTTACGCCAGCGGGAAGCTTCAACAGTACTAATTTTTATGCACAGCTTTCTAATCCTGATGGAACTTTCCCAACAACACCAACCAATATAGTCGGTGTATCGTCAATTAGCCCTGTCAGCGTGACCATTCCTGCTGATATTGCGCCTAGCTCTCTTTATAGAGTCCGAGTTTATAATGATGACCCTCTGACTTTCAGTAATAATGATAACGGACATAATATTGTAGTTACCGAAGCGGCAACGCTTTCAGGAATTACACAATCAACCGTAGTTTGCGATGGAGGAACAGCTACAATTAATCTGACCGGCTTGATCCCAAGCTCAACTTCAACAATCAGCTTTGCTATTAATGGTGGTACTGCTCAAAACAGCACCGGAATTATAGCAGACTCTAGCGGTAATGCTAGTTTCAATATCACCTCAACTGCCAGCAACAATGGCCAGTCTTTGGTTATTGGCACCATCGAAAGAACAGACATTCCTTCCTGCCCTAACACATTGACGACAGCTAATTCTATTGTCTTGACAGTACATCCTACGCCAACAGTTACTGCCATAAGCGCTACTTCTGTATGCGGAGAAAGCGGAAGCACCACAATTACCCTGACCGGCTTGATACCAAGCAGTACTTCTGACCTTGTTTATGCTATAGCTGGCGGAACAGCCGTAACACTAACAGGTATTACTGCAGATGCTTCGGGAGAAGCCCGTTTTGATTTGCCATTGACAGCTGCAAATAACGGCCAGACACTAGAAATTACTTCTATTACTCGCACTGATGTTCTTCCAAATTGCAACAGTACGCTTACAGGCATCAGTACATCGTTGGTGATTAATCCAAGACCGACTGCGGTATTGAGCGGCGACCAATCAATCTGCTTAGGTTCGGTTTCTTCCGACTTGAGCATTGCCTTGACAGGAACAGCACCTTGGTCGATAACTTACACGGATGGAACTACGACTTTTCCTGTAACCAATATTACAGCATCGCCTTATGTTTTTACCGTTACGATTCCAGAAACGAAAACCTATACGATAACTGCCGTAGAAGATGCGAACTGTACGGCTCAAGCTTCTGACCTAAGCGGAAGCGCTACTGTTACTATCGTTGCCGTGAGCAATGGAGGAAACCTAACTGGAAGCACTACAGCATGTTCAGGTACAAATAACGGAACGCTTACATTAGAGAATCATGTAGGAAGCATTATCAAATGGCAGTCTTCGACTACTGCTGACTTTAGCGGTACGATTTCAGATATTGCCAATACTTCTTCAACCCTAGAATATACGAATCTTTTAGAAACGACTTATTATCGTGCCGTAGTATCTAACATACCTTGCCCAGAAGTAAATTCAGCTATCGCAACAATTACAGTCACACAAACTCCAGCACCTACAACAGCCGCACAGACTTTCTGCAGCCTAGCCGAAGCATCCGTAGCCGACTTATTACCGAATACGGCTGGCATCAAATGGTATGCTGATGCAGATGCGACAACACCACTATTGCCGACAGAAGCTTTAGCAACAGGAAACTATTATGCGACTATGACAGTAGACGGGTGCGAAAGTACAAGAACATTGACTTCTGTTACCCTGACTACCATCACGGCTCCTACCACAACAGCACAGACATTCTGCAGCCTAGCCGAAGCAACCGTAGCCGACTTATTGCCGAATACAGCTGGCATCAAATGGTATGCTGATGCAGATGCGACAACACCATTATTGCTGACAGAAGCTTTGGCAACAGGAAATTATTATGCGACTATAACGGTAGACGGGTGCGAAAGTACAAAAACCCTGACTTCTGTTATCTTAACTACAGTTACGGCTCCTACCACAACAGCACAGACGTTCTGCAGCTTAGCCGAAGCAACCGTAGCCGACTTATTGCCGAATACGGCTGGCATCAAATGGTATGCTGATGCAGATGCGACAACACCATTATTGCCGACGGAAGCTTTGGCAACAGGAAATTATTATGCGACTATGATAGTAGACGGGTGCGAAAGTACAAGAGTGCTGACTTCTGTTACCCTGACTACCATCACGGCTCCTACTACAACAGCACAGACGTTCTGCAGCCTAGCTGAAGCAACCGTAGCTGACTTATTGCCAAATACGGCTGGTATCAAATGGTATGCTGATGCAGATACGACAACACCACTATTGCCGACAGAAGCCTTGGCAACAGGAAACTATTATGCGACTATGACAGTAGACGTATGCGAAAGCACAAGAACCGTGACTTCTGTTACTGTAAACACTACTGCTATTCCTAGTGGTGCAACAAGCCAAGAATTCACAGAAGGCGAAACTTTAGCCGCTTTAGAAGTAACAGGAACTAATTTAGAATGGTTTTCTTCTGCCGAAGCTGCCGAAACAGGAACGTCGCCTCTAAGCCCGACCGAATTACTTGTAGATGGCACGACTTATTATGCGGTGCAGACCCTTAACGAATGCAGTAGCAGTCCATTAGCAGTTACCGTTTCAGAGGTCTTAGGTACTCCAAGTTTTAACATGGAAAATCTAAAAGCCTATCCTAATCCTACTACTGACGTGCTGAACATTTCTTATTCTAAGACTATCGAATCTGTTACTGTTTTCAACTTGCTAGGACAGAAAGTAATCGACAAGAAAGCAAACGACAGCAACATCAAACTTGATATGTCAAGCCTTGAAGCTGGAGCTTATCTTGTAAAATTATCCTCTGGACAAGCATCAAAAACCATTAGAGTCCTCAAGAAATAAGACCTCATAATTCCGTCAAAAGCCTGCTAAAATACCTAGCAGGCTTTTGGTGCGGAATAACAGAAAAGTAACAAAATCCTAACATTGGCCGGCAACAGCACGACGTAAGATAACATTTTGATAAATCTAACAAAGGCTCTAATTAATCTAACGAGCCTACATTGCGCCGGTTTTAAATTGACTACAATGAAATTAAAAAAGTTCAAACGCTTTCTTGCCATAGCTACATTGGCCCTTTTATCTTATCAAGATGCCTTTTCCCAATGTTTTCAAATCGAGAGTATCTTGGTAGATGCTTGCGGCGTGCAGGAAGGACTGAATGAAATGGTACGATTTAAAGTAGGCAACGCCGACATAAACACTAGCAATCTAACTGTGTCTTGGCCAAACAATCCTTGGCAAGGTCTTATTAGAAATGCAACGACAGCTTCAAAAGTAGCAACCCTTAATGCCGATATCCTAGATGCTGGAGGTTGCGGCCAATTAATCGAACCGACTGGAGGCGTACTGCCTGCTAATGCGAACGTCATATTGGTTACAAGCCACACTTTCGATACCGATCTCAACTCTTTTGGGGCTTTGACCGACAACATTTATATCATCTTTCAGAATAATCCCTCGACAGCCTCTGGGCATTTTGCCAATTCAGGAACTGGAATACGAACCTTGACTATCTCGTTTGGATCTTGTTCTGATACCGTTTCTTACGACCGTGCCCTGCTTATCGATACCAATGGAGCCACTGTTGCAGCAGACGGAGCTATCGTGCAATACAATCCGGCAGGAACGCCTACATACATCAACAATGGGTGTTCTGCTCCTGTCCAGCCCTTTACTGTCAATGCTGGACCTGCTACCCTAACTGCTTGTGCGGGGACTACTATCTCATTAAATGGAATTGCACAAGGATACCAATCTGTAAGATGGTCTGCGCCAAGCGGTACTTTTTCGACACCAAACAATCTGTCTACAACATATACTTCAAGCGCTTCACAAGCTGGAAGCGTTGTCACAATTACTCTGACAGCCATAAACAGTTGCGGATTAGAAATAACCGATACCATCAACTTAACATTGACGAACAGTGTCACGCCGAACTTTCCTACCACGCTTTCTCTTTGCAGGGGAAATACGGCTCCTGTCTTGAATACTACTTCTCCGAATGGAATCACGGGAACATGGAATCCGGCCGTAATCAACAATACAGCCAACGGAAGCTATGTCTTTACGCCAAACACCGGACAGTGCGCAGCTGGCGTAACTTTAAATGTGACGGTAACCAACAGCATCACGCCCAACTTCCCTACGACACTTTCTTTATGTACGGGAAATACAGCACCGACTTTAAATACAACTTCCCCTAATGGAATTACAGGAACATGGAATCCAGCCGTAATCAACAATACAGCCAATGGAAGCTATGTCTTTACGCCAAATCCGGGACAATGTGCTACCAACGTAACATTAAATGTCACGGTATCTAACAGCATCACGCCCAACTTTCCGACAACGCTTTCTTTATGTTCAGGAAGTACGGCACCACTATTAAACACAACGTCTCCAAACGGAATTACAGGAACATGGAATCCGACCGTAATCAGCAATACCGCTAACGGAAGCTATGTCTTTACACCAAATGCAGGACAGTGCGCTACAAGCATAACATTAAACGTGACGGTAAGCAACAGCATCACGCCCAACTTTCCGACTACCCTATCTTTATGTAACGGAAGCACCGCACCTTTATTAAACACGACTTCCCCGAACGGAATCACAGGAACTTGGAGTCCAGCCATAATCAGCAATACGGCTAACGGAAGCTATGTCTTTACGCCAAATGCAGGACAGTGCGCAACAAGCGTAACGCTAAACGTGACGGTAAGCAACAGCATTACTCCGAATTTTGCGACTACGCTTTCACTATGCTCAGGAGGAACTGTTCCGACATTAAATACGACTTCTCCAAACGGAATTACAGGAACATGGAGTCCGGCCGTAATCAGCAATACGGCTAACGGAAATTATGTCTTTACGCCGAATGCAGGACAATGCGCAACAAGCGTAACGCTAAACGTGACGGTAAGCAACAGCATCACGCCCAGCTTTCCGACTACACTTTCTTTATGTACGGGAAATACAGCACCGACTTTAAATACGACTTCTCCGAACGGAATAACAGGAATGTGGAATCCGGCCGTAATTAACAATACGACCAGCGGAAGCTATGTATTTACGCCGAATGCAGGGCAGTGCGCCGCAAGCGTAACATTAATCGTAACCGTAGCCAGCAGCATTACGCCAAATTTCCCAACAAGCTTGACGGTTTGTACGGGAAGTACCGCTCCGATATTGAATACTACTTCTCCGAACGGAATCACAGGAACTTGGAATCCAGCCGTAGTAAGCAATACCGCAAGCGGAAGCTACGTCTTTACACCAAATGCAGGACAATGCGCAACAAGCGTGACGCTTAACGTGACGGTAAGCAACAGCATCACGCCCAGCTTTCCGACTACACTTTCTTTGTGTTCAGGCAGTACTGCGCCTATTTTGAATGCTACATCTCCAAACGGAATCACAGGAACATGGAATCCTGTCGTAATAAGTACTACTGCTGGCGGAAGCTATGTATTTACGCCGAATGCAGGACAATGCGCAACAAGCATGACATTGAATGTAACAATCACAAATAGCATCACTCCTGATTTTGTAACCACATTGGCTTTGTGCAATGGAGATGCGGCACCGACCCTGAATACAACTTCTCCAAATGGAGTTACAGGTACTTGGAATCCAGCCGTGATTAGCAATACAACGAGCGGAAGCTATGTCTTTACACCGAACGCAGGGCAATGTGCTCCGAGCATCACTTTAAGCGTAACGGTTGGCAATGTAAATTTTGAAATCAATAACGAATGCCAAGATGGAGATTATGTCATCACGGTAGTTCCTGTTGAAGGTTCATTCGATAGCAACGAAGCGGATTATCAATGGACTAACAGCCAAGGCGGTATAGTAGGAACCGATTCGTATTTAAATATTACCGATCTGTTGAATGCTACTCCAGTTGAAGAAGAATTTCCGATAACCTATTACGTACGTGTCACTACACCACAAGGCTGCACGTTAACACAAGAAAGAATCGTGTACGGCACTTTCTGTTCGATTCCGAAAGGCATATCCCCTAATAATGATTCTAGAAATGACGAATTCGACCTTAGCGGATTGGGAGTAAAAGAACTTACCATTTTTAACCGATACGGCGTAAAAGTATACGGCTATAAGAATTATACCAACCAATGGAAAGGACAATCTGACCAAGGAAACGAATTGCCAGATGCTACGTATTACTATGTAATCAGCAAGAGCGACGGACAAACCTTAACCGGATGGGTTTACATCAATAGATAAAACATAAGTAACTGTTTATTAAACATTTAATAAAGAAAACCTAATCCCTTCAAAGTAGAATAAACATTACTTTTCGTAGGTTTTGAAATAATGCTAATCTCCCACAACTATGTCAAAAAACCTTAGTACTTCTGTCAAAAAAAATACATTTTTGTTCCTTACTCTATTTTTTTTGATGGCCGGATCGAAAGCCTCGGCTCAAATCTATTACCATAATTTTGGCACGACCGCTATCACGGCACATCCCTATACGGTAGCTCCAACGACTTTAAATACGCGCTTATCGGGTTCTTCGTGGAGCAACAGCTTAAATACATGGACAAGTACAACTGGAGCTACAGGAGAAGCAATCCGCCTTACTACCGCTACTGCCGCAACAATTACGCTTACGTTTAATGTGGCCGCCAACTTTCAGGCAGAAATCACTTCTTTTGATTTTTGGAGGGTGAGAAGTAATTTCGGTCCGCAAAACTGGTCGATGACCATCAATGGAATCAATGCTGGAAACGGTACCATCGGAACTACAGGTGCTGCACTCGGAACTACCAATGTTGCCAATACAATTTCCGGACTGACAGGAACTGTGACCGTAGTTATTTCGCTTAGCGGCGCTACCGGAAACGGTACGTTCCGTTTGGATGATTTTACCTTAAACGGAAGCGTGACTTCCAATTGTGCCGCTCCTACGATAACTTCTTTTTCGCCTACATCAGGTCCGCAGAATACCATAGTTACCATAAACGGAAACGGATTTTTAGCAGGTACAGGAACTTCCGCAGTAAAATTTAACGGCATCGACGCAACTAGTTTTACTGTTGTTTCCAATACGGTCATCAAGGCCTATGTTCCTGCAGGAAACGCCACAGGCAACATCAGCATTACGACCAACGGGTGCGAAGGGTTTTCATCGACCGGTTTTACTAAGCTGGAAACGAGCAGTATTGGGAATTATTCAAGCGATATCTATATCTCCGAACTGCATGATGCACAAGCTGGAGATGGCGGTGTCATAGAAATATATAATGGAACCGCATCCACAGTCAATCTAACTGGGTATACCATACGAAGGTATGGCGATATTGGCGGTGCGACTTTTTATACAATTGTACTTAGTGGTTCTATTCCTCCAGGAGGGATTTTCTTAATCGGAATTGGAACAGGCGTAATTCCGTGTAGCATTACTTCCAACCAGACTTATCCAACAGGATTTAATGCAAATGACGAATTCGAATTGATTAAAAACGGTGTGGTTATCGACAACGTACATGCTCCAAATAATGTGGGCTATTCCGTTATTAGAAATCCAAATGCTGTCGCTCCTAAAGTTGTTTTTAATGGTAGCGATTGGAATACTCAAACTTCTGAAAGCTGCGCCAATATCGGAATCCACAATGTAAGCAACCCTACGCCGCCAACATTGACAAATCCGACAAGCAGGATTATTTGCGAGAACAATTCGGTTACTTATACCGCTACTCTTGCCAACAGTACAGGCTTTACTTTTCAATGGAAAAGGCTTGACGCATCAGGAAACTGGGTCAATATTACCAATGGAGCGCCTTATTCGGGAGCTACTACGAACACGCTTACCATCAATCCGACACCTTTAACTTTTGACGACAATCAATATTATTGTCAAGTTACCTCTACGCAACATACATTGATCAGTCATGCGGCACAATTAGAAGTAAATCCATCCACAGTTCCTGACTTTGCTACAGCACTTTCTTTCTGTAATGGAGAAACCGTTCCTGCCTTAAGCACTACCTCTCCTAATGGTGTTACAGGAACCTGGAGTCCTGCTACGATAAGCAACACGGCCAGCGGAAGCTACGTCTTTACGCCAACTGCAGGACTATGTTCCCCAAGCGTCACATTAAACGTAACAATAAGCAACAGCATCGTGCCCGATTTCGCGACAACGCTGACTTTCTGTAATGGAGAAACAGTGCCTGCACTCCAAGCCACTTCTCCAAACGGAATCACTGGAACATGGAGTCCAGCCACGATAAGTAACACGGCTAACGGAAGCTATGTATTCACGCCAAATGCAGGACAGTGCGCCACACCTATGACGCTGAACGTAACGATAAACAACAATATCCTACCTGATTTTCCAACGACACTAGCGTTATGCAACGGAGGTACGGTTCCTACATTAAACACGACTTCTCCTAATGGAATCACAGGAACATGGGCACCAGCAGCTATAAATAATACCGCTAGCGGAAGCTATGTCTTTACGCCAAACGCTGGACAATGTGCTACAAATATGACGCTGAATGTAACGGTTAATAGCCCTATTGCACCCGATTTCCCTACAACATTGGCTTTCTGTAACGGAGCAACTGTACCGACACTCCAAGCCACTTCTCCAAACGGAATTACGGGAACTTGGAGTCCTGCCGCGATCAGCAACACGGCTAGCGGAAGCTATGTATTTACGCCGAATACAGGACAATGCGCCACGCTAATGACATTGAACGTCACGATTACCAATAACATCACGCCAGATTTCCCTACAGTATTGGCTTTCTGCAACGGAGCAACGGTACCGACACTCCAAGCCACTTCTCCAAACGGAATCACGGGAACATGGAGTCCTGCCACGATCAGTAACACAGCCAGCGGAAGCTATGTATTTACGCCGAATACGGGGCAGTGTGCTATAGCCATGACGCTGAACGTAACGATAAATAATAATATCACCCCAGATTTCCCTACAACTTTGGCTTTCTGTAATGGTGCCACCGTACCGACGCTTCAGGCTACTTCTCCAAACGGAATCACGGGAACTTGGAGTCCTGCCACGATCAGCAACACGGCTAGCGGAAGCTATGTTTTTACTCCTAATACGGGACAGTGTGCTACAGCCATGACGTTAAACGTGACGATAAGCAATAACATCACGCCGGACTTCCCTACAGCATTGGCTTTCTGTAACGGAGCAACAGTACCAACACTCCAAGCGACTTCTCCAAACGGAATCACGGGAACTTGGAGTCCAGCCACGATAAGCAACACAGCCAGCGGAAGCTACGTATTTACGCCGAATGCGGGACAGTGTGCTACAGCCATGACGCTGAACGTGACCATAAGCAATAACATCACGCCGGACTTCCCTACAACGCTGGCTTTTTGCAATGGAGCAACAGTACCAGCACTCCAAGCTACCTCTCCAAACGGAATTACGGGAACTTGGAGCCCTGCCACAATCAGCAACACGGCTAGCGGAAGCTACGTATTTACGCCGAATACGGGACAATGTGCTACAGCAATGACATTAAACGTGACAATAAACAATAACATCACTCCGGATTTCCCTACAGTATTGGCTTTCTGTAATGGTGGAACAATCCCAGCGCTTCAAGCCACTTCTCCAAACGGAATTACGGGAACTTGGAGTCCTGCTTCGATAAGCAACACGGCTAGCGGAAGCTACGTATTTACGCCAACTGCAGGACAATGTGCTACAGCCATCACGCTGAACGTGACGATAAGCAATAACATCACGCCGGATTTCCCTACAGCATTATCTTTCTGTAACGGAGCAACGGTACCGACACTTCAAGCTACTTCTCCAAACGGAATTACGGGAACTTGGAGCCCTGCCACGATCAGCAACGTAGCCAGCGGAAGCTATGTATTTACTCCGAATACGGGACAATGCGCTACAGCAATGACATTGAACGTCACGATAAACAATAACATCACTCCGGATTTCCCTACAATATTGGCTTTCTGTAATGGCGGAACAGTTCCAGCGCTTCAAGCCACTTCTCCAAACGGAATTACGGGAACTTGGAGTCCTGCTTCGATAAGCAACACGGCTAGCGGAAGCTACGTATTTACGCCAACTGCAGGACAATGTGCTACAGCTATGACGCTAAATGTGGCCATAAATAACAACATAGTACCCGATTTTGCTACAGCAATGACTTTTTGCAGTGGAGACGGAATTCCGATATTAAATACGACTTCTCCAAACGGAATCACGGGTTCGTGGAATCCTGCCACAATCAGCAATACGGCCAGCGGAAGTTATGTCTTTACACCAAGCACCGGACAATGTGCTATAGCTATTACGCTGAATGTAACTATAAACAACCAAACTGTACCTGACTTTGCTACAACAATGACACTTTGTAACGGAAGTACAGCACCTGCTTTGGTTGCAACTTCTCCAAACGGAATTACAGGAACTTGGAGTCCTGCTGTGATCAGCAACACCGCAAGCGGAAGTTATGTCTTTACGCCAAATGCGGGACAGTGCGCTACAAGTACGACCTTAAACGTAACTGTAACGAACAGCATCACGCCGAGTTTTGCAACGGCCTTAAACTTATGTTCTGGAGCGATAGCACCTGTATTGAGCACAACTTCTCCAAACGGAATCACGGGAACTTGGAGCCCTGCTACAATCAGCAATACTGTAAGCGGAAGTTATGTCTTCACGCCAAACGCAGGACAGTGTGCTGTAAATGCTACTTTGAATGTCACCATTAACGGAAATACAGTACCTGACTTCCCTACTTCTCTTGCTTTCTGTAATGGCGAAACGGTGCCAGCACTTCTGGCAACTTCGCCAAACGGAATTACGGGAACTTGGAATCCTGCTACGATAAGCAATACGGCAAGCGGCAATTATGTCTTTACGCCAAATGCGGGACAGTGTGCTACAAGCATTACTTTAAGGGTAACTATTAACAGTAGAGTTGTTCCTAATTTTGCAACGGTAATGACTTTTTGTAACGGAGGTACAGTACCTGCCTTAAATACGACTTCGCCTAACGGAATCACAGGAACTTGGACTCCTGCCACAATAAGCAATACAGCTAACGGAACGTATGTCTTTACTCCAAATACAGGGCAGTGTGCTACAAACGCAACATTGAATGTGACTATCAATCCTACTATCGTTCCTGATTTTGCAACGGCATTGGCTTTTTGCAGTGGTGAAACGGTACCGGCACTTCAGGCGACTTCTCCTAACGGAATAAGCGGTACTTGGAGTCCTGCCACAATCAGCAATACGGCTAGCGGAAGCTACGTATTTACGCCGAATGCGGGACAGTGTGCCACGAGTACTACATTGAATGTTACGATTAACAATAGCGTGGCTTTACCAGCTATAAATGGTCCAATTTCGGTATGTATTACGAATACGATACAGCTGACACATACGACTCCGGGCGGCACTTGGTCAAGCAATAATACGAATGCGGCTACGGTAGATGCTGCCGGAAATGTTACGGGAGTGAATGCCGGAACAGCGGTAATAACCTATTCTGTAGGTAACGGCAATTGTACTTCTATCGTCAGAAAAACGATTATCGTGTATCTGCCACCGAGTCCGGTACTTAAGGATGATTTTATTTGTTTGGATAACCAAACGGGGGCTGTCCTTTCAACGGTAACGTTGTACAGCCACATTCCTAATGCTAATCATACGTTTGTGTGGACACGAAATAATGTGGTATTGCCAACGACAACCAATACGCATATTGCTACCGAGCCTGGAAACTATCAGGTGGTTGTTACTAATTTAAATACGGGCTGTACGGCTTCGGCTTCGGCTACCGTGGGTACTTCTTCTCTTGCGATAGCTACTGCTACCGTAGGCAGGGATTTTGACAAAAACCAAATCATTACGGTAAATGTTACAGGAGGCTCTGGCCAGTATGAATTCCAGTTGAATGGCGGCACTCCGCAGCAAAGCAATCAGTTTACGAATATCTATGAGGGGGAATATGAAATTACGGTAAAAGATACGCAGGGATGTGGTGAAATCACATTAACGGTCTATGCTTTGAATTATCCGTATTATTTTACGCCTAATGCAGATGGTTATAATGATACTTGGAATGTTGATGGTCTCGCCAACCAGCCAGAGGCCATGATTTATATTTTTGACCGCTACGGAAAGCTCATCAAGCAGATTTTCCCTTCATCGGCGGGATGGGACGGAACGTATAACGGCCATGCGCTACCTGCTACGGATTATTGGTTTAAGCTATTGTACAAAAGCAGAGATGGTGTAGCTAAGGAGTTCAAGGCGCATTTTGCCTTGAAGCGATAGTGTTTGCTTATTATTTCAACAAAATACCACAATCATGAATTTCATCAAACCTAAAAGGTACGAGGATGTAGTTTACAATTTAGACCACGTGTATAAAATCGAGAAGCTTATTGACGAGTATGAGTTTCATTTTAATAACGGAAGGGTTGTGAGCGTGAAGTCGTCGTTAGTGAGCAATAAAATCAAGAAATTATTCGATACAAAATATAAAAAGAAAAATCTTACAGAATCTAAAAAAACTTCTGAAAGTTCGAAGTAAGTTTCCTCAACTTGTACAAAATCAGTCTAAATACTGCTATTTTGTAACGATTTTTAGCTCGGTAATTTGAAAAAGAGCAAATTTTAAAGTAAGTTTGTATAGCCCTAATCTATTACTTAAAATTACAAAAAATCCCTTCTACCACGAGGGTGAACGTTATGGAATACAATAAAACAAATACCCTGAGCGATGAAGTCTCGGTGGTAAAGAAAATCATGCGTAAATTTAAGGTTTATGCAGAGCGCTATTACAAATACCCCTTTCCTGAAGAACCTTTTTTTAAAGAAATTGCGGAAAAGTGCATCAGCGATGCTTTTGGCGCGAACCATAACGAATCATTTACGAAAGCAAAGATCAAAGAGCTTTGGGGATTCGTGAAAAAACAGGCTTTAAATTATATCCTTAATGTGGAAGCGGAATTGGAAAAAGAGTTTCCTAATCAGGGACAGATTAGTTTTTATGCTTTCAAGCTGAACTGCAATCCTGATGTCATCAGGGATAGGGTCACGGCTTTTAAGTCGCAGTTTACGGACATGGAGGATTTTATTTCTCGATAGTTGTAGGTATTATTTCTTATCATAAAAAAAGCTCCTAAAGGGAGCTTTTTTGTTTTTGTTGCGGTGTATTATTGTTTTATAAATTTTGCCGAGGTATTTTCTTTTTCTCCTTTAAGCCTTAGAATGTAGGTTCCTTTTGCGAGCTGGGATACGTCGATTTCTCCAGTGGTAGTGTTTTTCTTTTCGTAGACTTTTTTTCCTTGTTCGTCTAGAATGATAATGTGGCTCCAGAACTTGGCTTCTTTTAGGTGGAGCGTATCTTTTACGGGATTGGGAAAAGGGGCGTCTTCTTTTGCGGCTGTCTTGCTGGACAAGGCGGTACTGAGTTCTTGGATAGAGAAATCGGCAAAGAGGACTTCTTCATCTCGTAATTGCTCGGGACTGAGAAGGCTTCGGTAGATGCCCCATTTGGGACGGATACCGTTGGCATTGTCTCTCCACATCCTGATGTTGTTGTTGGAATAGTTGAGCAATACGGAGTTATCGCTTATTTTTTTTAGGGTGATGGCGTATTTGCCGTTTTCGGCATAGGTAATGGTTTCTGTGGCTTCTACCCACACTCCTTTGAACAGCGAGAGATTGGCAGACGCCATCTGTACGGAGGTAATGCTGTCGGAATGCATGACTTGGAGCTTTGGGGAGCTTCCGCCGCGGGTAATGAGTGAAACGACAGGAATGTCTTCGTGTGGACCGCCATAGGCTTTTATCTGGTGGATGTGCGTGAATTTATTGGAGGCTTGAAAGGCGGCATCGAGCTTGAATTTCCATTTGTAAACGACTGTCTCACCTAAAGTACCGATAAGGTTGTCTGGCGATTGGTTGTAGGTCTTGATTTCGTTGCGCTGCCTGTCGAACTTAATGCAACGGTCGTTGTCGTGAGAGACATGAATGTGGAACTTAAAGACGTATTTGTTGAGCTGGGCGTCCCAAACTTCTTCTATGTGCCTGCCAAAGCTGGAATGGGCACAGTCTGGTGCTTCTACTACGTCGTAACCGGGTGCCAATACGCTATTGATGAGCTCATAGGTGTTGCCGGGACCGTCTGCAGACAGCGTGACTTGTGCCAAGGAAACCTGACTTAGCAGCAGCAGTGTGTATTTTATTAGTTTCATACTGGATGCAAATTACGTATTCGGTTTTGTGTTTTTTTGTTTTTTAGGGGAAAATATGTTTTATTACTTATTTCATCTCTAAAGGTGTAAAATCAGTTTCTAAAACTGTAAAAGCTTCTTCTGAAAGTATAAAATGAATTTCTAAAGCTATAAAAAGAACTTCTTAAACTGTAAAAATAGTTTCTAAAGGCATGAAATGAATTTCTAAAGACGTGAAACTAGTTTCTAAAGGCGTGAAAGAAGCTTCTAAAGGCATGAAAAGAGTTTCTAAAGGCGTGAAATGAATTTCTAAAGGCGTGAAAAGAGTTTCTAAAGACCTGAAAAGAACTTCTAAAGGCATGAAATGAATTTCTAAAGGCGTGAAAAGAGTTTCTAAAACTATGAAAAGAACTTCTAAAGGCTGTTAGCCTCTTTTTTATTTTTTATGGTTCTTAAAGGTTTCTACGGATAGCTGTGCGGCTTTTTGGATGGCATCGTAATCGAAGCTGCCGTCGTTGTTTTTTACGAAGAGCTGCGAGCCGAGTCCGACGCAATGGGCTCCGGCATCCAACCATTGCTTGAGGTTTTCTGCCGTGGGCTGTACGCCTCCTGTGGGCATGATGCTTGACCATGGGCAGGGTGCTTTTACGGCTTTTATGAATTCGGGACCTCCTACTTGCTGTGCTGGAAAAATCTTTACGATATCGGCGCCGAGGGTTTCGGAATAGCTGATTTCGGTGAGCGACCCGCATCCGGGCATCCATGGTATTTTTCTGCGGTTGCAGGTGGCTGCCATTTCTGCATTGACGATTGGCGATACTACGAAATTGGCACCGAGCTGCATGTATAGCGAGGTGGTGCCGGCGTCGACTACGGAGCCGATGCCGAGGATCATTTCGGGCAGGCTGGCTTGGGCATAGGCGAGCAATTCTTCGAAGACTTTGTGGGCTCCGTCGCCTCTGTTGGTGAATTCGAAAATGCGGACGCCGCCGTCGTATACGGCTTTTAGGATTTTTTTGCAGGTGGCTGCGTCTTGGTGGTAAAAGACGGGCACGATGCCGTTTTGGCTGATGGTGTTGAGCACTTGCAGTTTTGAAAATCTTGCCATGGTTTATCGTATTAGTCTTCCTGAGGTGTTGCCTCGGGCAATTTGGTTAATCTCATTGAAGTCGGCCAGGTTGGCATCGCCTTCGATGGTGTGTTTTATGGCGCAGGCGGCATTGGCAAAGGCGAGGGTTTCTTTTTCGGAATAGTTGTTCAGCTCTCCAAAAATGACTCCTGCTGCAAAGGCATCGCCTGTCCCGATGCGGTCTACGATGTGGGTAATTTCGATGGGCTCGCAGGAGAACAGGTTTTTTCCGTTCCACATTCGGGCTTCGATTTGGTGCCATGAGGCGTTTTTTCCGGTTCGGGTCTTGTCGTAAATGGTCTTTATTTTTGGGAATTCTGCTTTGAGGGCAATGCTTCCTTTTTTGAAATCTTCGTCGGAAAGGGAGAAATCGGTTCCTAAGAGCTCGTTGAATTGTTCGGCTCCTCCGATAAAAACGTCGGAAAGGGCTACGAGTCCTTTGAGGGCGTCTTCTGCTTTTCTTCCGTATTTCCAGAGTCCGGTTCTATAGGCTGGGTCGCAGGAAACGGTGACGTTCATTTCTTTGGCAATCATCAGGGCTTCTTTTAGGGCCAGGAAATTGTTTTCGGAATGTGCTGGCGTGATGCCTGTCCAGTGAAACCAGTCGGCGTTTTTGAAAATAGCGGCCCATGGAATGGAATTGGGTTCTAGGGCGCGAAAGGCGGAATGGTTTCGGTTGTAGGAGATGACTCCTGAACGCACGACTGCTCCGGGTTCTACAAAATAGAGCCCGAGGGGTTCTTCTCCTTTTTGTACATAGGAGGTGTCGACACCGTTGCTTTTTAGGTTGGAAAGGGCGGCGTTTCCGAGGAAATCGTCGGAGACACGGCTAACGTGCATCGTCTGGCAGCCTAGTATGGAGAGGGAGACCGAAACGTTGGTTTCGGTTCCTCCATAGTAGATTTCCAGCTGATTGGTTTGTGCCATTTTCTTGAATCCTGGCGGTGTCAGCCTTGCGAGTATTTCACCAAATGTGACTACTTTTTTCATTGTCGTGTATTAGCTGAATGCGAGGCCTCCGTTAATATCAATATTGTTTCCTGTCAGGAATGAGGATTCGTCTGATGCGAGGTAGGCTACTAAATCGGCTACTTCTGAGGCTTTTCCTTCTCTTCTCAACGGGGTTCCGTTGGCTACGTTAACGCGTACTTCTGGTTTTGTAAAGGTGTCGTGGAAGGCCGTGGCAATCATTCCTGGGCAGAGTGCGTTAACGCGGATGCCTTGTGGTCCGAATTCTTTTGCGAGTCCTCTGGTATAGGTCATCACGGCTCCTTTTGCTGAGGCGTAAAGGGATGCTCCTGGCCCTCCTCCATCGCGTCCGGCTTGAGAGGCAAAGTTAATGATGGATGCTCCTGCTTTCATCAAAGGCTTGAAGGCTTTTGTAACTAGGAAAACTGATTTGAAATTTACGTTGATCATGGTGTCAAAGAAATCGACATCCATTTCTTCAATGGTCTTGCGGGCAATAAGTCCTCCGGCTACGTTCACCAATACGTGAACTTCTTCTCCGAATGCTTTTTTTGTCTCGCTTACGAGCAGATCGATATCGGCTTGCTGGGTCATATCGCCTTGTACGATGATGGCCTTGCCTCCTACTTCTTCGATCAGCTTCAAGGTGGTATCGCCGTCTTCTTGGCTCATATAATAGTTGACCACTACATTGGCTCCTTCTTTTGCCAACTTAATAGCTACTTCTCTTCCAATGTCTCTTGCTCCTCCTGTTACTACGGCTGTTTTTCCTTTTAATTTCATTGTAATTCTATTTAATATTTGGTTTTAATTCTATGTGTTTACTGGTCTTATTTTTTTTATCAGTGCGAATATCGAGAGTACGCCCAGCGGCACGAAGGCGGCTATGATGATAAAGGCTGGCGTATAGGATGTTTTGGTGATGACGGGGATGAGGAAGTTCATGGTGATGACCGAGATGACTCCGATAGAGCCTCCTAATCCTGCGAGCGTGCCTACTGATTTTTTGTCCATAAGGTCGCTCGGCAGCGTCTGGATGTTGCCGATGGCGAACTGGAAACCGAACAGGACGAAGGAGACGATGATGACGAACTTGGTCGGGGTATCTCCGAAGAAGATGGTGGCCATGAGCCCTAGGAACATGATGATTCCTGCAATGACGATGGCTTGTTTTCTTCCTTTGTCTACGGATTTGGTCTTGGCGATAATCATTCCGGAGTACCAGCCTCCGGCAAGGCTTCCGAGCGCGGCTCCTACATAGGGAACCCAGGCAAAGAGTCCGATTTGCTTGACATCAAAGCCGTAGGTTTTTTGCAGGTACAGTGGCATCCAGCCTACGAAAAGCCACCAGATGGGTTCCATGAAGAAACGGCAGATGATGACGCCCCAGCTTTCTTTGTGGGAAAGGATCTGGGTGATAGACATTCCTTTTTTGGCTTCTTCTTCTGGCGTGGCTTCGGCTTTTCCGTCGAGTATGTGTTTTTTTTCTTCTTCGGTAATCCAGGGGTGGTCTTTTGGGAGTTTTTTAAAGACGATAAGCCACGGAATAATCCAGAGAAGTCCCATTGCTCCTATGATGATGAAGGTGG
The DNA here is from genome assembly GCF_025947265.1 of Flavobacterium sp. N2550. Taxonomy (NCBI): domain Bacteria; kingdom Pseudomonadati; phylum Bacteroidota; class Flavobacteriia; order Flavobacteriales; family Flavobacteriaceae; genus Flavobacterium; species Flavobacterium sp. N2550. The sequence continues at coordinate 2,097,074 of NZ_CP110007.1, read as the reverse complement.
TCTTCCATCCGTAGGCTACGAACATGGCGGATATGAAAAGGGGGGCAATTATGGAACCGATGGAGGCTCCGGCGTTGAAAATTCCTTGCGCGATGGCTCTTTCTTGTAGGGGGAACCATTCGGAATTGCTTTTTACGGCTCCGGGCCAGTTTCCTGCTTCGGAGATTCCGAGCGTGATCCTGACGAAGGCTAGCGACAGGAGCCCTTTTACGGCAAAATGAAATAGTGAGGATAGCGACCAGACGAATATGGCAATGACAAAGCCGAGCCGGGTTCCTATTTTGTCAAATAGTTTTCCGGAGACGGACTGTCCGATGGCATAGGAAATCATAAAGAGGTTGAGTATCAATGCGTAATCGGCATCGCTCATTCCTAAGTCTTTTCCCATGGCCGGCCACATCAGCGATAAGGCGGAGCGGTCGATGTAATTGATGATGGTTGCAAAACCGATCAGGGTAATGATCCACCATCGTAATCCTTTAATTTTCATAATTTACTTTAAGGGGCTCGTGCAAGCCGGTTATTATTTGACTATCTTGATCGTCTTTGTGTTCTTGTCTGATTGTACGTTTACGATATAGGTGCCTGTTGCTAGGGCCGACATGTCAATGGCTGTTTCTGTGGCATTGATTTCTTGGTTTAGCAGTTTTTGTCCGAACAGGTTAAAGATGCTTACGGAGTCGATGTTTTCTGCTGCTGTAATGGTAAGCTTGTCTTTTACTGGGTTTGGATAGGCTGCTATTTTATTGGTATTGAATTCTTCTGTTCCAAGGGCTGCTTCATAGGTCATTTCTATGTCGTCGATGGCTCCCCAGCCTATAGTAGCAGGGTCGTTCAGGTTGGTTGACCTGAATGTTACTACTAGGTATTGGGTTGTTCCTGCTACAATTGCTGATTCTGGCACTGGTGCTGTTATCTGCGTGTAGGTTGGATAGGCGGCAGCGGTCGATGGAAATTTGTCTGAAAATCGTACTGCTGCTGTTCCGTTTGTCGGCGCTTCGGTCATTAGTGACAGGTATACGTAGTCGTTTGGTCCGGTTGCTGGGTCAATTACGACTACTTCTTGTTTGTATTTGAATTTTACTTGAACGTTTGTTGCTCCTGCGGGAATGGTCACGGGACGGTAGATGTGTACGGTTCTGCTTCCTGCCGTGGTTCCTACGGTTGTGGCGCTGCTTCCTATGAAGGCTCCTCTTGTTCCGGAGAATCCTGCTTGCCCGGTGCCTATCTGCCATTTTCTTGAGCCATAGGTGTGGTTGAGGAGCGTCCAGCCGTTTCCTTCAAAGGTGTCTGCCGTTTCAAAGCCTCCGTCTCCTGTCGGGCTTACGAGGGTCATTGTTGTCTGCGCATTTCCTTGGAATGCGAATGCTACTAAAAATGCAGCGAATAGGGTAATTTTTTTCATAAATAATAAGTTTAAGAATTAAGTGTCTTGTCGATTAAGTATTGATTTATGACCTACTCCAACGTCTTGCAGCAGGCGGGGGTTATTTTAAAAAGTCTTCTCTGATTGGGCTAAACACGTCGATGAGCATTCCGGCTTCGAGGCAGATGGCTCCGTGCAGGATGTTGGGCTCGATATAGAAGGCGTCTCCGGCTTGGAGGATTTTCTTTTCGTTATTGATGGTTACTTCAAATTTTCCGGATACGACGTAGGAGGTCTGCGAGTGGTAGTGTTGGTGGATCGGGCCGATTCCTCCGGTCTCGAAGGCGACCTTGACCATCATGATGCTGACGTCATAGCCTGTGATTTGTCTTTTTACGCCTTCGGAAACGGTTTCCCAAGGGTTTTCGTTTTCTACATAGAATGCTTCTGTCTTGATATTCATGGTTCTTAGTTTGTGATTAGTGTATAGCTGCCTTTCCACTCTGTGTTTTTTCCGTTGATGGTCATCTTGTGTTTTGTGGCTGGCTTTGTTTCTTTGTTTGCGAATAGTAGCGTGTATGATTTTTTGTTCTTGAACGTGACGAGGACTGCGGTGTAGTTGTCGTCTTGTTTTAGGATTTGGATGGCTTCTACTTTGGAATGGGGGTCTTGTACGGATTCTAGTTTTGGGTCGAAGCTTCCGTGCGGCTCGATGATGCTTACGAAGGTGTAATTTTTCTTGTCGCTGGCTCTTACCATATAGCCGGATTCGTTTCTTAGGTTGAAATTTGGGTCGTTGGCTCCCAGGCGGGTCATTACGATCTTATTGGTGTCGTCTGTGAGCGTTGAGATGGTATAGAACCTGCTGTCGTTAAGCCATGTGAATTTTGAGAGGCTTGGGTTTGCTTTGGCTTCGGCTAGTTTCCATAGGTGCTGGTAGCCGTTTGCTTTTCCTAATGGGGAAAGTGCGGTTACTGCTGGTTCGTATTTGAAATCGGTTTCCATAATCTGCCCGCTGTACATAAAGTTCAGGTCGTATTGGTGGCTTTCTTTTGATTTTAGGGAAAGGATGTCTAGCATGAACGGGGTCTCGGCTTCGATAAGGGCGACCGTACGCTGCATTTCGACACCGGCATAGGCATTGCTTTCTACTGCGCTGGCAATTTGGATGGCGGGATTGGAGATATCCGAAAAGATGGTGTGAGGAGCCTGCTTTTCGGCTTCTTTCCAATCGCCATCGTAATGTGATTTTTCATCAACGATTACGGTATTGTGTGCGACAGAGGCTTGTGCCCATGTCTTGTTTTCTTCTAGGTAGCGTCCGCCGCTTTTTGATTCGACATTGAGGAAACGTGCGGCACCGTAGTCTTGCAGGATTTCTTTGTCGTTGTTGTAGAGCAGGATGCCCAGGCGGTCAAAGTGTCCGTGTCCCATGCCTTGTGAAGCGAATTTGAATACGGCGGTGAGCTGTTCGTCTTTTTTCTTGGTGTGCATTCGGAACAGCGCGAGTCCTCCTGATTTGCCTTCGGGTCCGTCGGCAATGATCATTGGGTTCTTGACGAATTCTTGTTTTTTCATGTTCTGGATGGCTTCGGCTGATTTGAGTCCGGCTCCAGAGATGGAGATTTCGCCTTGTTGCTGGATTACTGGCAGGATGGCGGTTTCGTTATAGTTTTCGTAAACGATGTTGGTGGCAAAGACGAGTTCTTCTGTCATGAAGTTTTTTTCTTTGAGGGCATCGTTTATCGGAAAGAAATAGCCGTTGGCATCTGTGAGCTGCAGTACGGTATTGGTTGCTTTTCTTAGGATCTGGTTTCTGTAATCGAAAATCTTGAGCTCTGGCTGGTTTCTGTTGATGGCTTCTGCAAAGACCATGAAGGGTTGCAGGGCGTATCTTTGGTAATAGGGTCCTTCGGAATAGTAGCCGTCTGGCGAAAAGAGGAGGTCGATTTGTTTGATAAAGCCTGTTTTTTTGTCTTTGGCGGAACCGTATAGGGCTCTTTCGACCATGTCTTTGTCGTTTAGGACATAGCCTGTCATTCCGACTGCGGCAACGGCCCAAGTGCCGTGGTTGTGGATTTTGTTGAAGGTGTCTTTGCCGCTTTCGCTTTCGCTCAGGAATGCTGCCATGCTCTTGAAGACGTCTCTTTCGATGGTTTCTCTGTTTTGGGCGCTGATGTTTTCTTTTACGAGGTCATAGGCTTGGATTCCGTGTACGAGCCATACGCAGTCGTTGAGTCCTTGCCAGAAGAGCTTGCCGGAGTTTTGCTCGGCTTTTCTTTTGGGATGCAACGGCAGGCCTGGGTATATCTTGGCGTATTCGAGCAGCATGTCTTCTACGAATTTTGCATATTTTTTGTCGCCGGTGACTTGGAAAGCGAGTCCGGCATAGTACATTTCTCTGTAGTTCTTCTTGTGCTTTTCGTGTGAATAGCCTCCTCCGTTATCGACAGGGATTGGTACTTCGATTGGTTTTTCTAGGGCTTTGTCGGCACCTTTTTTTACTTTGGAAAAGGATTTTTCTAGGGCTTTGTAATCGCCTAAATGCTGGCTGATATTCTTTGCTTCGGCTTTTGAAAGAAGCAAAAGGGGCGCGTAGTCTTGGGCAAAAGCATTGCCCGACAGTACTGTAAAGAGTACTGTCAGACTGATTGCTTTTATGGTTTTGTATTTCATTCTTGTGTTGTATTAATTAAATGTGCTGGTCAAATCGACTGCTCCTACTCCTGTCAGGACTTCGTCGGTAATGATAAACCAGTCTGCGTTTACTTCTAATGGCACGTTGGCTTGGTTGTCTGTGAGGTAGTTCATTCTTAGGTAGTTTCCACTTACAAAGTCGGAAGCTGTAACGGTCGGGAACAGGTCTCTCAGGCGGACAGCGACTAGCTTCCACTCGCCTCCTGTGTTGTAATGGACTAGTTTTTTGCTGATGGCGGAGGTGGCGTATAGTCTTAGCGTAGGCGTTGTATTGTTGGTATTGAGCCAGAAATGCAGCACGGGGTTGTTGTTGAAGGCTCCGGCATCGAAAGCGGTTTTCCAGGTGGCATTGGTGGCGAATGAGAATCTCATGTAGGCGATACTGCTTCCGTTGTCTGTTGGGGAAAGCATTTTTAGGTGGTGGTAGTTGGTGCTGCTTGGAAATGGCGGCTGCGCTACGGTTCCGTTTAATTGGTTTGCGGTAATCTGTGCGGCTTGTCCGGCAGTTATTACTTCCATGCCTTGTGCTTCAAAATTAAAATAGGTTTCAACGTTTCGGTTGATATAGGCAATCGGGTCGCTGGTTACTTCCATCCCGTCGCCGTATACTAGCTTGATGGCGTAGAAGCCGGTCGGCAATTCGGTCGGTGCGTTAAAGGTGATGCTTGTCGGCGTTACTTCGAAGGTGGTGATCGGCGTGGTTCCGAAAATAATGCCTGTTACTAGGTTCATGTCTGTTCCACCAATCTGCACGGGATTGTTTTTGATGATGGCTTTTGGGAAACCGGTTACGGCAGGCGTCGGCACGTCGATGGTATAGTTTTCGACTAGTGGTACGGCTACTTCTCCGGAAACGGTATTATAGCTATAGGTCAGTGCTAGCGGGCTTGGTCCTGTGTTTGGGGTCTTGACGATAATGGTTCTGTCGTCTTGGAATTCGATTGTTCCGTTAACGGTACCGAAAGTGACTTTTGTGACTACTTGGAGGTTGTTTCCGCTGATGGTAATGTTTTCGTTTACGACAGACATTGTTGGGAGTTCTGAGGTAATCGTTGGAACGGGATAGGTAATCGTCAGGCTTTCTGCTGATGAGGCTACTTTATCGGAATCGGTCGTTAGGCGGATGATTCCGTCTACGGCTGAAGCGGGCACTTTGATGATCAGTATTCTTGAGTTTTCACGGGAATAGATCTGGGCTTCGACATCGCCGATGTAGGCTTTTGTGACGAAGTTCAGGTTGGTTCCGGTAATGGTCACCAGGCTTTGGATGGGTGCCGAGGCTGGGGAAAATGATTCGACTGTTGGCTGTGCCGCAAGGATTTCTTCAAACGTCTTGTCTACTTCGGTGTCTGCATCGCAGGATAGGATCACGACTGCAAGCATCATGCAGGCGAATCTGTATATTTTTTCTTGTAGTATGCTTTTCATGTGTTTCTTTTTAAGTTAGTTGACTACTAGAATTCCTATGTCTTTTTTGTCTGTTCCGGCTGCTTTTAGGGGCGATTTGTCTTTTGGCAGGAATTGCTTCATGTCTTGATAGCCTGGATTTTTGCTGATTATATTTTCTGATACTGCATTTCCGGAGAGCTTGATTTCTCCTGAATTGTAGATTAGGGAGTTCTTGATGGTGTTGTTTTTTCCGTTAAGGCGCAGCGGGTTGGTTATTTTTGAATTGTCGTAGAACACGCTGTTTTGGATTTTTACGTTTACGATTCCTTTGTTTTGGACTACTAGGTCTTTTTCTGTGGTACCGATTCTTGAGAATACGCAATGGTCGATGACAAGATTGCCTCCAATCGTGGATTCGTCGTTGCCGCCTCTGTAGTAGTGCAATGTCCATTGGGAGAAGTCGGAGAAGACTGTGTTTTCAAGGATTACGTTTTCGGCGTTGTATTTTCCGGTATCGTCTTTTTCTGAGGAAAGGTTGATGCCGCGGAAATTGTTTCTGAGTATCGAGTTGCTTATTTTGATTGTATCGGCAAAGGTTCCTTTTGAGGCTTTGAAAACGGAACCGCCTTCGGCATTGGTGAAATCAGAAATGATTGATTTGTTGATAAAAACGCTGTACGAACCCGGCGTGTCGTCTTTTGGCGAAACGATGGCGTATTTTACGGCTTGTGTTTCTTTAGCGGTAAGGGTTGCTTTTTCGATGGATAATCTGGCGCCTGATTCTACCCTGAACAGGTAGTTGGACATTTTTTCGGCATTGGGGTTAAAGCTGATGGTGGTCTTGGCAGCGTCTTCGCCTTGTATGGTGATGTTGTCTGTGATGATGATCGAGCGGTCTAAGAGGTAGGTTCCGGCGGCCAAGATGAATTTGGTTTTTCCTTTGGCTTTTTTTACTGCTTTTTCGAGCGTGCCTGTTCCGGGCTCTACGTTGATGGTTTCTTCTTGTATGGCTACTTTAGGTGCTTTCGGGTTCCAAGAGGTTCCGGTCTTGTTGGCGATTACTTTTTGGAAAATGGAGCAATCGATATTGTTTTTTTCGCTTGGTACGAAAATGGCTCCTTCTTTTTTCCACGATAGTTTTTTTGGCGTGAAGCCTTCTAGCTTTTTGGTGTTTTTGGTGTCGAGCGTATTGTTTTTGAAGGTGATGCCTTTCATATCGTCAAAGAAAGCAACGGTTTCTGCGTCGGTGTCGTTGTAGATGATGTTGTCTGAAATCACGGAGGTTATGGGTGCTAGGGAACGTTCTTCGTCTTTTCCTGCTCCTAGCTGGAACGGGCCGCAATTGTAAAATATGTTGTTGGTAACGGTGGCATTTTTTACTTGGTTGTAACGGTTGAGCGGACTGTTCGGCACGCCGTTCATGATGACTAGCGAGCCTCTGAAATCTTGTCCTGTCAATCCGTAGAAATAGTTGTTTTTTACGGTATGTCCTTCATTGATGACACGAACACCGCCTGTATAGGGCTGGTTGTTGCCTAAAAAGACATTGTTTTCTACGAGGCAGTTGTTTCCGTGACGGAAGACCATCGAGCCTTGGGATTCTAAAAATAGGTTGTTTCTAAAGGTATTGTTGCAGGATTTGTTGGAAATGATTTCTACTTCGCCATTGCATTTTTCAAACTTGTTCCATTCAACGATTGTGTTGGATTGGAACATGGAATTGTGGCTGGTTCCGATTCGGATGGTTTCTCCTCCGTTGGCTCCTAATGGCGGGCGTTCTCCAAAATAGTTGTGGTCGATCCTGTGGTGGTTCTGGTGGTTTTCTTCTCCTTTGAGCCAGACAACGAGCGTACAGCCGTCGTTGTTTTTTCCGGCTACGTAGTTGTTGTCAAAGCGGTTGTTTTTGCCCCATAATTCGACCCAGTGGTTGGATTCGGCTTTGGTTTCTGGGTTGTAATCGGTAATGGCGCAATTGGTCACTCTTGAATTGGTCGCGACTTTGTCTTTGCTCATAAAAGAGATTACGAATTTGCTATAGCCGTCTTTGAACCAGAGTCCTTTTGCTACTAGATAGTCTCCGGAAACTTTTAGGGAGGAATTGCCGGAAAGGATTACTTTTCCTGCTGTTTCGGCTTCTAAAAAGATGGAGTCTTTTGAGGCTCCTTTTGCATTGAAATCGATAGCGGTATCTTTCCAGGTTCCGTTCGACATGATGATACGGTCGCCTGGCTTTACTTTGGAAATGGCTTCGTTCAGCTCGGCAATGGTGCCTACTTTTATTTCGACAGCGTTTGCGCTTGCTGCAGCTAGCAGAAAGGTACAGAGTGCTGTTATGGAATATTTTATGTTCTTCATTGTCTTAACGAATTAGTAGCCTGTGTTTTGTGCGATCGTCGGATTCAGGTCGATTTCGTATTGTGGAATCGGCAATAGGATCTGATAATGCTGCAGCGGGCCTGTATTCAGGGATGGGTGTGCGGGATCGTTGTATTGGAATTCTGTAGCGAAGTGCTGCGACATGACGATTTCTGCTCTTCCGGTTCTTACTAAGTCAAACCAGCGGTGGTTTTCGAAAGCGAATTCGAATCTTCTTTCGTTTTCTAGGGCTAATTTGAAATTGAAATAGGTGGAAACATTGGCTAGCGAAAGGGCGGCGCTGCTTCCTAATGAGCGTGTTCTTACTTCGTTCAGGTATCCTAGGGCTTCGGCATTTGGGCCGCTTTGTTCGTTAATGGCTTCGGCCATCAGCAATAGGGCATCGGCATAGCGCAGGATGACCCAGTCGCTTCCGCCATCGTCAACTCTTGTAAAGGTGGAATTGTATTTGGTGACGTGCCTGTCGCTTCTTACTGAGTTGTTGAAGCCAATCCAGGTATCGGCCATGGATGATGCTTTTCTCGGATCGCCTACGGCATAGGAGGTTGACATGTTTTCTGTAGGTACGTTTAATCCGTCTCCGTTTCCGAATACTACGTAGTTGTCGCTTTGCAAGGGTGCGAAAAAGTTAGGGTGCGGCGAGCCTAATCCGACACTTCCGGATTGGTAACGTACGGCAAAAAGGATTTCGCTGTTGTATTCGTTAGCGATATCGAACACGGATGCATAGGTAGGCTGCAGGTTGAAATTGCCTGCAATTACTTCGGCTAATACGATTCTGGCTTCGGTAAGGTTGGCATCGCCTCCGGCTGTAATCAATGCTTTACCTAAAAGTGTTTTAGCGGCATCTGCTGCTACTCTGCCTAGATTGGCTCCTCCTTGGGAAACTGGGAGTTTTTCGGAAGCAAGGCGAAGGTCGTTTAGGATGAATTGGTAGACTTCGCTTTGCGGACTTCTGTCCATTTTTTTGGCTTCGCTGCCTGAAACTGGTTTTTCGATAATAAAGACGCCTCCCCAAAGACGGACAAGATTAAAATAGGCGTGTGCTCTTAGGAATCTGGCTTCGCCTTCGTATTGGTCACGTGTTACAGGGTTTGTTACTACGTCGAGATTCTGCATCACGATATTGGCCAGGTTGATGGTTCTGTAGCAGGCTTTCCAGTATTCTTGTACGTAAATGTTCTGCGAGCCTTGCACGAAACGGTCTACTTCTCGAATGGCCAAGTCTTTGGTTTCGGTAGAGTTCGGATTCATGTAGGTATTGTCGGAGCGGATTTCTGTCAGCAGCCATTCTCTGTTCTGCATGCCGTATAGGCTGTTGTAGATGGAGATTACTGCCAGATTCACTTCTTGCGGCGTGCTGTAAAACTCGTCTACTCCTATTTCTGAAATGGGCTGGAGGTCAAGTGTTTCGTCACAGCTTGCGAAGATAAAAGCCGTGCCGAGGAGCGCGATTTTTAAATTTTTGAGTGAAAATTTATATAGTTTCATAGCTGTTATTTTTTAGAAATTAATGTCGATACCAAAAGAGATTGTTCTTTGTACAGGGAAAGCGCCTCGCTGATAGCCTGAAATCAACGGCGAGCTGTAGATGCCGCTGGTCGTGATTCCTTCTGGGTTTAATCCCCAGAAATCGGATGCTCTTATGTACAGCAGGTTTTCTCCTGATAGGTAGAATCTTGCTTTTTTCAATCCTAGTTTGCTGATGAAGGCATCGGGAGCTGAAAAGCCTATCGTCACGGTTCTTAATGACATATAGGAAGCGTCTTGGATCAGGTAGTCTGTATTTTGCCAAGCTCTACCGTTGTTTTCGCGTGGTTTTGTGGCTGGAACGCCTTCGCTAAACCATCTGCCTTCTACGAAATCTTTGTAGAGGTAGCGCATTTCGTTATAGTATCCGTCGCCGAAAAACACTTCGCCTCCGACAGAGCCTTGTACTAGGAAATTCAGGTCGAAATTTTTATAGGTAAAGGCGTTGTAAAAGCCCCAAGTGAAATCTGGGAAAGGGCTTCCGAGCGTAGTCCTGTCGCTGGCGTTGATGATTCCGTCGCCGTTGATATCGGCTACTCTGATTCCTCCAACGGCGTCATCGGCCGAGTGTGGATTGTTTGCTAATTCTTCGGCATTTTGCCAAACGCCAATCATTTTGTATCCGTAAAATTGTACGGCTTCTTGCCCTACTTTGGCAATGTATTCTTCGTTTCTTTCGCCTTGGCTTATGAATTGTGCTTCGCCGCCTAGGGAAATGAGTTTGTTTTGGTTGGCCGCAATATTGAAGGCTGGCTTCCAGCTAAAGTCTTTGCCTCGGATGTTTCCGGAAACTTCGAGTTCGATTCCTTTGTTTTGGATTTTTCCAATATTGTTGAAATATTGGGAATGTCCGGTGATGTAAGAGACATTTTGCTGCAATAGTAGTTTGTCTGTAATAGAGTAATAGTAGTCTAATGACAGGTTTAATCGGTTATCGAAAAAGCTGATATCAGTTCCTGAATCGTATTCTAAGGTCTGCTCCCAGCCGATTCCAGGGTTTCCTAATACGTCGCCCGTTTCTCCTAATCCAGAGGTAACGCTTCCTCCGCCTTCGCCTAAGGAATAGTTGGAAGGGTATAGCAGGTTGGTGAACGAGTAATTCGCGATGTTGTTGTTTCCAGTCACACCAACGCTGGTACGCAGTTTAAATTTGTTGATGAACTGGATGTTTTCTTTCCAGAAGTTTTCTTCGCTTACGTTCCACCCGATTGAGGCAGAAGGGAAAATTCCGTATTTGTTTTCTGGTCCGAATAATGAGGAACCGTCGGCACGCGCAGCAAGCGAGATCAGGTATTTGTCTTTGTAGGCGTAATTTACTCTGGCTAGGAACGACAGCAATCCGATTTGTTCTTTTCTGGTAAAGGTTTCGTTGACATCGATAATGTTTGCTCCGTTTAGGGTCTCGATATAGTCGGAAGGGAATTGGGTTCCGTAAATTCCGGTTCCTTTGATGTTTGTTTTTTGGTAGGTCATCCCTCCTAGCGCGTCAACGCTGTGATTGTCGCCTTTCCATTTGTAGTTCAGCGTATTTTCTGTAAGGATGTCTGTTTTTAGGGTACTGTCGTCTTCGCCTATGGCTTGTCCGGTCTGGTCTGCCAATGAGTTTCGGAAGCGCTCGTAGTTGGAATATTCTGTGTTAACACCGCCAGAAGTCTTAAACGTCAAGCGTTTTGTGATTTTATATTCTAACGCAAAATTGGCCAGCATTCTGTAATCGTGGATGAATCTTGTTTCGTTTTCCATCCTTGAGATTGGGCTGTTGTTGTTGGTTCCCCAAAGTGACGTGGTGAAGTTTTGAGGCTGTCCGTTTTCGTCTATATAATCGAAATTTACATTGTTGAAATGTCTTCCTTGTGCGTAATCGCCAACTGGATAGCCAGTAAGAGCGGAGGTATAATCGTTATGGCGCACGGGCATAAAGCCAAGCGAACGTGTCAAGTCTGAATATGAAATTGTTGATCTTCTTCTTTTGCTGTAGGATGGTCGTAGGTTGAAATCTAAAGAAAGCTTGTCGCTTAGTTTTGTTCTTACACGGCTTTGGAAATTGATACGTTTTAGGAAGTTGTCTTTCATCAAGCCTTCGTCTTCTATATATTGTCCGGAAACATAATAGTTTGCGGTCTTTCCGCCGCCGGAAACGTTCAATTGGTAATTCTTGATTGTGGCAAAATTTCGGGTTCCTTCGTCTTGCCAATCCGTTCCGCCGTTGGAATTGTTTGCGACTTGGCGCATTCCTTTTTCGCGGGCTGTATAAGCAATAGTGCTTGGCACTCTGTTTTCGATTCCGGCCAGGTAGTTTTCGTGAAGCTGGCGTTCGTTACGCAGCATGTCGGTATAGCTATAGGTATCGTACATGTCGATTTTGTCGTATACTGATTTCACGCCGAAAAAGGACTTGAATTCGTATAATGTCTTGGATTCTGAGCCTGATTTGGTGGTAACGATGATCACACCGTTGGCGCCACGGGAACCGTAGATGGCTGTAGAACTGGCATCTTTCAAGACTTCAATGGATTCGATGGTACTTGGATTGATGAACTCTAGTCCGTTTTGTACCGGAAATCCGTCAACAACTACTAATGGGTCGCTGCTGGCGCTGATAGAGCCCATACCGCGAATCCTGATTTGCGGTGCTTCACCGACTTCGGAGGTGATGTTCTGAATCTGAAGACCTGCGATTCGTCCTTGCAATGCCTTATCGACTCTGGAAACTGTATTTTCGTCAAGATTTGTGTTTTCTAATTTTGATACGGAACCGGTGATTGAAGATTTTTTCTGGGTACCGTAACCAACCACGACTACTTCGTCTAGGCTTTTGCTTTCATCTTCTAGCGAAATAGTAATGTCTTTCTGGCCGTTCACGAGCACCACTCTTGTAGTCATTCCGATAAAGGAAATTTGCAGCGAGCTGTTTTCTTTTACTTCGATTGAAAACTCGCCTTCGTTGTCGGCAATTACGGTGTTTTTTGTACCTAAAATGGTGATAGAAGCACCAGGTAGCGTGGTATTATCCTTGGCCGCAACGACTTGTCCAGTCAACATATAGGTTTCCTGTGCCGTAATCAGGCCTGTCAGCATCAAGGCCGAGAATAAGAAAAATGTTTTTAATTTCATAAAAATTTATAGCTTACAATTCTGTAACATTAAGATATAGCGCATCCTGACCGGCTATTTGCCGATAATGCTTTTTAGTTCGTAAAATCTGAAAATCAGATGCTGAATCTTGACTTAAATGTGCAGTAATAATCCACTTCCCCAAGCGATGCAACTTTACACAATGTCATAACCGTCTTTTTTTCCTTACCGGAAATTTAAAAGATACTTTCGTTCAAATTCATCAAAGTATCTGTCTTGTTGCAGTATTCATACAACGTCTTGAAATGAAACTGCAGTTCGCGTTTGGCCTTTTCAGGATTTTTTTCTTTTATGGCTTCATATATTTGCTGGTGTTCGATAATATTGTCTCCCGTCATGGATTTGGTACAGACATGGTATTTTTCAAAGTTGGCAATGATTTCTGGCGTGATGATCAGCATCAATGTATTTAGTACTGGGTTGCCGCTGGCTTCGGAAATTTTAAGGTGAAACATCAGGTCTTCTTCTACGGCATCTTCATTGCTTTCTACTTTTGCTTTGTAGGCCAACAATGCTTCTTCTATATTTTCGAGATGTTGTTCTGTCCTTCTTTCTGCTGCAAGGGCTACTACCTGCATTTCAAGCATGATCCTGCTTTCTACAAGCGATTTGAAATCGGGCTTTTTGAGTTGCAGGATATCGGTTATCATGCCGCTTAGGGCAGGAACGCCAAGGTTTGCTACAAAAGTTCCGCTTTGCGGAAGGGTCTTGAGCAATCCGTAAAACTCTAGCTTTTGGATAACCTCTCTAACGTTTCCTCTGCTAACGCCAAATTCTTCGGATAGTTTTCTCTCTGAAGGCAGCCTGTCGCCGGGCTTTAGCTTCTGTGAGGTAATCAAATCCTTTAATTTTTTAATGATTTCTTCTTCTTCGGAAGATTTAAATCCATTTAAACCAAACTCTTGCATTTTAGAATAATAAATTGGTTGACCAAATATACGCATTTTTTTAAATTACCAAATAAGCAGGTATTTTTTATGTATAATGAAATTTTAAGTTTATTTTAATAATAATAATTCAATGAAAAAGTTAAAACAAATCGTTTAAATTTGAATTCTATCAGCTTTTAACACTGCAAACTAAAACGTTTTCGACAAAACACTAGCGTATTTTACCTCATAAATTTCGATACGCTGACGAATTATTAACGAGACGTTCACACTACAAATCATTAAAATGATTATTTTTGTAGTCATAAAGGTACTATTTATACTGCATTCAGAAGAGTAAAACCATTTTTCACTTCCCACAAGCGATGCAACTTTACGCAATGGATGTAAAATATACCAAAAACAAGGAGTCTGTCGTCTGATAGTGCTCCTTTTTTATTTGACTTGTCTTTCTTCAATTATCCTTCATTTTAAATTTAAGAAGAACTATCTACAATTATTTACTTATTTAATTATTGAGATGGCAATTATTATTCGTTAAATTTAAACAAATCGCAAATTATTTTTTGGTCAACCAATTTTAATTCTATACTTTAGCCACACTTATTTATTCCTTTCGTATATGAAACGCATACTTTCCCTCCTATTTATAGCTATCAGTACTACTCTTTCTGCTAAAGCTACATTGCCTAAATTCTTTTCTGACCATATGGTGCTGCAGCGGGATGCTCCTATAACGATTTATGGATGGGCTGATCCTGGTAAAACCGTAAAGGTCAGTTTCAAGAACCAAAACCTTGAAAGTAAAACCAATGCTAATGGTGAGTGGAGTCTTACTTTTTCGTCGCAAGCGGCAGGCGGACCTTTTGAAATGGTAATTTCTGAAGACAATAAAATAACTTTTAAGGATGTATATATAGGTGATGTGTGGTTCTGCTCCGGACAGTCTAACATGGGCTGGAAACTGGAAGATGCCCTAAACGGGAAAGAAGAGCTTTCTAATGCATCGCATGAAAAGATTAAATTGCTACAAGTGTCGAGAACGATGGCCGGAATACCGCAAAAAGATATTGAAAAGGGACAATGGGAAACGAGCTCTCCTGAAAGTGCCAAAGGTTTTTCTGCCGTGGCTTATTTTTTCGGAAGGGAATTGTTCCAAAAATACAATGTGCCGATCGGCCTGATTAATTCGTCTTGGGGCGGTACCAATATTGAGGCTTGGATGAGCGAGGACTTGATGGGAAAGCATACGGCTGCCCAAAAAGTAATTGCCGAGATGAAAGGCATCAACTTTCAAGAGGTCATGAAGAGTTATAAAAAGGAATTCACGGCTTGGGAGAAAAAAGCAGACGAACTGGATTTGGGCACAAAAGAAAAATGGCACAATAAAGATTACAATACGTCGTCTTGGAAAACGATAACCTTGCCTGTGTATTGGAGCAAAGCGAAGGTTACTCCTAACGATGGCGTCATCTGGGTAACGCGAAATTTCGAGCTGACAGCAAAAGATTTGGCCAAAGACGAAATGACCTTAGCTATCGGACGTGTCGATAATGAAGACATTACGTATATCAACGGCATAAAAGTGGGTGAAAGCACACAGAAGGATTTGGATCGTTTTTATAAAGTTCCGAAAAGCGTGCTGGTTGCAGGGAAAAACGTGATTACTATCCGCGTAAAAAACACAGGCGATATTGGCGGTTTCCGTGGCGATGCACAATCGTTATACCTTGAAACGGCATCACAGCGACTTTCTTTGGCCGGCGAATGGAAATATGAGGCTGGCACAAAAGATATCGAAGAAGTTCCTGTGAGACAGCATCCGACAAAATATCCGACTTCTTTGTATAATGGAATGGTCGCTCCTTTTTTTGGCCTAAAAATCAAGGGAATCATCTGGTACCAAGCTGAAGCGAATTCTAAAAACGCGAAAGAATACGCCGGAATGTTTAAGGATATGATTACGGACTGGAGAAAGAAATGGAATGCAGACTATCCTTTTATATATGCACAGCTTCCTAATTATGCCAACCAAAACAACCGCTGGATAACATTGCGCGAATCACAAAGCAAGGCGCTGGAATTGAAGAATACCGGAATGGCTGTATTGATTGATGTAGGCGAAGACGACAACATCCACCCTATCCACAAGCAGGTTGTTGGCAAACGAATGGCGCTGATTGCTTCAAACGTAGCGTATGGCGAGAAGGATGTTCCGGCATCGGCTCCTGTTTTTGACAGTTTTAAGATTGACGGAAATTCAGTTACCGTCACTTTCAAAAACGGAACTTTTGCGCCTGAAACGGCAAAGGCCAACATCAATGGCTTTATGGTTGCGGGAAGCGACAAAAAATTCTATCCTGCGAATGCTTATTTACAAAGCGACATGAAAACCATAAAGCTCAGCAGCGATAAGGTTTCGTCTCCAAAAGATGTCCGCTATTTGTGGGAAGACGCTCCTGGAAAAATCATGCTTTATAATAAAGAAGGACTGGCAACGCCCCCTTTTAGAACCGATAGTTTTTAATTAGTTGATTTAGTTTAGTTATTTTTATTTCGCAAAAGATAGCTTACAGGAGAAATCTTGTAAGCTATTTTTATTTTAGAGAAAACCTTTTGTCGCGTTAATGAAATAAGGCGAATCGTTCCATTGGATCTTACGATAGCTGAAGTCTTTCTTCAAGGTTTCTGGAAGGCAGTCCCAAATGCTCTTGCTCATTTTTTCGAGCAGCAGTTTTTTGGAAAAGGTATCCGAAACGACCAAGCTGATTTCGCGTATGGGCTTTGGTTCTTTGAACGGCTTGAAGAGCTGCTTTTCTTTTTCATTCAATATGGAAAGTTCGGGTATGATGGCAAAGCCTAATTGTGCCCTTACTAGGTTTTTCAGCGTTTCAATAGAACTAATATCATACGAGAATTGTTCGCTAATCTTCCTGTCTTCTTTAAGACCGCATATATCGAGAAGCTGTGCATTGTAGCAGTATTCATTTTGCAACAACAACAATTCTGGCTTGTCACTGGCTTGCAGTTCGTAAAAATCTTCTTGGGCTAAGGGATGATTTTCGTTGAGATAAGCTACGAAAGGTTCGTTGAAGACATGGTGTTCTTTTAAATTTGGATTTCCGGTCGGACTGGCCATTAATGCAACATCTAGAGCGCCTGTTTCGATATCGTGCATGAGATGGCCTGTAGAGGCTTCCTTGATGACAAATTGCATCTTTGGCGCCGCTTCTTTCATGGACTTTATGAATAGCGGAATTAGATAAGGCGAAAGCGTAGAAATGACTCCTAATTTGATTTCTCCTTCAAGTATGTTTTTTTCATTGACAACAAAATCTCTGATTTCATTTACTTCTCTAAGTATTTTTTTCGCTCTCGAAATAATCTTAGCGCCCAAAACGGTCGGCGTCAACGGAACTTTTGTGCGGTCAAAAATCTTGATTCCTATTTCTTCTTCCAGATTTTTTAATTGTATGGTAAGTCCTGGCTGGGTTACCATACAGACTTCTGCTGCCCTAGCAAAATGGCGTTCTTCGTCTAAGGCTACGATGTATTTTAATTGCTGAATTGTCATACATTATAATTTTATTTTATAAAGGTAAAAAATTATCAATTTGATTTATAACCAAACCCGCAATAAATTTGTCCTATCAAAAATCAACAACTAATAAATAAACAATTTAAAATCAAACATTATGAAATTTACAAGAAAAGCAAACGCACAATGGCAAGGTACAGGAATGGAAGGAAAAGGAACCATCAGTACACAAAGTACCACTTTAGACAAGGCACAATTATCTTTTAAAACCCGATTCGCAGAAGGTGTTGGAACCAACCCTGAAGAATTAATAGCAGCAGCACATTCTGGTTGCTTCACTATGCAATTGAGCTTCTTGTTAAGCGAACTAAACTATGTACCGACTGATTTAAGCACAGAAGCCGTACTTACTTTTGAAGACGGAACGATTACCAAAATGCATTTGGAACTAAAAGGTGATGTTCCTGGAATCACCAACGAAGAATTCCAAAATACTGCCTTGAAAGCCAAACAAATCTGTCCGGTATCAAAAGTATTAAATGCCGAAATCACCTTGACCGCTACGCTGGCATAATCAAAAAGTTATTTTTCTAAACAAAAAAACCGTGCCTTAACAGCACGGTTTTTTAATTTTAAAACTATTTTAGAACATTACATGGCTGTAATAATGAACTCACTTCTGCGGTTTAGCTGGTGTTCTTGTTCAGAGCATTCCACACCGTCGGCGCATTTGTTAACCAATTGCGTTTCGCCATAGCCTTTTCCAGTTACTCTTTCTTTGGCAATTCCGTCTTGAATCATCCAAGCGATAGTAGATTTTGCTCTTCTATCAGAAAGTTTTTCATTGTATTTGTGCGTCTGGCGGCTGTCGGTATGTGAACGGACATCTACTTTCATGTTTGGATATTGCTTCATGACATCAACGATTTTAGCCAAATCGATGGCTGCGTCTGGACGGATGTCTGATTTGTCCAAGTCGAAATAGATGATCTTGATTCCGAACGTCTTTGCCAAATCGGTTCCAACCGTAATTTGTTTTACCGGCTTGTCCAATTCGATAGAAAGATCGGTTTCTCCAGATTCTTTCGGGATAATTGCTTTCAATTCCGTTGGCGTATAATCTTTGCTTTCTGCTTTTACGTAATACGCATTGCCGCATTCTACATCAAAACTATACTTTCCTTCGTGGTCAGCATAAATCGTCTTGATGACCTTGAAAGAAGCATCAGACAATGTCACACGAGCATTGGCAATCGGAAGTCCAGATTCTCTATCCGTAATTTTTCCTGATAATAACTGCTCGCATTTCAGCTGTCTTGTTTCTTGGAATTTATAGATATCATCATAGCCTTTTCCGCCATCTCTGTTGGAAGAGAAAAATCCAAAGCGGGTCTTGGTATCAATGATAAAGGCAAAGTCGTCTTTCGGTCCGTTAACCGGAGCGCCTACGTTTTTGATTTCGCCATAACTTCCGTCTTTGTTGATTTGAGTAACAAAAACATCCAATCCGCCTAATCCCAATTGTCCGTCCGAAGCAAAATACAATTCGCCTTCTTCTGTAATGTATGGGAAGGTTTCGCGGCCTTCGGTATTGATCTTGTTTCCTAGGTTTTCTGGCGTGCCGAAAGTTCCATCGGCATTAATCGCTACCTTAAACAAATCCGACTGGCCTAATGTTCCTGGCATATCTGACGCAAAATACAACGTCTTTTCATCAATGCTTAAAGCCGGATGCGCTGTGCTGTAATTGTCGCTTGTAAACGGAAGCTCGGTAATGTTGGTCCATTTTCCGTTTTCAAGAACGCCTTTGTAGATTTTCAAAAGCGTTGCCTTGTCACTGTTCTTGCCTCTTTTACCTTTGTTGTAATTGTTTCTGGTAAAATAAACGGTCTTTCCATCTTTTGTAAAAACCGGCGTCGCTTCGTTGAATTTCGAATTTAGAGACGTATTGAATTTTTCAGGTTCCAGCATATTTCCATCCGAACTGATCTCAGAGGCATACAGCTTCGTAAACGACTGATTGGTCCATTGGTGCTTTCTGTTGAAGATGCCTCCCGTGTCTCTTGCCGAAGCAAAAACTAATTTGTTGTCGTAAAAAGCAGTTCCGTAATCGGAATATTCTGAATTGATCCCGATGTTTTCTACCTTATATCGTCCAGAATTCGCCTTGATATCTTCGAGATAATCCTTATGCTTCGTATACAATTGCGCTCTTAAATCGTCAGCGTTCTTTTGGTTGAACTGCGACAGCATCTCATTGGCTTTTGCATAATCGCCAACCGATTTCAAAGTCTGCGAATAACGGTAATAGTATTCTGCATCGACAGGCTGGTTCATCGCAAAAAGCTCCGCATACCATTTATTGGCCTTGTCTAATTCGGCATTGAAATAGTACGCATTTCCAAGCTTCTGGAATAAATCAACCGACTTGTATCCTTTTTCAGCAACTCGCTCATAGGTCTTGATCGCATCTACATAGGCAAATTCTTCGTATTTTTTATCTGCAGATGCAAGTTTGGCTTCTTGTGCCTGGGCCGTCATTAAAGCAAAAACCGCCAAGGCTGTATATAAATGTTTTTTCATAATTACTGCTTTTAGAAGAATCTTGGAGATGTTACTTTATTGAATTTGTTGAACAGCTCGAAACGTAGGAATACCTCATGCGAGCCTGAATTGTAGTTGGAAAGCTTAGTCGTCTCCAAATCATATCCATAGCCGATAAAAAGTCCGTCAGTTACTTGAAAACCAGCCATTGCACTTACGGCGGCATCCCATCTCCAAGCCACGCCAAGCGTCAGCTTGTCATTGAAAAGGAAATTTCCTGAAAGATCGGTCTGAAGCGGCGCTCCGTTTATGGCTTTCACCAAAAAGGCAGGCTTGAATTTGATGCTTGCGCTCAAGTCAAAAACATAACCTCCAATCAAGTAGAAATTCATTCTTTCTTGGTTTACGGAAACAGAATTATCATCGTATCGGTGCGTTTCGAAAAAGTTTGGTACCGAAAGTCCCAAATACATCTTATCGGAATGAAGATACGCTCCCGCCCCTATGTTTGGCGTGAAGTTATTATTCAGGTCCTGAAAGCGAGGATCTCCTTGGTCGGCAGGATTCAATTTATTGATATCCAGATTAAAAAGATTCGCAGTAGCCTTGATTCCGAAAGACAGCTTGAATGTTTCTGATGTCTTTACCGTATAGGAGATGTCTGCAGAAATTGCATTCTCATCTGTCGGTCCTATCCTGTCGTTGACAAAAGAAAGTCCCATTCCTATATTGGTACCGTTAATCGGCGAGTTGATCGAAACAGCGTTGGTCACGGGTGCTCCATCCAAACCAACCCATTGCGTTCTGTGAAGTCCAAAGATGCTGAAAACGCCTCTTGAACCTGCATAGGCTGGGTTAATATTGATGGTATTGTACATGTATTGCGTGTATTGCGCATCCTGCTGGGCAAAGGTGGTTGCGGTTGCAAGAATCCAGACGAAAAGTATGATTATTTTTTTCATTGATTTATTTTGTTTATTCTGGGAACCATTACGGTTCCCAGAAATTTAACTTTATCTGCTTAAATATAAATAGCCGCTTTTCTCACTAACAGAACCGTCTGGTTTTTTATATTTCAAGAAATAGAAATACGTACCGTCTGGCAATCCTTCAGATTTGTTCACTGTAACTCTTCCTTCAGAATAGCCTCTGAAAGCCTTGTCGTTGTTGTTATAGCCGTTTGCTTCATAGACTAGAACTCCCCAGCGGTTGAAAATCTCTACTTTGTTATCTGGATAGCATTCTAAGCCACCGATGTATAAAATCTCGTTGTCTCCGTCATTGTTTGGCGAAACCGCATTAAATACATTGATCGTACAGCCGTCAATTTCGATAACCGTCGGGTTATTTCCTGTATTGTCGGTGTTATCTGAAGCATCGGTAGCTTCTTCTCCAAGAGGACTTCTACCGGTTGCAATAGCTTGGTTCGAAACACTTCCTGCATTGATATCCGCTTGCGTAATAGCATACGTTGCCGTAAATGTAGTGCTGTCGCTTTGTCCTACTGCTAAAGTAATAGGGCCTCCGCTTACCACAACTCCAGGAAGCGGATCGTTGATAGTCACATCGCTCAAGCTCACGTTTCCTGTATTGGTCACTGTGAAATTATACGTGATCGTTTCTCCAGCTTCTGCAATTCCGTTATTGTTCTCATCATTAAATATCGCAGTCTTGATCAAGGCAATACCTGGATTCTGTTCTAGAATCGTAACAGTACAATCTGGACAAGTCGGCTCATACAATGGATCATCCGTACCTACTGGCGAAGGATCTTGCGATTCATCGTCTATCGGGTTTCCGTTAGGGTCAGTTCCTTCAGCCAATGCTAAATTATACACAGCCCCTAATTCAATATCCGCCTGCGTTATCGTATACGTTGCTGTGAAGGTAGTACTATCCGAAGCTTGTGGCGCTAAAGAAGCCAATGGTCCGCCTGAAACTGTAACAATTGGGTCGGTTACCATAATATTGGTGATGGTAACGTTTCCTGTATTGGTTACTGTAAAGTCGTATTCGATAACATCTCCCGCATTCACGATACCGTCATTATTAGCATCTTGATACGTTCCTTCTTTCCACAATTGGAAACTTGGATTCTGAGGCAAGGTCGTTACCGTTGGATCATCATTGCCTGGCAATGTAGGATCGTTGCTGTCAGACAAATCAGTAATTGGCTGTCCGACAATCGGAGTAGCGCTAACCAAAGCCTGGTTGTTTACAAATCCAGCATCTACATCGGCTTGCGTAAAGGTATAGATAGCAGTAAATGTAGTGTTGTCTGTTGCTCCTGCATTTAGCACTGCAAGAGGACCGCCGGTTACTGCCACTAATGGATCCGTTACCGTGATGTTCGTCAATTGCATGCTTCCTGTATTTACGACAGAGAAATTATACGTGATCGTCTCTCCTACTTGCGCAAAACCATCGCCGTTGGCATCATTGAAAGTTCCAGTCTTGGTAATTTCAATCGATGGCACTTGCACTACAATTGTTACTGTAGCTGTATCGCAATTCGTCGGATTTAAAACTTCACAGATGCTATATTGCAAAGTGTAAGTTCCTGCCGGTGTTCCTGCTACTACAGAGATTGTTCCATCAGCATTCAATGTCAATGGCGCATCTGCAGTTATAGTAGTCAAAGTTACTTCCGAAGGAATCACTGCAACGCCGTTTAAAGTGTCATTTGAAAAGACATTTCCAGCGTTTACTTGTCCTTCGTTACCATTTACAACCGCAGCACTTAAGTCGTCGTTTACGGCATCAATCGGAGCCGGATTAACTACTATGGTTACTGTTGCCGTTTCACAGTTCGTAGGGTTTAATATTTCGCACAACTGGTATATGATAGTGTAAGTTCCCGCAGGTGTCTGTGGGTCTACGCTTACCGTTCCTGTTGCAGGGTCTAGCTCAACACCTGGGTTTGAAGACGGTGTCGTTACCGTAACCACCACTTCAGACGGGATTACCGGAACTCCGTTCAAGGTATCGTTATCCAATACGTTTACAACGTCTGGGTCGCCAGTATAGCCGTTTACCGGATCAGGCGTGTCGTTTACTGCATCAATTGGTGCTTCTTCAACAACTATAGTTACTGTTGCAGTCTCACAATTTGTTGGGTTTAATATTTCGCACAATTGGTACACGATAGTGTAGGTACCCGCAGGAGTCTGAGGATCTACGCTTACCGTTCCTGTTGCAGGGTCTAATTCTACGCCTGGGTTCGAAGACGGTGTCGTTACTGTAATCACTACTTCAGACGGGATTACCGGAACGCCGTTCAACGTATCGTTGTCTAAGACATTCACTACATCTGGGTCACCCGTGTAGCCGTTTACCGGAGTTGGGTTATCGTTCACTGCATCGATTGGTGCTGGGTTAACCACTATAGTTACCGTTGCAGTCTCGCAGTTGGTAGGGTTCAATATCTCGCACAATTGGTACACGATAGTGTAAGTACCTGCAGGAGTCTGAGGATCTACACTTACCGTTCCTGTTGCAGGGTCTAATTCTACGCCTGGGTTAGAAGACGGTGTCGTTACCGTAATCACTACATCAGAAGGGATTACCGGAACGCCGTTCAACGTATCGTTGTCCAATACATTTACAACGTCTGGGTCGCCCGTATATCCGTTTACAGGAGCTGGGTTGTCATTTACCGCATCAATCGGAGCTGCTTCCACCACAACCGTTACGGTTGCCGAGTCGCAGTTCGTAGGATTCAATATCTCGCACAATTGGTAGACGATAGTGTAAGTTCCCGCAGGTGTCTGTGGGTCTACGCTTACCGTTCCTGTTGCTGGGTCCAATTCAACGCCTGGGTTTGAAGCTGGTGTCGTTACCGTAACCACTACTTCAGACGGGATTACCGGAACCCCATTCAACGTATCATTGTCTAACACATTGACTACGTCTGTATCGCCCGTGTAGCCGTTTACCGGAGCTGGAGTATCGTTCACCGCATCGATTGGCGCTGCTCCAACCACAACTGTTACAGTTGCCGAGTCGCAGTTCGTCGGGTTCAATATCTCGCACAATTGGTACACGATAGTGTAGGTTCCCGCAGGTGTCTGTGGGTCTACGCTTACCGTTCCTGTTGCCGGGTCCAATTCAACGCCTGGGTTTGAAGCTGGTGTCGTTACCGTAACCACTACTTCAGACGGGATTACCGGAACGCCATTCAATGTATCGTTGTCTAATACGTTGACTACGTCTGTATCGCCTGTGTAGCCGTTTACCGGAGCAGGAGTATCATTCACTGCATCAATCGGAGCCGCTCCTACTACAACCGTTACGGTTGCCGAGTCGCAGTTCGTAGGGTTCAATATCTCGCACAATTGGTATACGATAGTGTAAGTACCTGCAGGTGTCTGTGGGTCTACGCTTACCGTTCCTGTTGCTGGGTCCAATTCAACGCCTGGATTAGAAGCTGGTGTCGTTACCGTAACCACTACTTCAGAAGGAATTACCGGAACGCCATTCAAGGTATCGTTGTCTAATACATTGACTACATCCGTATCGCCAGCATACCCATTCACTGGTGTTGCTGGAGTATCATTTACCGCATCAATCGGAGCTGCTCCCACTACAACAGTTATGGTTGCTGTATCACAATTGGTCGGGTTTAGTATTTCACAGATCGTATAATCAAAAGTATAACTTCCTGCTGCTGTGCCAGCCAGCACATCTACTGCTCCCGTAGTCGTATTGAATGTTATTCCTGCCGGAACACTTCCAGGGACTACGCTAATAGTTACTTGGCTAGGTAGTACTGCTACTCCGTTCAACAGGTCATTTGTAAGTACATTTGGAATGGCATTACCTCCTGCATAACCATTTACTGGAGTTGCATTGGTATCGTTAAAAGCTTCTATTTCTGCTGCTTCCACTACAACTGTAACTGTTGCCGAATCACAATTTGTCGGGTTCAGCACCTCACATAGTTGGTAGATAATCGTATAACTTCCCGCAGGTGTCTGTGGGTCTACGCTTACCGTCCCCGTTGCTGGGTCTAATTCAACGCCTGGATTCGAAGCCGGTGTTGTTACCGTAACTACTATTTCAGACGGAATTACCGGAACGCCGTTCAACGTATCGTTGTCTAACACGTTGACTACATCTGTATCGCCCGTATAGCCGTTTACTGGAGCCGGAGTATCGTTCACCGCATTAATCGGCGCCCCTTCTACTACAACCGTAACCGTTGCCGTATCACAGTTCGTAGGGTTCAGTACCTCGCATAACTGATAGATGATCGTATAAGTACCCGCAGGTGTCTGAGGGTCTACGCTTACTGTTCCCGTTGCTGGATTCAATTCAACGCCTGGGTTTGAAGCTGGTGTCGTTACCGTAACCGCTACTTCAGACGGAAGTACCGGAACGCCGTTCAAGGTGTCATTAGTCAGTACGTTTACTACATCTGTATCGCCTGTGTAGCCGTTTACAGGAGTAGGATTGTCATTTACTGCATTGATTGGTGCTGCAGCTACGTTTACCGTAACCGTTGCCGTATCGCAGTTTGTAGGATTTAATATTTCACAAATCGTATAATCAAATGTGTAGGTTCCTGCCGGAGTTTCTGCATCGACCGTAACCGCGCCTGTTGCCGTATTAAAGGCAAGCCCTGCCGGAACTGCTCCCGGAAGCACTGAAATAGTTACCGCACTTGGAACAACTGCCACGCCGTTAAGCGTATCATTTGTAAGTACGTTTGGTATTGCTGTTCCTCCTGCATAACCGTTTACTGGCGTTGCAGTCGTGTCATTATTGGCTACGATTGGCGCTGCTGCCACGTTTACCGTAACCGTTGCCGTGTCGCAATTTGTTGGGTTTAACACTTCACAGATAGTATAATCGAAAGTATAGGTTCCTGCCGGAGTTCCTGCATTGACCGTAACCGCGCCTGTTGCCGTATTGAAAGCAAGCCCTGCTGGAACTGCTCCCGGAAGTACCGAAATGTTTACCGCACCTGGAACAACTGCCACGCCGTTCAGCGTATCATTAGTAAGCACGTTTGGTATAGCTGTCCCTCCTGCAAGTCCATTGACTGGCGTTGCCGTAGTATCGTTATTCGCTACAATAGGAGCCGCTGCCACGTTTACCGTAACCGTTGCCGTATCGCAGTTCGTTGGGTTGATAACCTCACAAATCGTATAGTCGAAAGTATAAGTTCCTGCCGGAGTTCCTCCATTGACCGTAACCGCACCCGTTGCCGTATTAAAGGCAAGCCCTGCCGGAACTGCTCCCGGAAGCACCGAAATGTTTACCGCATCTGGAACAACTGCCACGCCGTTCAGCGTATCATTTGTAAGTACGTTTGGTATAGCCGTTCCTCCTGCAAATCCATTGACTGGCGTTGCAGTAGTGTCATTATTGGCTACGATTGGCGCTGCTGCCACGTTTACCGTAACCGTTGCCGTATCGCAGTTCGTTGGGTTGATGGTCTCACAGATCGTATAGTCGAAAGTGTAGGTTCCTGACGGAGTTCCTGCATTGACAGTAACTGCGCCTGTTGCCGTATTGAAAGCAAGCCCTGCCGGAACTGCTCCCGGAAGCACTGAAATGTTTACTGCACCTGCAGCGATTGCTGCACCGTTCAGCGTGTCGTTGCCAAGCACATTCGCTATAGCGGTGCCTCCTGCAAGTCCGTTGACTGGCGTTACAGTAGTATCATTATTGGCTACAATAGGAGCCGCTGCCACATTTACCGTAACCGTTGCCGTATCGCAGTTGGTCGGGTTGATGGTCTCGCAAATCGTATAATCGAAAGTATAGGTTCCTGCAGGAGTTCCTGCATTGACCGTAACTGCGCCCGTTGCTGTATTGAAAGCAAGTCCTGCCGGAACTGCTCCCGGAAGTACTGAAATGTTTACTGTGCCTGCAGCGATTGCTGCACCGTTCAGCGAGTCATTGCCAAGCACATTTGCTATAGCGGTGCCTCCTGCAAGTCCGTTAACTGGCGTTACAGTAGTATCATTGTCTGCTACGATTACATTATTAGGTGTTGTCGTTACAGAATCTGTATTATCAGTCGTATCAGGATCGTTTTCGTCTCCGTCAACCGAAGCTGTATTCGTATAGTTTCCTGTTGCGTTTACCGTTGCCGTGATTACCAATGTCTGGCTGGCACCGTTGGCCAAGCTGCCAATTGTCCAGATTCCTGTAACTGGAACATAGTTAGCCCCTGCCGTATGAGAAACATAAGCATATCCTGTAGGAAGCTGGTCTGTTACAATAACATTTGTCGCGTTCGCTGTTCCGTTATTTGTAACAAGCAAGGTGAACTCTACTTGATCTCCTACGTTTGGCGTAGTATCATTTACAGTCTTGCTGATCTGCAAGTTGGCATCAGGATCTGGTGCTACTGTTATCTCGTCTGTATTGTCGCCTGGCACCGGATCTGTTTCTGTTCCCGTTGCTGTTGCTACGTTCGTATAATTTCCTGTAGCATTTACAGTTGCTGTAACGGTCATAGTCTGGGTGGTACCATTAGCAATAGTACCCACATTCCAGATTCCCGTACCAGAATTGTAAGCGCCTGCCGTAACTGTTGCAGAAACAAATGCAAAACCAGTCGGCATCAAATCTGCTACTGTAACTCCAGTAGCAGCATTCGGTCCGTTATTCGTAACAGCTATCGTAAAGGTTACTTGCTGCCCTACTGTCGGAACCGTAGCGTTTGCTGTCTTCACAACCCTAA
Organism: Flavobacterium sp. N2550; assembly: GCF_025947265.1. Classification (NCBI taxonomy): domain Bacteria; kingdom Pseudomonadati; phylum Bacteroidota; class Flavobacteriia; order Flavobacteriales; family Flavobacteriaceae; genus Flavobacterium; species Flavobacterium sp. N2550. Next base: position 2,069,913 of record NZ_CP110007.1, on the reverse strand, counting down.
GATCTGCTATAGCTGCAACGTTCAAATTATTATAAGCGATGTTGTTACAATTCTCAACAGCTGTTCCGTTTAGACACTCTAAATGCGGGTCTGTCGGAGGCGTAGTACCTGGATTCGTCGCATCGATATCAGTCACGTCAGCCGGACGGATAATCGAAGCTTCTACATTTAAAGGCAATCCTGCCAAAGAGGATCCTACTGTTCCTGTAATCGTGAATACGATTTCAGAACCGTTTGTCATATTAAGGTCTGCAATATAATTGCCCGTAACCGGATCAACTGTTCCGGTAACAACTACTACAGTTCCTTGGCTGTTTACGTAAGTAACGCCCGTTATCGTGAATCCGGCTGGAACAATAAATGCAAAGCCGGCTCCAGTTACGTCGCTAGGTCCGTTATTTTTTACGACAACTTGATAGTTCATCGTTTGTCCGATGCTGATAGTTGTCGTTGATGGCGTGATGCTTTCTACTTCCAAGTCGGCAGAAGCAACAATGATATCTAATGTCTTTATGATGACTTCGCCGGGAACAAAACTCCACGTATCCAATGATTTTTCGTTTCCAAAGCTCGAACCTCCATCTCCTGTATTTCCAGAGCCGGAACTTCCTGAGCTATTTCTTCCCCATCTGTGTCCGTTGCTGTTACTTGAAATACCAGCATTTCCTGAAGCTGTCGGGTTTGATACCGTATTTACATTTCCTCCAGTAACATTCGAATCGTCCCAATACACCAAGTCTCTGTTCGGAGTAAATAAAGCATAGCTTTCATTCAGCTGCTCGATTATGATACCTCCCGGATTGATTTCCATGTCGATAAAAGGGAAATGCACCTCGGCACCAAAAAGCTGTACCCTGATCTCTCCGATATTGGTATTCGGCGCCAGTACATTGCCTGCTCCGTCTCTTCCATCCCATAAAATAGTATTTGTTCCCGGAGAACAGTTTCCTGTAATGGTTCTGGTCGGGAAATCTCCGATTATTTCAATCCTGAACGTTCCGGCTAGGTTGGAATCAAAACCGATATAGGCTCCTTTGTTCCCCGAAAGGTTAGGCGTTCCTTCTACACCTGTATAGGTCAGGTTAGTGGCTGTAGGCGTTATCACCGCATTCTTAAGCCATGTTGTAGTGCTTGATGACGTACTTACTGCTTGTATCGCGTTAGCAGGCAAGTCCGCTGCAGGATCTGTATAAAATATCTTATGGGTCACATTATTGGCATCATCTTGGCTTCTAGGATCGTGAACCCTAAAATCAGCGCTTGAAGGACTTGAAATATTCAAACTCTTATAAGATGGTCCTCCTGTGGTATCTAAAAATCCTTTATTGTTTACAAAAAAAGTAAAACCTACTCCGTTAGAGCCATTATTGGTTACCCTGTAGGCAACTCCATCTCGTGTTAAAACGACAAATTTGCCATAAAAGGCTTTTGCTGATGAAAACACTGTTCCTTGTATGTGCAAGTTGAAAACGTTAGAATATACTCTTCCGGAAATCCAAGCCGAGTTAGCCGCATTCCTTACCGATACGTCCCAAGCCGCTATTAGTTCCGTATTGTTTCCTTGCGTCCAGGCAGCATCTGCAGCGGTATCGGTAACTGAAGGCGTAGAGCTGCTGGTTTCAGAGCCCGAAGGCAAAAATTCTACTTTCCAGATTCCGGCCTGTCCCGCACCTACGGTAACAGTATACGGAAGGTATCGGTTACCTCCTGCTCCCTGTCCCGGATATTGAGGTCCGGCCAGCTCGCCATTACGGTTCGGTATCTGTCCTGTTGCGGTTGCAGTAGTAAGATACTCTGATCCATTTGGAGCAATCAGCCTGATTCGGCCATTCCCTATATTCTGGGCACTCGATGCAGCAGCAATAGTCTCTCCAACATTGGCATACACATAGTGCGTCCCCAAGGTCTTGAACGGCCAAGAGTTGATTGTAGTTCCTCCTGCCGTATAGCTATTGCTGTACAGAAAAGCACGGTTCCCAGTAACTCCCGAAGGATAAAGATCTTTACTCCCGTCTGCATATAGGGACGAAAAGCCGGCAATAGTCAGAAGGAAACTCAGTAAAAAAACTTTCTTGATTCTTACGGCAGTATCCCTAAACATGACGCTCACCTGTCGGTAGGGCAAGAATCTGCCTTGACAACTGTAGTTTTTGTTCATCGTTATAATTTTAATTATTTATTTGAAAATGAGGGGAAAACGGTTTAATGGTGGTATCGTTTTATAAGCAATCAGCTTAGAAGAGCATAATTTTTACGCATACACGAATGGATTTGGTTAATAAATAGGTTCAAAGGCAAGCCAGATTGCTAGAGCAACCATGACCGTGCAAATTTCCTTAGTATGAACCGTAGGCGTTGTAGATAATAAATACAGCATTTGTAGAATAAATTCTACAAGCCTTGATATCGTTTTAGGCTAGTCTCTAATGGACAGGCCTGATAAAAGTGATGAAGTAAATAATCCCTGCCATGCAGGCACCTGCAAATGGAGAGAGCCAGACAATTACTGCATCCAACATTTCGTGCTTTCTAAAAAGCAGCAGCTCTCCTGCTGTCATGGCCGGATTCAATGGATAGCTGGTAATCGACAGGTTGACAAAGTTGGCAATACCTATGGCTATTGCCATAAAAGTTGCCATATAGAGCCTGCCTTTCTGCAAATACGTCAGGCCTAAAAAAAGTAGCAATACAATAAACATCATTACGCTCTGGCATACCGACGAAAGCATCAGGCTTTCGGGATGATACGGGACAACAGGTTTAGAAAACAGCAAGATAGAATCATTCCTATTATCCGAAAACAAGAAAAAAACAAGCAGTGTAGCCAAGAGACCGCTTATGATATGGGTGCATATATAGACAACCAGCTTGCTAAAACCGATCCGGTTCGCGATAAAAAACCCGACCGAAATGGCAGGATTAAAATGTGATCCCGACACGGAATACAGAAAAAAAGTAGCCAAAAAGGTAATGCCTCCGATAGAAAGGCAGGCCAGGATCTGGTTCAAAAAAGCATCCTGAAACCCTACTACAGCCGAAGCCGCAAGAGCAGAAAATGTCAGCAGAAAAGTTCCTGCAAATTCTGCCAAAAGGCTCCTGAGCTGTATCGTATGGATCGTATTTTTATGCCTATCGGCAAAAGCAGTCAAACGCATATACTCTAAAAATAATATGCAAGGGAAAGAAACCCTCTCCCTTGCATGAAGTAATCAAAACCAATAAAATTAATAGGGCCAAATCTTTTACTAAATTCCACATTGGCTGTCGAAAAAATTGTGGCTCATATCACTATTCTTTGTAGAATTAATTCTACAAAGAAAGCCCGCGTTTCTCATCCTTATCTTCGTAATATTGGACACTGAACTGCCCCGTTCAGATTAAGATATTATTATGCCACAGATTAATATCTGGTAACGATGCGTTTTCCCAAGCACTTTTTATACATATATCTTATCTCGCTCTTTAGCTCTTCTCCTTTATTTTCACAGCAAGAAAATAGAGATTACGACCTTATATGGCATTCTGCCGACGATAACAGCCTGCCGCAAAATAGCGTAAAATCGATTATCAAAGACCGTTATGGGTTCTTGTGGCTTTCGACCGAAAACGGACTCGTGCGCTATGACGGAAACAAATTCAAGGTCTTTAACATCGAGAACCTCAAGGGACTGACCACAAACCGGATCAGCTATTTCAGAGGCACCGTAGCTACCGACAGTATTTATGTGCTCAGCGATTTTGCCGACTTGATCCTCATCCGAAAGAACAAGCCAGCTATAATTCCCGATAGCAAAATTCCAGAGTCTTTTCGCATCCAAAACCAACTGTTGAAGGGAAAAAGATATTTTATCCACAAAATCTACAAAACCGACAACAGCTACTTTAAGCTTGCTGATGGAACCATTACCGCTTTTACCAGAGACAGCAAGCGCCTTTGGGAAATCGCGCACGATCTCGATGCCACGTTCTTTATTTGCGACAACGTACTCTACTCTTATACGGCTAAAAATTTCGTGCGTTTTGAAAACGGGCGGGCCTATTTTACTACTATAGAAGGACTCCCGTCCTCAGGTTTTGAGCTGATTCCCAACCAGGTCGCGCAGCAGACCTTCTTTACTTTCAACAACACAGTCTACCTGCTCGAGAACCACCAAGGAAAGCTGCAGCTGAAGCCGCTCCTTACCCATTTTGACATCGCCAAGAACAATATCATTTCCTATTATTACGACTTCCAAAATGAGACTCTTTATCTCGGGAGCAGTACCAACGGATTGCTTATCGTCAAGAAGAAAAAATTCAAGAGCATCTTGGGCAACAACAAGAATGGCGTGTACTATGCCCAGATTCACTATGGCAAGAACAGCTTCCTGACTGCGTCAGGAGAAATATTCAGCGAGCAGGGAGCCCAGAAAAAACTCGTATTCAACATAGAGACCGACAATTATACGCTTCTCACCGACAAGCAGGGCAATATATGGACCAAAGACAATAATACGGTCTACCGACTAAATAAAAAGACTCATTTTTCGACCATCGACAAATGGTTTTTCGAAGACCGCGTCATCCAGCTGTTTGAAACCAAAAAAGGAGAAATGCTGGCCGGAACCGCCATTGTAGGATCGCCGGATGGCAAGCTCTTTATGCTAGACACTTCCAACCCAGCAAAAAAACCCAGCTTTAAGCTCTATATGGACCTGCCTTTCAATCCTACCTATATGGCAGAAATCGAAAGCAATATTATCTGGACAGGATCGCATCTGGGATTCCACCGGATTTTTCTAAAGGAGAAAAAGATAGAGAACATCAAAGAGATTTCGAATACCTATGTCCGCAGCATCTATATCGGTAAGCCTGACGAAATATGGGTAGCTACCTACGAAAAGGGATTCTTTCTTTACAACCAGTTTACCAAAAAGACCACCCACTTCCCTATCGACAAGAACCGCTACCTGCTCTCATCGCACTGCATGATCGAAGACCAGAACGGCTACTTGTGGATAACGACCAACAAGGGGCTCTTTCAGGTATCCAAAAAGAACCTTTTTGAATATTCGGAGCAAAAGACAAAACATGTCTACTACCAGTATTATGACAAGTCGGATGGATTTTATACCAACGAATTTAACGGCGGCTGCCAGCCTTGCGGCCTGCGGCTGGAAAACAATTCCATTTCATTTCCTTCCATGCGGGGTATTGTCCTCTTTTCCCCCGAAAAGATAAAACTGCTCCTGCCCGATAATGATATCTATTTCCAGGAAGCCGAAGTCGACAGCCGCTACCAAGAAATCGGCAACGATACGCTGCAGCTAAAAAATGATTTCGGAAGGCTCAGGCTGTTTATCAACAGTCCGTATTACGGAAATCCGAACAACCAGAATATCGAAATCAGGCTGCAGGGACCGATCTCCCAAAATTGGATTCCGCTTAAAGACAACGAGATTTCCTATACGTCGCTGCCGCACGGTACCTATTACCTTACGGCCCGAAAGCTTACCGGATTTAACTCCGGCTACAAATACAAGACGCTCACCATACTCGTGCCGCCTGCCTTCTATGAAACAATCTGGTTTAACATCCTCCTTGTGATCATCGGACTGCTGCTGGTATTCTATACCATAAAGATGAGAATCCGATACATCAGAAGAAAGAATATCCTTCTGGAGAAAAAAATTGCGGAGCAGACTTCCCAGCTCAGGAACACCATCAGCACGCTCAGAAAGACCAAGGAAAACCTCAGTGAAGAGATCATCAACCACAAAAAGCTTATCGGAACCATAACGCACGATATCAAAAGCCCGCTCCGTTTCTTGGCACTGACCGGAAAGCATGCCTACCAAAACATTAACGACACCGCTGCGATAGCCGAAGACCTGAAATCGATCTACACCTCATCGTTCCATCTCTTTAATTTTGTAGACAATCTTCTGGAATACACCAAGGTGAGCAAACAGGAAAATTCGTCAGACCCCTACAACCTATACGGTCTTGTAGAAGAAAAGATAAAAATATTCCTGAACATTGCGGCGTCCCAAAAAACGGAAATAACCAACAGGATTGACCGCAGCAGCATACTGACGACCAACAAGCTCTTGCTTTCTATTATCATCCACAACCTGCTGGATAATGCTGTCAAGAATACCTTAAATGGCAAGATTAGCTTTACTTCGGGAAGAAAAGGAGAAAACATCTTTATAAAAATCAAAGATACCGGAAAGGGAATACCTCCCGATGTAGTAGCATTCTATGCGAATACCAAAAGTACCAAAGCGTCAGAAAATGCCAGAAAAACAGGAATGGGACTACCCATGATTACCGAACTGCTGATTATCTTGAACGGCAGTATCGATATTGAAAGCACGCTCGGCAAAGGAACCGAAATCACTATCTGGCTGCAAGAAGAAAAAAGCAGCTAGTTATCGTAAATCTTCAGCATCTCGACCAGGCTGACTACATTATTGATGCGCAGCTTTTCGAAAATCCTATTCTTATAGGTGCTTACCGTTGTCATCTGGATGTTCAGCAGGTTGGCTATTTCCAAGTTCCCTTCCCCGCGAGCCAAAAGTCCGGCTACCTCGATTTCTCGATCCGACAGGCTTTCTAGAGGATTGATAGGAGTCTTGTGCAAGACATTCTCCAAGATCTTCTCTTTGACGGCAGCGCTGATGTATTTTCCGGTTTCCATGACCACCTGCACGGCGTTCACGATCTCGCTTTCTGAACTGTGCTTGTTCAAGAAGCCGTTGGCTCCGGCATGGATATAACGCAACGCATACTGCTCTTCGTCATAAGCCGAAAACATCAAGATCGTCAGGTCAGGGTGCGATTCCCTGATCTTTTCAATCATCTTGGTGCTGTTGCCACCCGGAAGGTTGATATCTAAAAACAATAAGTCAGGGGCATTTTCTTTCAGCTGTGACAATACAGAAGGAAAGCTTTCTGCATGGTCTACTGAAATCCCTTGAAAGGATTCCTTCAGTATTAAGGAAATTCCATGCCTGACAACGCTGTGGTCGTCAGCTAGTAGTATTTTTTTCAATTCGGTTACCATGGGGATCGGTCAGTTTACCTGTCAAAAATACAATTATTTCGTTGAAAGGCAAAGAGTAAGAAAATTACTTATAAGCGCTTTATGCACAATCTTATCTTACAAGCCTTCTTTGACAATCATCTTATACCCTATTCCCCTAATGTTCACGATAGAAATAGCATCATCGTCCGCAAAATGCTTTCGTATCTTCGTAATAAAGACATCCATGCTCCTCGCATTAAAGAAAGTATCGTCGCCCCACAAGTCCTGAAGCACGCGCTGCCTTTGGAGCACATTGTTCTTGTTTAATATCAATTGCAGGATCAATTCGTTTTCCAAATGAGTCAGCACCGTTTTTTTTTCGCCGCTGCTCAGTTCCATGCTCGAATGGTCAAAAACATACTTGCCGATCTGGAACGTAGTCTGAGCCTGAGGCTCGCTCTTTGAAACCGTCACCCGATTCAGCAGCGCCTTCATCCGTATGATCAATTCTTCAATGCTAAAAGGCTTTTTTAGATAATCATTGCCCCCTATCTCAAACCCTTTTACCACATCTTCTGTCAAGGAACGGGCCGTTAGAAAAATCACCGGAATGTTCGGGTCGGTCTTCCGGATCTCTTTCACAAACGAGTAGCCGTCCAGTCCGGGCATCATGATATCCACAATACAAATATCAAAGATCTTAGCTTTAAACACTTCCAAACCTTTTCTTCCGTCCAAAATCCATTGAACCGAAAAGCCATTCTTGACCAGCATGTCATTCGTTATTTTGCCTAATGACTCTTCGTCTTCTAGATAAAGTACTTTTATAGTGTCCATATTATATAGGTAAGATGATTTCAAATGTGGTTCCCAGATTGTCTTTTGAATCGACCAATTCGATCGTACCGCCATGAAGCGCAACTACATCTTTTACATAGCTCAAGCCAAGCCCATAGCCTTTTACTTTATACTGGTCGCCATTCGGAACTCGAAAATAAGAAGAAAATATCTGATTTTTGTACTTCAGGTCAATTCCGATTCCATTATCCGAAAAACGAATTGTTGTAAACTTGCCATCTTCTGCCGCCTCAATCAAGATTCGCGCATCCTCAGCAGAATATTTCAGCGAATTGTCGATCAGGTTCGTAAAGACATTCGTAAAATGCTCCTTGTCTACCGTAACAAAAATAGTATCAGGGATGGTTTCATACGCCACCACCGCTTTTTTTATGGCCAATTGCGGTTTTAAGTCCGATACGATACCCTCAACAAAATCACGAAGCTTTACCATCTGGAAATCCATCACCATCTTGCCCTTGCTCAATTTTGCATCGTTCAAGATCGATTCGGTCATGGCAGAAAGCCTTTTCAGGTCATTCCGCATCAAGCCGATGTATTCCCTTGCCGTTTCCTTGTCATCCAGAATATTATACGTAGTCAGCGCCTCGGTAGCCGCATACAGCGTAGCCAGCGGAGTCTTGAACTCGTGCGTCATATTGTGCGTGAAATTATCCTTCATCTCCATAAGCCTTCTTCGCTTGTCGATATTCTTCAGCAAGAAAATCACGGCGCTCACGCAAATCAAAAGATAGAGGAGCGACAGCAGTATCGACCCAAACATCTTGTATAAGATCACCTCCATAAGGTTGCTAAAATACAGCTGGTAGGTTCTCCCCGAATCAATTTGAGAGACTATCTTTTGAGAATTATTGTTCGTGTTTTTCCATTTATGCTGCGGAAAGACCAGCTTGTTTTTTCCTTTTTCAACCAACAATGAAAACTCCAATCCTGGATAAGAAGCATTCATCTCTTTTTTGATATCCAGATAATACGGCTTGATATCCATCTGAGCCGCATCGTTCTTTTCCATCATCTGGTTCAAGGCATCGGTAGCCTGGTTGTCAAGAAGCTCATCTCCTTCATACGAAATCTTCACTTTTATATCTTCTCCTTTTAATGATTTCAACACATCTGCCAATTTACTGCTGACATTATCCGACAAGCCAGAAGCTGCTCCAGTACCTGCAAGCGCATTCAGGTCTTTCTTTAATACCCGAGCCTGAAGGATATTTTCGGCTTCCTTGACAACTAAGATTTTTTGTTCTGCATACACAGAGTACAGCCAATACACCTGAAAGGTCGCTATCAAGGCAATCGCAATGCCCGCATACAGCCGTATGACCCTATTGCTTATGTTAACTCTTGGTTTTCTCATAAAACAAAAATAGATAAATAATAAAGATATCGTTTCCACTTAACACTAAATAACAGTATGCAACACCAGATAACTCTTTGACGTTCAGATGCGCTATACATTTGTACTATCAATTTGTCACAACAGCCAAAAAGGTACAGACAAAAGGATATTAAATAAACAATAACCATAAAATACTACAACATGAAAATCAAGACTACACTCATCAGCTTAGTACTGCTCCTTGCCACAGGAGGACAAGCCGAAGCCCAAAACGCAGCCAGCTCAAAAACACAGTATGCTGCCACTGGCGACAGAAAAATTGCCTACCGCTCTATCGGGAAAGGAACACCGATCATTCTCGTAAACCGTTTCAGAGGAACATTAGACACTTGGGATCCTTTATTCTTAGACAAGCTGGCAGAAAATTACAACGTCATTACGTTTGACTATACCGGAATCGGTTCTTCAACAGGAACGCTTCCTACGGATATCCCGACCGTAGCAAAAGACATCAAAGACCTGTCCGATGCCTTGAAGCTTAAAAAAATCATCGTCCTAGGCTGGTCGTATGGTGGATTGGTAGCTCAGGCAGCCACGTTCCAATATCCCGAACTGGTTACGCATTCTATCTTAGTCGGCACAAACCCTCCCGGAAAAAACGAAATCCCCCTAGAACAAGTCTTCTTTGACCGGGCACTTAAACCGATCAACAGCTTTGATGACGAAATCGTCCTTTTCTTCGAGCCCAAATCCGAAAGCAGCAAAAAAGCCGCCCAGCTGTCGCACGACCGAATTTATAAAAGAATCGACGTTTCTAAAATTCCAGCCACACAAGAGGTCTTCGAACGCTATTTCAAAGGAGGCGCCGGATTTAGAGAAGACAAGCAAAACTTTAGGGAGCAATTGCAAACTACCCAGACTCCAATTCTGGTCATCTCAGGCGACCACGATATCAGCTTTGCCGTAGAAAACTGGTTCGCATTGCTCAGGGAATTGCCGACCACGCAAATGATTGTCTTCCCGCACACCGGACACGCACCACAGCACCAATACCCAGAACTCACCGCAAACTACATACACAATTTTATAACACTCAATAAATAATAATTAATCAATTTAAAACCACCTTTATTATGAAAACAACAACTTTTTTAAGACCAGCTACCGGATTGTTATTCTTGACTATCCTTACAGCATCCTGCTCAGACAATCCAAAAATTAGCGTAAGAACAGGAGACGAAGCACAAGAAACAGCTTCAGAAGACGTAGAAATCCAAGACTATGCCACCGACCCGAACATCGACAGGGGCACCAAAGAATTCTTAAAAGTATTGAACTCTGGCGGAACACCCCTAGAAAAACTATCTAAAGAAGACGCCAGAAACGTTTTAGTAAATGCCCAAGCAGGTGTCAAGGTAGACCTTTCGGGAATCGAAGAATCAGAAAAAACGATTACGAGCGACGGCCTTACCGTAAAACTAAACATCGTCCGTCCGCAAGGCAAGACCGGAAAGCTACCTGCCTTTATGTTCATCCATGGCGGCGGATGGATACTCGGAGATTACCCAACGCACAAACGATTCGTAAGAGATCTAGTAGTAGCCTCAGGATATACGGCCGTTTTTGTAAACTACACCCCATCGCCAGAAGCTAAATATCCTACCGCCATCAATGAAATATATGCCGCTACCAAATGGGTAGCCGAGCACGGAGATGAAATCAACGTAGACGGAAAAAGACTTGCCATGGTCGGAAACAGTGCCGGCGGCAACATGGCAGCAGCCGTGACCCTGATGGCAAAAGAGAAAAACGGACCTGAAATCAAATCGCAAGTACTCTTCTGGCCCGTGGCAGACACCAATTTTGAGACAACATCGTATAAAAAATTTGGGAATGACCGCTTCCTAACCTCTTCTGTAATGCAATGGATGTTTGACCAATACACTACAGATGCCGAAGCCCGCAAGAGCATCTATATCTCTCCGGCAAGTGCAGACGCGAAACACTTTAAGGGACTTCCTCCAACACTGATCCAAGTAGCAGAAAACGATATCTTGCGTGACGAAGGAGAAGCCTACGGAAGAAAACTAGACGAAGCCGGAGTGCAAGTAACCACCGTTCGCTATGACGGCATGATTCACGACTTCGGACTCCTAAATGCCTTGGCAGAACTCCCAACCACAAAATCACTATTCGTTCATGCCGGAGCCGAACTCCAAAAACACCTAAAATAATCCAAACAATGGCATGGCATCGAACCCCGATGCCATGCTTATCCAAAACAAGAAATATTAAATTAAAATCATATTACAATGGAAAATATCAAATCAAAAACAGTCGTATTTATTACCGGTGCCTTCGTTAGCCATACCGGATGGGACCAATGGAGAGCCTATTTTGAAAGCAAAGGCTATACCACCCTAGCACCAGCCTGGCCGCAAAAAGATGCCCCAGCCTCAACCTTGAGAGACAGGCAGCCTAACGATACCGGATTGGCCAACCTAAGGTATTCCGAAGTGCTTGACCATTATGCCAAGATCATCCAAGAACTGCCAGAAAAGCCTATACTGATCGGACATTCGCTAGGCGGATTGACAGCCCAGTTATTATTGCAGCGTGGTATCGCAGCGGCTGCAGTAGCCATCCACTCCGCACCACCGCAAGGCGTACTCTCTTTTGAATTCTCTTTCTTAAAATCATTGTGGAAACCGCTAGGGCCGTTCAGCTCTACCAAAAAAACACACCTGATGAGCTTTAAGGAATGGCAATATGCCTTTACGAACGGACTATCCTATGCCGTACAGAAAGATGCCTACGAAAAGAACACGATTCCAGAATCCAGAACCGTATTGAGAGATACCCTGACCAGCGTTTCCAGAATCGATTTCAGCAAGCCTCATGCCCCGCTTCTTTTTATTTCTGGCAATAAAGACCACATCATGCCCGCATCGCTAAACTACAAGAACTATAAGAAATACAAGAACAACGGCTCGGTTACGAACTACAAGGAATTTGAAGGAAAGAACCACTTTGTGCTCGGACTCCCTACCTGGAAAGAAGAAGCAGACTACGCGCTTAACTGGATCCAAAAGAACTAAGCATCACAACCTCAGCCTTTCAAGCAAAAGGCTTTCCTAAAAATAAAAGTTAAATGAGTTGCTTAATTATACCGATTGGTATATTTTTGCGACTCATTTATAGTTTCAAGAATATGAAAAATGTATATATCGCACTAGCTAAGAGAACGCCCATCGGAGGCTTTCTCGGCACGCTTTCCCATCTGTCTGCCATAGAATTGGGAACGCTTGCCATTGAAAACGTACTGCAAGAATCCAACATCCCAGCCGATGCGGTCGACTCTGTCTATATGGGCAATGTATTGAGCGCCAATCTCGGACAATCTCCAGCCCGACAGGCCTCTAAATTTGCCGGAATTGCGGATGAAACCGATGCTACCACCATCAATAAAGTATGTGCCTCTGGCATGAAAGCCGTCATGCTCGGAGCCCAGCAGATACAGCTTGGCATCGATACTGTCGTAGTTGCGGGCGGCATGGAAAGCATGAGCAATACGCCCCATTACATACAACAGCGCAAAGGCAACAAGATGGGACACGGACTGTTGGTCGACGGACTGCTGAAAGACGGACTGACCGATGTCTATAATAACTTTCATATGGGAAATGCGGCAGAAATCTGTGCCCGCGAATACGGCCTGACCCGCGAAGCGCAAGATGCCTTTGCAGTGGCTTCTTATGAAAAGGCAGCAAATGCGTCCAAAAACGGCAAGTTCAAAAACGAGATCATTCCAATTTCTGTGGCCCAAAAGAACGGCACGACCCTAGTTTCTGAAGACGAGGATATTTTTAAGATCATCCCCGAAAAAGTACCGACCCTAAAACCGTCGTTTGAAGAAGGCGGCACCATCACTGCAGCCAATGCCAGCAACCTAAATGACGGCGCTGCAGCGCTGCTGCTTGTTTCTGAAGAAGCTTTAGAGAAATACGGCCTTACTCCGCTGGCCAAGATAATCGGCTATGCAGATGCGGCACAGGCTCCAGAATGGTTTACCACCTCCCCTTCTATTGCCATCCCAAAAGCCCTGAAACAAGCAGGTCTTGCGCTGGAAGCTATTGATTATTTTGAGATCAACGAAGCCTATTCAGCAGTTATTTTAGCCAACCAGAAAATCTTAGGCATTGCCCCTGAAAAAGTCAATGTATATGGCGGCGGCGTTGCCATGGGACATCCTATCGGAGCCTCTGGTGCCAGGATTATTGCCACCCTTATTTCTGTACTGCACCAAGAAAACGGAAAATTTGGCGTAGCAACCATCTGCAACGGCGGCGGCGGCGCATCGGCTATCGTGCTCGAAAAAATATAAGGCGGATTTTCAAGCAATAGAGCCCGCAATAGAATCAAGAACTTTTGAGCAGGGATAAGGCAATACACTAGCATTGTCTTATTCCTGCTCAAACTTTTTCAACGTTCCGTCGGTGCCAAACTCAATAGCATAACGCTCGCGGCTGCCGTTGATGCTCGACGGAAACCAGCGCATGCGGTTGTCCCAAACCGAAACATACACGCTTGTCGTCGGCTTTGCCCCTTCCACCTGCGCCGCCTTTTCATTATACGTCTTGGCAATAGCGGCCACGGTAACAAAGCGCACGCTGCTTAGCGGAACCATCCTGCTCTGTATATTATCTCTTACCGATAACAGCTTCGGGCTCGGCTCTGACCATTGCCCTTTTTTATATTCATAGCTGTCTACATACTTCGGATTCTCAGGGTGCTGGAGCATTACATGGATATTGCCGTCGTTATAAAAATGAATCGTGGCATAAATAAAAATATCTTTTCCTGCATACTGCGGCAGCTTCTTTAATGCCACTTCCGCCTCATTTAACTTGCCTTCATCCGTCAGGAAATTAATATCCCTGCCCTCTTTATGATGCACTGTATGAGTCGTCGTATGCGTTTCTACCATAGTAGTGACCTGCTGCTCGATCTGCTTTATCTGCTCTTCAACAGCCGCCTCATACGGACTTGAATGTGGCGGCACTGCGGCTGGCGGCACCACCGTTTCTTTCACGGCAGGATGAAATGTATCTTCGATGCTTTTTGAAAACTGTTGGCAGCCCATACAAAAGGAGCCGCACAAGAGTAAGGTTAATGCTTTTTTCATACTGTCTAGCTTATTTCTTCCAGATCCGCCTCAAACGCAATACGGTCTGGATGGTCCTTGAGATAAAAAATGACTGCCGTTTCCTGCTTGGCACTGTTTAGGTCGAGCAGGTCGACGATTTTTTTGATTTCTGCCCTCCGGGTCCGTTTCAGGTGGTCGATAAATTCTAGCTGGAAGCGTACCATCGGCTGCTCGTTGATGTACGTTCCGGTCTGGCTTGCACTGATAAGCCTTGCGGTAGTGCGTATGCCCTTGTACTTGATCAGCACCGCCTCGTCTAGCCTTTTGCCGCCGATGCGGTTAAAAATCAGCCGCAGCAAGCCCCTGTAAAACAAAAGCACGGCCGGACAGATAATCAGGGGATGCCAGAACGCCATAAAGCGCCAGCCCATCCCTATATTTTCTGTCTGATACGAATAGACGTAATACCCAACCACCAAGACGACTACTGCGATCCAGCCCAAAAACACAAGCAGAATGCCCAGCGGACGTATCGTGGCCTCTGAACTGGCAAATGTAAAATACGGAAGGTGCTTTATCTCCCTATCAATGAGCACCTCTACCTTTTTGCCTGCTTCAAAACGGCGCTCCGATGGCCTTGCATCGTTTACAACCGCCTTTTGTATGATTTCAGAATCTGCCAGGTTCTTGAATGCCAGACGAAGCTCGTAGGTATCGTACCGGCTGCCGTCTTTAGAAATCTTTACGGCCGACCTGATTTCTGCCAGCCGCCGTATTCCATGCGCTTTCAAGCGTTCGATATTCCGTTTTGCAATAAAATTAGACAGCACCCATTTCTTAAAATAGCCGGCCAGCAGCAATGCCCACAACACGGCAGATACGGTCAAAAGGCCCAATGCCAGCCACGGACTTGTACTGCCCAGCTCAGGCGGGTCTTCACTCTTGATGTTGTAATACAAGAGCATCGGGAAAGGAATAGCGTAGAACAGCATGAACAGTATCCAAAATAATCCAAAACCTCGTCTCATTTCTATTGCGTTTTAGTAGTTGTTTTGCGTCATCAGTAGTACCGAATTATGCATTTCTGACAAAATCCAAGATAGGTCCCAATACCTCCTCTATATAAGCTACTTCCCTCTCGCGGCTCTTTTTGCTGTCGGTAAAAGTATCGCTGATGCTATAGTTCTTTAAGAACTGTTTCCCTTTCCTGCCGATGACATAGTGCATGGCACCACATTCCCAAGAATTGATGATAAGCATTTCCTCAAATCCCATCAGCCGTTTTTTATAAAATGGCGCATTGATCTTATAGATGCTGGCCGTCTCCTTATCAAACAAGAACGTTACGTTTAGGTGGAACAGAAAATCATATAAGGCATACACCACCATACAACCGCCAAGCACATAGCCTACGCATTGCAAGTCATAGCCGATTAGCTCTCTTAGAAAAGGCAGGCTGCCAAACAACAGCAAAGCCAAAAGGCCAAACAGCCGTATCTTGCCCTTATAGCCAAAATATGGCTTTATGCTGAGCTGGGAAGGCGTCAGTGTTAGTTGGTATCGATTCATATACTGTAGATGTGTAGCACGTTTCTATGCTGTGTCAAGCGATTATTTAGTATCGGTAGGCTCAAAGTCGGAGATTTCAGAATACTTGGTCTTGGTAACCACATTGCCTTTCAAATCCATCAAGCCCTGCTGTTGTGGGTCATAGCCTTCGCAACTGCTGCACGGCTCGCCGAATCGGACCAATCCGAATTGGTACGCCAAAAACTTGGTATCCTGATGCTTGGCAAGGTCGATTGTTATTTTGGCCGTCGAGCCCGCAAAAGCTACAGGCTTTCCGTATCCATTGGTCTCAACAAACAAGCCGTTGCCTAAATCCAAAAGATGGGCATCCGTAAAAGATCCCAGCGTTTTTCCTTTAGTCGTGATTCTTCTCATCTGGGAATTGTCTAAGGGGACTGCCCAAAGCTGGCTGCCGTCAATCAGCCTCAAGTACTTCCAATTGAAATCCAATACAAAAGTCCCTTTGGTGTTGATCAGCCCATAGCGCGACCAGCCGTCATCCGTATCATCAATTTCTGATACGACCGCCATGCCATAGCGGAACTGTTCTGCGGTAGCAAACTGCGGCTTGATGACTTCCTTCCCTAGGGTATTGATATAGCCATACGCCGGATATGCCTCTCTTAAATCTGCTGTCGATTTGTAGACCATGACTTTAGCCAAGCCGTCAGTAAAGTCCCAAATCTCGTCATATACAGGAGGCGTCAGTATCTTTCCTTCCGTAGTAATTATTCCGTACCGTACCGCAGCATAGGGCTCTAACTTAGATAGAGAATACATTGCCAGTCCTTCAGAAAAATCAGATTCGATATCATAATCGGCAGCAGTAACCCTTTCCCCTTTTTTATTGATGGCCCAGCAGGCCATGCCTTTTCTATTCGTATTCTGGTCCTTCTTTTCAAACACTCGGGCATGTCCGCTTTTAAAAGAACGAGCGCTCTCGTATTGGAACCCGATGACCTCTTCGCCTTGGGTATTGATATAGCCGTAACGTCCTTTTTTTTGGACTGCGGCATATCCTTCCGAGAAAGCCTCGGCCTTTTCATATACGGCCGGAATTATAATCTTGCCCGTCGTATCGATATAGCCCCAACGGCCTTTGATTTCTACAGCTGCCCTGCCCTCTCTGAACGGCAAGGCTTTGTCAAACTGAACCGGAATGGCCAATACGCCAGCGGCATTGCAGTAGCCCCATTGGCCGTCGGCATTGCCTGCACCCTGCTCTCCTGCAGGCGGCCCCAATTGGATATAGATAGAAGAGTTTTCGATTGAATCGGATGCCTTTCCAGGGTCGACAGCTAGTTTCGGTATGGGCGGCTCGATGAGCGCAGGATTTGATTTTCCGATATTGACCGGAATGAGATTATCCCCCCAAGTACCGCTGTCGTCAATACTACCATAGGCGCCCACATCATCATAAATAACGGGAACGACTTCTCTGCCAGAAGTATCGATATAGCCATATTTATCATTCAGCCGGACTTGCGCCAGATATTTTTTTTCTTGCGCAGACCCGAGAGCATGAAAGGCGATCGCTACTAAAAACAGTTTCAACTTCATCATGACACCTAATTAAAAGAGTTATACCAAGTTCAATACGACAAGCCCACTATCGGGCATCAAAACCCATAATGCTGCTGGTTTCATTGATAGTGTCCTGTACAGGCCGTGTGCTGAACAATCCGACCACTATCGGCACCCGCTTCTCACGGCCTTCTTGATTGAAGATGAAGAAAGCAGTACTGTCCATGGTGAGAAAGAGGTACTTTCCGGTAAGCACATAAAACTGCTCAAAATCATCATAGCGGTAGACCGCTTCGGCATTCAGTAAGTTATTTTTGTGGGTAATTGTCCTTGCCGTTGTGTCGATGACCAGCCTTTTTGTCGTTTTTAACAAATTGACCAAGGCAAAAAACACAAAAATCAGGGCGCCCCAGAGACCGATTTTCTTCTCTGGAGGTACTATAAAATAAACCGCAATGCCTATTGCCAAGCATGCGATAGCACGCACAATAGCGATAGGCCTGCTTGTCTTCAGGTGGAAACGGTTTCCTTCTTGTATAAAATACTTGTAGTTGCTCATTCCGATTGTTTTTAGTCCCTGCTGCCCTAAAAAGGGCAGCTCAAGACAGTTATTCTCTTTGTTCTGCGTTTCCTGCCGGAGCACGAATTAGCCTATAAAAGCAAATTTATCCTCGAACATCTTACCAAATACGGGAATTGGCTTTTCAGCACCATTGGCTGCGTTGATGATTCCTAAGATCCAGAACACCAAGAAAACCAGTCCGATAAGCCCTAGAAATGATAAGGCCGGAACGACCGAAGCCACAATTCGCAACACAATATTAAAAGCAATACTCACTAATGCCAGTCCTAGCGCCTGACGCAGGTGGTATTTTAGTAGCGAATCTGCCTTGTCTTTGCCGACCAGGTAGGCAATCAGCCAGCCCACGATAGTAATGTAAGAAACGATAGATAATGTCTTGTTGTCCATAACAATGTAAGATTAGGTTATCAGCACTATTGCTATTACAAATATCCGCAAGATGATATCCTGTTTCCAATCCCTGCTATCCTACAAACCATCTACCGTATTCTAAAGAGCGTCTACAATACGACTACAACAGTAAAAAAATACTGATTTTCAGCACTTTTACAACTGATGCTACTACTGTAGTACATCGATTTTTATATGGGTTCTTGACAATTTTTCCTTACATTTAATCTTATGAAATGCATCCGAAACAAATTTTTTATAGCGCTCTGTCTCTGCCTGCCTTTTGGCAGCACGGCACAAACCACACGCACTGACAGCCTGCTGTCGGTCGTTGCCAACTCTGCACTCCACGAAAAAGAAAAGCCTGCCTTATTGAACCAGCTTGCCGAAGCCTACCGCATCGAGAGAAAGTATGCTGCAGCAGAAGCCAAAGCAAAACAGGGCATCGCTATTGCGCTGCGTTATAAAGACTATACTGAAGCCGCAAAAGCCTATACACTGCTCACCGTCATCAAAGCCAACGACCAGCAATTTGCTGCGCTAAAAAAAAATAGCGATTCTGCTTTTATGCTCGCCCAGAAAGCCAGAAATCCTATAGCGATGGCGTATGGTTATTATGCGCAGGCCTTCCTGTATAAGATGCTCGAAGATCCGGAAAACCGGATGAAGTTCTGCCAGCTCGGCCTAAAAGAACTCGAAAAGGCGCCAGATCCTTATATAGCCGCCAAATTATATTACCAGCTGTATGTCATCCATTCTGATTGGGACAATATTCCCAAGGTAAACGCCTATGCCCACAAGGCTGTCGAAAATGCCCTGCAAACCAAAGATTACAACCTGCTCAGCAATTGCTATACTGCGCTGTCGGTAGCTCACGAATACAACTACAAAACAGCGAAGAACAAGACAGCGCTTGACAGTGTCTTATACTACCTGAAAAAGTCGGAAACGCTCTACCATAGCTATCCGAAACAAGTAGCCAATTATACCTATGCGATAACCTGCATCAATATTGCCAGCGCTTACCTCAAATACTTTCCGACTGCCGACAAGACCGCAGAAGCGCAGGCCATCCGATATGCCCAAGCCGCAAAAAAAATCGTGAAAAATATGGGCAATACCCAAGAAGTGACCGCCAGCAGCCTAGGCATACTGAGCGAATATGCCGCGCGTAAAGGAAACTATACACAGGCAGAAGCCTACCTTTTGGAAGCCTATAACCTTATGAAGGCCGAAGAGCATCCATATTATTATACGCTGATCAGCGTAGTACATTCCCTATCTGCCCTCTATAAAAAACAGGGCGATTTTAAAAGAGCACTCGCCTATCAAGAAGAAGTAACCGAGTACACCAATAAAAATTTCGCGCAGAAACAAGACATGGCCGCCCAAAAGCTGGAAGTACAATTTGAGACCGAAAAGAAAAACAACGAAGTACACCTATTGAAAGAGCGTGAGGAAAGCCGCAGGCGCCAAGGCTTTTTGTATGCGTGTATCGCGATTGCCTCTTCGCTAGGACTGCTGTTTATGTTCCGCTCTTATCATTTTAAATTGCGCCTGTCGTTGCAGCGCGAAAAGCAGCTAAAATTAGAAAAGCAGGAATCTGAAATACAGGTGCTGCTGGAAAAAGAAGAGCAGGCTCGCCTAAAAGCAGAACAGCAGTTGCTGGAAACCCAGCAGCAGCAGCTCCAGAAAGAAGTCATGGCCAACGTATTGCAGTTGGAACACAAAAACCGCATGCTCTCTGACATCAAGGACAAGCTGGCCGATGGCGACCCTGTAAACATGCAGAAGCTGCTGAAAGAAGAAATGATACTGGACAAGGATTTTGAAGACGCCAAGCTCCGTATCCAACAAGTGCATCCTGATTTTTTCAGCCTTATCAATGAAAAGGCACACAAAAAGCTTACGCTGCTCGACATGAAACTCTGCGCCTACCTCTACCTCAAGATGGACAACCGACAGATTTCGCAGCTCATGCATATCGAGCCAAAAAGCGTGCGTATGAGCCGCTACCGAATCAAGCAAAAATTAGGTCTGCAAAAGGAAGAAGACCTCAATCTTTTCTTACAAGAATTGGGACGCTAGATTTTTAAAAACTGGTATTGAAAAAAATGAAAATTTATTCGTTTTTTGTCAATTTCTGTAAGATAATACATATTTTTTCGCTTTATTTTTCAGGAGGTTTTGTTCGGGTTTCGTTCGGGTCTCGTTCGGGTTTTCTTCGGGAAAATTTCGCAAAAAAACTTTTTTACCGAACAAGGGTGCAAGAAGACCCGAAGCAAGGCCGAAAAAAAGACTTTTTGAGGCTTATTTTTATCTTTTTTGGGGCCGATTAAAACAAGCCTTACTGATGTATAAAAAAGTACGATTTATATAAAAATTCTCGACAACGTGAAGTATCTTGCACCCAATTAAAAATACCAACCCGCAAGCCTGACCTGATGACAAAAAATACCGAAACAGCCATCAAGACGACCTATTTTAGCATTATAGGAAACACGGCCTTGGCGCTCATAAAAGGGCTGGCCGGGTATTTTGGGAATTCGTATGCCTTGATAGCAGACGCGATAGAATCGACGGCTGATATCTTTTCGTCTTTCTTGGTCTTGTTTGGATTAAAGTATTCAAGCCGTCCTGCTGATGAAAACCATCCTTACGGACACGGCCGTGCGGAGCCGCTGATTACCTTTTTGGTCGTTGGCTTCTTGATTACCTCTGCTACTATCATTGCCTACGAAAGCATTGTCAACATAGGAAATCCGCATGACCTGCCAAAGCCGTATACGCTGATTGTCTTGGGGGCGATTATCATTTGGAAAGAGATTTCTTTCCGCTTGGTCATGAAAAAAAGCAAGGAGACGAACAGTTCTTCGCTAAAGGCGGACGCATGGCACCACAGGAGCGATGCCATCACTTCGGTAGCCGCATTTATCGGAATCTCGATTGCCTTATTTTTTGGAAAAGGATATGAGTCTGCCGACGATTGGGCGGCACTGCTGGCATCGGGACTAATACTTTATAACAGCTACCTGATCTTTAGGCCTGCACTGGGAGAAATTATGGACGAGCACCTGTATGATGACCTGGTACTAGAAATCAGAAAGGTTTCGGTCACGTCAAACGGAATTCTTGGGACAGAAAAGTGCTATATCCGCAAAGCGGGCATGAAGTATCATGTAGACCTGCACGCGATTGTAGATGCCACCATTACCGTAAAAGAAGGGCATGACCTCGCCCACCAGCTGATCGATACGCTGCATCGGGAAATCCCGCAGCTGGGCTATATCCTGATTCATATTGAACCGAATAGTTAAAAAAAGGAGCTGCGATTGCAGCTCCCTTTTTTTATAACCAATTTGATAAAAACAACATCTAGATGATGTTTTCGAGTTCTATTTCGTTTACGCTAAAAACGAGCGCCTTGGCTTGCAATAGAAAGTCTTCGATTTCGATTTCTTGTGTGCGTATCTGGCAGAACAAGGCCGCGTACTCATCATGAAGCTCTCCTCTCTTGTCTTCGTTAAGGCTGTCGTATCGTTCCAGATTCGTGCCCAAGATGATGAAATCGATGATAAACGGCACGTCAAAATTGTTGTCCGTATCGGTCAGCTTGTGCGTTATGCTCGAGAAGTGTTCCAGCTTCTGCTGCGCTGCATAATACCTTTCTAATTGCGAGTCGTTAAAATGCCTGCCGTTCAAGACGCAGTCTATGATCTCATAAAAAATCTCGGTTTCTATATGCAGATCCGATTTCAGGTCCCTGTATAGCTTATTGATCCAAGTAATAGAATTAATCACGTTCAGTACCTCGACAGAATATCCGAACTTCTCTACATCGCTAAAATATTGGAAATGTTTCGTATCCAAGATCATAAACGGACTGTGCTCCTCAAGGTTAAAATCCTTGTTTTCTTTTAGGTCTTCTTTTTTAATTATCATCTTTTCCTTTTTAACTATTTATTATTTATTCAACTACCAGTTCCCAATTATTGCCTTCTTGATCTTTAGCTGCCAGCCGATCCTTCCCGATCCATTCGACATCGACCTCAATCTCATTGCCCATGTCGTCTTCGATGGCGCCTTTTCCATGCTTTCCTTCAATATCGGCATAGCCTGTTACCATGTTGCCCTCTTTGTCTGAACCGACTACGTCATAGTGCGATTCGTAATCTGCTGAGTCAGCAGTATGCGGCACTTCTTGGTGTTGGGAAATAATATAGCAGATGATGGAATCTTTGGAAAGATGCTCATGGTCTTTGAGCTCTGATAAATCAAGGTTATTGTAGGTAACGATGTGCTTCTCTTCTTCGCAGCCCCAAAGGACAAACAGCAGCAGGGCCATATACACAAGAGCGCAAGGGGGATTCTTGATCATATATTAGTGTCATTAGATTATAACATGCCGATCATTTAAGAACTCCAGCAGCCTAATTTCATTACGTGGTAGATGATGAAATTGAATGCGGATCACTATCCAAAAAAATATGCGAAAAAGCAGATAAGGATATATCGTTGGCTTTCCTTTCAAATATAAAAAGGACGAAAAGGCTTTCCTTACGGTTTTCCGTAATGGGCGCGAAAAGTTTGAAAAAAATTAAAAAGAATTCTTTTTGGCAAGAAAAAAGCTTCGTGAAAGAGCCGATTTTATTTTCTTGTCCTAGTTCAATGCTTGCGTTTTAGAACTGCCGTAAATTTGTACTATAAATTAACAAGCATATCTAATCAAACACATAAAACACATGGAAAATAAAATTTTAGGCATACATCATATTACGGCGATTGCCGGAGATGCCAAACGTAACTTTGATTTTTATTCTAAAGTCTTGGGATTGCGATTCATCAAAAAGACAGTCAACTTTGACGATCCGGGCACGTATCACTTTTATTTTGGCGATGAAGTGGGAAGCGCGGGAACGATACTTACTTTTTTCCCTTGGGGCGAAGGCATACAGCAAGGCCGAAAAGGTTCTGGAATGGCTACCGAAATTGGCTATTCTGTACCCGAAGGAAGCTTGGATTTTTGGGTGAAGCGTTTTGAAGAGTACAATGTGATCTACAACAAGCCGTCTGTAAAATTCGGAGAAAAGTACCTTACTTTCTTAGATCCGGACGGATTGAAATTGGAATTGATCGAATCTAAAACGCCAGACCACAGAAAGGCGTGGGAAACCGACGAAGTAAAGGCAGACGTTGCTACAAAAGGCTTTCACCATATTACCTTGACCTTGAACAGCATCAAGCCTACAGCCGCCATCCTTACCGAAGTGTTTGATTATAAGCTGATCGAGCAGGAAGCAAACCGCTACCGCTATGCTACGAATGCTGTTGAAGGTGCCGCAATCGTGGACTTGGTAGAATTAGCCGACGAGAAAAGAGGCCATGTAGCCAACGGAAGCGTACACCACGTAGCATTTAGGGTTAAAAACGATGAGATCTTGATGCATTTCCGCGACAAGATCGAAAAGCGAGGGTTAAGCATCACGCCGCAGATCGACAGGCAGTATTTCCATTCGCTCTACTTTAGGGAGCCGGGAGGCGTATTGTTTGAAATCGCGACAGACAACCCAGGGTTTACCATCGACGAGACATTAGAAAACCTAGGAAAGGATTTGAAACTGCCGCCACAGTATGAATCACGCCGCGACCAGATTGAAGCACATTTAGTAAAAATAAATTAAGAAACTATGGATTTTCAGCCTTTGCACTATATATACAGGCCGTCACAGAACCCGCAAGCGGCAACGCTGCTGCTTTTGCATGGTACGGGCGGCAACGAGCACGACTTGATTCCGATAGCGGAAAGCTTGGGTACCGATTTTAATATCTTGAGCCTTCGAGGCAATGTGTTGGAAAACGGCATGCCGCGTTTTTTCAGGAGGCTCGGGATGGGCATCTTTGATGAGAAAGACTTGGAATTCAGGACGCACGAAATGATTGCTTTTATAAAGGAAATTTCGGAGAAAGAGGGTTTTAATCTTTCTAAGATTATCGCGCTCGGCTATTCGAACGGGGCTAATATTGCAGGCGCTTCCTTGTTCTTGGAACCTGATTTTTTAGCCGGAGCTATTCTTTTTAGGCCTATGCTGCCTTTTAAAGACCCCCTTCCCGCAGCTGCTAAAAGCAGGGTGCCTGTCTTTTTGAGTTCTGGAAAAAACGACCCTACGGTAGACCCAAACGCTACAGAAAATTATCTGGAGGTATTGACCAAAGCAGGATTTGACACTGCACATTTTGAATTGAACACGAGCCACAACCTTACGCAGCAGGATCTGGATCTTGCTGCAGAATGGCTCGGCAAGCACTTTAACTAATGGAAGATTTTGTGATTACGCGCCTGTATGCTGATGAAAAGGGCGATAGCCGATTTGAAGACGTCAGCGTCCCCTTGCAAGAAAAGGGCACGATAGGCTTTTTATCGGAGACACAGAAAGCGGGAACGGTAGTGTTCCGGAAAGTAGCGGCAAGCTATGATTATGATTTCCATACAGCTCCAGCCAGGCAGTATATCGTGCTGTTGGACGGGAGCATTGAAATCGAGACTTCGCTTGGAGATAAGCGAGTTTTTGAATCGGGACAGGTGCTTTTGGTTGAAGATGTTACTGGAAAAGGACACAAGACTAAAAACCTGACGCCTCAGATTAGGTCTTCTTTATTTATAACACTGGAC
The DNA here is from genome assembly GCF_025947265.1 of Flavobacterium sp. N2550. Lineage (NCBI taxonomy): Bacteria > Pseudomonadati > Bacteroidota > Flavobacteriia > Flavobacteriales > Flavobacteriaceae > Flavobacterium > Flavobacterium sp. N2550. The sequence goes on along the minus strand of NZ_CP110007.1, from coordinate 2,044,825 downwards.
TAATGCAAAATGCCTATTGTTTCCAAGAGCGGAAACAATAGGCACTTTTGTATAAGGTCGAAAGGTTTACCTGCCTGTAATTTTTTTTCTGTGCTGGATTCCCCAGTCTCTCATTTCTGCGATGACTCTTGAAAGCGTGCCGCTATACCCTGTCAAGGCATACTCGATCTTGACCGGAGTTGTCGGATACACCGTGCGCGTTATAAATTCGTTGGCTTCTAGATCTCTTAATTCTTTTGAGAGCAATTTCGGCGTTATTCCCGTTATCATTCTTTCCAGCTCGTTGAATCTTTTAGGGCCGCAGTCTAGAGCAATAATGATAGGAAGCTTCCACTTTCCGTTAAGGACATCTAAAGTATCCCTCACGGCCATAAGGCTTTTGGTACAGGTTTCCGGGGTATGTTCTATTTCCATAAGTTGCTGTTTGTCTGTTACTATCCCAAAAGATAGTACTATCCTTTAGGATACTGCTATCTTTTGCATAGCAAAGATAAATAACTTTGGCCTCATAGAAATAGAAAAAAGATGAAAAAAATACTGCACATTATTTCGAGCCCGAGAGGCGACGCATCTATGAGCATAAAGCTCGGCAATGCGATTATTGAAAAACTACAAGCTGCTTATCCGGACAGCCAGGTCAAGGAGCATGATCTTCTGAAAGACCGGTTCCCGCACCTTGATGAAATGCACATCGCTTCCTTTTTTACGCCTGAAGAAAACAGGTCGGCTCAAAACAAGGAAGCCATACGGCCTTCTGACGAAGCCATTCAGGAAATCACCGACGCTGACATCATTGTCATTGGCACGCCGCTTTTTAATTTCGGGATTCCTTCGAGCTTAAAGGCATGGATCGACCATATTGCCAGAGCCGGAGTGACTTTCAAGTATGATGAAAATGGTCCCGAAGGCCTGGTAAAAGGCAAAAAAGTGTATGTCGCGATGGCATCTGGAGGCATCTATTCTGATGGTCCGATGGCATCGTATGACTTTGCTGTTCCGTATCTGAGATCTGCTTTGGGCTTTTTGGGCATGAATGACATTACGGTCTACCGCGTAGAAGGGACTATGATTCCGACTATTCAAGATACGGCTCTTGAGAAGGCAGTCGATGGTATTCTAATAAGCTAAAAGGGCAATCAGGCCTTTAAAGAAAAAGAACGGCCAAAAGCCGTTCTTTTTAATTTTGATTGATTCTTGAAACGATGGTGTTATTTTATGACCATTGGCAGAAAGTCTTCTACGCTATCATAGCCTTCATTTTTGAGTTTTTTCTTTAGCCTCATCTTTCCCACCCTAACGCTCTGGGGCGAAATGCCTAATATTTTCGCCATTTCTTTTCCTGACAGATCTAGATAGAGCAAGACAATGAGGCGAATTTCTGCTTCTGTCAGCGTTATTTTAAATTGCTTGATTCGGGAGAAAAAAGCGGGGTATATGGATTTGAACTTGATCTTGAATGTTTCCCAGTCTTCTTCTGTCAATATTTTTTGTTCTAATAATTGGGCTACTTCTGAGTCGTTTTTGTTGTGTGGTTGCAGTCCTTTTGAGACTTCTTCTTGGAGTTTGCTGATAGCGACACTTTTCTTGGTCAGATCGATTATGTAGGCTTTTAGTTCTTGTTCTTTTACGTCTAGTATTTTTTTAGAGTTAGAAAGCTCCATTTCCAGCTTTCTTTTATTGTATCGGATTTTTGAGAGGTATCTGTAGACAAAAAAGGCTACGATAAGCAACACGATTATGATTCCCGTTCCAATAAACCATATCCTGTTTTCTGCTAGTTCTTGTTCTTTTTCAAGATTCCTAATCTGGAGGTTCTTGACTTCGCTCCCCATGTCGGCTTGGTATCTGGCTAATATATTGGATTGATTGGCAACGAGTATGGCTTTGTTCAAGTCGTTGTAAATTTTAAAGTATTTTAAGGCTGAATCGGGCTGGTGAAAGTGCTCGTAAACTTCGGACATCTTTTGGTAGGCTTCTGTGATATGCACCTTGCTTTGGATTTCCAGGCTTAACTTGAGGCTTTTTTGCACGGCATCAAGCGATTTTTTTTCTGCCCCTTGTCGGAGATAGATATCGGAAAGATTGTAATAGCTCGCCGCAGCACCGTCTTTGTAATTTACTTTCTTGTAGTTCTCCAAAGCCCTCAAGTAATATACTCTAGCTGAGTCTATCATTCCTTTGTTCTTGAATATCTGCCCTTGATTGTTGAGCGCAATGGCCAAGTCTCTATAATATCCGTACGTTTTAAAAATCTCGATGGCCTTGTTGTTGTGAAAGAATGCTTTTTCGAAATTGTGCTGTTCTTTCAGGATCAATCCTCTGTTGGTATGGGTGAGCCCTAATAACCTGTGCATGTTTCGTTTTTCGGCAATCTTTCCAGATTCGGTATAACATTCCATGGCATCGGCATTGTTTTCAAGCCTCCAGTGCACGAGTCCGAGCGTGTTTAGGACTTTGGCTAGCTCTTCTTCGTCATTTGTCGCTTTTGCCTTCTTATAGGCTTTTGTTATATAGTCTAATGCTTTTTGATAGTTTCCTATTCTCCATTCGTTGATTGCGGATTCGTTTAGCGAATCGATGCTTCTGTCTTCTGTATTTTTAGAGAGGGAGTCTTTGGATGTAAGCGCAGTTTCTTTTACTTCAGAGGAAGTAGTAGAGTTGCAACTGGCCAATCCTAGCAGCAAAAACAAAAGAAATAAAGCGGCAATCTTGTTTTTCAGCATTTTATATAGTGGTAGCGGTTTATCAAAAATAAGAATGTTTTGTCTTAAATACTATAGAAATTCCTGCCTTGCATTGCTGCAGGACAGGAGATTTCTTGGCAATTGTCAAACGGACTAACTATTTTCTATTATTTGATAATCATTTTTCGGGCTTGCTTAAAATTGTCGGCAACCAATTGGTAAAAATAAATGGCTTGGTTCAAGCCCGATACATTTACCTCAACAGTATTGTATCCTTGCGGAAAGACATCATTGGCAACATCCATAATGTATTTTCCTGTACTGTCATAGAGCTTGATTTTCACTTCTCCTGTATTTTCGATATAGAAAGGTATTTCTGTTTTTCCGATGGCTGGATTCGGATAGTTTTGTCCCAGCCAATTGGATTTAATTTCTGGATTCGGGTGTTCGCCTGTTCCTAAAGAATTATGGTCTGTTTGGAAAAAATAGGTTCCTTGAAACAAAAACATTTCGTTTTCTAAGGTTCCCGGCATCATTAATCTTCCGTCTGGAAGCGGCAACAAGCTCACAGGATTAAAGGCAGACAGTTCTGGACCTACTAAAAGCTCTTCTGTTCCGTTTCCGGCAGGATCAACTTTAATCAGAGAGCCAATGTAATAAGCACTCGTACTGTAGTTTAGCCTATACGGGAATGAGCTTGTATATATCTGGCTCAACAGAAAAATATCATCTGAGGCGTCAACGTAAATGTCTCTATAAAAATGGTTTAGTTCGGTTTCTCGTACCCAGATTCTGTTTCCGCTTTCATCGTATTTTTGAAGTACGATCTTATTGTTTACGCCATAAATTACGCTAAACGAAACGAGGATCAAATCTCCTGTACTCAATTGTTTTACGGCATAGGAACGTATGTGTCTTCCTGGCTCTTCATAGAGTGATGACCATTGAAGAGCACCGGCTGGATTTATCTTTGCCACTAATGATTTCTCATTATATTCTGTTTCTGATTGTGTGGCACCATTCACATAAAGGCTGCCATCTTGATCAAAAATCAAATCGCTTCCTGCTGAAAAATGGCCTGCGATGTCATAATTATTGAACCATTGCAATGTTCCATTGGCAGCATATTTTAATACGGCAAGATTGGTGTCTTGGACTATCATACCGCCAAATCCTGACGCTCCAACTAAATATATATTACCATCTGCATCTGCTTTTCCGGATTCAATAGTGTAGATATTGTCATCTGGATTTGGAGACGTCGCAAAGTCAGTCCACACTTCGCTTCCTGTATTGGATATTTTGATGGTTGTAAATACTCCGAAAATATCGGAATCGTTTTCTTTTGCTTTTCCGCTGATGTATGCATTTCCAGAATCATCTAGAAAAAACGCATATAGTTTGGAGCCAAAAACGTTTTTAGAAAAATCCCAAAGCAAAGTACCGTCCGACGTGAATTTTTTCACTTTTAAAGGATAGGCCGCATCCTCAGATGGGATCAAGTAAACCATTAGTTCCCCATTTGAATTTGCCAGTATTTTAATTCCATTACTTTCATTTCCGTTGGAAGGATTGAACACTTTTTCCCACTCTAGGTTTCCGGTCGGAGAATATTTTTTTACGTAATAGTTGGATATGCCTCTATCTCCACTCACTGTGCTGAAAACTCCGGCAACATAGGAATTATTATCGTCATCATGTACTGCCGATAAAGCTTGCGAAGCAAAGGCATCACTGCTATAAATATTTCTCCACACAGGCTGAGTGGCTGTCGCAGTAAAAGAGAGTTTTAGAGTTTCAAAAACGGTTCCTTCGGCAGAAAGGTCTGTAGTAAAAACCGGCATCAGGTTGTTTGAACTTGTTACTCCAACTCCAATAAACTCAGAAGTCGATTCTGTTGGAGAAAATGGCTTGACAAAACTTGTTTCTCCAGCCAACGAACCATCAACATTATATTTGTGGGCTACAAATTTGTTGTCGGCAAAATTCTCGTCTAAGCCTCGACCTGCAATGACAGGAAGGTTTGTAGCATCTAAAGTCAGGTGGGCATCTTTTATTTCGATAAGATTGTTGGTTTCTCTTGTCCAATTTTCTGTCCCATCTGGATTATAAGAAATGAGGAAAAAGCCGTCATCAACCCAATCGCCAAGATGTTTTCCTCCGACATAGATCTTAGCATTTGGGGTCACTATAATATCATAAGCATTGGTGAAATCTGTACCGCTTCTGAATATTTTTAGCCATTGCTGCTGTCCGGAAGCATTATATTTTACGGTTCCTGCCTTGCTCATAAAAGTATTTAGGGTTCCGGTTACGTAGCAATTACCATCAGCATCAAACGTAACATCGCGCGCGATAGAGTTTGTATCTTGCAAAGGACTATCGGGATCATTCGGATCGGAGCTATCTGTATACGTGTAGTTTTGTTTCCATAACACATTCCCATTGCTTGCATACTTGATTGTATAGTAGGTCTGCCAATAGTCGGCATTCGTGCCAAATCCAGTTACGGCTATATTGCCTGCATTGTCTACAGCTACTGAAGTCGGCTCATTCCATGATTCTTCGACTTCGTTGCTGTCAATAACCGACCAAAGGAGCGTTCCGGCCGCATCGTATTTCAAGGTCACATAGCGTATGCTTGTTCCGGCATAGGCGACCCCGACAATAATTATATTTCCGTTTCCGTCGACTGTCATGGCTGTCGGCACATCCAGTCCTTCGCTGCCTCCATCAAAAACTCTTTCCCAAGTTACATTTCCTGAAGCGGCATCATATTTTACAGTTCGAATATCCATATCATTTCCGTTCCATTTAATTCCTGTTGCAATTGGGCTTCCTGTTGCATCAAGGGCAATTTTAGTTCCTATCTCTGCTGCATATAATGTTCCTTCTTGACGTTTTTCCCACACTCTGTTTCCGTTGGCATCTACTTTTATGGTTACAAAGTTTGCCTCAGCCGAAATGCTATTCGAGCTTGTTCCGGTTATATAGACATTTCCTGCTGCATCGTTGATGCTTGAAAAAGGGACACTTCTACCGCTTAAGATAGTGGCTTTAAAACCATAATTTGAAGGAGTGACTTCTCGTGCCGCATCTCCTTCATTTAAGTCTGTACCAATCAAAGACTTTCTTTCTAATTGGTTATTTTGTCCCTCTTTGACATTTTTCAGTTTTGACAGTATCCCTTCTTTTTGAGATAATTCATAGCCATGAAATTTTTGGGCCTCTGTACCAAGTATTGTTTGAGAAAAGGCCGGGCCATAGAAACCGCAACCTAATATCACAACAATGAGTCTTAGATATTTGTAATTATTTTTCATACCTGTTTTTTAAGGATTAGACATTAATAATTGTATTCTTAATTGATTGAAAGAATTTCATAAAAGAATAACTTTCTTTATCAAAACTACTTCATATTCATCCAAGAACATAAAAAACCGCGTTGACAAAAGTGTTGACATTTAAATTGTAACTCATTGAAAAATTGAGGAAACAGCGCACATTCTAAAGAACAACGAATGAATCTTATAGGAAATAATGGTTAATGAAATAAGAGATTGTTTTTGATACCCTCTTTGTCATTATTCGCTATTTTTGATGCAACTTTGATATAAAAACTATGGCTTGGTCTCTTCTTGAGAAACTCTGGGAACGAACAGTAAGTTCGCACGTAACTGTAAATTCTGATACAACTTCTTGGGACAAAGAAATCGAAACGCTCTACCGGCTCGGTATCAGCATGGAAGACGCCCTCCAATTCCTTTATTTTGAAAAACCTAATTTTGAAGCTTTCAAAACTTGGATACATAATCGAAAAAGAGAAGCTGAAGCTGTTGCAAGTGAAGGCGAAGATGACGTACTCCTACCAGAAGATCTTGAGTTTTGGGATAAAAACGGGTATGTTATCGTAAGAGAAGCAATTTCAAAACAAGATTGTAAAGCAACAGAAGAGGCTATTTGGAATTTCTTAGGAATGGATCCAAATGACAAAGAAAGCTGGTATAACAGGCATGCAGAACAAAAAGGACTGATGCTCAGTTTTTCAAATCATGAGACTTTAAACAAAAACAGGGGTTCTGTTCGCATACGAAAAGCGTACGAACAGCTTTATAAAACGTCGAAAATCTATCCTACCATAGACAAGGTAAGTTTTAATCCGCCTGAGACGGAACATTTCCGTTTTAGGGGAAGTCCGCTCCATTGGGACGTCAGCTTGAAACAGCCAATACCTTTTGCGATGCAAGGACTTTTATACTTAACGGACTGCGGCCCGCAAGATGGCGCATTTCACTGTGTGCCAGGATTCCATAATTCGATTGATTTGTGGCTGGAAGGATTGGAAGAAGGGGAACATCCGAGAGAAAAGGCAATCAACACGTTACAGCCTATTCCTATAGCAGCCAATGCAGGCGACTTTATCATCTGGCAAAATACGCTGCCGCATTGCGCTATGCCCAATCATGGATTGCATCCGCGTATGGTACAGTATCTCACGTATCTGCCTGATGATTATTATGCTTCTCCAGAATGGATTTAGCTGCCTGTCGTGAAAATTAAGACTTATTGATTATGCTCCATCTTGGGATTCTTGCGTTATCGCCTTCTTTAAGAATAAAGCGATAGCCGTAATGGGTGTCGACTATTTCACGAGTAGTCGGATCTGTAATCGTATATTCGATGTGTGCTTTCTGCTTGAAATATTTTTTCCATGCCGGAAAGATATCGAGGTATTTTCCTCTGATGGCTTGGAATTTCAAGGCTTTTGCTTCTAGCTTGTTTTGCAATTTGAAGTCGACATATAGGCATTCGTCCCACTCGCTTTTGCTCTCGAGGTCTACATCAGAGATAGCAGCCGGGGCATAAATAATCGTATAGCTGGAATCGGCGGCTTTCTCCATGACCTTATAGAATCTATAGGAAAGCGTTGTCAGCGAGGCAATCTTATCGGAAGCCTGGCGCGCATTTCCTTTATCTGTCCTGGAAATAGCGCTTATAAAAGCTACATCTTGCGCCATTGTAACGGTGCAGATGAAAAATACGGCAGATGATAGAAACGTTTTCATAGAAATTGCTATTGAATAGTGCAAAGATATTGCAAAAAGAATATCCTTTTTTTATCGTTTATTACTTATTTTGAATTTTTTATTCATCAGCATCCCCTTTCTCCTAAGCTCTTTATAAATCAGACATTATAGAAGAAAGTTTTCCTGTCGAGTCCTGATTTATGGTAATGCCAATTAATATTCAGGACGTTTCTTATTGTCTTTTTCAAGGCGGCATAGTCGTTAGGTTTTGTGATATAGATGTTTGCCCCGTTAATAAATGTCTCTTCTATATCTTTTTCTAAAGACGACGTGGAGTATATGGCTACAGAAACGTCCATAAACCTAGGGTTGCTTCTTATTTCTTTCAAGCATTCGGATCCCGAAACAAAAGGCATGTTCAGGTCTAAGAATATGATATGCGGCAGCGCTATATTTTCTTGATTGAGATGTTCCATCAGCTCTACGGCATTCTTGAACATCAAGAGCTTATTGGAAGCTTTGATTTCCTTTACGACTTCTTCAAAGAGCTGCTGGTCGTCTTGATCGTCATCGACAAGAAAAATAGTCATAGCAGATGAATCCATATGAATTTTAAATATTAGTTTTTGGTTTGAGTGTCATTTGTCAAAATTGCGGAATAAAGAATCTCATTCTGGCTTTTTATTGCCTACTATCAGCATATAGATATCATGCTTTAAAAAAAGCGTCAGAAAGTCCCTTCCTGAATTCCAAGTCATGAAAATTTTTGACTTTTCTTCTTTTACGGAATTGTGCAGTTCTTCGTAACTGTGTTCCGACTGCAGGCTCGGATGGAATGAAGACATATCGCTGATGGTTTCTTCAAACTTGAGGTTGTTTTCGGAAAGTAATCGTCTTACTTCCTTGAAGGCCGTAATAAATCCGTTAATGTCACGCTCGAAGTTAATGATATAGATGTTTTCTTCTTCCGGATGGGTATACCATTTATAATAGGACATGTCCTTTTCTTCTATGGGAGACGGATAGATAGCAATAGGAGTCTTTCCAAAAGTTTGCGAAAAACTTTTGGAGCAAAAAAGGAGTAGTAAGAAACAAAGTAATTTCATAATTCCTATTGCTTATAGGACACAAAATTATTTATATCTAATTCTAAAATCGTTACATAATTTTAAGGTAATTTTATTTATTAGGTCAGCTTTGCAGAAATTCAGCTACCTATGCAACCAAACAGGCAGAATGCTTATCATCCAAGTACTCTGCCAATCAGTTGCTAATCTTATATTTTAAAAAAGTATTATTTGACTTTAGTGTCGTCTAGGAACTTGTTTATCCTTTTGATGCTTTCGTTCATAAACTTGAACTTATTCGCATTATTCACATCATAAGACAACACACCTCTAACTACCCAGGCTTCTGCGATTTCGACAACGCTTAATTTGACGCTGCTGTAAAAATCATTTTCATTGCTCAGCACAAAAATATGATCATCATAAATGCTTTTGGCCACACGGTTAATAAACAGTCCTTTTTCTCGGCTGATTACAACGATTATAGAGTCGTTTTCAATCCTATCAACATCTATTCTTTCACAAATCACGAATGAGTTTTCATCTATGACTGGAAACATGTTATTGCTTACCACTTGAAACACTCTGGAGTCTTCTTCTATAATAAAAGGAAAACTGTATTTCGGGAGAATATCGAGCAAAGAGACCACATCGTTTCCTTTTGCATATTGAAATTGTACTTCGCGAGAAATAAGAGGAGTGTGATTAGTAAAAGAACCAGCTTTTTTCTTGTTTAAGAATATCTCGTTCAGGTCGAGTTCGTATAACTCGCAAATTGTGATTATCGAATCAAAATCTACGCTATTTCTTTTTTTCCATGTAGAAATGGTATTCGGCTTAATATTCAAAAATTCAGATAATTCAATATCTGTCTTGATTTTCAGCGCTTTCTTCAATCTTTCGATAACGCTAATCGCGTTTTGTGATTTATTTTCTTGCATATTCGCAAAATGTATTGTAACTTTATCATAAGATAAAATTAAATTATGAATTCCGTTAAAAATCCACTTTATGAAATTGACTGCACAATCTATTCATAAAGCATTTTTTTAAAAAATATTCACAAGGACTCGTGGTATTTTTTAAACACCAAGCATAAAGTCATATCACAGGATGAATCTATGAGGGCGCGCTTTTGGAAATTTGGGGATGAATTATTACGTTTTAAAGATTAATAACAATTCGAAAACAAATATATACTTTTTCTAAAAATACCACTCAAAACATATTATAAATTATTCATAATTACTCATTTACAATAAAAATGTAAGAAAAACTTTAAGAAAACTATTAATTTCCCGTTAAAAACAAAGGTTCCCAAAATCTATCTATTAACTAAATGCTTTGCTTATGAAAATTAATTTTACTTTTCTAGGGGCGTATTATTTTCGATACTTTCCTATTTTTCTTTTACTGCTCTTTTACCATAATCCTCTCAGTGCGCAATCCACTAGAGTTTATGCTACGGCAGTTTCAAGCGAAAACAACACTGATCTTTCCTCTAATGCAGTTGACGGAAACCTCGCTACTAAAGCTGCCGTCAGAGCTAGTTCAGGACTAGCCTTAGGGATTGGAGCCTATTCTGGCTATATCGAACTAGAGTATCCGGCGCCTTTGCCTGCGAATACTACTTCTTATGTAAAAATACAAACAGACGAGAATCTCCTTCCGGCATTGCTGGGCGGAAGTCTTGGAAACTTACTTTCTAACGTATTAGGTGCTGTATTGATAGGAAATCAAGAATTTACGGTCCAGGCAAAAAACGGAAATAGCATAATTCTCCAGGGTGACAGCCAAGACATTGGCGAATTTGCCACAGAAAGGCTCCGAATCGTGACAGACGAGACAGGTGCCTTTTTTATTGCCATCACTCCGTCTCAGCCTTATAATAGAATCCGACTCAGAAACAGGATTGGCAGCTTGCTAGGCCTATTCAACACTAAAGAACTTGGCGTCTATGATGCATTTTATATTTCTGACGCAGACAATTGCGGCTATGCTTCTTATACTTCGTATAGTGGAGAAGGTATCAGCCTTGATTTATTAAATCTGGGCGGTGCCGGCGTAATTAATCCGCAAAACGTATTAGATTCTAATCCAAACAGTTTCTCTAAATTAAGTCTCGGAATCTTGGGCGTAGCAGCCTCAATCGAGCAGACCGTTTATTTTGACGGCCTTTCCGAGACGACAGATGAATTTGACATCAGACTGAAAGTAGACCCCTCCCTATTAGCTTTAGGTGTCGCGAACAATATCCAAATCATTGCTTACAACGGTCCTGCAATCGTAGATTCGCGGTCATTGAACTCACTGCTCAATCTTGACCTTCTGACGCTACTGCAAGGAAATCAAATCGCTTCCATCCCTTTTGCCCCAAATGCACCTGCCGATAGAATTACGATTCGCTATTCTTCCTTGCTCAACCTGCAGCTGACACAGAGCCTTGACTTATACGATATTGTTCGCGTTCCTAAACTGCCGACCATCACCGACCCATTTACCTTGAACGCGATAATATGCTCAGGAACTACGGCTTCTCTAATTGCAACTACAGCGCCTGGAAATGAAATCAGATGGTACAATACTGCTCAAGGCGGTGTTGCTTTAGGAACAGTCGCATCTGGTGTTCCATTTCAAACTACACAACTAAACAGTGATACTGTATTTTATGTCGCTGCCGCAAAAATCGGATGTACGGAAGAATCGCGAAGAGTCGCGGTTCCTGTTAAGGTGATAGCCGTTCCGACTGCTGCCGACATCAATATTCCCGACACGCTCACTGCCTGTCAAGGAAACATAACGCTTTCGCCAACGACAAGCTTGGGAGGCGCTCTTATTCGATACTATACCGACCAAAATAAGACGCAAGAAATCACGACTGGGTATACCGGCGATGCAGGAGTAACGTATGTAAAAGATCCAGTTACGGGAGCACTTACTATCAGTGGGCTAAATGCTACCGATTCGCCTTACTCCTATTTTATATCTTTAACTTCAGGCGGACTCTGCGAAAATGCGGCCAACACCCTTAAAGAAGTTACTGTAAATTTCTCTACCGTACTTTCGCTGCAAGTACAATCTGCCATCTCAGGATGCGGTTCTGTTAATCTAGCTGATGCGATACTGAACCTCAGTCCAAACAACACTTATATTTTCTTTGATGCTTCCAACACTCCTATTACGCCGGAAGCAGCATCCAATATAACCTCTAGCGGTACCTTTTATATCCAAGCACAGAGTGCGAATACTTCTTGTTCTTCGGATGTACTTCCAGTTGTAGTTACAGTAAACCCACAGCCAAGTCTTGCTATTGCAAATACGGCTCTGGTTACCCAAATTGGAAATACAGTTACTCTAAATGCTATTTCTACAGGAACTATCACATGGTATACTGCAACAGGAACTGCGCTTCCTTCTAATATTGCAGGTCCGTTCGCAACTGCTGGGATATATACTTTTACCGTGATAGCCGTAGACGGAACATGCTCTAGAAGCGGAAGTGTAACGATAACCGTACTCGATCCTGCTGAATGTCCTCCGCTGACAGAAAGAAATTATGCCGATTCTCAGCGTTGGAATACCATACTCACGGGCGGCGTAATCAATGCCGGAAGTGCCGCAGATGGAAATCCTCAGACGTTTTCTACTATTACAACAGGAATAGGACTTTTGGGTATAGGAACCACTTCACAGATTTTAGAATGGAATGAAACTATTCCAGCCGGAACTGCAGTTACCTTAAAATTAGGCTCTGAATATAGCGGACTCACTCTTGTAGGCGGCTTTTCTGTCGTAGGTACAAAAAGAAATGGTTCGGGAGTTCCGGTAGATGTAGGTACGCTACAGCCGGTTTCGGGTTCGCTTCTTAATTTATTATCAGGACAAAACAACTTTGAATACACTTTCGTCCCGTCAAACAATACAGGCCCTCAGGCTTATGACGGCGTAAGAATAGAAATTACTTCGCTTGTAAGCGTTGCCCAAAGCGCTAAAGTCTATGAAGCGTATTACAAGAATCCGGTTACTCAAGTTGCCTGCGGAACTGGCGATGCCGAAGATGTTCTTTTTGGAGCTATTGATTTAGGAGTTGGCGCAGCGACAGCATTAGTTGGCGTAGGTACACCTCGTAATGCCATAGACAACAGCGAAACTTCTTTTGCGACCCTATTTAGCGGTGCGGGAATTTTAGCGGCAGCCGAGCTTACGGCAGTTTTCAGGACTCCTTCAATCGTAGGGGATACTTTAAAAATAAGAATTTCAAGACCAAGCACGTTATTGACGCTCAATCTTCTTGCGGGACTAAGCATACAGCCTATGTTAAACGATGCTTTGTCTGGTGCGCCAATCGACAATTCAAGTGTCTTATTAAATTTACAGCTGTTACCTGGCGACCAAGAAGCCATTCTTACCATCGTTCCTCAAGAATCTTTTGACCGAATCAGGATACGATTTGGAGGTGTTGCCAATGTCTTAGACCAATTAAGAATTCACAATATTGAAAGAGTTGCCAATACTAAGATTGAAGGTTCCGATATCAATAATGCTATTGAAGCTTGTCAAGGAGAAACGATTACACTGGAAGCCGATTCCATAGCCTGTACGTCTTTTATATGGTACGATGCCAGAGTTGGAGGCAATATTGTCTCGACAGGAAATTCATTTACAATTCCTGATGGATTGTCAGCCGGACAACATGTCTATTACATTCAGCCTGTTCGATTTGGATGCGAGTTTATGTCACGAGGCAGAGTAAGCGTAACGGTTACAGAAACAGCACCAGAAGACGCAATAGCCTCGGTTCAAATCAACGGAGGCAATACGACTTCCTTCTGTTCGACTACAGGAAACGTAGTATTGGATGCTGTCTTGAATACGACACTAACTATTACTAATCCTGTTTTCTACTGGTACAGCCTTAGCGGCACAACGCAAACATTGATTCCGTCAGAAACCGATTCCAGCCTTTCATTGACAGGGCTTGCGCCAGGAACGTACACCTATTTCGTAGGCATCAGTTCCGATGAATACTGTCAGACTGCTTTAGCAGATAGAACGCAAGTAACTTTTACCATCTTGCCACCTTCAACCGCTGGAGATGTATCGATTGACGATAAGACTGTCTGTCTAAATAGCACTGTCACGCTTACGCCTACAAGTACGCTGGCAAATCCGCAGTTCACTTATTATTTCACAAACGATACGACACAGCCTATCACAAATGGTACAATTGGCGGTATCACGTATGCGCTCGGAACTGGCGGAACACTTTCTATAACAGGCCTGCTTACAGCCGGAAGTCCATTTACTTATTATGTTGCAGTAACCAGCGATACGACTTGTCTGAACACAGCAGGAAACCTTCAAGCAGTTACAGTGACTGTTGGAAACCCTCCTGCCCCAACAACAGGAGATCCGACTCAGAATTTCTGTAGCACAAACGATCCAACGGTTGCCGACTTGCAGGTAAATGAGCCAAACGTTGTCTTTTATAACTTACCGATAGGCGGAGTTCCGCTACCAACAACGACTCCGTTGGCTCCAGGAATCTATTATGCCGCACAGATTGACGGCGATTGCGAAAGCGATCTGAGATTGGCCATTACTGTTACGATCGGAAATCCTCCGACACCGACAACAGCCGAACCTATCCAAAACTTTTGTCAGCTGGCTAATCCAACAGTGGCCTCTATCCAAGTAAATGAAGCCAATGTTGTATTTTACGATGCGTTGGTAGGCGGCAATCAGCTGGCTCCAACAACACCGCTGACTCCTGGAATTTATTTCGCTACCATCTTAGACGGAACTTGTGAAAGTGAAATCAGATTAGCAATTACAGTGACAATTACCGATCCGGGAACGCCGACAACAGATACGCCTACGCAAAACTTCTGCCAAGGCGATAATCCGACTGTAGCTGATTTGGATGTTAATCAAACCAATGTAATTTTCTATAGCGCGCCAACTGGCGGCACGCCATTAGCATTAACAGATGCTTTGACAAGCGGAACTTATTATGCCAGCTTATTAGACCCGACAGGATGCGAAAGCGTAATACGTCTTGAAATTACAGTCAACATTACCATAATCGGAATACCGACAACTAATGACAATACGCAAGATTTCTGTCTGGAAGACAATCCGACCGTAGCAAGCATTCAGACCAATGAAACGAATGTAATTTTCTTCAATGCTCCAACCGGAGGAAGCCAATATGCTCCAACAGCAGCCTTGACTAGCGGAATTTACTATGCCGCGCTAACAGATGGTATTTGCCAAAGCGAAACGCGATTAGCCATAACCGTTATTGTGGCAAATCCTGCTACGCCAACGACAAAAAATACGACACAGAATTTCTGTTTGGCGAACAATCCGACAATTGGGGATTTAGACATCAATGAGTCGAATGTTGTATTTTATGATGTACTGACAGGCGGCACGCCATTGGCTACGACCGCTCCGTTGACTGCTGGAATTTATTATGTAGCGCTTCAAGTAGGCGATTGTGAAAGCGCTGTAAGGCTTGCAATCACGGTAACGATAAGCAATCCTGCAACGCCGACAACAAATGATAATACGCAGGAATTCTGCCGATCTGAAAATCCTACAGTTGCTGATTTACAAGTAAACGAACCGAATGTTGTCTTCTATAACCTGCCTTCAGGCGGAACTGCTTTAGCTCCGACAGATGCCTTGACCAACGGAACCTATTATGCGAGTTTGTTAGATGCAACAGGATGCGAAAGCGTAACGCGCCTTGAAATTGCAGTAACGATAACTGTAGTCGGAATTCCTACAACGGACAGTACGACGCAGAATTTCTGCCAGGCTAACAATCCGACAGTCGGAAACATACAAGTCAATGAAGCTGGTGTCATATTTTATGACGCACCGACAGGCGGCAATCTGGTACCAACTACTACGGTATTGACATCTGGAGTTTATTATGCTTCTATCCAAAATGGAATCTGCGAAAGTGAAGCTAGGCTTGCCATTACAGTAACCATAACGAATCCTTCTACTCCAACGACAAACAATGCATCGCAAAGTTTCTGTCTGTCTGACGCGCCAACTGTAGCAAGTATCCAAGTCAACGGAACGAGCATCGCTTTTTATGATGCGCCAACCGGAGGCAACCTTTTAGCTCCGACAACCGCACTGACTAGCGGAATTTATTATGCAGTCACTGTAGACGGTATATGCCAAAGCATCAACAGGCTTGCGATTACGGTTACAGTAAACAATCCAAATACGCCGACGACAAACGATCCTACTCAGGAATTCTGTCAAGCAGACGGACCGACGGTAGCCGACCTTCAGGTAAATGAAACCAACGTCGTGTTCTACAACACGCCGAACGGAGGAAATGCCTTAGCCTCAACAACGCCATTAGTAGCAGGCATTTATTATGTTGCTTTAAGCGATGGAACTTGTCAAAGCGCCACAAGGCTAGCGATTACAGTTCAATTCTTGACCGACGGCCTAGCAGTAATTACTGGCGGAGGCAATGAAGCTTGTTATTCTGAAGCTGTAACTTACACTACTGCAGCAGGAATGTCAGATTATATTTGGGATGCTACTGGCGGTACTATTACAGCTGGTGGCCAGACCACAGATAATTTTGCTACTGTAACCTGGAATAGCGTAGGAACAGGAACCATAAGCGTTACTTTCACGAATACTACAGGCTGTTCAAGCGATAATTTTGCTACGCGAGATATTACTATCGGAGTCTGCTCAGACATTACGATCAGCAAGACAGCAAGCAATCTTAGACCGAGCATAGACGAAAATATAGTATTTACGATTACTGTAACTAATAGCGGTCTAAGCCATTTTACCGATTTAATAATCAACGAGCCATTGCAGAGCGGTTTCCAATACATAAGTTCAAACGCTTCCTTTGGAACCTATTCTAATACTTCTGGAGTTTGGACTATTCCTAACCTAGGAACTGGACAAACAGCTACGTTGCAGATTACGGTAAAAGTGCTATCGACAGGAAATTATGAAAATACGGTTACTATAGCCTCTTCGAATCCTTCAGATTCTGATCTAAGCAATAACGTAGCACGACTTTCTATTGAGCCTATATGTCTGGTTGTATACAATGAATTCAGTCCGAATAATGACGGTGATAACGATTTATTCCGAATTGACTGCATTGAGAATTATCCAAACAACACATTGCAGATTCACAACCGCTATGGTGTTGAAGTTTATAAGACCAGAGCCTACCAAAATACTTGGGACGGAACTGCGAATGTCAACTCTCCTATCAATGAAGACAAAAAACTTCCGACCGGAACGTACTATTATATTCTTGATTTAGGTGATGGAACTGGAACAAAAAGCGGATGGCTTTATTTAATCCGCTAATTCCAAAGGATAATTTCAATTTAAAAATAGCAAGAGTATGAAAATCACTATATACAAAATCAGCATAGCATTTCTTTTTATCTTGATTTCGATAAAAACCAATGCGCAACAAGACCCGGGATATACGCAATACATGTATAATCCCCTGACAGTAAATCCAGGTTATGCAGGATCAACAGCAACGCTTGAAGCGGTCCTGTTGCATCGCTCGCAATGGGTCGGAATAGACGGCGCTCCGTCGACGCAAGCTTTTACGCTTCACAGTCCGCTGGCAAATGACAGGATCGGTTTGGGATTTACAGCCGTAAACGACAACCTAGGTCCTTCTAATGAAATTTACCTTGACGGAAATTTCTCCTACACGCTAATGTTCAGCTACAAAACCAAACTCGCTTTTGGAGTAAAAGCCGGAGCTAGAGTCTTGAACGTCGATTGGTCGAAAGGAAGATTTTATGACGGTTCTGATGCCATGCTAAACACGAACATCAATAACAAAATAACGCCTTCTATTGGAGCCGGAGCTTATTTGTATTCTGACAATTGGTATGTCGGAGCTTCTGTTCCAAGCTTTATTAAAGGCGATTATTATGATGACATTCAAGAATCCGTGCAGATCGAAAGGCTTCACTACTATCTTATCGGAGGCTATGTTTTTAATTTTTCAGACAATTTCAAGTTTAAACCGGCTGTTTTAGCCCGAGGAGTGAGCGGAGCGCCTATCTCTGTAGACGTTTCGGCCAATTTCCTTATCCAAGAGAAATTTACTCTGGGTGCTGGATACCGCTGGGATGATTCCGTTAGTGCTTTGGCCGGGTTTCAGATTTCGAAAGATTTCTTCGTTGGATATTCGTACGATTATACCACGACCGACCTCAACAAATACAATGATGGTTCTCACGAGATCATCCTGCGCTACCAATTGTCTAGAAAAACAAGTCAAATCAAATCGCAACGATTCTTCTAAAAAACAAGCTCATGAAAAATATATACATACTATTCCTGTGCCTTAGCATCGCATCTGTTAGCGCACAAAGCAATTTAAAGAAGGCCAACAAGTTATTCAAGGAGTTTTCTTATGTAGATGCTTCAAAGGCTTATGAAGAATATCTGGAGAAAGAAAAATCGCCTTCAACGCAGACACTCAAAAATGCTGGAGATTCATTCTACTACATCGACGATAAGCGAAATGCGCTCAAATGGTACCAAAAACTATATGATATCCAAGGCACGAGCATTCCAGACGATTATTTTATCAGGTATATAGAATCCTTAAAAGGCGTGTTAGATTATGACAAGGCCGATAAAATCACCAAAGAATATCTTGCCAGCAAGGGCGACCAAAAAAGGATTGCCAATTATACAAGGCTAAAAAAACAGATGGACAGCTTGTCTAAAGAAAAGCCTTTGTATACGATCCGCAATTTAGAAATCAATACCGACAAGTCTGATTTCGGACCGGCTTTTTATGGTGACAAGGTAGTCTATTCTTCAAGCAAGGACACTACAAAATTCAAGGAAAAGCTTTATAACTGGAACAGGCAGCCTTTCTTGAATCTCTATGTAGCAGAAAGAAATACGGCTAATGGAAGCCTATTTAACGAGACTGTTTTTCTTCCGAATGCCATGACCAAATATCACGAAGCTACGGTTGCTTTTACGCCAGACCTGCAGACTGTTTACTATTCGACCAATATTGTCCGCAAAAAGAAACTCGTTAACGACGAGGAAGGCACCAACAATTTCAAGATCGTAAAAGGCACTATTGCCGATGGAAAGCTGACCAAACCTCAAGATATTTTCTTCAACAACAAGAAATATTCCGCAGGACATCCAGCCTTGAGCGAAGACGGGAAATGGCTGTTCTTTGCTTCGGATATGCCTGGAGGATACGGAGGTTCAGACTTGTATGTCTGCCAAATTGCAGAAGATGGTACTATCGGCCCGCCAAAAAATCTAGGTCCTGAAATAAATACCGCAGGTAACGACATGTTTCCTTCGTTTTCGAACGGCATACTGTATTTTGCTTCAGATGGACATTTTGGCTGGGGAGGCCTTGATATCTATGAAAGCAAATTCAAACAAGATGCAACTTTTTCTGAGCCTAAAAACTTAGGAGCGCCGATAAACAGCAACAAAGATGATTTTGCGTATATCGTAGACCCGAAAGATACTTACGGCTACTTTTCTTCCAACCGCGCACAAGGCAAAGGCGACGACGACCTTTATTATTTTACCAAAGAAAAAGCTCCTTGCAATCAGTGGGTTTCTGGCAAAGTGACCAATTCGAAAAGCAAGCTGCCTATTGCAGAAGCAACGGTAATTGTTGCGGATATGTTTGGCGATAAAATCTCTGAAGTAGCGACCAATACTTTCGGAACGTATAGAATTAGCGTTCCGTGCGGCATGAAAGTCAAAGTTTCTGCTACAAAACCTGGCCATAGCACAGACGAAAAAGAGCTGGAAAGTAAAAAAGTCAACGGTGCCGAAATCAAAGACGTGGATTTTGAGTTGAGCAAATACGAGGATTTAGTTGTTATTGATGGCGATAAAGAAAAAATCGACATCAATCCAATCTTCTTCGATTATGATAAGTCAGACATCACGCCACAAGCAGCTACAGAATTAGACAAAGTCGTTTTTGCGATGTCTAAGTTTCCGAACATCAAGATCAAGATTGAGTCTCATACCGATTCAAGAGGAAAAGATGCTTACAACATGAAGCTTTCAGACAGCAGAGCAAAATCAACAAGAACTTATATTTTGTCAAAAGGAATCGATCCATCGCGTATCGAAAGCGCCATCGGGTATGGCGAGAGCCGCTTGACAAACAAATGCAAAAACGGAATAAAATGTACCGAAGCTGAACATCTGGCCAACAGGCGTTCCGACTTTATCGTTATTGAAAAGTAGATTTTTGGGGATTTTGATTGCGTTAGGACTGCCGTAAAAAAGCAGTCCTTTTTGCGTTAAAACACATCATATAACTTTTTCTATTAATTGTGTAAGAGGTTTTTGTCTTAAAAAGGAGAAATTTGAATATAGTAACCTAAAAAATAAAGTATGAAAAGTATAGCCAGTAAATTATTCTTCGCGGCAGCCATTGTTATGATGAGTATGACTATCTCCTGCAAAGAAAAACCGACAGAAACAAATGTTGATGTAGATATTGTCGACACCACCAATGTAGAACCAGCCACCACGCCTGCTCCAGACACTATGGCCGTTCCTACAGATACGACAAAAACGCCTACGCCATAATACGTCAAAACATTTCAAAGGAATCTAGACATGGAAGAGAATCATAATAAAAACAACCGTAATCTAAATCTTGGGTCGGAAAACTCGATAGATCTGAAATCCAAACTGCCTGATTGGCTAATGGGATTTTTCAGTCCGTCCATGATATGTGCAGTTGCAGATATTAATGACGACCTATTGGAGGGATATCCGACTGATGATGATTTTTGATCGCAAACCTACTAGGTAATTGGGTGAGGGCCCAATTATTTAATTTTGGGGATTATTTATTCAGGAATCCCTGCTACTAAAGAGCAGGGATTCCTTTTTTACTTCTGTTTTTTAAAACCGAAAATCTCTTTGACATGAAAAAGCCAGACTCTTTTCCCGCTCAGCAGCAATCCCAACCCGGAAAAGAATATAAAATGATTCCGGAACCCGAAATTATCCGCAAGGACTATACTGGAAGCAACAAGCTAAAAGGAAAAACGGCATTGATTACCGGCGGCGATAGCGGTATAGGAAGAAGCGTAGCCGTTCACTTTGCGAGAGAAGGAGCCAATATTGCTATTGCTTATTATAACGAAACCAAAGATGCCGAAGACACCAAAAAAATGATTCTTGAAGAAGGTCAAGAATGCCTGCTGCTAAAAGGCGATCTTAAAAAAGAAGCTTTCTGCAGAAACATTGTCAAGAAAACTATAGCAAAATTTGGCTCTTTGAATATTTTGGTCAACAATGCCGCTGTTCAATTTCCAGAAAAAGAAATCCAGAAAATAGACAAAAAACAGATTCTAGAAACTTTCGAGACAAATATATTTCCCTTTTTTTATGTTTCAATCGAAGCGATGAAGCACATGAAAAAAGGCGACACCATCATTAATACCACCTCTGTAACAGCCTATCGCGGAAGCGCGCACCTTTTAGATTATTCGAGCACCAAAGGCTCTATTGTTTCCTTCACGCGTTCTGCCTCGAATATGCTCGCAGAAAAAGGCATTCGTGTCAACGGTGTAGCCCCTGGACCCATATGGACGCCTTTGATTCCTTCGAGTTTTGATGGGAAAGAAGTCAAGAAATTTGGCAAAGATACCCCAATGGGCAGAGCAGGACAACCAAGCGAAGTCGCGCCAGCTTATGTTTTTTTGGCCAGCCAAGACGCAAGTTATATGACCGGCCAGATATTACATATTAACGGCGGAGAAATTGTCGGAGGCTAAAAATCTCAAATTTTATAAAATCATTAATACATAACCGTTTTTAAAATCGTAAATTTAAGTATCAAAAAATAACTAATACATTAACACAATGAAAACCAAAAACTTAATATTAGGAATTGCAGCTGGATTTGCTGCCGTAGCAGTAGCCAGAATGATCATGAAAAAAACTGGGCACTGGGATGCAATGTGCGACAAGGCATCGGACATGGAAGACAAACTATTCCACAAAGGCTACAGAAAAAGAGAAAGAGAATCGTTGAGTACTCTTCCGAAAGGAGAAGAAAAAACAGTAAACAAAAAACATTACGAAGCTTCAAAGCTAAAAAATGCAGTATTATAGAAGCGTCCAGCTTAGAAAATAAAAAAACGGCTTATGCTATGGTTATAAGCCGTTTTGCATTTAGTATACTTGCATAAACTAAACAGTATCTTGATATTTTGGTTCTTCCTTGAAATGATTATGCTGTTTCAGCCTCATGATTCGCTTGTGTTTCGCCGCAAGCTTTTTTTGTGAAAAATTGCTGTATAAAAACACATTCACCTTCCGCCTTCCACGAATGAACAGCGGCAAATTAATCATAATCCCAACGACACATATCGACATCAAGATTAACAACAGGCTCATATAGATAATATAGTTCAGCTCAAAAGAGCTTCTAAAATCGACCGCAAAGAAATAGGCGGCAATTGCGAAAACAAAAATCGATAAGAATAAGGATGCTATTTTCATGATTTTGTGTTTTTAATTGAACTAATAAATTGGGCAGGTACATTTTACCTTAGTTATCAAAGTTATAATTTTGTTAACAAAAATTTTTACATAATTTTAAGAAATAGTTATAGAATGAAAACAGAAAATTTGCCTCTATTTCACAATAAGAATAGAAATTATATAAATTAAAATATTAATAATGTAACTATTTACGTATTAACAAAACTGAGATTTGTAAAACAAACTAAACCAATTTATTAAAAAATAAAATAAAATTAACGTAAAAACCTATCAATTGATTAAAACGGGAGAAAATGCTATGAATCTCAATTTATAAAAAATGGAATGCTTTATAAAGCATTCCATTTTTATATCGTTAAGTAGCTGACTCCTAACTAAAAACTATATGCAATTAAAAATTCATGTGAATAGTCGGTGAGAAACGATAGGACTTAGAACATTTTTTAATAAATTTATTGTCCTAATCTGCGACACGAATATGAAACTATACATCAAATATGATATTAACCAAGCTTGCAGGGTAATTTTGCAAGAACAACTTGAAAAATTTGGCATTCAATACCAGCTTTTAGACTTAGGCGAGATCGAATTCAAGGAAGCAATTCCTGAAGAAATCTATTCCCAGCTGAGAGAGGCCCTAAAAAAATACGGTATCGAAATGCTCGATAACCAAAAAAGCCAGCTCATCCAAAAAATAAAAGACACTATAGTAGAAATGGTATATGAAAAAGACAAACTCCCTACCTCGACCATTTCATCTTATCTTTCGGATAAACTCAATCTTAGCTACGGCTATATTTCGAATATATTTTCTGAGCATACCTATACCTCAATAGAGAATTATATAATCATGCAGAAAATAGAGCGAGCCAAAAAGCTAATTATAGAAGACGGACTCACATTGACAGAAGTTTCTTATAAATTGAATTACAGCAGCGTAGCCCATTTATCCGGACAATTCAAAAAAACAACAGGGCTTACGCCTTCAATGTTTAAAAGGATTGTCGATAAAAGGCGCAACATGACTAAGGAATAAAGAAATTAAACGCTATATTTGAGATATCAAAAAAAAACCTAAACCATGATTAAGGATAAGTCTCCGATAAATATTATGCTTGCAGATGATGATGAAGATGATCGCAATTTTTTTAATGATGCAATAAAAGAATTAAAAATCAACAACAATCTGACCGTTTTCAAAAACGGAAGAGAATTGATGGATTACTTGGAACATCCGGATACGATCCTGCCCCATATTTTATTCTTAGATTTAAACATGCCGAGCAAGAATGGGAATGAATGCCTCAAAGAAATTAGGCAGAATTCTAAATTCAAGGATATATCCATAGCCATCTATTCTACCTCATCGGCAGAAAAAGACATAGAAGAAACGTTTGTAGGCGGTGCCAACATCTACATCAAAAAGCCAAATGATTTTACGAATTTGAAAAAAGTGCTTAAAGAAGTCGTCAATATAAATTGGCAATTCCATACTTCTGGATTAAACAAAGACACTTTCTTTTTCAGCATATAAAGGCGAAAACTAAAGGATATGAAATTAAAGGAATTACTTACCCCTACACTTGTTTACAGAACAGCTCTAGGGGTATCTTTTATTTTGGTGATAAGCGTCGCTATCGTTTTTCATATCCAGATGAAAAGCTTGAACCAATCTGTAGATTTGATTTCGGATTCTAATAAGAAACAATTTGAGCTCGAAAAAATCATCACCGAAATAATCCAAAGGGAAAGCGGGATCCGAAGCTATATCATTACCAAAGATTCCCTTTTTTATGAAAACAATCTGCAACTTAAACGAAAACTCTTCAACGGTCTTTCCCAGCTAAAAACCGGTTATTCAAGTCGCGAAGATATCCAGAATATCGAAAACCTGAGCAAAGATATCCAAAAAAGGCTAGCGCTTTTTGAAGAAGTCTTGGCCATTTCCAATTCAAAAATTACCGATCCTGCCCTACTGCATGCCAAATTAATTGAAGGAAACATGCAGACAAAAGCTATCCAACAAAAAATATACAAACTTATTGATAAGGAAGTTACGAAGTTAAAATTGCACAATATCAATCATCGTTATGATATTGAAACGTCAACAATCACAGCTTTTTCGCTCACAATCATAACTTTGGTCGTATTGTTATTTTCCCTCAACAAGATAAACCTTGATTTCGTAAAAGTAAGGAAGCTGAACGAAGAGCTGAAATTTGTCAACCAAGTTTCTGATAATGCTGAAAAAGTAGCAGGAATAAGTCATTGGAAAATAAACGTCAAGACAGGCAAGTTTTTTTATTCCGATAATTTCTTTCGGATATTAGGACTCAAGCCACATGCTTTTGAACAAAATCTAGACAACTTTACTCCTTTTATCCACCCAGATGACGTAGAAGACGCGGTAAGACAGCATGAAGAGTCAATGCGAAATCATACGCCAACATCAATGATCTATAGGATTGTGCGCCAAGACGGTGAAATAAGATACATCAACTCAACAGGAGATTTTACGCATAACAGCAAAGGAGAACTTGTCAAGATTGGCGTCAGCAATGATATTACCGAAGAATACACGAACAAGCTGGCATTGGAAGAAAAAAACAGGACGCTGATTGCTATGAATGCTGAATTAGAATCGTTCAACCAGATCGTGAGTCATGACTTGCAGGAGCCTCTTCGAAAAATACAAATGTTTATTTCTAGGATTGAAGATTCTGATTTTGAAACTATTTCAGAAAAAGGAAGGGATTATTTCTCAAAAATCAAAAATGCTGCGAATAGGATGCAGAACCTGATGATGGATTTGGTCGACTATTCAAAAACCATAAAAGACGACAAAGTTTTTGTAAAGACCAACCTTAACAAGCTTCTCGAAGATGTGGTTCATGAACTTGCTCTAAACATCGAAGAAAAAAACGCAGTAATCGAAATTGGCAACTTGCCGAAACTAAATACAATTCCGTTCCAGATACACCAATTATTCGTTAATCTTATTTCTAATTCGCTAAAATACAGTAAAGAAACCACATCTCCGGTCATTAAGATCAAAGCAGTAAAAATCAAAAACGGAGAGAAAATCAATGATATCGAACTTTCCGATAAAAAATACTACAAGATAACCGTAACCGATAACGGAATAGGATTCAAGCAAGAATTCTCTGAAAAGATCTTTATGCTCTTCAAGCGACTCGAAACAGACATTGATTATTCCGGAACCGGGATAGGGCTCGCCATCTGCAAAAAGATTATCGAAAACCATAACGGATTTATCAAAGCCGAAGGCAAGCCTGATATTGGTTCTGTTTTTATCCTCTATCTCCCTAAATAAAGATTTCTTAAAGTTAAATAATGTAACATTCCGATTTGTTTGTCGTCCTACGTTCTGAAACGTTAAATTATGTTTTTGTAAAATAATTCTTAAACATAGGCGTTTTCTAGAAAGTGAATTTTCTCACAGAACAATAACAATCAAATCAATCATGAATCAAAAAACGAACGTTCCTTTATTAATCCTGCTCTTCCTCATCGGAAGCTGGGCAAAAGCCCAAGACAAAGTCACCATAAGCGGTACGATTGTCAACTCCCAGAGCAATGAAACCCTGATCGGGGTCAACATCTTCATCCCTGAACTACAATCGGGGACAACCACAAACGAATACGGCTTCTTCTCCCTCTCTGTCCCAAAAGGCGATTACACGCTTCAAATCAGCTACATGGGATTCCAGACTTCTGAAGAAAAAATATCGTTGCAGCAAAATCTTCGGAAAAACATCAGCTTGGAAAGTACTACCCAGAATCTTGATGAAATCGTAATTACCGAAAGAAAAAACATTGCTAATATCAAAAAACCTGAAATGAGCGTGAACAAGCTCTCCATTCAGGAAATTAAAAAAATGCCCGCAGTATTAGGAGAAACCGACATCCTAAAATCAATTCTTCAACTGCCTGGAGTTACGAATGCAGGCGAAGGTTCATCAGGATTTAATGTACGAGGCGGAGCAGCCGACCAGAATCTTATCCTTCTTGACGAAGCCCTGATTTATAATTCATCTCACTTATTCGGATTCTTTTCTGTTTTTAATTCAGACGCTATTAAAGACCTGAAACTATACAAAGGAGGCATTCCTTCTCGTTTCGGAGGCCGCGTTTCTTCAGTATTGGATATCTACCAAAAAGAAGGAAATAGCAATGAATTCCACATGAATGGTGGTATCGGACTGATTTCCAGCCGACTTTTAGCAGAAGGGCCTATCGAGAAAGGAAAAGGTTCCTTTCTTGTAGCAGGAAGAAGCTCGTATGCACATTTGTTTTTAAAGCTTACTGATAATAACAACAGCGCCTATTTTTATGACCTAAATACTAAATTGAGCTACAAGCTGAATGACAACAACAGCCTCTTTTTATCCGGATATTTCGGAAGAGACGTTTTTGACATCAACGACCAGTTCAATAATGTGTATGGAAATGCGGTATTGAACTTGAGATGGAACCATCTTTTTTCGGATAAGTTATTCTCCAACATGTCTATGATCTACAGCGATTATTACTATGGACTTAAGCTCGATTTCGTTGGATTGAACTGGGATTCTGGAATCAAGAATTACAACTTCAAATATGATTTCAAGCATTATATAAGCGAAAAGCTAAAAATGACCTATGGCCTAAATGTGGTCTATTATGATTTCAACCCAGGAACTATTTCGCCTACAGGCCCCTCTTCAGGAATCAACCACGACCAATTGGACAAAAAATACGCTCTCGAACCTGCACTTTATATCGACGCAGAGCAGGAAGTGACTGAAAAACTTAGTGTCAATTATGGTCTTCGCTATAGCATGTTCTATCGCCTTGGACAGCAAGACATGAATATCTATGCCAACAATGAAGCCGTGACTTTCAACCAAGAACTTCAGATTTACGAAAAAGGAAAACCAATAGGAACCGAACACTTTGGCAGTGGCAAGACAATCGCTTCTTTCGACAATCTTGAGCCTCGCCTTGCCGTATCTTATCAGCTAAGCGACAATCAGTCCATCAAAGCAAGCTACAACCGAATGAGCCAGTACATCCACTTGATTTCGAATACCTCTTCTCCCACTCCTCTGGACGTTTGGGCGCCTAGCGACAAATTCATCAAGCCGCAGCTTTTGGATCAGGTAGCTTTAGGATATTTCAGAAATTTCCACAACGACGATTATACTTTGGAAACCGAAATCTATTACAAAAAAGTAAAAAACAGAATCGATTATATCGACGGAGCCGATCTTATTGCCAATGAAGCTATCGAACAAGTAGTCTTGAACGGAAAGTCTAGATCGTATGGTTTGGAAGTATTATTACGAAAAAATTCAGGCAAATTAAATGGCTGGATTTCATATACTTTATCTCGTTCTGAACAGCAGACACCGGGAAGAACGGCTGCAGAAACAGGAATCAACAACGGAAAATGGTACAGCACTGGTTATGATAAAACGCACAATTTGGCTGTTACCGCATCTTATAGCTTAAACGACAAATGGTCTTTCGGAAGTACATTTGCATTGCAATCAGGACAGCCGGTTACTTATCCGAACGGTCAGTATGAATATGGCGGTATTATTGTTCCGAGTTACGGAGCTCGAAATGACGACCGTCTTCCAGCCTACCATCACTTAGATGTTTCGGCAACTTATGTTCCAAAACCAGATAAGAAAAAAGGCTGGCAAGGCGAATGGGTTTTCAGCATCTACAACTTATACAACCGTATGAATTCTGCTTCGATGACCTTTAGGCAGAATGAAGATACTGGAAGAAATGAAGCCGTACGACTTTCGATCTTCGGAGTCATACCAAGCGTAACCTACAATTTCAAATTCTAATCAGACAAACGATATCATGAAAAATATAAAATATATAGCCATTCTTTTCTTATCAATACTTTTCTTCAGCTGTGAAGAAGTAGTTGATGTCGATCTAAACACGGCTCCACCAAGACTTGTCATCGATGCTTCGATCGACTGGGTCAAAGGAACCGACGGAGCTTCGCAGAAAATCAAACTGACAACTACGACTGGGTATTTCCAAAGCATCATTCCTGTAGTTTCTAATGCTACTGTTTTTGTTACGAACAGCAGCAATACGGTCTTTACTTTTACAGAAACTCCCGGAACCGGAGAATATTTCTGCACCGATTTTCAGCCGGTGATAGGAGAAACCTATGTCTTGACTGTAGTCCGTGATGGACAGACCTATACAGCAACAGAAAAGATGATGGCTGTTCCTGAAATTACAAGGACAGAACAAAATAATGAAGGTGGATTTTCAGGCGATGATACCGAAGTTAAGTTCTTCTATAACGATAATGGCAATGAAGACAATTTCTACTTGAGCAAATTTGTGACAGGCCGACTACCTTACCCTGATTATGATGTCCTAGACGACAAATTCTTTCAAGGAAATGAAATGTTTGGCGTTTTCACGCACGAAGACTTTGTAACTGGCGACGAACTCAACATTTCTCTATTGGGAATTTCAGAGCGCTACTATAACTATATGTATATCTTGATCGGTATTTCCGAAGGCGGTGGTGGCGGTCCATTCCAGACAACACCGGCGAACGTAAGAGGAAACATTATCAATCAGACCAACAGCAGCAATTATGCTTTAGGATATTTTAGAGTATCGGAAAGAGTCGACATGACCTATACGATAGAATAATTATTGTTCTAAAGGCTTGCCACTTTCTGTCCAAGAATCGGTGCCGCCTTTAAGCTCTATAATGTTTTGAAAACCTTGAGCCTGCATTATTTCGACTGCCTCAGCGCTTCTCCCGCCTGCTTTGCAGTAGACATAAACTGGCTTGGTTTTATCAAGCTTATTGATTCGGTCAACGAAATCTTGGTCATAAAGATGGATATTTTCAGCTCCTTTCAGATGGCCTTGCTTGTATTCTTTCGGAGTTCTGACATCGACCAACTGTACAGCAGCGGCTTCGGTTTTTTTAGCAAAAACTTCAGGAGAAACCAATTCAGGGGATTTGCTCTGTGATTGGCAGGAAGAAAAACCTATCAGGAGTAACAATAAAGAAAATAATCTAGTCTTCATATCTTAGAAATTAAGGCCTAAAAGTAATAAAAAAAGGAGCGATATGCTCCTTTTTTTATTCTGGTAATTCAACAGGTCCGTCCCATTCAGACATTCCGCCTATAAGATTATAAGTCGTATCAAAACCAAGCTGCCCCATTACGTCGCAGGCCTTTGCACTTCGCATTCCTGCCTGGCAATACACATAATAGTTCTTGGTCTTGTCTAGTTCTTCTACTTCATAGATAAACCCTTGGCCTTTATAAATATCAATGTTTTTGGCTCCAGGAATCATTCCTCGATTGTATTCGTCTTCGGTTCTTACGTCAATAATTACAGCATTTTCATCTTCCTGTAATTGCGACCACCATTGTTCTTGTGATATATTCATTATTTTTTTCTGTAAAAGTATTATGCTTTGATGGAACATCCAATAGCTTTGGTCTCTTTAACTACTACTTCTTTATTTTTCAAAAGAGCATCCACTGCTTTTTCTACATATTTTTCCTTAACTGCTTTTTCATCTCCATAATTATCATCAATAGCACCGATGTATTTCACCTGGTTTCCTTTTGCTGTTTTCTGCAAGATATACACATGTGGTGTTTTTGTAGCTCCATACTGAGGATAGATTTTTTGTCCTTCATCTAATAAATACGGGAAAGTAAATCCTTTTTCTTTTGCTTTAACTTTCATCAGGTCAAAACTGTCATCCTTTTGTTTTTCAGGATTGTTCGGATTAATCGCGATTACAGGATAGCCTAGTTTTTTATATTTTTTATCTAAAGCTACGATTCGATCTTCATATGCTTGAGCATACGGACAGTGATTGCAGGTAAAAATCACGATAAAGCCTTTGGCATCTTTGAAATCTTTCAGGGAAACTTTCTTATTGTCGATGTTCTTCAAGCTGAAATCTGTTGCAATGTCGCCTACTTTATAACCAGCAGCGGCATCCATATTTTTATACGTAAAAGCGCTTGCAAGCCCTGCAAGCAATACAAAAGCAAAAATTTTAATTGTTTTCATAGTATGATGTTTATAGTTTGATTTTAGTTCTGGAATTGCTTCATCTCGTTTTCAAGTTCTTCAAATGAAAAGCTCTTTTCATAAAAACGGCGCTTATCGCCTTTATAGATAATTGTCGCCGGAATCGCGCCACTCCATGTAGAATCCACTTTGTTAATCCATGTATTAGCATCTGGATCATTCAGCAACACGACTTCTGATTTAAGATTATTTTTTTTGACAAAAGGCAGTAACTTGGTCTCTGCCATTTTCGGAAAATCGATGCTTACTAAAAGTACTTTTACCTTTTTGTCTTTATATTCTGCATTCAGCTTTTCAAAATTGGGAAGTTCTTCTACACATGGAACACACCAAGTCGCCCAAAAATTAACCACATAAGTAGTATCATTATCCTTTTTCAGATAGGGCTCAAGGCCTAAAAAATTATACGAATCGATAGAAATACCGTCTTTTGAGTAGGTTTTTAATGGTTTTGGATTAGAAATTGCTTCCTTTTTCTCCTCAGATTTGCAAGAAACAAGCAGAAAAACGATACTAATGGCAATAATTTTCTTCATTTATAAAAAATTTATTTTGTCTTTAAACCCAATAAAAATAAGCATTCTACGTACCGACATCATTTATTTAACAAAAATTTAATCCACATTTGTATATACAATTAAAAATAGTACTACATTTGTACATACAAATTTTGTAATTACAATAATGAAAATAGAAGAAATCATCAAAACGACCTCTCCTATGGCAATCGGAAAAAAGACGGTGCTGAACATTATGTACACGCAAAACGTCTTAGCAGAAAAATTCAACGAGATACTGAAAGCCTACGATTTATCGCCAGAACAGTTCAATGTCTTAAGAATTCTAAAAGGTCAGAATGGCAAGCCAACCAACATGTGCGTTATCCAAGAACGGATGATTGCCAAGACTAGCAATACCACCAGGCTGGTTGACAAATTGCTTCTGAAAGAGCTCGTGACTCGAGAAATCTGTCCTGGGAATAGAAGGAAAATGGAAATCGCCATTACAGAAAAAGGATTGGAACTTTTAGCCGATCTTAATCCAAAAGTAGAACATCACGAATGCCTTTTGGCACAAAAACTTTCCGCTGAAGAACTTGAACAGCTGAATTATTTACTAGAAAAATTAAGAACAATTAATCAATAAATTTAAAAATGAGTGCAATTATAAATAACCTGAATTGGAGATATGCAACGAAAAAATTCGATGCAACAAGAAAAATATCAGACCAAGATTTAGAAACAATCAAAGAAGCAATCAGACTTAGTGCTTCCTCTTACGGCCTTCAGCCATACAAAATCTTAATCGTCGAAACGCCAGAATTAAGAGCAAAATTACAGCCAGTTGCTTGGGGTCAATCTCAAATTGTAGATGCTTCGCATTTGATCATCTTTGCAAATCAAACTAATTTTGGAGATAACGGAATCGATTCTTACGCACAGAACATTGTTGAAACAAGAGGAATTCCTGCAGAGAGCATCCAAGGATATGTTGATTTCATGAAATCAAAAATTTCAACTCTGCCATTAGAATCAAGAAACCACTGGACATCAAAACAAACCTATATAGCTTTAGCTAATCTTTTGAATGCTGCAGCTGAGCTAAAAATCGACGCTACTCCAATGGAAGGCTTTGATGCCGAACAAGTAAATGAAGTACTTGGACTAGACAAATTAGGCCTAAACGCTTCTACAATCGCTACTTTAGGCTACCGCCATGAAGAAGATGCCACACAGCATTTTAAAAAAGTGAGAAAATCTAACGAAGAATTATTTATCAATTTATAATAATAACCTTAATTCAATTAAAAACAATGAAAAATTTCAAGACTATTGCAATCGCTCTTTTAGTAGCATTCGGATCATTTACAGCAACGGCACAAGAGAAAAAAGTTGATGTAAAAGCTAGCAAAATCAACTGGGTTGGTAAAAAAGTAACAGGACAGCACGAAGGTACAATCGACCTAAAAAGCGGCGTTCTTGTTTTCAAAAGCAACAAACTTGCTGGAGGAAACTTTACAGTTGACATGACAACAATTTCTACTACAGACTTGAAAGCAGGTCAAGGAAAAGAAAAACTAGACGGACACTTGAAAGCTGACGATTTCTTCGGAACTGACAAATACCCAACAGCTAAATTGGTATTTAAATCAATCGGGAAAAAATCAGATAACGTTTATTCTGTAACTGCAGATTTAACGATCAAAGACGTTACAAACGCTGTGAAATTTGATATCACAGTTAACAAAAATAACGCTACAGCAGCTTTAAAAGTAGACAGAACTAAATACGGTATCAAATACGGTTCTGGAAACTTCTTCGAAGGCCTAGGCGACAAAGCAATCTACGACGAATTCGAATTAGCTGTAGATTTAAAATTCTAATTCCAAACAATTATTTTTCCCAAGTCCCTGTCAGATGTTCTTCTGGCAGGGATTTTTTTATTAGGGCGAATCCCTTCGGGTCGGGCTATCCGCTCTATCTTTTGCTCCATTTCATGCCGCAAAAGGATGCCGCTGCTATCCCTTTCGCGGACGTATCGCTCCAAAAAACTTCCGTAACTTTGCCAAATAAAACAACAACTATTCCGATGAAAAACATACTTGTAGTAGACAATTACGACAGCTTTACCTACAATCTAGTTCACTATTTAGAAGCTCTAAATTGCAAGGTTACGGTTCTCCGAAACGATGAAATCGAGCTCGAAGAAGTCAAAAACTACGACAAAATATTGCTTTCTCCAGGTGCCGGAATTCCATCCGAAGCCGGTTTATTAAAAGATATTATTAAAGAATATGCTCCCTCAAAAAGCATTTTAGGCATCTGTTTAGGACACCAAGCCATCGGCGAAGTCTTCGGTTCGACGCTCAAAAATCTCGAAAAAGTATACCACGGAACAGCCTCAAAAGCAAAAATTTTGGTCGAAGACGAATCGCTTTTTGCAAATATTCCGAACGAATTTATGGTCGGAAGATACCATTCTTGGGTCGTAGAAAAATCAAATTTAGGTTCGGATTTAGAAATTACTTCGGTAGACGAGAACGGAGAAATCATGTCGCTACGCCACAAAAATTTCGACGTAAAAGGAGTACAATTTCATCCTGAATCCATCTTGACACCATTGGGAAAACAAATTCTAGAAAATTGGGTTAGCAATTAACAATACTAATCTATTAGTTTATATAATTAAATTCAATAGTCTGAATTAAAATTATTTAAAAAATCAATATAGAAATTATCTATCGTCATTTTCTCAAACGTTTTTCGTTAAAAAAATGTTAAACAAAAATTAAACAATCGTTTAATTTAAACAAGTGTTTAATTTTGTACCTGATTTAATGATGCACAAAAATGACGACTGAATTTAATGAAAAGCAATTAGAAATCCTTCAAGTAGCCGAGGAGCTTTTTGCAGAAAAAGGATTCGACGGAACTTCCATCCGCGACATCGCAAAAAAGGCCAATATCAACATTGCGATGATTTCCTATTATTTTGGCTCCAAAGAAAAATTACTCGAATCGTTGATCATCTTCCGAACTTCCGATTTGAGATTACAGCTCGAAAATCTTTTTAGCGAAGACCTCTCTCCTATCCAAAAAATCGAGAAGCTTATCGAACTTTACATAAACCGTCTGAACAAAAACAGATGCCTGTACCAAATTCTCCATTTTGAATTTTCTTCTAAAAAGCGAATCATGGATTTCAAGGTTTTTACCGATGTAAAAAAACAGAACCTCCTATCGCTTCAAAAAATAATTGCTGAAGGACAAGAAAAAGGAGTCTTTCGAAAAAACATCAACACGGCACTTTTGCCTCCTACGATCATGGGCACTTTTTTTCACTTCCATACCAACCGTCCTTTTTATGAAGAACTCTTCAATTTGAAGACCGAGGAAGCATACGATCATTTTATAAAAACAGAAGTAATAAGTCACATCAAACAAACAATTAAAGCCTTTTTAGTTTATGAAAACTAACCCACTGTTGTTGGGAATGCTCTTGATTCTTGGATTTGCTGAAGCAACCGCCCAAGAAAAAAGACCCCTGACACTAAACGAGGCCATCAGCTTGGCCACAACTCAAAGCAACGAGGCCGGATTGGCAGACACCAAAACCGAAACTTCGAAGTACGAATTAGAAACCGTAAAAAACAACCGCTACCCTAGCCTGAAAATTTCCGGACAATACCAGCGATTGACCGAAGCCAACATCAATTCAAAAGTTTCCTTCGGAGGCTCTGAACCAGCTGAAGGCGAAACGACTTCATCACCAAAGGTAAACCAGTTGATTTTGGGACAAGCCAGCCTTTCTATGCCGATCTTTTCTGGATTTAAGCTAAAAAACAGCGTAAAAGCTTCCGAGAACAGATACCAGGCCGAATTGCTGAACGCAAAAAACACCAAAGAGCAGCTGGCCATGAACACGGTAATTCTTTATGTAAATCTTTACAAAGCACAACAGTCCGTACGATTGATTCAAGAAAACCTGAAAAGCTCCCAACAGCGTGTCAAAGATTTTACCGCTATGGAAGAAAACGGGTTGATTGCCAGAAACGACCTTTTGAAATCGCAATTGCAATCTTCCAACATCGAATTGTCTTTAGAAGATGCCAAAAGAAAAGTCGCCACATTAAACTACCAGCTGGGAAATCTGCTCAAGCTTCCAGAAGGAACGCAGATTTCTCCCGACGATGCTATTTTTGAAAATTCAGGCTTTCCTAAGGCCTCAATCAATCAAAATGACGCTCTTGCCGGCAGAAGCGATTTAGAAGCCTTAAAATGGATGCAAAAAGCCTCAGAAGCGAATATCAAGATTGCTGAAGGAAATTATTATCCTTCTGTGTCGTTAATCGGCGGTTATGTTGCTTTTAATCTGAAAAACGTTTTGGAAGTAAACAATGCTATCAATTTTGGAGTCGGTGTTTCGTATGACCTTGCTTCTATTTTCAAAAATGGAAAAGATGTAAAGCTAGCACGAAGCCAAGCTTCAGAAACAAAACAATCTGCCGATATCCTGACAGACCGTATCAAAGTGGAAGTTCAAGAAGCTCAAGAAAATTATGCACTTTCGTTGAAACAATACAAAGTCTACCAAGAAGCGATTGTTCAGGCATCTGAAAATTTCAGAATCGTAAAAGACAAATACGATAACGGACTTTCGGACACCAACGACCTTTTGGAAGCCGACGTACAAGAACTTCAAGCAAAATTAAATGAAGCCTTTTCAAAAGCAGACATTGCGCAAAGCTATTATGAACTGCTAAGTGCTTCCGGCAAACTAACCGACTCATTCAATATCACTAAAAACTAAATTCCCTTCACGATGGAAAAGAAAAAAACAAATAAAAAGTTTACGTTCATACTCGCTGCGTTAGTCGTAATCGGCGCAACTTATGGAATATACAAATACGTTCACTCGCTTTCTCACGAAACAACCGATGATGCCCAGATTGAGAAAAACATGAACCCGATCATCCCGAGAGTTTCGGGCTATGTGACAAAAGTGTATGTAAAAGACAACGACTTCGTTAAAAAAGGCGATACGCTTTTTACCATAGACGACAAAGATTACTTAGTAAAAGTAGAGGAAGCAAACGCAGCATTAGTTGCAGCACAGGGCAGCTTAGAAGTTTCGAAAGCTGATATTGGCGGTGCTTTGGCAAATATCTCTATTTCTGAAGCGAATATTTCTTCTGCGGGTGGAAATATCGAAACAGCAAAAATCAGGCTGACTAGAGCGGCAAACGACTTTGTACGCTACCAAAACCTTTACAAAAACAAATCGATTACCAAACAGCAATTCGAGCAGGCAGAAGCTGCAAAATTAGAAGCTGAAAGCGAATTGAAAATCTTACAGCAACAACAAAGAGCTAGTACGTACCAAAAATCAGTAGCAGCCTCTCGTTCAAACGTAACGAACAAACAGACTGAAGTGGCCGCTGCAAATATCAAAAAAGCGCAAGCCGTTCTTGATGCTGCGAAATTGAACTTAAACTATACTGTAGTTACTGCTTCAATCGACGGACAAGTTTCTAAAATCAACATACAGCCAGGACAATTTGTGCAGCCGGGACAATCGATGTTTTATATCATCAACAACAGCGAAGCTTGGGTTATCGCTAATTTCAAGGAAACCCAATTGAGCAAAATGGTAGTCGGGCAAAAAGTAGGCATTCATGTCGATGCCTATCCTGATTACGAATTCAAAGGAACAATCACGTCATTTTCTCCTGCAACTGGAGCGCGTTTTTCATTGCTTCCTCCTGATAATGCTACTGGAAACTTCGTAAAAACAATCCAAAGGCTTCCTGTAAAAATTAGCCTTGATCCTGAAAACGCGCCAGACAAAGTAAAAAATCTTCGTCCAGGCATGAACGTTGACGTTGACGTACACTTAAAATAAATCCCAGCAGGTTGATGATTTAGGGCTTGCGATTTACAAATCCTAAATCATCAATCCAAAATCTTAAATTAAAATGGAAGCAACTTCAGGAGAAGACAGTTTAGTTGAATACGGCTTCAGAAGGGTTATCATTACGATTACCGCAGTGCTTTGTGCCCTATTGGAAATCGTCGATACGACCATCGTAAACGTGGCCCTGACAGACATGCGCGGAAGCCTCGGTGCTACCCTGACTGATGTCGCCTGGGTAATTACCGCCTATGCGATTGCCAACGTAATCGTGATTCCGATGACGAGCTGGCTGTCGCAGCAATTCGGAAGAAGAAATTATTTTGCCGTGTCCATCGTCATCTTTACCGTTTCATCATTTCTATGCGGTAACGCTACAAACATCTGGGAACTCGTCGTCTTTCGTTTTGTCCAAGGACTTGGCGGAGGAGCATTATTGGTAACGGCACAGACAATCATTACAGAAAGCTATCCGGTTGCCAAACGAGGAATGGCTCAAGCAATTTACGGCTTAGGTGTAATTGTAGGACCAACATTAGGACCGCCTTTGGGAGGTTATATCGTAGAAAATTATTCTTGGCCTTATATCTTTTACATCAATATTCCTTTAGGAATTATAGCAACCATCTTGACCTTGTCGTATGTAAAAAGTCCTAAATATGGCGAAAAGCTAAGGGCAAGCCAAGTCGACTGGTGGGGAATTCTGCTGTTAGCCATGTTCATCGGTTCTTTGCAATTTGTCTTAGAACACGGACAGCAAGACGATTGGTTTGACGACGGACTGATTACTACATTAAGCATCGTCAGCCTTTTCGGATTGATATTATTTATCTGGCGAGAGCTGACCTATAAATACCCGATCGTTAACCT
Organism: Flavobacterium sp. N2550; assembly: GCF_025947265.1. Lineage (NCBI taxonomy): Bacteria > Pseudomonadati > Bacteroidota > Flavobacteriia > Flavobacteriales > Flavobacteriaceae > Flavobacterium > Flavobacterium sp. N2550. The sequence goes on along the minus strand of NZ_CP110007.1, from coordinate 2,007,082 downwards.
CAGCGTGCTAAAAGACGGAAATCTTAGGATCGGAACCGTAATGTGTTTTATCCTCGGATTTGGATTATACGGCTCGACATTGATCTTGCCAATCTATACCCAATCCGTTTTAGGATGGACAGCTTTAGATGCGGGGTTATTACTAATTCCAGGTTCTATTACTACCGCATTCATGATGCCTATTGTTGGGAATTTAATCCAAAAAGGCGTACCGCAAGGCTATATGGTCGGCGTTGGATTCTTGGTATTCTTTTTCTTCACCTTCTGGATGCACAATGTGATTACGCCCGACACCGGTGTGGAACACATGTTCTGGCCGCTGATTTTAAGAGGAATCGGACTTGGACTATTATTCGTTCCTATCACTACTCTAGCCTTATCAACATTAAAAGGAAAACATATTGGAGAAGGTGCTGCTTTTACAGGAATGATGCGACAATTAGGAGGTTCCTTCGGAATTGCGATTATCACCACTTTCATCACAAGATTCAGCCAAAACCATCGCGTGGATTTAGTGTCTCATTTAAGTGCCGATAAATTGGAAGTCCAAAACAGAGTACATCAATTGCAACAAGGATTTATGGCAAAAGGTTTTAGCTCCAGCGAAGCGCTCGGAAAAGCGTATCAAGTCATGGATGTTTCGGTCATGAAGCAAGCTACGGTATTATCGTATATGGATATCTTTATGTACTTAGGAATTATGTTCTTGTGCTGTATACCGATCATACTTCTCATCAAGAAAAGTAAAAACAAAATTAATCCGGCAGATGCCATGCATTAATATTTTTTCAAGGTTATTATTTGAGAAAGCTTCGGAAATTCCGAAGCTTTCTGCTTTTAAATTAGCGTTTATTTAATATCCGCTTAATTTGTTTCCCTGATATTCCGCCTACTTTAGCCTTGTGCTTAAAATAAAAGCCAAGCAATGCACAACAAATCCTTTTATTTCATATATTTGATTGAATATAAGGTAGTTGTATTAATTTTTAATCTGATTATCATGGGACTATTCGGCAAAAAAGAGAAGAAAATATTCAAGGAATTCAGCAAAAAAAGCGTCGAATACCTGACAGATATTAACAAAGATACAGATGAACTTTTGGAAGAACTCCAAGAAAGCTACTCAGAAAACCGATTTGCGATTCCAGAATTCATTAGCCTTATCGAATCTATAAAAGCAAAAATTTCGCTTGAAGAATCTCAAAAGCTTGAGGAACTTTCCCAAAAAATTGTCCAGATAAAAAAATGTGCTAAGAAAAGCGTCAGCGCTGTAGCCGAACTTTCAAGAAACCAGCGAAAAACAACCCGCGAAGCCATAAGAGAATTCAGCGAGTTTGTTGAATCGTAATTATCTCGTAAAAACCAATTTGTTCCCTTTCGACAAGTTCGCGTCAAATTTATAACCTTCATAATCGAATCCTTTCAAATCATCGATTGTTTCCGCATTCGTATCAATAATATAACGAACCATCATGCCTCTCGCCTTCTTGGCAAAGAAACTGATCATATTTAGCTTGCCATCTTTATAATCCTTGAATTCTGGAGTGATTACAGGAACTTTTAGCGCCTTCGCATCCACAGAATCAAAATATTCATTGCTGGCCAAATTCACAAACAGCTCGCCTTTCTTCAATTCTGAATTCAATGACTTCGTAATTTTCGCCTTCCAGAATTCATACAAGTTCTTGTTTTTTCCGACTGGAAGCTTGGTTCCCATTTCCAAACGATACGGCTGTATCAGATCTAAAGGCTTAAGCAAACCGTACAATCCTGACAAAATTCTAAGTTTGCCTTGCAAATCATCTAATTTTTCCAAAGGCAGAGAATACGCATCCAAACCAATATAGACATCGCCATTAAAAGCATAAATCGCCTGGCGGGAATTTTCCAATGTAAAAGGTGTTGCCCATTCTTGATTTCTATGCCAATTCAAATCCGCTAACTTTTCTGAAATGTCCATCAACTCAGAAAGTTTTTTAGGCTTCAGCTTTTTTAAGACTCTGTGGATGGTGTTCGATTCTTTTAGAAAAACAGATTCGGTATGTGTAGTTGTAGGCAGTGCGGTTTCAAAATCTAAAGATTTGGCAGGCGAAATAACGATTTTCATGTTCTGGAATTTGATTTCAAAAATACAAAATCATACGCATGAATTTTGATTTTTTATATCAAAAATATGAGAGCTAATTCCATAAATTCAGTTTCTCTCTTTTTAGTATATTTGTAGAAATCTCAAAAAACTCACGCCTTGTATTCACAAATCAACAAAAGCATCAGTCGTTACGTTTCATTTTCGGAAGAAGAATTGTCTACGTTCAATTCGTTATTAGAATATAAAAAAATACCAAAAAAAACTATCATGCTCCATGAAGGCGAAATGTGCAATTTTGAAGCATTCGTAATCAAAGGCTGCGTCAGAAAATATTATATCGACGCCAACGGTTTTGAAGTCATCCTACAATTCGCGATTGAAGATGCCTGGATTAGCGATATCTCCTTCAGCATTTATGAAACCAAGCCGAGCCAAGTTTTTATCGAAACTCTTGAAGACTGCGAGTTTTTAATATTTTCGCCAGAATCAAAAGAAGAACTGTTTACCAAAGCGCCAAGGTTTGAAAGAGCATTTCGTATTTTGATGCAAAGAAATCTGTCAGTAACCCAAAACAGGCTTTTCCACACTATTTCTCAAACGGCAACAGAAAAATATCTTGAGTTTCTGGAACTCTATCCTACCATTCCGCAGCGCGTAGCACAACATTATATCGCATCCTATTTGGGGATTTCGCCTGAGTTTCTCAGCAAAGTAAGGGCTCGAATCGCAAAAAACTAATATTTTAAATTCCCTCAAAAAAATTTACAAAAAAAGTTTTTCTTGTCCTAGTTCAATGCATAAGGAGATTTTCTGACGGAAATTTGTCCTGTAATTAAAACGCATTAGAAATGGACCGTAAAAATTTTATAAAAAAAGGATTGATGGGCACTGGAATGTTCATCACGTCTGCTGCGATAGGCGATGTCATGAAAAACGATATCGACGAGATCAAAGAATTGGAACCGCTTGGATTCAACCATCTTCCAAATCCAGAATCATTTGTTATGGAAAATACGGTACTGCATAAATCGGCTACTCGCGGACATGCAAATCACGGCTGGCTGGATTCGCATCATACGTTCAGCTTTGCGAATTACCATAATCCCGACAGAATGCATTTCGGAGTTTTGAGAGTATTGAACGACGACCGTGTTGATGCTGGTATGGGCTTTGGAAAACATCCGCATGATAATATGGAAATCATCTCGATTCCGCTTGAAGGCGATTTAGAACACCAAGACAGCATGGGAAATGTGGCCGTAATCAAAAAAGGCGATATCCAAGCCATGAGTGCCGGAACTGGAATTTATCATAGCGAATTCAACAAGAATAAAGATAAATTGACTAAATTCTTGCAGATTTGGGTATATCCAAACAAGAAAAACGTAACGCCTAGATACGATCAGATTTCTTTAGATGAAAACCAACGCCATAATAAGCTGCAGCAGATTCTTTCTCCAAATGCCGATGACGCTGGAGTTTGGATTCATCAAGATGCTTGGTTTCATTTAGGCAAATTTGACAAAGGTTTTGCAACAGAATACAAGCTTAAAAAACAAGGAAACGGCATTTATGCTTTTGTCATCAAAGGCGATTTCAATATCGGAACTATTGCCTTAAACGAAAGAGACGGCTTGGGAATCTGGGACACAAAAGCTATCGCTATCGAAGCTTTATCCGAAAATGCAGAAATCCTGCTGATGGAAGTCCCGATGGCTTTATAATTCAGAATTTAAAAACAAAAATAACATACTAATTAAAAACAAAAATTATGACAACAACAAAATGGTCAATCGACCCAGCACACTCAGAAATCGGTTTTAAAGTAAAACACATGATGTTTACAAATGTATCAGGAAACTTTGGAAAATTTGATGCTTCCATCGAAACGCAAGGTGATGATTTTGAAACAGCACAGTTTGAATTTACAGGCGATATCGATTCTATCACAACAGGAAACAAAGACAGAGATACGCATTTGTTAAGCGCCGACTTTTTCGATGCAGCACAGTTTCCGAAAATCAATTTCAAATCTACTTCTTTCAAAAAACTAAACGAAGGAGAATACAAACTGACAGGTGACTTGACATTACACGGCGAGATAAAATCGGTCACTTTAGATGTAGAATTTGGTGGATTGGCAAAAGATCCTTGGGGAAATACCAAAACAGGATTGTCAGTATCAGGAAAAATTAACCGTAAAGACTGGGGATTGAACTGGAATTCTGCTTTAGAAACCGGAGGTGTTTTGGTCGGTGAAGAAGTAAAACTTCAGATCGAATTGCAATTTATCAAGCAATAATTATACAAGCAGGCCTTTCTTTAATTGAGAAAGGCTTTGCTTTTTATCATCATGAAAAATATCTTATACATCGGACGGCACCCAGAAATACTAGAAACGGTCGTCAGGCTGATTAACAACAACGAAGACTGGTTTGGGGCTGGGGCCGAAACAGATGAAACGGCTATGGAATTATTCCAAAGCATCAATTTTCATATTGTACTGCTGGGTTGCGGAATAGAGCCCGAAAGCGAAGAAAAATTGCGGGCCTTTTTTGCAACAACGAACCCAAATTGCAGCATCGTGCAGCATTATGGCGGCGGAAGCGGCCTGCTTAAAAACGAAATCCTTTCGGCTTTAGAAAATCATAACATGGTTTAAGGTTTCCAAAAAGTATTTTTCTCTAACTTTATGCTCAATAACAAACCTAAAAAACAATACACATGAAATTCACAAGACAAGCAAGCGCCAACTGGCAAGGCACCGGAATGGAAGGAAAAGGAACCATTTCTACACAAAGCACTACCTTAGATAAAGCACAATTATCGTTCAAGACTCGTTTTGCAGACGGAGTCGGTACCAATCCAGAAGAATTGATTGGAGCGGCTCATGCGGGATGTTTTACCATGAAGCTAAGCTTTGTCTTATCAGAACTTGGCTTTACGCCAGACAACCTAGATACGGTTGCGAAAGTCACTTTTGAAGATGGAAAAATTACCACTATTACGTTAGACCTGACAGCTACAGTAAGCGGAATTACGGAAGAACAGTTTCAAGAGGCAGCGAAAAACGCTAAAGAAAACTGTCCGGTTTCGCAACTTTTAAATGCCGAAATTATCCTGAATGCTAAATTAGCATAAGCTATACAATTATTAATTCTGAACCGCTTCGAATGGAGCGGTTTTTTTATTCTTATCCCCTTTTTTCAAAGCTTTTAAGATCGAAACGGCTATACGCTCAATAACGGGAACGCTAACAGAGTTACCTGCTTGTTTATACAAACGCGAATGACTTATCTTACCAGGCAAGACAAAATCTTTTGGAAAGCCTTGGAATTCAAAACATTCTTTTGGCGTTAACTTTCGGATGCCTTTGTCGGTCAAGACCAGTGGAACGTTATGTCCGCCAGTTCCCATGTTGGCTGTCAATGTCGGGCATACATCTCTTTTATTTTCCCGAACGTATTGCCTTCTCCATTGATAAACTGTGTCTTTTCTGCGGATGGATTGCTGTAATTTATCGAACATATATTTGTCTTCGCCATAAAAATACTTAGAGTCTGAAACAGAGTTGTCTACGATATCAACAACTTTTCTTTTCAATTTCATGGCTTTTGGAAATTCAAAATGTTCGGTATACCTGTTGGTTCCGTCCTCATCATTCCTAAAACAGACCATATAGATACGCTCTCTGTTTTGCGGCAGATTTCCATGTTCTCTGGAATTCAATACTTTTGCGGCAAACGAATAGCCATTAGCTTTCATAGCTTCTTCAATAATGATATATGTTTTGCCATTATCGTGACTTTTCAGGTTTTTCACATTTTCCAAAAAAATAACTTTTGGCCGACCTAAAGCTTCTACAAAATCTAATATTCGGTAAAAGTGATTGCCTCTTTCGTCACCAAATCCCTTTCTATAGCCGGCAAGAGAAAAAGGCTGGCACGGAAATCCAGCAGCTAAGACCTCGACTTTCTCTAATTCTTCAGGATTTAACTTCCAGATATCTTCTTCAAAAATAGGGTGCTCAAAGTTGGCGCGATACGTCACGCAGGCTTTTTTGTCGATTTCATTAGCCCAAGCCATTTTTGCCCCGGCATTTATAAATCCTTGACAGATGCCGCCAACTCCAGCATATAAGCTTCCTACTTTAATCATACATCAGCTGTTTTGAACAAAAATAGCATATTAAAAACAAAAAACTGCTTTTACTTTTTTTGTGTCAGTTCCTAAATTCTGCATCATCGGGTAAACAGGACTAAAAACATTTTAAAAATACATTTTCTATCTTTGAAGCATAAAATAATGCATGCGACAATTTTTTTTAAAATATAAATCTCCCATCCTCTACGGAGTCTCTTTGGCCGTCTTGCTTTTTTTGGTAAAATGGCTCGAGCTTCGCTTTATCATCATAGACCATTCTTTAGAAATATATGTAGGATCGATTGCCGTGGTTTTTACAGTTCTTGGAATCTGGCTTGCGCAAAAACTCACGAAGCCCAAAAAAGAAACCATAATCGTTGAAAAAGAAGTGTATATTGAGTCGGCAGAATTCATACAAGACAAAAGCCAGCTGGAGAAATTAAACCTCAGCAAGCGAGAAATGGAGGTCTTGGAATTGATCGCGCAAGGCTGCAGCAACCAAGAAATAGCTTCGCAGCTTTTTGTTTCATTGCCGACCATAAAAACGCATTCTTCAAAACTTTTCGAAAAGCTTGATGTCAATCGTAGGACGCAAGCCGTAGAGAAAGCAAAACGCCTAAGACTTATACCCTAAAAGGTTCATACTAAAGTAGCAAAACGGCCCATTTGATTTAAAATCATCCTTAAGTATGACTTCGATACGCCTGAAAACATTCAATTTTGCAGTAGTAAAATCAACTAAAAACTTTTAAAAATGAAAAAAACAATTTTGACAAATGGTCTTATTGCAGGGTTTATCGTCACGGCAATGATGGTAGTCTCTACCATATTATGTTATGACAATGCCAACTTTGAAGGAAGCATGGTCTTGGGGTATCTTGGAATGCTTCTTGCCTTTTCTTTTGTATTTGTAGGCATCAAAAATTACCGCGACAAATTCAATTCGGGATTGATTTCTTTCGGAAAAGCGTTCAAGATCGGATTGCTTATTACGCTTATTGCTTCTACAATATATGTAGTGGTATGGCTGGTCGAATATTATTTCTTTATTCCAGATTTCATGGAAAAATATACGTCGCATATGCTAAAGCAGGCAGCAGAAAGCGGTGCTACCGCAACCGAAATAAAAGCGCAGACTGCTACAATGGAAACGTATAAAGAATGGTATAAAAACCCATTGCTGATTATCGTGATGACCTATGGGGAAGTACTTCCTATTGGATTAGTCGTTACGCTGATCAGCGCACTGATATTAAAACGCAATTCGAAAAAAGAAAATTACGAGACTGCCTAAAAAAATAAGCCTTGCTAACGCGAGGCTTATTTTTTTATTCTTTATAAAGTTCTCTTAGAAAAGCATCATATTGATATCATTGCTTTTCAAAAGTTCGAGATTGGTCTTCAAGAGATTCTTTAATTGCAGATTCTTGTCTTTCATTCTTTTTTTCAGCTCTTCCTTTTTACTGATTAATTCTTCCGTAAAGCTCGGTTTTTGAAATCGGTCTTTCTCTTCCGTCCCAAAAGTAATTTTCGTTTCCATGATATAGCAATTTCAAGATTATTCTTATGTCCTTTTCACATCTACAAGTTACGACATTTTATACATAGCAACGCTAATTTTAACTTAAGAGATAATTAAATAATCCGTCCAATAAAAAAAGAGCAGGCTTATTAGCTGCTCTTTTCTTAATCTAAATTTAATATTCTTTATTTCTCCATCTTAAAATAATAATCTGCCGAATGCTTGCCGCTGCCGTAAATTAAAAAGAAAATGCAGACGATAAGCGTTATGACAGATACAATCAAGTTGGATACAACCAAAGTTCCGATGAAATTAATTAATACGGCGCCAATCAAAATCGGCAGTTGTGCCCAGATTGCCCATCGCGTCAAGAGTCCAAAGACAATCATAACACCGCCCATAATATGTGCAGCAGCTACATAGTGTTAGACAAACATACCACCGTCAAAATTACCCAAAGGAGAGAGCAAATCGATAAGCCTATGGCTGTCTTTTATAAATGACACTCCTTTCAGGAATAAAAAAACGCCTAAAGCAATCCTGAGAATATCTATGGGATAAGAAGTATGCGAATTGGCCCACTTGTTTAGGTTTTTAATTTTTACCGTTTCCATGATGATATAATTTATAATTACACATCTAATTTACTAATATTTAAGTATATAATTAAATAATTAGCATTAATTTTAAATGATTACTATAACTCTACGTCAAAAAGACACTAAGCCCCTAAATAGAAAATTTTAATCAAGCGCTCCTTTTTTTACACGAATGCTGCATGATATTTTATGAATGCTCTATAATGCTGATGCTATATTACATTTTAAAAATGTTATGTAACAATGAATAAGTGTAGCATGACATAGCACTTATGTTGTATTATGTATACTTAATGTTTTGTAACATTAATCTAACACAAAACAACATAGAATAAATGCTGTATAACATTAGTTTAGTGTAGTTTTATATAGCACTTATACTGTATAGCACCTAGTTAGTGTTGTATAACAAAAAATTCACGTAGAACAACAACAGCCTCATGTTATACTACATCAGTCAGATTCTGTCGTAAGTTTTGGTTTTTACGCTAATTTCTTGCTACTGCTAGCGTGCATATCTGTATAGAAAGATAAAAGTATACCGTTTTTATTTTATTTACACCGCAATACTGAATCATCTTATAAAAACAAAAGGCAACGCCGAAAACGTTGCCTTTGCTATTGTAGTTTCTTTAAACTTTTAATTTTCTTCTTCTTCAACAGTATGCGAATTAGAATACACTCTCCATTTCGCGATACACTCCTTCATATCTTCTGGAAGTTCGGTATTAAAACTCATAAACTCTTTTGTTGTCGGATGTAAAAAGCCTAGCGTTTTTGCATGCAGCGCCTGCCTTGGCAACACCTTGAAACAGTTGTCAATAAACTGTTTGTATTTTGTGAAGGTAGTACCTTTTAATATCAAGTTACCGCCATAGCGTTCGTCATTGAAAAGCGTGTGTCCGATATGCTTCATATGCACGCGGATCTGATGTGTCCTCCCTGTTTCTAATTTGCAAGACACCAAAGTCACATAGCCAAAACGTTCCAAGACTTTATAATGGGTCACGGCATGTTTTCCTTCGCCATCAGGAACGACAGCCATCTGCATTCTATCTTTGGCATGTCTAGCAATATCTCCCGTAACCGTACCCTCATCTTCCGCTACATTGCCCCAAACTAAAGCGACATATTCTCTTTCGGATGTTTTTTCTTCAAACTGCTTGGCCAAGAAAGCCATCGCCTGCTCTGTTTTGGCAACGACAAGCAATCCTGAAGTGTCCTTGTCAATTCGGTGAACCAATCCCGGACGTTCACTGCTGTTTAAAGGCAAGTTTTCGAAGTGGAAGGCCAAGGCATTCACCAACGTTCCCGTATAATTCCCGTGTCCCGGATGAACGACTAAACCAGCCGGCTTGTTGATAACCAAAAGCGCATCGTCTTCATATACAATATCCAACGGAATGTTTTCTGGGAGAATCAGGTTTTCGAAAGGCGGATGCGAAAGCAAAACTCGCACGACATCCAGAGCCTTTACTTTATAATTGGATTTTACAGGAACATCGTTTACATAAATATTCCCTGCTGTTGCTGCTTGCTGTATCTTGTTTCGGGTAGCGTTTTCGACCAGATTCATCAAGAATTTGTCAACGCGCAAAGGCGACTGCCCTTTTGAGGCTTCAAATCTAAAATGTTCAAATAATTCGTCATCTAGCGTTTCGTCTGCAATCGGATTCTCTATCATTCTGCCGGTTCTGTATCTGTATTATTTTTAATCGTATCTGCTTCAGACTCTTCAAATCCTACTTTTCCATCGCCAAGAACTAAATCGATTTTGGATGCTTTTTTTACCTTATCGCCCGGTTTTATCTTTTTACCGTTAGAGTGCATTTCCAAAACCATGTCCTTGCCTAAATAAGGCTTGTATGTTTTTTTGCCAACCTCAAGTCCTAAAGCTAAAAGCGATGGTTCTGCCTGGCGTAATGTTTTTTCAATCAAATCAGGAACAGTAACCAATCCGAAATCGGCTGAATTTACTTTGATGTAAATCTTCCTACCGTCTTTTACTTTTGCTCCCGGCAGCGGATCTTGCTGCACAACAGTATATTTTGGAAAATCTTTATTGAAGTCTACCGTATCCAGCAAAACATATTCTAAATTAAGCTCGTCAAGTTTCTCTTCTACTTGCTGTTCCGTAAGCTTTTTCAAATCCGGAACTGTTATTTCATTGCCGTGATCTGTAGTATAACTGAGCCATTGTAATAGTATAAAAACAAGTACGACGACAATTCCCAAAGCCAGTAAAAGTTGTTTAAAAAAAGATTTGCTTGTAAGATATTTTCCTAAAGTCATATAAAATGTATTTCGTGCAAAGATATAAAAATACTAAAGGTTTTTAGTTTCAATAATTAGTGATATTTTTGTGAGAGGTTTCGGCCGTTTTAGTTAGCAGTTTTAAGTTTCCAGACTAAACTTCTAACAACAAACAAGTCTGAAATCTGTAATCTAAAATCTGCAATCTTACTATGAACATAGCCGTTGTAATGGGCGGATATTCTGACGAATCAGTGATATCGCTTCGAAGTGGTCAGCTAATCCTAAACAATCTCGACAAAAACAAATATAAAACGTTTGAAGTCCATATTTTATTGGATGGCTGGGACGTAATTATCGATGGAGAGAAATTTCCGATCGACAAATCCGACTTTACCTTCACCAAAAACGGGACAAAAACAACATTTGATGTTATCGTCAATACCATCCACGGAACGCCTGGCGAAGACGGGCATATGCAGGCGTATTGGGAGCTAATAGAAATTCCGTATTCCGGGTGCAACTTTTACCAATCGGCTCTGACGTTTAACAAAAGAGATACTTTGTCTGTCCTTTCAAAATTCAATATCCCAAAGGCAAAATCCATATATCTTTCTAAAGGTGACAAAATCACGGCTGAAGAAATCAAAGCTGAATTAGGCTTGCCTTTTTTCGTAAAACCGAATCAATCCGGAAGCAGCTTGGGCGTTTCCAAAGTAAATGACCTGTCTGATTTCGACAAGGCATTAGATTTTGCCTTTGCAGAAGACAGCGATATTTTGATTGAATCTTATTTAAAAGGAACCGAAGTTTCTGTCGGAGTACTCAATTACAAAGGAGAAACAAAGGTTTTAGGCCTGACCGAAATCGTTTCCCACAACGACTTTTTTGACTACGAAGCTAAATATTTAGGAAAATCAGAAGAAATTACGCCAGCAAGATTGTCTGCAGAAGTGGAACAAAAAGTACGTGAAACTGCCGCAAAGGTATATGAAGCCCTAGGAATGTCTGGTTTTTCAAGAACCGATTTTATAGTAATGGATGACGTACCGCACTTTATCGAAATCAATACCAATCCCGGGTTGTCAGGACAAAGCATTTTCCCGCAACAAGCAGAATATGCCAAAATTGCTTTTTCGGATTTATTGGATAATGAAATCGAATTGGCATTAAAACGAAAATTATTATGGAGAAAATAGCCGTATTCCCAGGATCATTTGACCCGATAACGTTAGGGCATTATGACATCATCAAAAGAAGCATTCCCCTTTTTGACAAGATAATCGTTGCCATCGGCGTTAATGCCGAAAAAAAATACATGTTCTCTTTGGATGAAAGAAAGCGTTTTATCGAAGAATGTTTTGAGAACGACCCGACGGTTTCTGTGGTTTCGTACGAAGGCTTGACAATTGACTTCTGCAAAAAAGTAAAAGCAAAATTTATTCTGAGAGGCCTGAGAAATCCAGCCGATTTTGAATTTGAAAAAGCTATCGCGCACACCAACCGCAAGCTTTCTAAAATCGAGACTGTTTTCTTGCTGACAGCTGCGAATACTTCTTATATCAGTTCAAGTATCGTTCGCGATGTTATCCGAAATGGAGGGGAATATGAGTTATTGGTTCCCGATTCGGTCAGGACAAAATAGTTACAGACTACCAAATTTGTAAGACATACTATTAAACAGTACTTTCGCCAAAAATAACATCCTTTAAAATGAGTATAGAAAGAGAACTAATAAAACGCAGTGGCGGAAAGTGCGAGCTTTCTGGAGTTACTGAAAACCTGAAAGTATATCAAGTGCTTCCAACCCGAAAAGGCGGTCTAAACGAAAGCATTTTAGCCAGCGCAACCTGTATCGACCAGATTGAAAATCCCGAAAAAATGGATCCGAATTTATGGAGATGCCTTAACGAGAGCATGTGGAGCGAACATCTTCCTGTTCAAGTGGTATCTTGGAGAATGTTGAGCCGTATGGGCAATCAAGAATTGTTGGACCAGATGTATCTCGAAGAAGATGATTTAGCTTGGGCTAAAGCTACAGGAGAAGGTGAAGATGACGAAAATAAGCTAGTCCACCGCGACAGTAACGGAGTAATTCTTCAAACCGGAGATTCTGTAGTCCTGATCAAAGATCTGAAAGTAAAAGGTTCTAGCATGGTTGCCAAACAAGGAACTGCAGTCCGAAATATTCGATTGGATCATGAAAACGCAGAATACATCGAAGGAAAAGTAGATGGCCAGCTGATTGTTATCATTACACAATATGTGAAGAAAATATAATTTTAGATCGTAGATTTCAGATTTCAGACGAGATACTTAACATTCTTAATCTGAAATCTGAAATCTGAAATCTGAAATCTGAAATCTGAAATCTGAAATCTGAAATCTGAAATCTGAAATCTGAAATCTGAAATCTGAAATCTGAAATCTGAAATCTGAAATCTGAAATCTGAAATCCAAACTACTCCTCTTTCTTCACAACCTTCCTCGCCACTTCAATCTTAAATTTCTTGCCTTTCATCTTTTCATCCTTGATATTTTTCAAGAAATCCTTCACTTTTTTAGATTTTACGGCCGCAAAAGAAATAAAGTCTTTTACTTCTATCAATCCCAAATCGCCTTTTTCTAATTTCCCTTTTTGAGAAAAGAATCCGACGATATCAATTTTATTCAGTTTATTTTTCTTTCCGCCAGAAATATAAATCGTCTGGAATTCTGGAGGTTTTGGCAATGAATTCGAGTTTTCTACATTCAAAACTTCCATATCATAATCAATATAGTCTAGCTTTTTTTCGCTTTCGTGAACGATAATATATGCCGTTCCTGAAGCTAACATTCTAGCAGTACGGCCATTTCGATGCGTAAATTCATCTTCTTTCGAAGGCAGATGATAATGAATTACGTGTTTCATTTCTGGAATATCCAATCCCCTAGCCGCTAAATCGGTCGTAACGAGATAACTTACGCTTCCATTTCGGAATTGAATAAGGGCGCGTTCTCTTTCCTCTTGATCCATTCCGCCATGATAATAGGTCGCATAAATCCCTTTTTCGTTTAAGGTATCGCTAATTCTCTCAGCAGCATCTCTATGGTTACAAAAAATCAAGGCCGACTCAGACTTCAAGGAACAAATCAACTGAAAAAGGCTGTTGATCTTGTCCTTTTCTTTAGAAACCACCATCTTCATAGAAAGATTGGTCTTCTCCTCATTTCTTGGAATAAAATCTAAAACGGCTGGATTTATAACTCTTGTATATTTTGGAATTTCAATATCGGATGTCGCCGAAACCAAAACTCGTTTGTTCAGTTTTGGAAGACGGTTGATAATGAAGGACATTTCTTCATGAAAGCCCAATTGCAATGACTTGTCGAATTCATCCAAAACTAATGTCTGGATTTTGTCCGTCCTGAAAGTTTCTCTATCGATATGGTCCGCAATTCTTCCTGGAGTGCCTATTAGAACTGCGGGAGGATTGCTTAAATTTTTAATTTCAGTATCAATAGAATGTCCGCCATAGCAAACATTAGCTTTGTAACCAGTACCCATTTTTTTCCAAACCTGCTCAATCTGCAGACCCAATTCTCTCGACGGTACAATAATCAGGCATTGTACCGAAAGAATTTCCGGTTGCAAGATTTCAAAAACAGGCAATAAAAAAGCCAAGGTCTTTCCAGATCCTGTCGGCGATAGCAATAAAGTATTATTATTTTCTACAATAGCTTCTTGGGCTGCTACCTGCATCTCGTTAAGGCTTTCTATGCCTAAATTCAGAAGAAGGTTGGTGGAATGATGATTGTTATTCATGCGGCAAAGGTAATTTTTAATTGTGAATTATAAATTACGAATTACGATGAGCTGATTTTTCGCAATTCGTAATTCATAATTTGTAATTTTGATGTTTTTCAAATCAATATGATAAAATCCCTGCTTCCAATTTTCTTACTTTCTATTATGGCAAATGCTCAAAATAAAACAGACTTCCTGACTCCTTATGAAAAAGGAAACGGAAACCAGACAGCAACTTATGAAGAAACAATTGCGTATTTCCAGCTTCTGGATAAAAGCTTCGAGACGGTTTCGATGCAAGAAATGGGACTTACCGATTCTGGAGAGCCGCTGCATATCGTAACATTTAATCCTGACAAAGATTTTGATTTTGAAAAGATTCAGAAAGAAAAAGCTGTCTTGTTAATCAATAACGGAATACATCCTGGAGAGCCCGACGGCATTGACGCAACGATGATGCTTTTTAGGGATTTGGCTTTGGGAAAAATTAAAGTCCCAAAAAACGTGGTGATTGTGAATATCCCAATTTATAATATCGGCGGTGCCTTGAATCGAAATTCGTTTTCAAGAGCGAACCAAAACGGACCGGAAAGCTATGGATTCAGAGGAAATGCTAGAAATTATGACTTAAACCGAGATTTTTTGAAGTCAGACACTAGAAATGCCAGAAGCTTTGCGCAGATTTTCCACAAAGTAAATCCTGATATTTTTATTGACAATCATGTAAGCAACGGCGCCGATTATCAATATGTTTTTACGTATATCGCAACCCATCCTCAAAAAATTGGCGGTAATCTCGGGAAGTTTTGGGAATCTGAAATGCTTCCTTCTTTGCTTTCTGATTTGAAAAAGAAAAAAATAGAATCGGTACCTTATGTCAACATACACGATGAAAAGCCGGACAATGGTTTTGAGGCTTTTATGGATTATCCGAGATACTCTACCGGTTTTGCTTCTATGTTCAATACCATAGGCTCTATGCCCGAAACGCACATGCTGAAAGAGTATGCTTCGAGGGTAAAGGTAACCTACGAATACATGATTTCATCAATCGAATATGCCGATAAAAACTATAGAAAGATTAAGGACTTGCGAAAAGAAAACCTGCAAAATTATCGTCCAGGTCAGAACTATATTTTGTTATGGGAATTAGATGCGGACAAAGTTTCTAGCATTCCATTTTTAGGCTATGAAGGCGATTATAAGCCGAGCGATATTTCTGGAAAACCACGATTGTTTTATGACGAAACCAAGCCTTTCAGTAAAACAATTCCTTATTATAGAGACTACAAGCCGTCGTTGGAAGTCTTGATTCCTGAAGCGTACATTGTTCCGAAATCATGGTGGAACGTCATAGAGCTTTTAAAAATCAACAATATCCAAATGACGCCTTTGGAAAAAGACACTGAATTGGAAGTAGAAAGCTATCGCATCAAGGATTTCAAGACAAGCAGTTCTGCTTACGAAGGACATTATCCGCATAATTCTGTAAATATGACAAGCACGAAGAAAAAAGTGCTTTTCAGGAAAGGAGATTTTCTAATAAAAACACAACAGCCGGGCGTGAAATATCTGCTGGAAACATTGGAACCGCAAGCTAATGACTCTTATTTTGTTTGGAATTTCTTCGATTCTATCTTACAGCAAAAAGAATATTTTTCGGCCTATGTTTTTGAAGATTTAGCGAAGCAGTTATTGGAAAAAAATCCAAAATTGAAATCAGAGTTCGAAAAGAAAAAGGCTGAAGATCCAAAATTTGCCGATTCAGGAGAAGCACAATTGGATTGGATTTACAGGCATTCTGACTATTACGAAAAGTCACACATGGAATATCCTGTTTTCAGGATTATGAAATAATAAAAAAGCTCCTATTTCAGGAGCTTTTCTGTTTCAAACAACAGCTTGATATTTTCGTAAGAGTTTTTCAATGCTTCTTGGACTTGCTCTGGATTGAGCCAAGCTACCTTTTCGATTCCTTCGTCTTCCTGCGGCATTGGCGTTCCTTCAAAATCGGTTTTCATTTCAAACCAATGCGTAATTTTCAGTTTGTATCTTCCATTTCGGATAAAAACATGATAGGTTTTTTGTAGTTTTTTTGTGATTGACAATCCCGATACGCCGGTTTCTTCTTCTACTTCTCGAATAGCCGTGTCTTCGATCTCCTCTCCTTTTTCGATGCCTCCTTTCGGCAAGTCCCATTTTCCATTTCTAAAAATAAAAAGCACTTCGCCTTTTTTATTATAGACCAATCCGCCGCCAGCTTTGTTCACGGGGATTTTTTCTTTCAGCTTTTTCATAATTTCCTTCTCATCAGGATGATATAAATAAGCCTTCTGAATTTTATTTTGGAACATTTTCACAATAACCTGATGGATATCAACGCTTTCTAAAAGAAAAAATTGAAAATCGGTTTCTTTAACTATCTGATTAGTTAAAAAAAGTGGTTTATCGTTGACAAAAACTTTATACATTTGTAGTATGATTTTTAATAAAGACACCGCTCAAAAAACAGCCGAATTGCTTTTACAAATAAATGCAATTAAATTGAATCCAAAAAATCCTTTTACATGGGCTTCTGGATGGAAATCTCCTATTTACTGCGATAATAGGATAACACTCTCATTTCCACCAATCAGAAATTACATCCGTGAAGAGTTTTCTAAAAATCTAGAAAAGCAGTTCGGAAAGCCTGACGTAATTGCAGGAGTTGCAACTGGAGCAATCGGAATCGGCATGCTTGTCGCTGAATATATGGGACTTCCATTCGTATATGTACGTCCGGAACCTAAAAAACATGGAAGACAAAACCAAATAGAAGGTTTCTTGCAAAAAGGACAAAATGTTGTCGTGGTTGAAGATTTAATCAGCACTGGAAACAGCAGTCTTATGGCTGTCGAAGCATTGAAAGAAGCTGGAGCAAACGTAAAAGGAATGGTTGCTATCTTTACCTATGGTTTTGATGTGGCTACAGAAAACTTCAAGAAAGCTAATATAGACTTGCTTACCTTAAGCAATTACGAAAATCTGCTAGAATTAGCAGTTGCTAAAAGATACATCACCGAAGAAGAACAGGAAACATTAAAAGTTTGGAGCAAAAGCCCTTCGACTTGGAATGTAGAAAGTGACAGTACTTCAGTAAAATAACCGCTAATCCTTAAAAAATGAATTTAGAAAGTCCAAAAGTAAGCGTACAAAAGTCGGCTCAATATTTATTTGACCAATTGACCGACGTAAAGAATTTCGAAAAATTGATGCCTGACAATATTGCCAAATTTGAGGTTACGGGCGAAGATGCTTTTATTTTTGGATTAAAAGGAATGCCAGAAATCAAATTAAAGATGAAAGACAAAACAGCTCCTACAAAAGTAGTTTTAGGTGCTGCAAGCGACAAGCTTCCTTTTACTCTGACTGGAAATATTACTCCGACATCAGACGATTCAAGCGATGTACAGCTTCATTTTGAAGGTGAATTCAATGCCATGATGGCCATGATGGTAAAAGGCCCGATAAGCAAGTTTATAGAGACTTTGGCAGGAAATATGCACAAGCTATAACTAAAAGATTAAAATACATTAGAGCCTTTCAGCAATCAAACTGGAAGGCTTTTTTAATACAGCATCTTGATTTCTTTTATTTCATACGATTCTACAAAATCGTCTTCCAGAACTAATTGCAACTTTCCTGATTGGTCGACGCCGCTGATAATGCCCATGAACTTATTTCCTTTCAAGTTTTCAAAAGGCATCGGAATTCCTTTTTTATAAAGGCAGGAATGGTATTTTTCCCAAAGCGAATCTGTATTTTTATTTAGGATTAAAGAAACATTGCGCGTCAAGCATTCGACAATCGAAATTAGCACCGCTTCTTTATTGATCTCTCGTTTTAGCAAAATAGACAAAGAAGAAGCCTTCGGAAGATTTTCAAAGTTCTGCTGGTTTACATTTATCCCAATACCAATAATCGAAAATATCTCTCCGTCACTTTTCAAACTGTTCTCGATCAATATGCCACCTATTTTTTTTCCTCCTGCCAAAATGTCGTTAGGCCATTTTATGGCGAGTTCTTTAATTTCAAGAAAAGATAAGGCTTCGATTATGCTTACTGCAACAGCAACATTCAGATGAAAAATATGGTTGACTTCTAACAGCAAATCCTTAACCAAAACACTAAAAGTCAAGTTTTTACCAGCCTGAACACTCCATTTCGAACCCATCTGCCCTTTACCATCTGTTTGATTTTCAGCAGTAACAATAGTAAAGTTCTCTACAAATTGTCGTTGCAATAATCCTTTAAGATAATCGTTGGTTGAGTTAATGGCATCGAGTTTGATGATGTTCATAGAAAATAATTGAAGTTATCTTTTTAATCTTATGTTAAGGTTCAAAAATAAAGACAAAAAATGATAACTTTGCGAAAACATATAAAATTTAAATGGCGAAAAAAAATATAAGCAATGATGATTTGTTGGCCAACATCATCAAAGGAATTGAAGAAGTAAAAGGTAATGATATTGATATTTTAGATTTAAGAGCAATCGACAACACCGTTTGTGATTATTTTGTAATCTGCAACGGTACTTCAAATACTCAAGTTAACTCCATCGTTAACTCGGTTCAAAAAACAGTTTCCAAAGAATTAAAAGACAAGCCTTGGCACGTTGAAGGTACTGAAAACGGCGAATGGGTGTTGATGGATTATGTAAACATTGTAGTTCACGTTTTCCAGAAACACATCCGCGAGTACTACAACATAGAAAGCTTGTGGGGTGATGCTAAAATCACTACAATCCAAAACAAATACTAAAGAAAGACAGCAATGGCTAAAGATAACAATGCAAATCCTAATCCGAAAAAATTCAGGTTAAGTCCATGGTGGATTTATGGTGGCTTGATTTTGTTTTTCCTTATCTTAAACTGGGCTTCAGGCGGCTCAAAATGGGGAGAAACAAGCAAAGCATCCGCATCTGATTTTAACAAGCTGCTCGAAAAAGGGCAAATTGAAAAAGTCGTAGTCTACAATAAAAACGAGGCTGAAATTTTCCTGAACAAAACTGGATTGGCCGACCCCGTAAATAAAAATGTAACCAAAGATATTTTTGACAAGCCAAACCCAGGCCCTCACTATATTCTTGACAATATCGGTAACGACGAGCTATTCCAAAAAAAGCTTGAAACAGCACAATTAGAAGGAAAATTAAAAGACTATAACTTCTTGCCAAAAAGCAATTGGGGCGAAATATTCATAACCCTTCTGCCAATCTTGATCATTGTTGGAATCTGGCTTTTCATCATGAGAAGAATGTCTGGCGGATCAGCCGGCGGCGGCGGCGGACAGATTTTCAATATCGGAAAATCAAAAGCAAAACTGTTTGATGAAAAAACCGATGTGAAAGTTACATTCAAAGATGTGGCTGGACTTGAAGGTGCAAAAGAAGAAGTTCAAGAAATCGTTGAATTCTTGAAAAACCCAGAAAAATATACTAATCTTGGAGGAAAGATTCCAAAAGGCGCCCTTTTGGTTGGACCTCCTGGAACAGGAAAAACATTATTGGCAAAAGCCGTAGCCGGCGAAGCCAGAGTACCTTTCTTTTCACTATCAGGTTCTGATTTCGTTGAAATGTTCGTAGGTGTTGGAGCTTCTCGTGTAAGAGATTTGTTCAAGCAAGCCAAAGAGAAATCACCTGCCATCATTTTCATCGATGAAATTGATGCTGTGGGACGTGCAAGAGGAAAAAACAACATGTCAGGTTCAAACGACGAGCGCGAAAACACATTAAACCAATTGCTTACAGAAATGGACGGCTTTGGTACGAATACCAACGTAATCGTTTTGGCCGCGACTAACAGAGCTGATGTTTTAGACAAAGCATTGATGAGAGCTGGTCGTTTTGACAGACAGATCTATGTTGATTTGCCAGACATCAGAGAACGTAAAGAAATTTTTGAAGTACATTTAGCTCCTTTGAAAAAAGTAGAAGGATTAGATACTGACTTTTTAGCAAAACAAACTCCAGGATTTTCTGGTGCTGATATTGCGAATGTTTGTAACGAAGCGGCCTTGATTGCTGCTAGAAAAGACAAAAAGGCAGTAGACAAGCAAGATTTCCTAGACGCTGTCGATAGAATCATTGGAGGTCTTGAAAAGAAAAACAAAATCATCACGCCAGAAGAAAAAAGAGCCATCGCCATCCACGAAGCCGGACACGCAACTGTTAGCTGGATGGTAGAACACGCTGCTCCGCTTATTAAGGTAACGATTGTTCCAAGAGGACAAAGCTTAGGTGCTGCATGGTATCTTCCAGAAGAAAGACAAATCGTAAGAACTGACCAAATGCTGGATGAAATGTGTGCTACTATGGGCGGACGTGCTGCAGAAAAGGTAACGTTTAACCGAATTTCGACAGGAGCATTAAGCGATCTTGAAAAAGTGACCAAGCAAGCAAGAGCCATGGTTACGATTTATGGCTTGAACGATAAATTAGGAAACATCACCTATTACGATTCCTCTGGACAAAGCGAATATAACTTCTCAAAACCTTATTCTGAAGACACTGCGAAGGTAATCGACAAGGAAATTTCAGAATTAATAGAAGGCCAATACCAAAGAGCCATCAAGATTCTTGAGGAAAATAAGGACAAACTAAACCAGTTGGCCGATATTCTGATCGAAAAAGAAGTTATTTTCAAAGACGACTTAGAAGCTATTTTCGGGAAACGTGCTTTTGGTGAAGCAGTTGAAGAAGTCTTCGAAGAGTAAATCTGATTTTTTAAGAAATTTTACAAAAATCTTAATTCAAAAGCAGTTTTGAATTAAGATTTTTTTATCTTTGATTGTTTTGAAATTGCAAACAAAGAATTTGACCAATTTATGAGTCTCTTTAAAAAACTTTTTGGCGCTGGCGAATCTTCTGACGAGGATAAAGATGGCAACTTAAGTCCATTCAACCCTGAAACTGTTATTCCGGCGGATGAATTATTTACGCTCAACTTCAAAAAAAACGGAGGTAAATTCTTGTATTGCGAAAACCTTGAAGAAGCAAAAGAACACTTCGAACATATTCTTGAAGAAAACGACTGGTTTGAATCAGAAGCTCTTTGTTTCGAACCTAAGCTTTTCAGCCTTTTGGAAGAAAACAAACTTGATTACATAAAACCTACCAATCCTAAATTTCTTCTGGCAAGCTGCGAGAATCTTATTGCTGATGAAGGCTCTGTCCTATTCTCATCCAATCAGATCAAGCAATACAAGCCAAACGAACTTCCAGCCAACATCGTAATCCTTGCAACGACAAGTCAGATTTTGGAAAGCAAAAGTGATGGGCTTCGTGAAATCAAGAAAAAATACGAAAAGGACTACCCTACCAATATTACCACAATAAAATATTTCGAAAAAGCAAAGGACGAAGATTTCCTGCAATACGGAAGTGTTGCCAAGAATCTGTACCTCCTGCTTTTAGAAGACCTTTAAAATGCGTGAAACCCTAACGAGATCATTATCTGGCCTAGTCTATATTCTTTTATTAATTGGGGCAACGCTTTATTCCCTTGACAGTTTTCTTCTGCTTTTTGGATTATTCTTAGTGGTCTGTACTGCAGAATTTTGCGACTTGGTTAATCTAAAAAAAACTATTCCTATAGTTCTCGCCGTCGGAGGTTATGTCTTATTTTCTTATTTCAATACATTCAATACTACTAATGACTGGCTATTGGTTGCAGCGACATTATTCGTTTCTATCAAGCTTATTATATTTCTATTCAGCGAAAAGCGCCAAAAAGTAGACAAGCAATCCAAGTATGTCTATCTTATCGGTTATATTGTACTTCCTTTTATCATCCTGACGAAAATCCCTTTTGAATCGACCGTTTTCAATCCAAAAATCCTGATTGGAATTTTTATTCTTATCTGGTCAAACGATACTTTCGCCTATATTGTTGGAAAATCCATCGGAAAGAGAAAATTATATGAAAAAATCTCTCCTAAAAAAACCATTGAAGGCTTTTTGGGAGGATTAATTTTTGCCGTGATTTCTAGTGTTTTTATTGCTCTCTATTTTATAGGACAGCCCGTATATATATGGATTATCCTTGCTTTGATTTCGGGAATTTTTGGCACCATAGGCGATTTGATTGAATCCAAATTCAAAAGAATTGCTGGCGTCAAAGACAGCGGAAAGATAATGCCTGGCCATGGAGGCATACTAGATCGGCTAGATAGTATTATATTTGTATCACCATTTATTTTTTTGTTTTATCAAATTTTAAATTATGCTTAAATTTCATAAAGAAGGAGCGAAAATTATCCTGATTACTTGTGCAGTAGTCGTTGCAATCGTATTGTTAACCGATTCATGGATTGCAAATTTCTGGCTTCTAAAAACGATTCAGATTATCTCGCTATTATTTCTTATATTAGTACTACAGTTCTTTAGAAACCCTAAAAGATATACGCAGCTTAACGAAAGCCAGATAATTGCGCCTGTAGACGGAAAAGTGGTCGTGATTGAAGAAGTGTATGAAAGCGAGTATTTCAAAGACAAAAGGCTTATGGTTTCAATTTTTATGTCGCCGATTAACGTGCACGTCACACGCTATGCAATGAGCGGAATCATAAAATTCAGCAAATACCATCCAGGAAAATATCTTGTAGCATGGCATCCAAAAGCAAGCGAAGAAAACGAAAGAACGACAGTTGTCATTGAAAACCCAACTTTTGGGGAAATCTTATACCGTCAGATTGCCGGAGCTTTGGCAAGAAGAATTGTCAATTATGCTAGCGAAGGAATGCAGGTAGTACAAGGCGAAGATGCTGGATTTATAAAATTTGGATCAAGAGTAGATTTATATTTGCCTTTAGGAACAGAAATTAACGTAAAGCTTAATCAAAAAGCAGTCGGAGGTATAACAGTAATTGCATCAAGATCTTAATGTCAGAAAAGGATTTAGATACTCAATTCGAGGAAGCTTATGAATTAGCTTCAAACATGACAGAAGCTCTACCGCAAGATGTCATGTTGCGGATTTACGCCTATTACAAACAGGCAACACAAGGAACTGCCAAGTCAAAAAGAATTTCAAGCGTAGATTTAAGAGATGCTTTTAAAACAAATGCTTGGATGCAGATCAGCCATCTATCCAGCGATGAGGCTAAACGACTTTATATTGAAACAATTAATTCACTTATTAAAAAATAATTTATGAAAAAAACACAGTTATTTATTTCAAGCCTAGTGTTGGCATTCGTACTGCAATCTTGCAACAAAGAAAAAAAGCTAGATGAAGTTCAAGTACCACTTCCAACAATAGAAGAAAAAGCGCCAATGGGCAATCCTGACGATGTAGCCGCTGAGCCAGGAGCTTTTAAAATGATGAAGCTTCCGTATGCTTATGATGCTTTAGAGCCTCATATCGACGCTAAGACGGTTGAAATCCACTATTCTAAACACCATGTCGGATATGTAAACAATCTGAACAAGGCTATCGCTGGAACAGAATTGGAAAAACAGACTATCGAAGAGATACTTTCAAAACTAGATTTGGAAAATAAGGTAGTTCGTAATAATGCGGGCGGTTATTATAACCACAATCTGTATTGGGAAATCATGGCACCTAAAAAAGGTGGCGAGCCTACTGGAGCTCTTGCAGAAGCAATCAATAAAGATTTCGGTTCATTTGAGACTTTCAAAACACAACTGACTGAAGCTGCAACAAAACAATTTGGTTCAGGATGGGCTTGGCTAGTAGTTGACAAAACAGGGAAACTTGTAGTTGGAAGTACGCCAAATCAAGACAATCCTTTAATGCCTAATATGTCAATTTCTGGAACTCCTATTTTAGGATTGGATGTTTGGGAACATGCGTATTATCTAAAATACCAAAATAAAAGGCCAGACTATATTACGGCTTTTTTCAACCTGATCAATTGGGATGCGGTTGCTAAAAAATACGAAGCTGCAAAAACACCAGTTCCTGCTGTTAAATAAGTAACATCATAAGAAAAGAAAAAGCCCCGAACATTCGGGGCTTTTTTATTAGTACAGTATGCAAATTATTTTAAGCTAGCCAAACTTTGCTCGATTGTAGCAATCTTTGACAAGGCATCGGCTTCTTTCTTTCTCTCGATTTCTAGAACCTTTTCAGGGGCATTGTTGACAAATTTCTCGTTAGACAATCTTGCCTGAACCGATTTCAAGAAACCTTGGTTGTATTTTAATTCTTCAGAAAGTTTTGCAATTTCTTCTTCAACATTGATCGCTCCACTAATTGGTACAAAATATTCGTTTGATTTTGCACGGAACGTCAAGGCTCCATTTACAGCTTCAGAAACATATTCTAAAGAATTGATATTGCCCAGTTTTGTAATAACAGCATCAAAATAAGCTGACGTATTATCATTATTGATGGCTTTCAATTCAATAGCATCCTTGAATGGAATGTTCTTTTCTTTCCTGATAGTTCTTACACCCGAAATAACTTCTGCCGCAAAATCAAAATCAGCAATCAATTTAGCATCGAATGATTTAAGTTCAGGCCAAGTCGATATGATCAAAGCTTGTTCTGGAGTTCTTTCTGCTATATGCTGCCAAATTTCTTCGGTCAAGAAAGGCATGAACGGATGCAATAGCTTTAAGTTGCTTTCCAGCATTTCGATTGCCTTGTCAAACGTTTTTTTGTCAATCGGAGCTTTGTAAGCCGGCTTGATCATTTCAAGAAACCAAGAGCAGAAATCGTCCCAAACCAATTTGTATATGGCCATCAAGGCATCAGAAATTCTGTATTTTTCAAAATGATCTTCAATTTCTGCTAAAGTCTGTTGCAATTTTGCTTCAAACCATTCGATAGCTACTTTTGAAGATTCTGGTTGTGGAATCGTATCGCTTACCTCCCAGCCTTTTATCAATCGGAAAGCGTTCCATATTTTATTTGTAAACGCTTTTCCTTGACTGCACAGTTCTTCATCGAACATGATATCGTTTCCTGCAGAAGCGCTCAAAAGCAAGCCCACGCGAACTCCGTCAGCACTAAACTTATCAATCAAATCTAACGGATCAGGAGAATTCCCTAACGACTTCGACATTTTGCGTCGTTGCTTATCGCGAACCAAGCCTGTCAAATAAACATTAGAAAATGGTTTTTCGCCTGTATATTCATACCCCGCAATAATCATTCTGGCTACCCAGAAAAACAAGATGTCCGGACCTGTAACCAAGTCATTTGTTGGGTAATAATATTTAAAATCTTTGTTTTCAGGCTCGATAATACCTCCGAAAACGGCCATTGGCCAAAGCCACGCTGAAAACCAAGTATCTAAAGCATCGACATCTTGACGCAAGTCTTCAGCTTTTATCTCCGTTTTTCCAGTTGCTTTTTGGGCAAGAACTACTGCGTCTTCGATGGTTTCGGCCACAACGAAATCTTCTTTGCCATCGCCATAGAAAAAGGCAGGGATTCGGTGTCCCCACCAAAGCTGACGAGAGATATTCCAATCGCGGATATTTTCCAACCAATGACGGTACGTATTATCAAAACGCTTTGGATATAGCTTGATTTCTTCTGTTTCAAGAACGGCTTTGATGGCTGGTTTTACCAATTCCTCCATTTTCAAGAACCATTGGTCTGACAAGCGAGGCTCGATTACGGCCTTAGTTCTTTCAGATGTTCCTACCTTGTTAAGATGGGTTTCGGTTTTTGCCAAGCTTCCGTTTTCTTCTAGCTCTTTGGCAATTTCCTCACGAACTACAAAACGGTCTTTTCCGGCATAATGCAATCCGAAAGAATTTAACGTCGCGTCTTCATTGAAAATATCGATTACTTCAAGATTGTGTTTATCTCCTAAAGTTTTGTCATTCATATCATGAGCAGGCGTAACTTTTAAGCAACCTGTTCCAAACTCAACATCTACATATTCATCCTCAATAATAGGAATTACTCTTCCAGCAATTGGAACGATGGCTTTTTTACCTTTTAAATGCGAAAAACGTTCGTCATTCGGATTGATACAAATAGCCGTATCTCCAAAAATAGTTTCCGGACGGGTTGTCGCCACTGTCAAGAAATCAGCGCTTCCTTCAATTTGATACTTTAGAAAATATAGTTTTCCTTGTCTTTCTTCAAAAATAACTTCTTCGTCAGACAAAGTCGTCTTTGCTTCCGGATCCCAATTGACCATTCTATAGCCTCGGTAAATCATGCCTTTGTTGTACAAATCAACAAAAGACTTGATTACAGAAGCCGACATGTCTGGATCCATCGTAAATTTTGTTCTTTCCCAATCGCATGAAGCTCCTAGTTTTTTTAATTGGTCAAGGATAACTCCGCCATATTTATGCGTCCAATCCCAAGCATGTTCCAAAAACTCTTCACGGGACAAATCGTTTTTATTGATTCCTTCTGATTTTAATTTTGCTACAACTTTAGCTTCAGTCGCAATCGACGCATGGTCTGTTCCGGGAACCCAGCAGGCATTGAATCCTTTTAAACGCGCACGGCGAATCAAAACGTCTTGTATGGTGTTATTCAACATGTGTCCCATGTGCAAGACACCTGTCACGTTTGGCGGCGGAATTGTAATTGTATAAGGTGTTCTGTGATCGGGTTCTGAATGAAAATAATTATTTTCCATCCAGTAGCCGTACCATTTTTGCTCTACTGATTTGGCATCGAATTGTGCTGGAATTGTCATATTTTTTGTCTTCGTTTTTTCTATGTTTATATCTTACCAAAACTTACTTTCTCTGAATGATTTTTGCATTAAGTTATAACAACTAAAAGCCTTGATCATACGCTTCAAATTCTAAAAACAAACTTGGTATGGATTTTGTATATCTTGAAGCACAAAAGTAATTAAGTATGTGCAGTATAAAAAATTAAGATTTAATAATTTGCACTTTAATTAAAACTAAGTAATTTTACGAGGATTAACTAAAATTTTTATGATGAAAAAAATACTAAGTTTATTTGCAGTTATGATGTTGGGCGTTTCGGCTATGGCACAAACTGGACCAAAAATCGAGTTCAAAGAAGAGACTATTGATTACGGAACTGTTACGAAAGGTGAAGATTCAGGATTGAGAGTTTTTGAATTTAAAAATATTGGAGACTCACCTCTAGTTATTTCTGATGTTAAATCATCATGCGGGTGTACTGTTCCAACAAAACCAAAAGAACCGATCATGCCAGGAAAAACAGGCACGATTGAAGTACAATATAATATGAATCCAGGCCCTATCAGCAAAACTATTACAGTGCAATCTAATGCTGTAAATAAAGATAGCGGTATAATTCCTTTGCGAATAAAAGGCAATGTAATTGTCAAAGAAGAAATAAATTTGATGGAGAAAAAGAAATCGCTCCCTAGTTCATAAATAAAAAATCCTGCCAATTGGCGGGATTTTTTTTATAATATCTTTTTGAGCTGAAATTTGAAGGCTATAGGAGTTGATTTTCTTTCGATATCTATATAAATCCATTTGCCTTCTTCCGATTGCAATAAGTCGTTTATTTTTTGGATGGTATATTCGTGAATGCTTCTCTTATTAATTTTGGAAATCTTATCGCCAGGCAATATTCCAGCCAAATCAGCAGGAGAGCCTTTTCTAACAGATGAAACTTCAAAGACCGGCTTCAAAGTGAATTGATATTTAAATCTGTTATCATCTATCACCTTATCTACTTTACTGCCAAATTCTGGTTTTATTTCTAGTTTTAGTGGCTCTTTGACATATTCAATTCCATTGTGCTGAATTACAATGCCGCTCATATTATAATTAAATGGCTTCAGGAATCTTGAATTTTTCTTTAGGTATAAAAACTGATCTTGATAATCAATTACAATATTAAATCGATGGAGAATTTCGCCACCAATTGAGCCATTTCTTCCATTGACAATGCCAACTCTGGGAAAAAAGCTTTCATGAGGATAAGACACTAAGGCTTCGTTTAAAGTAAAATCTGCTATTTTCACAGCTTCTACCCTCGACCTTTTTCCCATAATCGGACCATTTAATCCACGTCCCAGAATATCCTCAAAAAAAACAGCACCGGCTTTAATATGCTTGTCCTCAAACAGCCACAACCCATCACCCAAGCCGATGTCAATAAGAAGCTTTAAATTAATGGTGTCTTTTTCAATTTTTGTTGGGACATCAATATAAGGCCTGCTGTTTATAATACTAATAGGATACTTGTGGTATTTTTTAAATTTTTTCTTCTCAAGAAACTTTCTGTTTCTATGGATCGTCATTATCTTTTTTTGGTAATTGATCTCAATTGGGTATTCCTTAAAAAATGAGTATCCTAAGATTCCATTAACCGGAATGCCTAATCTTGCAGAGAAATTCACATCCTGATCCAAGACTATAAGCATCGGAAACTTATTGTCTTCAAATCCAGAAATTTTAATTTTATTGTTTTCTGAGAGTAATCCTTCAATCACTTCTTCGGAGCCAAGTCCTTTTACTTTAACTTTTTTAGAATTGTAAAATCGAAGTGTATCATTTTCAGGAAGACTGAAGATTATGGAATTATCTGCTCCCGTATCTAAAAGCATGTTCAGTTTCGCTTTATTGATTTCTACAGGAATGATAATTAAATTATAGACATGTTGAAAAGGAATTTCGATTTTGCTTTTATTTGAATGCCATTGAAAGCCTTTTTGTCCAAAAAAAGTGCATGGAGATAGCAATAGCAAAAAAACAAATATCCTTATTCTCATATTCATTTTTATTTACAATAAATGTAGTAATTTTTAGAGAATTAACACTATCATTTCTATTGCTTTGCGTACATTTTTTTCTGAATTTCTTAAAAAAAAGTCGCAAATTTGCAAACAAAACAAAAAGTCATGCCAAAAATTTCTACCAAAGGGCAGCACATGCCCGAATCGCCAATCAGAAAATTGGTTCCCTATTCAGAAATAGCAAAAAAGAAAGGCCATAAGGTCTATCACTTAAACATTGGCCAACCTGATATTAAAACACCAGAAGTTGCCCTAAATGCTGTAAAAAACACAAACATTACCGTTTTAGAATATAGCCATTCCGCTGGTTTTGAAAGCTACAGAAATAAGCTTTCACAATACTACCAAACCCATGGACTTCCAATCAATGTTGCTGATATCATAATCACTACAGGCGGATCAGAAGCTTTGCTTTTTGCAATGGGAAGCACAATGGACCAAGACGATGAGATTATTATCCCAGAACCTTTTTATGCTAATTATAATGGATTTTCAACAGCTTCAGGTGTTAAAGTAGTTCCTGTAATCTCTACAATCGATGAAGGATTTGCACTGCCTCCAATTGCAGCTTTTGAGAAATTAATTACTCCTAAAACGAAAGCAATTCTTATCTGCAATCCTGGAAACCCTACTGGGTATTTATATTCAAAAGAAGAAATACTCCAATTGGCAGAAATTGTAAAAAAACATGATTTGTTTTTGATTGCCGATGAAGTTTATAGAGAATTCATTTATGATGGAGAAGAGCACTTTTCTATTATGAACGTACCAGGCTTGGAAGAGAACGCCATAATGATTGATTCTGTATCAAAAAGATATAGTATGTGTGGCGCAAGAATCGGATGTATCGTGTCTAAAAACAAAGAAGTAATGGCAACAGCTATGAAATTTGCACAAGCCCGACTAAGTCCTCCTACCTTTGCTCAAATTGCCAGCGAAGCAGCTCTTGATACTCCTCAAAGCTATTTTGATGATGTCATTACAGAGTACAAAGACAGACGTGATACTTTAATTGCAGAACTGCAAAAAATAGAAGGTGTAAAAGTCGCTACTCCAAAAGGTGCTTTTTACTGCATTGCAAAGCTTCCTGTGAAAAATGCTGATGATTTTGCACAATGGCTATTAGAATCTTATGACCTAAATGGAGAGACTGTCATGGTGGCTCCGGCTGCCGGTTTTTATTCCACACCTAATGTAGGTTTAGACGAAGTAAGAATTGCTTACGTTCTCAAAAAAGAAGACCTCATTCGATCTGTAGAAATTCTCAAAGACGCTCTCAAAACATATAACAAATAAAAAAAGCTCCTCAATGAGGAGCTTTTTTTATGCTTATACAAATTTAATCTCTTATAAAGAAGGGTTTCTGTATCTCTTTAGAATAATAAAAAAAGGCTTCCAAGTGTTGGAAGCCTTTTTTATTATTTATCTTTTATTTATGAATTATCTCTTTAGCGAGAAGTGCGCCTTGAACTCCTTGCCCGTCCCGTTCTCCTGGTACAGGACCTTGAACCAGTAGTCGGTCGAAGGAAGCGGGCGGCCGTTCATCGTCCCGTCCCATCCAGAGCCCGCAGGGCTGATCTGCTTCACGAGCTTGCCGTAGCGGTCGAAGATGTAGATCGACGCCTCTGGCTGGCCCGCAAGGCCGATGATGTTCCACGTGTCGTTGTACCCGTCCGCATTAGGCGTGAAGTAGTTCGGGTAGTCGATCACCGATACCGGCACCGGCTGGGAATCCTGGCATCCGCCGTCGTTCCTGTCCCTCACGTACACGATGTGGTCGCCAGCAGAAACCGGCGCGAACACGTTCCCCTGCTGCCATGGGCCCTCGTCAAGCTTGTACTCGTAGTCGCCAAGGCTCGTCGGGTCTACCACTACCGTGATGGTCGCGTTGTCCGTGAAGGCGTTGGTCACCGTAACGTCCGTGATGATCGCCGCAGAGGTCGCCGTGACGATCGCAGCGTCAGACGGCTCCGATACGCAGCCCGTGGCGATGTTCGTGGCAGTCACCGTATAGCTTCCCTGCTCGTCCACCACAAGGGTGCTTCCCGTATCGGGCAGCACGCCGCCGTCTCTGGTCCACACGTAGGTGTAGTCCGCAGGATTCGCCCCATTGTCCGTAACGGCAGTGAGCGTGAAGGTATTCAGCGGGTCCAGCGTCACCGGATCCACGCAGTAGAATCCTCCCTCAAGGGTCACCTCTGGCAGCCTGTTCACCGTAAGCGGGATCGCCACTATCGCAGGGCAGCCCGTCGTGGACGTCCTGTTGATCACAAGGGCATAGATGGTCACCGTGGCCGTATGGTACGGGTTCAGGCCGGTCAGCGCGTTAGGGTTCGTGGACGTGATGCCCAGGTCCCCGTCGGCTTCCGCCTCTGCCCTGTCGTCATAATAGTGTACCGTAAAGTCTCCTGCCGGCTGGGTGCCCAGCACCGTCGCGTCGAAGGCCGTCAGGTCGAAGTCGGCAAGCCCGTCGTTGGTGCCGTCCGTATCGCACTTGGTGATCAGCGCAGGATCCGTAACAGGGTTGGCTACTGCAGGCTCGTCGACGATAAGGTCGAAGGTGCCCACGCTGTAGCAGCCTGTCGTATTGTTCCTAACGTTTACCCATACGGTCTCGGGATTGGTCGCGTTAGGATAGCTGTCAGGAAGCTCCGTTCCCGGAACTGCCGCTTCCGCTTCCGGCTGCGTATGGTAGTACGTGAAGGTATAGTCGGCAACGTCAAGGCCGTCGGCTATCACCTCTATATTGTGGCTGCTCAGCACGAAGGTGTTGGTCGATCCGCCCACGCAGGCAACGAAGTCGTCGATATCGCCGTTGTCGCCAAGGGCAGGCAGCGGGTTAACGATCAGCTCGAACCTTACTACCTGGTAGCATTTTCTTGCCGAAGGGTTGTTCGCGTTGGTGGTCATCAGCACGTATATCGTTCCTGCAGGGCCGTCATAGTCGGTCGGGTCAGGGATGGCGTTAGGATACGTGGTTCCCTGGTTTCCGTCTGCTATGGCCGTGGCTTCGTCCGTGTAATAGTAGAATGCCACGCTGGCAGGATTCGCATTGTTTCTTATGTAGCCTTCGTTTACCGTCAGGTCTATGCCTTCGGAGATCCCGTCTCCAGGCGTCCCGTTGTCGCACGACTCGATATCCTGAGGATCCGTCCTAGGGTTAGGAAGCGGCTCCACGCGGATCGTCAGGGTCGTCCTGCTCACGCAGGTAGTGGCGTCGTTGGTGATCACCACGTTCAGGGTCTGCGCCCCTGGGCTCTGGTTCGTATAGGCGTCTGCCGGATCGATCAGCGTCCCTGCAAGGGTATAGAAGGCAACGGAGTAGCCCGGAAGGCCGCCCGTAAGGTTGCCGTTCTGCGAGGTCAGGTCGAATACGGTAAACCCGTCATTCGGAAGCGCGTCGTCGCAGAGCGAGTATTCTACAGGGGCGAAGGACAGCGCAGGGTTGATCACGACCGTGAAGCTTCCCACGTTGTAGCATCCCGTGTCGGTATTGGTCACCCTTACCCAGATAGTCTGGCCGTTGGTAGCCGGATAGCTTGCCGGGGTAGCGATGGCTCCGCCGAGGCCTGCCTCCGCATCTGCCTCAAGGGTATAGAAGCGTACGGTATAGTTCCCCGGAAGCTGCGCGTCCAGAAGGTCCTGCTCCGCATGGGCCTGAAGGTCCACCCTGGTCGTGCCGTCGGCATTCGTGTCGCACACCACAAGGTCGTCGATCTGTGCCGGCACCACAGGGACCGGATTCACGATCAGCTGCAGCGGGGCTACGGAGTAGCATCCCGTAGACGGGTCGGTGGCGCGGATCCAGATGATTCCGGAAGCAAGGTTGCTGTAAGGGCTCGTATATGGGAATACGCCGTCTTCCGCGTTCTGCTCCGTCTCGTGGAAGGTCACTATGTAGGGTGCTCCGCCCGTGATCTCAGGGATGAGCGCATCGAGGTCGAACTGCTCGGTAGCGTTCCCGTCAGGATCGCAGGCCGTAGGGATCTGTGCCGGGATGTTGATCAGCGGCAGCGGCTGCACCCTCAACGTGAGGGTCGTCCTGGAGAAGCAGCCCGTAGCCGTGTTGGTCACCCCGACGATGATCGTCTGAACGGTCATGACCTGGTTCTGGTAGGACAGCGGAAGCGGGGTTCCTGCTGCCAGGGCCGCGTCGTCGAAATAGTACTGGATGTCCAGTCCCGGAGCGGCCGATATGCGCGGCTTGTAGCCCTCAAGGTCGAAGGTCTCGTATCCGTCCTGGCTAGGATCGTCGCATACAGAATATTCTGGAACCAGCCCAGGTCCCGGGATTACCGGGTTCGGGTTTACTTTCAGTTCCAGCGGGACTGCCTTGAAGCATCCCTCAGGCGTCGATACCCTTACCCAGATGATCTGGGAGTAGGGCGTCGTATTGTTGAAGTTGAAGACGCTGCCGATAGGCGGGTTCGCAGGAATGTCTGCCTTCGCGTCGGCCTCGTTGATATAGTATGCAAAGGTATAGGTGTCCAGAGGGTTCAGACCAAGGATCATGTCAGGCTCCCTGATCCCTATGTCAGGGAAGGTCGCAAGGCCGTCTGCCGTGGCGTCGTCGCAGATCTCGATAGGGCCAGGGGCTGTCGGCTGCGGCGTGCGGTTCACGATCAGGCGAAGCTGCGTGAAGGACGGGCACTGGCTTCCGCCAGGCTCTTCTACCCTCACCCACATGATATACGGCGCCTGCTCCGGAGAGGCGTCCACAAGGTTCGAGTACGGGAAGCCCTGCTTAGGGAAGGCGTTGTCGATCGCGTTCTGCTCCGTCTCGTGGTAGGTGACTATCAGCGTGGAAGGGCCGCCCGTGATCTCCAGGTCCTTGTCCGTAAGGTCGAACACCGCGATGCCGTCAGTATTGTCGTCGCACACCTCGAGCGGCGTCGGGTTGAATATTACGGGCGCTGCGATCGGGGTGATCGTGACGCTTCCTGCAAGGGCTGCCGTGCAGGACGGGGTTCCGCCGGAAACGGCGCTGGCCAGGCTGAAGGTCGTCGTCGCGGTGATTGCCTGGGTCGTGTACAGGGCATAGCCCGCACCGTCAAGGAGCACCGTGTCCGTATCGGCTCCGGCGTTCCAGGTGAAGCTCACCGTAGCGCCAGGGGTTCCCGTGATCTCGAGCTCTGCCGTCCTGTTAGAGCAGACGTTCGCAGGGCCGGTGATGACGGCCGTAGGCAGCGCCTTCACCGATACCGTCGCCTGGAGGTTCAGCGTGCGCGAGCATGGCACCGCTCCGCCCGTGCTTACCCCGAGCAGCCTGTAGGTCTGCCCTGCCGAAAGGTTTCCTGTAGGCAATGAATATGTGCCTGCCGCATCAAGGGTCGCCGTAGTGCCGGCCCCCGCGCCTATGGCATAGGTTACAGTGCCTCCGGCAGGCCCCGTGAATATGATGGTCGTGCCCGTGCCCTCGCATACCGTCGCGTCTGTAGCCGCGATGGTGCCCGTAGGAAGCGGGGTCACGGTGATGTCTATGAAGCCAGTGAGGGCTGCCGAGCATGGGACCGCACCCGTAGTGGCGACGCTCACAAGGGCATACCTGGTGTCGGCCGAAAGCACCTGGGTGATGGAGGCCTCCCCGATGGCCGGGTCCGCAGCGCTGGGCGTAGACAGCCTTATCGTCTGGGGAGCACCGCCGTTTACCGTATAGGCAACATCCGCATCAAGGGTTCCCGAGAAGTCGACCGTAGCGCTGCCGCCTTCGCAGATGACAGGAGACGCAGTCGAGATAGTCGCACTAGGGGCTGCCGTCACCTCCACCGTTACGCTGCCCGGCTGGGCCTGCGTGCAGAAGGGAGCGTCGGCAGATCTTACCCCGATAAGATCGTAGGTATGGGTCCCTGCCGAAGGAAGCACCTCGAGAAGGATATATTCGCCGGCAGCATCGAGCGTGATCAGAGGCTGCGCAGCGGTGTCAAGCAGATAGATCACCTCAGCGTTCGGCTGTCCGGTGAACCTCACCCTGGACGGGCTGCCGAGGCATACCTGGGCGTCGATCTGCTGGATCGATGCCGTAGGCAGCTCCCTTACGGTGATCGTCACCGAATCAGAGACGTTCTGCTCGCACGGAGGCGTGCTGGCCGTGGAGGCCTTTACCAGCGTGTAGGTATAGGTGCCCGGAGCTAGCGAGGCGGCGATGGCTATCGTGCCTGCTCCAGCAGCGTCAAGGGTGAGCGTCTGCTGCGTCCCCGAAGGGTCGGTGTACGTGACGATGGCGCCAGGTGTACCCTGGACGTCTACCGTCATGCCCATGCCCTCGCAGATCGGGGTGTCCGAAGTCGTGATCTGGGCGGTAGGTAAACCTCCAACAGTCACAACAGCTGTACCGGTCAATGGTTGCGTACATGTAACACCATTTGTGGTTAAAGAACCGCTAACCAAAGTATAAGAATATGAGTTGCCAGCGACAGCAACTGGAGTTGTAATAGAAGCTGTACCCGTATTTGTACCAGTACCATCATCAACTAATACAATAGTTCTAGTGGCACCTGTTTCATCTGTATATTCTATAGTCGCACCAGGAGTTCCTGTAAACGTAATGGTTGCAGTAGAATTTTCACAAATCTGAGTTGTTCCAGAAATGGTCGCAGTAGGCGTTGGTACTAAGTCCAAGTCAAAGAAATAGACAAAGTAGTTTGTAGGATCAGCAATACTTTCTGCTCTAACATAGATAATATCACCTGGTACTCCAGGGTGAGATAATACCTCTGCTGCTGTAAGTGCTGTTGTAACATCATCAGCATCAGCTTCACTTTCATGGAAAGTTATGGAATAATCCGAAGGAAGAGGATTACCTGTTTCTGCTGCAATAGCGGCATTGATGGCAGGTAATTCATCATTTAAATCAAAATTTTCCTGTAAATCATTATTTATATCACAAATAATAAGCGGTGCAATTTCCTGTGCATCACAATCTCTTAGAATAACTTTAAAAGGAATTATATAAGAGCAATTTGAAATAATATCGAGGATTTTTATATAAAGCGTCTTATCGGTAGCCGGCGCTACAAGGTCGTACCATATAGGAGCTGCTGTATTTGCCGGATCATAGAAGTCTGTATTTATAGGGGAAAGATCATTTTGGGCATTCGTTAAATCGTCATAATAATTGATTTCAAAATCATACGGATTTAAATTATCAGGTGGCCCGGGCACAAAAGTACCTAAGACAACATCGGTATTGATACCGATATTAAAGTGTCGAGGATCCGTATCTGTAGTACAGTGCTTGATATCTTTAGGAGTAAAACCTATTTCATCTTCGTTAACTCTCACAGTTGCGCAATCCGTCGCAGTAATTGGCGGAATGGCTGCATCACAGCTACCAAAAGTAGCCTTGACACAATAGGAAGTAGTTACAGTTGGACAAACAGTCAAAGTTGGACCAGTTCCTATAACAGTTCCTGGGCTTCCAGCTTCAGTCCATTCGTAAGTAACTGGAACAGCAGGGCCGTTTGGAGTAAATCTCCAAGCTTCTGATTGTGTATCCAGTACTTGCCAAGTACCTGTATTTCTATTTGGGCTGGATGGAGAATACGCTGAAGAGCCGTCTGCATTTTGAATTCCAAGCAGACCATTACCTCCGTTCCAAGCGGCACAAGAAGTTCTTCTTCTTACGTGAATCTCTATAACATTCGTAGACTCAAACAATACTATTTGATACGATTGCAATCCCGAAGCGCCACAACTTCCAAAAAGCGGCACATCTTGCCAGTTGGCAACAAATGCTCTACATGGATAGGTTCCGACTGTAAAGTAGTTAATTGTAGTACTTGCAATAGGCCCATTGGCAATATTCAAATCCTGCAACATCATAATTGCATTTTTATAAGGAGGACCATAACCTGGACCCGAAGGAATCGGATTATTAAAAGCCCATCCACTACCGCTTTCGGCAGGCACTAAAAAACTTGGTCTATACAATCCTCCTGGAGAATCCGGATGTCCCAAAATACTAAAGGTCACGGCCCCATTATCACCTATCAAACATTCGCTATATTTTTCACCATAAAAACAAAAGTTAAAAGGCACTGTTTGTTTTCCTCTAAGTGGTATTATACCCGACCATCTATCATCCGATGTGATACTCGTGATATCATTTACGTTATCAGGGCTTCTCCATACAAAAGGAGTTTGCGCCAAAGCGTAACTTGTAGTCTGCTTTGGAATACTGTTAAGAGGTGGCGAAGCGACTATAGTTCTACAATCACCAGGGTTACAACTTGGCAGTGGAGTTATAGCATTTACGCTGACACAGCCTAAATCTTGACCATAACTATTTGTTAACAATAAAGTAAATAAGAATAATAAAAGATAATTCTTTTTCATTTTTAGATTATTTTGAGGAGCGAAATTTACATAAATTTAAGAAATAATTATCTTAAATTTTGAAAATTTTTAAATTTAACATCCATGGAAATTGTTTGCCATTAATTATTTATCTTTGCAGTCTTAAATACATATCCAAAATAACATATCATTTTCAATGACAAATAATGAAGATTTTCTAGACGAAATTGGAGATAATCATATTGCTACAAATGCAAAAAATCCTTTAAGAAGTGATGCCTTTGATATATCAGACGACCAAAAAATTGAGCTTATAAAAAAAGACGTTGAAAGCATTCTTAACACCTTAGGAATGGATCTTACCGACGATAGCCTAAAAGGCACTCCAAACCGTGTTGCAAAGATGTTTGTAAAAGAAATTTTTGGAGGATTGAATCCAGCAAAAAAACCTAGCGCATCTACTTTCGAAAACAACTACAAATACGGCGAGATGTTGGTAGAAAAAAACATCACTTTATATTCTACTTGCGAGCACCACCTCCTTCCTATTATTGGCAGGGCTCATGTTGCTTATATTTCAAACGGAAAAGTAGTGGGTCTTTCTAAAATGAACCGCATTGTTGAATATTTTGCAAAGCGCCCTCAAGTTCAGGAACGTTTGACTATGCAGATTGTACAGGAATTACAAAAAGTATTAAATACCGAAGACGTAGCTTGTGTAATTGACGCCAAACATCTTTGCGTGAATTCAAGAGGAATCAAAGACATCGAAAGCAGCACTATCACTTCTGAATTTGGTGGTAAATTTAAAAACGAGGCTACCCGAAGAGAATTCCTAGATTATATTAAATTTGATACTCAATTTTAAACTGCCATAGTGCTTCAAAAATCATAAGTATGCCATTATATAAGACTCAGAATCTAAAAATATACAATTCTCTTTCTGGAGAAAAAGAAGTTTTTATTCCCTTGCACGAAGGCAATGTCGGAATGTATGTTTGCGGACCTACTGTCTATAGCAATGTGCACTTAGGAAACGTGAGGACTTTCATGTCATTTGACGTAGTTTTTAGATACTTGTCGCATCTTGGTTACAAAGTGCGTTATGTGCGTAACATTACCGACGTCGGACACGTAGTTGATGATGAAGACGAAGGCGAAGATAAGATTGCAAAAAAAGCTCGTGTCGAAAAGCTAGAGCCGATGGAAATCGTACAGCGTTATACTGTCGATTTTCATGAAATCTTAAAGGAATTCAATTTCCTGCCTCCAAGCATCGAACCAACCGCTACCGGACACATCATTGAGCAGATTGAAATTATCAAAAAAATTATTGATAACGGAATCGGTTATGTATCGAATGGCTCGGTTTATTTTGATGTCTTAAAATACAACGAAACCCATAATTACGGAATATTAAGCGGTCGAAATCTTGAAGACATGATTGCCAATACGCGTGAGCTTGACGGGCAGTCCGACAAAAGAAATCCTCAAGATTTTGCGTTGTGGAAAAGAGCCGAACCAGAACATATCATGCGCTGGCCTTCTCCTTGGAGTGACGGTTTTCCTGGCTGGCATTTAGAATGTACTGCAATGAGTACAAAATATCTTGGGAATCATTTTGATATCCACGGCGGCGGAATGGACTTGAAGTTTCCGCATCATGAATGCGAAATCGCTCAAAATGAAGCTTGTACTGGTCAATCCCCTGTAAATTACTGGATGCACGCCAACATGCTTACGCTAAATGGCAAAAAAATGGCAAAATCGACTGGAAACAATATATTGCCACGAGAAATTTATGCTGGTGGAAGTCCTTTTTTAAGCAAAAAGTATTCTCCTTCTGTAGCTCGCTTTTTTATGTTACAGGCTCATTATAGAAGCAATCTTGATTTTACTGATGATGCTATAGCAGCTTCTGAAAAAGGATTCGTGAGATTAATGGAGGCTTATGATACTATAAACGAAATCATTCCTTCGCAAAGCTCTACAATCGATATCCAGGCATGGATTGCAGCATGTTATGACGCCATGAATGACGATTTCAATACTCCTATTTTAATTGCTCAGCTTTTTGAAGCTGTCCGCTATATCAATTTATTAAAAGAAAACAAAGAGACACTTACTGCAGAAGACTTGAGTCTGCTAACGAAAGCTATGGAAAGTTTCTTGTTTGATGTTTTAGGCCTGACCAATGAAAAGTCTCTTGAAAATAATGATAAATTAGACAGTGTTGTGAACATGCTTATCGGAATGCGAAATGAAGCACGCGCCAACAAAGATTTTGCGCTGTCCGATACTATCCGAGACCAGCTGACCGCTCTTGGAATCAATCTCAAAGATGGTAAAGAAGGAACAACGTTCTCAATAAACTAACAAACGATGATGAAGCTGACAAGTTTCATCATTTTTTTTAAACAGTATTCATCTTGGGCTTAAAAAAAATACTTATCGCCCCTTTTGTCCTCCTGATTCGGTTTTATCAAGCCGGCATCTCCCCTTTTTTGCCTTCGGCATGCCGTTACGAACCAACCTGTTCGCAATATACGCTAGAAGCATTGCAAATACACGGTTTATTTAAGGGCGGCTATCTCGGAATCAAAAGAATTTTAAGTTGCAATCCGTGGGGCGGAAAAGGCTACGATCCCGTTCCCGAAAAAACGTGCGGGCACAAACATTAACGCCTTTTTTTGAATCCTATTAAAACAAATCTTTATTTTTACAGATAAATTAAGAATATAAAAATATGACTACAGCTCTAAACATGGTTTGGAATCCATCAGAAGGTATCGATTTAGGTTTTTTTGTAATTAGATATTACAGCCTAATGTTTGTAATCGCTTTTGTACTAGGATGGTATTTAATGAAAAAAATATATTTGCGCGAAGGTGAATCCATTGAAAAATTGGACACGCTTTTTATCTATACTTTTTTCGCAACATTATTAGGAGCACGCCTCGGACATGTAATTTTCTACCAATCGGAGCTTTTCCGCGAAGATTTCTGGAGCGTTTTCTTGCCTTTCAAGACAAAACCGCATTTTGAGTTTACTGGCTTTTCTGGATTAGCGAGTCACGGAGCTGCTATTGCCATTATCATTACCATGTATTTTTATAGTAAAAATATAATCAAACGTCCGCTATTGTGGATTTTGGACAGAATTGTAATTCCGGTATCTTGCGGCGCAATCTTCGTAAGGTTAGGTAATTTTTTCAATTCTGAAATTGTAGGAAATAAGACGGACTCTCCTATGGGAATCAAATTCATACGCGACAGTATCAAGCCGGATGTGGCCATGATCGAAACCAAGACAAATAATGCGAACGACGCTTACCATCAGATTGCTACGAATCCAGAATACGCCGCGATTCTTCAACAGGTAACGCCAAAACATCCTGCACAATTATATGAAGCCGTAGGTTATATCATCGTTTTCATCATCTTATATTTTGCATATTGGAAAACTCAAGCTAGAGAAAAATTAGGATATCTTTTTGGAGTGTTCTTAGTTCTTTTATGGACTGTACGTTTTGTCGTCGAGTATGTAAAAGAGAGCCAAGGTGGTATAGAAGAATCCTTAGGGCTTTTCTCCACAGGACAATGGTTGAGTATTC
The DNA here is from genome assembly GCF_025947265.1 of Flavobacterium sp. N2550. NCBI lineage: Bacteria > Pseudomonadati > Bacteroidota > Flavobacteriia > Flavobacteriales > Flavobacteriaceae > Flavobacterium > Flavobacterium sp. N2550. Next base: position 1,966,047 of record NZ_CP110007.1, on the reverse strand, counting down.
CTTTCATAATTGCAGGCTTGTATTTCATCTTTAGCGCAGAAAAGAAGGTGAATTCTTTATAAAAAATTCATTGTACAAAACATAAAAGAGGGCTATAATGCCCTCTTTTATGTTTATAGTAATTCTATCTTACTATCAATAATAACAAAAGTACAATCTTTAAATTACTAAATGTGCTTTTAAGGCGCTTCTTTTTATCATTAGAAAGAGTAACCCAACAACTAATTGGGCAAGCTAGCGAGCTTATACGCACTCGTAGCAATCCGAAAAAGAACTAGACTGCCTCATTAAATTATAACTACAAAAAAAGGCTCGATAAATCGAGCCTTTTTATATGAAAATATCTTTTATTTATATTTTGTTATTATCTGCATTGTTATGCATGTCTTCAATTCTTTTGTGTTCTGCATCAGAGATGGTATCACAAAGAACTGGTGTTGCAATAAACAATGATGAGTACGTTCCTACGATGATACCTACAAGCATCGCGAATATAAATCCGCGGATAGATTCACCACCGAAGATAAACATGATCAACAATACCATAATCATTGTCAACGAAGTGTTTAATGTTCTTGACATTGTAGTATTAACAGATCTGTTTACGATTTCGTTGAAACTTCCTTTTGTTTTACCAGCTAGGTACTCACGAATTCTATCAAATACGATTACGGTATCATTCATTGAGTATCCAATTACAGTCAGGATTGCCGCGATGAAATGCTGGTCCATTTCCATGTGGAATGGCATGAATTTATAACATAATGAGTAAATTCCTAAAACGAAGATAACGTCATGAGCAACAGCTGCAATCGCACCTAAACTATATTGCCATTTTCTAAAGCTTATCATCAAGTAAAGGAAAACGATTCCCATTGCTCCTAAAACAGCCCAAAAAGAGTTAGTTTTGATATCTTTTGCTACTGCTGGTCCGACTTTTGAAGAAGACATAATACCTACAGTCTTTCCGTCATAAGCATTAACGAATTTTTCATACGTTAAATTTGGTCCGTAGTATTTCTTAAGGTTGTCAAATAACATTTTGTTTACTTCAACATCGGCTTCAGAGCTTGCAACATCAATTTTGTATTTGGTAACAATTTTCAATTGTTCTTTATCACCTAATACTTTCGCCTGAACTACACCGTCGAATACTTTAGTAAGCTCATCAGCTACTTCAGAAGCTTCAACTGGTTTTTCAAATCTAACTTGAAAAGTACGTCCTCCTTTGAAGTCAACACCTTCATCCAATCCGTTAATGAATAACGAAGCCACACTCACGATAACTACACAGCTTGAGAAGATATACGTAAATTTCTTTTTACCCAAGAAGTCGTAGTTGAAGTTCGTAAACCAGTTTTTAGACATTGATGTTACGAATGTCAGGTTATTTTTTCTAGCAATACTCCACTCTAACAAGATTCTTGTAATGAAGATTGATGTAAATAGAGAAGTAAAGATACCGATCAACAAAGTAGTTGCGAAACCTTTGATCGGTCCTGTTCCGAAAATGAACAATACCGCTCCAGTTAATACGTGAGTTACGTTTGCATCTGTAATAGACGACATCGCACCTCTCCAGCTGAAAGAAACTTTTACGGCTTCTTCTAGTGTCTTGCCCATTCGCAATTCTTCTTTTGCTCTTTCGTATATAATGATGTTGGCGTCGACCGCTGTACCCATTGTCAATACGATACCTGCGATACCTGGCAATGTCAAGATAGCACCAATACTAGCTAGGATACCAAATAAGAAAAGTAAGTTAACTGCCAAAGCAATGTTAGCATACCAACCTGATTTTCCATAATAGATAATCATCCAAAGAGAAACCAATAGTAATCCAACTAAAGCTGAAGTAATACCATTGTCGATTGCTTCTTGACCTAAAGACGGACCTACTGCATCGAACTGAACGATATCTGCAGAAGCAGGCAATTTACCAGCTCTAAGAATGTTTGCTAAATCTTTTGTTTCAGAGATATCAAAGTTTCCTGTGATTTGAGAAATACCACCTGTAATAGCACCGCTTGTTACACCTGGCGCAGAATATACTACATCATCCAAAACGATTGCGATGAATCCTTTTTCAGTATAGGCTTTTCCAGTTAAAGCTTCCCAATCTTTGGCACCTTTGCTGTTCATCACCATTTCTACAGACGGTTTACCCATCTGGTCAAATTTGTCACTAGCATCAGTCACAACGCCACCGCTCATTGCAGGTGTGTTTTGTCTGTTTCCTTTTAGTGCATATAATTCTAATGCTTCTATCTTTTTAGAGTTAGCCGCTTTAGTTGGGTCAACAATTTGTTGATTAAGAACATTTATAGATTGAGGCTTGCTCCATACAAATTTTGCATAACGCTGCTCTCCTACAAGAAGTGATTTTACTTCTGGCATTTTCAAATATCCATTGATCTTAGCGGTATCTTTTGGAGAGAAATAACCTAAGATAGGACCGTTTCCGAAAGCAACCATTTTGTCAATCCAAGGATTACCACCTTTTACAGCAGTTGAATCTTTTGAAGCATCAGTCAATAGGTTACCGATAGTATCATTAGCCGTCTTTGGCGTTTCTTTTGTATCGATAGCTTTTTCTGTTTTCTTTAGGACTTCGTTTGAAGCCATCAAGAAATTGCTCATCTCCTCTACTTTGTAAGTTTCCCAGAACTCTAACTGAGCTGTACTTTGCAATAATTTTTTGATACGATCAACATCTTTTGCTCCTGGAAGCTCTACCAAGATTCTACCTGACTCACCAAGCATTTGAATGTTTGGCTGTACTACTCCAAATTTATCGATACGCTCTGTCAATACTCTAAAAGCACTTTCTACAGATTCTTTTACTTTTCTCTTGATGATCGTTTTTACCTGAGCATCAGTCATATTGAAAGTAACTTCTTCTAAATTACGGTGTGCAAAAACTTCAGGATCAGCTAATTTCACTGCTCCTTTAGACTCTTGGTCAAATGCGATAAAGAATGCATCGATGTAATCTTGATTACCTTCTTGGTTCTTATCGGCATTTTCTAAAGCTTTGTTGAAAACTGGATTTTTTGTGTTGTTAGCCAGCGTTTTCAAAACGTCTTTTACAGAAATTTGCAAAATCACATTGATACCACCTTCAAGGTCAAGCCCTTTGTTAATCTGCTTATCAGAAACTTCTTTGTAAGTAAATTTTGTGAAGCCAAGATTATAGACTTCTTCTTTCCCGATTGAATCGAGATACTTTACTTCTTTTTTCTCATCTCCGTTAGCAAAAGCTTTTGCATCACTCTTAACGCGATTGGCGACAAATGTGAATGATAGTTGGTAAATACTTACCAATGCAAATAAAATTGCAAAAAATTTAACGAGTCCTCTATTCTGCATTATTACTAAAAATTAATTAAATTTCTTATTGTTGGTGTGTCTAAACAAATAAAACAAGCTAAATCAAGCAGTTATCAAAAATAATACTACTACTTGAGTTATTCGCTTTTTTTTAAAACGAGCAAATATATAATTAACCAAAAGATTAACCAATTAATTTGCTAATTATATCATAAAAAAAAGACTGCAAGAAGCAGTCTCTTAATTTATAAGGTAGGAATTATGCCAAAACCGACTTTAAATCGGCATTCATATTTCTAACCGCATCGGCGCTTTTCGCAAGCAATGCTTTTTCTTTTTCGTCAAGGTTGATAGCAAGAATTTCTTCGATACCGTTTTTACCGATAATACAAGGAACTCCTAAACAAATATCATTTTGTCCATATTCTCCTTCTAAAAATACTGAACAAGCAATCATTTTCTTTTGGTCGTTCAAGATACTGTCAACCAAATAGGCTACAGAAGCACCTGGAGCATACCAAGCCGAAGTTCCTAAAAGTCCAGTCAAAGTAGCGCCTCCAACCATTGTATCTGCAGATACTTTATCTAAAGCCTCTTGAGAAAGGAATTCAGAAACTGGAATACCATTATAAGAAGCCAATCTTGTCAACGGAATCATAGTTGTATCACCGTGTCCTCCGATTACCATTGCCGAAACATCATTAGACGGTTTATCTAATGCTTTTGACAAATAATATCTGAAACGAGAGCTATCCAAAGCACCACCCATTCCGATGATTCTGTTTTTTGGAAGTCCTGTTGCTTTTAAAGTCAAGTAAGTCATTGTATCCATCGGATTTGAAACTACAACTACGATTGTATTTGGAGAATATTTCAAGACATTTTCTGCAACCGATTTCACGATTCCAGCATTGATTCCGATTAATTCTTCTCTTGTCATTCCTGGTTTTCTAGGAATTCCAGAAGTGATTACTACCACATCGCTGTCTGCCGTTTTAGAATAATCGTTGGTTACTCCGGAAACTTTTGTATTAAATCCAGTATTGGTAGCGCATTGCATGATATCCATCGCCTTACCTTCTGCAAAACCTTCTTTAATATCTAATAAAACTACTTCGCTGGCAATTCCTCTGTACGAAATCACATCTGCACAAGTTGCGCCAACATTTCCGGCACCTACTATTGTAACTTTCATAATAATTGTATTTGTTTATTTGTTGTTTGTTTCAAAATGAAAGAATGCTATGCATCGATATTGGCATACACGGCATTTTTCTCGATAAACTCACGTCTAGGCGGAACCTCATCTCCCATCAGCATAGAGAAAACACGGTCTGCTTCTGCAAGGCTATCGATTGTTACTTGGCGTAATGTTCTGAAATTTGGATTCAAAGTAGTTTCCCACAATTGTTCCGCGTTCATCTCTCCAAGACCTTTATATCGCTGGATATTTGAACCGCCGCCCATTTTTTCTGTGATTTCATCACGCTGCGCGTCTGTCCATGCGTATTCTTTTTTGTTTCCTTTCTTCACCAAATACAAAGGCGGAGTTGCGATGTAAACGTGGCCGTTTTCAATCAACTCTTTCATGAACCTGAAAAAGAAGGTTAATATTAAGGTAGAAATGTGAGAACCATCGACATCGGCATCACACATGATGACTACTTTATGGTATCTTAGTTTTTCTAAATTCAAGGCTTTTGAATCCTCAGCAGTTCCAATAGTTACGCCAAGAGCCGTGAAGATATTTCGAATCTCCTCGTTCTCGAAAACTTTGTGGTGCATTGCTTTTTCTACGTTCAAGATTTTACCACGCAAAGGCAAAATCGCTTGGAAATTTCTATCGCGTCCTTGTTTTGCCGTTCCGCCTGCAGAATCTCCCTCTACAAGGAAAACTTCACATTTTGCTGGATCTTGCTCAGAACAGTCTGACAATTTACCTGGCAATCCGCCGCCGCCCATAACGGTTTTTCTTTGCACCATTTCACGAGCTTTTTTCGCTGCGTGACGTGCTTGTGCTGCCAAGATTACTTTTTGCACGATTACTCGGGCATCATTTGGATTTTCTTCCAAATAATTTTCAAGCATTTCGGCTACAGCTTGGCTTACTGGGGAAACAACTTCTCTATTTCCAAGTTTGGTTTTTGTCTGGCCTTCGAATTGCGGTTCTGAAACTTTTACAGAAATGATTGCTGTCAAACCTTCACGGAAATCGTCTCCCGTGATTTCGAATTTCAATTTTTCCAAAAGTCCAGAAGCATCTGCATATTTCTTAAGCGTTCTTGTCAGACCGCTACGGAAACCTTGCAAGTGCGTTCCACCTTCGTGCGTATTGATATTATTTACGTAAGAAAAAATATTTTCTGAGTAGCTGGTATTGTAAATCAAAGCAACCTCAACTGGAATTTCGCCTTTTTCTCTCTCCATGCTGATAACATGCGAAATAATTGGCTCGCGGTTGCCGTCTAGGAAACGGATGTATTCTTTCAGACCTTCGTCAGAATGGAAAACTTCGCTTACGAACTCTCCTTTGTCATCTTTTTCTCTTCTGTCGGTAAACGTAATCGTGATACCTTTATTCAAGAAAGAAAGCTCACGCATACGAGCAGACAGGGTATCGTATGAAAACTCCGTTGTCTGCGTGAAAATCGTATCATCTGGATAAAAAGTCTGGATAGTACCTCTTTTTGTAGTCTCTCCGATTTGTTTTACCGGATAAAGGGCTTTTCCTTTTTCGTATTCCTGCTCATAGATTTTTCCATCGCGGTGAACCGTAGAACGCATGTGATTTGACAATGCATTTACTACCGAAACCCCAACCCCGTGCAAACCTCCGGAAACTTTATAGGAATCTTTATCGAATTTACCTCCGGCACCAATCTTAGTCATTACAACTTCAAGTGCAGAAACGCCTTCTTTTTTATGAATATCTACTGGAATTCCACGACCATTATCTTCAACGGTAACGGAATTATCTTCATTAATAGTAACGGATATGGTATCGCAATGGCCGCCCATCGCTTCATCGATCGAGTTGTCTACAACTTCATAAACTAAATGGTGCAAACCTCTTACACCTACATCTCCAATATACATCGACGGACGCATTCTAACGTGCTCCATCCCTTCTAATGCTTGAATACTATCGGCTGAATAATTGCTCTTCTTGATTTCTTCGCTCATATATAATTTGTCTAAAAAAGGTATTTTTTTGTTTAACGAACAAATATATAAAAACAGGAGTGATAATCAGCTATAAATGGAGATTTTAGCACTTAAGTTATCAACATTTTTAAGGTTTTGGCATAAGTTTTTTAACTTGCTACGACTTATTTTCAGAAAGTATCTTAAACGTAAAAAGCGCCACTAAAAGTGAACGCTTTTCAACAAACAAACTAAACTAATATTTAATATCTAGGCAATAGCATTGGGCTTTGCAATTGCAGTATCTGCTTGGACGTGGGCAGCATTTGCACGGCCACTTGGATCTTGGTTTTCCTGCCATTTCGGTATCCATTTTCTCACGGTTTGAGCGGCGCTCAATTGTGGAAAATGTTTGTGGAATATATCTCTATAGAAATAAGCTTCTTTGGTTTTTGGAGTGTTATACGTAAATCGCTCTCCGGCTTTTTCTAATTGGTAATCTGTAATCTGTAACGAACAATATTCAATCAAAGTGTCAATCCAGCTATAACCTACACCATCAGAAAACTGTTCTTTCTGTCTCCATAAAACTTCTTCAGGGAGATAGGGATTTTCTGGCGTATCGAATGCTTTACGCAGAATGTACTTTTCTATTCCATCGTAAGTTTTTGGCTGTTTTTCTTCTGGCTGAATTCTGATGGCTAAATCCAAAAACGCTTTGTCTAAAAACGGAACTCGTGCTTCTAGTCCGTGAGCCATTGTGGATTTGTCTGCGCGAAGCAAATCGGCTGTAAATAGCTTTTGTACCCTTTCGATAGTTTCTTTCTGAAAATCTTCTGTAGATGGCGCATTTCTGAAATACAAGTAGCCTCCAAAAATCTCATCGGCTCCTTCGCCAGATAAAACAACTTTCACCCCCATATCCGTAATTGCTTTTGAAAGGAAATACATCGGCGTACTAGCACGAACCGAAGTCACATCATAGGTTTCCAAATGCCAGATTAATTTGTCTAGAATTTCAATGCCTTGTTCAATTGTAAAATGGATTTCATGGTGTTCCGTTCCTAAAAATTCGGCTACTTTTCGCGCTGCTTTTGCATCTGGCGCTTCTGCATCTAAACCAATCGAGAATGAATGAAGCGTTTTTCCATTTTCCTTGAGCAGTCTGGCCGCAATTGATGATGTAAGCGACGAATCCAATCCTCCTGAAAGCAATACTCCAATTGGCACATCGCTCATTAGTCTTTTTCGAGTCGCCTCTGTCAAAGATTCGCGTATTTTAGATAAATCCAAAGCTTCAGTCGCTTTTTCATGGTCTTCATATTCCGGCCTGTAGTATTTCACAAAACCTGTTTTTTGCGTATAATAATGTCCTGGAGGAAAAGTCGCAAACGTCTTGCATTGATCTGCTATCGGCTTCATTTCTGACGAAAAATAAATACGCCCTCTTTCATCTAATCCATAATATAATGGCTTTACTCCTACCGCATCTCTACCAGCAATAAAATCATCGCCATTGATTACGACAAAGGCAAAATCCCCGTCCAGCATGTTCAAAAAATCATACCCAAATTCTTCGTACAAGTGCACAATTACCTCTGAATCGGATTTTGTGCGAAACGTATGGTGTTTCAAGACTGTATCTCTCAATTCTTGATGGTTGTAAATTTCTCCGTTATGAACCATGTAGGCCGATTTTGTGCCTTTTATCGGCTGTCTTCCTGAATGCAGGTCGATAATAGACAAACGTTCATGGCTCAGGATATGTCCGTTTTCTGTTATATGCAGATCACTTTCGTCCGGACCGCGATGCGACATCCTTTTTGAAAGCTGTTTTACCAATTCTTCATCTTTTCCTTTTCCTATAATTGCTAAAATTCCACACATAACTTCATTCTTTAATTTGGTTGTTTTGATAAAGCAAATTTGAAGTATTTGTTTTATTTAATAAAGTATAATTTATTTTTTAGTTACATATTAAAACTAAAACAGGAATTTTTAATTATTTAATAAACATATTGGCACTAAAAATAGTCTGTTTGGTTTTATTCTATAAAAAAAGCCATCGCATAGGATGACTTTAAGAATTTATATTTTTCTAAAATGTTATTCTACACTTTCAATCAGGTATTTAGTGCCGTTGATTTCAAAACTATATCCGGCTTGCTGACCAAGCAGCTTGCTTCCTAATGGCGACTGAGGCGAAAGTGCAATAATGTTTTTGTCTTCTATTTTTATTTTGGGAAGCGCAGCGCTCATAAACAGCAGGATACCATTCGCTTTTATGATACTTCCGATAGTTATTATCTTGGTTGTTTTAGACGCATCAATCTTATCTAAGATATTTTTCTGTTCTAGAAATTCTTTCAGCTTGTGGTTTAATTTTTCCTGTTCTATATGCATCATAGACAAAGCGGTTTCGTGTTTGTCCCCAGCAGAACCTTTTGCATCGTTTTTAGCATCTTCGGTTAGGTTCGAAATCATGTCATGGAAAACATCGATTTTATCTTGAACCAATTGTTTGTAGTATTGGAGTGTTTTTTCTTTGAAGGTCATTAGATACTTATTTTTAAACGCGGATAAAACATAGACGCTGTTTCTCGCTGATTTTTTGAAATAAAAAAGCCTACAAATTTAATGCAGGCTTTTAGAAATTTAATTATTACTATCAAAAATCAAACTTGTAGCTAGCTCCCAACATGACTTGAATTCCTTGTACAGGATAATTCAGCCATTTTTGGTAGTCTTGGCTTGTGAGGTTATTTCCTTTTAGGAAAGCCGTAAGCCTGTCATTGTATTTATATCCGACATGGGCATTTAAATCAAAATAACTATCTAAAGTAACAGTCTCTAATTCATTTCTCAACAGCGAAGTATAGCTGAAAACGTCTTTTCGCTCTCCAACAAAAAAGAGGCTGGTTCCTGCATACCATTTTTCAGTAATATTAAAATCCAGATTGGCTGCAATTTGAAGTTCTGGAAGATTCCATGCTTCTGCCTGATCGTCTGTTGTATAGCTATTGAAGGTTCCGCTCACGCCGAAAGAAACATTTTTAGAAAGATCGGCTTTCAGTTCTCCAAAAAAGCTAATCGTTTTTACGTTATCATACACAACATTGAACGAATTTCCGAAAGCATAGCCTTCTTGATTTGCGTTTTCATTGTTATACGGATTGTTCAAGAACATTGCTTTCTGGTCTTCATTCTTGTATGAACCTCGGATATTAAAACCGACGTTATTTGCAATTTTACCTTTCAATCCTACATACACATCGTACTTTTGATCCGTCGGAGCAATACCTAGAGTCGGCGATACGAAGAAATTCTCTTGTACTAAATCACGATACGAATTTTGTTTTAAGCTTCCTTCTGCTCCTGCATACGCAATCATGACATCGCCTACGATTCTGTAGGTAGCCGTAATCTGCGGATAGACAAAAAACTTATTGTCGCTATTTTCGTTATCCATACTGTAGAAAAGTCCGGCACCAAGATTAACCGTCAAGTCATCTTGTTGGTAAACAAAACTTGGCTGTACACCAATGTTAGTATATCCATAACTGATATCGGTCAAGCCGAAATAGTCTTTTTCAAAAGAACCGCCTAGGTAATCAATGATGAAATTGGCATTGATTTTTCTTCCGGAAACTTTAAAACCGACAGTCGGCTTCACATAAAATCGATTTTCAGACGAACCGAAAGCATCAGAAAAATGATTGAATTTCAGACTCGCTTCTTTAAAAATACTTTCTTTCGCACTGAATCTTCCTCCTACATAAATATTTTGGTAGGTCTGCTGCGGATCGATACTGCTGATTAAGTCTTGCCTGTCTTGCGGATCGGCAAGGTCATTGGCAAAATCGTTTCTCAGTCCATACCAATTGTAAACTTGATGCTGATAGCCTGCATCTACATTCCAAGAAAAGTCTTTCTGCTGGTTTCCGTAAGTTAAATCAAGCGACGTATTATAAAATTTGTCATCTAACAAAATATCATCTATGCCGCCTTGAGACGAAAGGTGACGGAGCATTCCTCCTACGTATTCATTTCTGTTTAGGTTTTCGGTAACAAACAATTCGGCATTCAGCGTGCCGTAATTCCCGACGCCTAAAGTCGCATAATTTTTATATAATTTTTCTTGTTTTGTCTTATCGACAGCAGCTGCCCTTCCTTTTGCCGGAGTAAATGTCGAGGCCACAGGAAAGGAAAAAATATTGTATTTGATTTCTTCTTTTTTGGTATTGTCTTCGTCTTCTAGCGTCGGTGTTTCTTTTACCTTGAAGGCATCAGAAATAGTTGGCGTATAAGGCTTCACCACATTCACGACTTCTGTCCCGATATTCTCATCCTTCTTTTGCGCAAAACCAGCCTGTAAGCCTGCAAAAAGAAACAGTAAAGCAATTTTATATTGAATTTTATGTGTCATATTACTTGTATTGAATTTAGAATAAGATGTGATTAATTTTGAATGGATGAGTTGCGTTTTGCTTCTTCTCCTTTAATAATATCCAATTCTTTTTGGGCTTCTTCGATAACATCTGGATAGTCTTTGAAATTCTTGACAACGCTTTCCAATATATAATTTGCTTGGAAACTGTCTTTTAGTCCGTAGAAATTTTTCGCCATCACGACCAAACCTTTGGCTCCAAAATATTTATATCCTGAATAATCTTTTGCTAATTTTTGAACAGCCGTGTTTGAAGCTTCAAATTTTCCGTCTTTGTTTTTGAAATAGGCATCATAAAACAAGGCTTCGGCTGCTAGCTCTCCTTTAGCAATCGTAAGCAATTTTGCATACGCTGCTTTTGCTTTCACCTCATCGTTGATTTTTATAGCAGAACGCGCCACAATTACTTGAGCATCACTTTTTACTTTATCATCTGTTTTTGCGTTCGCCAAGACTTTTTCGGCATAGACAACCGAATTTTCATAATCTTTTTGCTCATAGTATGATTTCATCAAATTCGATTGCGCAAAAGTGATATTTTGCGGGTAATCTGCTTCTGTTTCCAATCTTTTCAATACTGGAACTGCTTTTGCATAATCAGCTTTTTTAAGCAGGATTTGCGATAAGCGTGCCAACGATTGTTCTGTAAATTCGTTTCGTGGTTTTGCAATCACAAACTCGTAATTCGGAATTGCATTATTCTCTAAACCATCAGCAAAATAGGACTGTGCCAGGTAGAAATTTGCTTTTAGGGAATTGATTCCGTTTGGAAATTTCGCCACATAACCGCTCAAAGCTGTAATTGCAGGCTTGACATTATTCTGCAGGTATTGTTTTTCTGCGGCTTCATAAGTGTCATTATCTAGTTCGGCATCAGAAACCTCAACAAAATCTAGCGTTCTTACCCAAGTAGCATATTCGTCTACTTTTCCGTTATCCAAATAAATCAATCTGGCGGTAGACACGGCTTCTAAAGCTTCTGGAGTATTCGGGAATTCTGCCGCGACCTTTTTCAATTTCGCTAAAGCCAATTCGTCTTTTTCAGCATTATAATAAACCAAACCTTGACGCAAGATTGCTTTTGAAGCATAAGAACTTCCTTTGTATTCTGCTATCAATTTGTCATACGTCTGAACGGCACTTTCAGTTTTCTTTTCAGTCACATAGGTGTTTCCAAGCTCATAAAGTGCATCATCGCGCAATTGCGATTTCGGGAAGTTTTTGACGAAATTGTTCAGGTCTTCAATCTTTTTATCGTTTCTGGAAACAAATCCGTAGCTGATTGCTTTTTGGTAGGCCGCATAATCCGCATCGACACCTTTGATCTCGATTGCCTTGTTGTACGCATCCATTGCTGGCCAGTATTTTGCCGAAACATAATAGCTGTCTCCCAAACGTAGATAAGCGTCATTCAAGCGTACTTTATCATCTTTAGGCCCTGAAATATAGCTTTGGAAATTAGTCGCCGCTTGGTCGTAATCTTTCAGCTTGAAATACGCGTATCCCAAGTTGTAATTGATGTTTTTGTATTCTGGCGTATTTTTAGCTTCTGCATCACCTAAAAACTGCTTGTATGTCAAGACGGCTTCATTAAAACTATCTAAAACGTATTCTGTTTCGGCTTTCCAGAAAGTGGCTCGTGCTGTAAATTTAGCGTTGCTTCTTTCTCCCAATGATTTCTTGAACATCGCCAAGGCTTCTTGATAGCTGCCGTCGGTATACAATTCCAAACCTCTGTAGAAAGTCACTTTTTGATACGCTTCTCGATTGGATCCTTTATTTTTTTCCAACAACACTAGAGCTTCCTTGTAGTTTTTTGAAGTAATATATGAATTGATCAAAAGTGTCTCGATTTCTGGCCTGCTCGGATTATTTGGATATTTTTCAATAAATCCGTTTAATACCGCAGGAATACTTTGGTATGAGTTCCCAATTTCATAGCTCAATTTAGCATAATTCAGATAGGCATCTTCTTGGATTTTCGCATCAAAAACCATTTCCGAAGCATTTTTAAACGCATTTAAAGCTTGCTGTTTCTTATCGGTTTTCAAATAGCTTTCTCCCAAATGGTAATAGGCATTCTGTGCTACGAAATCTTGTCCGTCGATAATTTTGTTGAATTGGGAAATCGCATTTTCGTAGTCATTTTGCTTGTAATATGCGTAGCCTAACTGGTAAAAATCGGTATTGTTCCACTTCCCTTTTTTGCCTTTGTATTCGTTCAAGTATGGAATCGCCTTGTCGTATTGTTTTAGGTTGAAATAACTTTCCCCGATAATCTTGTTTAGTTCTGATTTTTCCATAGCATTGGATTTCGCCATAGCTGCTTTTCCTAACTCGATTGCTTTGTCAAATTTGCCGAGCTTAAAATTCATGTCTGCTTGGAAATACGACATTTTCTCTTGGTATTTTTCCTCACCAGAAACCTCATCAAATAATTTTGTTGCTTTGGTATAATCATCCGATTCATAAGCCATAAATCCTAAATAGTATTTTGCTTGGGAACCGTATTCCTTAGAATTCAGCACTTGATTGAAGTAGTTAGTGGCTTCTTTTTTCTTTCCAGCAGTAAAAAAGCTATAGCCTTTTTGGAAGTTATATTTTTCTCTATCGCTGTCGCTTAACGAACCTTCATCCACTTTATCAAACCATTTAAGCGATTGCGGGTATTTTCCTTGCTCAAAATAATAATGCGCTACCTCGATATACGCCTGGTTCTGCTTTGTGCTTGTTGGATAGTCTTCTACAAAACTTTCCATCATCTGATCGGCATTGGCCTGATTCAAACGAATAGCACAATTGGCAATGTAGTAGGCACAATCGGCTTCAACATCAGAATTTTTAGTATTATTTTCAGCTTTTACTTTTTCGAAAATAATTTGTGCAGCTTGGTATTGCTTGTCATTGTAAAGCGAAACTGCCTTATTGTATTCTGTTAGATCGTTAGTGTAAATTGCCGTCTGCTGTGCAAAAACCGAAGTGGTTCCTATGAATGAAAACAACAGAAATAACCTTGAGAGTCTGTGCATTTTTAATGGTTTTGTTTAAGATTCAAATATATCAAATTCTTAAGTTTATAACGGAAGCCTCTTTGGGTTTATTGTAAACAAAATTTTTAACATTTCTCAAATACAAGGTTTACGCGTGAAAAAGAGCGTTTTAGAACCTGTAAATTTTATGCCAATCATAAATTTCTTTTAAATTTCATAAAATACATATCACGGAAATTTAATTTTTTATAATTTTACATAACTAATTATATACTTAATTATAAAATGAATTTATTCGAAAAAACAGGAAAGATGGCATTAGGAAGTCGATTGCGCTTGCTGACTGCAAAAGTGACCGAAGATGCCTCAAAAATATACGAATTGTACAATGTGGAATTTTCTCCAAAATGGTTCCCTATCTTTTTTATACTTTCAGAAGAAGGCGAAAAAACAATTACGGAAATTGCTAACGATGTAGGCCATTCACAGCCATCAATTACAAAAATCATCAAGGAAATGACTATTGCTGGCTTGGTTCAAGAAAACCTGAAGACGAGCGATAAGCGTCGGAATATGGTTGCTCTGACCAAAAAAGGAAAAATTTTGTCTGAAAAATTCAGTATACAATATCAAGATGTAGGCAATGCTATTGAAAGTATCATGAGCGAAGCAACTCACAATTTATGGGAAGCTATTGAAGAATGGGAATTTTTATTAGAACAAAAATCACTCTTCAAAAGAGTCCAAGAGCAAAAGAAGCTTCGTGAAAGTAAAAATGTACAAATCGTAGACTATGAAAGTCGATACCACTCCGCCTTCAAGTCGCTGAATGTGGAATGGATTTCTACGTATTTTGAAATGGAAGAAGCGGATTACAAAGCCTTGGACAATCCAAAAGAATACATCTTAGACAAAGGAGGAAAAATACTTGTCGCACTTTATGATGATGAACCTGTTGGCGTCTGTGCTTTGATCAAAATGAACGATACCGATTTTGAAATGGCAAAAATGGCTGTTTCTCCAAAAGCACAAGGGAAAAATATCGGCTTTTTGCTCGGCGAGGCTATCGTCAAAACCGCAAAAGAATTAGGCGCTTCAAAATTATATTTGGAAAGCAATACGATATTGAAACCTGCCATTAATCTTTATTATAAATTGGGTTTTCAAAAAGTAGCTGGACTTCCAACACCCTACAAACGATGCAATATTCAGATGGAATTGAATTTATTGGAAAAATAATATTGGAAATTCATCAAAAACTAGAAGATAATTCTTAAACTTTAGAAAGTGATTTACAATTTAATTTTGATAAAGCACGTTAACTTATTACTTTTACCACATAAACGAAATTATTATGTCGCAACCAGTGCTTTTTTTGAGAAACGTAAATATCTATCAAGAGAAAAATCTCATTTTATCCAACGTAAATATTGAAGTAAAACACGGCGAATTCTTATATATTATTGGAAAAACCGGTTCCGGAAAAAGTAGTTTCATGAAAACTTTGTATGCGGATCTTCCGTTAACAGAAGGTCAAGGCAGCATTGTTGATTATGACCTTGCGGCATTGAAGGAAAAAAATATTCCGTATTTGAGACGTAAAATCGGAATTGTTTTCCAAGATTTCAAATTGCTTCCTGATCGAAATGTAAACGAGAATATGGTATTTGTCTTAAAAGCCACTGGCTGGACGGACAAGCAAGAAATGCAAGACAAAATCGAAGAAGTTTTAGAAAAAGTCGGAATGAAAAATTTCGCCAACAAGATGCCGCACCAATTATCAGGAGGCGAGCAGCAGCGAATTGCCATTGCAAGAGCTTTGCTAAACGATCCGGAAATTATCTTGGCCGATGAGCCTACGGGAAATCTTGACCCGCAAACTAGCGTTGAAGTCATGGAGGTATTGCGAAAAATCAACATGAACGGAAAGACTATCATCATGGCAACACATGATTATGCGTTATTGATGAAATATCCTGCCAAGACCTTAAAATGCGATAGCGGTTCTGTATTTGAAGTAGTCCAGAGAACGGTTTAATGATTTCAATCTTAATCCCGACATATAATTTTGATGTTTTTCCGCTTGTTTCTTCCTTACACGAACAAGCAAAAAAGCTAACTATTGAATACGAAATTATATGCTTGGACGATGCTTCAAAAAATTATCATATTGAAAATCAAAAAATTAACACACTAGATCATTGCTCGTATACTATCTTAGAAAAAAATATCGGTCGAAGCGCCATACGTAATCTTTTGGCAAAAAAAGCACGCTTTGAAAACTTGTTGTTTCTTGATGCTGACGTAATTCCGATAGAGGAAGATTTTGTTTCCAATTATGTTTCCCAAATTAATTCTGAAGAAAAAGTAGTGTACGGTGGGATCCGCTATCAAAAGGACAAACCTGGCAAAGACCAGATTTTAAGATGGGTCTATGGCAATTCGAGAGAAGCTCTTCCTGTTGAGCAACGTCAGAAGAATCCGTATCTAGCGTTTCTGACCTTAAATTTCATGATCAAAAAGTCAGTTTTCAAAACTGTTTCTTTTAATGAGGAAATTCCAAATTTGAGGCATGAGGACACGTTGTTTTCTTATGATTTAAAAAAAGCTGGCATCAAGGTCGTCCACATTGAAAACCCAGTCTATCATCTGGGACTGGAAAGCAGCAAGGTCTTTTTAAGAAAATCCGAAGAAGCTTTAATCGGACTCGACTATTTAATCGACAACAAATTGATTGTTCCAGAATACGTCAAGTTATCTGAATACTACAAAACATTGAAAAAATATGGCATGAAAGGCTTATATTTATTCTTTTATAAAACTTTCAAGTCCGCTTTTTTAAATAATCTTTTAGGAAAAAATCCATCATTATTCGTTTTTGACCTGTTCCGATTAGGATATTTTTGTGATTTAAAAACAAAGTAGCATGCCTTTATTCTCTGTCATAGTTCCCTTATACAACAAAGAAAAAAGCATCCAAAACACTTTAAAAAGTGCTCTGGACCAGGCTTTTACTGACTTTGAGATTATAATCATAAATGATGGCTCTACCGATAAAAGCGAATCCAAAGCACTCGCAATTAACGATTCTAGAATTAGGCTGTTTTCAACAGAAAATCAAGGTGTTTCGGCTGCACGAAATTATGGAATAGCAAAAGCTTCGGGAACTCTTATCGCTTTTCTGGATGCAGATGACTATTGGTTTCCAAATCATTTGAAACAACTGTCAGAACTTTATGAAATGTTTCCACAATGTGGTCTTTATTGCACAAATTATGAACGGTTTTACAATCCGAATAAGATTATCAAACCAACCTATGTAGCTATTCCTCATCATCCATGGAAAGGCATTGTAAACGATTTTTTTCAGTCAAGCTATATCGACAGAATTGCATGGACATCTGCGGTAGCTGTGCCCAAAACAGTTATTGATACGGTTGGGAACTTTAAAACGACAATTACTTTAGGAGCCGGAGAAGACACCGATTTATGGTTACGAATTGCTTTACGATTTGATGTTGCTTTTGACAATGAAATTTCGGCAAGGCATATGCTAGATGCTGAAAATAGGGTTTCATTGGCAAGTACTTTGAAGCGTTCTTTTGCGAAGCTTGACGAATTTAAAGAGGAAGAGAAAAATAATCCGTCATTAAAAAAATATTTAGATCTGCATCGGATTTTCTTTGCAATACGCCATAAACTAGCCGGAGATGTAAAGACTTTTGATTTTTATATGCAGTCTGTTGATCGTTCAAATATTCCTTTCAAAACGAAAATTATATTGGCGATGCCGACATTTTTGATCCGAAAGTTATATGCTTTCAAAAAATATCTGGAGCAGAAAAATATCTTGATTTCAATCTACGATTGATTTACATACGCTAAAAACTGATCAAACTCTCTGATATAGTCATCTTCTTCATAAACTTCTGAGGCAATAACAAGACATACTGCTCCTGATGAAAAGTTTTCTAATTCTCTCCAGATTGTTGGTTTTATAAGAAGTCCTTTGTCTGGTTTGTTGAGTGTAATTATCTGATTTTCTTTACCATCGTTTAGTACAACATCGAAGCTCCCGGATAACGGAATCAGCAGCTGTATCAAGTTTTTATGCGCATGTCCGCCGCGATGAGAATTGCTCGGGACATCAAATAGGTAATAAACACGCTTGATATCAAAAGGAACGACGTCGTTTTCGATAACGGCAATATTTCCTCTATAATCTTCAATTTTTGGGATTTCAATAATTTCGATATTCATTTACCTATTTGTTAATTTTTAAATATTCTAGCCATTCAGCACCAATTTTTTCTACAGAAAAACGCTGTATGCTTTCCAATGCATTTTCTTTGCAAGTTGCCAGCAGCATTTCGTTTTGATCCATCTCATTAATCGCATGCACAAATTCCTTAAAATCTTGATCTTTGACCAAAAGTCCATTCTTGCCATGCTCTATTAATTCATTAGGTCCCGACTTGCAATCAAAAGAAACAACTGGTACGCCGCAAGCTAAAGATTCAGTGATAATATTAGGCAACCCTTCATGTTTGCTCGTCAGCAGCGTAAATTTAGCGCGTTTTATAAATTTAAACGGATTCTTTTGAAAATCCAAAAACACTACCTTATCTTCAACCTCTTCGGATTTCGCTAATTCCTGCAAATATTTTTTTTGAGGACCATTGCCTAGCAGAACCAATCTTATATTTTTCATCGGAAGTCTTGAAGCGGCATAGGCCTTAATCATCTTGTCAAACTGCTTGTTGTTGTCAAAAACCATTCTTCCGGCGGCCAAAACGTATTCAAAATCCAGATCGATATTTTCTTTTGAAAGAACGGTAATTTTATCAATTTCAAGCGGATTATAAATCGTTGTTACGTTTTTATAGCCGTATTTTTCCTTAACCTTCGCTTCAATTTCTTTGGATACGCAGACAATTCCGTAGGCGTTAGAAAAAATAGTCTTTGCTATAAGATCATTTTTCGGAAAATACCAATCCGTATTATAGCTATGAATCATCACTACATAAGGAACTTTATAAATCATCTTCGCTATTAAAAATTCCTTAAGCTGGTTGTTTCTAGCGCGTACGTCGATAATGTAATCAAAATTATGTTGCTTGATATACTTTTTAAGCACCAAAAATCTTTTGAGATTGTTTAAAAGTCCATTGCCATTGTCTTTCAGCTTGCCGAGGTTCAGCAATTTTCCAGAGAAATCGTAGGTTATCTCATCTGTGATGATCACATTATGAACATCAATGTTTTTGCTGAAAAAAAAATTTGATAAAATAGCATGAATCTTGTCGGCACCGCCATTTGAAAGATTATTTCCAATCAAACATATTTTCGTTTGATGCATCTGTTGCTACTTTTTTAATTATTTTTGAAACAAATATAAACAATTATGAGGATTCTACTCGTTGGAGAATTCAGCCGATTACACAATTCGTTAAAGGAAGGACTTACTGCTTTAGGACATGAAGTGCATATTGTAGGTACCGGAGATGATTTTAAAAAATATCCTGTTGATTTCTCAATTGCTTCGAGAGTAATTCCTTCTAATGGCTTATTTCGATTCTGCAACAAGGTTTTCAAGAAAGTTTTTATGCTGGATTTGGAAGCATTGGAAAGAGCCTCTAGATTCCGAAAACTTTTACCTCAACTGGAAAATTACGATGTCGTTCAATTGATTAATTCAAATGCAATTGAAACTTCGCCTAGACTGGCGGAAAAACTTTACCGAAAACTATTTGCGCAAAACAAGAAAAAATTTCTGTTGATTTGTGGTGACGAAACCCCAATTGTAGAAGTCTTATTAAAAAACAATTTAAAATATTCGGTACTTACGCCATATTTTAATGATGCTTCAAATAAAAAATATTACAATTATACTTTGAGTTATGTTGGAAAGCAGCAGGAAAAGCTTTTTGATTTCTTGAAATCTAACTGCGATGGAATATTGGTTTCTGATTTGGATTATAAGATCCCGATGGAACAGACAGATATTGATTTTTCATTGATTCCAAATCCGATAAATACGGATAAGCTTAAGTTCTCGTCGATAAAAATTGATTCAAAGATTATCATTTTCCATGGTATTAATAAATACAGTTCTGTCAAAAAAGGAAGTGCTATTTTTTTAGAGGCGTTATCAAAAATAGAAGTAAAGTACAAAGACAAAGTCGAAATCATAATAGTGAATAGCTTGGCTTATGACGAATATCAAAAATATTTGCAATCGGCTCATATACTTCTTGATCAGATCTACTCTTTTGACCAAGGATATAATGCTTTGGAAGCCATGGCGCAAGGAAAAGTCGTTTTTACGGGAGCTGAATCTGAATTTTACGACTATTATCAATTAACCGATAAAGTTGCTGTAAATGCTTTGCCAGATGTAGATTCTATAGTAGATCAACTATCGTTCTTAATTGAAAATCCAGAAGAATTAGCTAAAATGGGTAGGAATGCACGAGCGTTCGTTGAAAAGGAGCATCATTTTATTAAAATTGCTGAGAGGTATTTAGAAAACTGGCACTAAATCTATAGTCGAAAAAAATAATTCATGAAAACAATTTCAACAAATACCATCTACTGTTCTTTATTTTTTATCGTTGTAGCCATTTATTGTTTATTCACGGCACACTATGGATTTGAAACTTGGGATACTGGATATATTCCAAGTTTTTCATGGAGAATTGCAAACGGGCAAGACGTATATAAGGATTTTGTCTATAAGGCGCCTCCGTCAACCTTATATTTTCAAGCCATTTTCATTAAAACACTTCCTGTAGCGGCCCAATTTTATTATATAAAAATTGTCAACTATTTGCTGTTTGCTTTGCAAGTATTTTTAGCGGTTAAAAGTTTTACTAATTTTTATCCGCTTCCATTTAAATTTAATAAGTGGGCCTTAATGACGGTAGGATTTGTCATTTCATTATTGAATTTCACGGCGTATCCGTGGCCTACAACAGATGGCCTGCTCTTCGCTGTAATTGCTTTATATGTTCTCTCTTTAAGCAGGAATGGAAAATCGAGTATACTGCAACTTTTGGCAATCGCTTTTTTTTGTCTCTTATCAGCACTTACAAAACAATCCTTTTATTTAATTCCTTTTGGTTTCTTTTTAGTGATTGCCTGTATGCAAGGAATAAAAAAAGGCGTACAATTCTTAGCTTTTTTATTGGTCTTCATTTCACTATTCTTTTTGTGGATAAACTACACATCGTCTATTAATGATTTTCTAGAGCAAACAACTGGACAGACGCATTTTAAAGACCTTCTTTATTCAGGTTTTTTAGATTATGTGTGGACGTATCCTAAAGCATCTTTTTTACTGCCTTTAATCATTTTGCTGGCTTATTTATTATTATACTTTCCAAAAAAGAAAGCAATCACTTTTCCAGAATATTTAAAAAATCTCTCTATTGTTCTGCTTGTCGTTTCTATTGCTTTATGCGTTTTTAGAGAATTTCTGATCGCTTCAAGGATTGCAATGCTTTCTGCTACTTTTGCTGTAATCAGTAAGATAATTAAAGATCGAAATAACTTCAGGTATTATATTCCAATTCTCCTGACGCTTTTGATTGCTTGGAGCTGTTCAATAAGCATGGGTTACAATTATCCTATTTTCTTTTCAACTGGCATAATCTTATCATTAACAATCTTATTTTCAGAAGACTTAGACAAAGCCTATAATCCGAAATTATTTATTTTGGGTGGAAGTATTATTTTACTATTAGCCTATTCTTCCAACTTTAGGCCTTATAGAGAAAAACAAATTTCTGAATTAAATTATCCTTTAGATACTATTTCTCCAAAGCTAAAATACCTCAAAACCAATAAAGACAACAGAAACAAGTTACTCGATCTTAAGTCTCTGGTTGAAAAATACGGCAATCGTTATATTGTTGCTCCAAGTTTTCCAATGGCACATTACGTATTTAACACTCAAAGTGTTTTACCTGCAGATTGGCTAACAAATAACGAAGTAAACAGAGACCCAAGTCGTTTTTTAAAGATTGCGTCAGAAAAAGAAAATTTTATCTTTTTAGAAAAAAGCTTTCTTGATGGTAGTGAGGAGTTTATGTTTGACAAAAAAGAAGATTTTAGCGTAATTGCCGTATACATCTATAAAAACTTCAAAAAGATAGACGAAACAAGACATTTCATAATCTACAACACTATAGAAAAAAATGAAGAATTTCCTGTCATCGCAAGAAAATCAGTTCATTAAAAAATATTAATTATTTTTTTTAGAATAGTGGAAATATATCTTTAAAATTTGAAATGGGAAGATCAAAAACTCTTTTAGTTTTATAGATGTTTTGCCTTTTTCGATCCAAATATCCAATGGATATTCGCTAGCAGTTGTTAGAAAGTTGGGATATGTTGTTTTATAGCGCATTAGCATTTCGACATCAAAAATCCATCGCGTTAAAAAAGGTTTTTCAAAAAGTCTTTTTGCTACGTCGGCCTTGATGATTTTTGCACCACACTGAGTATCATAAACCGGAACGCGTAAAATGAATTTACTTATTATAGTGGCAAAAATTCGTCCAAAATAGTGCCTTACCTGCGATCTAATAACTTGATTACCTAAAAGCTTTACGCGGCTTCCCAAGACAATATTTAGGTGGGGATTTCTTTTTGCATAGTCCAATAGTTTTATCATTTCTGATACAGGCGTTGAAAAATCAGCATCCAGATAGCCGATATAGTCGTATTGATTTTGTGCATGAAGCATACCTTTTCTTATGGCCTCGGCTTTCCCTGAATTTTGAGACAAATCATAAGTTTCACAATTTGATAATTTATCAGAAAGCCCTTTTAAAATACCTAAAGTAGCATCTGCACTACCATCATTTACCAATAAAAAATCTATCTCTTTTGATTCTTCAATGATTTGGAGATATTCATCAGATGATATTCTTTTTTCTTCGTTGTAAAAGGGTATGATAAAAAGACTTTTGTTCATTCTAAAGTTCTTAGTATTAAAATTAATAAAGGTAATAAGACGTTTATATTATAGCTTCATAGTGCTTCTAAAATAAATACTCAACACCAAAAAATACAGCAGATATGTAAATGCATGTGCCATCACTATGCCTTCTATACCATAATCCGCTATAAAAAATAGAGTTGAGGCGTATAAGACGGTTAAAGATAATAGCTCAGAAATAATAAAAGCTACTGTCATTTTTTTAGCAAAGAATTCAAATCCAAGGATAAGCGATGCTACTTTAAGCGTGTCACCTATCAGCTGCCACTTGAATAGGTTTTCGACGGGCATAAAGTCTTTCGTAAACAGAAAAGCCACAATGAAATGCCTTAGCACATAAATGATACCAGCGGTAAAAATAAAAATCGGCAAAATGGTCTTATAATAGCTATAAAAAACAGTTTTAGTCTCTTTTTTTGCGGTAGCTAATATTAATTTTGGCAGAAAATAAACAGTCAGTAAGGTAGAAATAAACATCAGATAATTGGATGAAATTCTTTCCATTGCTGACCAGTATCCGGCTTGTTCTGCACCCAATTTTTCAATCACATTGTTCCGAATTGCCAGAAAGACCAATGGGCCTAAGAATCCCGAAACTAGAGCCATAAGTGAAAACGACGATAGGCTTTTGATGATGCCAAAATCAAAAGACTGGAAGCTGATATATTTCCATAAATCCATCTCGGCTCTAAAATAAAGAAAGGTAACAAACAAGAGTAAGGCTGGTGTGACAACTACCGAAATCAAGGCACCTGCTATGTTGAGTTCCCAAATTAAGATTATAGAAACGATGAGCCCAATAATACTACCAAAAATATTGATGTAGATTATCTTATTGTATTTTCCAAAACCATTCAGTATGCTTACCAAAAAGACATTGAGGACATAAAACGGTACAGAAAAAGCTAAGACAATAAATACAAAATCAAAATTGTTATGAGCTCCGAAAACCTGCTCGTTCCAATAGCTACTAAATAAAAAAAGGACAAGGGCAAATAATAAAGAAGAGCACAATAACGTAATAAAAGTGGTCGAAATTATTTTTTTGATATGAGCTTCGTCATTTTGATTTTCTGCCGCATATTTCACTATTCCATTTTGGAAGCCTAATGTCGTAATCGTTTCTACCGAAGAAAAAAAGTTCCTCATATTTCCGACCAACGCCATTCCGGGAGCTCCTAAAAAAAGAGCAATGATCTTGGATGACAGAATTCCTATTAAAATTTTTATGACAACACTGATACTATTCAAAGAGGTTACCTTGAACAGTGACGATGCTACTATTTTTTTTATAGAAATCAATTAGAATTTATTAATAATTTCAATCACATAGCCAACCTCTTCCTCGCTCATGACAGGACTTATCGGCAAGCTCAAAACTTCCCTGTGAATCTTTTCAGTAATCGGGAAAGATAATTCTTTGAGAAAAGAAAGCGCTTTTTGCTGGTGAGGCGGAATCGGATAATGAATCAAGGTTTGGATATTATTTTTCAGTAAATACTCTTGAAATCCTTTCCTATCAGCTGTCCTGACAACAAAAAGATGAAAAACATGATTATCGGAATCGTCATAAAACGGCAAAGTAATCTTATTGTTTTTTATTTCGGACAAATACCGTCTTGCTATTTTCTTCCTGATCGTATTTTCGGCATCAAGATTGGGCAATTTTACAGTTAAGAATGCTGCCTGCAATTCATCCAGTCGGGAATTAATTCCGATATAATCATTAACGTACTTTGTTTCGGATCCGTAGTTGCGTAAAGAAAAAACCATTCTTGCCAATTCTTCATCATTTGTGGTAATGGCCCCCGCATCGCCCAAAGCGCCTAAATTTTTACCTGGATAAAAGCTAAATCCTGCGGCATCGCCTATGCTTCCTGCTTTTTTTGAATCTAAAATAGCTCCATGGCTTTGCGCCGCATCTTCAATCACCAACAGTTTATATTTCTTTGCTATGGAATTAATTTCTTGCATCGGAGACAACTGTCCATACAAATGAACAGGCAAAATTGCTTTAGTTTTTGGCGTAATGGCCTTCTCTATTTCTTTTGGGTCGATGTTGTAGGTTTCAAGATTTGGCTCGACTAAAACAGGAACTAAATCTGCTTGAAGTACCGCTAAGATACTCGCAATGTAGGTATTTGCAGGAATGATTACCTCATCTCCTTTTTGAATTTTGCCTAATTGAATATACGCTTTGAAAATCAAGACCAAAGCATCCAAGCCATTTCCAACGCCAATACAATATTTGGCGCCGCAATATGCCGCAAAATTATGCTCAAAAGCTTTGATTTCTTCGCCTAAAATATACCAGCCTTTCTCTGAGATATCTTTTAGCTTTGCTTGGAAAGCCGCTTCATACGGTTGGTTTATTTTCTTTAAATCCAGAAATTTTATCATATCAAAACATTTTCTAGCTTGTTGTAATTGGAGGTTGAGATTTCATAAAAATCTTGAGTCAGAGTCCTTGCCCCAAAACTTTCCTTCCAAAAAATAAGTCCTTCATTAAGTTTTTGTCCGTTTTGTTCATTAGAAATTCCAAAATCAAAAAACCGCTTATCGGGAAATACATCAACAATCAAATGATAGTACAGAAGGTCTAACGAACCTAGCTCGTTTTTATTATTTTGTCCAGAAACATACTGAGGATGAGCAACATTTTTAGAAATAAAAATAGTTGTCCCTGCAACAATCTTATCTTGATAATACACATTAAAATGCCTGATGTTTTCTGGAAACAAACGATGCAACTTTTCGATTTCTTCAACAGTATGAACTGGTTTTGCGCTATGCTTTTCTGAGATATTTGGAATCAATATTTCCTCCCAAAACAACTTAAAATTAGGCTCTTCTTTGATTACCAAGTCCAACTGCTGTCCCCTCCTTACGCAAGCTCTTCTAGCTCTAGAAATCTTGTATGGTTTAGAATTATCAATAACAGACAAAGCATCTCTTCGTGTCAATTTTGCATCGACTAAGAATAAAGCGTAATTTAATTCGTCGGAAGGAAAATCAAAATAAATAGAAGGCATCATCTTGAAATGAAGCTTTTGGATTCCGTTGGATTCTAAAAACTGCAATACGCTCTTGAAAATTGAAATCATTATGGATTGTTTCATCTTTTCATCGCACACAATTCCTCCATAAGTCAATCCTTGATGAGAAAAAATAGCGTCGCCAACAACATTAGCTGGCAAGACCGCTTCCCAATTTTCACCATCTAAAATAATCAATGAAAAATCCTGAAACCTATCGCTGTGGTATTCCATAAAATCTCTATGAAATAAAAATGTCGCATTTTTGGCTTTATCCACAAAAGCGTTCCAATTATCGTAGTCTTCGGCTTTATATTTTCTGACTGTATAGTTTCTCACGGCCTATTTTTATGCTTTGGAAAAGTACTAATTTTTTAGATAAGATTAAGGCATTCGCAAAAGGTAATTTTATTTTGTTAACATACTCTATTATAAATAAATACTATCTTTATAACTTTCAATTGATTATCGAGTGAATCTAAAACTACCAATTAGAAACATTATCGTCTTTCTGCTTTTCTCTTGCACCGTTCTAGCGCAAGATGTAGCTTTATTCCAACAATTCAACGGCCGTTATGATTTCACGATTATAGGAAATACGCTTAATACTTCAGAAAATAATCTCAACACCCTATGTTCTATTTCTACTTCCTCTTCTGCAATTTTGACAATGGATGCGACAGATGAAATTGAAAAAGCTTATCTCTATTGGGCCGGTTCGGGCACAGGCGATTTGAACGTGCTTCTAAACGGAACACCTATAACTTCTGAAAGGAATTTTGCTTTTTTCCAAAATGATTTAGACTATTTCTGCGCTTTTACAGATGTGACGGCACAAATCCAAACGACTGGAAACGGAAATTATACGTTATCAGACCTGGATGTTTCTCCGTTTTTAAATCCGACGCATTATTGCAACAACCGTACAAACTTTGCCGGTTGGGCCATCGTAATCATCTACAAAAACGAAAGCCTTCCTCTCAACCAAATCAATATCTACGACGGACTGCAGGGTGTTTCAAGAACACAGAATGACTTGACCTTGACGTTAAATAGCCTGAATGTAATTGATAATGTCGGTTCTAAAATTGGATTTATTGCTTGGGAAGGCGATGTTAACCTCCCTAATCCTGGGTTTACGGAATCTTTAAAAATTAACGGGAATACTTTAAGCAATGCCTTAAACCCTCCAAATAATGCCTTTAACGGCACTAATACTTTTACAGGTTCCAGCACCTTGTACAACATGGATTTGGATGTTTATGAAATCCAAGACTTTATAGATATCAGTGACGAATCGGTAGAAATTCAGCTTACTTCGCAGCAGGATTTTGTAATGATTAGCACCGTCCTTACCAAACTAAATAACCAGCTTCCAGATGCGACCATTTCAATTGATAATGTTGCTTTAGAATGCAATTCGCGACGCATCATTGTAGATTATACCGTATACAATCTAGATAGTACTGATTCTCTAATTGCAGAAGTTCCTATTTCGATTTATGCGAACGGAATCTTGATTGAGCAAACCTTGACAGTCCCCCCTATCCCGATTGGAGGAAGCTATAGCGATAGTATCCATCTTACGATACCTGATGAAATTCCGAATGATTTTACTCTAAAATTTGTAGTCGACGATGCCGGAAATGGAACAGGAATCGTAACCGAATTAAATGAAATGAACAACGATTTTTCTGTTACTGTTTCTTTTCTGGTTTCTCCAGAATTTAATCCGCTCGAAACGATTTTTGCTTGCAATGAAGGCCTAAAAAAAGGAACTTTCAATTTTTCGCATTATGAAGACGCTGTAAAGATTGATCCTAGTCATGTAGTTCATTTTTTTGCGTCTCAAGAGGAAGCTGAATCTAACGAAAACCCGATTCTTAATTCGCATAATTATATTGCTTCGGTAACGCCAAAAGAAATCTTTGTGAGGATCGAAGATGAAAACTGCTATAGTATTACTTCTTTTTTATTAGATACAAAAAACTGCCCGCCAACAGTCTATAATGCTGTTACTGCCAATGATGACGGATGGAATGACTTTTTCTTTATAGACGGATTACGAGATATCTTTTTGAATTTCGAATTGCTTATCTATAACCGCTGGGGCACGTTGGTGTGGACAGGAAATAACAATACCGAAAACTGGTATGGGAAAGCAACTAAAGGAATTGAAATCAACGGGACCAATCTTCCAGACGGTACCTATTATTATGTCTTAGATCTCAACGATCCAGATTATAAAACTCCTCTAACAGGTTATGTTTATCTGACCCGATAATTATTTTTGGTTCAAGGCTGGAAGATACCATTTGAACTTGACAGCCATCAAGCGAATTGCGATCATCACGCAGGAAGTTATCAGATAAAGAATATCGTTATCAAGATTCCAGCGTTTTAAGATGAAAAACAAAATTCCCCCAATAATGCAGATTGTGGCATAAATTTCTCTTCTGAAAATCACAGGTATTTCATTGCATAGAATGTCTCGTGTGACACCACCAAAACAAGCTGTCATAGTCCCCAAAGCAATACAAATAATCGGATGAAGATTCGTATCTAATCCTTTTTCAAGGCCTATCAACGTAAAAACGCCCAAGCCTATCGTATCAAATAAAAACAAAGAAGTTCGGAGCCTGTCTAATTTCTTTCTGAAAATAATAGCGAGAAAATACCCGGCAATGATAAAATACACATAATTCAGGTCGCGCATCCATCCCACGGGAGTACGCCCGATCATAATGTCCCTTAATGTACCGCCACCAACAGCAGTTACAAAAGCAATAATAAAAACCCCGAATGGATCGAGTTTCTTGTTCATTGCCGTCAGTGCGCCAGATAGCGCAAAAGCCATGGTTCCGATTATATCTAAAAGATAAAACATAGTAATTTCAGGAAATTATTTAGTGTATTCGTAATTCGTAATTCGTAATTCGTAATTCGTAATTCTAATTACATTTTTTGAGTATAATAATTATAGTCTTTTAAAATCGTCTTGATGAAATCTTCATCATTTCCAGACTGGTTTCTGATACCGGTAACATCTTCTACTTTCGTCTTCAATCTTGAAAGCATGTGGAAATCGCGGTTTGCTCTTGCGCTATGAAACGTTTCCTTAATGATTCGTGCATCATTGTCGCTTAGCTTTATCACCAACGGATAGGTCGGTACATAACTGTTGTCAATTTCCTCCAAAATCGTATGGTTGATGTTGATATTATTTTTTAGCGTGATCACGGAAGTGCCAGCAGTCATATCTCCAAGGCGTTGCGATTTTTCACTAGAAATAATAGCTATCAATCCCACAATACCGCCGCTGAAACTAACATCAACAATCCTAAAAACCCAACGCATTAAGTAATCGCCAAAAGAAGCCTGATAGCCGTCAATTTTAACGACTTTTATTTTCATAAGCTTTTTGCCTAAAGTCTGCCCTTCTAATAAACTTTCCAAAAGAAGCGAATAAAAAATGACTGGCATATAAAATAAAACTAATATTGAAATTCTGGACCAATTATCCATTTTGTCCAATAGCTTATTGATGCCCAGTCCATAGAAAAAAATGGAATACACAACAATAGCATAGGCTGTTTTAGCCAGAAAATCAAGCAGGTATGCTAAAATCCTATCACCTATAGAGGCTGCCGTAAAATTAATATTGACATTTTGCGTCGTATTTATAGATAATTGTGTCATATTTTATATTTTAGCATCAGATGAGAGAAGTTGCATTCATAAAGCAAAATAAAGAAAAATGGCTTGACTTTGAACAAGCAATTTTTGGTAAAGCTAAAAAAAATCCTGATGAAATGGCCAGTTTGTACATACATTTGGTCAACGATTTATCGTATGCGCAAACCTATTATCCTAAAAGCAAGACAGTTGTCTATCTGAATCACCTAGCAGCACAGATCTATCAAAAAATCTACAAAACTAAAAGGACAGAAACCAACAGGTTCGTGTATTTCTTTTCTATCGAAGTTCCTTTGCTGGTGTACCAGTACCGAAGGTATGTTTTATACGCTTTCCTCCTTTTCTTTCTGACTACAGCAATTGGCGTGGTATCCGCAAAATACGACCCTGATTTTGTACGTCTGATTTTAGGAGACGGCTATGTCAATAAGACTTTAGAAAATATCAAAGACGGTAATCCTGTTGCAATCTACAAAGATGGAAGCAATTGGGGCATGACGATCGGAATCACCCTAAACAATTTATACGTAGGACTGCGATGCTTCCTTTACGGCATTTTTGCAGGCTTGGGTACTTTTTATATCTTGATTCAAAACTGCATAATGCTCGGTGCTTTCCAATACTTTTTCTATGAGCAAGGTGTTTTTTGGGAAAGCGTTCAAGGCATCTGGATTCATGGCTCTATGGAAATTTTCGCAATAGTAATTGAAGCAGCGGCTGGGTTTATTCTAGGTGCTTCTATATTGTTCCCGAAAACCTATTCCAGAATGACTTCTTTTAAGATAGGATTCAAGAGCAGCTTGAAAATTTTTATGGGAACAATGCCTTTCACCATTGCCGCCGGAATACTTGAAGGCTTTGTCACCCGATATTCCTTAGAGATGCCGAATTGGCTGAACGTCTTTATTATTCTGTCCACCTTATCCCTGATTTCTTTTTATTTTCTGATATTTCCTTTTATCGTCAACAAAAAAATCCAATCCGCCAAATGATAGCCTTATTCAAGAAAAGAAATTTTAGCGATTATCTTAACGACACTTTTTCCTTTTTTAAAAAAGATGGAAAGCATTTCCTGAAAAACTATTTTGTCATCAACGGAATATTCCTATTGTTGCTGACAGTTTTCATCTATTTTCTTTCAAAAATTTATTTTGAAGCTATTTTTTCTTCAATAGACAATACAAATCCTGGTTATAATTTTACCGAAAAGCTTTTTAATGAAAACTTAGGTCTTTTTATCGGATCGTTAGTCGGATTTGTTATTCTTTCTTTATTTCTTACCTTATTAAATTTTGCCTATCCAGTTGTTTATTTGCAACAATATGACGAAAACGGAGGAAGCAATTTCACGACCAAGCAAATAATTGGCCGTTTAAAATCTAAAGCAGGAAAAATAGTGCTGTATTTTATTATTTCCTTGTTTGTAATTACGCCGTTGGTGATGATTTTGTTTGTCGTTTTACTGTTTCTATCCTTTATCATTATCGGAATCCCATTGCTTATCATTGCCATTCCTGCACTATTCAGCATACTATCACTTACATTATTTGATTATCTCAATACTTCAAACGGTTATTTTACTTCGTTTGGAAATGCTATAGGATACTTAAAAAAGCAATTTTGGCCGATTATTGGCGTCACGATGATTATGTATATGATTGTTCAAGTTGCCCTGACTATCTTTTCGATGATTCCGTATGTCATTTCTATGATTGTCCTCTTTACTTCAATTGAATCTGGGACTGCTGACGGAACAACAGAAGCGCTTTCTACAATTGGAATCGTGATGGCTATAATTTTTGTAATTGTAATCTTGGCAAATTACGTATTGAATAATCTCCTTATTGTAAACCAAGGCCTAATTTACTACAGCCGCAGAGAACATGAGGAAAACAAAACTTCGTTTGGAGAAATCGACAGTATCGGAAAAGATTTTGAATAAGCTACTCTACATAGTTCTCTTCTTTTTCTGCCTGAATACCGCTTTCAGTCAGGATCCTCCGCCGGAAAAAAAAACCGACACAGTCACTGCTATTTCTAAGTTTTCTGAAAAAGACATCGCAATCGACAGCACCGAAATAAAAAGCCGTTCGTTTAGCAAATTAAAAGAGAAATACAGCGATTCGAGCTTTGAGTACGAAACCAAGACCCAAGAAAAAAATGCTTGGGATCGTTTCAAGGAGTGGCTTTCGTATTGGTTTGGGAAAATTTTCAGTTTGAGCAATGAAGAAGCTTCCATGTCTTTTGTTGAACTATTTCTGAAGATTCTAGCCGTAATCATTATCTTATTCGTAATCTACCTTATCGTGAAGGCCATTATGAACGATGAAGGCCGATGGATTTTTGGAAAATCTTCAGACAAAAAAGTAATTCATTACGATGAAATCGAGAAGAACCTTCATTTGGTCGACTTCGAAAAGCTCATCAAAGAAGCCACAAAATCAGGCGAAAGCCGATTGGTCGTGCGCTATTATTATTTATGGCTGCTGAAAAAGCTAGCCGAAAAAGAAATCATCGAATGGGATGTCGAAAAAACAAATTCCGACTATCTCTACGAAATAAAAAGCGAAAAACTAAGGAACGATTTTTCATACCTTTCTTATCTCTACAACTACATCTGGTATGGCGAATTTGAACTAGAAGAAGACACCTTGTCAAAAGCCGTAAAATCATTTGAAAAAACCATCAAAGCCCTATAAATGAACAAGACTATCAAAATATACATCGTGTTTTTGGTACTGCTTTTAGCGGGCATTGTTTATATTGATGCAACACGGCCGAAACCAATCAACTGGTCGCCTACTTTTGGAATTAACGATAAAATTCCTTTTGGGATGTATATCTTTAATCAAGAAGCACCAGCTTTGTTTGATAATGAAAAAGTCAATAGGATTACACAAACCGCCTACGAATATCTTGAGCCGTTATACGATTATGACAGTCTTGTTAATACCTATAAAGCCAAAGGAACTATTCTTTCCATTTCAGAAAACTACCTGATTGACGACGAATCGACGCAGGAAATCTTATATTTTGCCGAACATGGAAATAAGATTTTTATCAGCTCAAAATCATTTCCGCAAAAATTAATGGACAGCCTGAAATTCGAGTATTCCTCAAAATTTCTAGGCAGGGATTCTATCTCGGCATGGCTGGCCAATCCAAATCTAGGTTCAGAAAAATACAATATCACCGTCGGATCCGGAAATTCCTATTTCAATAAAATAGACACGCTTAACACTACTGTTCTGGGATATCAAGGAAACAAATCAGAAAAGCTGGTCAATTTTATAAAAATTCCTTATGGCAAAGGAGAATTTTACCTGCACACGCAGCCGACCGTCTTTACGAACTATCATCTTTTAAAAGACAACCACTCAAAATATGCGGCTAAAGCCTTGAGTTATGCAGACGGAGAAATATTCTGGCTTGTAAAAAACCAAACTGGAGAAATCATTTCAAATTCCCCATTGCGCTATATACTTAGCCAGCCCGCTTTAAAAGCCGTATGGTATATATTTTTGCTAGGAATGTTGGTTTTCCTTATATTCAATGCAAAAAGAAAACAAAGAATCGTCAAGATCATAAAGCCTTTAGAAAACACAACAGTCGATTTTACGAAGACCATCGGAAATTTATATTTCCAAGAAGGCAATCACGACAACATAATTGAAAAGAAAATCATATATTTCCTAGAAAAAGTTAGAAACGAATACCTGCTTGATACTACTGTTCTGGATGAAAATTTCGAGAAAAAGTTACAGCAGAAAACAGGCAAGAAGTTAGAAGATATACAACGAGCCGTCTATCTTATAAACCAGTACCGAAAAAACTATCATCAAAGTATTGAAAGCGACTTGATAGCCTTGAATACGGCCATCGAAAAGATTTTCGCAAAAGAAAAAGACAATTAAGAAACATAATCCACATATCCAATGGAAGAAAATATAGAACACAGCCAAAACGAAAATGCAACCGAAAACGTAAATTTTCAATCTCGAATTGATTTAAGCCAATTGCAAGAAAGCATCGAAAAAATCAGGACTGAAATCGGAAGCGTTATTGTAGGCCAACACAAGATGATCGATCAGCTTTTGGTCGCTATCCTTTCAAACGGACACGTTCTATTGGAAGGAGTTCCTGGAGTTGCCAAAACCATTACGGCAAAATTATTGGCTAAGACATTAAACATCGGATTCAGCAGGATTCAGTTCACGCCAGATTTAATGCCGTCTGATATTTTAGGAACTTCTGTCTATGATCTTAAAAAATCAGAATTTGAGTTTAAAAAAGGACCGATTTTTTCCAATCTAGTCTTAATTGACGAAATCAACCGTGCTCCTGCCAAAACACAGGCTGCATTGTTTGAAGTCATGGAAGAGCGCCAAATCACAATGGACGGCACTACTTATGAAATGCGAGCTCCGTTTTTGGTTATCGCGACACAAAACCCGATTGAGCAAGAAGGAACGTATCGTTTGCCAGAAGCCCAATTAGACCGTTTTCTTTTCAAAGTGAATATCGATTACCCGAAATTAGACGAAGAAATCCTGATTATCCAAAAAGAGCACCAATTGCAGAATCATGGAAAATTAGATAACATCCAGACCGTTCTGACTTCTGAAGAAATTCAGAAATACCAATCTTTAGTAAAACAGATTATTGTAGAACCTCAGCTTTTGGAATATATCGCCAAGCTAGTCGTAAACACAAGAGAAAATGCTTTCTTGTATTTAGGAGCTTCGCCTCGTGCATCGATTGCCATCCTAAATGCTGCCAAAGGATATGCCGCTATTCGCGGAAGAGATTTCGTAACGCCAGAAGATATCAAAGAAGCCGCAATTCCAGTTCTGCAACACCGAGTTATCGTAACGCCGGAACGTGAAATGGAAGGAATTACAAGCGTAGAAATCATCAAGCAGGTGATTGAAGCTATCGAAATTCCTAGATAATTTAAAACACTGCCGCTTTGAAACTGCTCAAAAAACTATACATCAACAATTTCTTTTTTTTCGCGCTGATTGGCGTCGGATTCATCTATTGCTTTGCTTTTATGTTTCCGGCACTCTACAATGCGGCAGGATATGTATTGCTGATGCTTTTGGCGTTTCTAGTCCTTGACATACTGATCTTATTTGCGGCCAAAACCGGAATAGACGGAACTCGAATCGCCCCCGAAAAACTATCAAACGGCGATGAAAATCCAGTTGGGGTACATATAAAAAACTATTATACCTTCCCTATCGGGATAAAAATCATAGACGAAATTCCCGAACAGTTCCAAGTCCGTAATTTTGAAATCAAGCGAAAAATAAAAGCTTCTTCTCAAGACGACATCCAATATTATCTTCGTCCGACAGAACGAGGCGAATATGTTTTTGGAAACCTCAACATCTATGTGATTTCTCCTTTAAAACTGGTTTCCCGAAGATTTACGTTTGACAAAAACCAGATGGTCCCGACCTATCCGTCTTATATTCAGTTGAGAAAATACGACCTGATGGCCTTCTCTAACAACCTGTTTCAATATGGTGTAAAAAAAATCAGAAGAATTGGCCATACGATGGAATTTGAGCAGATTAAAGAATATGTGCAAGGTGATGACATCCGTACGCTAAACTGGAAAGCTACGGCAAAGAAGAATTCGTTAATGGTCAATCAGTTCCAAGACGAAAAGTCACAATCCATTTACATGGCTATCGACAAAGGCCGTGTGATGAAAATGCCTTTTAACGGCCTAAGCCTGTTGGATTATGCTATAAATGCAACTTTGGTTTTATCTAACGTAATTCTAAAAAAACAAGACAAGGCCGGAATGTTTGCCTTTTCAAAAAGAGTAGAAAATCGTGTCGTAGCTGAAAAACGCTCTTCACAGATGCACCAAATCTTGGAAAGCCTTTACAATATTAAAACCGATTTCTTTGAAAGCGATTACAGCCGATTGTATGCCGACATAAAGAAAAACATCAACCACCGAAGCCTTATCATTTTATATACAAATTTTGAAACGCTAGACAGTCTTCATCGCCAGCTTCCGTATTTAAAAGGAATTGCAAAAAGCCACTTGCTGGTTGTTGTTTTCTTTCAGAACACAGAACTAAACGAAATTATCAATTCGAAGGCAGTTACAGTTCAAGAAGTATATGACAAAGTCATCGCTGAAAAATTTGCTTTTGAAAAACGTCTTATCGTTAACGAATTGAAAAAATACGGAATCTATTCGGTATTGTCACAACCCGAAAATCTTACTTTGGACACGATTAATAAATATTTGGAAATTAAAGCTAGAGGAATACTTTAATTTATGATTTTAGGTTTTATGATTTTAGAAAAGGTAGTACCTTAGCGACTTAGAAACATAGAAACTACAATCTTGAAACAAATCACTTCTGTCCAAAATCCATTTATAAAATCGCTGGTGCTGCTTCAGGAAAAATCCAAAGCCCGAAAGCAGACCGGAACTTTTTTAATCGAAGGACAAAGAGAAATCGAACTGGCGCAGAAAGGCGGTTATGAAATCGAAACCATCTTATTTCTACCGGAAATCATTTCTGAAAACGAAGCCGGAAAACTTTCCCATTCTGCAGAATTGATTGAAATCAGCAAAGAAGTTTACCAAAAGCTAGCCTATCGTGATACTACGGAAGGAATTTTAGCCATTGCAAAATCCAAAACTCTTTCTTTATCTGAATTAGATTTAGGTGAAAACCCGCTCATTCTTGTCGCCGAAGCACCTGAAAAACCAGGCAATATTGGAGCCATTCTGCGAACTGCCGATGCCGCCAACCTAGATGCGGTTATCATAGCCAACCCGAAAAGCGATTTATATAATCCAAATATTGTACGCTCGAGTGTGGGCTGTCTTTTTACAAACAACATCGCGACAGGAACTACTGAAGAAATTATTACCTTCCTAAAAGAAAAAAACATCAGCATCTATTGTGCTACTTTGCAGAATTCTACGGGCTATCATACACAAGATTATACCACTCCGACTGCTTTAGTCGTTGGAACAGAAGCTACCGGACTCACGCAAGAATGGCGCGACAATGCGACTCAAAACATAATCATCCCAATGCAAGGCGCTATCGATTCCATGAACGTTTCTGTGGCTGCTGCAATCTTGATATTTGAAGCAAAAAGACAAAGAGGATTTTAATCACTTATGAATTACAACTTATGAATTTTAAATTAGGTCTATTCGCTATTTTAATAAGCACTACTCTTTCGGCACAGATTACGCCTACGCAAATTGACGAAGTCGTAGAAAAAACACTAAAAACTTTTGATGTGCCTGGTATAGCGGTTGCTGTCGTAAAAGACGGAAAAGTAATCCACTCCAAAGGCTATGGCGTAAAATCGATAATTACGAAGCAAAAAGTAGACGAGAATACTTTATTTGGAATTGCATCTAACAGCAAAGCCTTTACCAGCGCGGCTTTGGCAATGCTTGTTGACGAAGGTAAAATCAAATGGGACGACAAAGTCATCAAATACTTGCCAGAATTCAAAATGTACAATGAGTATGTGACCAACGAGTTTACTATCAGAGATTTGCTGACACATAGAAGCGGCCTCGGACTTGGTGCCGGCGACTTAATGATCTGGCCTGACGGTTCTGATTTTAAAGCACAAGACATTATTGAAAATATCCAATATTTAAAGCCTGTTTCTGGATTCAGGACAAAATACGATTACGACAATTTGTTGTATATCATCGCGGGAGAAGTCGTTCATAAAGCTAGCGGCCTAACATGGAATGATTTTATAGAAACTAAAATCCTGAAACCGTTGGAAATGACCAAAACAGCTTCTACGTGGGTACGCCTAAAAGACACTTCTAACGTAATCGTTCCTCATGTTCCTATCGATGGGAAGCTAAAAGTCATTTCACGCTATAAAAACCAAACTTTTGACGCCGCCGCCGGTATTTATTCCAGCGTAAACGATATGAGCAAATGGGCCATCATGCAATTGAATAAAGGAAAATACGGTAACGGACAAAAATTGTTTTCGGAAAAAGAACACGCAGAAATGTGGACACCGCAAACACTGATGCCTAATAAGCCTGCGCCTCCTTATAATTCTCTTTTCAAAGCGTATGGTCTCGGCTGGCAATTAACCGATGTGAAAGGAAAGATGCAAGTTTCACATACAGGCGGTTTAGAAGGAATCGTTACCCAAGTCACTTTAATTCCCGAATTGCAGCTCGGAATCATTGTTTTTACGAATCAGCAATCTGGCGCTGCTTTTTCGGCCATCACCAACACAATTAAAGACAGCTATCTCGGAATCGAACCAATTGACCATGTAAAAATTTACAGTGATAGAAACAAAGCTACTGAGGAAAAAGCAGACAAAATTACAGATGAAGTATGGCAAACTGTCACAAACAATAAAAACCAGAAAATCGATTTCAAGAAGTACATTGGAACCTATAAAGACAATTGGCTCGGAGAAATTACGATTACAGAAAAGAAAGGAAAAATGTATTTTGCTTCCAAGCGTTCTCCGCAATTAAAAGGCGAAATTTTCTTTTACAAAGACAATAATTTCGTTGTAAAATGGGACAACCGCTATTTCCACGCTGATGCGCATATCTTCTTCGAAAAAGACAATGCAGAATTCACGATGAAGCCTATTTCTCCTGCTACAGATTTTAGTTATGATTTTCAAGACCTTAACTTTTTCAGGATAAAATAAAATCGATAAAACACAACTCCGTACAACAAAAAAACCGCCCAATTTGGAGCGGTTTTTGCTTCTATACAAACTAGCAAAAAAATTGGAAAATCCAAAACTTTATTTTACTTTTAGTGAGTAGCTAACAAATATCAGAAATGCCATGGTAGAGATTGATTTAGAACAAGAAAACAAGGCAATTGCTAGAGAATACAAAGAACTTTTGCGAATCAGTTACCAGACGCTTTCAGAAGATGATAAAAAACTAATCCGCAAAGCATTTGATGTTGCTGTAGACGCTCATAAAGACCAACGCAGAAAATCTGGCGAAGCGTATATTTTCCACCCGATTGCTGTGGCAAAAATTGTCGCATCAGAAATCGGTCTGGGAGCCACTTCTATTGCCGCTGCTCTGATGCATGATGTTGTTGAAGACACTGATATTACTGTAGAAGACATCGAAAAGATGTTCAATCCAAAGATTGCAAAAATCGTTGAAGGATTGACCAAAATAGCCCAGGTAAAAACTGATAACGAAATCTCGATGCAGGCGGAAAACTTCCGCAAAATGCTATTGACGCTGAATGATGACGTACGCGTGATTCTTATCAAAATTGCAGACCGTTTGCACAACATGCAGACTATGGAATCGATGGTCGATTACAAACAGGCAAAAATTGCATCCGAAACACTCTATATTTATGCACCTCTTGCCCACCGTTTGGGACTTTACAATATAAAAAATCAGTTAGAAGATTTAGGCCTGAAATATACCGAGCCTGAAATCTACAATGACATTGTCAGCAAAATAAAAGAAACCAAGGAACAGCAGGACGAATACATCAAATCCATTTCAGATGTACTGAAAGAATCGCTAGATGCCGAAGGAATCGACTACATCATAAAAGGCCGTCCAAAATCCATCTTTTCAATCAGGAAGAAAATGCTGGCGCAAGGCGTAAGCTTTGACGAAGTGTACGACAAGTTTGCCTTGCGAATTATCTACAAAGCAGCACCAAGCGAAGAGAAATTCTTGGCTTGGAAAATCTATTCTATCGTGACCGACCATTATCGTCCCAGCCCGAGCCGTTTGCGCGATTGGATTTCTTCGCCAAAATCGACAGGCTACGAAGCTTTGCATATTACGGTCATGGGACCAAAAGGCCGTTGGGTAGAAATTCAAGTCCGAAGCGAAAGAATGGACGAAATTGCCGAAAAAGGCTACGCTGCTCATTACAAATACAAACAAGGCGGCAACGAAGAACATGGTTTGGATACCTGGTTAAATTTATTGAAAGAAGCTCTCGAAAACGCCTCCACAAATGCCGTTGACTTTGTCGAAGATTTCAAGCTGAATTTATATTCTAAAGAAATTTATGTATTTACGCCGAAAGGCGAAATCAAGTCGCTGCCAAAAGGCGCCACATCGCTGGATTTTGCATTCAGTATCCACTCCGAAATCGGAATCAGGACACGCGGAACAAGAGTCAACGGAAAAT
Source organism: Flavobacterium sp. N2550 (assembly GCF_025947265.1). Classification (NCBI taxonomy): domain Bacteria; kingdom Pseudomonadati; phylum Bacteroidota; class Flavobacteriia; order Flavobacteriales; family Flavobacteriaceae; genus Flavobacterium; species Flavobacterium sp. N2550. The sequence goes on along the minus strand of NZ_CP110007.1, from coordinate 1,926,220 downwards.
TAGTCCCGCTAAATCATGTTTTAAACAGCGGCGACCAGATTGAAATCATCACTTCTCCAAACCAAAAGCCGACATCGCATTGGTTGGATTATGTGACAACTTCGCGTGCAAAAACGAAAATCAAAAACGTTTTAAACGAGAATACGAAGAAAACTGCTGAAGACGGAAAAGAATTGTTGACTCGAAAATTGCGTCATCTAAAAGTGACCTTAAACGAAACGACCGTCAATGAGCTGGTCAATTATTTCAAGCTAAAAACAAGCCTTGATCTCTTTTATCGCGTGGGAATCGGCGCTATCGACAACCAGCAGTTGAAAGATTATGCCGCGCAGAAGAGCAATACGTTTATGAACTTTTTCAAAAACAAGATCAAGCGCTCTCCTACTACAAATCCGGAAATCATCAATAAGCCCGAAATCAGCAACAATTATGACATGCTGGTTTTTGGAAAAGAACAAGACAAGCTCGATTATAAATTAGCTACTTGCTGTAATCCAATTCCAGGAGACGATGTTTTTGGATTCGTGACTATCAACGAAGGAATAAAAGTCCATAAAAAAGACTGTCCAAATGCTATCAGCTTGCAATCTAACTATGCTTACCGAATCATCAAGGCGAAATGGATCGACTCGACACAGCAAGAATTTAAGGCCATCCTGAACATTACTGGAATGGATACGCTTGGTCTGACGAATGAATTGACGAAAGTAATTTCCAACAACATGCACGTGAACATCCAAAGTATTTCGTTGAGCGGTGATGCTGGAATTTTCAACGGGCAAGTTGTTGTTGTCGTGCAAAACAACACGATTCTCAAAAAATTGATTGAAAACATTAAAAAGATAGACGGAATTGATAAAGTAACCCGGATTAACAAGAACTAGCTTCAAAAGACTTGTTTCAGAATCGGTTTTTCGAATTTTCACAGAAATTTCACAAGCAAAATCCTTGATTAAAATTCATAGTTTATATCTTTTGTTAAACATATAAAAATCAATAAACGAGAAACTTGATACTTGAATAAAATAATTTATCTTTGCAGGATATGACACTAATTTCCGTAGATAACAATAAAAATCAAGAGATTGTAAAAAATGTTTTTACAAAATATCTTGAAACTAAAGGACATCGCAAAACTCCTGAACGCTATGCTATACTTCAGGAAATTTATGATAATGAAGAGCATTTTGACATTGAATCTCTTTATATCAAGATGAAAAACAAGAATTACCGCGTTAGTAGAGCTACGCTTTACAACACGATTGAACTTCTATTGGACTGTGCATTGGTAAGAAAACATCAATTTGGGCAAAACCAGGCACATTACGAAAAATCTTATTTCGATAAACAGCACGATCATATCATCATGACCGATTCTGGTGAAGTGATTGAATTCTGCGATCCGCGAATCCAAAGCATCAAAAAAACTATTGAAGAAATTTTTGATATCGAAATCCACAACCACTCTCTATACCTTTACGGAAACAAAAAGACTACACCTAAAGAATAAATAAACACAAACAACTAAAAAATGACCGTAGATTTACTACTCGGATTGCAGTGGGGCGACGAAGGCAAAGGAAAAATTGTTGACGTTCTCACTTCAAAGTACGATATTATTGCCCGTTTTCAAGGCGGCCCAAATGCTGGACACACGCTTGAATTTGATGGAATCAAGCACGTTTTGAGAACTATCCCTTCTGGAATTTTTCACAAAAAATCAATCAACATTATAGGAAACGGCGTCGTGATTGACCCTGTTGTTTTCCAAAAAGAATTGGAAGGATTGGCAAAATTTGATATCGATATCCAGTCAAGATTGATCATATCAAGAAAAGCACACCTTATTTTGCCTACACATCGTCTGCTTGACGCTGCTTCTGAAGCATCAAAAGGCAAAGCTAAAATCGGTTCAACCTTAAAAGGAATTGGGCCGACCTATATGGACAAGACAGGAAGAAACGGTCTTCGCGTAGGCGATATCGAACTGGCTGATTTTAAAGAAAGATATAGAACTTTAGCCGACAAGCATGAAGCTATGATTGCTTTTTATGATGTCGATCTTCAATACGACTTGAAAGAACTGGAAGACGAGTTTTTTGAGTCTATCAAAGTATTAAAAACATTGCAATTCATCGATAGCGAAGAATACATCAACAAAGCAATGAAAGAAGGAAAATCAATATTAGCAGAAGGCGCACAAGGCTCGCTTTTAGATATTGATTTCGGAACGTATCCTTTTGTGACATCTTCCAACACAACTGCAGCTGGTGCTTGCACAGGTTTAGGAATCGCTCCAAACCGTGTAAAAGAAGTCTTCGGAATTTTCAAAGCATATACGACAAGAGTCGGCAGCGGACCTTTCCCTACCGAACTTTTTGACAAAGATGGCGAAACCATGGCAAAAGTTGGAAACGAATTCGGTTCCGTAACAGGTCGCGCTAGACGTTGCGGCTGGTTAGACTTAGTAGCTTTGAAATATGCAATTCAAGTAAACGGAGTTACTGCTTTATATATGATGAAGGGCGATGTGCTTTCAGGATTTGATACCCTAAAAATCTGTACTTCTTATAAATACAAAGGAGCAGAAATCGACCATCTTCCTTACAACATAGAACCAGAAAACGTTTCTCCAGTATATGTTGAGAAAAAAGGCTGGAAAGCTGATTTGACGGGAATGACTTCTTACGACGAACTTCCTTCAGAATTAAAAGAATATGTCGAGTTTATCGAGAAATTTGTAGAAGTTCCAATCAAGGTAATTTCAGTCGGGCCAGACAGAACCCAGACTATTACAAAATAATAAAAACGCCTTGATAATGTCAAGGCGTTTTATTTTTTATGCTACCTATAAATAATTCTTAATTAAAAATCAGATTTGGAGATTTTACTTAAATTTGAGCCAAAATACGATCCATTGAAGAAGAACTTTTTATTTCTTGCAAGCTTTTTTATCCTACTGAATTTCAACACACTGCTAGCACAGGCACCTCCTAAAAAAATAGTAGTTGAAAATTCCGATTTTGTCGATATCCAACAGGAAGAAATTCCAGGCGCAATTCGATATAGAGGAAATGTCAGGATTCTGCACGATGGTGTTAGGATGACCTGCAATACTGCTTATCTATTCCAAAAAGAAAATTATGTAAAGGCTTTTGGCGATGTGAAAATGAACCAAGGCGATACGGTTTTCATGGACAGCCGCTATGCGGAATATCAAGGAAACATAAAATTCGCTTATGCCACAGGAAATGTGGTCATGCGTGATCCAAAAATGACACTGACAACGGATACGATTAATTTTGACAGGAGAATCCAGCAGGCGTATTATAACACATATGGCACAATAAAAGACCAAGAAAACACTTTAGTAAGCAAATCCGGAAGGTATTACCTGAATGAAAAGAAATTCCAGTTCCTGACCGCCGTTACTATTACAAATCCAAAATACGTCATCAAGTCAAATCATTTGGATTATTATTCAAATTCAGGCCACTCCTATCTTTTCGGTCCGTCAACGATTACCAGCAAGGAAAATTTTATCTACACCGAAAAAGGATTTTATGACACCAAAAAAAATTATGCCCATTTTGTAAAGAATTCGTATATCAAATACAACAACCGGCTTATCGAAGGCGACAGTTTGTATTATGACCGAAATAGGGAATTTGCTTCAGCTACCAATAATGTCAAAATCACCGATTCTATCAACAGAGGTATTGTCCGAGGCCATTATGGTGAAGTGTATCGAAACCAAGACTCTTTAGTGATGACTAAAAGAGCTGTTGCTGCGACATTAATTGAAAAAGACACGCTTTATATCCATGGCAAAAAGTTGATGGTTACCGGAAAGCCAGAAAATAGAATCATGCGGGCTTTCAATAACGTACGTTTTTATAAAATCGACATGAGCGGAAAATGCGATTCCTTACACTCTAACGAAAAAAACGGACTGACGCAATTAATTGGAAGGCCAGTTGTTTGGAATGGAGAAAATCAATTGACCGGAAAAGTAATCCATCTTATTTCAAATACGGAAACTGAAAAATTAGATTCCCTCAAGGTATTGACAGATGCTTTTATTGCCTCCAAAGACACCTTAGGAAAAGGCTATAATCAGGTCAAGGGTGTCAATTTATACGGTAAATTTCGGGACAATAAGCTCTATGAGGTCGATCTCGTCAAGAATACCGAAAAGATTTATTATGCTTATGATAAAGGCCAATTAGCTGCTATCGACAAAGGAATCAGCAGCAGTATACATCTTGAGCTAGAAGACAATAAAATCACGACGGTAACCGCGTTTAAAAATACAGAAAGCGAAAGTTATCCCGAAAAAGACCTGCCCGATAATGCCCGGAAACTTCGAGGATTTATTTGGCGGGGCGACGAGATTATAAAAAGCAAGGATGATATTTTTCCGCCAGAAGAGCAAGAGCTCCATGAAAAAATTGTGAAACAAAGCAAGATTGACAAGGCCAAAGAAGATGTCCCGATGGAGGTCAGGAAAGAAACTTTGGAATATGACAAAAAGAATCCTGAGAAGAAAGCGAAAGTGCAATAAGATTTTAGATTGCAGATTTAGGATTGCAGCCAAGCAATCAAACAGTACAATGATATAGATTTCAATGATTAAAGATTTCCACAAATACCAAGCGCAAACCTCTCCTTACCCTCTGGGAATGGAAGTTTCTCACGCTATCGGTTCTTACATTTACGATACCAATAACAAAAAATACCTTGACTTTGTCGCCGGCGTTTCTGCTTGTACATTAGGGCACCAAAACAAAAGAGTCAATGACGCTATAAAAAATCAACTCGACAAGTATTCACATGTAATGGTTTACGGCGAGTATGCCCAAAATCCAGCTGTCGAATTTTGCAAACTATTAGCTTCTCTCCTTCCAAAACCATTAGAAAAAACCTATCTGGTCAATTCGGGAACAGAAGCTACAGAAGGTGCCTTAAAACTTGCCAGAAGAGTTACAGGCAGAAGCCAATTGATTTCCTGCAATAATGCCTATCATGGCAATACAATGGGCTCCATGAGCGTTATGGGATTTGAGGAAAGAAAACAAATTTTCCGTCCGCTAATACCTGATGTCGATTTTATCACGTTTAACAACGAAGAAGATTTACAGAAAATCACGACAAAAACTGCAGGAATAATATTAGAAAGTATTCAAGGCGGTGCTGGATTCATACAGCCAGAAAACGGCTTCTTGAAAAAAGTCAGAGAAAGATGTACAGAAGTTGGTGCGCTGATGATTATCGATGAAATCCAGCCTGGCTTCGGAAGAACCGGAAAATTATTCGGTTTTGAAAACTATGATGTCGTTCCTGACGTAATTATATTAGGCAAAGGAATGGGTGGCGGCATGCCGGTTGGCGCTTTTACAGCTTCGTCAGAAATGATGGATTTATTGAGCGATAATCCCAAATTAGGTCATATCACGACTTTCGGCGGACATCCTGTCATAGCTGCAGCCAGCTTGGCAACATTACAAGAAATTACCGAAACCGACCTGATACCGCAGACTCTGGAGAAAGAAAAGCTTTTCCGTTCGCTTTTGGTACATCCTTTGATACAAGAAGTAAGAGGGCGAGGATTAATGCTTGCCGCAATGACTGAAGATGCCGAAATTACGAACCAAGTAATTTTAAAATGCCAAGACAAAGGACTGATTTTGTTCTGGCTGCTGTTTGAAGGCAAAGCGATTAGAATTACGCCTCCGCTGACGATATCTGAACAAGAAATTAGAGAAGGTTGTGCCATTATTTTAGAAGTAATGGATGAAGTGCAATCAACCCTGAAAAATTAGGATTTAACAATAAAAATCCGTAACTTACAGAGAGTAGTTTTGTTAATTAAATTGTTCACAACAATTTCAGCCTTACCTCGCAAAAAGATTTACGTTCCCTAAATTTATTAAGGATAATTTTAAAAACAAAGAGTATGCATTTGAGTCACGATGAAGAAGATTACAATTTATCCTTGTCCAAGTTCGAATCGATGTTGAAAACTAACAAAGTTCTCTTCTTTGATTCGGAAGAATTTGAAGAAATTATTCTTCACTATCTGGATATGGGTAAAGCGTCTCTGGCTAAAAAAGCCTTAAAATTAGCGCTTGAGCAGCACCCTCGTTCTACAGGCTTAAAACTAGTACAAGTAGAAATGCTGGTGTATGATGACAAGCTAGAAACAGCTGAAAAGCTGTTAAACGAACTCTACGCCATTGAACCCCAAAACGAAGAAATTTTTATCCAAAAAGCCAACATTTACTCCAAAAGAGACAATCATGAGAAGGCTGTAGAATTATTGCAGGAAGCCTTAAAACTTACGGATGATTATGCAGATGTCTACAACTTGATTGGCATGGAATACCTTTTCATGGACAATTTGGAGCTTGCCAAGGAGAATTTTATCAAATGTCTTGAAGAAGACGTAGAAGACCAAGCCGCATTATACAATGTGGTATACTGTTTTGAATTTTTAGACCAAAACAAGGAAGCTATTGCCTTTCTTGAGAATTATATTGACAGAAATCCTTACAGCGAAATCGCATGGCACCAAAGCGGCAGACTTTATTACGGACTGCAAGATTATGAGAACGCCTTGAGATGTTTCGATTACGCTTCCATGATCGACGATGAGTTCATGGGTGCTTTCATGGAAAAAGCCAAGTCTCTAGAACGTCTTAAACGTTATGACGAAGCGATTGAAAGTTATAACAGGACCATCGAATTAGATGATCCAACGTCGTATGCCTTACTTCGAATCGGAAAATGTTATGAAAAATTAGGCAACAAGCCATTAGCGCTTAAATATTTTCACAAGACCGTTCACGAAGATCCATTATTGGACAAAGGGTGGATTGCGATTACCGATTTTTACGTAAGACAGAAAAACTATCAAAAAGCATTGTTTTATGTAAATAAGGCCATTGGAATCGATAACGAAAACAGATTGTACTGGAAACGTTATGCAACCATCAACAGAGCCTTAGATTTTCTAGAAGAAGCCGAAATAGGCTATAGAAAAGCTGTAGAATTTGGCGATTATGAGCTGGATACTTGGCTGTATTGGATTGACATCCTGCAGTATTTAGGAGAATTCGAAGCAGCCATACATACATTATTGCAAGCTTCAGAATATTTCCCAGAAGAGTTTCAATTGGAATATCGTCTAGCTGGTTTATATTTTATGGAAGATGACGAAACAAAAGGAAAATTCCATCTCAGCAACGGATTGAGAGTAAGTTTCGAAAACCACACCATTCTTGAAACCCTCTTCCCTACTGTTTGGGAAAGAAAAGATGTCCAAAAAATGATTCATAAAAAATAACAAAAAGAATATTTTTTATAAGCCTGGCAAAAATGATTAATTTCGCTTTTGTCAGGCTTTTTAATTTTAGACGCATGAAAATTACACACCTATTCGGGCTGCTCGGAAAAAATATCGGATACTCTTTTTCAAAAGGATATTTTGCAGAAAAATTCAAATCTTTGAATCTAAACAATTACGATTATGTCAATTTTGACATTCCGTCGATTGAGGAATTTCCAGCAATCATCAAGCAGCATCCTAATTTGAAAGGAATGAATGTCACCATTCCTTACAAAGAAGCCGTTATGCCTTATCTCGATAAAATTTCAAAAAAAGCAGAAAGAATCGGTGCCGTCAATACCATAAAATTTACACGAAAAGGAAACCTAAAAGGATATAATTCTGACTATTATGGTTTCAAGAAATCATTAGAACCCTTATTAGAACCGCATCATAAGAAAGCATTGATTTTAGGAACCGGAGGCGCATCCAAAGGCGTGGCTTTCGCCTTGGAAGAACTCGGGATTTTATACACTTTTGTGTCCAGAGAAGCTTCCGACGAAAGCATCGGATACAATCTAGTCAACGCTACGACTTTTGACAATCATCAAATCGTAATCAACTGCACACCGCTTGGCACTTCACCTAATGTAGATGCCTTTCCTCCTATTCCTTATGAGTATTTCTCTCCAAAGCATATCGCCCATGACTTGATCTACAATCCCGAAGAAACTATCTTTTTGAAGAAAGCTAAAAAATACGGAGCCAAAACTAAAAACGGATTAGAAATGCTGCGCTATCAGGCTGAGAAATCATGGAAAATTTGGAATAAGTAGCTTTTTCAACAAAAATCTCTAAAGTTCTATTGCGACAAAAACATCTATAGTGGCAAAAATTACTTTAAATATTGGTTTTTCTTTGAATTTTCATCCGCCTTTACTATCTTTCCAAACTAAAGAATTACCAACCTTAAACATTTAATGATGTTAGAAGAAAAGAATGATAACCTGCATGAAGCAGATGGAAGTCAAGAAAATGAAACACAAGATGTGTCTCAAAATGAAAATCCGCAGATAGAAGAACAAAGCGAAAACAATGCTGATGCTGTTGAAGCAGAAGCCGAGACTGTTGTTGCTGAAAATGCAGACGCTGTAGAAATTTCTCCTGAAGAATTAGAAGAAACCATTGCTGTCAGCGAAAACCAAGAAGCCTTAGATGCTATTGCCCACTCTAATGCAGAAGAAAGTGAAGACGAAACTCTTAAGGAACGTCATGAAATTCCAATGCAAGATTATGAAGCAATGGACATGGAATCTCTTGTACAGGAATTAGAAAAGCTAGTCACTGTTGAAAAAGTAATGTCTGTAAAAGACCATGTAGAAGAAATCAAGTCTGCTTTCCTCTCAAAATACAACCATTTTATAGAAGAAAAAAGAGAAGAGTTTTTAGCTGAAAATCCAGATACGACTGAAGATTTTCATTACCATCTTCCTTTAAAAGTCAAATTTGACACTTTATTTAACCAATATAGAGATAAGAAAAACACACACTTCAAGAGCCTTCAAAACAATTTGAAATCCAACTTGGATGTACGTTTGGCTATCGTAGAGGAGCTGAAAGAATTGATCAATCCTCAAGAAAACATCAAGGATACGCTAAAACATTTCAATGAATTGCGTGAAAGATGGAAAAATGCAGGGCCTATTCCGAGAGACAAATACAATCACGTTTGGAATAACTACCATTTTCATGTAGAAAACTTTTATGACTACTTGCATTTGGACAGAGAAGCTAGGGATTTGGATTTCAAGCACAACCTAGAGCTGAAGCAAAAAATCATTACTCGAGTGGAAGTGCTGGTAAATGAGCCGGATGTAAACAAAGCATTCCGCGAATTGCAAGACCTTCATAAAATCTGGAAAGAAGATATCGGTCCGGTTTCAAGAGAACACCGTGAGGCCATTTGGAATACGTTTAGCGAACTGACTAAAAAAATCCATGACAAAAGAGAACTTCTGTTCGAAAAACAACGCGGTACAGAACAAGAAAACCTTGAGAAGAAAAAAGAAATCATTTCAAAAATAGAAGAATTAGCGAAAGAAAAAGTAGAAGCACATTCTTCATGGCAAGGTCAAATTGAAAAAGTGGAAGCCTTGAGAAACGAATTTTTCTCTACCGGAAAAGTGCCTTCCGATGTTAACGAAGAAACTTGGTCGGCTTTCAAAAATGCCGTGCGTGACTTTAATGCCTTGAAAAATTCATTTTATAAGGATATCAAAAAAGACCAGCAAGACAATCTGAATAAGAAATTAGCTTTAGTCGAAAGAGCAAATGCGCTAAAAGACAGTGAAGATTTTGCCGCAACGACTCCTATAATGAAGCAGATTCAAGAAGAATGGAAACAGATTGGGCATGTGCCAAGAAAATATTCTGACAGCATCTGGAAAGACTTCAAGGAAGCCTGCAATCATTATTTCGACAAGCTTCATGCACAAAGAAACGAAGTAAATTCAGAAGAAATCGAAGCTTTCGATAAAAAGAAAGCGTATCTTGAAACCATCAAAGACTTTGCTTTGACCGGAGAGCACAAAGCTGATTTGGATGCCATAAAAACGCATATCGAAACGTGGAAAGGTTTTGGAAAGGTGCCGCATGCTAGACGCCATATCGAAGGGAAATTCAATAAGATTCTAGATGCTTTGTTCGATAAATTGAGTTTAAGCAAAAAAGATTCTGAAATGGCTCGTTTCAACAGTAGAATCGACCAGCTTTCTGGCTCTGATGATACAAGAAAACTTGAAAACGAGAAGATTTTCTTGATCCGCAAGATTGAGGAAGTACAGCAAGAAATCTTCCAGTTAGAGAATAACATCCAGTTTTTCGCGAATGCAAAAAAGGACAATCCAATGGTTCTTGAAGTAAAGAAAAACATTGAGCGACATAAAGAAAGCCTTCAGATGTGGAAAGACAAGCTGAAACAGATTCGAAATATAAAAACAGAATAAGTATATTTCCAAAAGCCCTGCAAATTGCAGGGCTTTTTTTATGATTTTGTGGCATTTATGCCTCTAATCCTTTTATACCTTTTTTATAAAAAGTATCTTTGCCCGATGAAATGGATTAAAAACATAGCGCTGTTCTCCGTTTTTCTGGTAGCCTTTCTTTTTGTCAATAACGACGAAGGAAAAGCTTTTGGTGCTATACAAAACAATAAAAAATCCATTGAGCAGGTTGATTATCTTAGAGCTTCGGCTTTTGTAAATCAAGAAATAAGCATCCATTCTATTTCGAATCCGAGAGCAGATCTTCCTGTTTACGCCAAATGGTTCGAATCGTATTATGACATAAGTTTTTCAGGCTTCAGCACCTGCAAGGCTACTGCAGCTTTTCTGAGACAGGACATCAATCGATGTGAAAATGTCTCAATCTTACTTTTTCCCTTCCACTTTTTTTGGTGATTTTTATCGTACGCTAAAAATTTAGGGCTGATACTTCTATCAGCCAAATCATCATTATACAAAAAATCTAAAAAATGGATACAGCATCTCTAATTATAGGGCTAGTGCTTACTTTGGTTTGCGTCTTGCCATTACTTTATATCGCCAAAAATCAGGCAAAAAACAAAAAGAAAACTAAGGAAATCTTTGACCATTTCCGCCAAGGAAAATACGATTTCTCAACGCGTGAAACACATTATAAAAAAATCTATGCTTTAGATGAGGCGAACAAAGGATTTCTTTTTATCGACTTAAACAAAGAAAACGACAGAGCTTCTTTTGTAGACTTAAAAGAAGCGATGTCTTGCAGAGTTGAAGAAACATCCACAGGCAACGACGATAAAATTCTTTTTACGTTCAAGCTTAAAAACGGAAATACGAATTCGGTAGTGCTTTACGACCTAGAAAATGACAAGCTCGGAAAAGCTTATTGGCAAGAAAATGAAATGATTGCAAAAAAATGGCAATCTATTATTGAAAATAATATCTAGGTTTTCGGTTAATTATAATTCATTTAAAGAGGCTCAGTTGGGCCTCTTTTTATTTTAGCTTCTTGGCTTCATTCCAGAAAACGTCCATTTCCGCAAGTGTCATGTCTGACAATTGTTTTCCTAATTCGCCAGCTTTGCTTTCCAAATATTGGAATCTTTTGATAAACTTTTTATTGGTCCTTTCTAAGGCATCTTCTGGGTTGATTTTCAAAAAACGGGCATAGTTTATCATAGAGAATAAAACGTCGCCAAATTCGGCTTCAATCTTGTCTTGGTCGCCATTCTTGATTTCTTCTTGAAACTCTTGAATCTCCTCTTCTACCTTATCCCATACTTGATGCGGTTCTTCCCAATCAAATCCTACGCCTTTGACCTTGTCTTGGATACGGCTTGCTTTTACTAATGCGGGAAGGCTTTTAGGCACTCCTTCTAAAACCGATTTCTTTCCTTCTTTAAGCTTTAGTTTTTCCCAGTTCTGCTTTACTTCTTCTTCATCTTCTACGACAACATCTCCATAAATATGCGGATGGCGGTGAATCAGTTTTTCACAGATTTCGTTACATACATCGGCAATATCAAAATCGTTGGTTTCGCTTCCTATTTTTGCATAAAAAACAATATGAAGCAGCACATCTCCTAATTCTTTTTTAATTTCCTGCAAGTCGTTATCAAGAATCGCGTCTCCTAATTCGTATGTCTCCTCGATCGTCAGATGCCTCAAAGTCTGCAACGTCTGTTTTTTATCCCACGGACATTTTTCACGCAAATCGTCCATAATATCTAATAATCTGCCAAATGCGTCGAGTTTTTGCTGTCTTGAATTCATAGGAAAGGTTTTTTGTAAAAGTAAAAAAAATAGCCACAGACTAAAGGATTTCCACAGATTATAAACTTCTCTATCTGTGCTAATCTAGCAATCTATGGCTTGAATTTTATAGGAAATTCTTAATTCTTGCTTGGAATGTTTTTCAAAATTTCCAATACGAATTTCCAATATTTTTGAGCTGAAGCGATATTAGCTCTTTCATCAGGAGAATGCGCTCCTTTGATCGTAGGACCGAAAGAAATCATATCCATATCCGGATAATTAGTTCCAAGGATACCACACTCAAGACCTGCATGGCAAGCTACTACATTTGGCTTGCTTCCGTTTTGAGTTTCATAAATACCAGTCAATACATCAAGTATTTCTGATTTTGCATTTGGAGTCCATCCAGGATAAGAACCTGTAAACTCAACTTCGCATCCCATTAATTCAAAAGCGGAACGCAAAGCATTCGCTAAATCCATTTTAGATGATTCCACAGAAGAACGTGTCAGGCACTGGACAGATAATTTTCCTTCACCTACAACTACTTTTGCAATATTATTAGAAGTTTCTACCAAATCATCAAAATCAGCACTCATTCTGTACACGCCGTTATGGGCAGTATACATTGCTCTTACGAAATAGAACTGTGCAATCGAAGGCATAACTTTTGCCGGAGCAGTTTCTAATTTTTCAAAAACGATTTCTAAATTCGGCTCCGTTGTCTTGAATTCAGTTTTGATTTCGTTTACAATTTCTTGCATATCGAAAACAAAAGCTTCGTCATAAACTTCGGCGATGATTACTTTTGCAACACTTTCACGGGGAATCGCGTTGCGAAGGCTGCCTCCTTTTATTTCAGAAATCTGCAATCCGAAGTTATCAAAACCGTCAAAAAGCAAACGGTTCATGATTTTGTTTGCATTTCCTAGACCTTTGTGGATATCCATTCCAGAATGTCCGCCATTCAAGCCTTTTACGGTAATCGAATACCCTACAGAGCCTTGCGGTGTTTCTTCTTCGTCATATTCGGCAGTTGCCGTCACATCAATTCCGCCAGCACATCCTATATCAATTTCATCGTCTTCTTCGGTATCAAGATTCAAAAGAATTTCGCCATCTAGCAAGCCTCCTTTTAGTCCCATAGCACCAGTCATTCCTGTTTCTTCATCAATCGTGAATAATGCTTCGATAGCAGGATGAGGAATATCGGTAGATTCTAAAATGGCCATAATAGTAGCAACGCCCAAGCCATTATCTGCGCCTAGCGTTGTTCCTTTAGCACGAACCCAACCGTCAGCCACATACATTTCAATACCTTGCGTATCAAAATCAAAAACAGTATCGTTGTTTTTTTGGTGAACCATATCCAAATGCGATTGCATTACGATGGTTTTGCGGTTTTCCATTCCAGCAGTAGCCGGTTTTTTGATGATTACATTTCCAACTTCGTCTTCGATGGTCTCAAAGCCTAGTTTTTTACCGAAATCTTTCATGAAGGCAATCACTCTTTCTTCTTTTTTTGAAGGACGCGGCACGGCATTCAAATCGGCGAATTTATTCCAAAGCGCTTTCGGCTCAAGGTTTCTTATTTCCTGACTCATTATTTATTTTTGAATTTAGTATAGCAAAGTTACAAAGTTATGTGCGGAATGCCCAAGATATAAAAGCTTAAAGGAGGTACTTTTCAAATATTTTTTTAGCTTTTTTTTCTGTGACTTCTTTTTTCCAGATATCTTTCGGCTCAATATAGACTACCGGCGCTTTCTTACACATTCCTTGGCAGTCCATTTTTGAAATACAGATTTTATCTTCTAGTCCGAATTCGGCAATCTTCTTTTTCAGGTAATCTTTCGGTTCTTTATTGTACTTGCCGCACTTTTTTCCGTTGCAGAAAAAAATTATTTTCTCTTCATTTTTCTTTTTCATAAATAATCAAAGTAAGCTGCTGATTTTACGCTGAAATCTATTGCAATTTTACGACTTATTATCCTATCAAAGCACGAAGCAAGTATTAATTTTTATCTAAAGTTTCTTCTAGAAAAAAACTTTAAATTGTTTCTGTTTATATTTACAAAAACAAATGTTTCGTCGATGAAAAAATCAAAAATTATCTGGAGTATTTTCTTATTAGTTCAGATAATTATCCTCAATATCGTATCGTTTTTTCCTGAAGCCATTGAAAAATATTATAGTAATGGTTTTTACTTATGGCTTTCAAAAATCTCAAGAACTCTTTTTGGCCGCTTGCCTTTTTCTTTTGGAGACATTGCTTATACTGTATTGATTTGTTTTCTAATCTATCGACTTTATAAAAGAAGAGCTCAGTTATTTTCATGGGCATCTTGGAAAATGGATTGGAAATCAAAAACGCTATCGGTACTGAGCTTTATTTCTATCTTTTACTTTCTTTTTAATTGCTTGTGGGGCTTGAACTACCATCGCGTGCCACTGTATGCCAAAATGAAACTTGACAAAGACTATACGCTGGAAGAATTGCAGGCATTTACCAAAAAAATGATTGCTAAGACAAACGAAATCCATAGTCAGATTGTAAAAAATGACAGCCTAAAAGTTAACAATCCGTATGAAATTGAGAAAATATATGCGCTAACACAAGACGGATATGACGAAGTAGGAAAACAGTATTCGTATTTCCAATACCATGTGCCTAGCATTAAAAAATCCTTGGTGAGCCTGCCTTTGACCTATATGGGATTTGGCGGCTATCTGAATCCTTTCACGAATGAAGCCCAAGTCAATTATAAGATTCCAAAATACAACTTCCCTACTACTGTCTGCCATGAAATGGCACATCAGATAGGCTATGCTTCTGAAAGCGAAGCTAATTTCATTGGTTATTTGGCTTCTATAAACAACCCAAATATTTATTTTAAATATTCGGGCTATTCGTATGCGCTGAAATATTGCTTGGGTAACATCGAAAAAATTGAGGAAGGAAAAAGCAAAGAGCTATTGCCTTTAATCCATCCCGGAATCTTAAAAAATTTCCAAGAATCAAAAGATTTTTGGGACAGCTATCAAACCCCTATCGATACTTTTTTTCATTATTTCTATGACAATTTCTTAAAAATAAACCAGCAGAAAGACGGGCTTGAAAGCTATAGCAAATTTGTTGGGTTGATGATTGGGTATTATAAAAATCATGCGCTTTAAGCTTCTAGCTATATCTCATCAAAAGTAAAACTGGTAAAGCTTTTCTTTTTGTACGGCCTAACGATGAGCCTTCCTTCGCGATCAAAACGGATATAATTATACAGCCAGTTCATAAAAACTACCGCTTTGTTCTTAAATCCAATCAACGAAAAAAGGTGGACAAACATCCAAACAAACCACGCAAAAACGCCATGAAAATGATAATGCGGCAAATCGACAACCGCTTTGTTTCGTCCAATAGTTGCCATCGAACCTTTGTCATTATAGTTAAAAGGCTTCATTTCTTCCTTCTGAATCAGCCGTATTATATTTTCTCCTAATAATTTTCCTTGCTGTAAGGCAGGCTGCGCCATCATTGGATGCCCTTGCGGATATTCTTCACTTGCCATCATTGCGATATCGCCTACGGCAAAAATAGTCGAATAGCCTGCAACCTGATTGTATTCATTCACTTTGATGCGTTCTACTTTTTCAACCAAAGATGAAGCAGGAAGCCCGTTTACGATAGCGCCTTGCACACCAGCCGTCCAGATTAATGTAGCTGTTTCAAAAGAAACTCCTGTATTGGTAGAAATCGTTCTTCCGTCATAACTTGTAACGCGCATGTTTTTCAAGACATTTACGCCGAGTTTTTTCAGGTATTTTTCTGCGGCTTCAGACGATTTTTCAGACATGGTATTCAGTATCCTGTCTCCGCTCTGAACCAAGTTGATCTGCATCTTGCTGATATCTAAATCTGGGTAATCTTTCTGTAAAATAGCATTTTTCATTTCGGCTAAAGCGCCAGCCAATTCCACCCCTGTAGGGCCACCGCCGACCAGAACAAAATTAATCAACGCATTCCGTTCATTCACATCATCTGTCAAAAGTGCCTGCTCAAAATTTTCGAGTATCAGGCTCCTGATATTAAGCGACTGCGGAATTGTTTTCATTGCAATACTATTTCTTTCAATCTCCTTATTCCCAAAATAATTGGTCTTAGAGCCGGTTGCAATAACCAAATAATCATATTGAAGCTCCCCGATGTCGGCAATCACCTTATTGCTTTTGGTATTGATTTCGTTTACATGGCAAAGCCTGAAATAGAAATTTTTATATTCATGCACTACTTTCCGAATCGGATACGCAATAGAGCCAGCCTCAAGCCCTCCAGTTGCCACCTGATATAATAAAGGCTGAAACGTATGGTAATTGTGCTTGTCTAAAAGCACGACTTGTACAGGCTTGTTTTTTAATTTCTTGGCTAATGCGATTCCGGCGAAGCCGCCTCCCAAAATAACTATTCTAGGAAGATCTGATTGTGGGATATTCATCGTTTGCGTTTATTCTTACTGCAAGATACGAAGTTTTATCCCGAAAATTAAAACTGTAGCCTGTCGCTTTAAATAAAATTTAGACGTTTTATACTCTGTGACGCTATGCCTTTGCAAGCCATTATTTTTTTACAGTTCTTAAATAGAAAGTTTTAATCAAATACTTCTTTTTTTGCATGAATGTAATGTAACATTATACTCATGCTATATTACATTTTGACAATGTCATATAACAATAGATTAGAGTAGTATAACATAGCGCTTATGCTGTCAACACTTACCCAATGTAGTATAATATAAAGCTAATGCTTCATAGCATCTATCAGGTGTTGTATAGCAATAAACCTATGTTATATGACATATAATTAATACTATATATATTTTATTAATGTAGTATAACATTAGGTTGATGTAGTATAGCATACAATAAATGTTGCATAACATAAAACTATTATCATATAGCATCAGTCAGATTCAATCGCAAGTTTTGGTTTTTATGCTATTCTCTTGGTACTGCTGGCATATAATCAGCCTTTCTATACTTTGTGCCTTTGCGAGCAATTATTTTCACATAAAGACGCAAAGTCCATAAAGAAAAAATCTCCTCTTCTTTTATTTTTGGTATAAACATTCGAGATAATTATTTAAAATTAATAGTAACTTGTAACAAATTTGACTCTTCAACTACTAACCTTACATGAGCCAAGATTTAGAAAAGTCTTTTGTTAAGCAGCTAAAAGAAAACCAGAATATAATCCACAAGATTTGTAGATTGTATACCTCTGGCGATGATGCTCATAACGATCTGTTTCAAGAAATCACGATCCAGCTTTGGAAAGCGTATCCAAAATTTAGGGGAGATTCTAAATTCACTACTTGGGCGTATCGGGTTGCCTTGAACACAGCCATCACTTTATATCGAAAAAGTACGCGGTCAATTTCTACAATGGAATTTGACAATACGAAGCATTTTATCAAGCAGGAAGATTATAATTATGAAGAAGAAGAACAGATAAAACTGATGTATAAGGCCGTATATCAATTAAACGACATTGAAAAAGCTTTGATTTTTATGTATCTGGAGGATAAGGATTATGAAGAAATATCGGAAACCTTAGGAATCAGCGAAGTGAATGCGAGAGTGAAAATGAACAGGATTAAAGGAAAATTGAAGAAAATATTAAATCCCTAACAAGGAAAAAAAATATGAAAGAGTTAGATTTATTAAAGAAAGATTGGAAAAAGAATGAAAATTCTTTTCAGCAAGTCTCTGAGAATGATATCTACAAGATGATTCATAAGAACTCATCTTCTGTAGTAAGATTGATTATGATTATTGGTATCATAGAATTTTTATTTTGGATAGGAATCAGCCTTTTTTCAAACAATGATGAATATTTCCAAAAGCTTAACATGGATAACATCTTGTTGTACATGAGAATTTTAACGTATGCCCATTATGCGATCATCGTCACCTTCATCTATTTATTTTACAAGAATTACATCGTAATTTCTACTACAGATTCTACCAAAATCTTGATGAAAAATATCCTAAAGACAAGAAGAACGGTAAATATTTATGTCTGGTATAACTTAGGAATGATTATATTCAGCTTGATATTAGGATTCATGCTGGCTTATTTTTACAATCCTGATTTCGCCTTGGTAAAAGAAAAAATTGAACATGACGGCATTAAAGCTATCTTGTTCTTTATTGGCATTGTCATTGCAATCGTAGGCGTATTTACTGTGATTTCCTGGCTTTTTTATAAATTATTATACGGCTTCTTGATGAAAAAGCTTTATAAAAATTATGAGGAGCTAAAGAAAATAGACCTTTAGCAATTCGATGAAATATTGCTTATCGCTCTTATTCTCCCTATTTTTTATAGGATTGCAAGCTCAAAAGCTTGAAGATGCCTTGTTATGGAAAATTTCGGGTAACGGAATAAAAAAACCTTCTTACCTGTACGGAACCATCCATGCTTCTTGCGATACGTTATTAGATCAGAATGTCATCGAGGCAATGAAAAAGACAGAACAGCTTTATCTTGAGATTGATGTTGACGATCCAAAGATGGAAAGCCTGATGATGGCCAATATGAACATGAAAAACGGTGTGACTATGGAATCGCTCGTTTCCGCAGAAGATTATAAAATTGTTGATGACTTCTTAAGAGATAATGCTGCTATCTCTGCCAAGACAATCAATACTATAAAGCCAAGCTTCGTGAGCATCATGTTTGTGCAGAAAATCCTTGGCTGTAAGCCCAAATCAGTCGAAGAAGCGCTCGCTGAAATCAGCAAATCACAAAATGAGGCAATTTATGGCCTAGAAACCGTTGCTGAGCAGATGAAAGTTTTTGACAAGATTTCGTATCAAGAACAGATGGATGAATTAGTCAGAACGGCAAAAAATGGCATCAAGACTTATGAAGAAGATTTCAATAAGCTGATGCAATTGTATAAGGATAAAAAAATAAGCGATTTGCTAAATTTCACAAACGAGCTCGGCGAAACAGCCTCCTCAAAATTTGATGATGAAATGCTGGTCAAGAGAAATGCAAAATGGATTCCTATAATTGCTGATGTGGCTCGATTCAAGCCTACTTTTTTTGGAGTTGGTGCCGCACATCTTGCAGGTGAAAATGGTGTAATTTTGTTATTGAGAAAGCAGGGTTTTACTGTTGAAGCTGTAAAATAGTTAATAATCCCACCTTCTTTTCTTGTTTAATTCCTCTTCTACTTTTAAAACTTCTTCCAAGACTTCAGGCTGAAGTACTTTTAAAAACGACGGATGCTGTTCGATAGCATATTCTACTTTTTCAACAATTTCTTCTACAGAGTCATTTTCATAATCAATATCCAAAGGTTCTTTGATGATAAAAGATTGAAGGATTCCTTTTTTCTTAAGGCGAAGTCCTTTCTTGTCAAAAGAACGCCTAAAACCGTCAATAACTATCGGAACAACGATAGGCTTGTGCTGTTTGATAATATGAGCCGTTCCTTTTCGTACAGGCTTGAAAGATTTCGTAGTGCCTTGCGGAAAGGTTATCACCCATCCGTCTTCTAGTGCAATTTTTATATTTTCGGTGTCATTAGGATTTACTTCTCGCTGCACATCTTTTCCTTTAGCACGCCAAGTTCTTTCAACGGTAATAGCTCCTGCATAGGCTAGAATTCTAGGAAGCAGGCCTTCTTTCATCGTTTCTTTAGCCGCTACATAATAGATATTCAGCTTTGGATTCCAGATATAGCCGATGTTTTTGATATTGTCTTCACGTCCTTTTAGGCTGGCATTAAAAACATGGAACATGGCCACAACATCCGCGAAATACGTCTGATGATTAGAAATAAACAGCACGTTAGTATCTGGAAGACTTCGGATAATTTCTGAGCCATCAATCTGAAGCTCGTTAAAACCTCTATAACGTCGATGCGTCAGCATTCCAAAAACACGGATAAGCCATTTTTTCAAGAAAAGTATATGACCAAAAGGATTTCTTTTAAACAATCCCATACGATTGAGCTTTTTTTTAAAACAGAAGGCAAACTTACAAAATCGTAGCTATTAAAGCACTCTTTTTATCGTTTCTTTAAGCTCATTCAGCATCATTGCCGTTGCGCCCCAAACAATATGTCCTTGTAGCTTAAATGCCGGAACTTCTATTTCATCAGTATAAGATGCCTTGATCTTTGCTTGGACTAAATTGGCATCGTCTAAAAGATCTTCTAGCCGCAATTCAATCATTGCTGCAACTTCATCAGCGCTAGGATTAAATGTTATCTCTGCTTGACAAACGCCCAAAAAAGGAGAAACAAGAAACCTGCTAGGCGGAATATAAACTTCAGAAAATGCCTTAACAACTTGAATCCTTTCTGGAAGGATACCTATTTCTTCAAACGTTTCTCTAAGAGCGGTTGCCTCTAGATTTAGATCCTCTGGTTCCTCTTTACCACCAGGAAAAGCAATTTGTGAAGAATGAATTCCGATAGAAGCATTTCTTACGATTAAGGCGAGATGTGCTTCTGAATTCTTTGGGTAAAAAAGCATCATTACGGCCGCATTCCTTAATCCGTCTCTATCATAAGTTTTATTAATTATAGTAGAAATGCGTTCTAGCGAAGCCATTTTTATATGAGCTTCAACCGATGGTAGCGTTTCTTTTTCTATTTTTGGTATATATTCTAAAAAGGCCTGAAAATCCATTATATCTTTTTGCAATGTGATTTATAAAGGTACCGTAAAATTCATTTTAATCAAACTTATTTATTCAACATGTACAGCAAAGCAGAAGCTCAAATTATCAAAAAGGAATTTTGGATCAAATTTGCCGAAGAATATCCGAGAAAATGGCTTCTCTACGATACAAAAATTAAAGATTTCTCCTTTAAGTTTTATGTCGATAACAAAAAAGCTCAGGTCCTGATTGACATAGAGTCAAAAGACGAAGAAAAAAGGAAGATTTATTTTGAGAAAATTGAATCGCTAAAGCAGATCTTGCTGGATGAATTTATTCCTGATGCCGTTTTTGAAAGAAATTTTCACTTAGAAACAGGCAAAATAATAAGTAAGGTTTGGGTAGAAAAAACAGGAATAAGTCTTT